>NZ_JBQAEH010000004.1:0-561008 GCF_051915225.1 Bacillus cereus group sp. MYBK95-2 | reverse complement strand
AACTGTTATCGCATATAACAACACTGTTATTAAAATATGCTGATCCTCTAATAAAACTTTATCTGGTTCTCCACCTTTATCTTCCATGTGAACTAAATATAAATAACGAAAGATCCCGTAAATTACAAATGGGATTGTCCACATTAAATAGATACTTTTCCCTGCATTAAAAGTAAAGATAGCATAAGTTACAATAGTTGCCGATGTAACAATTGTACTTAATTGGTCTAACAAAGCAGGGGAATAACTTTCTAATACTTTTCTATGAGAACCTTTATTATTCTGTAACAATACTAATTCATGTCTTCTTTTATTAATAGCCAAGAATAGTGACAGTAATAATGTACATAATAAAAACCACGGTGTAAATGGCACTTGAATAACTAATCCACCGGCCAATGCTCGTAAAACAAATCCAGATGCAATAATTAAAATATCAATGATTACAACGTGCTTTAAACGAATTGAATACGCTACATTTAAAATAAAATAGGTTGCTAATACTAAGCACAATAACGGATTTAGTATATATGAAACTACTAAAGACGCTACTAAAATAACACAACCTGCCGTAATAGCAAAGTACGGATTTAATGCCCCCGATGCCATCGGTCGATATCGCTTAACAGGGTGCTGTCGATCTGCCTCGATATCCATAAAATCATTTAAAATATAGACACAGCCAGATATTGCACAAAATAGCGCAAAACAAATTGCAGCTTGTGCCACCATAATTAAAGATACTTGTTTTATTGAAAAGACTAACGCTGCAAATACAAGCAAGTTTTTAGTCCATTGTTTCGGGCGTAACTGTTTAAAAAACAATACAACTATATTTTGTTGAGATAAAGTTCCTTCCCTCATAATAATAAGAGTGCTTCTATTTTGTCACTCTCTTCTTTCCCTCCCTATTCAATTGTAATTTCCTTCTAATACAGGAAAAATTATAACACATAAATTAAACATTGAAAATCAGTTATTAAATACCAATAATAAAGGGCTCTCCTCTATATTAATGTTTCTAAAAAAATACAGAAGGAAGCCCTATCAACTATATATTCTATTTCAAATATTGACCCCGAAACACCTGCATCGTTTCGTCTTGATTTAACATCGTTAATTCTTCTTCTGAAAACTTACCGTTTCCAACTTTCACTACATACACATTTACTTTTTTCTTACCCCATTGGCTATAAACATCTTTCACCGTATCATAGTACAAATCAAGACGGTTTCCTTTTATTGCACCGCCCTTATCTGCTACTACACCATACCCATAACCTGGTACGAATAAAATTGTTCCAATTGGGAATACGCGTAAGTCCGCAGCGATTGTGGAATATAAATCCCTTTTCGCCTTAACACCTGAATATGTAATACCATACTCCGGATGTCCCGGCCTCTTACCAGTTGACTCAATTCCCGACGTATAACCTGTTGCCGTCATTTCAATTGAACGATATTTAGACCAGTCGTTTGCCTGCTCTAAAGCATTTATCACTTCTTTACTCGGAGCAACATTTCTCTTAACTTCTGCTGCATGTACTTCTTTTGCACTCGTTCCCTCATACTTCTTTACAATCTCTAATAAAGAAACTCCTGTGAAAGCATTCCATGTTACGCATAATGCAATTGCAAGTAAACAAGTCATCATAATGCGAATACAATATCGTTTTAACATTTTTATATTCCACACTCCTTCATCGTTAATCATTCCCTATACCATGAAGGAATATGCAAAAAAATAATCTCCAACTTAATTGGAGATTAAAACATTTGATATCCGCTTTTCCGAAGTTTCTTGATTACGACTCCTGCTAAAGCAGCCCCTACTAATCCAGTAGATAGAATAAATACGTCTGCTTGTCCTAAGTGCGATACACTTGTCCCAAATGAAGAAAATGTTTCTTTCGGTTTTGAAAAATAATCCCACATACTCGCTTTATTAATAATAAGCATACAAACAATCGGATACACAATAACCATCACCCAAGTAGCTCGCAAAATCATGTTGAGTAAAAATCCAATTCCAAAGAACAAAATAAAAAATAACATCATTGAAATAAGTAGTACCGGTATACTCACTCTTTCTCCCTCTCCTTCGCATGCGCCGTAAATACGTGATAGGCTGTATAACCAAATTGCTCTCCTGGATTTAATGTTTTATCCATTTCAAGATGTAATTCTGATTTTCTTTCTAACAAATACTTAATAAGCACAGACGTATTTGGATCGTCCGCAATCGTATCTGGATGTAGAAACGCCACTTCAGACAATTCTTTCTCCTGTATAATAATATTTTCTCCTTCAGGCTCCAAAAGGAAAATAATCATATTATCACTAATCTCATTACGAATAACACCCGATCGAACACCAATGATCCCCTTCACATGAGCGACAATGCCTGTCTCTTCTAATACTTCGCGTTTCACAGCTTCATCAACCGTCTCACCTTCATTTACAAAACCAGCCGGTAAAGACCATTTCCCTTTTAATCCACTGTATTTTTTCTTAACGAATAGCCACCTGCCATCTTTTGTAGCTACTAGGCCACTAACAGCTAGCCATACCTTCCCTCGTTTCTCCATGATGTAATAACCTCCTCTTTCAGAACGGACAGAATATTCTTTCTTTTTATATTATACTATATTTTTAATATGAAAAAAGCAGAAACAGCTCTTAGCCGTTTCTGCTTTTTCTACTATATATTAAAAGAACTTTAATTTACCTTTTTTAAGAACTAATAAAGGTCCACCTAATAAGAATAGGTAACGGTTATCGATTACTTTCTTCATGAAGGAAGCTTTCCAACCTGTTAACTTTTTACCCATAACAACGCCCATTGCATCGTCATGACCTAAAGAACATACAGATCCTTTATTATCAAATGCGAATTTTTTCATTTCACCTTTACCGCGAACTAATACAGTTAAGTTGTGTGCAATATTGTAACCTTGTTGAATTGCGATTTGTGCTGTTGGTGGGTATGGACGGTTAATTTCTTCATTAATGATTAACGCTGCGTCACCAACCATGAATACATCTTCGTATCCTGGAGCATGCATGTACTCATCAACTTTTACACGTCCGCGCATTGCTTCAAATCCAGACTCTTCCACAATACCGTTACCACGAACACCTGCAGCCCAAACTACTGTTTCAGACTTAATTAATTCAGTGTCATCGCCATTCGCAACGATAATACCTTCTTCAGTTGCTTCTTTAATTGCTGTACCGATGCGGAATTCTACACCTTTTTTCTCAAGTTGTTTTACAGCGTATTCTACTAACGCTGGATCGAAACCTGGAAGTGCTGTTGGAGCAGCTTCTACACAGATGATACGTGCTTTTTCACGTGGTACATTGTACTCTTTGCAAAGTTCAGGAACACGGTTTGCAAGCTCACCTACGTACTCGATACCAGTAAATCCAGCACCACCAACAACGATTGTTACTAACTCATCGCGTTGTTCAGTTGCATATTTAGAGAAACTAGCTTCCATATGCTCACGAATTTCACGAGTTGCATTAATGTTAGCGATTGAGAATGCATGCTCTTTTAATCCTGTAATTCCGAATGTTTCTGATTCGAAACCAAGACCAATTACTAAGTAGTCATACTCTAACTCGCCGTCTTTTAAGATAATGCGTTTTTCAGCAGCTTTAATTTCTACTACTGTGTCTTGTACAAAGTTCACTTTATTTGTATCAATAACGTCTTGAATATCTAGACAGATTTTTTCATCTTGTAATGTACCAGCTGCGCTCTCGTGTAACCAAGTCGCTTGGTAGTGATAGCTGTTGTTGTTTACTAGCGTAATTTCAGCTTCATTTACAGATAATGCTTTTTGCAGACGAACAGTCGTAATCATCCCGCCATAACCTGCACCTAAAACTACGATTTTTGGAGTCTTCACCAAATCACAACCCTTTTCTTTATATAATAGTAATGAGAAATAATACCAAGTACTAAAAACTCTATTTGTCAAGAATGTGGAATTTATCACATTCTATATCATAACAAAACGCAGTCAAAAAATCGTACGAATTTTGTCATAGAAATTTAACATAATACTTCCCTATATTAGTCGGTTTTATTCCAGAATTCAAGCGTCTGGAGAATTATCAATATTTTAAAATAACATAGCGTTTTCAAGGGTTTTTTAGACTTTTTTTCATGTATTTTCCTTTCTGTATATTTTATACAATAAAAAAGAACCTATGCGAAAACTTACACACAATTCAGTCGTTTTCAGAAGTATTATGAACTCAAATATGCTATCATTTATTTGAAAGTGTCATCATTTGCAGGATTTTCGTGTACATATGAACAATATATGAAATCAATATCAAAATTCCATCTATAGGGGGAATGAAAGTGGCAGAAAATCAAAAAGTTTACGACATAACAATTATTGGTGGTGGTCCAACAGGGCTGTTCACAGCATTTTATGGCGGTATGAGACAAGCAAGTGTAAAAATCATTGAAAGCTTACCTCAACTTGGAGGACAATTATCCGCACTCTACCCTGAAAAATACATTTATGATGTAGCTGGATTCCCAAAAGTGCGCGCACAAGAATTAGTTGATAACTTAAAAGAGCAAATGAAGAAATTTGACCCAACCGTTTGTTTAGAAGAAGCTGTCGATACGCTTGAGAAACAAGCTGACGGTATATTTAAACTTGTTACGAATAAACAAACTCACTATTCTAAATCAGTTATTATTACTGCTGGCAATGGTGCTTTCCAACCACGCCGCTTAGAATTAGAAGGTACAGCAAAGTATGAAAAGAAAAACTTACATTATTTCGTTGATGATATGAATAAATTTGCCGGTAAGCGCGTCGTAGTATTTGGCGGCGGCGATTCAGCTGTTGATTGGACAATGATGTTAGAACCGATCGCTGAAAAAGTTACAATCGTTCATCGCCGCGATAAATTCCGTGCGCATGAACATAGCGTCGAAAACTTAATGAATTCTCGTGCAGAAGTAAGTACACCGTATGTTCCAGTTGAACTCATTGGTGATGACAAAATTGAACAAGTCGTTCTTCAGCACGTAAAAACTGAAGAAAAAGTTATCATCGATGTTGATGACGTAATTATAAACTATGGCTTCGTTTCTTCTCTTGGCCCAATTAAAAACTGGGGCTTAGATATACAAAAAAACAGCATCCTTGTAAATTCAAAAATGGAAACAAATATTCCTGGCATTTACGCTGCTGGTGACATTTGTACATATGAAGGAAAAGTAAAACTCATTGCTTGCGGCTTCGGTGAAGCACCAACAGCAGTAAACAATGCAAAAGCTTACTTCGATCCAAATGCAAAACTTCAACCAATGCATAGCTCAAGCATGTTTTAATATGTAAAAATAAAAGCTCCTTCCATACGTGGAAGGAGCTTTTATTTTATATACCACGAAAGCACACTGAATTCGATAAACTATCGAACTCAGTGTGCTTTTCGTCTAAAAAAATTATTGTTTTCTTCTTCTACCTAATACGAATAATACTCCGCCAACTAAGAATGAAATTCCAGCACCAACTGACATCATCCATGGAGACGCTGCCCCTGTTTTCGGTAATTCTCTTTCTGTTTTTACTTGCGGCTCTTTAATTAATTTTTCCAATCTTACTTCCGGTTTCACTTCTGGCTCCTTCGGTTCTTTCGGATCTTCCGGTTTCACTTCTGGCTCCTTCGGCTCTTTCGGATCTTCTGGTTTCACTTCTGGCTCCTTCGGTTCTTTCGGATCCTCCGGTTTCACTTCTGGCTCCTTCGGCTCTTTCGGATCTTCTGGTTTCACTTCTGGCTCCTTCGGTTCTTTCGGATCCTCCGGTTTCACTTCTGGTTCCTTCGGCTCTTTCGGATCTTCTGGTTTCACTTCTGGCTCCTTCGGCTCTTTCGGATCTTCTGGTTTCACTTCTGGCTCCTTCGGTTCTTTCGGATCTTCCGGTTTCACTTCTGGTTCCTTCGGTTCTTTCGGATCCTCCGGTTTCACTTCTGGCTCCTTCGGTTCTTTCGGATCTTCCGGTTTCACTTCTGGCTCCTTCGGCTCTTTCGGATCTTTCGGATCTTCTGGTATCTTAAAATCTCCTTTTGTTTTCGGTAAAATTGTAACTGTAGGCTCAAGTGGCGGATTTATTTTATCGTCCACTACTGCTTTATTTGTTATCCCTTTACTCGGCGCTTCTTTTACCTTCGCTTTAAAAATAATACTACGTTCTTTCGTATCTGTAATTTCTAGATACTTGGCGATTACTTTTCCAAACTCCATTTTTAACTCTATTGGATTTGGCTCAGCCCCTTCAAATCTAATACTACCTTGCACGTATTCTAAACCGGCTGGAATTTCATCTTCTATTGTAACTACATCTAGTTTTCCGTTTTCCACCGTATTTTTGAAGCTAATTCGGTATTCTACTTCTTCTCCTAGCTTTGGCTCTTTATTACTTACTGTCTTCGCTGCTGTTAACTTACCATCTTTATATTCTGGCTTTATTTTCGCTGTCGGTTCTATAACTGGATGTTTCGGATCATCCACTTCAATAATCGCTTTATTTGTTATTTCTCCTCCAACTTTTGCTGTTTCTTTTACCTTTACTTTAAAGATGACACTTCTTTCTTTCGTATCCGTAATTTCTGGATACTTCACTGTTACTTTTCCATTCTCTACTTTAAGTTCTGTAGGCACAGGCTTATCACCTACGGCCTCCAGACTATCTTTCACATACTCTAAACCAGACGGAATTTCATCTTCAATCTTTACATCAACTAACTTCCCGCCATCTACTGTGCCGTTAAAAGTAATTCGATATTCAATTTCTTCCCCTAGCTTTGGTTCATGATTACTTACTTCTTTCCTTGCCTCTAGTTTCCCATCTTTATATTGCGGTGTGATTGGTATAAGTGACTCAACTGGCGGCGTCGTCGGATTATTATCATCAACAATCGCCTTGTTTACAATCTCTTTTCCTACTTGTACCGTCTCTTGTACTCTCACTTTAAAGATGATACTTCTTTTTTTCGTATCCGTAATTTCTGGATA
This sequence comes from Bacillus cereus group sp. MYBK95-2, assembly GCF_051915225.1. Taxonomy (NCBI): domain Bacteria; kingdom Bacillati; phylum Bacillota; class Bacilli; order Caryophanales; family Bacillaceae; genus Bacillus; species Bacillus cereus group sp. MYBK95-2. Next base: position 553,957 of record NZ_JBQAEH010000004.1, on the reverse strand, counting down.
CTTTGCTGTTACTTTTCCATTCTCTACTTTAAGTTCCACCGGATATGGTTCCGGCCCATCAGACTTTATACTATCTTGTACGTATTCTAAACCGGCTGGAATTTCATCTTCTACCTTTACCTCAGTTAGTTTTCCGTTCTCTACCGTATTTTCAAAGCTAATTCGATATTCTACTTCTTCTCCTAACTTTGGTTCATGATTACTTACTGTTTTTTCTGCTTGTAATGCACCATCTTTATATTGAGGCTGAATAGAGATATTCGGTTGCTCTGGTGGATTTATTGTATCTTCCACAATCGCCTTGTTCACAATCTCTTCGCCTACTTTAGCTTTTTCTTTCACTTTCACTTTAAAGACGATACTTCTTTCTTTCATATCCGTAATTTCTGGATATTCCGCAAGGACGATTCCGTTTTTCACTTTCACATACAACGGTTTCGGATTCTCTCCCTCGGCTCTTTCACTACCTTCTACAAACTCTAAGCCAGTTGGTAATTCATCCTTAATCTTCACCTTCGCTACTTTTCCATGCTCTACTACGTTACGGAAAGTAATTCGATACTCTACTTCTTCTCCTAATTTTGGAGCTGGATTATTTACTGTTTTCTCAGCTTTTAGTTTTCCGTCCTTATACTCCGGCGTAATAATCGCTTCTGGTTTTTGCGGCGGATTCTTCGGATTGTCATCATCCACAATTGCCGTATTCACGATTTTCTTACCGACTTTTGCTACTTCCGTTACTTTCACTTTAAAGATAATACTACGCTCAGCTGTATCAGTAATATTTTCATACTTCGCTGTAATTTTCCCAGCTTCTTCTTTTAACTCTACTGGCGCTGGCTCATTACCTTCTGATTTTAAACTATCCTTCACATACTCTAAACCAGTTGGTAATTGATCCTCAATTTTCACTTCTGCTAGTTTTCCGTTTTCTACCGTATTTTTAAAACTAATTCGGTACTCTACTTCTTCTCCTAGCTTTGGATCTTTTTTATTTACCTTTTTATCAGCTTTAACTTTACCGTCTTTATGCTGCGGGGTAATTTCTACTTCTGGTCGCTCTGGTGGATTTGTTGTATCATCAACAATTGCTTTATTTACAATTGCTTTGTCCACTTCAACAGAATCTTTCACCTTCACTTTAAAGATAATGCTTCTTTCTTTCATGTCAGTGATATTTTCATACTTCGCACTAACCTTACCAGCTTCTTCTTTCAACTCTACTGGTGCTGGCTTATCACCTTCTGCTTTTAGACTATCTTTCACATACTCTAAACCAGACGGAATTTCATCCTCAATTTTCACCTCTGCCAGTTTTCCATCTTTCACCGTATTATTAAATGAAATTCGGTATTCGATTTCTTCCCCTAGCTTCGGTTTATGATTATTCACCTTTTTATGAGTAGCAATTTTACCGTCTTTATATTGCGGTGTAATTTTTGCTGTCGGATCAATTACTGGATGGTTCGGATCATCAACATGGATAATCGCTTTATTTGTGATGTCTTTACCTATTGCAACTGAATCTTTCACCTTCACTTTAAAGACGATACTTCTTTCTTTCGTATCCATAATCTCTGAATACTTTGCCATTACCTTACCATTTTCTACTTTCAACTCCACTGGTTTTGGCTCTTCACCTTCAGCCTTTTCGCTTCCTTCTACAAACTCTAATCCAGCTGGAATTTCATCTTCTATTTTTACCTCTGCTAGTTTTCCATCTTTCACCGTATTATTAAAAATAATTCGATATTCGATTTCCTCACCTAACTTCGGTTCATGATTACTTACTTCTTTTCTTGCCTCAATTTTCCCATCTTTATATTGTGGTGTAATCGGTACATAAGGCTCTTCTGGCAGATTCTTTGTATCATCTATAATTGCCTCATTTACGATTTCTTCTCCCACTTTTACGCTTTCTTTTACCTTCGCTTTAAAGACAATACTTCTTTCCTCTGTATCTGTAATTTCTGGATACTTTGCCATTACCTTATTATTTTTCACCTGTAGCTCTACTGGTTTCGGTTTAGAACCTTCTGCTGTGATGCTGCCTTCTACATACTCTAAACCATTTGGTAATGTATCCTTTATATTTACCTCTACTAGTTTTCCGTTTTCTACCGTGTTTTTAAAACTAATTCGGTATTCTACTTCTTCTCCTAGTTTCGGTTTATGATTATTTGCTACTTTCTGCGCAGCAATTTTACCATCTTTATATTGCGGAGTAATTTCCACACGAGGCTCTTCTGGCTCATTTTTTGTATCTACTACGATTGCTTTATTAACAATCTCCTTGCCTATTTCTGCCTCTTCTTTTACTTTCACTTTAAAAATAATACTTCTTTCTTTTGTATCCGCAATTTCTAGATACTTTGCCATTACCTTGCCGTTTTCAAATTTCAATTCTACCGGACTTGGTTTAGAACCTTCTGCTTGTAAACTGTTCTCCACGTACTCTAATCCAGCTGGAATTTCATCTTCTACTGTAACCTCTACTAGTTTTCCGTTTTCTACCGTGTTTTTAAAACTAATTCGGTATTCTACTTCTTCTCCTAATTTCGGTTTTTTATTGTTTACAAATTTCTCTGCTTTAAGCTTACCGTCTTTATATTCTGGCGTAATTGTTACTTCTGAAGTTGTTGGATCTTTTGTATCATCAACAACTACTTTATTGACAATGCCTTCACCAACCTTAAATTCTTCTTTTACTTTCGCTTTAAAGACGATACTTCTTTCTTCTGTATCCATAATTTCTGGATATTTTGCGATTACTTTTCCATCTTTCACTTTCAGTTCTACCGGATCTGGCTTAGAACCTTCTGCTCGTAAACTATCTTTCACATACTCTAATCCATTTGGTAAATCATCTTTTATTGTCACCTCTGCTAGCTTTCCGTTTTCTACCGTATTTTTAAAGCTAATTCGGTATTCCACTTCTTCTCCTAACTTCGGTGTTTCATTATTTACCGTTTTCTTCGCTTCCACTTTTCCGTCTTTATGCTGTGGAGTAATTTCTGCCGTCGGTGTTTCTGGCTCATTTTTCGTATCATCAATAATTGCTTTATTGACGATTTTTTTACCGACTTTCACTTCATCTTTTACTTTCACTTTAAAAGTGATACTTCTTTCTTCTGTATCCGTAATCTCTGGATACTTCGCCATTACCTTACCATTTTCAAATTTCAATTCTACTGGATCCGGCTTAGAACCTTCTGCTTTCACACTGTTTTCTACGTACTCTAAACCTTCTGGTAAAGTATCTTCTATTTTCACCTCTGCTAGTTTTCCGTCTTCTACCGTGTTTTTAAAACTAATTCGGTATTCTACTTCTTCTCCTAACTTCGGCGTTTCATTATTTACCGTCTTCTTCGCTTTCACTTTTCCGTCTTTATGTTGCGGAATAATTTCTGCTGTCGGTGTTTCTGGCGGATGTTTTGTATCGCTCACAATCGCTTCATTAACAATTGAATCGCTCACTTTACCTTTTACTTTCACTTTAAAGGTAATACTTCTCTCTTTTGTATCTGTAATCTCAGGATACTTTGCCATTACCTTACCGTTTTCAAATTTCAATTCCATTGGATCTGGCTTAGAACCTTCTACTTTTACACTATCTTTCACATACTCTAATCCATTTGGTAAACCATCTTCTATCTTTACCTCTGTTAGCTTTCCATGTTCTACCGTATTTTTAAAGCTGATTCGGTATTCCACTTCTTCTCCTAACTTCGGCGTTTCATTATTTACCATCTTTTTCGCTTCAAGTTTTCCATCTTTATACTGAGGAATAATTTCCGCAGTCGGATTAACTGGCTTATTTTGCGAATCATCAATAGTTGCTTTATTAATGATTTTTTTACCGACTGTTACTCCTTCTTTTACTTTCACTTTAAAAACGATACTTCTTTCTTCTGTATCCATAATTTCTGGATATTTTGCCATTACCTTACCGTTTTCAAATTTCAGCTCTACTGAATCTGTTCCGACACCTTCTGCTTTCAAACTATTTTCTACATACTCTAAACCTTCTGGTAAAGTATCCTCTATTATCACGTCTGTTAGCTTTCCGTACTTAACCGTGTTTTTCATACTAATTCGGTATTCTACTTCTTCTCCTAACTTCGGTGTTTCATTATTTACGCTTTTCTTCGCTTTAATTTTTCCATCTTTGTGTAATGGTGTGATTTTTGCTTCTGGTTCTTTCGGATGTTTCATATCATCCACAATTGCCTTATTGATGATTTCCTTACCTACTTCCGCTTCTTCCTTCACCTTTACCTTAAAGACAATACTTCTTTCTTTCATATCCGTAATATTTTCGTATTCAGCAATGACTTTTCCATCTTTCACACTTAACTTTAATGGAGCTGGTTTATCACCTTCAGCCTTTTCACTGCCTTTTACATACTCTAAACCGTTAGGAATTGTATCCTCTATTATTACCTTTTCTAGTTTTCCGTTTTCTACCGTGTTCTTAAAGCTAATTCGGTATTCTACTTCTTCTCCTAGTTTTGGTGATGGATTATCTACTGTCTTCTTCGAATCAATTATTCCATCCTTATGTTGCGGAGTAATTCTTTCCTCCGGCTCAATCGGTGGATTTTTCGTATCATCAACAATTGCTTTATTGACAATCTCTTTATCTACTTTTGCTTCTTCCTTCACCTTTACTTTAAAGACGATACTTCTTTCTTTCATATCCATAATATCGATATACTTAGCTTTGACTATCCCATTTTCAACAGCTAATTCTACTGGTCCAGGTGCTTCTCCTTCGGCCTTGATGCTATTTTCTACATATTCAAGACCTTTTGGAATTGTATCTTCCACTCGCACCTCTTCAAGTTTTCCGTTCTCAACCGTATTATGAAAACTAATGCGGTACTCGATTTCTTCGCCTAACTTTGGCTTCTTATTATTAACTACCTTTGTAGCAGCAATTTCACCTTTTTTACTTTGCGGTGTAATAACAACCTTTGATTCAACAGGCTCATTTTTCGGATCTTTTGCAATTGCTTTATTTACGATTGCCTCCCCTACTTTTGCCGAATCTTTTACTTTCACTTTAAAAACAATACTTCTTTTTTCTGTATCCGTAATTTCTGGATACTTTGCCATTACTTTGCCGTCTTCCACTTTTAGTTCTACTGGCTCTGGTTTTATACCTTCAGCTTTCAAACTATCTTTCACGTATTCAACACCTTTAGGTAGTGTATCTTCTACTAGCACCTTTTCTAGTTTTCCGTTTTCTACCGTATTATAAAATGTAATTCGGTATTCCACTTCTTCTCCTAGTTTTGGTGTTTGATTCGTTACGCTTTTTTCAACATCCACTTTACCGTATTTATAATCCGGCGTAATCTTTTCTTCTGGATGCTCAGTTTGTCCATTCGGCTCACTCACAACCGCTTTATTAACAATTGTTTCTCCGGCTTTTGCCTCTTCTTTTACTTTCACTTTAAAGGCAATGCTTCGCTCTTTTGTATCCATAATCTCTGGATATTTGGCGATTACCTTACCATTTTCTACTTTTAACTCTACTGGATTTGGTTCAGCACCTTCAGCTCGCTCACTGCCTTGAACAAATTCTAAGTTAGCTGGAATTTCATCTTCTATTGTAACTGCATCTAGTTTTCCGTTTTCCACCGTATTTTGGAAGCTAATTTGATATTCAACTTCTTCTCCTAGCTTCGGCTTTTTATTTGTTGCTTTTTTCTTTGCAGCAATTTTACCGGCCTTATGCTGTGGTGTAATCTTCTCTTCTAGATTCTTTGGTGGATTTGTTTTATCACTAACGGTTGCTTTATTAACAATTTCTTCACCAATTTTTGCAGTTTCTTTTACTTTTGTTTTAAAGACGATACTTCTTTCTTCCATATCCATAATTTCTGGATACTTTGCAATTACTTTTCCATTTTCAAACTTCAGCTCTACTGGCTCTGGTTTTGCACCTTCTGCTTTCAAACTATCTTTCACGTATTCAAGATTGCTTGGTAATTCATCTTCAATGGTCAATACATCTAGACGTCCATCTTTTGTCTTATTTTTAAATGTAATACGATACTCTACCTCGTCACCTAGCTTCGGTGTTTTATTAGATGCTATTTTTTTAGCTTCTATTTCTCCAGGGATCTCTTTTGGAGTCGTAACCGTAATATCTGCATCATCTGCAGTTTCATAATTTACCTCGCTACTATCTTGTCCCTTTACAACAACGATATTTTTTACTGTTGTATCTGATTGTACAGAAGCTTTCACTTTTACTTTGAATGTAATAACAGCACTTTCACCAGGCTTTAAAACACCGCCGTCTTTAGCATTTGCACCTTCACCAATACGGAAATCAATTTGATTATTTACAAACTCCGCTTCATCATCGCTTGCATTATCTGTTTTATTTCCTTTATTACTTCCAGACACATATTGAATAGATCCCGGAACATACTCTAAACGATCATCTAATTTATCAAAACCTTTTACATTAGATACAGGGGCTTGGTTATTTTTCGTATCATTTTTCACTTCAATTTGATACGTAAACTCTTCACCAGCTTTAACGTCCTTAATTTCTTTCCCAGCACTATCTAACGCCTTTTTATCAACTTGTAAGTTTGGCGCATTATGTTCTGTAACAAATGTAGCGTTATTTAATACGTAAATATCACCAGTAGCACCATTTGCTTTAAATTGCATTTTACCTTCTTTTAAATCATTTTTCACTTTAGCAGGTCCTTCAAGATGATACGTATGAATATCAGTACTAAATGAATTTGTCCAATCCGGATTATATCCTGGATATTTTTTCGTAACAAACTCGTTAGTACCATCCACTTGCACTTCTGTCATAGATGAATCATTAACATCATTTTTTTTACCGTTAATGTTTTCTAAATCTTTATAACCGAATCCAAAATCATACTGCCCAAAATCATAGGCATATATATCATTTTCAGCAGGATCTCCTTGTGACGAGAAATAACTAAATTTCGCCTTAAAAGCCCCTTCTTTTGGCGTGTTTATTTTATTAATACCAATAGTTGTCCAGGCTGCACTTTTTTGAGCAACTAACCCTTCCCAAATCTTCATATCTTTTACGGTTTCTTTATGGTTTTCATACACTAATATAAGATTCCAGTTGCCCCAGTAGTAACCACTGCCTTTTTCAAATTTAATTTGTGGCACATTCGCAACTGTCACCGTTTGAGAAATACCTTGCTTTGCAATTACATTTGTTACGTCAGCATATGCAACATAACCGGCACCAGCACCCGAGTAATTTGAAATATACGGTAAATAATCCGCTTTTCGTATACTATCAGCACTTACTTCAGCGTATCCTTTATTCCCCATTTTCATTTTAACGGGCTCTCTTACATCTGCATCGCTAACTCTATACTCTTTAGATGGATAAGTTGGCGTTCCCATAGCTGCTGTCCAAAATAAATACGCCTTTTTCACTTTACTTCCAGCAGGAATGTTAGGAAAAGCTCCTGTTGACGAATTAAAAGTACTATCATCGTTATCAACGTCCACAGTCATTTTATTCGTCTTATACCCCAGACTTTGTCTGCCATAATGATCGGTCGTCAAACCAAGTGTTACATTACCAGTCTGTACTAAATTACCAGCAGTAATTGTAGAATACAGTGGATCTCCAAATCCTTGCTTATCCCCTGTTTGCATTTGAACCTTCGAAGCATTCTCTGATGCAGCTTGTACTTTTGCATCGCTCTGATTTTCCGCTTCTTTTTCTAGTTTCTCAGCTTCGGTTACTGGTTGTTTTGGTGGTTCTGTTTTTGATGTAGGGTTATTTTTATCTTCTACAGATACTTTTAGCTTTTCATCAACTTTTTTAATTGTATTATTAGCTGATGGGCCAACTTCTTTCTTACTACTGTCAGCCTCCTCATCGGCATTAGCTGCTACCTTTTCTTCAGAAGGGATTCCCTCAACATCTACAGACATGTTCCCTATTTGTAGTTGATCCTTTTGCACACTAATTTTTTGCTTATACTCATTATTAAAATGTTGTGCACGACGAGCTTTTATTAACACAGTCATTTTTTCATGTGATTTTAAATCTTTAATTTTAAGATTAGAAGAAAGAACCTTTCCTCCCTTATCTTTTTCCTCTACATAGAAATCCGCTACCTTATTTTCAGGTAACTTCTCTCCGTTTACTTTCACAGATTGCGAAGGGAACGTAATTTCATTTTCATTATTTTGTTTAAGCACCAATTCTTGAATTGGTGTAGCTCCCGTATTTTCAATCGTATATTGAAATACGTGCTCCCTCTCTGCTACTTCTCCCTTATATATTTCAGCATTTACTTGCTCTGCCTTAATTTTCACATCATTTCCTTGTAGCTCATCCCAGCTTTTTTTATTTATCTCTGTAGCAAAAGCACTGGGTGAAGGCAATATGATGGATAGGAGAAGTGTGATCATCGTTACGACATTAAAACACTTCAATACTTGCTTCATATTTTCTACCTTTCTCCTTTCTATATACTTGCTATCCGTCTACTTAATTTCGTAGCCGTATACATAGCAATATATATCCACTCGCAACAATCCGACCTACGAAAATGTATCGTTGAAATCCCAATGTCAACAATATAAATCTCATAGAATATTACTATTTTAATTTATCAAAAATAGCATATATATATCGGACACTTATACAAACCTTCACCATTTTTTAACATAGTAAAAAATGCCCTATTGTATAGGTTTATATAACAGTTTAAGGATACATAAAAAGCTTAACATATCTCTTAATCTATTCATACATACAATAGAAATTTTACCATTTTTAGTCATTTCAGTTTGTTATTTATGATTAAAATTTTCAAAAAACAATAACCGTTACATGTAAAAATATGTTATATTATCAAGGAACATACGTTCTTATTTTAAAGGAGGAATTTGTAATGATAAACGAACCCATTATCGTAAAAAAAGAAGCTTTCCAAGCAATCGGCGTTTCGATTACGACGACTAACGAAATAGAGGCATCTACTGAAGGAAAAATTCCCGAGCTCTGGAACCGATACTTTCAAGAACAAATGATGCATCACATCCCAAATCAAAAAACGAAAGAAACATTCGCATTCTACTCCAACTATGAATCAGATGAAACTGGTACATATACATTTACAATCGGTACGACCGTTTCTTCATTAGAAGACGTTCCTGAAAATATGACAACTTTAACAATACCTGCTGCTACATATGCGGTATTTACAACGAGAAAGGGACCAGTTGCTGAAGTCGTTTGCGAAGCTTGGGAATATATTTGGCAATGGTCGAAAGAAAATAAACGTGCCTTCACAACAGACTTCGAGCTTTACGACGAAAGAGCATTAGATCCAAATCATGCACAATTGGATATTTATATTGCGTTAGCCTAAAAAAAGATGCCCATTCGGCATCTTTTTTTGTCGTTAAATAGCTACTGGGCAAATTCATTATTATTGTCTACAATGAGAAAGTGCAGTATAGAAATATTAGAAACTGTATAAAGTGAAACTATAATCAGTGGGGGCATCTCCCATTAAGTATTAGCCCTCACCAATCGGGCGTTTACTGGTTTTTTAGTTTAAATTTGTCACATAGAAAGGAAGCAATATGGAGGAACTACAACAAAATAAAACTGCTTTAGAAGGAAGCGGAAAACCGTTATTAAAAAATACGAATTTCCTTTTTCTTTGGGCAGCTACTCTTTTTTCAAGCTTTGCTTTAGCCTTTTTTACTTTTTCACAAACGTGGTACATAGCAAAAACATTAAACCTTGAAGCTTCACTCGGTGTTGTTTTCGTAGCTCTTAGTGTTCCAAGGCTTATTTTTATGATTATCGGCGGCGCTGTAGCTGATAAATTCCCGAAAAAAAACATTATGTTTTACTCCAATATTATTCGAGCGATTCTTGTCGCAACCATTCTCACATGGTTTATCGTTGGTGATGTAACACTATATACATTTGCTTTATTCGCTTTATTCTTTGGACTTGCTGATGCTTTTTTCTGGTCAGCAGATGGATCTATCTTACCTGAATTGGTAGAAAAAAGCCGGTTAACACAAGCGAATTCACTTACACAAATGACGAACCAAGCATCGGTCATCTTAGGCCCTGTACTTGGCGGAATTCTGATCAAATTTACAAACTACGAGACAATATTTTCTATTACAATTTTATTACTGATTGTCGCAGCCATACTCGTTCAAAAAATACAATTTACGATGCCAGAACTAAAAGATACAGATAAAGGTATGTTCACTTCCATTAAAGACGGAATCTTATATGTAAAGGAATCGCCATTCCTTTCAACTTTCCTTCTTTGTAGCGCCTTTTTAAATTTATTTTTAATTGGTCCGATGCAAGTCGGTTTCCCGCTTTTCGTTAAAAATGTTCTGCACGGTGACTCGCTCCATTTCAGTTACTTAGAAGCATCTGTAGGCGGCGGAATGGCAATAGGCGCTGTCATTGTCGGTTTAAAAAATATTAATCGTAGACGCGGACTATTTTGCATTATCATGATGCTACTGTCTGGTGTATTCTTCTTATCCATCAACTTTAGCACCGTACTTTGGCAAGCATTATTAGCCGGCATGTTTTACGGTATTACAATCGCAATGGCTATCGTTCCGCTTATGGCGATGATTCAATCGACAGTAAAAGAGGAAATGATGGGACGCGTAATGAGCTTACTTATGCTATCATCAATGGGCTTTATCCCGCTCTCTTATGCATTCACATCAATCGCACTTGCAATGGGAATTCCAATCGTAACCGTTATGAAAAGCGGTGCAATTGCTGTTATCGTCTTCGTACTATTTGTAGCGATTCGTGTTCCAGTTGTAAGAAAGTTCGACTAGCTACTTGGAGTCATGTATTATACGCATGGCTCCTTTTTAAATGGATCAAATAACGCTATCCCCTTACTTCTTCTCACAGCTGCTCCCCATTCTAATCCAACCTCTAAAAATAAATCTCGCACTGTACTATATAAAAGTGCCTTCACATTTTTACGGATTTCCCCATATTTATAAGCTCTCACAACACTCTTCACTCGCCAAATGAAATTTCCATACACTTCTTCATCAGCTAATATCTGCTCTAGTAAAACACCTTGCTCTAGTAACCCGCTCTTTTTATACGCAAGCTCGACCTTACTCCAAAATATATTAATTTTCTTCGGATTACTCGTCATCGGTACCAGTGCGTATATAAAAGGCTTCGGTATATCATGACGGCAATACGTCTCATCAAGCTCGTACGTTATTTTTCTTTTCTCTTTTATTTGTGGAATGTTTTTAGAAAGAGTTGTTTCCCTTTCGCTTTTTTGCTCCTTTCCGCTACAGCCAGCTGTATAATCCTCACTTTCACATGCGGACATTTTCATACGGTCATCCATGCGGTCAATTGCAGATATAAGAAAAATATATAAGTTCGCACTATACCCACCGCGCTTATGTCTTTCTTTTGTTGCAACACGCTTTATAATTCCTAGTTCCTCTAACTTTGCAATTGAACGGCGTACTGTACGAATACTCTTTCCAACATTCTTCGCAATCGTCTCCATTAACGGACAGGCGACTCCTACTGTTTTTTGTTTCTCATTCACCGCATACTTTCCTAAAAAATGAATAATGGTAGCATCCGTTTTATTCAATTGAAATCGATAGCACTTCAAAACTTGTTTTTGATATGTATTAAACTCTTCTTTACTTCGAAATTCACTGTATGGTTTCATTAAATTATATAAGCTTCCCATTTATATCACCTCATTTATAAGTAAGAGGCAGGAAGAGAATTTGGCGTGGAATTTAATATTTTTTTAATGGAGATGAAAATATGATCGTAATTAGCGCTTGTTTAGGTGGTATAGCTTGTCGATATGACGGAAATGACAATCTCGTTTCAAAAATAGAGGAGCTACTACAAAAAGAAGATACAGTCCTCATTTGTCCTGAAGTATTAGGAGGACTGCCAACACCTCGTCCTTCTGCTGAAATTATTGGCGGGAATGGCGACGACGTTTTGGACGGAAAAGCGAAAGTGATGACAAAAGATGGTGAAGATGTCACAGAAGCTTTCGTAAATGGTGCTTATAAAGCATTAGAACAAATTAAAAATTTACACCCAGAATATATTATTTTAAAGGAACGTAGTCCATCTTGTGGCAGTTCTACGATTTACACTGGTGAATTTAATGGCAATAAGCAAACTGGTTACGGGGTAACTACTGCTTTATTTAAAAGACACGGATTTAAAGTCATTTCAGAAGAAGAATTTGAAAGCAAAAAAAGGAATTGACCCTGTTCGTCAATTCCTTTTCTATCTGTCTTATTTCACGCCTAATTTTTCTTTCACTTTCGCTGGAAGCTCGTCTTTCTTTACTTCTTCCCAAGCTGATACACCTTTTTTATCTGAGTGATATACGCGTAGGAATGCTTCTTTACGAAGATTTTTTTGAGCTGTAAATTCTAATTCTTTCTCTTTACCGTCTTTATCAAAGCCAGTCAACTTATATTCATAATCTTTAAATTTTTGACCATTATCAGCTTTACTATGAACTTCTTTTCCATCTACTGTAATTTGAACGTAGTACTCATCTTTACCCATACGGTTTAAATCACAACCAACTAACAAGCTTGCGAATACAACTAAAATACTAAATAGTGCAATGTATCTTTTCATTTCCTTCACCTCATATGTTTTTTCTTATATTCTTATCTTAAAGCCCAGAGCTTAAAGAAGAAATTCAAAAACATGACATGAACATTACACTTTTGTAAGATAATAATTATTTCTTCACTTTAGAAATTGTCATTCCATCACCAATTGGAACGAGTACAGATTGTAAATGCGGGTGGTTTGCTATCATTTCATTAAACTTCTTCATAACTTCTGTATAACGTTTTTGTTTCACACTCTCATCAGCTACACTACCGCCAATAACGTCTTTCACGCCAATTTCGCCACTTATCACGTAATTTCCTTATACCGTTTATTACGCCTTCTATTATGCATTCCATTATAATATTTATTACAAGGTATCTTATACATCTAAAAATAGAACCTATAACATACTTCAATACAAATTCAAAAACATCTTCCAGCATATATCCCCCTCTTTCTATCCTTCCATTATAACTAGAAAAAGAGAACTTAAAGCTCAAATAAATGATAAAGAAATTAGAAGTCAATAGATGAAAAAGGATTTCTAAATGATGAATTGAATATATATTTATTGTTCTCTAACTTTTGAACGAAAGTTTTTTACATATGTTTCATTCTGTCCTAATTTAAAGTTTTCGAGAGGAGAAATGATATGAACCCTATTTTATTAGATGTTCCGTTACAAATAGAAACAGACAGACTCATTCTTCGAGCACCACTTCAAGCTGGTGAAGGGGATATAGTACAACAAGCTATTAAAGATTCCATTAATGAATTAAAGCAATGGTTGTCTTTATTTCAGTCCATTCCTACTGTTGAAGAAACGGAAATTCTTCTGAGAAATGCACATATAGATTTTTTGAAAAGAGAAAGCTTTCGCTATCTTATCTATCATAAAGAGACGAATGATTTTGTTGGAACAGCTAGCCTTCATCGAATTGATTGGAAGGTTTCTAAATGTGAAATTGGATACTGGATTAACACGCAATTTAGTGGCAGTGGATATATGACAGAAACAGTAAGTGCGTTAACAAACCTTGGATTTCAGTTATTCAAATTTAGAAGGATTGAAATACGATGTGAATGTAATAACACGAAAAGTCGTGCACTCCCTGAAAAACTAGGCTTTGAACTTGAAGGGATATTACGTAATGAAGATTTTTCAGCTGACGGCAAACAACTAACTGATACTTGCATCTATGCAAAAATAAAGTGAAATATTGATTAGCCTTGGTAATCGGGCTTTTACGGCAAAAGAAAAGACCTCCTTAACGATTTTATTCCATCGCTAAAAAGGTCTTTTTCTATTTCGGCTAAAACCTTAGCACTCTTCTGGCGTACCAGCATTCGTCGCTGTACGGAAAGATGATCCACATCCGCATGATGCGATTGCGTTTGGATTGTCGATTGTGAATCCGCCACCAAGCATAGATTGTTTATAATCAATTTTTACTCCTTTAACAATTGGAGCACTTTCTGTATCGATAACAAATTCAACACCGAAAAACTCAAGAACTGTGTCGTCTTCTTTTGGTTCTACTTCAAATCCTAAGCCGTAAGAAAGGCCAGTACATCCGCCGCCATGTACAGCAAGGCGCACGTACTTCTCTCCATCTTCAGCATCTTTTAACATATCTTTAATTTGAAAAGCTGCTTGTTCTGTTACTTCAATCATGAAATACACCATCCTTTCTGTTCTCATTCTATTATACATCTTTACGCTTCTATCTTGTACTCATACACTCCGCGGCAAATTACTTCCGCAGGTCCTTTCATTAACACGTTTCCTTCTTCTGTCCACGCAATCATTAAATCGCCACCAGCTAAATGAACGGTAATTTCTTTACCACGTTCCATCTTCCCATTCAAAATAGCAGCTACAACGGCAGCGCATGCCCCTGTTCCGCAAGCTTGCGTTACACCTGAACCACGTTCCCAAACGCGGAAATTCATTTCTTCATCGTTTAAAATCTCGATAAATTCAACATTCACTCGCTCTGGGAACATTTCATGTGTCTCAAGAACTGGACCAAGTGTTGTAAGAGGTGCCTTCTCTACATCCTCAACAAAAATAACCGCGTGCGGGTTCCCCATTGAAACAGCCGTAAATGCATAACGATGATTATTATATAAGAAGTTTTCACGAATAAATGGTGTTTCACCTTCACCGAGCATCGGTATTTCTGCACGTGTTAGACGCGGTGCTCCCATATCGATTTTCGCTAATGTCACGAAACCATCTTCTACTGTTACTTCAGCCGTTACAATGCCAGCTAACGTTTCAATTGTGAAAACTGTTTCCTCTACTAGTTTATGCTCATACGCATATTTCGCTACGCAGCGCAAACCATTACCACAGCTCTTTCCTTCTGATCCATCATTATTAAACATACGCATTTTCACCGGAGCTATATCAGACGGACAAATTAAAATCATTCCGTCTGCTCCAATACCAGTATTAATATTTGAAACCTTTTCCGCCACAAGAGCTAAATCTTCTTCAGGAATTTGCTCTTCAAACATATTTACATATATATAACTATTGCCAAGACCATGCATTTTTGTAAAAGAAAATTGGCTCATTTGTATTCACTCCAAAAATAATTTGTTATTTTAAGTATAGAATGCATGCTTTTAGAACACAATATGAATGTCCCCCGTTTCTCATATTTGACAACGCTTGGCGATGAGCCACTCTTACACACATTGTGTAAGAAAAAAGCCCTTCTAAAAAGGGCCTTTTTTTATTTATCTATAGTATTAAACTACCCTCCAAAATAACGTTTTATCTAAAATAAAATGAAAAAGGCGTTGCTCATTCGCAACACCTTAAAACATTGGATTTTCATCCAAATACTCATATACATTATTAACAAGCTCTTCTACTGTTGCACCTTGTACAACTTCACCATTTACAAGTGCAAACGGTCCTTCAAAACAAATACCACAATACCCTAGACAACCATACTCCATTACATCTAAATTCGGATCTTTTTCTAATTTTTCTAGAGCTGCTTGTGAACCACTTGCAAGGTTACCTACACAAAATTCAATTAATGGTTTAATCAAAATTCTCCCCCCTGTACTACAAAACAAATTACCTTCTGACTTCATCTATAAGAAGAAAACTAAGCTGTCTCTTGTTGTTTTCGTTATACATCCTAAACTATTTAGTTACTTCACTATTTCACTTCAAAGTAGATGATTTTATTTTATATAACATGCTACTTGCAATGAAATAGTAACTAAAAAGGCAAAACAGTTTACTTTACTTTTCTTCTTATTGTACAACAGAGTATTCATTCATGCATTGTTATTTGTTCACAAATTCGATATAATTTGATTGAGTAAAGTCAAAATATTTTATTAATATAAAATTTTATGATTAGGGGATATTTCAACAGAAAAGGGGTAATCCATCATGAAACACCTCGTAATACTAGGTGGCGGCTACGGTGGAATGAGAATTCTACAAAGGCTACTTCCAAGCAACCAACTTCCAGATGATGTACAAGTGACATTAATCGACAAAGTACCATATCATTGCTTCAAAACTGAATATTATGCATTAGTTGCGGGTACTATTTCAGAAACGCATATTCGTATACCGTTTCCTGAGCACCCACGCCTCAATATTCAATACGGCACAATAACAAATATTGACCTCGAAGAAAAAGCGGTTCATCTCGATGGCGGCGAAGCAATCCAATATGATGATTTAATTATCGGACTTGGCTGTGAAGATAAATATCATAACGTTCCTGGGGCGAAGGAATATACACATAGTCTACAATCAATTGAACAAACACGTAAAACATATGAACAATTAAATAGTCTAGAACCAAATGCAACAGTAGCTGTCGTTGGTGCTGGCTTAAGTGGTGTGGAAGTTGCAAGTGAACTTCGCGAAAGCCGTTCTGATTTAAAAATCTATTTATTTGATCGAAAAGATAGAATTTTATTCCCGTATCCAGAGAAATTAAGTAGATACGTAGAAGAATGGTTCGTAAAACATAAAGTTAATATTATAAGAAACTCTAACATTACAAAAGTGGAACCAAATATTGTGTATAACCACGATGAACCACTTGAATGTGATGCAATCGTCTGGACAGCTGGTATTCAAGCAAATGAAGTTGTTCGAAACCTTCCAGTTGAACAAGATGGTAGCGGACGGGTTGTCTTAACGAAATATCACAATATTCCAAACAACGAGCACGTTTACGTTGTAGGAGATTGCGCAGCACTTCCACATGCACCATCTGCCCAACTTGCTGAAGGTCAAGGAGAACAAATTGTCCAAATATTATTAAAACGTTGGAATAATGAACCACTCCCTGATGAACTACCTGTTATTAAATTAAAAGGTGTTCTAGGATCTCTTGGTAAGAAGCATGGATTCGGTTTACTCGCAAATCAACCGTTAATGGGACGTGTACCAAGATTATTAAAATCCGGCCTTCTTTGGATGTACAAATATCATAAAGGTTAATACTTTACAGGCTGTCTACTATGTAGGCAGCTTCTTTGCATCAGTTTTTAAAAATTATCAGACACATCTTTCTCAATATGTATAATGATTTATTTTTCATTTTTATATTAAAAACTATTGATAAACAGTGTATGCTATTTGTAAGTTGTTTTATTATTTCCTTGAAGACCGAATTCATTCGGTCTTATTTTTTATGTTATAAATACTTTTGTAGGAGGCATTACATTCCACTTATGAACTTATCGAAACTAAACAATCGAATAGAAGCGAAAAAGAAAGAGTTAATCTATCTCGTTGAACGATACGGATTCACTCATGATAAAGTGATTTCTTTCAGCCAAGAATTAGATCGTTTACTTAACTTATTAATAAAACTCAAGACGAAGAAAAAACGTTGTTCGTTATAACCATTTCCCCCTCTTTTTTGATACGATATAACTAGAATCAGAAAGGAGCGATTTATGTTTATATTAAAAGAGGTTATATATAAAGATATACTACACATTCCTTATTTACAGATTCAAAAAGAAAAGATCACTTGCATTATCGGTGAAAGCGGAAGCGGAAAAAGCACATTGCTTCGCATGTTAAACGATTTACAATCTCCAACATCCGGCACAATTGAATATAACGGAAAGTTAATTTCTGATTATCCGCCTATTCAATTACGTCGTGACGTAGTTATGCTTGGGCAAACTCCACCTCTTTTTGATGGAACCGTTAAAGAAAATCTATTAATGGGACTTCGTCTTTCTGAAAAACCATTTCCAAATGATGATGCCCTGCGGAGCGCACTACAAACCGTTAGCTTAGACAAGCAATTAGAAGATAGCGCCTCCTCATTATCCGGCGGTGAAAAACAAAGACTTGCCTTTGCACGTATCGTACTTATGGATCCGCCTGTCTATTTATTAGATGAACCAACTTCAGCATTAGACAGTGATACAGAACGCCGCGTTATGAAACAATTTACTGAACTAGCACGAAAAAAGAAAAAAACAATTATCTTCATCACACACTCACAACAACTTCCAGAAGAAATTGCAGACGACATTATTGAGATTAGTAAAGCAAACGGTGCAACTAGAAAGGAAGTGCTCTCTGTTGAAGGGCGTTATTGAACTCCAAATTTGGCAACTTGCAGCTGCCTATATTTTTATTCTTATTTTAATTGGACTTGTAAAATTAAAAGGAATACCTCGCGAAAAACAAATCGCGCTCGCAACATTCCGTATGACCATTCAGCTCGTACTTGTTGCATATGTCCTTACATACGTATTTGAAAACAGTAATCCATTTTATACAATTGCTCTCATTACTTCTATTACTACCTTTGCAATTTTTAATATTTATAAACGAGTTAACATCCCGATGTCTAAAGAATTAAAACGAGTAGCCGCCCTTTCCATGGTCGCCGGATCAATTGGGCCACTTCTACTATTTATCTTCGTTATTATCGGTCATGACCCTTGGTATGCTCCGCAATATATCGTCCCTATTACAGGAATGTTAGTTGGGAATGCCATGACTGGTGTTTCTCTCGGCGCAAATACGTTCTTAAACAATATGAAGTCGCAAAGAGGTCAAATTGAAGGTGCACTTATGCTCGGAGCAACACCGAAAGAAGCTGCTGCTCCGCTCATTCGAGACGCTTTTGATTCTGCTATTTTACCAACAATTAATTCTATGGTCGGAATGGGGATTATAAGCTTACCAGGCATGATGACTGGTCAAATATTATCCGGTGTATCACCATTCACAGCCATTCAATATCAAATCGCTATCATACTCGGTATTTCAGGAAGTACTGCCTTTGCTGTCATTATCTTTTTACAGCTTGGATATAAAACGTTCTTTAATAAGCGATGTCAGTTGAAAGAAATTGACTATGGTGCACGGTGAATCGTGCGTAGTTCACGATGAATGAAATTATATTAACGATTTTTTCAATATATCTATCATAACTTGCAATATATCAACGATTTTTCAAATATATCTATCATAACTCAGAATATATCAACGATTTTGTACGAAATATCGATTTACCGACAAAAAGTGACATAATAAAAAGAGGAGGCTATTCGCCTCCTCTTTTTATTGTCTTACGCCTTCTTAACGAACTGTGATTTTAACTTCATAGCTCCGAAACCGTCGATTTTGCAATCGATATCATGATCGCCATCAACTAGACGGATACTCTTTACTTTCGTACCGATCTTCACAACTGAAGAAGTTCCTTTTACTTTTAAATCTTTAATAACAGTAACTGCATCGCCGTCTTGAAGAACGTTTCCGTTCGCATCTTTTACAACTTTCGCACCATCATTATTTTCAGCTTCTGCTTCTTGGCCCCACTCATGAGCACATTCTGGACATACGAAAAGAACGCCATCCTCATACGTATATTCTGAATTACATTTTGGACAATTTGGTAAAGTAGCCATAAATTCATTTCCTCCGTTCATTATTTATACGTAAAAATCAAAATTGATGTTTACATCTCGATAAATAAAATTTGTATAGCATTTCTTTATAGTGCCATAGTCTCACGTTATTGACAAGCCTACCTCAAATTCTCATTTTTTATTGTATTTTACAAAATTTCAATTCGTATGCCGTTTTTCTATTTGCTCTTCTACTAATTTTAAAAATCTTCGTTGTGCATTTTTATTTTTTACGAGCAATCGAACTCTTAACTTACTTTGTAAATATGAGCGAACTTTGTAGTTCGTAATAAATAACTTTCAATACTTCTCGTCTTCATATATCATTCGAAACCATTCATACTGCTGCAAGTAAAGTATGTTAGCATCAATCTTTTTCGTGTGTAAACCCGTACTTAAACTAATAGATCCTATTAGAGCTTCTATTAATGCTGAAATCATTTCTCTCCCCCTAATAAATAAAAGAAGAACCTTCACAAGATTCTTCTTTTCAAAATGAACGAGTTCCCTCTAGAAACCCCAATTATTTTCTTCAATATAAATTTGATATTCTTCTACTTCTTCTTCACTTAACTTCTTATTATTTTCATATACCTCTTGCCACTCGAAATAATCTTCATCGAAATAAACAGCAAATTTAATTTTCACGTTTTTCTTCTCTGTATAATCATAACCAGTAAACTCTACTACATCATAATCTTTTTCTTTCTTCACAAACTTCCAGGTTGGATTATCAGTCATAATCTCTAAAGTAACCCCTTCACCAGTTGAACGAACAACGTTTTTAATATTCGGCTCAGTTGGTAAAAGAGAAAGTCCGAGCATAGCTCCGCCAAACACAATCCCGACTATAACTTGTAAACCAATCATACCAGCTACACTAGCGCCACCCTTAGATTGTAAGAAATACGCCTTCTCATGATCAGACGCATCTTCCCCCTTACGAAAAACACGAACAGCATGCTTATAATATAAACGGTTTCCTTGCCATCCAGTAAATATCATCATTCCTAATTGAAGAGCTAAACTAAATGTTACATAAATCCCATCTGGAATATCTATAAAAGGGGGTATAACTATACTAGGTATAGCCAATAACGCAAATATAATAAATAACTTATACATTTTACGATAAGCTAACCAAAAAGTTGGGAAGAAAAAGGCTACCCAATTCCATGTATTTCCTTGCGCAGGATTTTCTACTTTACCCCACTTAAAATCATAATAAGCTGTATTTTTTTGAACAACTTTATGTAATTCTTGCTGAGAAATTGTTTCTTGTAAAACAGTGTCCTTCACGTACATCATCCTTTTCTTATTTCTATATACATTTATTGTATATGGACAAAATGAAGGAATCTAACAAAAAGTACACATATTTCATAAAATTGAACGGAAATCGAATATATTCCGACAATTATCCGTTTCTTATTTCATTTTACTTTTAAATATATTAAAATAATCATGTATCATATATTTAATACACTAAGTTAATTATTTTATATATTCACTAAAAAGGATGCATCAAAATCATTTTTATACATCTTTTTTAGTGAATATATACTACTACTTTAAAACAAACATCTCGACTTAAGAAAACTCACAAATTAGCCTTCTACTATTTCAAACATATTTCCACTTACACAACTAATGAATAGTCCATTATTACCTTCCTCAATTGATACAATAAAATCTATTACAACAACATTTTTAGGAAGTTTAATTATATTTTTTACTTCGCCACATTCAGCATCAAGTATTATCAATTCTAAATTTGAAGTTGCAATGTAAATTTCTCCATCTTTATATAACAGAACCTCTGTAATATCATGTAGAGTAGTATTGTTCCAAAGCACTTTACCTGTTTGAATATTAATACCACAAATTCTGCCTTCTCCTAAGGACAATACCATCATCTCTCCGATAAGAAATGGAGGCAATTCAATTTCAAAAGACATATTTACTTCATATAACTTTTGACCGCTCTTATGATCATAACATTGTATTTGTCTACTTACCCCTTCATATCCATACTCAGTTCTTGTTAATAGTATTTTTGCTTCCTTTGATTCAATGCAAGAGTACCATACCTCATCAAAAGCTTTTTCAAAAATTAAGTTACAGCCTTCTTTTCCATATTCCCACTTTTGTAATACCTCCATTGCTACACATATAAAATGTTCATTAGTTAAAGTAACTGGTTCATTTGGATTACAATCTTCCATCATTTGTTTCCATCGTGTAGAAGCATCTAATAATTGAATGGCAATTGCAACATTACTATATGCATCAACTTCCCCATCTTCATCAAAAGGATTCCCTGCTAATACATAGTAATCTGTGCCAAGATGGCACTGCAATTTTTCTCCTCCGACTCGAACATTCTTTTCCCATACTTTTACTCCACTTTCAAGCTCTAATAAAACATTGTAGCCTTCTTGTGTAATAACTAGTAAACGTGGTAACTCTTCTCCCGTAGTTTTTACATCTTGTATAATATGCCCTTCTATTTCTAAATCCCATAGAAGCTCCCCACAACTTGATGAAATAGCGTACAATTTCGCCATACTTTCTCCAAATCTATTTGCATGCCAAATAATTACGACACCATTCACAGTAATGCAATTACAATCTTCTACTATTGGAATACGGCACTGCCAAATCTCTTCTTTCGTTTCACTATCGAGTTTACGAATTCTGTGGTTATTTTCCTCTACATAAAAGATACTCTTCTTATCATGAGATAGTACTGGAGTAAATATCGGTTCAACCTCTCTCCCTTTTAAATACTTCCATTTTAATTCATACTTGTCACTTGTAGAATGATAAGTTCGATACATAATTTCGTCATTTCCATTTACAAGTTTAGGAACAAATGGATCAATTTCTAACATTCTATGGTAAGCATCTTTGATTCGAAAAGAATCAAATCCACTCATGTAAATCTGCCCTATCTCCTTTTTAAGAAACGAAAAAAGTACTCGTAAAAATTGCTCGCTATCAACACTAGCTAATTTCTTGCCTCTCTGATTAATAATGAGAAATTCCCCATCTTTCTTCTTAAATTCCATCTTTTTTTCATATTCATTTAAGAAAATTGTAGCGTCATCATATTTAAAAACCTCGATACAAGCATCAAACAGCTGACAAATCGGTCCTATTATGTCTGTTTTTTCTTGAAACACAATTCTCTCATCTATACTAAGTACTATTTCTCCAGCATTTTCTGTCGGCAGTTTATTTAGTTCGATTTGAAACTTTTTCATTATTTTCTCCCTCTTAATCACGTTGGAATACTATGTTTCTTTCCCCCACATTCCCCTTCACTTTCTCAATAATATCTTCTATACGTTCCGCTATACATTCCAGCTCCCATTCTCCCTCACCGTGCATAGCTGTATAAACTGGACAATTCTCATCATTACTATCTACAAAAATCGGGTCTCCAAGATATGAATCTATCCCTATTACAATCCATCCTTCTTTCCAATCTCCTTCTTCATTCCCGACTAAGCTTTGTCCTTCTTCATCAAAACTATAACCAAGTTGCCCTTCTTCTATTTCTTCACTATTAAACAATTCTATCGTCATAGGTTCAGATTCATACTCTAGCTCAATTTCATTATCCTCAGCACGATCTACATGTGCTAAAAGTTGTTTAATTTTATTATGGTTAATCATGATATCTTCTCCATTCTATCTTTTAAAAATCTAATTTTATTCATAATGAGCTGCCGCAAGTAACATTTGAGCAATAAACTTCCATGAAATATTTTCTGGAAACTTCTCTCCTTGATTTATATAAACCGATTCACAAGAACCTAACCAACTATTTAATGCCTCTAAATAAGTCTCTACCTCTACATTCTCCCATTCATCTTTATTCACTTTAAAATCCTTTTGGAGGTATACAAGAAATTTTAATAAATCTTCTTTAGAATTTACGTGATCGAGGTATTCATACACATCCATACTCCGTCCCTCCCTCTATTGCGTGTTATCTAAACTAACTATAATATATGACATAAGATTCTTAAAACTATTATTTGAGGTGACCGAATATGAAGAGTACAATTTGGGCAGACGATGACTATTTAAAACTAGCACCCATTAACGATGAACTAATCAAAAAAGCAGAAGAAGTACTGAACGTAAAGCTTCCAGAATCATATATAACTCTTCTAAAAGAACAAAATGGGGGAACTCTTCGTCTCGATGTTCACCCTACTTCAAAGCCAAATTCTTGGGCAGACGATCACGTTAATGTATCTGGTTTATATGGTATTTCTTTTAATGAAAATGAATCTAGTATTTTAGAGAGCCGCTATTTAATTCGAGAATGGGAAATGCCTGAGAATATCGTACTTTTATCTGGTGATGGACATACATGGATTGCATTAGACTATCGAAATGTAGCTGAAAATCCTCCAGTTATATTTATCGATAATGAGTTTGAGGAAATTATTGAATTAGCACCTAACTTTGAAAGTTTCTTACAAAACTTAACTACTTATGAATATGACGAAGAATAAGCCTGGCTCTAAAAAGGAGCAAGATTTTATTACAAATTTACACGCCACTTTAAAACCACTCGGCTTTAAGAAAAAAAGACATACATTTTTCAAAGCTGAAAACGGATTTTATAAGCTCATTAACATACAAAAAAGCCAGTTTGGAGATGATTTTTATATAAATATAGGAGTTCACCCTATCGGTCTCCCGCAGCTTATTACGAACCAATTACAAATAAAAGAAAACATTTCAATATTCGCTTGCATTCTACAAACAAGAATAGAGCCTATACATATCAAACAGAACCAGCTATTGCACAATGTTTCACATGAAACTATCAACATTCCGAATTACCTTTCTACTATTTTCGACTGGTTTCAAACGTGGGCATCTTATGAAAATTTAGTGGAAATAAATATACATTCCATTACTCCGGTACTAGCTGTCGTTCCAATATTAGAAGAAAAAGCGTTTCTACTTCTTACCTGTTTTTCTTTCTACAAATTAAAACAGTACGAACAAGCTAATCGCTACTTACAGCAATATTTACATTGCACCGTGCATCTGAATACCGAGGAAAAAGAGCCCATATTCTTTCACGAAGTTGATATGTATATGAAAAAACTAGTAGAAAGTACAATGTAATTTCACATTGTACTTTCTACTAGTGCTTTATATTCCTCTTGTAACTTTTTAAATCGGAAACATGTTATCCCCCTACAACTCCCAAGTAATATTCATTTCTTCAAATGAATCCTTACTAACTTCCAATCCTTCGCTATCTTCCGTTCCAATCATTGCTACTTCTTCTTTAGACAACTTAATTTCCTCATTTGGACTTTGGATTTTTTTCTTATACACGAGTTGTAAAAGCTCTATTTGTTCCTCTGTCAGTTCATACTCTTCTTCCAGTCTTTCCATTGCTGATTCTGTATCAAGTAATGGAATTTCTAATAAGAATCCGCCGTGCTCTTCCATCTCTTCAAATGAATCAATTGAATACGCACCGCTATCCTCAATCCAAAATGCAGTTGTAATAAAAGGAACTGTTTCACCTTCTACTTCTTCTAATACATATTGAAGTGCTTCTTCTTTCGCAATATCTATTACTTCCGAAGGTGCCCCTTCAAAATAATTTTTCGCATCAATCCACTCATCAATTCTCTCACTATTCACATCTTGAAGACATACAATCGTGTAATTCGGATGAAACGTAATTGTCCCTTGTCCGCCTTGGCTATCTTGCATACTATAGTTAAATCCATCCCATGAACTTTCATGTGAGAAATCTGGACAATGCGCTACATTAATTGCATGGGCAATCGACTTTAAAACGCATCCTTTCCATAATTGTTCTCTATCTATATGTAATTTATATTTACTCATCATCTTCCCCCATGCGCATATTTTTTTCTATTATCTTTCCTCTACACAATACTTGTAAATACTTTTCTATCTACTACAAAATAAAAAAGACAATACACCCCACTGTATTGTCCATTTTCTTCCCTACCATTTCTCTCTACACGTCTCAATTAAATGCAGTAAGTACCTCTTCGTCATATCTGCCCTTCTCCACCTTGAGAGCATTCTCTTTTCTTTTGGATTGTGCCGTATTCTCGCTACTTCTTTTAATAAGAGCTCCCATTCTTCCGTTGAACGTTCTGACAAGTATTGCAATCCTCTATCTTTTGAAACGATTGTTTTATAATCTAGTGTATATAAAATGCGTCCCATCGTAACGACAGCTGATTCTACCCACTCTTCTATAAAAAATAAATATGGCTTCTTCGCCTTTTCACTCCAGTACTGTTCTACGTTGTATTTCATCGTATTTACTACATCATTCCATTGTATTTGCAGCGGAAGATCTTCTGCTTCTTTTCCTGTAACTGTAATGCCTTGATTTTTCAACGTCCACCATGTGACCGCATTAATGTCCCAATGACCAACATTAGCTTTACCATCTGCACAATACACGTACTCGTTCATTTCATCATTGTATTTCCCTAAGTCAGCAAGCGGAATATACATACCGTCCATTCTTTTACCTAGCGTATTGTCACTAAGTTTCTTATGTAGTTCCACAAGCTGCTGTTTTTCAGCTTCATTCACGGAATCATTTATCACTGTAACAAAATCAACATCGCTCGTTTCCTTATGAAATGCACCTAGTGCGATGGATCCGTAAATATATACCCCGACTATTTTTTCATCCAAAAAAATTTCTTTTAATTCTACTGTGTACCGCTCCATTAACTGTTGTACTTCCGTTGGTAACGCATGCTTCACTCCATTTTTCATATCTATCCCTCCAATAAAAAAGCCTTTGCAAATTTGCAAAGACTTCTTGTTTTATAAATATTTCTCGATTTCTTCATAAACATCCTTCAAACGAGGATTTCCTTCTCCAACAATTTCTCCATTTACAAGAACGACCGGATAAAATAAATCTTCTTCCACTACGCGCTCAGCGAATGCTTTTTTATCCGCATCTTCTTGTTCTTCTTGGAAATCAATATACTCGAAATTAAATTTATTTTCTTGTCCTTCATATTTACGACCAATTGCCGCTTGTAACCATTCAAACGTTTCTGTTGAAGATGGCATTCCGACGCAGCTCGCACAAATTACTTTCGTCCCATACACTTGCACATTAACCATTTCTTCTCCCCCACTTCTTGTCCCAACAGTATATTCAGATGTCTTATTACATAAGCACATCATTTTACAAACTTATTCCATACCCCTATACTGAAAAAACACGATACAATATTTCGACAATAAAACAAGAAGAGAAAAAATAGATTTTCCCCTCTATCTTGATTATAATAAAACTGATGAAAGGAGTCGATAAAAATGGAAAACCCACATATGCAAGAACAAGTATTAGAAGTATTAGATAAATTACGTCCATTCTTACTTCGCGATGGCGGAGACGTTGAATTAGTAGACATTGAAGAAGGTATCGTAAAACTACGCCTTATGGGTGCATGCGGAAGCTGCCCAAGTTCTACAATCACACTAAAAGCTGGTATCGAGCGCGCGTTACTTGAAGAAGTACCAGGCGTTATCGAAGTAGAACAAGTATTTTAATTAAAAGCGGAAGCGGCTCGTTCAGAACAGGAGGTCATTGGAGCTCCTGACGAAGAGGCGCTTTTTGCCTCACAGGAAGGCGCGAAATGGCCGACTGTTCTAGCCGCTGGAGCTAGATATTAATCTAAAAGCAGAAGCGGCTCGTTCAAAGTCACTTGCTAAAAGGAGACCAAATTTGGTCTCCTTTTTTTATTCAAATCACATTTATCCGTTAACATCATAAAACAAAATTGGAAATCCCTCTCAAAAAATGCGATAATTAATACTATATAGTGAATCGTTCACACATATACAGTAAAAAAACATAGGGGGACGACAGATGCCAAAAATGGGGAACACTTTTGTAACAATTCAAGAACTAGAAAAGAAAAAAGAGTATTTATTAGGCCTTTCATCCGTTATACCAACATGGAATACAAGCTATCAATTTTTATTTAAAGAAATCCAGCAAGAATTATTGGGTAAAGTAAATGAAAAGCTCGAAAGGCATCAATTCGTTTTAAATATATGTACAGATCAACAGGTAGGGGCATAATGTATTACATAAAATTGTGGTATATAAAAAAGAGACCTCACTCGGTCTCTTTTTTATATTTTTAAGATAACCAATCTAATTTTCTAATCCCAAGCTTATCTACTGGTAAACGAAGTGAGCCATAAAAGTGCTTCATAAATTGCTCTGAGCGGTTTACATCGTGTAAAATGGCTTCTAAGCGATCTCTATATATGCTTTTTTGTTCTTCGTTTCCAGTTTGATAATATCGTTCGACCGTTTCAAAATAGTGAAGCGGGAACAGGAGCCTTGCAAATAATAAACGCCAACCAAATGAGGACAGCGAGTAATTCCGTTCATAATCTGTAACAAATTGAACGATTGTTTGATCCCAGTCTTTCTTTTTTTCAATCATCATATAGCGAATCCATTCTGCTATATCTCGAGTTGGGTGATCATACACCCAATCAAAAGGAAGTTTGAGACGCTTCGTTTGATGCCATAATAAAGGTGTGAATCGTTCTTGGCAAATTGTCGCTGCATCCGTTAGTTGCGGCGTATCATCCATTTCTGTATCAACAACATATTGAATGGCATTTTCTGCAACTCCTAAGTAATACGGGAAGGATTCAATAAACAATTGATCGAATACGTCTGTAGGGTGGTTCATCACTTGTGATTGCCAAAACTTTTCTAACTGATCGAGTCTCTTTTCCCATAACGCTTTCCATTCACCAATGCGGCTTAATTGCTCGATTTCTTCTGGAAAGAATGCACCTCGTTTATGGAATATAGAAAGTTCACTTCCTAATGACGTAGCATGTCGTTCTAACGCTCGCATACCTTTTAATAAGCAGTAATTTTGTTCTTCTATCTCACTTACATAGTAGCCGTGTATAGTTGGAACGAAAGTCGCTACAGTTATATCCCCTTGCTGGTTCATATAGTCACTGAGCTTTTTCATCTCTACAAGTACTTCTTCCTCCATTTCTCCAATTGGAACAAGTACATAAATTTTGTTGCGAATCCAAAAGCTTTTATAGGGGCCAAGGGGGATTAATTCTTTAACATGCATGTGATAATGCTCATAAATATGCTGAATCATCGCAGTCGCCACCTATGGTTTTTCTTTATATATATGAGCTTGTGCTCGCCTTTCATTCCTATGCACATGATAAAGCAACGAAACGTATACAAATACTAAAAAGAAAAAAAGGTGATAAACATGAAAGAATCAAATCAACTACAAGAAAGAGCATTACAACTATTACAAGAACGTGGTGTAACAATTGACGATATTGCTGAACTTGTTCATTTTCTTCAAAAAAAATATCATCCAAATTTAGAGATGTCAGAATGCCGTTACAATGTAGAACGTGTACTATCAAAACGTGAAGTACAAAACGCACTGATTACTGGTATCGAGCTTGATGTCCTTGCTGAAAAGGGAATGCTAAGTGAACCGTTACAAGATATTGTAAAACGTGATGAAGGCTTATACGGAATTGATGAAGTTATCGCACTTTCTATCGTAAACGTGTACGGCTCTATCGGTTTCACGAACTTTGGATATATTGATAAATTAAAACCTGGTATTTTAGAATACTTAAATGATAAATCAACTGGAAAGGTGCATACATTCCTTGATGATATCGTTGGCGGAATCGCTGCCGCAGCTTCAAGCCGTTTAGCGCACCGAGCTGAGCACTCAGAATAATAATGTTTTCTAGGCCGTCAGTTTCATACTGACGGCCTTTCGTATTCCATAAGCATAAATTCTCTTCCGCGACTCAAAAAAATAGTCCCTTGTTTAAATCCGATATTTTTATATAACGTAATCGCTCTTGTATTAAATGTTGCTACGCTTAATCGAAACATTTTTGCATTAAACTCTTTCGTGGCAAACGCTATTCCAGCTTGGAAGAATTCTTTCCCTATTCCCTTCCCAGTTAACGCCGGCTTCATGCCAAGTCCGATATCAATCACATCTTCTCCACCATATAAATTAGCATCTCTTCCACCTGGCACTTGTGCATTTGCTCCAAAACAAAAATAGCCGATGAACTCTCCTTGATCGTCACAACAGCCATAATACGTTCCATCTAATAGCTCTTCTATTACTTCTTTCTCGCCTGAAAAACTATATAAACTATAAGGTTCCTCGTACGTCCACGTATTTATCTCCATCGCTTCTTCTTTTGTTAACACATGTATATCCAACCTTCTCACTCCTTATCAAATTTCTATATATTTACTCATTCATTTTTCACATTAAATTTCCCTCTAATTGCAATATGCAGAATTACATACGCACAGCTATTAAACAGATGGTACAATTTATTTGAATCGCTGTTGCTACACTTCTTGATTAGAGAAAAGGCGTTAACACGGAAATTAGCGTCTTATCAACCTCAAGCAATTGGCACATTTTGTCATCTTAAAAGACACTCGAACGAGTGTCTTTTTTTCTATATCCAACAAGGACTTACTCATTTCAAAGTATAAATACATAAAATAATGTAAATCATGACACGCATGAATCACTTTCTAAAAGTTATAAAGTAGATTCAAAATAAAAAAGCACTCTTAACTAGAGTGCTTTTTACTTTCAAACAAGGAGGCTACATATATGGATAGTACTCTCGTATTTAACTTTGGCATTGGTATTGTTATCATTTTATTCGTCTTCTTTGTACTTTGTATGAGCGGGGTATAAAAAGGCGATTTTCGAGCGTCTTTTTATACATACATATGTATTACTTGACTTCTATAAAAGTAGTAACCATAATAGTTACAGAAATACAAATAGCTATTCACATATCCACAAATAGGAGGAAGAAAAATGAAACATGTAATCGTTTATGCACACCCGAATACAGAAAGCTTCAACCATGCGATTTTAGAAACGGTAAAAAGTGAATTAGAAGGAAAAGGTCACGAAGTACGCGTTCGCGATCTATACGAATTAAACTCTAATCCAGTATTAGGCGCTTCCGATTTCATCTCATTTTCTCAAGGAAATACACCAGAAGATATTAAAGAAGAACAAGAATATATCTCTTGGGCTGACAGCATTACATTCATTTATCCAGTGTGGTGGGCGGGACTTCCTGCTATTTTAAAAGGATACGTTGACCGTGTATTTAGCCATGGATTTGCTTATGCTTACGGTGAAAACGGCATTGAAAAGTTATTAAGCGGTAAAAAAGGATTGTTATTATCTACAATGGGCAATACGAAAGAGGCATACACAGCAGGCGGCATGTTTGATGCAATGAAGAAAACAGCGGATGTTGGTATTTTTGAATTCACAGGTATTGAAACACTTGAGCATACATTCTATACAAGTGTCCCTTCTGTGGATAATGATGTGCGTAAACAATATCTTGAAGAAGTAAAAGACGTTGTGAATCGTGCATTCTAATAAAAAAACTCCGGCTTTAACAACCGGAGTTTTTTTATTTCATCATTAATTTCGGAATATATCTTTGAAGAATGCTTTCTAATTCATTCATATCTTCCTGTCTAATAAGTAAATTCACATTGTCATTCATTTTTTCTCGCCCGCGATATAAAAATATATTTTCTTTTGGATTTTCCCATGTTGATGTTTTATAGCCTTTCAATTCTTCATATGAATAAAAGTTTAATCCATCTATTACACCTTTTTCATATATTTGTACACTTTTAATAAGATGTATAGCTATTAAAGTCATAAAACAACTTGCTACAGCATGAATACCTAGCTGAATAAAAAACTGTTCAACTGTATCAATATCGCCACTTACGTACTGAGCATATATATACATACATTGTCCAATGAAATATGCTGGTCCAAGTAATGCAATCCAACGTCTTTTCACCCGAGGATACATTGCAATAAGTTTTCCTGCGCTTTTTTTCATTTCATTTATTTTATATATTTTCCATAGAACAAAGAACAAAACGCATAATGTAAAAACAAGCATAATACATGACATCCAGTACATTCTTATTCCTCCCTTATATCAATACATTTAAATTTTACATTCCGTATACCTATAGTACATATGCAATTATGCATAAAAAATGCAGGTAACCTCTTCCGGCTACCTGCATTTCATTACATCTTCTCAATCCACTCCGTCAAGTTATGCACAACTTGCGTCGGTTGAACTTCGTATTCTGTTAACTTCTCCACAGTTGTGACTCCAGTGTGGACAAGAAGCGTATGCATACCAGCATTTATTCCTGCTAAAATGTCTGTATCGTAGTTATCCCCAACCATTAATGCTTCATTCTTTTCTATGCCAAGCACTTTCAAAGCTTGTTCCATAATGATTGATTCTGGTTTTCCTATAAAGATTGGATCCACACCTGTTGATACTGCTACAACTGATGTTAAGGAACCATTACCTGGTAATAATCCTCGCTCAGTTGGGATGGCAATATCCCCATTTGTAGAAATAAACGTTGCGCCATTACGCACAGCAAGACACGCTTTTGCTAATTTTTCATATGTGATGTCACGATCTAAACCCACAACAACGAAATCAGGATTTTCATCCACAAGTTCAAATCCTTTTTCCACAAGTGCATCGTGTAAGCCTTCTTCACCAATCATATATACAGTTGCGTCTTGTTTACGTTCATAAATGAAGTTCGCAGTCGCCATACTCGTTGTGAATACTTGCTCTGCTTTCGCTGGAATATCGAAACGAACAAGCTTTTCTGCTACCTGTTCCGGTTTGCGAGTTGAGTTATTCGTAACGAATAAATATGGAATGCCGCGCTCTCCTAATGCTTTTACGAAGTCGCTTGCTTCTTCAATTTGTTCTTCTCCGCGATACATCGTACCGTCTAAGTCAATTAAGTAACCTTTATACATCGATTATGTCTCTCCTTCTATGCTAACGTTCTCACCTTATCATACCACTCTTATATTACCCGCTTTTCCAAAAGAAAAAAACGCTTTACCTTAAAGCGCCCCATAACGTTCATTTTTTCTCTTTTATTTGGTAAGAACAACTACAATCGCCCTCGCACATATTTGCTAGCGTTTTCACTTCTGCGTTCGTAAATAAACGCTTATACATTTCTTTTTCATCTTCACACACTTGCGGGAATCTCTCGGCAATTTCCTTTAACGGACAGTTTTGTTTTTCAATTACGAAAGATTTCTCTCCATCTCTCTTTATTTGAACCATATAACCATTTTTCTCTTGCATAGCTGCTATCTCTTGCACTTTATATGCTAAATTCTTTTGATTACTCACTCTCTTTTGTAACTGTTCTTCCATTCGCTTCGTTCTCTCTTTTAAAACATAACGAAGTATTTTTTCATCGCCCATTCGAGCTAAATCTTCTAGCATATCAATCGCAAATTGCTTATACTCTTTCGGGAATGTATCTTCTCCCTTTTCGCTTAATCCATACAAATAAGTTGGTCTTCCGACATGTTGCCTTACCATCTTAGAATAAATGAGTCCGTCTTTCTCAAGATTACTTAAATGTCTTCGAATCGCCATTTCTGTAATCTCTAAAACGTCAGCTAGTTCCGCTACCGTGTGCTCTCCCTTTACTTTCAACAATTGTACAATCTCGTCTTTCGTAGTACGTGCTTCCCCCATACTTCACCCTTCTCCCTTTTCTTTCTCACATACAATATAAGATCCCCAAAAGGCATTCTCTGGGGATCTTATAAGCATAATTATTCTGGTACAAATGCAGATACAGGTCCTAATTCCTTTTCTAAATAACTGCGAATATTTGCTGGGTATTTCTCTACCACTGCAATATGTTTTTGAATCGTCTTATATAATTCATCATGATTCATTTGAATATAATCTTGCGTAAGCATTTTTCGAAGAAGGATAATTTCTTTCATCCCTTGTCCATCTTCTTCACTTATCACTCGCTCGTCCATTAAAATATCAATAATATCTTCATAGCTTCCTGGATCACGCATAATAAATCCATCAATCATCGCATTTCCTACATCTAATACACAATCAATAATAAGATGGGCTATGCGCTCTAATGCGTAAAATTCAAACTCGGTTTCATATATCTTTTTCTCTTGAAATGTACTTGTTGCTCGTTCTAAACATACTAGCATTTGTTCTATTTTCTTTCTGTCTACAAAATACATGAATGTCACCTACCTGGAAATTAAAGCATTTACATTTTAATTGTAACGCTTTCTTCTGAAAAAATCGACAATTTTTCGAATTCACCTT
Organism: Bacillus cereus group sp. MYBK95-2; assembly: GCF_051915225.1. Classification (NCBI taxonomy): domain Bacteria; kingdom Bacillati; phylum Bacillota; class Bacilli; order Caryophanales; family Bacillaceae; genus Bacillus; species Bacillus cereus group sp. MYBK95-2. The sequence goes on along the minus strand of NZ_JBQAEH010000004.1, from coordinate 520,017 downwards.
TTCTCCGTTATTTGTTATAGTTATATTTGTATGATTTTTGAAATTGGAGGAATGGAATCTTGGAACGTGAACTCGCACTAGAAATTGTCCGTGTAACAGAAGCAGCAGCCTTAGCATCCGCACAGTGGATGGGCCGCGGAAAGAAAAATGAAGCAGATGATGCAGCAACTACAGCAATGCGTGATATGTTCGATTCAGTAAACATGGCAGGTACAGTTGTAATTGGTGAAGGAGAACTTGATGAAGCACCGATGTTGTATATTGGTGAAGAACTAGGAACAGGTAACGGTCCAGAAGTAGACATCGCCGTTGATCCATTAGAAGGTACAAACATCGTTGCAAAAGGTCTTGCAAATGCAATGGCAGTTATTGCAATCGCAGACAAAGGGAACCTTCTTCATGCTCCTGATATGTACATGGAAAAAATCGCGGTTGGTCCAAAAGCAGCTGGTAAAATTAGCTTAGATGATCCAATTGAAAAAACAATTGAAATTGTAGCAGAAGCTAACAATAAAAAGATTCGCGATCTAACAGTTATCGTTCAAGAACGTGAACGTCATCAAGATATTATTGACCGTGTTCGTGCAAAAGGTGCACGCGTAAAATTATTTGGTGACGGTGATGTTGGTGCGTCAATCGCAACAGCACTACCTGGAACGGGTATCGACTTATTCGTAGGTATTGGCGGAGCTCCAGAAGGTGTTATTTCTGCAGCAGCATTAAAGTGCCTTGAAGGTGAAATGCAAGCTCGCTTAGTTCCAATGAACGAAGAAGAAGAAGCTCGTTGTCGTGAAATGGGATTAGAAGATCCTCGTCAACTTCTTATGTTAGATGACTTAGTATCTGGGGATGATGCAATCTTCTCAGCAACTGGTGTATCTGCTGGTGAGTTATTAGACGGTGTTAAATTCCTTGGCGGAGATTTAGCTGAAACATACTCTATCGTAATGCGTTACAAAACAAGAACAGTACGATTCATTAAAACGCATCACCATTTAGATCATAAACCACACTTAAACTTAGATATTTAATAAAGGAGCCATGTGTATGGAAGAACGTTTCTTTCTGTACGACGATACTGTCGCTACAAAAACTCGTTTCGTTAGCTTTATGGGAGAAAATGAGCGTCACGATTTAGCGCTATTATACTCCGATCGTCATTACGGTAAAACAATTGTCCTTGATATGCAACGCAATAAATTTGCAATCATCGGTGCTGACGATTTAAACGAACCAGGCTACTTAGAGCATGCATTTTCTATGACTGAAGAAATTGCAGAAGAACTACGCTCATTTTTATTTGAACTTATATAATTTATCGTATGCACCAGCTATTTTAGCTGGTGTTTTTTCATCATGAGTATTTAGAATTTTCAATCTTTTGTGTTATAATTAAGAATAAATCTATTTGGATAGAAAGGACGTTATCTACGTATGCCAACAACTACTTTGTAATGGACCAGCAATTGGATAGCATTACTCTCAAAAAAGCACCGTGCTTTTTCAAGGGAGTAGTCTGCCCATTCCCATTACAAAGGAGCGTATTGCATCTGTAGTATGATGTTTACGGAGGTTCCTCTTTGGGGACCTCCTTTTATTCTTGTCTTTTTCTCATGCCTTCATACTACAAGACATCCAAATAGCTGTATTACGTTCCTTTACCACTACTATAAGAGGTGAAGGAAAATGCAGAAAGTACAACTTTCTTGGAGTTTATATGAAAACGAGCAAAACACAATCGAAAAATATTGTAAAAATTGCAGACGTACTACCCTATTTACCGACACAAATATTCGTAGGCATAACGCCAACGGAAAAAACATATACCGCTTTGCCATTTATAAATGTCCGAAAGACCATACGTGGAATCAAAAACTTCGTATTTATAAAGCATTTACTGATCACGTTGAAACAGTCGATATGACGCAGCAGGATCAGCCAGAAACAACTACTACCATTTCCATTACGCAACATCAAGAAAGCGGCATAACCGAAATCACGATCGTATTAGATATTGTTTTCGGTTCCCACCGCATCGATAAAGCCTTATCCACATATATTTCCGACTGGAGCCGTACACGCATTGTGGATAAAATTAAAAATGGGGATATTCAATTAAACGGACAACAAATGAAGCCAAATACAATACTTTCTGAAGGCGATCATATCTCGATTTGTTTGTAAGCAAAAATATGCAAAAAATCCTCTTACAATTGTAAGAGGATTTTTTTATTTCTTCACTTTTCGTAATACAAAATGTGCGCAACCGAAGTTACAGTACTCGTATAAATACTCCGTTAACGTACTAATTTTCGTATCATATGTCGCACGTTGGTTACTATCATCAAAGAATCCGCGCAATCTAAGTTGCTCATATCCCCAGTCCCCAACGATGTAATCATATTTATTTAAAATTTCTGCATAGCGCTCTTTAAATGCTTCTTCACTAAAACCGTCACGAAAGTTTTTAATTACTTCGTACTGAACATTATTAATGCTCACCGTAGCATGAATCTCTTGCTTTTGCTCCATCATTAACTTCCTCTCTAAGCATTCTTCTTTTTATCGTATCACAAAGCATAACAACCAACAATTTCAAATAAAAAAAATTGCAAATTAGTACATGCTATGGAGAAGGAGGTGATACATCGTGAAAAAACAAATTTTACTTTCCCTTCTCACTCTTTCCTTATTTGCAGGCTGCCAATCAGCGAACAAAGCTGAAATGGAACGTGAAGAAGGAAGCCGTGTTCTTGTTTCCAATAAAAACGACATGTATCATACGGAAAATACAAATACAAGACTCACAAGAGTCGGTTATTCTTCTAAACAAAAGCATGAAGTATCTAACAAACAAGTAGGGGCCATTAATCGCGAGAAGGTCGCTGAAATGATTACAAGCATGACAGTCAAACTTCCTGACGTTACAAACGCTGCTACACTCGTTACTGATGATGAAGTGTTCGTTGTATACCGTGCAAACACAACGGATCCAAAACTCGTAGCGGATCAAGTATATAGAGCTGCTTTGTCCATCGTTCCTCGCTATTATAAAGCATATGTATCAACAGACCAAAAGTTGATTTCTCAAATTCAAGGGCTTCAATCTGGCGCATTAAATGATACAGAATATACACAAAGCCTCGATATGTTAAAACGAGAAATGAGTAAAAATCCTCATTTGAACAATACGGGAGATCAGACTTTGAATGATATGATTAAAAAGTAAAACAGGTGGAGAAAATCTCCACCTGTTTTACTTTTTATTTTTTATTACGATCCGCATAAACCTCCATCGCATCACACATAAACTGCGCTAATCCCTCACCAAACTTATCGATATTTTTCGTAAAGCGCTCATCAGCGACGTACATTTGACCGAGTCCTTTAAAAGCATCTAACGAATATTCACCGAAGTTTTGCAAGTAATCGTACCATACTTTAATAGCTGCCTGCGCTTCTTTAGAATCTGGTGCATCGTGTCTAAGCGTTGCTAAATTTCTATAAATAGCATTAAACTCCTCTTGGTTCTCTTTTGACATACCTTTTGCATATTCGTTCGCTTTATCTACAGCTGCGTCTCCCCATTTTTCACGTGCTTCTTCTTCATATGGGTTATGGCTGAAATCGAATCCTTCAAATTTCTCTTTATTCGTCATTTCAATCTCTCCTTTTGTATGCTGAATTGTTTTATCAATCGTCGCAATCACCTTATCTAATCTGGCACGCTTTTCAAGAAGCATCTTCTTATGAAGCTGTAGTGCCTCTTCGCGATCAAATGATGGACTCATGATAATCTCTTTAATTTTCTTCAAAGGGAAGCCAAGCTCTTTAAAAAACAAAATTTGCTGCAATGTCTCTAAATTTTCATTGGAATACAGACGATATCCAGACTCTGTCGTCTCGTCTGGGGTTAACAACCCAATTTCATCGTAATGATGCAGTGTGCGCACACTAATTCCAACTAAATCAGCTACTTCTTTTACTCTCATTGTCATTTGTATCTCCCCCTTAGTACATACGATAAAGTATGACGCAACGTTAGAGTCAATAAGTAAATTCATTTTCTTTCTAAAAGTTTCATCTCTCCCCTATTTCATGCATAATAGATATGTACATATATTAGAAAGCGGTGAAAGTATGGTTTCAAATACTGTAATTGCCAGCATCATTTTTCAACTCATTGTCTCGATTCTGGTCCCAATTATCGTACTCGTTTATTTCCGTAAAAAATATAATATGAATTGGAAAGTGGTCGGCGTTGGTGTTCTTATCTTTATCGGATTCACCCAAATTCTTGAAACACCATTCCACCTATTTATGCGCGGTAATCCAACAATCGCTCCATTTTTAGAAAATCCGTTTGTCTTCGCAATTTATGGCGGATTGACTGCTGGTATTTTTGAAGAATTAGGACGCTTCGTTGCCTTCTTCTTCTTACTAAAAAAATATCTAGAATATAAAGATGGCTTCGCTTATGGAATTGGTCACGGCGGAATTGAATCTATTTTAATTGGCGGTTTTTCTGCATTACAAGCATTAATCTTTGCTAATTCTATTAACGATGGTAGCTTCGCTCGACTGATTGAACAAAAACCCGAGCTTAGCATTTTACAGGACATGTTAATTCAGCAACCTGCCTACTTATACTTCCTTGGTAGCTTAGAAAGAATTATGGCACTCGTGCTTCAAATCGCCTTTACAATGCTTGTTTTATACGCAGTCAAACAGAAGAAATATATCTTCCTAGTATACGCTATACTATTCCACGCATTTGTAGACTTTTTCGCGGCACTTTACCAAACAAAAACAATCAACATCTTCGTTGCCGAAGGAATTACACTTCTGTGTACAATTGGCGCTGTCGTTCTTATTCGCAAAATGAAAGAGAAATTAATGAGTGTACCGGAGTAAAAAATAAACCACCAAAATTGGTGGTTTATTTTTTATATGGATGATAACTTTTGCCCTCTTGCAGCTCCCTCTTTGTTTCTGCATCTATAACGATATATTTATGAAACTCTCCTACTTCATTTTGAATAAAAGAAGCGAAAAAGTATACTTGGCGATCAGAGTGAACAAAAAAATCTTGAAGTACCACTCTACCTCGACAACCGACAGCTGTTTTTTGTAGGAAAGAAAATTCTTCATCAGGCACTTCTTTAAATAAGATTTTTTTCCGAACACTATATGCTGCATTTTTGTATTCTTTATAGATCTTCTTATCTAACTGTTTATAAAAAACATCCTCACTCACAAATGACTTATTTCGATTGCTTGGATAATTTAGTTTTTGATTCGACTCTGCATAAGTTGTGGACAAGTGTATAAAAAAACAAAGACTAAATACAATACATATCATTTTATTCATGATTGCACCTCAAATGTTCATTATCCACATTACTTTTCCACATATTTAAATCAATATACTGTTTCCAATAAAAAGGAATTATTTCTACATTTGTCGAAGTATATAGCGTCAACTTGAAAGATGGGGATGAATTATGAAGAAAATTATTGTAATACGACATTGTTCAGCAATTGGGCAAAAACGTGATGATGAATTAACGACCGATGGAAAAGACCAAGCAAACACCCTTGCTACATTCCTCTTAGAAAATCATCTACAAATCGATCATATTATTTCAAGCCCATTTGTCCGAGCTATCGATTCCATTCGGCCCTATGCGCTCCAAGCTAACTTATCTATCCAAGAAGATGAACGATTAACTGAACGCATATTGAGCAACATTCCAATGGATGATTGGATGCAAAAACTAGAATCTACTTTTACAAATATAGATATTGCCTTTTCAGGCGGAGAGTCAACAAAACAAGCAACAGACCGGGCCCTATCGCTTATTCAAGACGTTTTACAATTAAACCATACGACAACACTACTTGTTACACATGGCAATTTACTTACGCTCATTTTAAAGCATTTTGATCATACGATTGGCTTTAATGAATGGAGAACTTTAACGAATCCTGATATTTACGAAATTACAATCGACGAACAATGTATCATAAAACGCTTATGGGAAGCATCGTCCAAGTAATATCCCTTTCCAAAACATTCAGTTGACGCCACGAGAAGAGACTGTTCTAACAATAGAAAGGGGTATCATTTCATATGTACGAAGACGTACTTGCTTTACTACATAAAACAAATGTTTCTTATGAAAAATTCGAACACGAACCAGTACTCGATTATGAGACCGATCGGATCGTACGCGAGAGACTTGGCTTACAAGGCACTCCAAGTAAAAGCTTATTTTTAAAATCAAAGTCTGGAGATTATTACGTATTTTTTACGTTAGAGGGCACAAGGCTCAACCGGGGCGAGATGAAAAAACTATCAGGAGAACGCTTATCTCTCTGTTCTCCTGATGAACTGCGAGACAAAACTGGTTGTACGCCGGGATGTGTGGCTCCTTTCGGGTATTCACACGATGTAACAATTATTGTGGATAACGCTATTTATACGTACGATAAAATTTTAATTACACCTGGTGTTCCTGAATTTACAATTGAATTATCCACAGAAGAATTAAAAAAGATTTTATTAACATGTCCAAATACCGTTTTAGAGTACAAACAAAAAGAGAGCTAATCATTAGCTCTCTTTTTTTCATTATTTAGCTTCTGCTGTTTTTTCTTTTGCAGAACGTACTTGCTCGTCCGCATGGTAAGAAGAACGCACAAGTGGGCCAGCTTCACAGTGGCTAAATCCTTTGCTAAGTGCAATTTCTTTAAGCTCTGCAAATTCTGCTGGTGGGTAATATTTAAGAACTGGTAAATGCTTCTTAGATGGTTGTAGGTATTGCCCAAGAGTTAAAATATCCACATTGTTTGCACGTAAGTCATCCATTGCTTCAATTAAATCTTCTCTCGTTTCACCTAAGCCCACCATAATGCTCGATTTAGTTGGAATATCAGGCTGCATTTCTTTCGCTCGACGTAAAAACTCTAATGAACGTTCATATTTTGCTCTAGCGCGAACTCGGTCAGATAATCGACGTACTGTTTCAATGTTATGGTTTAAAATATCTGGTTTTGCATCCATTAACATTTTTAAGTTTTCTTCTACTCCACCCATATCAGATGGTAATACTTCGATAGACGTGAATGGGTTTTTACGACGTACTGCGCGTACTGTTTCAGCAAAAACAGCTGCTCCCCCGTCCTTTAAATCATCACGTGCAACCGCTGTTATAACAACGTGCTTTAAGCCCATTTGTACTACTGAATCTGCTACGCGTTCTGGTTCTTGTAAATCAAGCTCAGTTGGTAAGCCTGTTTTAACCGCACAAAAACGACAAGCACGTGTACAAACCGCACCTAAAATCATAAATGTTGCTGTTTTTCTTACAGCCCAGCATTCATGAATATTCGGACATTTTGCCTCTTCACAAACGGTATGAAGATTCTTAGAACGCATCATTTTCTTTAAGCCTGTATAGTTTTCATTCGTATTTAACTTAATTTTCAACCATTCGGGCTTGCGCTTATATTCTGTTTGTTTTGTCATGGTTATCAACTCCGCACAATATGAAATAGTTTACCGTGTTCGCTTCTTTCAATGTAACATATCTATTCTAACGTATGAAAGCGATTTGCTCAAATGAAGATTCTAAGATTTTTTCCAATCGTTCCCTATAATGAAATACTCCGTATATCCCACACTAAAAAGAGTGATGTTGTGAAAGGAGTCTATTTCATGCTTCGAAAAATTTCTCTTTTGCTTTCTATTTGTTTTCTTCTCCACCAAAACATCGCTTACGGTGAAGATAATCAGCAAAGCATATACGAAAAGCGCATGGCACTATATAAAGAAACCGAGCAGTCTTCAGGCATTCCATGGTATTACTTAGCTGCAATGGATCAATATGAAAGAAATATACGGAGCGTAAGAAAAGATATTCCGAAAAAACCAGATGCCATCATTTCCCTTTATTTCAAACCAGAAATATGGGCTGGACCTATTAATAGTAACGATACTCTCCCCCATACAATTTCTCTATTTGGCGGAATAGGTTTAGATGGTGACAAAGATGGATTTGCAAATGCAAATAGCGACCGTGATCTTCTGCATACCGCAGCGACTATTTTAAGGAAACAAGGAACGTCAGAAGACCGTATTAAGATTATGCTCTGGGAATATTATAGACGTGCAAAAACAGTTGATTTAATTAGCGAATATGCCCAAATTTATAAACATTATGGCCGTATTAATTTAGAGGGAAATGCTTTTCCTCTTCCGATCCGTAGTGACCATAGCTACCGTAGTACTTTCGGCGCTGGAAGAAGTTTTGGCGGCAGAAGGATTCATGAAGGAACAGATATTTTCGCCGGATATGGCGTGCCAGTAAGATCGACTTGCTATGGCATTATTGAAACGAAAGGTTGGAACCGCCTTGGTGGATGGCGCATTGGTATTCGCGACCTTCATAACAATTACCATTATTACGCTCATTTAGGCGGGTTCTCAAAAGAAATACAGCTTGGACAAATTGTTGAGCCAGGGAAAGTAATCGGATTTGTTGGTAGCACTGGTTATGGACCTCCTGGTACAGCCGGAAAATTTCCGCCCCACTTACATTTTGGCATGTATAAAGACAATGGCTATACAGAATGGGCCTTCGATCCATACATGCATTTAAGCCTTTGGGAACGCAAAGAACGAGCAAATACAAAACGATAACCGTAGCTGCATTGCTACGGTTATTTTTTATCCATTAAAAGCCTGGCTGATCCGGGTTTCACTTTATTTACAACTAACTATCTGTTTTCTTTTTATCAGGTACAGCAACACTTCCACTTCCATAATACGTAGGCACTTCCCCTTGAACGATACGCGTCGCAATCGGAACATTTTGTTTCACCGTTATCTCTTTCGTATGAAATGGAATAATTACTTGCAATGTTACTTCCATTTCCATAACAATTTGAATTGCTGTAGTATTAATCCCATGCGGCTCAATTTTTTGTTTAATATCTGTATTCACATGCCCAATTGGCGTGAAATGAATCGGAATATCTGGTCCTATATTACCAAGAAGCGCATTATCAGTTACACGCCCAAAAGGAACTGCCATAGTCGCCCCGTTTTTTTCAGAAATACCTAGCTCCTTCAACTTCCCTTGTTCTACTTGCTGCAAATATTTTTCTATGTACGTGGTCGTTGACGTTACGATTTCATTTACTTGCTTTGTATTTAAATTAATTGTAGATACTTTTCCGTTTTTATCATTCTGTACTTTCATTAATGAATCTACATCGAATCCTTCATTAATTCGATCCTTTACTGCCTTCGTCATAATTGCCGTCGCCATTTTATGCGTCTCTACTTCCCCATATTTAATTAAGGTCGGCTGAATATTATTATTCACAATCCACAACCCTTGCGTAAGTAATATAATAAAAAGAATAAACGACATAAGCAGTATATACCGAAAGGCAATAGGTCCCCTTCGAAACCGCGAGTTTTTCGAGCGAAATATACTCATAAAAAAACCTCCTTCTTATATCATTTCTATGCAAGAAGGAGGGACGATATATGCTTATCTCATTTTTAATAATGCTTCTTTTCCAATCGTTCCTGCTGGAATGCCTAATGCTTCAGCTCCAGTCGTTACCGATTCTAGCGGCGCTTCAAGAAGTTGTTCAATCGTTCTTACACCAACCGCACGGCCAGCAATAATTCCTCGATCACCTAACTTCTCATTTAAAAGACCTACATCTAATGCACCACACATAATATATCCTTTATCGCTCATTACAGCTAGCAAATTTGTCTTTGGAAGTTTCACGCTAACCGCAATAAACGTATAATTATCAATTATAATTGGCTCCACATTAACCATAGTTCACACTCCTCTCTTTCTTATCTGTATGACAAGAGAAAAATGAGTGTTACAAGTTAACTAGCCTATAGTTTAACGGAAGATTTATAAGTTATTAACATATCTGTTAACACATCTCTAAGTAGTTCTGGCATATAATATTGTTTGTCAGAAAGTGTGGATAGCTCTGGGTATAAGTAGCCAAATGTAAACATATCAATTGTTCCTACTGTATATATACGATCTAATTCCAGCGATTCCCCGTTAATTAATACATCTTCGAGTAAAATTTTATTCCCAGGAATCGTATCTGGAATTACTTCTACACCCGCGTAAATCATTTTCCCCATCACTTTCCCACGAAATCCGAATCCTTTCACCTCAAGATTCTCCATATTCGGCTTACGTGCTTTCAAAATAACTTCTCTTAATATCTTTCCTGGAACTTTCAAAGCACACGGATTAATTGGATGTGGACAAATTCTGTGAATATCTCCGCGCGTTACGACACCCTCTTCTAACCCTTCAAGAAGTACACCAGCATTCACCATGCCAATTTCTGCACCGCACCATGTTTTCAGCGCACTTGCTAACATATGAGAAAACGGCGTCTCATGAAACCAATCAACCTGTAATGACTCTTTTAAATGAACGACAGGCTCTGCCATTATATGCTTACTTTCTTCCTGCAGTATTTCAATTGTGGATAACGGCTCGCTATAAGCACCTAACCGTTCCGTCTTAATCGCTCTACCGTCCTTTTTCAACAGCTTCTTCGTCTCTTTATCCACAGTAAGCTGCACGTGCCCAACGTAACGTCCCCACTTTTCACAGCAACAAAGTAAAGTATTATTCATTAGAACACCACGCTCAAATAAATGATGCGTATGTGCCCCTAAAATAACATCTATATCATAATGCTCTGCCATATACTCATCCATACTTTTTCCAAGGTGAGAAAGGACAACTGTTATATGAGCCTCATCTCTCACTTCTTCTAAAATAGACTCTAAATGGATAAGCGGATCTTCAATATGCCAATCGAGCATTTGATAAAACTCTGGATACGCAACAGTTAACCCGATAAAAGCAATCGTAATCCCATCTGTCGTTGTATGTAATTTATAAGGCTTTGCCCATGATGGACGTACACCTTCTTTTTCAAATAAATTTGCGACAAGTACTTCAAATCCAGCATCATCATAGAGCCGATTTAAATGCTTTTTCGCTAACGTAATTCCTTCATTATTTCCGATCGTTACATAATCATATAACGCCTCATTTAAAAGCTTCGTATTCCCAAGCCCATTTGTCGCTTCCGAAATACTATGAAAACGATCCACATGATCGCCGATATCAATCGTCAAAACCGTCTCTCCCGCTTCCTGTCTTCGCTTTTTCTCCCCTAGAACAAACCGAGAAATTTGCGGCCAATTTTCAAAATGACTATGTATATCGTTTGTATGATAAAGGTGGATGATTGTTTCTTTATTTGTATTCAGAGAAAAAACCTCCTCTCAGTTCCTTACTGCCATTTACGCTATGCGCACACAATAATCCTGTAAATACTTTTCGTCTTTTCTTGCTATTTTACATTGTACTCGCATTGTGAGAAAAAGCAAAAGATTGTCCTTTTTATATGAGAAACTTTTGCTAATGCAGGAAATAATTCCAGATAGTGGAGGGAGGGGTGGATTTGTCAAAAAGTTTAATAGAGAATTCAGTGGGTGGTTGTTCAAGTGGATTTGTCAGTATCTTTGTCTTAAACCTAGTCGTTCTCTGTTCTTATAAAATATTTGGGGTATGTGAGGATTTTCTTTTGTCTTATCTTGTCGACAGATCGATATTCCTTGTCAAAACGTTGATATATTGAAATAATCGTTGATATATTCCCGTTTATGATCGATATATTTGAAAAATCGTTGATATATTTAGCTGAACACCCACCCGGGTATCCTCTCCCAAGCCAAGACAAATCCGCAAAACAAAAAAGCGCCCTGCACAGCAGGACGCTTTCTTCATACATATATTATCCAGTTCCAGCGGCTAGAATGTTCGGTGGCTTCACTTCTTCCTATGAGGCAAAAAGCGCCTCTACGTCAGAAGCTCCATCCCCCTCACATTCTGAACGAGCCGCTTCCACTTTAAATATGTCCAGCTTCGCCTCCTAGACCCTCATGTCTAAGAACCTTCCGCACGAGAAGATAAAAAGCATCTTCTGTGCGAAAGAACCTTAGCCAACGGGTCTGAACAGTCGGCTCCGCATTTCTATTTAACCAATAGAACCTTCCATCTCAAACTTGATTAGGCGGTTCATTTCAACTGCGTATTCCATTGGAAGTTCTCGAGTGAATGGCTCGATGAAGCCCATTACGATCATTTCTGTAGCTTCTTGCTCAGAAATACCGCGGCTCATTAGATAGAATAATTGTTCTTCTGATACTTTCGATACTTTCGCTTCGTGCTCAAGTGAAACGTAATCGTTTTTGATTTCGTTGTAAGGAATTGTATCAGATGTAGATTGGTTATCCATGATTAACGTGTCACACTCGATGTTAGAGCGAGAGTTTTTCGCTTTTGGTCCGAAGTGTACGATACCACGGTAAGTTACTTTACCACCATGCTTCGCAATCGATTTAGAAACGATTGTTGAAGACGTGTTTGGTGCTAAGTGAATCATTTTCGCACCAGCATCTTGGTGTTGGCCTTTACCAGCAATCGCGATAGATAATGTTAAACCACGTGCGCCTTCGCCTTTTAAGATAACTGCTGGGTATTTCATCGTTAATTTAGATCCGATGTTACCGTCAATCCATTCCATCGTTGCGTTTTCTTCACAAACCGCACGTTTTGTAACTAGGTTGTATACGTTGTTCGCCCAGTTTTGGATTGTTGTATAACGGCAATATGCATCTTTCTTAATGATGATTTCTACTACCGCACTGTGAAGTGAGTTAGTCGTGTAAACAGGTGCTGTACAACCTTCTACGTAGTGTACGTGTGCGCCTTCGTCTACGATGATAAGCGTACGCTCGAATTGTCCCATATTTTCAGAGTTAATACGGAAATACGCTTGAAGTGGTGTATCAACTTTAACACCTTTTGGAACGTAGATGAATGATCCACCAGACCAAACTGCAGAGTTTAATGCAGAGAATTTGTTGTCTGTTGGTGGGATTACTTTTCCGAAATGCTCACGGAAAATATCTTCGTTCTCTTTTAATGCGCTATCTGTATCTTTGAAGACGATTCCTAGAGCTTCTAGGTCTTCTTTCATGTTGTGGTATACAACTTCAGATTCGTACTGTGCAGATACACCAGCTAAATATTTTTGCTCAGCTTCTGGAATACCTAATTTATCAAATGTTGCTTTAATTTCATCAGGTACTTCATCCCAAGACTTCTCAGATTTCTCAGATGGTTTTACGTAGTACGTAATTTCATCGAAATCTAAGTCGTTTAAATCGCCGCCCCATTGTGGCATTGGCATTTCGTAGAACTTATCCAGTGATTTTAAACGGAAGTCTAACATCCACTGTGGTTCTTCTTTCATACGTGAAATTTCTTCAACGATCTCTTTTGTTAAACCGCGTCCAGCACGGAAAATCGAAACGTCTTTGTCTTTGAAACCATATTTATAATCGCCGATATCTGGCAGTTGCTTCGCCATGTTGGTGTGTCCCTCCTTAGATAACCTCGTTTTTAGGAACCTTTAACATTACTTATCTTCGTTTAAGCCCTTTTCTAACGCTTTCCACGCTAATGTTGCACATTTAATACGTGCAGGGAACTTGCATACGCCTTGTAATGCTTCAATATCTCCTAAATCGATGCTGTCATCGTACTCTTTTCCTAGCATCATGTCAGAGAAAATTTTCGAAAGCTGAAGTGCTTCTTCAATTTTCTTACCTTTTACTGCTTGTGTCATCATTGAAGCTGAAGACATTGAGATTGAACATCCTTCACCTTCAAACTTCGCCTCTTGCACAATACCTTCTTCTACTTTCATCGTAAGTTGAATACGATCGCCGCAAGTTGGATTGTTCAAGTTAACGGTAACACTATCTTCTAACACGCCATGGTTACGAGGATTTTTGTAATGATCCATAATAACTTGACGATATAACGTATCTAAATTATTAAATGACATTTGTGAAATACTCCTTTGTCTTGATTAGCGATTCAACAAATGTATCAATTTCTTCTTTTGTATTATATAAATAGAAGCTCGCACGTGCTGTTGAAGAAGCTTTTAGCCACTTCATAAGCGGTTGTGCACAGTGATGTCCTGCACGAACTGCAATGCCTTCTACATCTAATACAGTCGCTACATCGTGAGGATGTACGTCTTCAATATTAAATGTAACAAGACCAGCGCGATGCTTTGGACCATAAATTGTAACGCCATCTACTTCTGATAGTCTTTCTAAAGCGTATTGCGCTAATTCATGCTCATGCTTTTCAATATTATCAAGACCGATTTCTTCTAGGAAATCAATTGCTGCACCAAGTCCGATTGCATTACCGATAATCGGTGTACCTGCTTCAAACTTCCACGGAAGCTCTTTCCACGTAGATTCTTGTAAATCTACGAAATCAATCATTTCACCGCCAAATTCAATTGGCTCCATATTGTTCAGCAATTCTTTTTTACCATATAATACGCCGATACCTGTAGGTCCGCACATCTTATGAGCAGATAATGCGTAGAAATCACAGTTTAAATCTTGTACATCCACTTTCATGTGAGGTGTACTTTGTGCACCATCAACGACCATAATTGCGCCATTTTCGTGTGCGATTGCTCCGATTTCTTTTACAGGGTTAATCGTTCCAAGTACGTTTGATACTTGCATAATAGAAACGATTTTTGTATTCGGTGTAACTGTTTGACGAACATCTTCTAAAGAAATTGTACCGTCTGGTTGAAGCGGAAGATATTTTAAAGTTGCACCAGTTTTCTTCGCAACTTGTTGCCACGGAATGATATTACTATGGTGCTCCATGTAAGAAATAACGATTTCATCGCTCTCTTTTACATTTTCAAGACCATAGCTAGCTGCTACTGTATTTAATGCAGTTGTCGTTCCGCGTGTGAAAATAATCTCTTCCATTGATTTCGCGTTAATAAACTTGCGAACTTTCTCACGTGCACCTTCATACGCGTCGGTAGCTTTCGTACCGAGCGTATGAACACCGCGATGCACGTTAGAATTATATTCTTTATAGTAACGTTCTAACGTTTCAATGACTTGAATTGGTTTTTGAGAAGTTGCTGCACTATCGAAATAAACAAGTTGTTTGCCGTTCACTTTTTGATCAAGAATTGGAAACTGTTTGCGTATTTCATGAATATTCATTAGCGAACTTTCCTTTCAATTACCTCAACAAGCTGTGCCTTTACTCCTTCAATTGGAAGCTCATTAACTACAGGTGCTAAGAATCCATGGATGACTAAACGTTCTGCTTCGCGTTTTGGAATACCACGGCTCATCAAGTAGTATAGTTGGACTGGATCTACGCGACCTACTGAAGCTGCGTGACCTGCCATTACATCATCTTCGTCGATTAAAAGAATTGGGTTTGCATCACCGCGTGCTTTTTCATCTAACATAAGAACGCGAGAAGATTGTTGTGCATTTGATTTAGATGCACCGTGTTCAATCTTACCAATTCCGTTAAAGATAGATGTTGCACTATCTTTTTGTACACCGTGTTTTAAAATCCAACCTTCAGAGTGTTTACCGAAGTGAACAACTTTAGTTGTAAAGTTTTGTGTTTGGTTACCACGGCCAATTGTTACTGTTTTCGTATCAGCATATGAACCGTCGCCCATTAAGTTGGTAACATTCTCTGAAATTGTGTTTCCGTCATTCATAAGGCCTAGAGCCCAATCAATACGGCCGTCGCGTCCTACAACGCCGCGGCGGTTAACGTAAGTTGTTACGTCTTTTGCTAATAGATCAACCGCACCGAATTTCACTTGTGCGCCTTGTTCCACGATTACTTCTGCTACGATATTTGCAATACCTTTAGCATTTTCATTTGCAACGTAGTTTTCTACATAAGTTGCAGTACTGTTCGCATCAGCTACGAATAATACGTGGTTATATACGTTAGCTTCTTCGCCGTCTACTAAGAATACAGCTTGAAGTGGAGTTTCAAGAACAACGTTTTTCGGAACATATACGAATGCACCGCCGTTGATTAATGCAGCATGAAGTGCAGTTAGACGATGCTCGTCTACTTTCACGCCGTCTTTCATTAAGTACTTTTGTACTAGTTCAGCGTGCTCAGTTGCTGCTGTTACGATGTCTGTAAAAATAACACCTTTTTCTTTTGCTTCGTCTGCTAAAGAAACGAATGCAGTTGTACCAGTACGTTGCACTAATACGCTGTTATTTTCATCGATTAAGTTTTTCACTGCCTCTGGAAGTTCAGTTAAAGAACTTACAGGCTCTTGCTTAGCAGCGTCGCCTTTTCCGATAAAGTCCCATTTGTCAATTTTCGTTTTATCAGGCGTTGGCATTGGAAGTTCAGTTGCTTGTGCAAGAGCTTGTAAGCGGAACTCAGTCAACCAAGCTGCTTCGTTTACTTCGCTTGCGCGTTGACGGATTGTTTCTTGATCGAAAGGTAATGTACCGATTGTCATGTTTATGCTCCTCTCTTACGCTTCTTGCTCTGTTGTTTCGTCTTCAATACCTAATTCTTTTTTAATCCAGTCGTAACCTTCAGCTTCTAGACGTTGTGCAAGCTCAGGGCCACCAGATTTAACGATACGACCGTTCATCATAACGTGAACGAAGTCTGGAGTGATGTAGTTTAATAAACGTTGGTAATGCGTAATCATTAGGCAACCGAACTCTTCGCCGCGCATTTCGTTAATACCTTTAGATACAACTTTTAATGCATCGATATCAAGACCTGAGTCGATTTCATCTAAGATTGCGATTTTTGGCTCAATCATCATTAATTGAAGAATTTCGTTACGTTTTTTCTCTCCACCAGAGAAACCTTCGTTTAAGTAACGTTGTGCCATTTCTGGATCCATTTCTAGGAATTCCATGTTTTTATCTAATGTACGGATAAATTTCATAAGAGAAATTTCATCGCCTTCTTCACGACGTGCGTTAATTGCAGAACGTAAGAAGTCAGCGTTTGTTACTCCGCTAATTTCACTTGGATATTGCATTGCTAGGAATAGACCCGCTTGTGCGCGCTCGTCTACTTCCATTTCTAATACATCTTCACCGTCGATGATGATGCTACCTTCTGTTACTTCATACTTTGGGTGACCCATAATTGCAGAAGATAAAGTTGATTTACCTGTTCCGTTAGGTCCCATAATTGCGTGGATTTCTCCACCTTTTACTTCAAGGTTTACACCCTTTAAAATTTCTTTGCCATCAATTGATACGTGTAAGTCTTTAACCGTTAATGTAGAACCAGCCATCTCAATACCTCCATTAATCCTATATATACATTTTAAAAATTCCTAAAACGTTCATATTCTCATTTTATTCTCATTCTAATTTTATATCAAATAAAATGATATCGCAAACGACGAAAAAAAGTAACCGTTTTTTCACAAATGTATATAAGTATTTCCTTCACATCTTTCTATGATACACCTTTCTTCTTATTTATATAAAGAAAAAAGGACTGGTAATTTTCCAGCCCTTTCCTTATATTTATTCACTTACCGGAAGTACAGCACCTTTATATTCTTTATTAATAAAATCTTGAATTTCTTTTGAATGTAGCACTTCTACTAGCTCTTTAATTTCTTTTTTCTTCTCATCACCTTTACGAACTGCAATGATGTTTGCATACGGAGAGTCTGATCCTTCAATCGCAATTGCATCCTTTGTTGGATTTAATTTTGCATCAATTGCATAGTTTGAATTAATAAATAAAGCATCTCCCTCATTATTTTCATACAATTTCGGTGAAAGTCCAGGTTCAACATCTGTTTTAAATTTTAAGTTTTTCGGGTTTTCTACAACATCTTTTACTGTTGCTTTAACAACATCTACTCCGTCTTTTAATTTAATAACGCCTCCTTTTTGTAACAGTGCTAGCATGCGGCCACGCTCCGCTACGTTATTACTCATAATCACTGTCCCGCCATCTGGTAAGTCTTTTAAGCTTTTATATTTCTTAGAATAAATACCCATTGGCTCTAAATGGATTTTTCCTGCGTTTACAATTTTATATCCCTTTTCTTGAATTTCTTTATCTAAGTAAGGAATATGCTGGAAGTAGTTCGCATCAATTTCTTTATCCGCTAAAGCCTTATTCGGCAACACATAATCTTGGAATTTTTTAATTTCTAATTTAATACCCTTTTTCTCTAAAATCGGCTGTGCCTTTTCTAAAATAACAGCGTGTGGCACGTTAGAAGCTCCCACAACAAGCTTATTCTCCTCTTTTCCTCCGCAAGCAGCTAATGTAAATACAGACAACGCTGTAACAATTGACAGTAGAACCTTTTTCATATGCTTTCCCCTTCTCCCCAATAGTTATGTAGTTATAAAAAGAGCCGGCATACACCAGCCCTTTTCAGCAATTATTCTTTTACAGGAACAACCGCCCCTTTATATTCTTTATTAATGAAGTCTTCAATTTCTTTAGAATGCAATACTTCTACAAGAGCTTTAATCTCTTTCTTATCTTTATCGCCTTTACGAACAGCTACTATGTTTGCGTATGGTGAATCATTTCCTTCAATTGCAATTGCATCTTTTTCCGGATTTAACTTTGCATCAATTGCATAGTTAGAGTTAATTAAAACAGCGTCGCCTTCTTTATTGTTATACACTTGTGGCAATAAACCAGGCTCGATATCCGTTTTGAATTTTAGATTTTTCGGATTATCTGCAATATCTTTTGGAGTTGCTTTAACTGGATCTATTCCGTCTTTAATTTTTAAAATACCTTCTTTTTGTAAAATTGCTAAACCACGTCCATGGTCAGCAACTGAATTACTCATAATAATTGTCGCTCCGTCCGGAAGCTCTTTTAAGCTCTTATACTTTTGAGAGTACACACCAATTGGTTCTAAATGAATTTTTCCTGCTACTTCAAAGTCATATTTTTTATCTTTAATTTCTTTTTCTAAATACGGAATGTGCTGGAAGTAGTTTGCATCTAAATCCTTATCCGCTAACGATTTATTTGGTAATACGTAGTCTTGGAATTTTTTAATTTCTAACTCAATTCCTTTTTTCTCAAGTAACGGTTTTGCCTTTTCTAAAATAACAGCGTGCGGTACGTTAGAAGCACCCACAACAAGTTTCTTTTCATCTTTATCTTTCCCGCCACAAGCAGCTAATCCAAAAATTGAAGTTGAAATAAGTGTCGTAAGTAACAATTTTTTCATTTGAAGCATCCTCCCGTTTTTCATTATCGTTTATCTATTCGAGTCGTTAAACTATCACCAATCCACTGAATTAAAAATACAACTAGTAATACACAAATTGTCGCAACGATTGTTACATCGTTATTCCCTCTTTGGAATCCTTCTAAGTAAGCAAGTGTTCCAAGGCCACCAGCACCAACAACTCCTGCCATTGCTGTATAGCCTACTAAAGCAATTGTCGTAACCGTAATACCAGATACTAATGCTGGTAACGATTCTGGAATTAACACTTTCAAAATAATTGTGCTTGTTTTTGCTCCCATTGCTTTTGAAGCTTCAATTACACCTTTATCAATTTCGCGAAGTGCGATTTCAACCATTCTCGCGTAGAATGGTGCTGCTCCAATAATTAAAGCCGGCAAAGCTGCACTTGCTCCAAGAATTGTTCCAAGAAGAATCTTTGTGAATGGGATTAATAAAATAATTAAAATGATGAATGGTATAGAACGGAATATATTTACGAATGCTCCAATCACCGTATTAATTGATTTGTTTTCCCATAAATTATCTTTTGCTGTCATGAAGAGTAACAATCCTAAAATGAGTCCTAAAACAAATGTCGCAAGAGCTGCGATTGCCGTCATATATAACGTTTCACCAGTTGCTTCTAACATTTGATTCCAATCAACATTTGCAAGTAACTTATCCATGTGCAATCACCTCCAGCTCTACTTGATCTTGATGAATTCCTTCTATTGCTTGCTGAATCGCTGTTTCTTCACCATTTAAATGAACAACTAAACTACCGTAAGAACCGTTATTCGTTTGTGCGATATTTCCTTGCAAAATGCTAACTTCTATATCACTACGTTGCATCAATCGTTGAAGCACTGGTCTTTCTACAGCCTCACCGATAAACTGCAAACGAATTACTTTTCCATCTGGATATTTTTCAATTAAATTTTCAATCGTTTCATTTGTATCTTCAGAATCTGTTAACTGCTGTACAAATCGTTTCGTAATATCTTGCTTCGGATTACGGAATACATCAAGTACTGGACCTGTTTCTACAATCTTTCCTTTCTCCATTACCGCAACACGATTACAAATCTTTCGAATTACGTGCATCTCATGTGTAATGAGTACAATTGTTAAACCAAGGCGCTTATTAATGTCTAATAGTAAATCCAAAATTTGATCTGTCGTTTCCGGATCAAGAGCTGACGTTGCTTCGTCACATAAAAGCACTTGTGGATTATTAGCTAATGCTCTTGCAATCCCGACGCGTTGCTTTTGTCCCCCGCTCAGCTGAGATGGGTACGCGTCTCCTCTTCCTTCTAATCCAACAAGATGAATTAATTCATCAACACGTTTTCTTCTCTTCGCTTTATCA
Source organism: Bacillus cereus group sp. MYBK95-2 (assembly GCF_051915225.1). Lineage (NCBI taxonomy): Bacteria > Bacillati > Bacillota > Bacilli > Caryophanales > Bacillaceae > Bacillus > Bacillus cereus group sp. MYBK95-2. Next base: position 499,418 of record NZ_JBQAEH010000004.1, on the reverse strand, counting down.
ACACCTGCAATTTCAAGTGGAAACTCTATATTTTCACGTACAGTTCGTGACCAAAGTAAGTTGAAGTGCTGAAAAATCATTCCGATTTCTTGCCTTGCCTTACGAAGTTCGCTTCCTGTAATTGCTGAAATGACACGATTTGCAATTGTAATTTGGCCAGAAGTTGGTTTCTCCAACTGATTGAACAATCTAATTAAAGAACTTTTTCCAGCGCCACTATATCCGATAACACCAAATATTTCACCTTTATCTATTTTTAAATTGGCATTATCTACAGCAGTGACATCACCGCTTTTTGCTTTATATATTTTCTTTACATTCTCTAATAGAATCATGGTGTATCACCCCTTTTTTAAATAAAAAGCGCAAGCGGCTCGTTTAGAACAAGAGGGCGTTTGAATCCCTGACGTAGAGGCGCTTTTTGCCTCATAGGAAGGGATGAAACGACCGACTGTTCTAGCCGCTGGAGCTAGATTTCATAAAGATTTTAGGTCGACTCCGCAATTTTTTATTTTTAATGCGTGTAGTCCACTGTTATCATTACTTTTATTATTTGAATGTCCTCCACATTCAAACAATAAAAAAACCTTTCTGCTTTAGAGAAGCAGAAAGGTTTTTATGCGTATATAACAACATTATCCCTCTCTCTCATCTCTCAAAGCATTTGCTTTGCAGGAATTGGCACCATTTCAACATAAGTTGACGGTTGCCGGGCTTCACAGGGCACAGTCCCTCCACCTCTCTTGATAAGAGAAATCAGATTCAATTTTCGTCTGATTTAAAATTTATGAAATTGTCTATATTTTATGACTTGAATTGTATCAATATACACTCACCATGTCAACAGAAATTTTCGCAAAAAATGAAACTTCAGAATTTTAAGCACCTACTGACATCGGTTTACATATATGAAACATCGATTCCACTAATAACATCGTTCGGTACGTTCCCGAATATTGTACACGTCCATCATTCATTAGCATTTGCAATCGTACATTTCCATTCACCAATTGTTCTATATCCTTTTCATCTAAGCAAATGATTTGTTCCGTTCCTCTTTCCTCATGTACCAACTCTATATAATCTCTTGAAATTTGTAACGAACAACTTTCATCTCCAAAGCGAAAATTAACAGTTTTTTCTTCTTGTCTTAAAAGCGGTTCTAAATGATATTGACCATTAGCGTAATTTACAAATGATTGAAGCAAAGAATATAATCTCACCCTAAATCACATCCTTCATATCACTTTCTATTACATACCATTCCCTCTCACTAAAGAGCAATCCTGTTATTTTCGCTCGACAAATACTGTATCCATCCTGCATCTCGACATATTTCCCAAGAAATATGTCGAGGCGGCAAAATTTTTGCCGCCTACTTTAATTCCGTATATAAATATTCAACCGAATGAAATGCGTATATCTTCTTCATCAGTGTCCCATTTTCAAAAACAAGTAAACAAGGTACACTTTCAATCCCATACTCTTTTGCTAAATGCGGAGCATAATTTAAATCTAACATCCCAATTTTCAAATCTTCAATTGTCATCTCAACCACTGTTAACATCTTTTTTGCTAATTGGCATGTTCCACACATTGGAGTATATACATATAATACTGTTTTTTCTTCGTTCTCTATTAGGGCTGTAGCTTCGGCTCCTGTCCAATCAATCACTTCTATCATTCCTTACCGTAAATATTCTGTATAAACGTCAATGTCGGCTCCCCATAATACATTTGCTAAGTGTGTAGATGGCGCAGTTGCCACTTCTCGGTACGAGCGATCAATATAGATATGCTCGGCTTGCGGGAATTCTTTTCGAAATTGTTTCCTTAACTTTTCTCCAGCATCATCAGCATCCACTAGCACATACACTTCCTTATCAAAAAATTGATCAACGAGCTCATCCATTTTCGACAAACCAATTGTACCATTTGTACAAACAATTTCCACCGGTTCACGAATAATAGATTCAATCTTTCTTCTATCTGATGTACCTTCTACAATAATGACTTTTTCTACATAAATCATATGTCATCACCCGATCACCATATACTATACAACCTTGAACTTAGTATATAGTATATTCGTTATTTTCATGTTGTTTCCTGTTTATTTTTGCAAAAGAAAAGCGCAAGCGGCTCGTTTAGATTGTGAGGGGGGATGGAGCTTCTGACGTAAAGGCGCTTTTGGCCTTGTAGGAAGAAGCGAAGCCACCGAACAATCTAGCCGCTAGAGCTGGATCATAAAGAAAAGCGGAACCGACTGTTTAGCCCTGTTGGCTAAGGTTCTTTCGCACAGAAGACGCTTTTTGTCTTCTCGTGCGGAAGGTTCTTAGACATGAAGGGCTAGGAGGTGGAGCTGGACAATGAAAAGCGCAAGCGGCTCTTTCAGATTTTGAAGACTTATGAAACCTTACCACAAAACAGTTTTTCTCATAATAGCTTATTTATTTACATATAACTTGAATTTCATTATTTCACAAAAAATAAAAAAGGACAGCACAAAGGCTGTCCTTTAGTCGACTATAATTAGTCTTGGTTTGTCATTTCTTCATATTTTTCTGCAGTTAATAACTTCTCAACTTGGCTTGCATCAGAAAGTTCAACTTTAACCATCCATGCACCCTCGTATGGAGATTCGTTAACAAGTTCTGGTTGGTCACTTAATTCTTCGTTTACTGCTACAACTTTACCGCTTACAGGTGCGTATAACTCAGAAACTGTTTTAACAGATTCTACGCTTCCGAATGGCTCGTTAGCTTCGATTGTTGCACCTACTTCAGGAAGTTCAACGAATACGATATCGCCTAGCTCACCTTGTGCAAAGTGAGTGATACCGATAACAACTTCATTACCTTCAGTTTTTACCCATTCGTGTTCTTCAGAGTAACGTAAATTATTTGGAATGCTCATGACTGTACCTCCAGTGAATGTATTAATTATGTAAAAATACCTTATTGGTACTTTTTCCACACACTTTCAAACTGCTCTTCGTTAAAACCAAGTGTTACATTCGTTCCATCTGTTACAATTGGACGTTTAATCAACATGCCATCAGATGCTAAAAGCTCATACATTTCGTCTTCGCTTGCATCTTTCAACTTATCTTTTAGACCAAGTTCACGGTAACGCATTCCACTTGTATTAAAGAATTTTTTTAATGGTAATTCACTTTTTTCATGTAAATTACGTAAATCTTCTTTTGATGGTGGATTTTCAACAATATGAATCATCTCATATGCTACATCGTTTGCCTCAAACCATTTCTTTGCCTTTTGACATGTGCCACACTTTGGATATGAATAAAATGTTACTGTCATAAATTCACCTACTTTTTTACTAACCTTTACCTTTATCATATAGAAAACGTTTTATTATTTCAAACCATTATTCGCTAAACTTTTACTTATTTCGTGATAATTTTTAATAATCCTGCGAATTTTTCTTATTTTTCCGCCATTTGTTAAGAAAAAAATAAATATATAAATTTTTTAGATTCTGCACCAAACATATATCTTAAACAAGCGTTTGATTAATTCTCCATTTTCTTTCTTAACCTTTGAACTACAGGAGTTTCTTTCTACCGAACATACAGCTTAAACAAACGTTTGATTAATTCTCTATTTTTCTTTGTTAACCCTTGAGTTACATCGGTTTCTTCCTACCGAACATACAGCTTAAACAAACGTTTGATTAAAAAAATAAGAAGCCTCTTTTGCAGGCTCCTTCATTATCTATTTAAATAATCTGCAATTGTTTGAAATACGACGATATACATATTATGAATACTTTCTTCTGTATTTCCACCATTCGATAAACCAACTGCCCATTGTTGTCCTTCACCACTTCCGATATTCGCAAACCCTTGCGTATACATAGCATTTACATCTTTTCGGGCACTGTTATACTCTATCCCTTTTGTAATAAAAATCGAATATGATTTATCTTGTAAACCGATAAAAAACACTGGTTTCTTTAGTGATGAAAATACATTTTTATATTGCTCTGTTGAGGCTTCTTGAAAGTGATCTTTCATTATTAGAAAACCATCTACTTCCTTAGATTTCTTTTCCAGTTCCTCTAACTTCATTTCCTCAAACTTTATATTCCTAAACGTATCTTTCGGTTTTTCTCCAACAACTCCAATTACGAGTGCTCTTCCGTTATATTCTAATTTCTCTCCTTCTTTATCCTTTGCACACCCAGCACCGACTAGGCATATCAATATAAAAAATAAGAAATACGATAAACGCTTCATTTAGCACCCTCCCCTTCTTTTTAGTCAAGTGACAAAAACGTAAGGTTAATTCAAGAAAATGTAAGTAAAATCGATAGCCCAATTCACGTTTCTATATTATAATCAATTGAATTTACTTACATTACTAAACATAGGAGATCAACATGAAGAAATTTAAACTTTCATCTTTTCTTCCGTTAAGTTATATACTTCTACTCGTGCTCGTAAGTCCCCTTTACGACGTATTAAATAAATCGACTGTTCACGCAGTAGACGTTACAACTGTAGTAGATGATTGGATTCCATTTGTAAAAGCATTTATTATTCCTTATTTACTTTGGTTTCCATACTTATACGGCGCACTTATTTATTACTGTTTTGCTGACCGAAAGCAATATTATGTTACTTTAAGTAGTGTTATTTTTGGAAAGCTTGCTTGTTTTTCTATTTATTATTTTTGGCAAACAACTGTACCACGTCCGACTGTCGTTGGAACAGATGTATTTTCTGAACTAGTTCGCTATATTTATAGTATCGACCAGCCAGTAAACTGTTTCCCTAGCATTCACGTTCTTACTACATTTGTAATTATGTTAGCTGCCTTTAAGCGTAGAGAACAGCATGTTTTTGAATATTACATCCTTACTTTCTTCGGTACACTTATTATTTTATCAACGCTATTTACGAAGCAGCACGCCTTTGTAGATGCCGTTTCTGGAATGACGCTTGCAAGCATACTTTACTTCGGCGTTCAGCTCTTATTGGCCAAAGAACCAATAAGAGTTCCAGTAAAACAAAATCATAGAATGTAGCATGACAAAAAAGCAGACTGTGGCTTCAGTCTGCTTTTATCTATTATTAAGGAGATTTTCAATTTAAGATTGCGGTACAGTCATATCACCAGAATGAATACGACCTGCTTTTTTAAGAGCAATGTAAAGTATATAAGAAACAGCTACTGGAATGACGATATAAGTAATTACCATCGCCGGGAGAACTTCCCATCCTTGGCTGGAAATTAAATTAATTGGTGCGATAAGAGAACTTAATCCAAGACCTGCAATTTCCTTTCCTGCTTCCAGTTGGAAAATTAATGCTGATACTGGACCGACTATAGCACTGGCGACGACAGTTGGGACGAGAATCATTGGATTTTTAGTGATATTTGGCAATTGTACTTTCGGAGTACAAAGTGCTTGAGCTAATATGCCACCTAAATTGTTTTCTTTTGCTGAGATGACAGAGAATCCGATAAACTGAGCAACGCATCCAGCAAGAGCAGCACCACCTGCAACACCGTCTAAGCTAAGTGCAATTGCTAACGCAGCTGATGAAGCTGGAGAGATAAGTAATAGTCCCCAAACTACTGCAATGACGATAGAAGCGATGAATGGGCTACCAGCTGAGCTATCTTTAATAAACGCTCCAACTGCATTTAAAACAGGAGTAATATTATGAGATAACCAAATGCCTACTAAACCAGAACCTAATATGGCCGCAAATGGAACGAGCATCATATCTAACGCAGTTTTTCCACTTAAACGTTTACCAATATATACAGCTAAAGTTGCTGTTAATAATGCACCGATTGGCTCACCTGTTTTAATAATTAGACCAGCTTCAGTAATCGAAATGGATCCGGCACCAATCGCTCCGGCTACCATCGCCGAGAAGATTACAAGACCGTTTGCACCGAGCATAAAAGCAATTCCAGCACCAATTGCCGGTGCCATTAGTGATTTTGCAACAACTCCGATTGTAATAAGTAATGGTATATCAACAATTCTTCCTATATTTTCGATCAGTAAACCAATTCCGAGGGATACGAAAATACCTTGTGCGATTCCAGCAGATGCTTTAAATACACGAGACATTATATATTCCTTCATTTGTTTCACCTTCTCCTATAAGTTAGTAACCAATTGTTTTCATATAATCACGTAAAATATCGTTTGATTTTGCGAATCGAGATTCTTCATCCTCTGTTAAATTGAGTTCTACAACTTCTCTTATACCGTCTCTAGTAATAATAGCTGGTACTCCTGTACAAATATCGTATTCACCGTACTCACCATCTAAAATGGCTGATACAGCAATGACACGGTGATCATCGTTAAAGATTGAACTCGCAATATACGCTAGAGAGTTTCCGATTCCGTAATAAGTAGTTCCTTTACGTTTATAAATTTCCCAGCCAGCTTTTGCAGTTTTCTCAACAATTTCATCTAAATCTATTTCACCAAATCGTTCTTTTTGTTCTTCTAAAATTTGCAGAATTGGCTTTCCACCAACAGTTACATGAGACCAAGCAACCATTTGAGAATCACCATGTTCTCCTAATGAATACCCATGAATACTACGAGGATCTACATGTAGCATTTCAGATAAAATTGTTCTTAGGCGAGAAGAATCTAATGATGTTCCTGTACCGATTACGCGATTTCTAGGTAATCCAGATAATTTCCAAACTTGATATGTAATAATATCAACTGGGTTCGATGCAAGTAAGAAAATACCATCAAATCCACTTTCCATTACGCCACCAACAACACTTTCCATAATCTTCGCACTCGCTCCTAAAGTATCTAAGCGACTTTGCCCTGGTTTTGGTGCTGGTCCTGCTGTAATAATGACAATGTCCATATCTTTGCAGTCTTCATAGCTTCCTGCATATACTTTTGTTCTTGTATTTGTAAAGTTAATGCAATGTGATAAATCCATTGCTTCCCCAACTGCACGTTCATGATTTATATCAATTAATAATAGCTCTTCGCAAATCCCTTGATTTACAATGGAATACGCACAACTTGATCCAACTAATCCAGTACCGATAATTGCAATTTTTCTTGTATGTCTTTTCATAGCAATCTCTCCTAAGTGATCATATAATCTATTTCTTTTGTTCTTTACATTCTTAATTATAGAGGTTCCCACGATAGAAACCATGGATACTTTGTGAAATGTTGAACAAAGTTTTTGTCCTTTTTGTGAATTGTCATATTCCATTTTCGTCATATTTGTTACAACTGGAAAAATATTTATTATGTATTTATTGACATATACAAAAAGAAAACGAGCGAATAAATTCGCTCGTTTTCTTTTTCCTGTTATTCCGCACTTAATTGACTTTTTAATTGCTGTACAATCATTGGATTAGCAGGTGCTGCCGGTTTGTAATAACTCTTTTGCTTTGCGTACTCATACATATTACGTTGGCGCGCCTCGTCTTGATTACGAATTTGAATTAACGTTTGATGTAACTGTTCATTATCAGACTGAGCAATATAATTTGCATAGCTTGTTAAACTTGCATTTAATCCTGCTAAATAATCATTTACCATATCTTTTTCATTCATTTTCCGCTTCCTCCTATCCTAGGAAAGTCATTAATTGCTGTTTCGTATTTCGTGCATCTTGCGCATCTTTTTGTAGCATTTGTTTCAGTTGTGGATCTGTACACGTCTGTGCATACTGCTCCAACTTGTTAATAATTGTTGCGTGTCCACCAATTAAATGACGTAAGTTTTCTACTTCAAGCTCTGTTAAGTTTTGCATATAACATACCCGCCTTTCTTTGTTCATTCATCATTAGTATTTGGTTCTTTTTGGATTGTATTCATCAACTTTTCCCACATATAAAAAAAATAAAAGATGAATAGCTAAGCCATTCATCTTTTATACTGGTTATGTATTTATTTTTATAGAGATACAATCATACTTATACTCACAAGTAAGTTCCATATAATGTGTAAAATAATACTAGGTATAATAGATTGCGTCTTTTTGTATAACATAGCAAATACAATCCCCATAATCATTGCCGTAACCGGAAAACCACCATGAAGAATCCCAAAGATGAAGGAAGAAATAATGATACCAACTAGAAAACTATATTTCTTTTCAAAAAATCGATACAAAATACCTCTATATAAAATTTCTTCTTTAATTGGTGTAATTATAGCAACACTTAACACATATATAATACTTTGTAGACTATTTTGAAGTCCTAAGCTCCCTAATTGATCTCGCTGCTGCCCTGCACTTTCAAAGCTAAACAACTCTAACATTACATACTGAGTTAATGCAATGATGATAAAACCTATTAATAAATACAAGTATGTTTTCCCATTTTTTAAAACAGATACATCCCATATGTTCTTAATAAAATGAAGCACTGGTTTATAAGCAAATAAAACAATAGTAACAACAGCTGCATCAAATAGAAGTAAATAATATCCCTCTAAATTAGCACGTAATACCTCTTCTCCAAAAATTCCAAGAGCTAAAGCAAGGAATAATCCCCCTAAGAGTGAGAACCCTAGAATGCTTGCAATCGTTACAACTAGATTTTTATATGTTATGTTATCTACTTCTCTTTCTGCATTATACGCGTCTAATACTGTTTTTCTCATACTATTCCTCCATTTTTTTCATTACCTTAACAAAAATCCTTTAATACAAATATATAGATAATATAACAATTTTTTCAAAAAGAATAATATGCAATTTTACATATTATGAAAACTTTATATTTTATAGTTTTAGGAATAGAATTGCTATGCAATAATTATTATATGAAATTTTAAAAAATACTTCCTATCCACTATAACCCTCGCATCATATAAAACTTATTAGTTAAAGGAGCAATGAACATGAAAACACATGACTTCCTTACAGAAATCCAGAAGGGCTCTGAGCCTAGTCCATATCAAGATCCTATTGCTTTTATTTTCGTTTGCCTTTCCGTAGTCATATACACATTTTTCAAACCTGTAAAATAATATCATGTAATGAGAAAAAGCCTACCGCTCTTTTCGAATCATATGCACTAAAAAACCTTAGAATCACTTCTAAGGTTTTTGTTTGCCTCGCTTCTTATTCACGTAACCCTTTAATAAACGTTTCCAACAATACATGTAAACTTATATCTAAATCTAACGGCAAACCAAATCCGCCCTGTTGTTCAATCGAAGCAAATCCATGACAAATACTTCTGAATCCGCGTGTCGCATGAAGTGCATTCTCTCCTTCTAAGCCATACTGTTGTAAAACCTGAAGACAAAGCTTTACAATTCCGTCACCTGCTTTTCTTACTTCTTCATCTCGTAAAAAAGTTGCTTCATATAGTCCAGGATGTTTTCGGACAAATGCTACATACGCTTCTCCTAAAGCATGAATTGCTTCATCCATCCGTTTATCCTCAGCAGCTTCTTCCAGTCTGTTATGCAGCTTTTTGATTCCGTAAATGCCAAGATTTTTCCGTACATCTTGTAACCCTTTTACATGATTATATAGTGAGGGCGAACGTACCCCTAACGTTTGCGCTAATGAAGCTAACGTTACTTCTTGTACTCCATTTGCATCTGCAATTTCTGCTGCTGTTTCTACAATTTTTTGTAATGTAAGTCCGATTCTCGGTGACATCAATTAACCCTCTTTTCTACTTTCTATATTCCGCTTCGCTTCTTTAATAGCAAGCTCTATGAAAGCCAATGGATCGTTTATCATTTTTCCATGTCCTGCCGCAAGCAAGGAAGGCTCATATTCTCTTAACTTCTCTGCACTTTGTAATGATATTTCTTTGCTCCACGTTGCCATCGCCGGAAACGGAAACCAAAATTTCATTTGTCCTGAAACAGCCATACCTCCTCTTGTTTGGAATGCATCTCCGACAATAAGAGCTTTATTTCTTACATCAAGAAACGACATGGAGCCTGGCGTATGTCCCGGTGTCATAATCGCAAGAAGCGATCCAACTCGGTCGCCATCTTCTAATAAAATATCAGGTACCGTTTTTAATTTTTTAGGTACACCGCCTTTTATCGGTATATTCGGTTCATCCTTTTGTAACGTCATATCTCCTTCTAACAGCTTTCCGTCCCGCTTAGAAATATAGACTGGAACATGAGGAAGTACTTCCTTTAATGCATCTAATGCACCGATGTGATCATCATGCGCATGTGTTAATACAATCTTAGTAATTGGTTTTCCTATTTTCTCAGCCACCTGTAAAATACCTTTTGCGCTATATGGCAAAGCCGCGTCAATTAAAGTTAAACCATCATCTTCCTCTACAAAGTAACAATTTACAGGAAACGCTCTTGGCAAAAATGACAATTGATATACCGTTTTTTCATGTATCATCCTCATAGTCCCATCTCCCTTTTCACAAAAACTAATACCATTAGTTTTATTATACTAATGGTATTAGTTTTATGTCACTAAAAAAATTTTTTTCAAAAAAAAGAACAGTAGCCGTATAAACGACTACTGTTCTTTAAAGATATTAAACTGTGTAACGCTCATCTTCTAAAATTTTCGCAGCGATTTCACGTTTCTTCGGAATTACGTTAAGTGGTGTGTGGCGAGTTAATTTACGTAATGATGATAACATCATGCGCAGCATGTCGCCGTTTTCAACTGCGATAAGTGTTTCTTTCGCATCTGCTTCGATTTCGTTAAATGCTTCTTGGCAGAATACTTCAGTGTATAACACTTTTTGTTTATTCTTTTCAAGACCAGTTGTTTTGATCGCTTTTTCTGTACGAAGAACAGCTGATTCCATTGCGTATAGATTGCTTACGATGTCAGCGATATTCACAAGAATTTCTTGCTCTTTATCTAATGCTTTACCGTATTTTTGAGCCGCTAATCCAGCTACCATTAAGCCGATTTTCTTTGCATTAGTTACTAAATACTTTTGAAGTGCTAATGGCTCATCGCCTACTTCTTCTGGCATCATCATCATTAACTCTTCTTGTAATTTTTGTGCTTTTTGAAGAAGTGGTAATTCACCTTTCATCGCTTTACGTAAGAACGTACCTGGTACGATTAGGCGGTTAATTTCGTTCGTTCCTTCGAAAATACGGTTAATACGAGAATCACGGTACATTCTTTCAATCTCGTACTCTGCCATAAATCCGTAACCACCGTGAATTTGAACACCTTCATCTACTGTATAGTCTAATACTTCAGAACCGAATACTTTGTTTAAAGAGCACTCGATTGCATATTCAGCGATAGAAGCTGCTACTGCTTTACCGTCTTTTACTTCTTCTTCAGATAATGTGCTCATGCGGCTTTCGAATAAACCTACTGTACGATATACAGAGCTTTCAGCTGCATATGTTTTTGCTGCCATATTCGCAAGTTTCTCTTGAATTAATGGGAAGCGAGCGATTGGTTGTTTGAACTGTTGACGTTGGTTTGCATATTGTGCTGAAATTTCTACTGCACGTTTCGCAGATCCAACTGTACCAACACCTAATTTATAACGACCGATATTTAAAATGTTGAATGCGATAATATGACCTTTACCGATTTCACCAAGTAAGTTTTCTTTCGGTACTAACGCATCTTCTAAAATTAACGTACGAGTTGAAGAACATTTAATACCCATTTTCTTTTCTTCTGGGCTTGTAGATACGCCAGCGTAGTCTTTCTCTACGATAAACGCTGAGAAGTGCTCTCCATCGATTTTTGCATATACAACGAATACGTCAGCGAATGCAGAGTTTGTAATCCACTGTTTTTCACCATTTAATACGTAATGTGTACCTTCTGCATTTAAACGTGCAGTTGTTTTTGCACCTAATGCGTCAGATCCTGAACCTGGCTCTGTTAATGCGTATGCAGCTAATTTTTCACCAGTTGCAAGTAATGGTAAATACTTTTTCTTTTGCTCTTCGTTACCGAATAATACGATTGGTAAAGATCCGATACCTACGTGAGCACCGTGAGTAATTGCAAAGCCACCAGCGCGAGAGAATTTCTCTGCGATTAACGCTGAGCTTACTTTATCAAGACCAATTCCGCCGTACTCTTCTGGTACGTCAGCGCCTAATAAACCAAGTTCCCCAGCTTCTTTTAAAAGACGAACTGAACGATCAAATTCATGTTGCTCTAAATATTCAAGCTCTGGAAGAACTTCATTTACGATAAAGTCCTCTGTCGTTTTTGCAATCATTTTATGCTCAGATGAAAAATCTTCTGGCGTAAACACTTGATCAATCGTAATCTCATCTACTAAAAAGCTACCGCCTTTAACCGCATTTCCTACTGTTTTTTCCATGAAAATTTCCTCCTTCATATTTTCATGAGCCGCTTCTCTCTTTTTGAAAGAAGCTGGCTCTCCCTTTTTTTATAAACCTTTGTTGCTTCCATTCTTTGCATTGGCAGCGTCTCGTTCTGAGCGAACCGCTTCCACTTTTTTTATAATCCAGTTCCAGTGGCTAAAACAGTCGGTCGTTTCCCCCCTTCCTTTGAGGCAAAAAGCGCCTCTTCGTCAGGGCTTCCAACGCCCTCCTGTTCTAAACGAGCCACCTGCACTTTTTTATAATCCAGTTCCAGCGGCTAGAATGTTCGGTGGCTTCGCTTCTTCCTGCGAGGCAGAGAACGCCTCTACGTCTGAAGCTCCATCCCCCTCACATTCTGAACGAGCCGCTTCCACTTTTTATAGTAATTCAAATACTCCCGCTGCTCCCATTCCGCCGCCGATACACATTGTTACGATACCGAATTGTTCGTTGCGGCGTTTCATTTCGTGAATAAGAGATAGTGTTAGTTTTGCCCCTGTACAGCCAAGTGGATGTCCAAGTGCGATTGCACCACCGTTTACGTTTACTTTTTCTTCATCTAAACCAAGTTCACGAATAACTTGAATTGATTGAGAAGCGAATGCTTCATTTAGTTCAAATAAGCCAATATCAGATAGCTCTAAGCCAGCTAGTTTTAGCGCTTTTGGAATTGCAGCGATTGGGCCGATTCCCATTACTTCTGGTGGTACGCCAGCTACTGCAAATGAACGGAATTTCGCAAGTGGCTTCATGCCATCGCTCACTGCTTTTTCGCGATCCATTAATAGTACAGATGCTGCACCGTCACTCATTTGTGAAGAATTACCAGCTGTTACAGAACCGCGAACGTTAAATGCTGGACGTAATTTCCCTAAAATGTCTAGCGTCGTCTCTGCTCTTACACCTTCGTCTTGTGCGAAAGTGATTGTTTCTTCTTGCAGTTTATTGTTTGATCCAACCGAGCGTAACGTCACATCTACAGGTACTGTTTCATCAGCAAAGTTTCCTGCAGCTAATGCTTTCGCAGCACGTTGATGACTTCTTACTGCAAATGCATCTTGCTCTTCACGAGAAATTCCATATTTCACAGCAACTTGCTCTGCTGTATGTCCCATACCCATATAATATTCTGGAGCCGCTTCTACAAGGCGACTATTCGGACGAACAACGTGTCCCATCATTGGAACTAAACTCATTGATTCTGCTCCGCCTGATAATACAGCTTCAGAGTGACCAAGCATAATACGCTCTGCTCCGTAAGCGATACTTTGTAAACCTGAAGAACAGTAACGGTTAATCGTAATAGCTGGAACATCGTAAGAAAGTCCTGCTAATCCGCCGATATTACGAGCCATATTTAAACCTTGCTCTGCTTCTGGCATCGCACAACCGAAAATTAAATCATCGATTGGTCCTTCATAATTCGCACGCTTTAACGTTTCCTTTACTACTAACGCCCCTAGATCGTCAGGACGAACTGTTTTTAATGAACCCCTCTTTGCCTTTCCAATTGGTGTTCTTGCTCCCGCAACAATGACAGCTTCTCTCATGAACGATATCTCCCCTCGTTATTAGTTACGTAATGGCTTTCCTTTTACAAGCATGTGCTGCATTCTTGCTTGTGATTTCATCTCACTTACTAAGCTAATAAATGCTTCACGTTCTACATCTAATAAATATTGCTCATCAACTTCTGTTCCGTACGGTACTTTTCCGCCCGCAATGACATATGCAAGTTTCTTCGCAATGTGAAGGTCATACTCTGAAATGTAACCAGATAAATGCATTGCTTCTGCACCAAGTGCAAGAGTTGCATATCCTGTTTCCCCAACAACTGGTATCTTTTTGCGGATTGGCGCTTTGTAACCAGCTTCATATAAAGCAAGTGCTTTCTGTTTCGCATCGTATAGTAAGTGATCACCATTCACACTAATACCATCTTTATCACCTAAGAAGTTATGAGAAACTGCTTCTTGTCCTGAAGTTGAAACTTTCGCCATTGCGACTGTTTCGAACACTTTATTTGCAACTTTTTGCAGATCAAACTCTACACCGTTTGCCATTTTGTTTAAGTGTTTAATGTATAGCTCTTTATTACCGCCTCCGCCAGGGATTAAGCCAACACCAACTTCTACTAAGCCCATATACGTTTCACTAGAAGCTTGAATGCTCGCTGCTGGTAAGCAAACTTCTGTACCTCCGCCAAGCGTCATACCATATGGTGCTGCTACAACTGGCTTAGAAGAGTACTTAATTTTCGTCATTGCATCTTGGAAGTTTTTCACAACTAACTCAATTTCAAAGTAGTTGTCGTCTTGTGCTTCCATTAAGATCATTGCTAGGTTCGCACCAACGCAGAAGTTCTTCGATTGGTTACCGATAACAAGACCTTTATAATTCTTTTCTACTTCATCAACAGCGTAGTTAATCATTTGCGTAATATCCATACCGATTGCATTGCTCTTCGAATGGAACTCTAAGCAAAGGATGCCGTCGCCTAAATCAATTAAGCTCGCTCCGCTATTTTTCTTTAATACACCATTTTTCGCTTTTAATTGCTTAAGAGAAATTGCTTTTTTATTACGCTCGATTAGCTTATATTCGCCATTATCGTAATAGTAGCTATCGCCGTTATCATGTTTATAGAAAGTAGTGAAACCTTTCTCTAACATTTCTTTCACCCAAGTAGGAACAACTACGCCGTTTTCTTCCATCTTTTGAACAGATTTTTCAACGCCGATTGCATCCCACACTTCAAATGGCCCTTGCTCCCATCCAAAGCCCCACTTCATCGCTTGGTCAATTGCAACGATATCGTCAGCAATTTCTTTATGAAGTTTTGCAGAGTATAAAAGAGTTGGTGTAATGATGTTCCATAATAACTCTCCTGCACGGTCTTTTGCGTATACAAGCGCTTTCAATTTATTCGCTAAACCTTTTTCTTGTTTACTTAACTCTACGGATGCAGCTTTTAATTTTTTACGCGCTTCGTATTCCATCGTTTCAGGATTTAATTCTAAAATTTCTTTTCCTTGTTTTAAGAAGAAGCCTTGACCCGTTTTACTTCCAAGCCATTTTTTCTCCAGCATGTCATGCATGAAAGCTGGTACTTTAAATACATCACGCTCTTCTTCTTGCACATTTTCATATACGTTATTTGCAACATGTACGAATGTATCTAAACCGACAACATCTAATGTGCGGAACGTTGCGCTCTTCGGACGACCAATAAGTGGGCCTGTTACAGAATCAACTTCCCCAATGCTATAGCCGCGTTTTACCATCTCTTGAAGAGTAACAAGTAAACCGTACGTACCGATGCGGTTTCCAATAAAGTTTGGTGTATCTTTTGCGATAACAACGCCTTTTCCAAGAACGTCTTCGCCAAATAGTTTCATGAAGCTTAATACTTGTGGATCTGTTTCTTTCGTCGGTATTACCTCTAGAAGTTTTAAATATCGTGGTGGGTTAAAAAAGTGTGTGCCTAAGAAGTGTTTCTGGAAGTCGTCTGAACGACCTTCTGCCATTTTTTCAACTGAAATACCTGACGTATTCGAGCTTACGATAGAACCCGGTTTACGAACCGCATCTACTTTTTCAAATAGTTTCTTTTTAATATCTAAGTTTTCAACTACTACTTCAATAATCCAATCTACATCAGCTAGACGCTCAAGGTCATCTTCTAAGTTACCTGCTTCAATCAGTGCTAAATTTCCTTTCACTGTCAGAGGAGCTGGTTTTTGCTTTAATAGTTTTTGCACAGCCGTATTACTAAAACGATTTCTCACACTTTTATGTTCTAATGTAAGTCCCTTCGCTTCTTCTTCTTTCGTAAGCGCAGGTGGTACAATATCAAGCAATAATGTCGGAATACCAATATTAGCTAAGTGTGCCGCAATTCCCGAACCCATTACGCCTGAACCTAGAACAGCAGCCTTTTTAATTTGGAACATCCAATTCTCCCCCTATTCTTGAATGAATGCTCATTCAATTTTTCGACATAAGTCGCAATCAATGAGTGAGCCTCTACTAATAAATATATGATACTGTTTAAATTTTCGCAATATATTTATTGATAAAATTTTCTGAAATAAATATTTTTCTTTTACTTGGCTATGCTATACATGTGTATTTTCTTTGTTTAAATGCACTTTTCCTTTTTATAATCTGACGAAACTGGAGGAATATATATGGCAAAACTTAAGAAGAACCCTTCAAAGGCTGGAATTAGTGCAGCTAGTGTAACTGGAAACGCAGGTCCGCATAACCACGGTGTTGAAAAAGGACGCCAAGGTAATAACCAACAATATAAAAAGCATAATATGGGCGAAAAATAACGCTATATTTTTGGGCAGAGAACGTGGCATAATGATTAATGGCTGCTTTTTCTGCCCAATTTATTTGTAACAAATGAGGGAATTATAATGAAACGAACAATAGTTATGATTGTAATGATTGCCACACTATTTACAGGGATGATTTTCTTCTCTTATGCACAAAGGCAACAAGCTGTAAGAGCTGATCAACCTAATATTACTGGGCAATATGGAGTTACAATCGATGCAGACACAGGTGAAGTTTTGTATGGAAAACGCGAAGACGAACGCTCTTATCCGGCTAGTATAGCCAAAATGATGACAACCCTTCTTTTACTAGAGAATGTAAAAGAGGATGAAGAAATTACAGTTACAGAAAACGCAATTAAAACAGAAAGTCAAAGTAAGAAAATTAAACTTCGTGCTGGGGAAAAGTTAAAACGTGATGAGGCATTAAAACTGATGCTTATCATTAGTGCAGATCCAATAGCTGAATCCATCGCAGAACATATTGCAGGATCAAAAAATGAATTTGTGAAAATGATGAATACTAGAGCGAAGGAACTCGGTACAAAGCATGCGACTTTCAAGAACGCAAGTGGTGCTGATGCACTTGGAAATAAAGTATCGCCATATGACATTGCTATTATTACGAAAGAAGCATTAAAGTATCCAGTTGTTTTAGAATATATGAATTCAACACGTACAACTCTACATACTTCAGAACGCTCTCCAAACATCGCAAACTACGGACGAGAAGAACTATATGACGATCCATATGCGATTGGAAGTAAAAGCGGTCTATCAGCACTCGGAAAATATACAGTCGTAACAGTGGATGAAAAAGACGGTAAACGCGTCATTAACGTCGTATTATCTTCTACTCGCGCGCAACTATATCCTGATACGAAGAAAATGGCACATTATGCATTTCAGCAATTAAAATAACCAAGGAGTATTTTCTCCTTGGTTATTTTTTAACCATACCTTTTAATACGAACGCAACGTTTGCTGGACGCTCTGCTAGACGGCGCATGAAATATCCATACCAATCGTTTCCATAAGGTACGTAAACACGCATTTTGTAACCTTCTTTTACTAGCTCAAGTTGACGCTCATTACGAATACCATATAACATTTGGAATTCAAATTGATCCCTTGGAATATTATGTTCTTCAGCAAGTTTTTTTGTATATTCAATAATCGCTTCGTCATGTGAAGCAATTGCAGTATAATTTCCATTTAATAAGTGCATTTTAATAATCTTTTTATAATTGTCATCTACATCTTTCTTGTCCGGGAACGCCACTTCTTCAGGTTCTTTATAAGCTCCTTTTACAAGACGTAAATTAGGTTTATAAGCATTTAAATCCTCAATATCTTTTTCTGTACGATATAGGTAAGCTTGAATAACAGTACCAATATTATCGTACTCAGATTTTAACTGTTTAAAGATATCAATTGTTTTACCACAGCGTGTATAGTCTTCCATATCAATTGTAACGAACACACCATTTTCTTTTGCA
Organism: Bacillus cereus group sp. MYBK95-2; assembly: GCF_051915225.1. Taxonomy (NCBI): domain Bacteria; kingdom Bacillati; phylum Bacillota; class Bacilli; order Caryophanales; family Bacillaceae; genus Bacillus; species Bacillus cereus group sp. MYBK95-2. The sequence continues at coordinate 481,261 of NZ_JBQAEH010000004.1, read as the reverse complement.
GCTTCTAAAATACGGCGCATATTGTTCATTACGATTTCATCAGAGATATCTAATCCCATAGAAGTCATCTTTAAAGAAAGCTGCGAATCAAGACCTTCTCTTCCAATTGCACGGATCGCTTCAATCGATTGGTTAGCCATTTCATTTGCTTCCGCTTCATTATCAACGAATTCACCTAAATAATCGATTGTTACACAAAGACCTTGCTTATTTAATTGTTGAATGGCAGCTGTCGCTAATTCAATCGTCTCCCCTGCGACGAAGCGACCTGCACCAAAGCGTAAACCGTACTTTTTAGCCAGTTTTGTTAGCGCTTTATTTTTAGATAAGAAAAGAAACGAATTTCGCATTAATTGTTCCATGTAATTCACCCCTATGACTGTAATTTATCTGTTTTTTACCCCTCTTCAAAATTATATCATTGTTTAAAATTATTGGATACAAATAATTATTTAGATAATTTATAAAATACTATAAAAACATTTAAAAACCTATATTTCTGCTTATAAATATACCTGAAATATTTTTCGACATTTAGAAAAATGGAGTTTAATAGGTATAAAATAGGCATGTCGAAAATATTCGACATGCCTATAAAATCCTTTATATTCCATGTGAATTATATAAGGATATTAATACAGAAAACTTGCGATTATATTTACCTCAAGTTTTTTTATTGCTCATTTCGCTTCTCTTCATTCAGCCTTTTAATATCTGTAATTAACTGTACCATCTCTTCTTTCGCATCTGGATAAGTTTCATTCCAATGCTTTACTAAAGCTGGCATCGTCTTAGCTATGTAAGAATACAGTGCCCACTTCTGTACCTGTTCTTTTCTCTCTTCATTGCTCTCTCCAAGTAACAGCTCAGTATATTTCTCCAGTAAACCATCAAACTGCTCGTTAAACTTTTCACTCATTTTATTTACCTCCTATATGAAAAAAGCAGCGAAGATCGCTGCTTTTTCTTATAATTTTGATCGAACAGAGTTTAATTTTTTCTCCATTGTGCTTACTTTATCACGACGATCATCAATACGAATAGTTGTTGCAACACGCTGTGCACCTTTCGTATATGGAACTTCATGCATTTGTTGTATTACTTCTAGAATGACAGGAAGATCTCCTTCAATAATTGTATTCATCGGTGTTAATTGATACTTCACGCGATCCGCATTTTTCTCTAGCACCTTTTGTACTTCTGCTACATATTCACTAACACTTGGATTACCTGTTCCTACTGGAATAATCGATACATCAACAATTGCCATAGTAGTCTTCCTCCTATAATCGTTTCTTATATATCCATTGTCTATTTTACCGAAATCCTCATCATTTTACTAATATGTTACTCTTCCACTTTAAACTGCTCGACTAATCTTTCTAAATCTCCCATATGTTCTGTCAAACTTTCCATCGTGTGAGCTACCTTTTCTAAATGATTCACCTGTGATTCCGTTGCAGCATGTACCTCTTCAGAAACAGCTGCACTTTCTTGACTCGTACCAGCAATTGTATGCATTACCGCTGTAATTTCCCCTTGCTCATAACCTATGTTATGTACCTCTTCTACAATTTTTTCAACTGAAGTACTAATCGTATTTACAACTGACATAATTGTACGGAACTCCATTTCCGCCTCTGTCGTCACTTTATTTTGCACATCTGCAATGTCTTTCAATTTACTTACAACTTCTACAACCCTTTTTACTTCTAATTGTACATCACCAATCATCATTGTAATTTCTCCGGTTGCCTCTTTTGATTGTTCCGCTAATTTCCGAACCTCTTCAGCAACAACCGCAAATCCCTTACCTTGCTCACCTGCACGGGCAGCTTCAATCGATGCATTTAAAGCAAGTAAATTTGTTTGATCCGAAATACCTTTTATAAGCTCAACAACATTTTGAATCGATCCAACTCTTTGTTCTAACTTATCCGATGCTTCTTCTGTATGAACAACAATCGAAGATGATTGTCCCCTCGTACGGATTAAATTCCTCATTGTATTTAATCCTTGCTTAGATGCCTCTTCCGCTTTGCCAGCCACTCCTTTTATTTCACCAACGGAGCTATTCATTTGTTCTACTGACTCCGCCATATTCTCGAGCTGAGCTGAAACTTCATCCACACTATTCGCAAGAGTAGAAGCTCCTCCGCTCACATCATCCATCGCTCCTGAAACTTCTCTACTAGCCGCTACTGTTTCGTTCGTTAAATAATGTAAACTATTCGTTGATTGTTGCACCGTTGATACGCTGTTTTTAATTTTACTTACCATTTCATTCATTTGTTCAACCATATCATTAAAGTGCTTAGTCAACTCTCCAACTTCATCTTTACTTGTCACTTTCATTCGCAGCGTTAAATCGCCTTCTGCTACTTTTTGCACGTGATTCTTTAATAGTTGCAGTGGTCTTGCTAATCTTCTTGAGAACAAGTAGGAAGCTACAATTCCAACTAATAAACTAATACATGCCATTATAATAACTGTATTTCTCGTACTATTTAATAGCCCATCGATCGTTTCTTTCGGATAAAAGATTCCTATTGTCCATTTCATCGTATCAAATGATTGACTGTAAACAACTACATCTTCACCTTTTATTGTAGTGACCGCATATTTTGTTACCTCTTTATTTAAGCTCTTTATAAGTGGTTCTTTAGAAACATCTTTTCCTATCTTTTCTGGATAAACAAGAGCCATATTTTTATCATTTATAATAAACATTTCTCCGTCATTATTGTATTGAATATTGTGAAGCAACTTCTGAATCGTCCCAAGCGATACATCCATCGCAACAACGCCTAATACAGACCCATCTTGAGCTGTAATTGCTTTAGAAACACCTACACTTAACTTGCCTGTTGCAATTTCATAAGAAGGTTGTCCCCAATGGACCTTTTTTACATCAGCCTCTGAATCTTTATACCATGGTCTTGTCGTTGGATCATATCCTTCTGGCACTTGCCCACCTTCAGCAAGATTGGCACTTAATGTTTTTTTATCTTTCGTACCAATATATAAATCTAAAATACCAGGATGATTCTTTTTATACTCCGCAAACTCTTTCGTTAAAAACGCTTCCTCTTCTGGAGTAACCCCACCTTGAAGTATATTACGAATCATCTCACTGTTCGCGTAATACCCCATATCTTCATCCGTTCTTTGAACAAATGTCGTAAGTTGCTCTGTCACAAGATCCATCGCATTTTGAGAATACTCGTCTAAGGAACGCACTTCCTTTTCTTTCTGTAATTGATACACAGCTGTACCCAATATTACGAACATCATAGAAATAAGAACTGAAAACACTACCGCAATTTTTAAACGTAAACTTCTTAACATCTTCCCCCCAGCATCCCGATACGATAAACTTAACTAAATCTATACAATTCAATCAAATTTACACGAGTTAGTGCTTCATCGTGTTCTCGCAACCCCGAAGGGACGAGGGGTATAACACTCCACACGAGGCAGTATCGTTACCTCCTATTATCAAGCATTTATTTTACCCACCTTGATAAATTTGTCGCAGCATTTACATCCCTATCGTGATAGCTATTGCATGAAACACAACACCACTCACGTATTTTTAAACTCCACTGTCCTTCTGGTTGAACTGAATGGTCGTATTTAACTCCGCAACATGAACAAATCTTGCTTGAAGCGAACCATTTATCAGCTTTTACATACGCAATGCCATGTTTCTCGCACTTGTATGATAAACATTGAAAGAAGAAGTTTAATTTTTGAAAGGAAAATGCTTTCGATAGTTTTTTGTTTTTTAACAGGTTTGAGATAGATAAGTCTTCCACAACAATCCTCATTGGTTTGGTTTTCACCAATTTAGCTGTTGCTTGATGGATATGGTTATTTCGAATATTCGTAATTTTCCTAGATAACCGCAGGTGCTCCGCTTTCGCTTTTTCATATCCGACAGATTGAATTTTTACACCTTTTTTAAATCTCCTAGACATATCTCTTTGTGCTGACCTTTTCCTTTTCAAAAGTTTTTTAACCTTAGCATCTTTGTTTATATTTCGTTCTTTCATACCATTAGAAGCTACAAAAAGCTCTTTTAATCCAACATCCACACCAATCGACTCGTTCGTTAGTTCTTGTAATTCAAAGTCTTCTTGGAATCCTACACTAATCCACCAGTGACGACCATCAAAGGTAACTCTTGGATTGGATGGTTTTTTGTTTCTTGGTAGTTGTTGGCTTGTTTTCACTTCTCCAATGGACTGAATATGAACCAATTTCTTTCCTATAACCAGTCTTTCATAATTGGCATAAAATCCTTGGATTAAATCTTTTTTGGATTTATAAGAAGTGTGAGAACCATTTTTGTACTTTTTGAACGAATTTTTTCTCGCCGTATCAAAATCTTTTGAAGCCTGTTTAGGAACTTGTGCATTAATGTCTTGTAACCACTCATATCTTTTTCGCTTCTTGATCTTTGTAAATCGTTTCTGTAAAGCTAACTGTGAAACAGATTTTCCAAATAGCTTATAATATCTATCACTCATTCTTTTACAATAGTTATAAGCGAATCTTGCAGCACCAGCATGGTTTCTAAGCACTTTTTCTTGTTCAGGCGTTGGAATCAGTCTAACTTTCTTCGCCAATATCATCAGAATGTAACTCCTTTAATGAAAGATTTGTTCTTCTGAATCGTAGCGTGTTCCACCAGTATTCTCGTAAGACTACTCGGATGCAAACCTGTTAATTCTGATACTTGACTAACTCGTGAAAATTTCATTATTATTCTCACCTCATTGAACCTAACATAGCACGTACGTTCGGAATTTTCAATAAAGTTTGATAGATTCAATTAAATGTATCTTGTTCAACTAAGGGCGCAATTCCTTAGCCAGTTCTCTTATGAACTTCTCATGTTTTCACATGAGCGCAGACTATATGTTTATCTACTTAAAGATAGAGGATTTTTCCACCACCATAGGCTTGTGATGTACTCTCGTCAGTTATACGAGATAGTCGTTGAACGTTCATCTTATCCATTTTGACTTAGATGATTCGAGGCGGAAGACCCATTGTTCTAGTGTTTAGGATTTAACCTTGCACCATCTGATTGATTTTTTCTGCTTTCGCAACATTCACGCTCACCATTTCTGGCCACGTTGTAGTTCAATCAGCTTTAGGGATTGCCCGCAGTTAACCCTCACTACTAGCCAATCACTTGACTAGCAGGGCTTACTGATATATTTAATTAACTTTGGTTATAATTGGTTAAATAAATCGTAACAGTTAATTACCCTTCTCGTTGTAATGTAATTATATTAATCACTATATTAAGTATAATAGATAAAATTAAAAAATTGAAATTAATTCTCACCTTAATACAATTAGAAAACGGACTACCACTTGTGCAAAAACAAATAGTTCATTATCCTTAAAATATAATCTCATTCGTTCGGAGGGAACTATGTTACAAAAATTCGGTTTCTCACAATATGAAAGCCAGGCTTATGAAGTTGTCGTATCAAGCAATGAACCATTAGATGCTACAACAATTGTGAAGCATTCAGGTGTTCCAAAAGCAAAAATATATGAAGTGCTAGCACGCCTAATCGATAAAGGAATGGTAATGGATTCTGTTTCAGAAAAGAAAAAATTGTATACAGCATTACCACTAAAGCTAGCAATTGAAAAATTAACGACAGAATTCCAATCAAATATTAAAGAACTGGAAACAAATATATCAAAAAAATCATTTACAGATGACCGTGTGTGGAGCTTAAAGATGCAATCTTCTATTCGAGTTCAAAGTAAAGAACTCATTGAAAGTGCACAAGAATCAATCCGTATTTCAGCTTGGAATGATACTCTTTTAGAATATCTGCCTTTACTAGAACAAAAAGCAAAACAAGGTGTTCAAATTGAATCCCTTATTGTTGGAGAAGTAGAAACAGACTTAGAAAACATGCATTTTCTAATCCCAGCTGAAGAACCTAATGCATTAGAGCGCTACTTGCTACTTATCGTTGACGATCGTGAAATTTTATTTGCTGGCGTAGAACAAGAGTCATGGCAAGCGATGAAAACAATGTCACAACCTTTCGTAAAGTTCTTTACAGAATTTTTCTATCACGACGTTGCACTTGCAAAGATCACCCAGAAGCACCACAATCTCTTTATGGAAGATGAGGAAATTAAGAGTTTGTTGATGAAATTGAGGTACTAATTAAATAATAAAAAGGAGTCTAATTTTTCACTTAGACTCCTTTTCGTTTTGTTCCTTTATCTCTATCAACAGCTCAATGATTTTTTCATTTTGCTCTACTTGCTTCTCTGAATTTTGATAGATGCAACGAATCCAGCCTAATACAAAAACAGCTACAACTATCGGTAATAGTGTAAGTATTATACCGAATATCGAGAAATTAAACACCATTTTCCCATCACCTCGCTATATACCAATTCTCCATATTCTTACTAAAACATGCAATTTTTTACAAATAAAAAAAGAACCTATCAAACGATAGATTCTTCTTTTACGAACTGGGTAGAGCGTCCTCTCGTAATCGAGAAAATCGCGCAAAGCAGTGCTAATATAATAAAGCCACCGCCTACCCAAGCATTATACATAACAGATGATTTTTCAATAACAACTCCGCCTACTGTTGAACCGAGTGCAATTCCTAAATGAAGCGCAGAGTTATTTAAACCTTGCTGAATACCAGCTGATTCCGGTGCAATTTCAATTAAATAATTTTGCTGTGCTGGTGAAATCGCCCAGCTCAGCATACTCCAAAGTCCCATCATAATGATGAAGAGCGGGAATGAGAATGTCATTAATGGCAGTATGAAGATTGCACATGCAAATACGATAATAATCGAGATAATACTTTTCTTCGATCCCCATTTATCAGCAAGCCATCCACCGAACCCGCCGCCAATTACTGCTGCGATTCCGAAAATAAAGTAAAACACACTTATCCAGTTTGCTTCAACATGCATGACATCTTTTAAAAACGGTGTTAAATATGCATACAATGTTAAATGCCCCGTTAAAAACAAAAATGATGTTAACTGTGCACTTACAATTTTTTTATCTTTTAAAGTAGCAAGTTGTTCTTTTATTGATAATACCGATGTCGGTGGTACTTTCGTTAAGAACAATGAAATACAAGCTATTGCCATAACTGTTAACACAGAAATTAATACAAATGGTGCACGCCATCCGTATGCATTTCCGAGTACAAGACCGAGCGGTACTCCAAGTACAAGTGATCCACTAATTCCCATAAAAATGATTCCAATTGCACGCGCACGAAAATGCGGTTCTACTACACTAGACGCAAGTGTTACCGATAGTGCAATAATTAATGAACCACTCGCCGCACAAATAACCCTTGAGAACATTAGCATTCCGTAATTCACACTAAATGCGGAAATAATATTTCCGATTAAGAAAATCGATAATGCTCCAACATACAATGTTTTTCTTTCAAACTTCCCTGTCACAGCTAATAAAACTGGACCTGACAAAGCAAATACTACCGAAAATATTGTTATAAGCTGACCAGCTGCGCTAATAGATACTCCTAAATCATTGGCAACTAAATCGAGCGTTCCTCCTATAATTAACTCAACCGTTCCGACTACGAAAGCCGCGATAGCTAAAATATAAACACGAAAATTCAAGTCTTTCCCCACGCTTTCTATTTTGGTTACTACGATTATAGTAACCAAAATAGAAAATGGACGCAAGTATAATTTTTTTACAGTAAAAAAGGTAGGCGTATTATACGCCTACCCTTCCATCATTCTGTTTCTTTCTTCTTATTTAAATACCAATACACCGGAAGTCCCGTAAAGACAATTCCAATGGATAAGAAACAACTTACCGGATCATTGATAATTGCACTACCAATTACAAAGAGCGAACCTAAAATCGCTACGATTGGTACGATTGGGAATAACGGCACACTATATGCACGCTCTTTATTCTTATTACGTTTTCTTAAAATGAAGACACCAATAAACGTCATTACGTAGAAAATATAAATAATGAATACGGAAATCTCAGATAGCTTATTTGGATCACTAATAATCATTAAAATAATTCCTAAAATGATTTCAACAGTAATCGCATTTGCTGGTGTTTTAAATCTCGGACTTTCCTTTGCAATAAACTTAGAAAATGGAAGTTGTCCACGCTCTGCCATAGACATTGGGATACGTGGGAACGTTAAAATCTTTCCATTTAAACAGCCGAAAATGGAAACGATAATACCGATACTAATAATTTTTCCGCCATATTCTCCAAGTAACATACCCGCAGCTGTCGCTGTTGCATTTTCTCCAAGGTCTACAATTTTCGCTGCTGGTAATACATTTAATAACGCCAAGTTAATTAATACGTAAGCAGCCGTTACGATTAAAATCCCTACTGTCATTGCTTTCGGTAATAACTTTGTTGGATTCTTCATTTCTCCACCAATCGAAGCAAGTAAAATCCAGCCGTCATAAGCAAATAACGTTGCTAAAATTGCCATACCGATACTTTGATTTTCCGATATCGGCACAACTACGTTAAAGATATCGCTATTCCCTTTCCAGAAACCTAGCACAACAATTAACACAATCGGAATCATCTTCCCAATTGTCGTGATTGTTTGAACGATACCTCCGTATTTTGTTCCCATACTATTTACAACGCCAAGGAACACAACCGTTCCAATTGCGATTGGTAAATTCCACACTTTATCTAAATAGAAAAAATTAATCATTAAAGAACTAAAGTATAAACCTAATGTTCCGATAATAGCAGGTCCATAAACAATTGTTTGCATCCAACCTGATAAATATCCCCAAAAACTTCCGTAAATCTCCTCTAAATACGTATACAACCCACCATTTTTCGGGATTTGCGCTCCAATTTCAGCTACTGTTAAACCACTTGCTAGCGTCAACAGACCACCAATTACCCAAGCAAGAATGGCCATATTAGAACTCCCCGAGTAATCTAATACGCTCCCTGGTTTCATAAACACACCAGATCCAATAATCGTTCCTACTACGATAGAAAGTGCTACTGTTAAACCAATTTTGTTCTTCTCATCATGATGCATGCTGCGTATCCTCCTTCCAATCCTAGTGTGATGCAAAAATGAAATAAAAAAACACTCCTCCCTAAAAAAGGGACGAGTGTTGTATTCGTGGTTCCACCCTTGTTTCAATTCGTAAAGTAACACACTTCACCAATTTCTCAAGTCTAAATAACGGTTTTTGCCGGCAAGCAATTACTAGATGCTCGTTCACTGCTGCAGTTCAGAGGTGGTAATCCATTTTTCCGTATTAGGAAGCTCACAGCCAAAGGCTTCCCTCTCTGAAAATCGTAAAAAATTGATCATGTCCTCATCATCACTTCTTGATGTCGAATTTTGTAGTTATTGTTCATTATATTGAATTGTTAGAAAAAATCAATATATTTTTTTATATAACATAGGAAATATTTCTCTTCTTATATTATAACAGAACATACAAAACTTCTCTAATTCCCTAAAAATGGTATAATCCATTTAGGAGGTGTACTAATAATGATTGCTGTCTTTTGTATCATTGCTACGTTTCTCTCTATTCTATTCGCTATCATGCATCGGCACAAGTATCCTGGTTATAGCATTTTAGCGGTAGCTATTATACCAGCTGTTTCCTTCTACGTATTGGGTAAATATCAATATACGGAAGTGTTTATCGGTTTTGCAATCTTCTACTGCATCTTCGGATACATACTAACAATGAAAAGAATTTTATTGAATCATTAAAAGGGACCGATTTCTGCTGACAGAAATCGGTCCTCGCACGTACCTTCCGGTTGCCCACACGAAAGATACATAAATCAATTATTTATCTTCTTTTTTCATAAAAAACTTATGGTGCGGTAAATCAACATTCAATGCCTCTAATTGTTTCTTTTCGTTGTCTAAAATCGCTTTTGCTTTTGTTTTTGTTGCTTCATCTAATCCAGCAAAGATGTCTTCATGCTTCTCTTTCTCTGGAAGTTTCACACCTAATTTTGTTAATTCTTCTTTTGCTTGCTCATGCGTTAATTTTCCGGATTTCTTTTGCTCTAAAATTGACTTCGCTTTCTCTTTTGTCTGTTCATCTAAGTTAGCAAACATGTCTCCATGTTTACCTTTCTCCGGCATTTTCACGCCTAGCTTTGTTAATTCCTCTTTTGCTTGCTCATGCGTTAATTTTCCAGATTTCTCTTGCTCTAAAATGGACTTCGCTTTTTCTTTCGCCTGTTCATCTAATCCCGCAAACATTTCTTTGTGCTTACCCTTTTCCGGGAACTTCACGCCTAATTTTGTTAATTCTTCTTTTGCCTGTTCTCGTGTTAATTTACCAGACTTCTCTTGCTCTAAAATGGACTTCGCTTTTTCTTTCGCCTGTTCATCTAATCCTGCAAACATGTCTTTACGCTTCTCTTTCTCTGGAAGCTTTACACCTAGTTCCTCTAACTGTTTCTTTGTATCGTCCATAATTGTTTTTACTTTTTGTTTTGTAGCGTCATCCAAATCCTTTTTCGCCGTTTTTGCAGGCTGATCCACTGCTGGAGTATTCGTTGCCGCGAATGCCGGAATGCCGACTCCTCCAATGATTCCGAATGATAAAGCACCTGCAATCGCTAAATAACCAACTGTTTTCTTCTTCATAGGAAATTTCCTCCTTCATATTTCTAATGCATGTACACTTTCGTATACAATGCCTATAGTAATGTCGGTTTCTTAACATTTCCTTAACGATTTAACAAAAAAACACCGCTCGTAATGAGCGGTGTTTCTCTATGCTTTTTGTAATTGTAACTCTTCACGTTCCATTATTTTTCTTAATACAATTGTTTGTGTCATTGTAAATAAGTTACCTGTTATCCAGTACAACACAAGTCCTGATGGCGCCGCAAACCCCATAAATAGAATCATTGCCGGCATCATAATTTGCTGCATCTTTAGCATCTGTACTTGTTCTCCAGGTGTAATATTCGATTGGAAAACTTTCATCTGAATAAATGTCGTTAACGCTGCAATAATCGGTAATATATGATATGGATCTGCATGTCCTAGGTTCACCCATAAAAACGAAGATGTGCGAATCTCTTCAGTTCTGCTAATCGCATAATACAAAGCAGAGAAAATCGGCATTTGTATTAATAATGGCCAGCAACCAGCAAGTGGATTCCAACCGCCTGATTTCATTAGTTCTGACATTTCTTTTTGATACTGCTTTTGTTTTTCAAGGTCTTTGCTTACATCACCGTACTTTTTCTTTAGCTTCTGCAATTCAGGTTGCATTTTCTTCATTTTCGCTTGGCTGCGATATTGCGAAACAGCTAATGGAATCATTGCTGAACGAATAACGAGCGTCATAATAATGATAGCAATCCCAAAGCTAGCTCCAGGTATATGATGAGCAACAAATTGAATCATAAACGAGATTGGATATACAAAATAATGATCCCAAATTCCCGTACTATGTGCATCAATTGGGGCTGCATTACTGCAACCAGATAAAACAAAAACAAATAATAATGATAAACTAACGAGCACAGCTCGGTATGATTTTAACATGTTCATTCCTCCAATGTTTCGTAATTATTTAGCGAAACATTGGTGTATACGGACCGACCTCGTCATTCTCTTCACTTGATTCTTGTCTGCGTACAGAACGAATCATTCCATATTTATAAAAAATAGAAAATAGCGGTACATTTCCCGCACTATCTTCACATGTATCAACTAACGCAAAAGCTCTTTGTCTACCGCTTGATGCTTGTTGACGCACAAAGCGAGAAACATTAGCAAGGAAGAAAACTTCTAATAAACAAAGTGCCGTCGTTACAAACGATATATATAGAATTGCATCCTGCAATAAAAATTCCATCGCTTCACATCCTTAATAAGGTCATTTTAGCACATCGGGCAAATATTCTCTATTTCCTTTTATTTTCAAAAAAAGTATTTTGCATATTTTCTCAAGAAAACAATAATTAAGAAACGTTGTATTCGCTTTCTTTAGCATATTCACACACATCAATGAATAGGCTTGATTTATTAGAAATTTATAAAATTTTTGCATTATAATAAAACTATTGCCAGTTTTTGAAAAAACCTTTATTCTCTTCTTGTAATCAAAAATGAATATGGAGATGAAACATACTATGGGTCAACTAGGAGACGCCGATTACGTTCCCGACACCGCCTTTTTATCCTTCCCAGCAGCTAAAACATTTCACTTAGAATTTATGATACAGTTGGTTGTTATTTTTATAGCTTCTATTTTGTATGCAATTTCTATGAATATGTTTTTTATCCCGCATAATATGATTAGCGGTGGATTCGCTGGTGTAGGGATGATTATCGGTTATTTAATGCACTACAATATCGGTGCACTTATCTTTTTACTAAACATTCCTCTTCTTATTTTAAGTCACTTTTACTTAGGCAAGAAGACAACCTTTTTAACAGCTTACTTTGTAGCTGTGTCATCGTTAGCGATGAACATTATCCCGGTACACCAAGTTTCAGACGATATTTTACTTTCTTCTGTATTCGGTGGTGTTATCTGCGGAGCAGCTTCAGGAATTATATTCCGATTTGCTTCTTCAACAGGTGGTTTTGATGTTGTTGGATTGATTGTAGCGAAATATCGAGATGTTTCAATTGGAGCAATCATATTTGTATTCAACTTAATCTTACTTGTAGCAGCAGGTTTTATTTTCGGATGGGATATTACACTTTATACGTTAATTAGTCGATTTGTAGTCAGCAAAGTTATCGACGCTGTGCATACGAAACATATTAAATTAACGATAATGACTATTACAGAAAAAGGCGAGGAAATAAAAAGCGCACTACTACATCACGGCATACGCGGGGTGACAATGGTAGACGCTGTCGGCGGCTATACAAACCATAAGAAAAAAATGATTTACACTGTCGTGACTCGCTATGAGTTAGGCGAAATGAAACGTATTATCCGTCAAGTGGATAACAAAGCATTTATGAACATTACTGAAACAGTTGAAATTGTCGGCCGTTTCAAACGCATATAAAAAGGTTAATAAATTAAAGGGCATAACATATTAGTCATATATAATATGTTATGCCCTTTGTTATTCAACTAACGTACCTTTTAGCATAATAAAATCACTAAGTTTATTACTACAAATCGGAGGATAGCATTCCATATACAATACTGTCTGTCCATTCATCTTTATTCCAAAAATCTTGTATGAAATGGGCTTCCTTTCTCATGCCTATTCGTTCACACAATTTTTGTGAAGCTGTATTACGTGCATCAAGATTAGCCTGTATACGATGTACATTGAATTCATTAAATAATTTCAATACCAAACTACTTACTGCTTCTGTCGCCAAACCTCTCCTAGCTACTTCATTTGAAAAACTATAACCAATCTCAACAGTGTCTTTCATATTTGTGTACCATACGGATAAATCACCAACTACTTTAGTTTTGTATATAACTGCCAAACTTAATATTGTTTCTTTAGTAAGTACATTATTTGCTAACTTCTTATTAAATCTTTTCTGCATGTCTTCATGAGTCCACTTATTATGTAATAGGAACTTACATGTATCATCACTATTATAAATAGCAAATACATCCTGTAAATCAGTACTCTTAAAAGGTCTAATTATTAATCTTTCTGTTGTGAAATCCAAGTTAGCTCTCCTCCCTTACATTCATGCTATAAAACATTTTTTATAGTATTTAAGCCTCATTCTTAGATCTCACCTTGATTACATATTTCATCATAATAAATTAAAATCCTTCTTCCACTAAACTGCACCGTTAATGGTATTTCCTTGCGCTTTTTATTTTTTACACTTATTACAAAATCAGATAATTCTATTATTATGTCTATAAATGTGTTATAATGAAAGCAGACTCACAAAAAAAGAGTATATAGACTTGGAAGTTTCTCTTATTTTACAAGCAAAAAGAAACGAGCAGTCGGGTATATTTCAGACACCATACACGTAACGGTTTAAACAACCGATCATCTTAGTTACTCTTCAATGATCTTTTTATAAAAAGATACGTACAATTAAAACTCACTTCAATATACTATACCTACCTTTTTGACTTCCAAATCATCTTATTACATAAGGAGATGAACATATGAATCAATATATACGATATACAATAGCTGTCCTGTTTGCTATTATCGGCGGAACAATCTGCTTCTGGACAAACACTCAGCTTGGAGAGAATATCATCTTTAATGGAATCGAAACACTTGTAAGCGCTTCAATTTTAGGCGGATACATTTACTTCCTCTTTAATCCAGAAGAAAATGCTCAAAAAACAATGTTATTAACAATGATCGGAATCGTTGGTGGATGTATTTCCTACTCAATGACAAACTATACATTACCACTTCAATTAAGCTCAGCTTTCTTCCACGGTCTATGGACTTGGTTCATTGCATTCTGCTTAGCAGACGTATTCAACCTATTACAAGACAATGAAGAAGATAGCGGTCGCCAAATTGAAAGTAACTCTTAAGCTGGAAGATACTCTTCCAGCTTTTTCATGTTGGTTTGCATACCCCGCATCACGATAAAAAGAAGTTGCCCTCACGGCAACTTCTTTTCCATATACCCCACTTCGTATTCACTAAAATATATCAACGATTTTTCAAATATATCGATCGTTTCTCCACTTATATCAACGATTTTTTCATTATATCGACGCTTCGACACAAGATATCGATTTACCGACAACTTTCGACACTCAAAACGCACAACATACCCTATCCACCAAGCAATTTACTGCCGAACTCTACGATTAAAAAGATAATTAATAAGATCGCGAGTATCTTTAATGCTACATATGCCACTTTAAAAACAGCATAAATGAGCAAGACGATTAAAATAATCGTTAAAATTTCCATCTAGAATTCCTCCAAGCTTTGCTCTTCTTATCTCATTTTACTCGTCCTAGGCTGTTTATGGAACGGCATAAGATGACATAGAAAAAAGAGGATACCTCACCCATCGTAAGATACCCTCTCTTTCAGCTGCTCAAACCATTCTCTTTCTAATTGTAAATATCCCATCTCACTCTTCTCGGCGCTCTTTAATTCTTGATCGGCTTTCTTCATATAAGTACGGGACGCTTCCATATTACCCTCTACATATCTAATAATTCCTTGTGTACGGTAATATCCACTTAGGTCCATTTTTGTAATAGCCTTTGCATGTTCCTTTGCTTCTTGCAAAGAAAGACTATCCATCTGATAAAGGGCTTTATATACAAGGTACCAACTATGAAAACTACTAACGAAAAACTTATTTTCTTTCGTTACAGGTAGTTGAACAATTCGTTCTATATACGGTATCGCTCTTTCCATTCCCTCTTGATCTGCACGAGCAAAAAAGACGAGCATAAGTCTACTCATTATCTCTCTTATCCCTTTATTCTCTTTTATTTTCTCCTCACTCAATTCTACTAACCTTTCATCCCAATCTTTCGGTCTTTTATAACTAAATAACTCACTCGATATTTGAATCTCATATAAGTGATTTCTAGCTCTTTCATCATCTTTAATTAAAATAAGAAATTGCATCCCATCACTCATAAGCATTCCTTTTATCGGCACAATTGTAACCGCAAAGATTGCAAAATGGAAAAAGGAAAAATATAAAAGATATTGATAATAACTCACCATATATATGTAACCGGAAGTAATACCAAATAGTAAACTCGTAATCGGTCCACCTAAAGTGAGCCACGCCCACTTTTTCGAAAGATTCGGTGTCTCTATAGAAGGTGGTACTAGTGTTGCAACGCCTCCAAAGTACGCCCACAATTTATTTTCTCGAATGCGTAATTTTCCCTTTTCTTTTTGAATAGTAATGGGTCCTACTGTCATAAATTTAAATGTCAAACCACCTATTACACCAAATACTACATGTCCTAGCTCATGAATGGCTAACACTAACAATGAAATTCCAACTATTGCCCATAAGTTCAAAATTACTTCTAATTTCCCAGTTCGGATTACTCCGTATAAAATGGACAGAATTAGCGCCACTGTCATTGAGCCAGCTGGCCTTCTTAAAATATCCACCTTTTTCTCCCCTTAATAAATCATTTTTCTTTGCATTTCGTACATGAACTTCCCGAGATGCAATATCCAAATAAATGAGATTAAGCCAATTAATACAAAATCGATATCACTAGCAGCTGTATATATAACGGCAGCCCACCATACATATGCCAATATTGTATTCGTAAATTCATACGCTTTATATCCAGCCTCATGCACAATGTGCTTTAATCCTTCATCTGCGTTTTTCGTCCACATTTTCATAGATTCCATATACGTTACACCTTGTTCAGGATATAGCTTATTATAACGATTTTTTGTTATAAGTCCGATAATTACTACAGTAGTTAAACAAACAATAGAAGCTACTAAATTCCACACCACAAATGAAACATTTGTATCCTGCAACAGTGCACGTCTACATGTAATAACTGCATATACAAACCATGCCTGCGTAACTATATCGCCTACACGTAAATATATACTTATAATGCCTAATTTTCTGCCTTGTACGCTCTCTTCTTCATCGCGTGCCTCTGCTAACATACGTGTATTCTTCCAAGTATAGTACATCATTAAGATTCCAAAAATAGTACATATACCTATAAATGTATTGGATGATAATTTTCTCGGTTCATCCGAGAGTAAATTTAAAGCTATATAAGACGTTAAAAAGCCACCCATCATACTTAATGCTATTTTCCCCACAGAATCAAATTGTTTTTTTCGTTTACTCTTCATCGTCCTCTTCCCCCTCTACTAACGTAAATATTTCCTCCACCGGTACATTGAAAATTTGTGCGATTTTTAACGACAATACGATAGATGGTGCATAATCCCCGCGCTCAATTAAACTAATCGTTTGCCGTGATGATCCAATCGCTTTCCCTAAATCCCCTTGTGATAAACGATGCTTTGCTCGCAATTCCCTCACTCGATTTTGAAGCTTCATGTCTTCCCTCTTTTTCATTTATTTAATTAAAATTGTAAATAATATCCTTATCTTTGTCAATTATAATTGTCATTACGACTATAATAATTGACAAGATACTTATTTCTTATCCTGTATCAAATTCCTATAAAGAATGTAAAATGTGCATTAAACATAGTCTTAAAAATAAAAAAGTCAGTGCTTTTGCACTGACTTCCTAAATTATGACATAGAATGGATTTCATATTAACTTGCGTTTTGTAGTAATACTCGTTTTAACTGCTTACGGAAACGAATACCTAACGTAACCGCTACAATCACAATAACTCCAAAAATGATTTTACCGATATGACCTTCTAGCACTCCAAAGATATCATGTAAGTTTCCACCTAACCAGTAACCACCGATTAAGAAGAATGATACCCAAAATAGAGCACCTGAATAAATTGTAATGGCAAAACGACGGAATGGTAAATTAATAATTCCTGCAAAGTATCCTGTGAAATGACGTACACCAGGAATAAAGAAACCAATAAAAATTAAGAAGTACCCATACTTATCAAACCACATTCTCGTTAAGTCAATTTTTCTTTGCGTTAAAAATACGTATTTCCCATACTTTTGAATGAAAGGCATACCTAATTTATTTCCTAAAAAGTATTGAATCGTCATTCCTACACTTGTCCCAATAAAGGATAGAATAATTAAAATCGGTAAACTTAAATCACCCTTATGTGCTAAAAATCCCGCATATGCTAACGTTGGCTCTCCCGGAAACGGAAGTGCAATATATTCTAACAGCAAGCCGACAAGTACAACATAGTACCCGTATTGCTGAAATAATTCATGAATCCATTCCATGTCATCTCTCCTTTCAATCACGTACAACTTCTTACTATTATTGTATAAAAAAATTGTCGAAATAACTATCACAATAGCTTACATTTTTATTACATTTTTGTAAGGGTCACACTAGTGATTTTCGTTCTTTATTAAATAGTAAAAATCATTTTTCAAGTCGAAATAGCGAAAAGGCGCATTAATAACATGCAGATTTTATCCATTTTTTAGCACTAAAAACCTCTCTTATTTTGTTCTCAATAAAAAACCATCACAAACTCATACTAACTTCATATTAGCTTCATATATGTATTGTAAGATTATATCGGAATTTGTTGAAAAATTTAACCAATATATGACTAAGCATTAATTTGAATAAATATAAGTCGTTTTTCGAAATTGAAAAAAGGGTGAATACGAAATGGAAGCATATAAAATGCACGATTTTATTAATACAAATGTTGAATCTCATCAAAATGAAACCGTTTTTAATTTACAAATATGTGAAACAAGTGAATTTGACGTAAGTTTAACAAAATCTACAACACTATCTTTTATCGTTTCAAAAAAGAATATTAAAATTGTCACGAAAAAATGGATTAATTCAAATCAAGAAAGCATGATTGGCAAAAGCTACATCATTCCAACAAAAGCTTTTCATTATTTCTTACCAATCATCTCTGAAAATGAAGATGAGCTAAATATTCAAGTTCAAAGTTTTGGACTACGTGGTGAGCTTTTATTAAATGAAAGATTACTTATTGATAACAACAACAAACACAACAGCAAAATCACTACATTCTTTGAAACATTAGATGAAAATGTAAATAAAGCATTACGAGGATTACAACTTCATTGTATGTAAGACTCTTACGATAGTAAAAGGAGAATAACAATGAAAAAATTATTATTAAGCGCACTATTATCATTAGGATTTTTAACTCTTCCATTCTCTAGCGCAGAGGCAGCTACAACGAAAGATCAATTAATCGTAGACACTCAGTTAAATAAAATGGATTATTATCAGGATGGAAAATTTATAAAAAGTTTTACTGTCGCTACTGGAAAAGCTGCAACACCTACACCTAAAGGCACTTTTCAAATCGTAAATAAAATTAAAAATCGCCCTTATTATACAGGCAAAATTAAAGGCGGCGATCCACGTAATCCACTTGGTGACCGTTGGCTCGGATTAAATATGGCAGGAACTTACGGAACAACTTATGCGATTCACGGAACTAACAATAATCAAGCAATCGGCAAATGGACAACACTTGGTTGTATTCGTATGTATAACAATGATATACACTGGTTATTTGAGCGCGTTCAGCAACAAGCTACTGTCACTGTAAAATAGCCTAAAAACAAGATTTATGTGTAGCCAAGAATTTTATGTCTTGGCTTATTTTATTTATTCATTTACAGTAGCAAAACAACTGTATTTACATATATAATAGGAATAGATTTGATTAGCTAATATTTAAACATTGATAAACGTAGATATTAAAATTATACAGTTATAATGTTTTATAAATTTTATAATACATACTATAATAGAACTACTGTAATTCTGAACTATTCAGTAACACTAAACTATTCCCCTTGCTACCTTCATGATTATTTTATAGCGGGGGCTTATTATATGTATAAACAATCTGAGTCACTCGGAAAATGATGAATTCGAATATTGCAGTAAAAAGCGTTATTTAGGAGGTGTTACTATGACGCATATACTGGTGATTGAAGACAACCCAGATATACAAGAACTTATTCGTGAATTTCTAATGGCACAAAACTTTACAGTTGATGTAGTTGGTGCTGGAACAGAAGGTATTCTTCTTTTCCAAAAAAATTCATACGATCTTGTCCTCCTCGATGTAATGTTACCAGATATAGATGGCTATAGTATTTGTAAAATTATGCGAGGACAATCTGATGTACCAATCATTATGTTAACAGGCTTACATAATGAAGAAAGTGAAATTAAAGGATTTGAGTTAGGTATTGATGACTATATTACGAAACCGTTCCATTATACTGTATTTATTAAGCGTGTAGAGGCTGTATTAAGAAGGGCAGCAACGAAGGAAGCAGAAGCTGCAACTATACTACAATTCCATGAATTGATGTTAAACTCTACAGCATATGCAGCTTATGTTCATGGTAATCAAATTGAATTGACAACAAAAGAATTTGAAATTATTTATACTTTACTGCAAAATCGAGGAAAAGTATTATCAAGAAGTGATTTGTTGAATAAGGTATGGGGCTATGAACATTATGGTGATGTAAGAGTTATAGATACACATATTAAAAACTTAAGAAAAAAATTAGGAATTCCTTATATTAAAACGGTGAAAGGCATTGGCTACAAAATCGAATCGTAGCAAAGACAACATCACCAAAAATATTTTCATCAAAACCTTATTATTTTGTATTCTTTTATCACTTTGTCTTTATCAAATTATTTACTTTCTAGCTTCAAACTACGATAAAGAACGTTTTGCGAAAGAAAATGGAACGCCGACTACAGAACAGGCCGATTCAGATAAGCAAAACGACGGAAGTAAAACGAAGCAAAATAAAGCTGTGTCAGAGGGGAGCATTTCTAATTTCCAATCTTCTATTATAGATTATAAATCTCTTTCTACAGCTATCAATCACCTTTTGCAGCCTAGCCAAACTGTAAAGGCAAAAGAACATACACAAAATCTTTCGGGGAAAAATAGCACTTCTAATCCGCCTACAGAAGCAGAAAAGAAAGCCGCTAATAATGATGCCTTACATACACAAAATGCAGCAAGTAAAACAAATGATACAAATGATAATCCAAAGTTAGCAGATGCGTTGCAGCAATTAGCTCCACATATTGGCGCGACAATGCTTGCATTATCACTACTCGGATCTTTAATTTATACAAAACTAATTGCCAAACCTTTTCAATATATGAGCGATGCTTTAAAAGATATTATGAATCTTGATTTCTCAGATAAAAAGCTACTTAACAAAAATACAGATCAAACAGATTTTAATTTGCAAGTAGCTGCTTCACAAGTACCAAATATTGTGAAGAATTTACATGCAAGCAATCAAGATTTAAGAAATGAGCTCAAGAAGGAACAACAATTAGAACAATCTCGTAAAGAATTTATGTCTATGGTATCCCATGAATTAAAAACACCAATCGCAGCCGTTATGGGACAACTAGATGGCATGATTCACGGAATTGGAGCTTATAAAGATAGAGATAAGTATTTGAAACGTTCCTACGAGATGATGCAAGACATTAACATATTAACGGAAAAAATGTCGGAATTATCCAAAATACAAAACCCTCAATTTAAACCTAATTTAGAAGTCATTTCTTTATCTAATATTATTGAGGATGTTATGAAGAAAGTAGATTACTTTGTATCTGTAAAACAATTAAATGTACAATCTAATATTAAACACGACGTACAAATTTTAGCTGATCCTAAATTTATTCAAACTGCTATTTTTAACATTATTTCAAATGCAATTCATTATACAATTGACCATCAGCACGTATATATAAAGCTTTATGAAAAACCAAATGGTTACGCATTAGAAGTATTAAATACAGGTTCACAGATTGATGAAGATAAACTTGCTCATTTATTTGAGCCTTTCTATCGCGCAAACCCTGATAAACACGGTTTAGTACAAGGTAGTGGTCTTGGATTATATATCGTGAAACAAATATTAGATAAACATCAGTTTCCTTATGGGATACAAAACACGCCTCAAGGTGTAAAATGTTCTATTGTATTCCCAAAAGCAATGTAAAAACCTACTACAATTTCATACCCCAAATTCATACTTCGTATGAGTGGCGGAATTTTGTAGAGTATATGACTCTGTTTCGTTCGCCCGTTATCCTTATTTGGATAGCGGGCGTTTTTTATTACTTAAAAGGAGGATTTTTTATGGAAAAGTTTAAATATTCATTGCTCGTTTTATTCGGTGCTTGCAGCTATGGCATACTTTCAACTATTTTCAAACTCGGATTCATAAATGGATTTTCAGCACATCAACTATTAGGGGGACAATATGTCTTCGGATGGATTGGACTATTTCTACTCGTTCTTTTCTTTTCACGTCATAAAGTAACAAAAAAACAATTCTTTTCCTTACTAACCGTCGGAACAACAATGAGTATGACCGGGATTTTCTACGCTATTTCTGTAGAAGAACTACCCGCATCTATCGCTGTCGTCCTACTCTTTCAGTTCACTTGGATTGGTGTCATTATCGAAGCAATTGCAAATCGAACATTTCCAAGCCGCGATAAGATTATATCTATCCTTATTTTATTTGCTGGTACATTGTTTGCAGGTGGTGTATTTGAAGGGCTCGGACAAAGTTTTTCTACGAAAGGGATTATCTTTGGACTATTAGCTGCTGTCTCTTTTTCATTCTATGTTTTTGCAAGCGGGCGCGTCGCTACGGATGTTCCGCCTTATACGAAAAGCTTCCTTATGACAACAAGCGCTACTCTTATCGTATGCCTATTCTTTCCGCCAACCTTTTTAACAGACGGTGCTTTGCAAGCCGGTCTATGGAAATATGCTTTCTTCCTCGGATTATTCGGCGTTGTTGTACCTGTCATTTGTTTTTCAATCGGTGTACCAAAGGTTGGAACAGGGCTTGGTACAATATTAGGTGCAGCTGAATTACCAACTGCTATTATTGCTTCTATTACACTTGTACATGAAGTCGTAACGTTCATGCAGTGGATTGGAATTATTTTCATATTAGTTGGGATCTTCACTCCTCAGCTGCTTACGGCTAGGAAAGAAAGGAAACAAAATCGCGTGCATAGCGCTTGAAAAAATACAGAATTTATATAAAAGATATAACTGCAATTAAAATAAGTAAATTTATCTGGAGGTATAAATGACTATTTTAAGCATCGTATTTTTTGCTATTATGTGTATCTTCTTCCTAATAAGATATATGAAAGAAAAGAAATTTTACGATTTACTTCTCATTCCCGTTTGTATATATGCAGGAGCAGTGAAAACTCCTTTCGTAGAGTACTTAAACTTTAATACTACATTTAAAATAACGTATGATATTGCAGCTATTATTCTTGTAATCCTTGCTGTACTTTTCTTTTTGAAAGATAAGAAAGAGAATCATACTGCATAACAAAAGACCTTTCATTTACTTGAAAGGTCTTTTTCTCTATCTCATTTTACCGCTCCATACAGCTTCTCTATCTCATGCTCAATTTGTTTTACATCGATTCGCTCAAATAATGGCTGTACGCTATCAATTCTACTTGGCAACGTATTTTGCGGTTCCCAATTTCGTTTCACAATCGACAATGTGTTTCGAACTCTTTCACTTGAAAATGGTAAAAACGGTTCAAGGAGATTTGCAAAATTAGCGATAAGATACACACAGTTATAAATCGTTTCTTCACATGAAACTGGATCATCTTCTCTTTGTTTCCAAGGCTGCTTTTCATCAAAGTATTTATTTGCAAAACGTACTGCATCAAATATTGTTTCTAGCGCCACCTTAAATTTAGTTTGCTCAATCGCCTCTCCTACACGCTTATATAATCCTTCTACTTTATCTTTCAGCTCTACCTCAATACTTCCCTTCGGCACGATACCACCATAATATTTTTCGATAAACTTTAATGTCCGGTTCAAAAAGTTCCCGTATGCACCTAATAATTCACTATTATGACTGTAAATAAATTCCCGCCATGAAAAATCAGTATCGCGATTTTCTGGTGCGTTGACGGTTAAAAAGTAACGAATAGAATCTGGATCATAGCGTTCTAATATGTCAGGCACCCATACTGCCCAGTTTTTACTTGTAGATAATTTTCTTTTTTCAACTGTTAAATATTCATTCGAAACGATATGACGCGGGATTGCTTCCTCCCCTATTCCAAGTAATACCGCTGGCCAAATGACGGAATGAAACGGAATATTATCCTTTCCGTGCACATAATATGTTTTCGCTTCGCTATCCCAAAACTCTTGATCATCTTTCCCTGTTTCTTCAGCCCAATGTTTACTCGCTGAATAATAGCCTGTCACTGCTTCAATCCATACGTAAACTTTCTTATCTTCATACCCTTCTACTGGAATTGGTACTCCAATTGGTAAATCACGTGATACGGCCCTATCTAGTAATCCTTCCTTTACATATCTCTCTGTTAGTTGAATCGCATTGTCGCGCCATGTCCCTGTTTGCTTGGCAATTTCTACAGCCCTTTTAATTTGCTCCTGAAATGTATGCAATGCGAAATAGAAATGCTCTGTTTCCTGTACAGATGGTGTACTACCACATAACTTACATTTCTTTTCTAACAAATCGAGTGGATCTAAAATAGCAGAACACGCATCGCATTGATCTCCTCTTGCTGCTTCATGGCAATGTGGACATATTCCTTCTACATAACGATCCGGTAAAAACTGCGTACACGTTTCACAATACGCTTGTTCCACTATTTTTTTATAAATATGTCCTTCTTCTAATAAACGTAAAAAAACATTTTGAACCGTTTCATGATGGTGCTCACTATCTGTACGTGTATAGCAATCATAAGTAAAACCAAGGCTACGAAAACATCGCTGGAACTCTTCATGATACTGATCAGCAATTTCCTTCGCCGTCACACCTTCTTGTTTTGCCCTAATTGCAATCGGTGTTCCATTACAATCACTTCCTGAAACATACAGCACATTCTCACCTTTTGACCGGTAATAACGTGCTAAAATATCTCCAGGTAATAAACTCGCAATATGACCAAGATGTAATGAACCATTCGCATACGGCCAAGCGCCCCCAATAAAAATACTCATCTTACATTCCTCCTTTAAAATATAAAAAGCCCCACCCCTATCTTAAAAAAGATAAGGGCGGGGCTGTATAAACAGTCGCGGTACCACCTTATTTCGCCAATTACTCACATAATTAGCCTTAACAAGTACGGAGCTCTATGCTCTTATACTGTGGTTTTGATAACGAGTACCAACTCTCGTCGCCGCCTACTATTATCATTTGATAAGTTCAGGACGAAGCTCAAAGGCCATTGTTCAAATGAATATTCTTGCTTCTTCTCAGCTACCGAAGCTCTCTGGAAAGAATGTGTTCATCCTACTTTTCCTTTTCAACGCTTTTACGTATAACAAGTATTGTACGACTTAATCACAGAAAAATCAAACTTTTATCCAGAACGAAAAGGAAATCCCATCCTCCCGCCGAATACCTATACGTTCACAAAAGGAGTGATAACATTGAACCAAAAACAACTAAGCACTATAAATGAAAAAAGCTGGAATACAGCTGCTTATGAAGCTTGGACGAATCGCCATGGGGCGCCAGAGGATTATGCAAAAAAAATTATGGAAGATCCCACACGCGAAGTAGCACATTATTTACCTTACATACAATCTCCAAAAGGAAAACGTATTATTAACTTACTCGGCTCAAAAGGAAATAAAGCTGTCGCACTTGCCCTTTTAGGCTCTGACGTAACAGTTGTTGATATTTCAGCAAGTAATGCAAAATATGCAAATGAACTTGCGGACGCAGCAGGTGTCTCTATCCAGTATGTCGTTTCTGATGTATTAAATGTGCAGCTCTCCGAATCATTTGATATCGTATTGCTGGAACTTGGTGTACTCCATTACTTTCTAGATTTAAAACCACTCTTTCAAAAAATTGCTACTTTACTTAAGCGAGATGGAATGCTTATACTTCGTGACTATCATCCTGTTTACACAAAATTATTAGGAGTCGACCACCCATCATTTCAGTCCAATGGAAATTATTTCGATGAAGAATTAATTGAAGATGATGTTGCTTATAGCATCCTTCTTACAGAAGCACAGAAAGAATCGCTACCTAAAACAACCATCCGTCGCTGGACGCTAGGAGAAATCATTACAACACTTGCGGAAGAACGTTTTAAAATCGAAAAACTAGTTGAAGAACATGGATCTCATCAAAGATGGGTCTTTCCTTCTACTGCACCAGAAGGAATCGAAGAACGTATCCCTGGTCTATATACAATAATTGCGACAGCATGCAAAAAAGGATCCCTTCACGGATAGGATCCTTTTTGCATGCTCACGCATATAAGTTGAGGTTGGAGATTACCATAATTCTGTAGAATAGGACACAAGATATTTCAACATTTCGTCTCTGACTTACGTCGTCAAAAAGGGGTATGACCAACATAACGAAGAGTAATGTTTTTAGTTGATGCTGATAATCGTTATCAATTAATTAGAAGTATACATGATGTCATTTCAAATTTCAATAGCATTTCTAATATTTATTTATGAATTTTATGATATGCAAATGTATACATTTTAAGAACTTTTTCTAATACTAATCTGACTCCTTCCATTATCTGCTATAATTTTCATTGAACAGATTAATAACTTCATAATAATGTTTTTATTAATTTTGTTTTAAATATCTATAAATCATAATAAATAGTTTAAA
This sequence comes from Bacillus cereus group sp. MYBK95-2, assembly GCF_051915225.1. Classification (NCBI taxonomy): domain Bacteria; kingdom Bacillati; phylum Bacillota; class Bacilli; order Caryophanales; family Bacillaceae; genus Bacillus; species Bacillus cereus group sp. MYBK95-2. The sequence goes on along the minus strand of NZ_JBQAEH010000004.1, from coordinate 454,880 downwards.
TGAGGGTAGGGGTAACGATGAAATATGTTAGTATTCGAAAAAAACTACTGTTCACACTCTTAAGCATTTCTTCTTTATTTAGTATTGCTCTTATTGTTATTCTTTCATTCGCCATGAATCAAGCAAGTGAAATCGAAACGTTAAAAAATGATGTATCAAAAAGAGCGACGATTTTAAAAGAACGTGGCGATTGGTTCCAAGCACAAGTTGCTGGTTTACAAGAATATTTGCTATCACATGATCAAAAAGGATTAGATAAGTTCAATCGAGAAGGGAAAAAATTAGCTGATACTAGAGAGAAAGTAACAAGTGACAAGAAGCTCCCAGAAGGAATGAAAGAAGCTATTTTAATGGGTGGAAAATGGCGTAGCGTCATAGATAATGAGGTACTACCTCTTGCGCGTGAAAGAAAATGGGACGAAGCATCCAAAATTGCTTTATCACAAACAGATTATGTAAATGATCTTTTAGGTCGTTTTAATAAATATACAAATGAAGAGAATGAGAAACGTGACGCATTAATTGCTGAGGTCGAGTCTTCTTCATCACTTATTCAATATATTATTTTCTTCTCACTTATTACATGTACATTAACGTCTATCTTATTAGCATGGTGGTTCTCTGGTAAACTCGTTAAACCAATTCGACAAATTGATGAGAAGTTAAAAGAATTAGCTTCTCAAGACGGAGATTTAACGGCTAGATTACACGTAACAAGTAAAGATGAAATTGGTGACATTGCAAATTCCTTTAATCAAATGCTCACTAACTTACAGCATATAATAAAACAAGTTCAACAAACATCAACAAGTGTAAAAGAAGCTTCCGAAAATGTATTTATCGAAACAACCGCTTCTATGGAAAATACCGCAAGAACCCAAGAAACTATGAATGCTCTTGAACACAATATTCGTTCACAAGTTTCTAGCATTGAAGAAAGTTCAACCGCAATGGATGACATGGCAACGAGTGTTCAGCGTATCGCTGAGTCCGCCTCTTCTGTTACTAGTTTAGCTGTCACAACTTCAGAAAAAGCAGATGATGGGAATAAAGTCATTGAGAAATCTATTACACAAATGCATACAATTAACGAAGCTGTTAACGCTACATCACAAGTAGTTGAGCGGCTCATTACACATACAAATCATATAGATACTGCACTTCAATCTATTTCAAATATCGCCGACCAAACAAATTTGCTCGCTTTAAATGCTTCTATTGAAGCAGCTCGTGCTGGTGAACACGGCAAAGGATTCGCTGTTGTTGCCGATGAAGTTCGAAAACTTGCTGAACAATCTCAACTAGCCGCAACTGACATTAACCATTTACTTCATCAAATTCAAGCTGATACAAAAATAGCAAATGATATGATGACACAAGGTCAAGCAGAAGCTTCTGAAGGAATTACGGTTATTCGTACCGCCGGATCTTCATTCTCAGAAATTGTTAACCACATTAACAAAGTCTCTACACAAATGCAAGAAATGTCTGCAACTGCTGAAGAGATGGCTGCAAGCTCTGAAGAAATGAACGCAGCTTTAAATAATATCGCTTCTATTTCAAACGAAGTTGCTGCAGAAACATCACAAACAGCGCATTCGGCTGGTGATCAAGTAAACAAAATGAGTATCGTGGCTAACAAATCATCTGAAATGAAAACAATCGTACAAGAACTTGAAGTTCTCGTCTCTCATTTCAAAACAAACGCTTAAAGTGAAAATGACACGAGCTCAAAGGTATAGGAATGAAAGTTTTACAGTCTCTCTTTTTTCACTTTAAAATATCTCTTTCTATCTCTCATTCCGTCTGCTATAATTCCTAAAGGAAATAAGAAAGCTTTATTCCAACTGGAGTAAAGCTTTCTTTCAATTTTTTACATTTATTAATTCTAATACTAAGATTTCACAAAGGAGGCTTTTAATTATATGAATTTTGTAAGTATCAGAAAAAAACTTATGTTCATGATGGGAACGATTTGCGCTTTATTTGGTGTCGCCTTAGCATTTATTTTATTTTTTGCTATCGACCAATCTCGTAAAGCTGAAACATTACAAAAAGAAATTTCTCCACTGGCAACAGAATTGAAAGAGCGTGGAGACGCTTATCAAGTACAGCTCTCTGCTTTAAGAGGTTATTTACTACAACATGATCAAGTCGAATTAGACAAGTTTAATGAGATGAGTAAACGTCTTGAGGACTCAAAAGATAAACTTCTTTCTAATCCAAATCTTTCTTCGTCCGTAAAAAGCACAATGGAATTAGGGTCTACTTGGAGAAAGTTCATTGAAGAAAAAGTATTCACTCTTGCAAAAGAACAAAAATGGGAAGAAGCTTTACAAGTAGCTTCTTCAGAAAACGGAACGGTCTATAAAGTAATTGGTGACTTCACAAATTACAGTAATGAACAAGCTAAATTACGTGAACAATCTATTGAAAAAATTGATCAATCTGCACTCTTAATCGAATATGTTATTTTCTTATCACTTGTTGTATGTATTATCGTTGCAATTATTCTTGCATGGTGGTTCTCTGGTAAACTGGTGAAACCAATTCAACAAATTGACACGAAACTAAAAGAATTGGCCTCTCAAGAAGGTGACTTAACGGCACGTCTACAAGTAAATAGCAACGATGAAATAGGTGCTATCGCAACATCATTTAATAAAATGTTAGAAAACCTACAACATATTATTAATCGTGTTCAAAAAACATCAGTGGAAGTACAAACCGCTTCTGAAAATATGCTAGAAAAAACGAATACATCACGTGAGGCGACATTAAGAGTCCAAAGCTCGATGTCCAACTTAAATGCAAGTATTCAATCACAAACTTCTAGTATGGAAGAAAGTTCAACTGCAATGGATGATATGGCAGTAAGTGTTCAGCGCATTGCTGAATCTGCTTCATCTGTAGCGGAACTTGCTGTTGCCACATCTGAACATGCTAGCGATGGCAGTACCGTTATCCAAAAATCTGTTTCACAAATGACAACAATACACGAAGCTGTAAATGCTACGTCAGAAGTGGTTGAACGTCTAATCACTCATACGAAATATATTGATACTGCTGTACAATCTATTTCTAATATTGCTGAGCAAACAAACTTACTTGCTTTAAATGCTTCTATTGAGGCAGCTCGTGCTGGTGAGCAAGGAAAAGGATTTGCTGTCGTAGCTGACGAAGTTCGAAAACTTGCTGAACAATCTAAAACAGCTGCAACAGACATTAATCAATTACTACATCAAATTCAAAATGATACAGAAACTGCTAGCTCTATGATGTCTCAAGGCCGTTCTGAAGCATTTGAAGGTATCAATGTTATTCGTGAAGCTGGTACTTCTTTCACAACAATTGTAGAACAAGTAAATAAAGTATCTACTCAAATGCAAGATATATCAGCAACTGCTGAAGAAATGGCTGCAAGTGCTGAAGAAATGAACGCTTCACTTAATAACATCGCTTCTATCTCTACTGAAGTATCGAGCGAAACTGCCGCAACGGCACAATCTGCTGAACAGAAAGTTATTGTTATGAATGAAATGGCAGTAACTGCTGGAAAAATGAAACAAACAGTTGAAGAGTTAGATCAACTCGTATCTCATTTTAAAACAGAATAGATGTTCAAAAAATATCCCTTCTTTGAAAGAGGGATATTTTTTTGAGCTCATTTCCTGCACATTATGCTCATTTCCGTTATAATGAGAATCGATATCATTAAAGTGTAGGAGGGGCTGCTTATGTCACAAGAAGCATTTGAAAATAAATTACTTGCCAATTTAGAGGCTGTTATTGACCCTGAACTAGGTGTTGATATCGTTAATCTTGGATTAGTTTATGATGTTACAGCAGATGAAAATAATAATGCTGTCATTACGATGACTATGACTTCTATCGGTTGTCCAATGGCTGGGCAAATCGTATCAGACGTTAAAAAAGTATTATCAACAAACGTACCTGAAGTTAATGAAATAGAAGTAAATGTCGTTTGGAATCCACCGTGGTCGAAAGAACGTATGTCACGTATGGCGAAAATCGCATTAGGTATTCGCGACTAAATAAAGTGGAAATTTCATCATTTGCGGATAGCGGGATAAAGAAAAGACCTGACTAGGATGTCAGGTCTTTTCTCTTATTATTTTACACCTACTGCATCATAAGCTTTCGTTACAGCTTGTACAGCTTTAGAGTTTTTACCATATAAATCTTCAGCTGACTGAAGAGCAGCTTGACGCATCATTTTGAAGTCAGAGTTTGCAGTTAAATATTTCGTAAGAGCACGGTAGTAAATTTTTTCTGTCGCTTCACGGCCCACACCAGTTACTTTCACGCCGTAATGATCTCCGCCTTCAGATACTAAATATGCAGCTTTATTGTTAATACTGCTGTTAATATGAACACCGCCATTATCAGCTGTTCCAGTATAACGTTTACTATAGTGATCTGGGTAACCTTCACTTGGTTTTAATGGATTTGGAATAGACGCTGGGTCTTTAAGAGAGCGAAGTGCATCACCAGGTTTATCAGGTGTATAAATATCAGCACCTAAATCCCAGCTCTTCTTCTCAACCATAACACCCATAATATCAGATAACGATTCATTTAACGCCCCTGACTCATTTTTGTAAACAAGGTTTGCTGTATGTTCAGTTACAGCATGCGTTAATTCATGACCGATAACATCAAGTCCAGCAGATAATGGAATGAACGTTTTTCCATCGCCATCACCGTACATCATTTGCACACCATTCCAAGCTGCGTTATTCCAGCTCTCCCCTACGTGAACAGTTGAAATAAGCTTCGCACCTTTATCATCGAAAGAGTTACGATTAAATGTCTTTTTGTAGTAATCATATACTTTTCCTGCATTTACATGCGCATCAACTGCAGCTTTATCTTCGAAGAACTTAGATTTACTTTCAACTTCTTCTCCTGTATATCCAAGCCATTGTGAGAATAAATTAAACCAGTTCTCGTCCATATTTTCTGCATCAAATGTATGAACACCTTGTCCTCGTTTACCATCAAACAAGTTGAATTGTCCTGTTTTCGTATCTTGAGCAATTTCAAATGATTGTCTAGCACCTAATACTCCGTAACCAAATCCAGTAATGTTATCTACAGCGTTATATTTCTCAATAACATTTCCATTCGTTGCATCAACAAAATAATGCCAATACCCTGGAGCTGGTTTTGAAATCGATGCCTTAACTAAGTATGCAAGGTAGTAATTACCGTCTTTTTCATATACAAATAAATCTTTTTTCACACCATCATAACTCTTTACTTTACCAATTTCTTTCTCAATATCTGCCTTTGCAATTGTTTCTGCTTGTTCCGCAGTAATGCTTGCAGCTGCAGGAATATTTTTATCATCTAAATTCGGAATAACTTGTCCGAAGAATACTTTTACATTATTCTCTTTATCAAGTGTAACAGTTTGATCAGAACCGTACACAGGAATGTTATTATGTTTCTCAACTAGCTTCACATGTGTCGTATCAGATTCAGCGTCTTTTTCTTCCCCAACGATATTAAAATGCTTTTCAATATTTCCTGCTAATTTAAACATATCTTTCTTACTCTCTAAGTATTGAAAGACTGTCTCTTTTTTATCTAGTCCTTCCGGTGCTTTCCATTCTTCACCTATGTATGCAGGTGTTTTAAATTCTTGATGATATTGAATTTTTTGTTCTTCCGCTTTCGTTGTCGTTGCCCCAAACGCTCCAAATCCCCCGGCGATAACAGTTAACGCTAATGCTGATGAAATGACTTGCTTTTTCACTATAACATTCCCCATTCCCATAAAGATTTTTGACACTTTTATACAATTCTTATTTTCCCAGCCGATACCTCTACCAAAAATTTGAGAAACATTTTTCAGACAATTCCAATCAAAAAAAGAGGACATCTATCGGATGTCCTCTTTTCTATAAACCTTTTATTGTTTTTTCAATTCAATTGCTAAATAGTGTGATTGCTCTTTCGCTTGAATGTGAATATCTTCTTCTACAGATTCTGCTGCATCCCGCATAACAAACGTTTCACCATTTATTACACTGCTTCCTTCAATTTGTACAAGGTACAATTGACGGCCTTCTTTCACTGGAAAATGAATTTCTTTTCCAGCCTCTAATGATAAAGAATATAAATTCGCATCTTGGTGAATTTGAATTGGTGCATTTCCTTCTACTGAAGATACCATATGGAACCATTCATCTTCACGCTTGCTCCAATCAAATTTAAACTCACCATAGTTTGGTTTATGATCTGCGCGGTCTGGTAAAATCCAAATTTGTAATAAACGCAGCGTTTCATCGCCTAAATTATGCTCGCTATGAAATACACCCGTGCCAGCACTCATATATTGAACATGTCCACGCTCAATTGTTCCGCGATTTCCCATGCTGTCTTCATGTGTTAAAGCACCATCTACAACGTAAGAAATAATCTCCATATCACGGTGCGGATGCATATCAAAACCAGTTTGCGCCGCTACTAGATCATCATTAATAACACGTAACGCTCCGAAGTTCATGTTATTTGGATTGTAGTAATTGGCAAAAGAAAAATGAAAATGTGTATTTAACCAACCATGATTTGCTCTGCCCATATTTTTATGATCAACTTTTCTAAACATATCCTTCACCTCATACTATCTCGAATTCGAGATTTATTTTAAAATTTTTTCTTACTGTAACTTTTTTAATAGTGTTAATAACTGCTTTTGTTCCTCTATATTTAAATTATGAAACTTCTCTGCTTGGAACGTTTCTTGAGGTGGGACGATTTCCTCATATAAAGCTCTTCCCTTTTCTGTTAAAGAAATATATTTCGTAGTACCCTCTTGTTCACGCAAAATCCACTCAAGCTGCTCCATTTTATTTAAAAGCTGCGTTACATTTCCTTTCGTAACAAATAGCTTATTTCCAAGTTCTTGCTGCGTTAAACGATTATGTCCTCCAACTTGAGCTAACACATCAAACTGGGCGGCAGATATATTCCATTTTTTCAAATGCTGATTCGTCTCACGAATACTCTTATTATAAAAGCGTGACAAACGAAACCATAATAGTAGCCCTAGTCTATCTTCTGTTTTCATTTCATCACCTCGCTTGTTTCATATCATTAGTTTAGAACTAAACTTAATAAAAGTCAAATGCTTATTTTTAATAAGTACAAAAAGCACAGCGCTATTTCTCCACTATGCTTTACATTAACTTTCTACTCTTATATTCATCCAATTTCCTCTCCGCGAACTTCCTCGCATCTTTTTCAATCCACCGCTCTTCGTACCGTTCACTTCCCACATACAATATATCTCTCTTATGCTGCATCGCATGGCGGAATTCATGCAGTAGCGTTTTGAGAACTTGATCATACTCTTCCCACATACAAACGAAAATTAATTGCTTTTCTTTATGATAAAAACCACCTACTGGGAATAGGAACTCTTCTTCCTCTTCCCCTAATGATAGAAGCACATCATTTGCATCACACGTATCACAAAAAATAACGGGCGTTTTACATACTCCAATAAGAGAAAACAAATCCTCTCTCAACTTTTTGACATCCCAAGGAAGCTCCGAATCCAACACATACCAATTCTCTACCTGTTGATATACATTTTGAAACTGGAGTTCCATTTCTCTTTATTCCCCTTTCCAAGCACCCTTTTTCTATATGTATGCCACAATATGGTAAATATTAAACGTATTCTTTCATCCTTGAAAAAATGCCAATAAAAAAGGAATCTACGTCGACATAGATTCCTTTTCTGTAATCACTTTTTTTTCATCATTTTTTTTAATACAAAATAACCAATTGCACAAACAATAGCAGCAAGTGCAAAGTATTTCACATATGGCCCCGCAACTTTATTAATACTTTCCCACTCTGTTCCTAATTTAAAACCTAAATATACAAACACAATTGACCACGGAATAACAGCTAATGTAGTTAGCGTAATAAACTTAGCATGTGACATTTTCGCAATACCCGCTGGTATCGAAATAGCATGCCGCACAACCGGAATAAAACGTGCGGTAAAGATAACGCCAGTTCCATAACGATTAAACCAATCTTCAGCATAATCAATATGTTTCTTCTGAATTAAAATATATTTTCCATATCGCTCAAGAACAGGTCTTCCTCCATATCGACCAATCCAATAAATGAATAGTTGTGCAATTACACCACCAATTGTACCGAACGCGACAGCGCCCCAAAATGTAATGCTTCCTGTTGATACTAAATAACCTGCATAAGACAATACGATTTCACTTGGAATAACCTCTAGCATTAATCCAAGCATAATTCCCCAATAACCAAGTCCTTCTAAAAAAACTAAAACCGAATGGATCAACTCTCCTAACATCATGTACCTCTCTTTACTGTTTTCATTACAAAAATGAAAGTACAAGCAGGAAATATCTTGTACTTTTATTTTTTAAAATTTAGTTTAGTTAGTCTTCGTATCCCACTTAAAGATTTTATTTAAGAATTTATATACATTCTTCGACTCTTTTGTCAAAAGTGGGCCTAAAATGGATAGTATAAGCACGTATAGTGCTGAGAATGGTTTCAGTACTGACATTAAACCACCGGCGATACCGATATTAGCCATAATGATGGAGAACTCTCCTCTTGAAACGATTGTTAATCCGATATTTGTTGATGCTTTATGAGATAATCCAGCTTGTCTTCCTGCAATCATTCCTGCTACAAAGTTACCGATTATCGTAAGAAGGACAGCACCTAACGTTAACCATATCGCTCCGCCTAATGAGAACGGATCAATACTTAGCCCGAAGCTGAAGAAGAAAATAGCTCCGAAAAAGTCTCTAAATGGAACAACAAGATGTTCAATTCGGTCACTATGCTCTGTCTCAGAGAAAACTAATCCTAGAAGAAGTGCTCCAATTGCTTCTGCAACGTGAATTGTTTCTGAAAAACCAGCAATGAAGAATAATGAAGCAAATACTACAATAATAAAGATTTCATCTGAGCTAATATTGAGCAATTTATTTAATAACGGCGTAGCCTTTCTAGCTACTATAAAGAATAGAAGCATATATCCTAAAGCAATTCCAATTGAAGTAAGGGCACCTAAGAAGGAAGCGTGATCTCCAAGTACTAAACCAGAAACAACTGATAAATATACAGCAAGGAATATATCTTCAAACATAATAATTCCTAAAATTAATTCGGTTTCATTATTACCAGTTCTTCTTAAGTCCACTAACACTTTAGCAACGATAGCGCTAGAAGAAATCGTAATAATACCCGCAATAATTAAGATTTCTAGTAATGGGAATCCCATTATAAATCCGTATAACAAACCAAGTGAAAAGTTAATTAAAATATAAATCGTTCCGCCAATCGCAATAGAGCGTCCAGATTTAATTAGTTTTTTCATTGAAAATTCTAATCCTAGATAGAATAGAAGGAATAGAACCCCAATCCGTCCAAGGAAGGAAATTACACTTGCACTTTCAATAAATTTGAGATCGATAACACCTATTGTCGGTGCATGCGGTCCTACTAACATTCCAAGAACGATTAGAAAAGGAATTACTGAGAATTTAAATTTCCCAGCAATTACTGCTGCAATTGCCACTAAAACTAAAGCTGTACCAACTTCAAAAATTAACGTATCCATCTAATCAGTCCCCCCTATTTGAAAGTAATTCATTAATGATTTTTTTAATTTCTTCTCTCTCACCTGAAACTACAAGCATATCTCCTTCTTCAATTACTGTTTCTGGTCCTGGATTAAATAACTTCTTCATGTTCTTCTTCATAACCGCGATTATTGTTACGCTATATGTTTTTCTTATTTCAAGATCGCCAATTGTTTTTCCGATTGCTGGAGCTGTATTCTCCACTTTGAACCACTCAATCGCTAAACCTTCAAAAACCATCTCAACATTTTCTAACGCCCTAGGCTTATATACCATTCCACCTAATATTGCAGCGATTTGTCTCGCCTCTGAGTCACGTAGCGAAATACTTGAGATGCTTTCTTCATGATCTGAATCAAAATGATACATTTCTCTACGACCATCATCATGAATGACAATTACCATCTTTTCGTTACCTTTCGTAACGATTTGAAACTTATAACCAATACCTGGAAGTTCACTTTCTCTAATATTCATTTTTAGCTCCTCCATAACTTATTTATTTTAATTTTCTGTTTTTCTGTCTTTTATTCATCCAATCAACTTTAGAAATTCTAACCACTCAGGATATTTGTGATTTGGAAATCTTTTATTGTAATAATAAGTGGACCCTAAAAAGATACTTAAAGATGTAATGATAAAAAATATATTACTTCTCATTTTCAAACTCTCAAGGCTTACTTTCCATAAAGAATTTTCTTTCAAATTATCCCCACCTTCTCGCTTTAAATTTAGTTTTTTAAAATGTAAATAATTCTAAAAATATTACGATGTAACATAATCATAACACAAAAATGATTTAAGTAACATAATTTTTTAGAAAAATTGATTCTCGTATATTTTTTGCATATAATTTTCTTATTACGAAAAAAAGGAAGTGTATTATATGGTTGATATCTTTAGCAGATTCCTTGAGGTAACGAATAATATTTTATGGTCATATATTCTTATTGCAATGCTAATCGGCTTCGGTCTTTACTTCTCTTTTAAATTAAAATTTGTCCAAATTACTCATTTCAGTGAGATGGTCAGCTTAATTAGTAAAGGGTTTAATCGAAAAGAAAAAAAGAAAGATAGCATCTCACCATTCCAAGCATTTTGCTTAAGTGCAGCAGCACGTATCGGTATCGGAAACTTAGCTGGTGTAGCATTAGCAATTTCAATGGGTGGACCTGGCGCAATATTTTGGATGTGGTTTATCGCAATTATCGGAGCAGCTACTAGTTTTGTAGAATGTACACTTGCGCAAATTTATAAAGTAAAAGATGGAAGTAGGTTCCGTGGTGGACCAGCATATTACATGGAAAAAGGGTTAAACAAACGCTGGATGGGCGTCTGGTTTTCACTTCTTATTACAGTTGCGTACGGATTAATTTTCAATTCAGTGCAAGCAAATACAGTAACAATAGCGTTTGAAAATGCTTTTGGACTAGAGCGAACAATCGTAGGAGCTCTATTAGCCTTATTAGTTGCAGTTATTATTTTTGGTGGCATTAAGAGCATTTCACGTATTACAGAAATGATTGTTCCGCCAATGGCAATCGTTTATATCGGCGTGGCTATTTTTGTCGTTATTAACAACTTCAGTATGTTACCAAGCATTTTCATGGAAATCTTTAACGGTGCATTCGGTTTAGACCAAGCCATCGCTGGTGGTATTGGAGCAGCAATCAAGTTCGGAATTCAGCGCGGTTTATTCGCTACAGAAGCGGGAATGGGTAGCTCTCCTAATGCAGCAGCAACATCTGATGTATCTCACCCTGTAAAACAAGGGCTTGTTCAAGCGTTAGGCGTTTTCGTAGATACATTCTTAGTATGTACATCAACAGCATTTATCGTATTATGTTCTGGACTTTACAAAGGATCAAATTTAGAAGGTATCGAATTAACACAAAACGCATTAAGTTCACAAATTGGACCGTGGGCAAGCACCTTCTTAGCAATTATTATTTTCCTATTCGCTTTCAGTTCACTTCTAGGAAACTACTATTATGGTGAAACAAATATCGCATTCATTAAAGAAAGCAAAACATGGTTAATGATTTATCGTGTTGCAGTTGTCGGAATGGTATTCTTCGGATCAATCGCTGCTCTTAAAACAGTTTGGAGTTTAGCTGATTTATTCATGGGACTAATGGTATTCACAAACTTAATTGCCATCTCATTCCTTAGCAAATTTGCTTACGCTGCATTAGTAGACTATTTGAAGCAAAAGAAACAAGGAAAAGATCCTGTCTTCGTTGCAAACTCTATCCCTGGCTTAAAGAATACAGAGTGCTGGGATGGGCAGGATGTAGAAGAAAAACAAAAGGCCGTTTAACAAATAAAAGCGGAAGTGGCTCGTTCAGAACAGGAGGGTGTTGGAACTCCTGATTACGAGGCGCTTTTTGCCTCGAATGAAGGATTGAAACAACCGACTGTTCTAGCCGCTGGAGCTGGATATCATTTAAAGCGGAAGCGGCTCGTTCAGAATCGCAGGACACTTCAAGCTCTCGACCTTGAAGCGCTTTTTGCTTCGAGCGAGAGAGCGAAATGACCGACTGGTCTAGTCACCGGAGCTGGATATCACTAAAAGCACAAGCGGCTCGTTTAGAACAAGAGCCATATCTCAAACAAAGGCCCTATTACTTCACCGTAATAGGGCCTTTTATTTACAACAGTTCATAATTTGTTCAAATTAATTCCAGCAAAAGGGTTGATTTATAGATATTACTAGATTATAATGATTATAAATTAGTAATTGATATCACATAACAACTCAAAAGGAGATTGATCATAATGAACAAACAAGTAATCGAAGTATTAAACAAACAAGTAGCAGACTGGAGCGTTTTATTCACAAAACTTCACAACTTCCATTGGTACGTAAAAGGACCTCAATTCTTCACATTACACGAGAAATTCGAAGAACTTTACACAGAATCAGCTACTCACATCGATGAAATTGCAGAACGTATTTTAGCAATTGGCGGCAAACCAGTAGCAACAATGAAAGAATACTTAGAACTATCTTCTATTCAAGAAGCAGCATACGGAGAAACTGCAGAAGGGATGGTCGAAGCAATCATGAAAGACTACGAAATGATGCTAGTCGAACTGAAAAAAGGCATGGAAATCGCTCAAGACTCTGACGATGAAATGACATCTGACCTACTACTAGGCATCTACACAGAACTAGAAAAACACGCTTGGATGCTACGTGCGTTCTTGAATCAATAATAATTAAAAGCGGAAGCGGCTCGTTTAGAGTCGCTTTTTTATGTAATGGTCGCACTTAACGGTACACGAAATTATATCAACGATTTTTCAAATATATCGATCATAACTCGCAATATATCAACGATTTTTTCATTATATCGATCATTACCCGCAATATATCAACGATTTGACAAAGGATATCAATTTGCCGACAAATCACGACAATATCAGCGCCCCTCTCCCCTACTTTTATCAATATATTACAATCTCATCTATGTTAAAATATAGGAAACACCCTTTAGCTTTTCCAAATTCATCATTTACTACTTAAATGACGGGAGTGGTTCAGTTGAAAGACTACTTAATTAGAGCATTTTTTGCGTTAATAACAGTTGGGATTCTCTTACTTATAGCTAATATTTTCAATATACGTGTCGAGGTTAAGGACTATGCTTTCCTCGTTGTCGTAGCAATTGGTGGCGGCTGGGGTGGCTGGTACCTGTATAAAAAACAAAGCAATCAAAATGATAAAGGCATTCCAAAGTAATATGGAATGCCTCTTTTATTGCCTTCTGTAATAAATAATGAAATTCAGACCACTAATACAACCAATCGCAATAAACATACAAAACGATTGTGGATCTCCACCTAGATTATACTCATCAACGATAAATCCGGACATAAACAACGTTATCGCTGAAACACCGATACACAATACCGAGATAAACCAAAGCGAAAATTCATTAATCAACTCTTTCTTCTGTCTCAAAACAATTAGCATAACAAGAATAGACGCTGCTAAAATACTTTTAAAAACCGGACGTAAATATACGAACTCCTCCATCTATTTCTCCTTTCCCCAAAACATTACATATAAACATTGATATATTTAACTAAATTAAAAACACATGCCATCTTAAATTAAAACGACATGTGTTTCCGTGTTTCCGTATTTGCTATGATAGTTGCTTCCACTTCGTTCCCAAAACAGGACGCTCATAATTTTGGATTGCATGAATTAGTTTATCTGCTGTCTCAGCTGAAACGATCAATTCTTTATTTGATGAATTCATAAATCCTTCTTCTGCTGCACGTTCAACCATTTGCAAAATTGGTCCGTAAAAATCTTTTATGTTTAATAAACCAACTGGCTTATTATGTATACCAATTTGCGACCAACATACAACTTCAAATAGTTCTTCAAACGTTCCGTATCCGCCTGGAAGCGCAATAAAAGCATCTGCAAGCTCTGCCATTTTCGCTTTACGTTCATGCATCGTCTCTACTTCAATTAATTCTGTTAATCCTGTATGCACAATTTCTCCTCGGAATAGACCGCGCGGCATAACACCTGTTACACGTCCACCTAAACGAAGAACTTCGTTTGCTACTTCTCCCATTAATCCAACGCATGAACCACCGTATACAAGCTCATACTCGTTCTCAACAAACATTTTACCTAACTGAATTGCCTGCTCTTTGAATTCTGGTCTCTCCCCTAAATTAGAACCTGCAAACACACAAATCTTTCTCATTCCTACACCCCGAAACTATATATTGTTATGATACAATTTAAATTGTACAACATATTGAGGAGATGAGGAAGAAATGGATATCGTTGCATTTCAAAGATGGGTTGAGGAATTTTACGAAAAACGAAGCTGGTCACAGTATAATGCCTTTATTCGCTTAAATTTCTTAACCGAGGAAGTTGGGGAAGTTTCACGAGTCGTTCGTGCTATTGAAATTGGCCGCGATCGCCCTGATGAAGATGCGAAAACAGAAGAAGAGCTAAAACAAGAACTAAAAGAAGAACTTGGCGATGTACTATCTAACCTTATTATTCTTTCGCAAAAATATGATTTAGACTTACAAGACATTATGGACGCACACGTCGCAAAGCTTTCAAAAAGGTTCGAAGTATCTAAATGAGAATATTATCAATTATGGTATAATATTCTTGTCACAATACTAAGGGGGATTTTATGTTATCAAAAAAATTGCACGACGCATTAAATGAACAAATGAACTTTGAATTTTACTCTGCCCATGCTTATATGGCAATGGCTGCTTACTGTACAGCTGAGAGCTATGATGGATTTGCTAACTTTTTCCTTGTACAAGCTGAAGAAGAACGTTTCCACGCAATGAAGCTTTACAACTATATTAATGACCGCGGAGAGCGCGCTATTATTACTGGATTTGATAATCCGAATAACGAATACGAATCTGTATTAAACGCTTTTGAAGTCGCACTTGAGCACGAGCGTGAAGTAACGAAACGTATTTACAACTTATCTGATATCGCTTGGGACGAGCGTGAACATGCAACAATTACATTCTTAAAATGGTTCGTTGACGAACAAGTTGAAGAAGAAGCTTTATTCGATAGCATCATTCAAAAATTAAAACGTATTACAAGCGATTCAAACGCACTGTTTATGCTAGATGCTGAATTAGAGAAACGTACATTTACGCCTCCAGCTGAGTAATATTTCAATCACCTTAATACATGTATTAAGGTGATTTTTTTGTTTGCTCTCTATCTTAAAATCACCTTAAATTTCCTCATATTTGACATAGTGCCAGATATAAAATGGTATTATTTTCAATATAAAAACGAATATACGAGGAGAGGAAAAATGAATCAACGTGTAGAAGCTGTTGATGCAATTCGTGGTTTTGCTTTGTTTGGCATTTTACTAGTCAATATGACATTAATTCAATTTGGGTTCTTCACCAGTGAAAAACCAACTTATCTATTTGGCGATCTTGATAAAGGTGCTAATTGGTTTATTCAATTTTTCGGCACACATAACTTTATATCCCTATTTGCTTTTCTATTTGGGCTTAGCATTATTTTGTTACAAAAAAGTATTATCGCAAAAGGAAAAAAATTCTTCCCCACATACATAAGACGTATTATCATTCTTTTACTACTCGGCTACATTCACGGCACTTTTGTTTGGGAGGGAGATATTTTATTTGCATACGGAATAATCGGGATTTTTTTAATGATATTCATCAATCGAAAACCGAAAACTTTGCTTATTTGGGCGATTATTCTACTCGCACTTATTACACTTATGTCTTATCAAACTGATCCATCTACAAATATAAATGATTTCGCATCTTATACTGAAAAAGAACATAAAGTCCATCAAACTGGAAGCTATATGGATCACGTCAACTTTAGATTGACTGAAAATCCTTTTGATTACATGGGAATTGACGGTGCATTCGGATTATTTTTCATATCAGTTTTCGCAATAATTTTTATGTCTCCACTGTTCCTACTCGGAATGTATGTAGGGAAAAAAGGCTGGCTATTTGAGGTCAGTAAACATATACCTGCTGTCAAAAAAATATGGTTTGCCACCGGTCTCTTCTCTTTTACAATTAAAATCTTAGCTATGTTCATAAAACACCCGGTTTTAATTATGTTACAAGATGGCCTTACACCAGTAACTATGACCTTCTTTTACGGAAGCACAATCATTTTATTATTCCATTACAAAAAAGCAACCCGTCTACTAACATACATGGCGAACATGGGGAAAATGTCCGTTAGTAATTACTTAGCGCAATCTATTATCGCAACAACCATTTTTTACGCATATGGATTTGGCTTATACGGGAAAACCGGCTATTTCTTCGGTATTCTTTTAACCATCGGAATTTATACAATTCAATTATTCGTTAGCACCTATTGGCTCCAGAAATACCGAATGGGGCCAGTGGAATATGTGTGGAGACTGGGAACTTATTTAGAGAAACCACGTTTTAAAAGAGACTTGGATAAAGCAAGTTAAACAAAAAAAGCAATGAGCCTACGCTCATTGCTTTTCTTAATTTATTAAAGCATAACCCCAACGATAATCGCTGATAATATACTTACTAATGTTGCACCGTATACAAGTTTTAAACCGAATGATGATACAACGTTTGCTTGTTTGCCATCGATACTCTTCGTTGCACCTGCGATAATTCCGATAGATGAGAAGTTCGCAAATGATACAAGGAAGATAGATAAAATACCTACTGTACGAGCTGATAAATCACCAGCTACTTTACCAAGATCAAGCATTGCAACGAATTCGTTCGTTACTAATTTTGTTGCCATAATTTGTCCTGCTTGTAACATCTCTGATGTTGGAATACCCATTACGAATGCTAATGGTGAGAAGATGTATCCTAAAATGCTTTGGAATGTGATTCCGAAAATTGAATCAAATACACCGTTAATTGCTGTAATTAATGCCACGAAACCGATTAACATCGCCGCTACTGTTACAGCGATTGAGAAACCAAGCATAATATATTCGCCTAACATTTCAAAGAATGTTTGTTTCTTGTCTTCTTGTAATTCTAAAATATCGTCTTCTTCTTTTACTTCATATGGATTAATGATATGAACGATAATGAATCCACTGAATAAGTTTAATACAAGTGCTGTTACTACATATTTTGGATCAATCATTTTCATATAAGAACCGACAATTGACATCGATACTGTAGACATTGAAGATGCACAAAGTGTGTATAAACGATTTTTCGGTAATTTGCTTAGTTGATCTTTTACTGTAATGAATACTTCCCCTTGACCAACGATTGCAGCTGCTACCGCATTATATGATTCTAGTTTTCCTAAACCGTTAACTTTACTTAATAGGAAACCGACTGCACGAATGATAATCGGTAAAACTTTAATATGTTGCAGAATCCCGATTAATACTGCTAAGAAAATAATCGGTAATAATACTGTTAAGAAGAATGGTGCTTGTCCATCGTTTGCTAGACCACCAAATACGAAATTAACCCCAGCTTCCGCAAATTTTAAAATAGCGCCAAATCCATCTGCGATCCCTTTTACTAATACAAATCCGACCTTTGTATTTAGTAAGAAATACGCAAGTACCAATTGAATGACAAGCATAAGTGCAATTGGTTTATATTTAATTTTCTTACGATCTGAACTAATAAGGAAACCTAGTACAAACACTACAAGTAAACCGACTAGAAACATTACGAACTTCATATGTGAATCCTCCACTTCTCCCACGAGTTATTGGTCGTATAACGTATAACGAATGACGTCTGACCATTGTTGTTAAAAAAATTTAAAACCCCTAAAACTATTCAACTGTCATCTAAAATCAGTAAGCGTTTACATAAATTGCAATTTATAAAAGGTAGCTTCTTCTCTCCTACCATACTTGAAAGTCTGAAATTGATACCACCTACAAATCAAATTGTAAGCGTTATCTAGACGAAATGCAATATAAATTTTAAAAGATTTTTATATGTTAATATATTCCTAATTAATTGGTTTTTTCATGTAAATTTACCATAAAAAAATAGCCCTAGCTATGAGCTAGAGCCATCCTTTTTTTATAACATAACACCAACGATAATCGCTGATAGAATACTTACTAACGTCGCACCGTACACAAGGCGTAGACCGAATGATGATACAACATTTGATTGATTTTCATCGATACCTTTTGTTGCACCTGCAATAATTCCGATAGATGAGAAGTTCGCAAATGATACAAGGAATACAGAAAGAATACCAACTGTACGAGCCGATAAATCACCAGCTACTTTTCCAAGATCAAGCATCGCAACAAACTCGTTTGATACTAATTTTGTTGCCATAATTTGTCCCGCTGTTACCATTTCTGCTTGCGGGATACCCATTACGAATGCTAATGGTGAGAAAATATATCCTAAAATAGCTTGGAATGTAATACCGAACATTGTATCAAACAAGCTATTGATTGCTGTAATTAATGCTACGAAACCGAGTAACATAGCTGCTACTGTAATCGCAATCGTGAAACCAAGCATAATGTACTCGCTCAGCATTTCAAAGAATGATTGTTTTTTCTTATTTTCTAATTTCAGTGTATCTTCTTCTTCTGTAATATCGTACGGGTTAATAATATGAATGATAATGAAACCACTAAATAAATTTAATACAAGTGCTGTTACTACATATTTCGGTTCGATCATTTTCATATAAGAACCAACGATTGACATCGACACTGTCGACATAGAAGATGCACATAATGTATATAAACGATGTTTTGGGATTTTACTTAATTGATCTTTTACTGTAATAAATACTTCTGCTTGTCCAACAATGGCAGCTGCTACTGCGTTATATGATTCTAGTTTTCCTAGACCATTTACTTTACTTAACAACGTACCAATAGCACGAATAAATATCGGTAAAATTTTAAAGTGTTGCAGAATTCCGATTAAAACCGCAAAGAATACGATTGGTAATAACGCTGTTAAGAAGAATGAAACCTCTCCTTTATTAACAAGACCACCAAATACGAAAACGATTCCAGCTTCCGCATATCCAAGAAGTGCGCCAAATCCATCTGAAATTCCTTTTACTAAAATATAACCAACTTGCGTATTTAATAAGAAATAAGATAATGCTAGCTGAATAATAAGCATAATTGCGATTGGTTTATACTTAATCTTCTTTCGATCGGCACTTATAAGAAAACCGAGTACAAATACAACGAGTAATCCTACAAGGAACATAACAAACTTCATTAATAAAATCCTCCATTTAACTCTTCATTAACGTTGAACGTCTGACCATTCAAAACAAGAAATAATCCGAACTTTCCATTTCTCCTCCAAAATCTTCAATCGGATAGGAAAGATCATAAAACCTCTTATTTCAAAGGCATTTTCCATTCTAACACAAATCACAAATCATATCCGCACTTTTCTTTAAAAAATTACATTTTATTATAAAACGTCTATGAATGTTCGTCTTTTACTATCTGCAAATAGTTGAATAAAACAAAAAAGAGCATCAAGTTTCACTTGATGCCCTTTTCATTATACCGCTTTTTCTTTATCAGCTACCGCTGACTCATCCCAACACTCTGTATTGTTCAAACCTGGAATAGACTCCGCATAAAAGACTGGATCTTTCCCTTGTTTCTTTTGCTTAATATAATCTGATAACGCTGCGAAAGCATACTTAGAAAGGAATACAATTGCTACTAAGTTAATAACAGCCATAATTCCCATAAATAAATCTGCTAAATCCCAAACGATTTGAATTGTCGCTACAGATCCTAGCATAACCATACCAAGTACAGCAATGCGGTATGCATTTAATAGCACTTTACTTCCATTTAAGAATTCAATATTTGTTTCACCATAGTAGTAGTTACCTACTAATGAACTGAACGCAAACAAGAAGATTGCCACTGCTACAAATATAGAAGCCCATGGACCGATATGTTGACTTAACGCCTGCTGCGTTAATTGAATTCCGTTTAAATCAGCTGCATTATGCACATCTGATAAAAGAATAATAAATGCTGTACAACTACAAATTAATAATGTATCAGTAAATACCCCTAAAGTTTGAATGAAACCTTGTTTAACTGGGTGCGTTACGTTTGCAGTCGCTGCTGCGTTCGGCGCACTACCCATACCTGCTTCATTTGAGAATAACCCACGTTTTACCCCTAATAAAATCGCAGCTCCTAATCCTCCGCCTACTACTTCTTTAATTCCGAAAGCATGTAAGAAAATTTCTTTAAATACATATGGAATTGCCGTAATGTTTGTTACAACAACGAATAATGCCACTGCTACATAAATAATTGCCATTACTGGAACAATCATTTCAACCGCGCGAGCAATTCGTTTTACTCCACCGAAAATAATAACTGCAAGTAAACCAGCCATAACAAGACCTACTAATCTACTATCTGTTTTGAACGCCCCATCAAAGGCAGCCGCTACAGTATTAGACTGTACAGCGTTAAAAATCAATCCGAAACTTACTGTTATTAGAACAGAGAACACAACACCTAACCAGCGTTTCTTTAAACCCTTTTCCATATAATACGCTGGGCCCCCACGGAATGCATTCCCATCTTTTACTTTATAAATTTGCGCTAATGTGCTCTCTACAAATGCAGAAGCACCCCCAATTACCGCGATTAACCACATCCAAAATACTGCTCCTGGACCACCTGCTGAGATCGCAATAGCTACACCAGCTAAGTTACCAGTACCTACACGAGAAGCTGTACTCATACAAAACGCTTGGAATGATGATACGCCGCTCTTCTCTTTTTGCGCTTTCCTCGTTTTCGAGCTTGCCCCATCCCCAAGCAAACGAATCATTTCACCGAAGTAACGAACTTGGACAAATTTCACACGAAATGAAAAATAGAGCCCTAACCCAATTAACATCGCAATAATGATATATGACCAAAGGATATTATTTATATCCCCAATTACCTTAGCTAAAAAATCCATAATTGCATTGCCCCCTCTTCCTAACAATAAGAAAATTATATTCTAAAAACTTTTAGTAATCAAGAACTTTATGTTAGATTTTATAACATGAGTACGTTAACTCTTTTAACATACGTGTTTTTTTACATGAAAATATAGCCATTACATGCATTTATCCAATACTTAATAACTTATCCTATTCGACCAGCCATACTTTTAAAACAGTACGTTCCCCACAAATAACGAGAGAAACAAACAAAAAAGTTATATTAATAATTACCCCTCACCCTTTTCATCATTTACTACAACAAAAAAGGCGAGCATCGAATTTACCTCGATGCTCGCCTTTTCAATTACACTGCTTTTTCTTTATCTGTTACCACTGGCTTATCCCAGCACTCTGTATTCGTTAAACCAGGAATAGAATCTGCACTGAAGACTGGATCTTTCCCTTGTTTCTTTTGCCTTACATAGTCTGTTAATGCCGCGTACGCAAATCGGCCAAGAAGTGTAATCGCAATTAAGTTCGTGATTACCATTAGACCCATAAATAAGTCTGCCATATTCCATACAACTTGAAGCGTCGCAACAGAACCGAATAATACCATTCCAACTACCGCAATACGGTAAATTGTTAACCACGTTTTGCTTTGCTTAATAAATTCAATATTTGTTTCACCATAATAGTAGTTTCCTAAAAGAGAACTAAATGCAAATAAGAAAATAATAATCGCTAAGAAGCTACTTGCCCATGGGCCGATTTGTGAGCTTAATGCATTTTGCGTTAATTCAATACCTTCTAAATTTGTTGCTTTATATGCACCAGAACATAGTACGATAAATGCTGTTGATGTACATACTAAGAATGTATCTACTAAAACGCCGATCGTTTGAATAAAACCTTGTTTTGCTGGATGCGTTACATCAGCTGTTGCTGCCGCGTTCGGCGCACTACCCATACCTGCTTCGTTCGCAAATAATCCGCGCTGAATACCATATTTCATCGCAGCACCGATACCGCCACCTACAGCTGAATCTAAACCGAATGCACCTTTAAAGATTTCCGTAAACACATCTGGTATTAAATAGAAGTTTTTAATGACAACAAAAATAGCTACCGCAATATAAACAAGCGCCATTGGCGGAACAATCATTTCCGACATACGTGCAATACTTTTTACACCACCAAAAATAATAACCGCAACTAATGCAGCTAATACAATACCAACAATATAACGCTCTAAACCAAATGCATTTTCAAACGCTAATGTTACTGTATTCGCTTGTACTGAGTTAAAAATTAAACCGTAACTAACTGTAATAAGGATAGAAAACCAAATTCCCATCCAACGTTTATTTAAACCTTTTTCCATATAATAAGCAGGACCACCACGGAAGCCACTGCCATCTTTTACTTTATAAATTTGGGCAAGCGTACTTTCTACGAAACTTGAAGAAGCCCCGATAATCGCAATAACCCACATCCAAAATACAGCTCCAGGTCCTCCCATAGATATAGCTAATGCTACACCAGCTAAGTTACCGATACCAATACGAGCTGCTGAACTCATACAAAACGCTTGGAAAGAAGATACACTACCTTTTTTACGCGTCTTTCCAGTTAATCCATCACTCATTAGTCGAACCATTTCCCCTAAATGAGTAATTTGTACGAATTTCAATTTAATAGAAAAATAAAGACCTAAACCAATTAACATCGCAATAAGAATATATGACCAAAGAATTGTATTTGTTGATGAAATAAATTGCTCTAAAATATTCATACAATTAACCCCTCCTTTTCTCCATAAAACGAATTATATTTAAAAAACATTCAAAAATCAACATTTTTCGACAATTTGCAATTTCCAAATATTAGCCAGGTTCACAGTAACAATGTCCTTATGACTGACTACCCTCCCTCTAACTGTGCATACTAAAACAAAAAATAAATTCACAAACAACCCTATTGACAAAAATACCAACCTGTAACTATAATGATTACAACAAATTCATTTACTTTCAGATATACACTTTAACAAAACACTTTGGAGGGATTTATTATGAAAATCGGAATTATCGGAGCAACTGGTAAAGCAGGAAGTCGTATTTTAAAAGAAGCATTGGATCGCGGACATGAAGTAACTGCAATCGTAAGAAACGCTGCAAAAATTACAGAAGAAAACGTAAAAGTTTTAGAAAAAGACGTATTTTCTCTTACATCTAACGACTTGCAAGCATTCGATGTAGTTGTAAATGCATTCGGTGCTCCAGCAGGACAAGAACACCTTCACGTAGATGCAGGAAACGTACTAATTGAAGCGATGAAAGGTGCACCTAACACAAAATTACTTGTAGTTGGTGGCGCTGGAAGCTTATTTGTAGACGAAGAGAAAACAACACGTGTATTTGAGACACCAGGTTTCCCGGAAGAATACCTTGCAACAGCTCAAAACCAAGGTAAAAACTTAGAAATCTTACAACAAACAAATGATATCACTTGGACATTCATCAGCCCTTCTGCACTATTCGCATTAGGAAAACGTACTGGTTCTTATAAAGCTGGTAAAGACAACCTTCTTGTGAACGCAAAAGGTGATAGCTACGTAAGTTACGAAGACTTCGCAGTTGCAGCACTTGATGAAATTGAAAACCCAAAACATGTAAACGAACGCTTCACAGTAGTTTCTGAAGCTGAATAATAAAAAAATCTCGTAAAACATTATGTTTTACGAGATTTTTTTATTGTTACACTTGTTCTAAACCATTTGGAGTAATCTTAAAGGAAATTTCTTGCCCCTTCATCGCATCCTCTTTTTTAACTAACTCATTCTTTTTGTACCAATTCAAACGACTCGGTTCCGCATGGTATACTTTCAGCACATCTCCATACTCAAATGCCGTTCCATTTACTTGCCCAGCAAAATTCTTTGAAGTCTCTTGTCCTTCTGCCGTTACATGCTTTTTCTTATTTCCATTTTGATCATAAATCGTAAGGCCTATATACTGCTCATTTACAAAGCGATAATGAATCTCCTCATTTGTAAATGTTGCATGTAATTTCTTTTCAGCGTGGTTTAACGTAACAATTGAACGTGTAACATCGGACACACCTTGATAGACTAGACTATCCCCATATGTCACTTCTACAGGAACTTCCGTCACCTTCTTATTTCCAAATCGATCTTTCGTTTCTACTTTCACTTTTTGCTGACCAATTTTTGTCGTATCTATTTCCCCTACAAAACCTACTACTTCTCCACCCTGTACTTCAACAAAGTTCTTCGCGTCTAGCGTTTCGCTATTTGTTCCGATTACTACTTGCTGCGGATTTGCTTTTACTGTTTGCTCACCGTCTAATCTTTCAAATCCATTTTCAGTTATTTTGAAGACTAATTCCTTTATCTCTTTACTTTTTCCTTCGCCCACATATACATCTTTTTGATACCAATGTAAACGAGAAGATTCCGCATGATATACTTTCACTACATCTCCATACTCAAATGCAATTCCATTTACTTCCTTAGCAAATTCTTGCGTATTCTCTAAACCTTTTACTGCTATATTTTTCTTCACTCTTCCTTCTTTATCGTACAATGTGAATTCAAAATACTTTTCATCTTTAAAGTAATCATGAATTAGGTTCTTTGTATCTGTCGCACTCAGTTTTTTCGTATCATGATGCAAAGTTACAATTGATTTCAAGTCACCATCTCTATAGCTCAGCCCATATACAAGTAGGCTATCTCCATATGTTACTGTTAGAGGAACTTCTGTCACTTTCTTATTTCCAAATCGATCTTTCGTTTCTACTTTTACTTTTTGTTCACCGATTTTTGTTGTATTTGGTTTTTCTACAAATCCAACTACTTCTCCATCTTTTACTTCAACAAAGTTTTTTGCATTTATTTTCTCTACATCTGTTCCGATTACTACCTTCTGTGGTACTGCCTTTACCTCTTGTAAAGTTTCCATTCTTTCAAAGCCTTTTTCAGTTACCTTGAAGAATAATTCTTTTTCTACTTTCGCCTTACCTTGGCCAGCAAGGCTATTATTTTGATACCATTTCAAGCGGTCCGGTTCTGCATGGAATACTTTTACTACATCACCATATTCAAACTGCATTCCACTCACTTGCTCCGCAAATTTCTTTGAAGTTTCTTGTCCTTCCGCTGTTACACGCTTTTTTGTGTTCCCATTTTGATCATATAGCGTAATCCCCATATACTCTTCATTTACATAACGATAATGAACAGGATTACCTGTAAACGTTGCGTGCAGTTCCTTTTTATCATGTTGCAATGTTACAACCGAACGTATTGCATTATCATTAGCATGAAATACTAAACTATCTCCATAAATTACTTCAAGCGGCACTTCTGTTATCTTCTTATTTCCAAAAGCATCCTTCGTCTCTATTTTTACTTTTTGTTCTCCAATTTTTGATGTATTTGGTTTTTCTACAAAACCAACCACTTCTCCATCTTTTACTTGTACGAATTCTTTCGGATCTAGTTTGTCTACATCCATTCCGACTGCTACTTTTTGCAGTTTCGCCGTCACTTCTTGTAAACTATCTTTTAATTCGAACCCTTGCTCAGTTATTTGGAATAATTTCTCTTTTTTATTTTTAACTTTTCCTTGATCTACAAGTTCGTTATTTTTAAACCACTTCAAACGGCTTGGTTCTGCGTGGAATACTTTTATTACATCACCATATTCAAAATCCAATTCATTTAGTTCCATCGCAAATCTTTTTCCCGTTTCTTGTCCTTCTGCTGATACACGTTTCTTTTCAATCCCATTTCGATCATATAGCGTTAAGCCCATATATTCTTCTTTTTCAAAACGGTAATGTATTTCATTATTAGTAAAGTTTACATTTAATTTCTTCTTATTGTGGTGAAGTGTCACTGTCGACATTACATCATCTGAAAGTCCTTGAAAAACTATACTGTCATCATAAAATCCGTTAACTTGGACAGGAATTGAATTTTTATTTCCTTTCTCATCCCCAATTTCTACTAACACTTCCTGTTTCCCCTTCTCTAATTTAGGCCATACAATCTTTCCTGTTACTTTTACATTCTCACCTAAATTTCGAACAAGCTTACTTGCTTCATTCTCGTCAGAATCTGTACCAACTAAAAGATTTTGTACTTCATTAGCAGGTTCACCATACGGAACCTTATACAGTTCAACTTGCTTCTCACGAATATCATTACTATCTGTAGCTTTCCAGATTTCCTTTTCTAATTTAGGTAACTTTGATTTTTCTATTTTCTCTCTAATATCATCATTTGGTGTTAATCCCCACTCCTCAAAGAAAGGAATTAAATTTTGCCCTGCCACTTTTGATGTCATATAAATAAATAGCTGCTTTTTCTCTTCATCAGAATGAGGCATTTCACTCTGAGGTAACAAACGATAAGCTTGATGTAACCTAGGATAAAAATGTTCTCCATACACTACATTTAATTGCCAAAACATTGTAAGAGGATTAATGTCATCAATGAATCTTTCTGCTTTAGGCTTCTCTAAATACTCAAATGAGTTTTTATAGTGCTCATCCATTTCTAATTGATTCCCTAACGCCTTTTGAACAGCTAATGAGTAAATATTTACTGTTACTTCCCTTACTTTAGACCACTTCCACGGTTCTTGCTGATGTAAATGACCAACTTCATGCCACGGTCCCCATCCATCCTTCTCAAGTACCTCTATATCTAAAACTCTATTCATTGCAGTTGGAATATATCCTGTATGATAATGTTTCGCAAACATAAAGTCCCCTTTAGCAGGCTTCCGTTTTTCAACAAACTGAACATAATGAGTTGGAGATTTTGCAACCCCAACACTGTCCTCAGATAATCCTGCCACTGCGTTTTCTAAACGGATAATCTTATCATGCAATTTCATTAAATCTGTTGGATCCGTATTCTTCATATATTTCTGCACAGAATCGTAAGTAGTAGTAATTAAGCTTCTCTCACCTTTTAATTCAACTGCATAAGGATCCTTATATTTTTTTAACATTTCATCCCAATCTTTTTTCGTATGCTTACCTAAAATAAATAAAGGAAAGTGACTACCACCATTTGTAACGGAAGCTGTTACTTCTCCTTCGTTATTCATATTATAAAAATATAAAATACCCCCTCTTGAAGATGAAATAACATTTTTTCCTGGTTTTAAATCAAACTCCTCTGGGTCCTTTTCATCATAAGATCTCGTTCCAATAAAAGCTTGGATAGACTGCGTTCCTTTTATGTCAATTGTAATCTCTTCATTTGGCTCTGCATAAATTCCAGTCGGTTCATTAGCGGAAAGTTTCCAAGTAACTCTTAAACGATTATTTTCTTCTTCTACGCTACCTTTCCCCGGCAACTGAAATACTCTCTGCTCAAATTTATTCTCTTCTAATTTCCCACCTTTATTCTCTTCCAAAGGCGCCGCATATCCTTTTGATGCTTCGAAAGCTACTGGTGATAATAATGTAGATATACATATACCTGCTACTAATACCCTACTCTTTTTCTTCTTTGACATAATCTGTGTCCCCTGTCCTTTTTTTAGACAAACCATCCTATATATTCATTTAATGAAAAATCCTATTATCTTTATAAAAACATTTAACGAATAGACTAACACCTCGCGCACCTGTATCTATTACTACCGCATTTCCCTCCATGTATTCGCTTTCTTACATTGTACAATTTTTATGTAATATCCCCTCCTCACTTCTCTCTATTTGTGATGAGTTCTCTTGCTACATAAAAAAGAGAATAGTAAAAGATATTTTTCAGTATTGTCATCTATACATCTAAAAATGTGAACAACAATAGAGTTTTACATTTTCTTCATATATGACCATCTATAGGTAGTTTTTCCAACTGAATTGTACACGCTTTACACTTTGTTTGATAGCCTCTCTAATTAGAATAATGTTACAATTTCGTGAATAAAATCCATTTATTGTAACGTTTAGATTTCTCCATATTTTATTATTTTTAAATACTTCTTCAAACGTTAAAATAGTGTTTCACTCGATTAATTATTATCTTGATATATCTTTAAAGAATTCATATGAAAAAGCATTGGCATATACCAATGCTTTTTCATTATCTCTTTTGATTCGGTTTATGCGGTTCATTTGGAGTATATGGCTTATTTGGTTTATTTGGAGCCTCAGCCTTTTTCCAACTTACCGCTAACTCTGGACTTGTTTTTTCTTCACTACGCTCAAGTAATACTACTGCATTTTGAATAGTCGGTGTACCTTTATGCGCAATCCCTTGTAATTTCGTTAAATTTCCTGATACTTTAAAGCTAAATCCACCAGCTGGTGTTTGTTTCGGAATTAAAATGCGGAACTTTTCTCCTACATTAAATTCTGTTTTTGTTTCGCCTTTTTCATTTGCAAATTTCACGCCCGCTGGTGCACCTGTTGCTTGCACTTTATACGTTCCGCTTTTTGCATTTGTTTCTACTGTATATAAGCCTGTTTCAAAGAAATCATTTTTTAAGACTGCTTCTTGTTCTTCTGTAGGAGTTACACTCATCGTAATTTCTTGTAGCTCTTCGCTAGCGTTTGCTTTTGCAACGATATCTTTTGTTACTTTCTCTACATTTTTATTTCGGAAATCTAAATCATTAACATCAATTTGTTTTAACGCATTCCATACTGCAAGCTGCGTTGCGTAATGCGCCTCTCTCCAATCAGATACCCCTAATTCTTGTGGACTCTTTTGTGGATATCCATTCAATAGTACACGGTACACATTAATATCCACTTTCCCCATTTCCGGTAAATCTTGACCGCTTGGAGATTTCAAATCTACATTTAAGCAAAAAGCAATTTTGCCATCTGCCGTTTTAATAAGCTCTGTTCGAATTGGCTTCTTCTTGGACTTACTATAACTCCAATTCATTTCATACTTTGTATGGTCCATCACTTCTGCGAATGCTTTTTGAAGTGGGAATAACACAAATAAAACACTTAAAAACATAGCTAAAAGTTTGAACGATTGCTTTATATTCATGTTTACAGCCCCTTAATAACAAACTTAATACTAAGTAGTATTTATTTAGAAACTATTTTTATGCACAAAAAAAGAGTGCTTTTAAGCACTCTTTTTTCTTACCTTAATCTTAGAAATCGAAGTTATCAGGATCTGGACCAACGCGATGATTTTGATTTAACGCATCGATTTTTTCCATATCTTCTTTCGTTAATTCAAAGTTAAATACATCAGCGTTTGCAATAATACGGTGTTCTTTCGTTGATTTTGGAATTGTGATTACTCCATTTTGAAGATCCCAACGTAAAATAACTTGAGCTGTTGTTTTACCGTGTTTCTCAGCAATCTCTTGTAATGTTTCGTTATCTAATAATTGACCTTGCATTAGTGGTGACCATGCTTCCATTTGAATACCTTGTTCTTTACAGAAAGCTTGTAGTTCTTTTTGTGTTAAACGAGGGTGGTATTCTACTTGGTTAATCATTGGTTTAATTTCTGCATCTTTCATTACATCTTGTAAGTGATGGATTTGGAAGTTACTTACACCAATTGCACGTACGCGCTTTTCTTTATAAAGTGTTTCTAGCGCTCTCCATGTATCTTTATATTTTCCTTCTGAAGGCCAGTGAACAAGATATAAATCTAAATAATCTAGTCCTAATTTTTTTAGACTCTCTTCGTATGCAGCGATTGTTGTTTCATACCCTTGATCTGCGTTCCATACTTTTGAAGTAATAAATAATTCTTCTCTTGCAATACCAGTCGCTTCAATACCTGCACGAATTCCTTCACCTACAGCTTTTTCATTTCCGTAAATTGCAGCTGTATCGATGCTGCGGTATCCTGCTTTAATTGCTGATTTTACAGCTTCTACAAGTTCTGGTCCTTCTTCTACTTTAAATACACCTAAACCGAACCAAGGCATTTCTACACCGTTATTTAATACTGCTTTACTTTGTAAGTTTTTCATTTTATTTTCTCTCCTTTTATTTTACTTGATCTCTTTTTTCTAATGTCATGCTCCACGCTGTTAAAATAACAGCGGCTACTACCATAAGGCCACCTACCCAAGCAGTATGGATTAATCCTAATGAATTCGTTACAAGGCCACCTATATAAGAACCTAAAGCGATCCCTCCGTTAAATGCGGCAATATTAATTGCTGAAGCAACATCAACCGCACTCGGAACAAAGCGCTCTGCCAATATAACTACATATACTTGTAGCCCCGGAACATTCATAAATGCGAATAGTCCCATGAAAATAATTGTGATTAATCCAGCTACTTTAAATGGCGCTGTAAATGTTAAAACAAATAATATAATCGCTTGAATCAAGAACATGTAAAATAGCGCTCGAATCGGATTATGATTCGATAATTTTCCGCCGACCATATTCCCTATCGCAATTGCGATTCCATACACTAATAAAATGATAGTAACAGTACTTGCTTCAAATCCTGTTACTTCTTGTAATAACGGAGATAAATACGTAAATGTTACGAATGTACCGCCGTATCCAAGTGCAGTAATAATGAAAACAAGTAATAGTCTTCCATTTTTAATTAATTTAAATTGATCACGAAACGATACAGGTACACCATTTTTTAAATTAGATGGGACGAGTATACTGTTTGCGATGAAAGCAATAATTCCAATTACAACAATCGCCATAAATGACGCTCTCCAGCCAAATTGTTGACCGATAAATGTTCCAATTGGCACACCAGTAATAGTCGCAACTGTTAATCCAGTAAACATAATCGCAATTGCGCTAGCACGTTTATTCTCTGGTACGATTGCAGCTGCAATTGTAGATCCAATTGACATAAACACACCATGTGCAAACGCAGATACAATTCTTGCAATAATTAATACAGTGAAGCTTGTTGCTACCGCCGCAATGCCATTACCAATAATGAAAATAACCATAATCCACATTAATAATGTCTTTCGCGACATACTAGCCGTTAACGCTGTTAAAACAGGAGCTCCTACCGCTGCTCCTAACGCATATAAGGAAACCGTTAAACCGGCTGTTGTAACCGAAACATTTAAATCTTTTGAAATAGATGGTAGTAAACCGACACTAATAAACTCGGTCGTACCAATCCCAAACGCACTAATTGCTAGCGCTAATAAAGCAAACATACTTCTTCGGCTCGTCTGAGCTTCCGAAGATGGTACTGTATATGAACTCAATTGAATTCCTCCTTATTACAAGAAATCCAATCATAATAGTATGATAAAAAGGCCCTTTTATCTTCTAAAAAATATATTTCATACTTACAAATGCTATTATGAATGGTTTCATTCCTTTTTTGAAGAACGCACTTTAAAGTACGATAGGCACTAAAAAGTAACATAGTCACTTTTTGGTACCGTACTACTCATTTGCCTCTTACATGTGCTATTATGAAACATATTTAACATGATAAAAAGTACGTACTTTAAAGTGCTATAGGTACTAAAAAGTAACATTTGTATGATTTAACTTATTTTACTCACAAAGGGAGGATTTCATATGAAGAAATACAATATTCCTGTAGAGGCGACTTTAGAAGTTATCGGCGGCAAATGGAAAGTTGTTATTCTTTGTCACTTAACGAAAGGTACAAAGAGAACGAGTGAATTAAAACGCTCAATGCCTGGTATTACACAAAAAATGTTAACGCAGCAATTACGTGAATTAGAAGACGACGGCGTTATTCAAAGAAAAGTATACAATCAAGTCCCGCCAAAAGTAGAATATTCTCTTACCGATTACGGTTGGTCTTTAGAATCCATTCTTGATTCTCTTTGTTCTTGGGGCGAATGCCATCTTGAAAAAGAAGGTAACACATCGATGCTAATTGCGGAAGGTGAATAATAGGAAAAAGGAAAAACGAACATGAATTTGTTCGTTTCTTCCTTTTTTTCTTTATATATATGTACATTTCTAACTGGAACAAAATATTTTATACGCTTTCATACCTTGTCAGCACTACGTTATACACTCAATATCAAATAATTAGGAATCATTTTTATGTTAACATAGGTGTATATAGTATATAATATAGGATATATATTATATACACTTTCCGGTAACGGAGCTTTTCCATTATGCGGACAAGCCATGTATCGGACAGTTCATAAATAATAAGTAAGACGTTATGGTTTTAGATTTATGTTTGCAGCTTACTTGCTGTCATAAATTTAAAGGCATTTTATTGTGTTTTGTGAAACTTTGTATAAAGTTTCGTAACCGTTTACTATCTTACTTATCAAAAATAAGAGTATTGCTATCGTAAAGGAGAATTGGAGATGCCAGAAACTATGACTCAAACAAAGCCAGAACAAGAAACTGTACAAATTTCTGCTAGCCAAGGACAACTTGATGTACTTGATCAGTTGTTAAAACCTGAGGTACAAGAATCATTAACAACACTAGTAGAACAGCTTCCAAAATTAACTGAGCTTGTTAACATTTTAACTAAGTCTTATGACTTCGCTCAAACTGTTGCTACTGATGAAGTATTAAAAAGCGACACTGTTGGTGCAATTACAGAGCTTGTAGAACCTGTAAAAGATACAGTGAAAAGCATGGCTGCAACTGCAATCGAAGCGAAAGATCGTGCTGACGAAAGCAACGAAGTTATCGGCCTATTCGGTCTTTTAAAATTATTAAAAGATCCACAAGCACAAAAAATGTTCCGCTTTGTGAACGCATATCTTCAAATTAGTGCAGAACGTAACAATAAATAATTTAACTTATAACAACAATTAGTAAAGACGGGGGATATCATACTATGTCAAAACAAATTGTCATCTTAGGCGCTGGTTATGGCGGTCTTCTTGCCGCTTTAAACGTACGTAAATATTACAGCAAATCAGAAGCACAAGTTACAGTGATTAACCAATACCCAACGCACCAAATCATCACTGAATTACACCGCCTTGCAGCTGGTAACGTGTCTGAGCAAGCAATTGCAATGCCACTTACAAAGCTTTTCAAAGGTAAAGATATCGATCTTAAAATTGCAACAGTTGAGTCATTCTCAGTTGATAGCAAAGAAATCAAACTAGCTGGCGGCACTACTTTATCTTACGATGCACTTGTAGTTGCTTTAGGAAGTAAAACTGCTTACTTCGGTATTCCAGGACTAGAAGAAAACAGCATGGTATTAAAATCTGCTGCTGATGCAAATAAAATCTACAAACACGTTGAAGACCGTATTCGTGAATACGCGAAAACGAAAAACGAAGCTGATGCTACAATCGTAATCGGTGGTGGCGGATTAACTGGCGTTGAGCTAGTTGGTGAGCTTGCTGACATTATGCCTAAACTTGCAAAAAGCCACGGCGTAAATCCAAAAGAAGTGAAACTTCTTCTTGTTGAAGCAGGTCCAAAAATCCTTCCAGTATTACCAGACCACTTAATCGAACGTGCAACTACTAGCCTAGAAGCGCGCGGCGTTACATTCTTAACTGGTCTTCCTGTAACAAACGTTGCTGGCAACGAAATCGACTTAAAAGACGGTCAAAAACTTGTTGCTAACACATTCGTTTGGACGGGCGGCGTACAAGGTAACCCATTAATCGGTGAATCAGGTCTTGAAGTTAACCGTGGACGTGCAACAGTTGATGCATACCTACAATCTACTTCTCACAAAGACGTATTCGTTGCTGGAGACAGCGCTGTTGTCTTCGCTCCAGACGGACGTCCATACCCACCAACTGCACAAATCGCTTGGCAAATGGGTGAGTTAATTGGATACAACTTATACGCAGCACTAGAAGGCAAAGCATTCGAAGAGTTCGCACCTGTAAACTCTGGAACACTTGCTAGTCTAGGACGTAAAGATGCGGTTGCTACAATTGGAGCAAGCAATACTCCACTTAAAGGCTTACCAGCATCATTAATGAAAGAAGCAAGTAACGTTCGTTACTTATCACACATTAAAGGTCTATTCAGCTTAGCTTACTAATCTGAATATAAGCCCGAATCATGCCCTGCATGGTTCGGGCTATTTTTATCCGTAATTTTCTCTAACTTATTTATTCGGCAGAAGAATCGTATAACCCTTTTAATTATCTAAATTTACTGATTATTTTATGTCCAAATTGTGTATACGAAAAGATGGAAGTATTCTTCCTACTCCCATCCTTTCACACAAACTATTCG
Source organism: Bacillus cereus group sp. MYBK95-2 (assembly GCF_051915225.1). Classification (NCBI taxonomy): domain Bacteria; kingdom Bacillati; phylum Bacillota; class Bacilli; order Caryophanales; family Bacillaceae; genus Bacillus; species Bacillus cereus group sp. MYBK95-2. The sequence continues at coordinate 420,529 of NZ_JBQAEH010000004.1, read as the reverse complement.
CCTAACTTCACAAGACTGTAATTCTTCTTCCCTTTACGGATAATAATAAATCGTCCATCAAATGAATTTTCTACAGTAACATCTGTACCCACATCTGTTACTTTCTCACCATTCATAGAAATCGCTCCGTTATTAATATCTTCACGCGCTTGTCGTCTAGATGGTTCAATTCCTAAATCAACTAGCCATTCTACGATGTTTTTCGTCTCTTTTGAAGACTGAAATGTTGGCATTTCTTTAAAGCCTTGTTCAATTTCATCAGCTGTTAACGATTTAATATCTCCGCTAAATAACGCTGCTGTAATTTTCACAGCTTGCAGGAATGCTTCTTCTCCATGAACGAATTTCGTCATTTCTTCTGCTAGTACTTTTTGTGCTTCACGTTTATGAGGCTCTGTTTCCACCTTAACCGCTAATTCATCAATGCGTTCTTTCGTTAAGAATGTAAAGTATTTCAAGTATTTAACGACATCACGATCATCCGTATTCACCCAGAACTGATAAAATTCAAACGGTGTCGTTTTTTCAGGATCAAGCCAAACAGCGCCGCCTGCTGATTTACCAAACTTCGTACCGTCCGATTTTAATAATAACGGAATCGTTAATCCGAATACTTTCGCCTCATGACCTTCTAACTTACGAATTAAATCTAAACCACTCGTAATATTTCCCCATTGGTCACTACCACCAATTTGCAGTTGAACATCCTCTTTCGTGTATAAATGATGGAAGTCCATCGCTTGCAAAATTTGGTACGTGAATTCCGTGAAAGAAATACCTGTATCCAAACGGCTTGCTACAATATCCTTCGCTAACATGCTATTGATGCTAAAGTTTTTCCCGTAATCACGTAAAAACTCAATAATATTTATTTCATGTGTCCAATCATAGTTATTTACCATCTTCACTTCGCTATTTCCACCAAAATCAAATAGCTTTTTCATTTGTGCTGTTAACGCATCTACATTATGCTGAACCACTTCTAACGTTTGAAGTTGACGCTCTGATTGCCGTCCACTCGGATCACCAATTGTTCCTGTTGCCCCGCCAATTAAAATAACAGGATGATGACCAGCTAATTGGAATCTCTTCATCATCATAAACGGAATCAAATGTCCAATATGCATACTATCACCAGTCGGATCAACTCCGCAGTATAGCGAAATCTTTTTCTCTTCTACTAGCTTACGTAAACCTTCTTCGTCAGTCTGCTGATTAACGGCGCCGCGCCATTCTAATTCATCAATAATATTCATCTTTTGTCATCCCCTTTATTTTTTAAAAACAAAAAAGCCCCTATGTCTACGATAGACATAGGGACGATTATTCACCGTGTTACCACCCAGTTTGTATAAATAGCATAGCTACTCATACCACTCTTAGCAATAATATCGATTGCTAGTCCGCTTAGCATTACCTAAGATACTCCAGAGTGTAATTCACAAGTTTGTTTGTGCTAGGTTCCAGCAACCCCTAGCTCTCTCGTTAACAGTGACAAACTGCTACTGGGCTCTTTCAACGTATGTTATTTGTTAAATTATTAGCCATTATATTGAATTGAAAACAAATTGTCAACAATACCCAAATATTATTTTAAAATAATTCATATCTTCATACGTATTTCTTTATTCCTTATCTTCTCCAATAATCCTTACTTCTCGCTCCAACTTCACGCCAAATTTCTCTTCAACTGTCTTTTGTACGAAGTGAATTAAATCGATGTAATCTTGTGCTGTTCCGTTATCAACATTCACCATAAACCCAGCGTGTTTTAAAGAAACTTCTACTCCACCAATTCGCTTACCTTGTAGTCCTGAGTCTTGAATTAACTTACCAGCAAAGTTATTTGGTGGGCGCTTAAATACGCTACCACATGAAGGATATTCTAGAGGCTGTTTTGACTCACGTTTAAACGTTAAATCATCCATTTTTGCTTTAATTTCTTCATGTACACCTTCTTCAAGTTCAAATCTCGCTTCAAGAATAATGTAATGGTTGTTCGCAAATACACTCTTACGATATCCAAATTCAAATGCTTCTTTCGTCAAAGTACGTAGCTCTCCATCACCTGTCATTACGACAGCTTCTGTTAATACAAACGAAATTTCACCGCCGTATGCACCAGCATTCATATATAATGCTCCGCCAACTGAACCTGGAATACCACAAGCAAACTCAAGACCCGTTAAGTTATGGTCTAAGGCAATACGTGATACGTCAATAATTGCTGCACCACACTGTGCTACAATCGTCGTTCCTGTTACAGTAACACCTGTAATATGAATTAAACTTACTGTAATCCCGCGAATTCCACCATCTTTAATAATGACATTCGATCCATTTCCTAAAAACGTAACTGGAATATTATATTCGTTCGCATATTTAATAACTTCTTGAATTTCATCATAATTTGTAGGCGCAACAAAAACATCTGCTTTTCCGCCAACTTTAATATGCGTATGATTCTTTAACATTTCATCTTGTTTAACATGTCCTTCAGGCAATACCGTACTTAAATATTTATAAACCTCTTGCATATTCATTTTACGATTCCTCTATTTCTATATTCATTTTATCCCGTTATACGGGCCCATAATATCCCCACGTACATGAAAGAACCTAAAGTGGTGGATACAGTGTACCCAAAATCAATTCGAGACACCTATAAACCTCTTAAATTATAAGAGGTGCCACTCATATTAAAATATATATTGCATAATAAAGCAACCCAAATGGACTACTAAACTTGACATGTCATCAGAAAGACAACAATTTGTAAAATATGTGACTTTTTCAAAACACTATCCCTCAGTATCTTACTATACCACACAAAAAGAAAGTGGTATTTTTTTGTACTTTTTACTTTATTTACATCAATAAAAAAAGAGCACATCCGACAGAATGTGCTCTTTCTATACTCTTTATATTACTTTTCGTTCTCTTCTTTTTCTTTATCAAACCATAACAGCTCATCGTTATCAACTTCACCATTATAATTGATTAAAATTTCTTCTCCTGCTTTTATATCCTTATAAGCATAGAAGTTAAACGTATGGTTCTCGAAGACAATATCATACGTTGCATTCGGTGTATATGAATGATTAAATAACATACCGTATCCTAAAAGGATTGCCGTATGATTGATTCCATACTCAAATGCGTAGTCAGCAAGTAATGTTTTCTCAATATGTTCATGCTGTTCATTCGGATAAGAGATAACTGGTGCTGCGTGTATCAACTCACCTTTTTTAATATCACGAGTTGCAAATACACCTCTATTAAATTCTCCATCACTAAGTTCAGAAGTCTTAACTTCGATCATATGCGTCACCTATTTAATTCTTTCTTTGAAGTATTTTAATTCCGCTATTAGCTGAATTTTATCTCCTTAAGCTTGGCAGAAAACGCGCAGAAAAGCAATTAAATTCCTATCAAGTATTCGTTTCAATGAAAAAAGAGCACATCATTCGTGCTCTTTCCAAGCAATATTACTTTTCTAAAATATCTTCTAACAACTTCACTTGCTCGCTAACAGTTTGTAACGTCTTCACTGACGTATCATTTCGATGTTTTTCTTCTTCCACACTCGCTAGCACTTCTTCTGTAGCTGTAGAAGTTTGCTGAATTACGTTAGAAGCATGCGTAACATCCTTTACGATATTCGTCGTTTTAACTTGGAAACTTTCTTGATGAACAACAACCTCTCGCATTACTTCATTAATCGCATAAATAAACTTCCCTAAATCAGTTACATTTGTTAAAACGCTTGCTAACATCTCGTTACATTCTTCTTGTACTCTTTCTGACTTTTCTACTTGCACTTCTACCTTACTTGCTTGATTACTAAACTCCTTCAAAATCCCTTGAATTCTTCCCGCAGAACGATTTGATTCTTCAGCAAGCTTTAACACTTCACTCGCTACAATAGCAAAACCTTTTCCATGCTCGCCTGCCCTCGCAGCTTCAATATTTGCATTTAAAGCTAGCAAACTCGTCTGACTTGAAATATTCGTTATTACATCTACAATTTCATTAATTTGTTTCGATTGCATCATTAAATCTCTAAATATAATTCCAGACTGTGAAACAACATCATTTAAACTTCTCATGTTAGTTTCAAAATTTCTTAGAGTATGTACACTACCTTTTGAAATTTCTAAGCTTTCATCCACACGAGCCGATGCAGTTCTTACTTGAGAGATGATTTGTTCAATATTTCCCTCCATATCATTCAATACTTCTACCGAACGATACATCATCTCTGATTGTGATTGCGTACCAACTGCCACCTCTTCAAAGGCAAAATTAATTTCACTCATCGATTCCATCGACGTGTTCATATTTTGTCTTAAATGATTGAAATTACTATCTAGTTTCACAACTGTTTCTTCAATAAGTCTTTGCGTCTCTTCTAACTCCTGAGCTTTTCTCATTACTTCTTGCTTCTCATCACTTAAACGAAGGAGCAGATTAGAACCGATTTTCGTGACGCCCCACATAGCGATTGTTACAATCGCTAACAAACTTGCGAAATTAGCAGCTTCAGACGAGGCTGTATAAGCAAAAAATTGCTCCGGCCAATAGCTACAAAGGATAAATGTGATCACAACAGCTACCCCGCCAAGAATTAAAATGAGGCGCTCACTTAAGTAAATAAGTGAAACAGCTAATGTAAAATAGACCATTTGAAATACAGCCGGGCTTTCATTAAAGGCTTGTACCATAATGTAAGACATTGTAAGCAACATAAATGTCATGATATATTTATACGCTGATTCCATACTTTTTATAAAAGTAAAAAGCGTTCCAAATGCAACGACAGAAATACCACAAATCCAAAACGCTATTGCTCTCTCTGTAAAAATATATCCATAATACCCAATTGCGATTATCCCAAGAAAGAAACTACAAATCGTTATAAACAGTAATAAATGATTTTTCTGTGATTCTTTCTCAAGGTTAGAAAAACAAGTCCTCTTTAACCACTCCATATGAAGCCCCACCTTCTACTTATACATATCAATTACTTCAGTTTAAATACCGCACTTACTGGGTTATGATCGCTATTTTCAAACTTTAAATCTTTCCCTTGTACATTTACAATCTCTACATTCGGTGAAACGATAAAGCCATCAATAATAGTGACGAAATTTTCACCTTCTACATATTTCTTTACATCATCTCTCACAGTCATAACAGACGGATCTACAGCCCACTTAAAGCCACCGTCTGTAAAGTTCTTCGGTAACTCTACTAACCACTCAGGGCGCTCTTTCACGAACTTCGGATCACTTAATTGAGCGTTTGAAACTAATTGATTCCAATCTCCGCCCATTATTACGTAATCACCATTTTCATAATGCTTGTTCATATATTCTTTTAAGTACTCTACTTGCTGTTTTCTAATTTTCCCGCCTTCATCATAAGCAGACAAATGTAAATTTACGAGTCTAACATGTTTCCCATTATTAACAGGAATTTTATATTCCACAATTGCTCGATCTAAATCAAACAAACGCTTTGGCCAAGGCTCCATTCCAGGAAGCTGGAACCTCTTCGCTTCTTGAACAGTGTATTTAGAAAACGTACTTAATCCAGCCTCCGCATATCCCATTGGATTTATTATTGGCACTGGAACCCATTTCGTATCGTAGTTCTTGCCAAATGACGAAACATAATCAGGTAATCCTTTTTTCAAAAATTCATGTTCATTTACATCAAATGAACGAAGTGACTTTATATCAACTTCTTGTAATAGTGCAAAATCACTATTCTCATTTTGTAAAAACGAAAGCATATTCTTTAAATTAGTTTCCGTTTGCTCTTTACTACTTGAACCAGATCCCTTTCCACCATCCATAAAGAAATCTTGATCCTTATCTAACCCAGCATATCCAATATTAAATGTTGTAACTTTAAACTCATTTTCAGTCGCTAATACGCGCTCCTTATTATTCTCCACCTTCAAGCTTATAACATCAGCAGGCTGTTCTTTAGTAAGTGTCATATACGCTAGAAATCCTCCTACAATGCCCGCTACTACTAAAACACATGTAAATACGATTTTTAAAAATTTCTTCAAATAAACGACTCCTTTTCACGCGAATTTATTTTTCTTTATTTTCAGTCAAATAAAACAAAACGACACACATAAGAAACATTTTATCATAATTAAAACCGTATATCACTATATTTAGTTGATAAGTAATCGATCCCATTTTAATTACTTGAAAAACCTTCAGACATCAAAAAAAGAAACGTTACACCCACCTCCTCACTGGAATTTAAACGGTATATTTAGTACACTATATGTAATAATCCTAGGCGATGGAGTTCGCCATAAACGCTGCTTAGCTAATGACTCCTACCAGTATACATACTGGTAGGAGTCTATTTTTTTGAGCAATCTATTTAAAGAGGTGAGAAAATTGATTTATATTATCGTCGGCATTGCCGGTATATTAGGAGCTCTTTCTCGTTATTATTTAGGTCTTAATATCACCACATTTTGGCATCATTCATTTCCATTAGCAACATTACTCATTAACTTAATCGGTTGCTTCTTCTTAGCGTGGCTAACTACTTATATCGCCCGGCTAAACATCTTACCTTCAGAGGTCATCACAGGCATCGGAACTGGATTCATCGGTTCCTTTACGACTTTTTCAACATTTAGTGTAGAAACTGTGCAATTGATCAATCATTCTGAGTGGAGCATAGCCTTCTTATATGTATCATGTAGCATACTTGGTGGCCTCATTATGTCTGGCCTTGGCTATACACTTGGAGATTTCTTAATTAAGAAATCTCTTACGGAAGGTGATTACTCATGATAGAAGCCTTATTAGTCGCAACAGGAGGATTTTTCGGTGCGATTACACGATTTGCAATTAGCAATTGGTTTAAGAAAAGAAATAAAACACAATTTCCACTTGCTACATTCCTTATTAATATAACAGGGGCGTTTTTACTTGGATATATAATCGGCAACGGAGTTACTACAGGCTGGCAACTATTATTAGGTACTGGATTTATGGGTGCATTCACTACATTTTCTACGTTTAAACTAGAAGCCGTTCAACTTCTCAATCGAAAAAATATTAGCACTTTCCTTTTATACTTAAGCGCTACGTACATAATTGGTATCCTCTTCGCATTCCTTGGAATGAAGCTAGGCGGAATATGAAAAAAAGCGACTCTATTGAGTCGCTTTCTTTCATAAGAAATATGTCCCGCCATATGGAATAGAAAATAAACCAGCTGGATGTACATCGTAATGTACAATTTGCATCGGAAGCTGTGAATACGGCATATACTGACTTTGCATCATTTGTGCAAAATATGCTTGTTGTTGCATTTGAATAGCTTGATTCATAGCATGAATTGTTCCCTGTGCCCCAGCCAGCGTAATAGCTGCTCCTACTTGTCTTCCATTATAAAAATGATGGTTCATCATGATTCATCTCACTTATTCTTTTTCTTCCATATGGTATGTTTCTATTTCATAGTGAGTATTTTGTCCCTATTGGTAACCCCTATTTATTGCCCTTTTTCAGCTTTGAAGTAATAAATCCAAATAATAATACGCCAATACCACTAAGGAACAATACATAACTTATCGGTACTAGGAAAAAGAAAGGTTCTTCAAGGAATCCATCCGCTCCTACTTTACTGTTTGAAGCATGTATAGTTAAAGAAATAATCGCTAAAATCATGAAAGAAATAGCTACTACGTATTTATTTTTCATTTCACATTCTCCTCTACTCATGTAATTCTCCTTAGATTCTTAACATCATATTATCCAAAAAAACATTAACAGTCAATAATTATTTATCGTTTAACAATAAATAATTATTGACTAGAATAATAACAAAAAGGTTTACGAAGCATATTAAATCACTTCGCAAACCCTCTGTATTATAAATATTTACACTTCAAACCTCTTGCTTAATACAATATACATTGCGCAAAATAGCACGAATATCCCAGCATAAATTAACAAAATCTCTACACTAAACATATCCGACAATGGCCCAAATATTATCATTCCTAGAGGAAGCGCGCATGAATTCGCAATTTGTACAAGACTGAACATCCGTCCGTGCATTGATGGTTCTACTTTTTCCTGCAATAACACAGTAACTGGTGTATTGAAGCACGGCATCGTTATACCAATTAAAAAATTAAATACTAAATACATAATAAATATCGGTGCTATTCCGAGTCCAATCATAAGCAGTCCATATAATGCACAAGCTAGCGCTATTGTATGCATACGATTACGAAAACCACCCCACGCGGCAATCAATACGCCACCAGCTGCCGCACCAGCACTAAAGGTCATCTCACTAGCAGTAAGTCTCCACATTTCGGCCCCGAAAGAACGAGTTACCATTAAAGGTGTTAAAAAAGCAGCTGGACTTATTAAAATCATGATGATAATCAATAAAACGATTAGCCTTTTAATAAATACATTTTCTTTTAAATAAGAGAATCCTTCTTTAATTCCTTGTAGATTAGATTTTTGCTTATTCTCTGCATTCACATGTCCCTCTACTTGAATGATAAGCATAATACTAATTCCAATCATAGCCGTAATAACATCAATAAAAAATGTTGTTTCAATGCTGGCAATAGAAAGAATCGCCGCACTTGCTGCTGGAGAAAGAAACATAATTAAAGATGTAATACTGCTATTTATTCCATTTACTTTCATAAGATACTCTTTCGGAACGATTTGCGGAATTAATGCATTCACAGCTGGCGTTTGTACTCCTGTTCCAGCTGAACGAATGAGTAACACAATAAAAAGTAACCAAATACTTTTATATCCTGTTAAAAATAAAATTGCTAAAACTAACGTCGCAATCGCTATAATTCCATCCGATAACATAATCATCTTTTTACGTTCATAACGATCAATCCAAACACCTGCAAACAAAGATATCGCAATTTGTGGTAGAAAACCGCAAACAGTTGAAATAGTCAACATCACTCCTGATGATGTTGTAAGGGTGATATACCATATAATCGCGTATTGTACGAGAGAGGAACCGAACAACGAAATAGTTTGAGCGGTCAAAAATAATATAATTTTCGTTTTCCAATTGTTTTCACTCATATGTTTCACACCCCCTTAACTATTCCTGTCTCTATATGAAAGATGCTATCTGCCCAATCAAGATAAAAACTCGCTTCGTGAGATACGAGTATAATGCTTCCCTTAAACTTAATTAGCGCCTTTTGCAAAGCTTCCTTCGCTTCTGCATCTAAATGATTTGTCGGCTCATCTAAAATTAATAAGTTACAAGGTGATAATAATAATCCGCACAGTTTCACCTTCGATTGTTCACCACCACTTAACGTACGAATTTCTTGCGAAACGTGCGTATCCTTCACTCCACACGCAGCTAAATGATGGCGTATTTCCTTCATATTCAGTTTAGGAAACTGTTCTGAAATAATTTGAAGCGGCGTTAAAGAATCATTGCTCCAATTTAAATCTTGCTCATAATATCCAATCTTTATTTGCTCTGAAAAGTGAAACTCTCCAGAAATACTATCAATATTTCCAACGATTGTTTTTAATAAAGTAGATTTTCCTACTCCATTGAAACCTGTAATAACAAGTTTTTGCCTACCCATTACTGAAAAATTCAACTTTGGTAAGAGAGCGAAGTCGTAACCAACTTCAAGGTTATTTACTTCAAGAACTGTCTGAACTGAAATGGGAAGTTCCTGAAAATGAATAGACGGTTTATGAGTAAAACTTGGTGGCGCAATTCTTTCCATACGCTGTAATTGTTTTCTACGACCTTGCGCTATTTTTGAATTCACCCCAGCAATATTTCTACGAATATACTCTTCCGTTTTTTCAATTTTCTTTTGCTGTGCATAATATTGGCGAATATAATCTTTTCGCAAATGCTCCTTTTGTCTTACAAAATCTGAGTATTTGCCGTAATACTTCTTAACTGTTCCGAACTCTACATCACATATGCAAGAAGTTACCTTTTCCAGAAAATCAAAATCATGTGATACGACAATAAACGCTCCTTCAAAATTCATTAAATAATTAGCAAGCCACTCCACATGCTCCTTATCAAGAAAATTCGTCGGTTCATCTAGTAATAAAATATTAGGCTCTTCTAATAAGAGCTTCGCTAAAATTACCTTTGCACGCTGCCCTCCGCTTAATTCACCAATAACACGATCCATCCCAATCACATCAATACCTAAGCCGGATGCCACCTTATTCGTAATACTATCTACTGAATAAAAATCATGAGCCTCGAGCAGTCCTTGAATTTCTGCCGCTTTCAATAGTTGATTTTCATCTCCGGTCATCGCACTTTCTTCATATAACTTGTTCATTCTCTTTTCCATTTCATACAAATCATAAAAGGCTCTCTTTAAATATTGAGAAATGGTATAACCCTCATCAATTTCTGCGTATTGATCAAGATGTCCAATTTGAATATTTGGTTGCCACTTTATGTCTCCCTTATCAGAAATAATTTCCCCCACCAATATTTTCATTAATGTGCTTTTTCCTGCACCATTCTGTCCAACAATTCCCATATGCTCCCCTTTATGCAAATCAAAAGAAGCATTTTCGTATAATACTTTATCTATAAAACTATGTGATAAACTTTCAACTTTAAGTAAACTCATTTTTATTCCTCTTTTCCTGAAATTAAAAAAAGCAGAGAGATAGCGTCATTCGACACTAGCCCTCTGCTTCATGGTTTTTCCTATACTACTCCAATTTATAGTAAAGACTCATCGGAATAATATACACAAAGGGCCATAGACAAAGCATTGTCTATGGCCCCTTAATCTATTTTATACACCAGCTGAAAAACCATAACGAAATAAGCATAGATAAACTATACTTTTTTAGAAAAGTTATTCAGCCGATGAATATAGGGGATTTATACCCCTTGATTAAGCTCCGTACAACGCTTCACCGTATACATTTGTGCGGAGCAAAGTTTTCTAATGAGTTTTACAAATTTTATATAAAGCATATTCTGCACCTTCCTTAATACTTAAAAGGGATTTTAGCATACGTTTTTACGAAGCGTCAACATTACTTCCGAATCTTTCAACTACTTGTTTTCAAAATATTGCTTCTGAAACATACACATTCTTATCGCATTATGATAGTTACCATCAACGAAAAACTCATCGATAAGCTCACCTTCTACCATAAACCCAACTTTTTTATAAACATGTACTGCTTTTTCATTTTCCTTATCCACAACTAAATATATCTTATGCATATTTAATACAGCGAAAGCATAATCCATTGCTAAACGCGTCGCCTCTACTGCATAACCATATCCTTGATAATTCGGATCAATAATAATTTGGAATTCTGTTCTACGATGAATATAATCGATTTCTACTAACTCAACTAATCCAACCATTTCATTGTCTTTCTCAACGATAAATCGGCGTTCGCTTTGATCATGTATATGTTTATCGTATAAGTCTTGCAGCTCCACAAATGCCTCATATGGCTCTTCAAACCAATACGACATAATATGCGCATTATTATTCAGTTCGTGTACGAACTTTAAATCTTCTCGTTCCAATGGACGTAACTTCAATTCCTGATTCATTCCTATAACCTCCAAGTAAAAGAAACCTCTTCACTTAATTTCTCAATTTTTTTCGATTTCAAACGCCCTAATTTCATTGTAAACTTTCAAGCAACTTGAAGGTCAAGACGTAAAAAAGTAGTGCAAACTTACGTCTGCACTACTACTCTTTTCTCAAATCTCTCATATTCGATATGTATAAAGCAATAACTAAAACAAGAATTGCTCCTGCGTATAATAACGTCTCCATCGGTTCCTCATGAGACACAATAATCAATCGAATTAAGGCCGTAATTCCGATATAAATAAAATAACGTAACGGGAAATGATAGTTCGATTTAAAATACTTAATAATTAATGCAATGAACTCGAAGTATAAGAAATAGACGATGATACTTTCAACCAATTTATAAGACGTATACTCTTTTGCCGAAAAAATATACTGCACAAACGTAATTGTCTCATTCACTAAGAAAATCGATAACACAATGGATAATATAATTAAAGCTATATTTAATATCCATTGCAAAACACTAGCTATAACATGATCGATATTAAATGACTTCATTTTCTCTTTAGACTCCCCTTCGTATAAGTACTTATTTATTATAGCAAAATTACGATTGGAAAGAAGTTAAATCATATATTCGTCCTTTGTTGTTGCCAGTGTAGGGGAGATTTAGTGTGTGGAGAATTCTGTTTACAACCATACCCGACGAAACATGGAGAAACTCTTTCAAATTACCGTTCGTACATGTCGTACTAATGAGCAATGCATAATCTCGTATAGCATCCTCATGTGCCACTTTTGAAAAATCTTTACAACTTGTACAACGCCAGCCCTTCTTCACTTTAACCATTGGAATAACTAAGCATTTCTCACATTGTACTCCATTTAACAACTCCTCTTTTTCTATTTTATATTGCTCAAGTATATTTTGTTGAAGTGGAGAATGCTCCGTTATTATTTGATGAATGAGCCTATCTACATTATCTATAACTTTTCTCTTATATTTACTTTCAAACCACTTTATTTTATGAGGTAAATTTGCACTATGAATAATTGTATGAAGAAGATTGTCATCTGAAGATTTTATAATGGTACGAGGCGAGCTAATAACAACGAGGGACTCGATTGGAAGACTAGAGGAAAATCCATGTAAGCTTAACCATTTCTTTAATTGTATTTCTTGCCTTTTTATTTGTAAAACCGGATCTGGAAATCCCTCTGAATTTCCTTCTGTTATTCGGATAAGTTGATTAAACTTTGCATCAAACATTAATGTACCTGCTATATTTTTTATCTCAAGAAAAAGAAGAAACTTTGTGGAAATGATAATAGTATCAATTTGAAAGTATTGATCATGATTAGATAAGCGAACATCATGTAAAACACTATACTCTTTCTCAGAAATAAAACTAAGTGGATAATCAATTGCTTGCTCCCCTTTATACCCCGCCATGTGTTTTGCCAAGTTTTCTCCAATTAAATTTCGTTTTGGATGATGTACAGGTAACCTTCTAAGCAGTGCTTCTAACAGTCTTATATAAATCGGCATTTTTCTTTCTTTCACAATCACCTCAAACACCCCTTTACAAATATATCAACGATTTTTTCAATATATCTATCATAACTCACAATATATCAACGATTTTTCCAATATATCTATCACAACTCACAATATATCAACGATTTTTCCAATATATCGATTGGTCGACAATATCTGACACTACCTCACTCCAATCACTCACAGCATATCCTAGAAAAACACCTTCAGCAAAAACTTAAAATCGTATTTCCTCATAAAAAAACCATAACCCGCTCCTCCAGCAAAGTTATGGTTTTTAACCCTGCAATGCCACTCTATCTATAACTTTGCCGTGAAGTCCACAAAATCCATTTGTACTTATAGCAACTTTCACTTTTTTCACACTGAAACTATATACCCCAAAATCGTTTCACAACGTTATTACTTCCGCATAGCTACAATTTATATAATAACGGTACAGTACAAATAACGTGCTGAATCACTAAGTATGGGGGCATAACGATGAACGAAGCGTTGCTATTAGTAGACATACAAAATGATTACTTTGAAGGTGGCAATATGGAATTACATCAACCTGAAAAAGCCGCACAAAAAGCGAAAGAAGTTTTGAAAGCATTTCGTGAAAAACATAAAACAGTTATTCACGTACAACATATTGCGAACAATGAAGGAGCTACTTTCTTTTTACCCGATACAGTAGGTGTTCAAATTTATGATGATGTACAACCGATTGCTAACGAAAGAGTCTTACAAAAACACCACTCCTACAGTTTTTCTCAAAAGTTTTGCACTACAATCGATTAGCTCTATTAGCAATTACATTATTATTAGCGGCTTTCCTTCTTCTTTACAATGTATTTTTTGGATTACTCGTAGGCACTACAGCAAGCTAGCGATTTTTTATAAATATGAACAAATTTTAGGAATTAGTTTATCTTTTTTTAATGTTTTATTTAGAGGCAGTTTATAGTCAGGTATTAACATAAGAAACGTAGCAACTAAGTTCATATATGACGCACTGCTACTATAATCGCTAACCGTACTACTTGAAATCATAAAATAAGGAGACGATAAAACATGAACAAAAAAGCAAAAGCACTATCATCCGTACTGCTCGGATTCACATTAGCATTAACAGGGTGTGCTGGTACTAAAGCTGAAGAAAATCATGGGAAACAAAAACAAGAACAAGTTGCTAAAGAAACAAAAAAGGAAAATAAATTAACTAAAGGGCAAAAAATGGCTAATATTCTTAGCGAGACGAATTGGCAAGGTACACGAGTGTATGACAAAGATAAGAATGACTTAACAAAAGAGAATGCAAACTTCATTGGTCTTGCAAAATATGATGCGAAGTCAGGCAGATATGAATTTTTTGATGCTAAAACAGGTGCAAGTCGTGGCGATAAAGGCACTTTCTTTGTCACAAATGATGGGAAGAAGAGAATATTAATTTCAGAATCAATGAAGTATCAAGCTGTCGTTGACATGACAAAACTAAATAAAAATGTATTTACTTATAAACGAATGGGTAAAGACGCTAAAGGTAAAGATGTAGAAGTTTTCGTTGAACATGTCCCATATAAAGAAAAAGAACTTTCTTTCACTGATCCGGACAAGCAGCTGAACACGACTACAGGAGATATTGTTAAAAACGTTGATGGAGATAAAATTTTAGGCGGTACCCTTTGGCACGGAACAAAAGTAGTAGATGAAGCTGGTAATGATGTAACACAGTTTAATTCGAATTTTATAAGTCTAGCAAAATTCGATGACAAGTCTAATAAATATGAGTTCTTCAATAGCGAAACAGGTCAAAGCCGCGGTGACTATGGCTACTTCGATGTTGTACACGAAAATAAAATAAGAGCCCATGTTTCAATTGGAAATAACAAATACGGTGCAGCTCTTGAACTTACTGAACTAAATAAGAATAAATTTACGTATAAAAGAACTGGTAAAGACCAAGCTGGTAAGGATATAACTATATTCGTTGAACATGAACCTTATAAAGGTGATATGAAACCACAATTTAGTTTTTAAATACGTTTGATTAAAGATCCTGTACTGAGTTGCAGGATCTTTCTTATTAAGCAAGAGAACGAAAAGACGAAAAACATATAGCTTTTCGTCTTCACAATATTCCCACCTTATAGTTGATGATTTACAAAACCTAAAAACATACCGATACAAAATAAAATAAATCCAATTAGAATTAAGGGAAGAGTGAAGCCACCCCAAGCTGGTTTATTAGCAAACGCCCTTATTTTAAAATTAATCCTTGCTAAAGACATGATAACGATACCCGCTATTGATAAAATTGTAGTTACATAAGTCATCTATAATAATACTCCTCTTCTATATTGATTTTATATCTCTGCAAACCATCTACATAAGTGTTACAGTCCACTATTCATACATGTCATCCCAATTGTAGCAATCCAGCTTTGTGCCACATCATTTGTAAAATTCATTCTTCATTCCTAAAAAAAGACAGAACCAGACGGTTCGGTCTTTTTTGTTTTATAATAATCTCTTTTATTTTTGCTACAATACCTTTTTCTTATAAATCTTACGCCAACACAGCTTTTGATTAACTTATCCTGAAATATTATGAATTTGCGTTCAACTTATCTAAAATACCTTTATCTATTTTTGCTTGATTCACTTTAGCTATTTTAGAAACAATCCCACGGCGATCTTCCCAATCAATCAAATAATATTGATTTTTTTCCAATTCATTTTGCAAGGAAATTTTCAGTTCTCTTTCTTCCCCTTTTTTATCGTACACCTTCTCATCGTAAACATGATACGTAAGAACTTCTCCATTACTCAATTTTTCGTTTTCTACTTTAGAATCAGTCGTTACTTTTACATAATATTGTTTAGTCAAATAGTATCCATTCCCTGACTTCATATAGTAGAAAGCACCTCCTACTATAGCTAATAACACAAAAATTCTCATGATCCATTTCATATGGTAATACCTAACCTTTCTATTCTACTTGTAAGATTTATACCCGTTAAAATATAAATCTTCCTTACCTTAAGTATGCTTTAACCATAAAGATGGTACAATCCAGTTTCCTTACACCCACATTACATTTTTGTAATCCTATCATTTTACAAAAGTTTCTTAAGTTGGCCCAAAACAAAGGAACATAAAGTTTTATTCCTCCAATTGCCACACTTTTAGCAACACTTGTCCAAGTAATAGGAATTTCATTTCAATCCATTTTACGTGAAGAAGTAAATCAACGCCGATTAACTATATTAGGAATTACATTATTAATCAGCCCTCATCAATCGGGCTGCCCGGCAAATAGAGGAATAAAATTTGTGACTAAGTAAAAAAGCGCCCTACTTATAGGGCGCTTTTTTTATACTTAATGACTAATACTAGCTGTTGGATATAATGTTGTTCCTCCAATTGAAACTTTTATTTCATTTGTTAATGGAACGTTTTGTTCATTAATAATTGTTCTCCACCATTCCCATGCAAGACCTGTACATTCTCTTGCTACAATTTTTATATTTTTTGAGTTCGGTGGAAGAGGGATAACTGTAGAGTAATGAGCCGTTTTGTCTTTTCCGCTACCATCCCATGTTTTATGTGTTAGTACTTCGTTACCCTTTTGGTCAAATGTGAATTCATCCCAAGATACATCAAATTGAGCAACGTAAGCACCGTAATGATCAAGTGTCATTTTAGCACTTGAATATTCTGTAGTTGTCGTCTCAATATAATCTGTATTGTTATGAACAGCAGCAGTTGCATTATCTTTTAAGAAAGTACTTGTATATGAAATTGGGTATGCTGGATTTTTAAGACTTAATTCAGCATTATCTTTAATAATATTTCGGATTTCATTGAAATCTTTAGTAACAACCTTGTTATGCTCTTTCGCATCTCCGCCTAATACTACAGCAGTAAAGGTACTTTCTTCAAAAATATCTTTATACTGTCCACTTGTTTCAACACTGTTATCCTTAAGTAAGGCTTTAAAAGCAGCTTGTACATCTTTGCTCTTAGATGTTGTTTCTAATTTTACATAAATCGTTCTACCATAAGCTACATTTGAAACCATAACAGGTGGAGCCGAATTACTTACGCCTTTTCGAGTTAACTCATCAAAAGTAACGCTATTATCAAAAAGGTCGGATGGATTGTTAGGTAGTTCAGCACTTACCGTATAAAATATTTGCTTATACGCCGCTACCATCACTTTTTTCTCTCCATTTGCAACCGCATTAAAATCAATGTTTAGACTGTTATCAAGATATTTAGCGTTAACATTAAGAGCGCTTGCGATTTGCGATTTACTATAAACCATGGATTCCGTATACTGCATTCTTGCAGGCAACGTATGTGTTGTAGAATACTTTTCATTCCAAGTAGATACTAAATCGTCTACTGCTCCAGCTACATTACCATATGTCGGATTTTGGACAGTGATTGTATTTTCTTTTCTCATGCCCGGTAAGTCTATACTAATATTCAAAGGCTTTCTCTTAGCCACTAATAAACTCGGTTGATTGTCTGCAAAAGCTTTATTTGCAAGTTGTACAGCTCCTGGATACGTGCGATTCACTACAGAATCAATAATTGAAATATCGACTGGTGACGTTGTAAGTGATTTTTTTTCGCGTTCTACTACTACAAATTTACCATTTGAATTGATACTTTCTTTCGGAACAAAACTCTCTACTTTATCACCATTTACAGCTAAAACCTCTTGATTATTATATTTAAGATTTGCTATACCAGTATCAATGCCACTAGCATTTTTGGTTACATCAGTTGCATTACTTGCTTGTGTTTCTGCGAAGGAAATAGATGAATAATTAATAGTGCATAGACTAACTAATAAACATGCAAGGAACTTTCTTCTTTTAGTGTTTTTCTTAATATTCAGAAAAATCACCCCGTTCTTTTTTTAGTAAAATATAATAATGATTGCTAACTAATAAATTTACATAAATGCTTTTAAAAGTTCTTGAATTAACGGGATTACGCCACCTACAAATTTTAAAACTGCCATTGCGATTTCCATATTATTTCCTCCTTTTTATTGCTACGAAATTTTGATTTATCTTTATGCCCTCATTATAGTGATCCCTTACACTTTTATCAATACACTCTGATATGCAATATTACATATAAAAAACCAAGCTGAATTCTTTTAAAAAGTTATACAGAGATATTTTTTTCGTTTGGTACATACTTGAAAAGGTGAAGCATTCTTTTGCATTTTATAAGTAATCACATAAAAAAGCTGCTGCCTATAAAATACAGACAGCAACTTTAACTAGAGTGGCTTGCATAATCTGCGCAAGACATTTTATAACTAATAAACGGCGATCGGCCCATAAGGACCATTAATAATCTCTATTTTTGTTTCAAAAATATCTGTCAAAAGTGTTGAGTCCATAACCTCTTCTACTGTTCCAAAAGCAGCAATTTGTCCATCTTTCATAGCACAAATTTTATCCGAGTATTTAGCTGCAAAATTTATGTCATGCATAACCGTCAAAATTGTTCTTCCAAATTCATTAGCTGCACGTCTTAAATGCTCCATCATTTGAACAGAACGAGCAACATCAAGGTTGTTCAAAGGTTCGTCCAAAAGTACATATTCCGTCTCTTGGCACAGTACCATCGCTACATATGCCCTTTGTCTTTGACCACCAGAAAGCTCATCTAAATATCTATTCTCTAAACTAGTTAAATCTAAGAAATCGATATATTTAGAAATGATAACCTCATCTTCTTTAGTCAACCTTCCCTTTGAATAAGGAAAGCGCCCAAATCCAACTAATTGTCTAACTGTAAGCCTAGTTACAAAATGATTTTCTTGTCGCAATATAGTCAAAACTTTTGCTAAGTCTTTTGATTTGGATTCAGAAACATCCATATTTGCTACCTGAATTTGGCCTTCATCCATATCTAAAAGTCTGCCAATCATCAAAAGTGTCGTTGACTTTCCAGCACCATTTGGTCCAATTAAAGAAGTAAAGCCTGCTTTTGGTATTTCAATATCCAAAGGTCCTATTTTTACCTTATCAGTATAGAACTTTTTAACATTATCAATTTTTATCATAAAGCCCTCTTCCTTAAAACTATAGTTAAGAATATGATTCCACCAAATAATTCAATAATAACTGAAACTACACCTTGAGCATGGAATACATGATACATTAAAAAGTATGCGCTCGTCATTATTAAAAATCCTATAGCAAAAGCCATCGGAAAAATATATCTATGATCATAAGTTGACGCTGCCTGATAACTCAAAGTTGCCACTAAAAAGCCGTAGAAAGTAAGTGGCCCAATTAGAGCTGTTGAAATGGACATTAAAATAGCTACTAATACAAGCGTATAAATTACACTAGGTTGGTATTTAACTCCAAAAGAAGTAGCAACATCCTTTCCTAGTGACAAAACATTCAAATTCTTAGAATGAGCAAAAATTAATACTGCTACAATTATGATCATAGGAATTACAATAGGAAAATATGCAGGATCTGCATGATTAACAGAACCAAATAATCTTGCTTGTAAAATATCAAATTCTGAAGGCGCAAGTAGTTTTCTCATGAAAGTTGACACTGAATTTAGCCCGGTACCAATAATAATTCCAACTAAAAGCATAAGTTGTAAATTCCCGTATTTACCGGAAAGTAACCATCCATAAAGTATCAAACTCATGAAGACCATAACAACAACTTGGAATAAAAATGATCCAATTCCATTAAAATTTATTAACGCACTAGCACCAAAGAAGAATACTGTACTCGTTTGAATTGCTGAATAAAGTGATTCGAAACCTAAAAGCGATGGAGTAATAATTTTATTATTCGTAATAGATTGGAAAGCAACTGTCGACAAGCTATGGCAAACCGCAGCAATAATCATTGCAACAATAGCTACTATCCTTCTCTTAACGACTGGGATAAAAGAAGGTGAATCTATCGGAACTGGATTGTTATAAACTAAAAGTCCATATGAAGAAAGAAGACCTAAAGCAATCAATGTTATCAGTAAAATCCAATAACGTCTTGCTTCCTTCTTAGACCGAAAAGCGCTAGCTGATCTACTTTCATTATGAAGGCTAGAATCGATTTCGACATTTTCTTTTTTTCTATATTCTAATGTGATCATCGTAGCCTCCTTGGTTTTCTTTGTCTCAATAAAATAGTAATAAACACGACTGCTCCCACTGTTGCAAGTATTAAAGAAACAGGTAATTCAAAAGGCTGTATAATTGTTCGAGAAATGATGTCACAGGCAGTTATTGATCCCATTCCGATCACACAAACCCAAGGTAAATTACTCCTAAGGTCATCACCTCTAAACATTGAAACGATATTTGGCACAATTAATCCCAAGAAAGGTAAGTGTCCAATAACAGCTGCAACAATTCCAACTGCAACCGAGATAAGAGCAGTCCCAAAAAGAACAATTCTATTGTAATTAACTCCAAGACTTGTTGCGACATCTTCTCCTAGTCCAGCTAAAGTCAATCTGTTAGCATACATAAAAATAAGAAAAGTAATGATAACAATCAGCCATAAATATTCATATCTTCCGACCTGAACGTTAGCAAATGAACCTACAAACCAAGTTTCAATACTTTGCGTCTTTTGAAAAAGGAGTCCTAAAAAAGTAGACACTGCAGAAATTACTGCTCCAAGCATCAATCCAATAATCGGAACAATTAAAGACGAACGAAGCTTAACTCTTCTTAAAAATAGAAAGAAAATCATAGTTCCTATAAAAGAAAAAATGATTGCACCAGTCATTCTTTGAACTAAAGTCGGGGCAGGAAATAATAAATACACAAAAAGCAGGCCTAAGCCTGACCATTCAATAGTCCCCGTTGTAGTAGGTTCAACAAAGCGATTCTGTGTAATGAGTTGCATGACGAGCCCTGCCATCGCCATCGCAGCTCCAGTAAGCATTAATGCAGCTGTTCTCGGAACACGAGTTATGAAAAACATCTCTGTCCCGTCCTCTTGTCCACGTATATCATAAACTCCAGTAAACAGTGATATAATCCCTAAAATTATAACAACTATAACTGCTATTATAAAAGGTTTTGTCCATATTTTATTTTGATTATAAAACTGGGGTTGAGAAATATTCTCAACCCTAGAAATCATATTTTTTGACACTGTTTCGTACTCCTTTACACTACTTAGCTAAAGTTTTTGCCATATTTCCAAATAACTCTATATAAGTTTGAATTGATTCATTCGTGTAAGTATCTTCTGGTGCATAAATAACTTGTTTTTTAGAAACAGCAGTTGTGTTTTGAAGAGCAGGTGATTTAGAAATAACATCCTTAGCAGGTGTTGACTTAGCTGCATCAGATGTTGCAGCATCACGATCTAATACGAAAATCCAATCAGGATTTGTTTGTGCAATAGCTTCAACAGAAACGTCATCACCTTTATGACCTGCAGTAGAATTTGAAACTTCTAACGCTGGAGTCCAACCGAAAATTTCATACATTGGTCCCCAAACACGACCAGAATGTGGAGCAGCAAAACCAATATTACCACCAGTAACGATAACACTCATAACTTTATCTTTTCCGTTATAAGCAGATTTTGCTTTTTCAATAGATTTATCAAAATCAGCTACTAATTGTTTAGCTTCTTTATCTTTATTAAAGATTTTTCCTAAAGTAACTGTAGAATCTTTAAGTCCTTTTACTAAGTTTTCGCCAGGCTTAGTAGCTTTCTCAGAAACATCAAAATTAAGATCAATAACTGCTGCATTTGGTACTAATTTTTTGATTTCTTCGTAATGGTCAGCAAATCTTTGACCAACAATTACAAGTTCAGGATTTGCCGCTGCAATAATTTCTAGATTTGGTTCACGGTGATTCCCAATATTTTGAACTTTTTCATCCTTTTTATATGCTGAATCAGCAGGCATGATATCCTTTGGAGCAGCCGCTAATTTAATTCCCCAATCAGATAAAGTTTCAAACGTTCTGTTATCCAAAGCAACTACATTCTTTGGGTTTACAGGGACTTTAACAGTTCCATGAGCATCAGTGATTTCAACCGTTTTTGGCTTATCACTACCATTATCTTTATTATTAGCCTTCGAAGTTTCTTTACTTGAATCTGAGCAAGCTACTAACATTAAAGTGAAAACTGCTAGAATACTCACTAATTTTAAAAGCATAGATTTTTTCATATGTATACTCCTTATAGTGTGATTTATTTCGAAAATGATGACATCCATAGATTGAATTAGAAAGTAACTTTTATTCAATTGAATCGCTATTGATAATCATTTTCATTTGAACATCCTGTTAATTAGTATAGTCATTAATTCTGTGAAAATCTTGTGAATGGTGTGAATTCATAAAATCAGGCAAACAAAGTAATATATGAAGTCGGGCGTGTTGATTAACCTTTATTCTTCAGAGCGTGTCGATTTTTTTCGAGTAGACACTTTCAGTAGATCTGGTCTCAACTCGTCCCCTCCACACTACCCAAAAGATGCTCATTAATAGCTAATGTTTTCATAATCCATTGCCTGATAGAAATATTCTTTTTACAGTTTTCATCTATTAATATTTCTCAGAAACTATTTGATTATCACATTTAACAAAAAAACGAGTAAAACTGAATGAAATAGTTTTACTCTTTTTCTATTACCTTATTTTATCATTCAATCATTGAATAGCCTCTGCCGTGTATCGTTTGAATATATCTCTCTTTCTTCTCGCACTTTAACTTTTTTCTTACATACCCAATATATAAGTCTACTACATTTGGATTTACTACTATATTATATCCCCATACTTGATTCAAAAGCATTTCACGGCTCAATATTGTGTTTTTATTCTTGATTAAAAATACAAGTAAATCGTACTCCCGCTTAGTAAGCGAGAGGTTTTTGCCACCTTTTTTCACAATATTGCTAGATGCATCAACAAAGAGATCTTTAAACTGAAAAAAGTTTATCTCCTTTTGCTGGTTACAATCACTTCTCCTTAAAATTGCTTGAACTCTTGCTACTAATTCTTCTTTCGCAAATGGTTTTCTTATATAATCATCTGCTCCTGCTTGTAACCCTGCTACGCAATCCTTACTAGAAATATTGTCAGTCACAATAATGATCGGTGTCGTTTTAACAAGTCGTATTTGTCTGCAAATTTCTGGTCCAGATATACTTAATGAATCCCAATCCAATATGATAATATCCCAATCTTGTTCATATATTATATTTAAACCTTCGTTTTCATTGTGAAGTTTTAAAATGAAGTAACCTTCTTGCGTTAAACCGCTTACGATTTTCTTTGCTGAAGACCGTTCATTTTTAATCACCAACACCTGCTTCACCGATGGTTCACCTCTACTTCAATATAAATTATTTAGATAAAAAAATTATCCCGAAAAAATAATTTAAGATTTATAAATTTAAAACCCCTAAATAATCCATTAAAACAGTTTATTAGGAGAACTCTATATAATCTTACAATAGGTATGGATAAAAACACAAAACATATGAAGATTCAAATAAAGTGAAAAAATAATAAGAACTCAACAATTGGGCGTTTACTAGCAGCTATATTATCTACCTGCTTATCGTCAATAACCATTTCTTCATTTTCTATTTCAGGGATATCGTCCCATCAACTTCAGCATTCTATAAAACCACAAACAAAAAGAACCATAACCTCGCCAACCTGGCAAAGTTATGGTTCATATTATATAAAATAAAAAAACCACCAAATATGTATTGGTGGAGACGGTGGGAGTCGAACCCACGTCCAAAAATATCGGCACTTAAGCTTCTACGAGTGTAGTCGATATATTAGCATTTCGCGAACTCTTCGGCCTATCGACAGGCTTCCAAGTTGCTAGTCTGGTTGTTCTCTTCCTTTGTCCTCAGACGGCGAACTCCGGCGTAGTCCACTTAGTTTGAGTCCCTTACCCTACCACATGGACGATGGAGGGAGGAACCTTTAGTGCAATTAAGCAGCTAAAGAAAGATTGTTTTGTTTGCCAATTATAGGCTTTGACGTTTTAACGAGGCCGATCCCCTCGACTCGCAACCTAAGCTCGAACTATCCCTGTCGAATCCGTAACGTCCCCATGATAAAAATGGAGCATACGAAGAAAATATCGTGATAGCTACTAAGAGCTGTTTTTCAATGTGCAACAACCTTACATAAGTTATTATAACATACGCGCTCCATTTTACAAATGTAAATATCTGTATTACATCTTTTGGCGATCACGGAACGCGCGTGCAATTTCACGTTTAGCTTCTTTCTCTTTTAAATCGTGACGTTTATCATATTGCTTCTTACCTTTTGCTAAACCAAGTGCCATCTTTGCAAATCCATTTTTCAAATAAATTCTAAGTGGAACTAATGCGTAACCTGTTTCTTTCGCAGCGCCCGCTAGTTTATCAATTTCTTTTTTATGCAGAAGTAATTTTCTCGTACGAAGTGGATCATGGTTGAAACGATTCCCTTGTTCGTACGTATTAATGTGCATATTATGAACCCATACTTCACCATTATGTACACGTGCAAACGCATCTTTCAAGTTTACGCGTCCAGCGCGAATCGACTTAATTTCCGTTCCTTGAAGGACAAGCCCTGCTTCGTATGTTTCTTCGATGAAATAATCATGAAATGCTTTTTTATTCTGTGCAATAACCTTACCTGTACCCTTTGGCATATAACGTCCCTCCTCTATTTTTACTATTGTAACAAATGTTAATAAAAAGCGAAAGTGGCTCGCTCAGAATCTTTGGACATTGGAACTCCCGACAGAGAAGCGCTTTTTGCTTCGTCCGAGGGAGTGAAATGGCCAACAGATTCTAGCCACTGTAGCTAGATTCCATCAAAAAGCGAAAGTGGCTCGCTCAGAATGTGAGATGGATGGAGCTTCTGACCTTGAGGCGCTCTTTGCCTCTCGGGAAGAAGTGAAGCCGCCGAACATTCTAGCCACTGTAGCTGGATTCCATCAAAAAGCGAAAGTGGCTCGTTCAGAATGTGAGGTGGATGGAGCTTCTGACCTTGAGGCGCTCTTTGCCTCTGGGGAAGAAGCGAAGCCGCCAAACATTCTAGCCACTGTAGCTGGATTCCGATAAAAAGCGAAAGTGGCTCGCTCTCAAGCCACGAAGAAAAAAGAAAACGGCCCCGCTTTTCATCAAAGCGAAGCCACTCTTTTCTTACTTACGCTTTTTCTTTTTCTTCTTGAATCCTGGTACGTTTTCGAAGAATGCTTTTTTCTTCTTACCGTTACCATCTTTTTTTCCCGGCTGGCTAGCAGAAGCGGATGCAGATGCAGATCCTCTTCCTTTTCCTTTACCACCACGGTCAAATTTTCTACCTGTGCCACGTTCACCGCCGCGCTCATTACTGCGCTCGCTACGTCCACCGCGTTTCTTTCTGCCTGTTCTTGGCTGCTCGATAACGACTGGACGATCTTTGAACTTACGGCGAGGTGTGCCTTTCATACCAACGATTTCAAAGTCGATTGCACGCTCGTCTTTGTTTACGTTAATAACGCGAATTGTAATTTCGTCACCGATGCGGAATACGTTTCCTGTACGTTCTCCGATCATAGCGAAATGTTGCTCGTCATAACGGTAGTAATCATCCGTTAAATAACTAACGTGTACAAGACCTTCAATTGTATTTGGAAGCTCTACGAATAAACCGAAGTTTGTTACAGAGCTAATCATACCGTCATACTCTTCACCGATCTTATCAACCATATACTCTGCTTTTTTCATCTCATCTGTTTCACGCTCTGCTTCAACAGCACGGCGTTCCATATTAGAAGAGTGCTCTGCAATCTCAGGTAATTTTTCACGCCATTTTGCTTGCGTTTCATTGTCGACTTTACCATTAATAATGTATTCACGAATTAATCTATGAACAATTGTATCTGGGTAACGACGAATTGGTGATGTGAAATGTGTGTAGAACTCAGTTGATAAACCGAAATGTCCTAAACTATCCGCATCGTAACGAGCTTGCTTCATAGAACGAAGCATAACTGTTGAAATAACTACTTCTTCTGGCTGTCCTTGAACCATTTCAAGAATTTGTTGTAGCGCGCGAGGATGCACTTCATTCGCACGTCCTTTTACTGCATATCCGAAGTTCGTTACAAACTCGAAGAAACGCTCAAGCTTATCTTCTTTCGGATCTTCATGGACACGGTACATGAATGGTACGTTCATCCAGTGGAAGTGCTCTGCTACTGTTTCATTCGCAACAAGCATAAATTCTTCAATTAACTTCTCTGATACAGAACGATCGCGCATGACAACGTCTGTCGGTTTTCCTTCTTCATCCACTAATACTTTCGCTTCTTTAAAGTCAAAGTCAATTGCACCACGGCGCATACGTTTTTCACGTAAAATTTGTGCCAATTGGCCCATCTCTTTAAACATCGGTACTAACGGCTCATAACGCTTAATTAACTCTTCGTCCTCATCTTCTAAAATGCTTCTTACGTCAGCATACGTCATACGTTCTGTTGTTTTAATCACACTTTGGAAAATCTCGTGTTTAACAACATCACCTAAGTTGTTGATTTCCATTTCACAAGATAATGTCAGACGGTCTACTTTCGGATTTAATGAACAAATCCCGTTAGATAGACGGTGTGGAATCATCGGAATTACACGGTCAACAAGATACACACTCGTCGCTCTTTCCGCTGCTTCAACATCAATTGGAGAACCTTCTTGAACGTAATGACTTACGTCCGCAATGTGAACGCCAAGCTTGTAGTTACCGTTCTCGAGCTTCGTTACTGTAACAGCATCATCTAAGTCTTTCGCATCTGCACCATCAATCGTTACGATCATTTGGTCACGTAGATCACGGCGATCTTTTAAATCTTCTTCTGAAATCGTTTCTGGTACACTGTTTGCATGTTCCATCACTTCTTCAGGGAACGCTAAAGGCAAGTGATGTTTATGAATGACAGATAAAATATCTACTCCTGGATCATTTTTATGACCTAGAATTTGAATAACTTCACCTTCTGCACTTAAACGATTCTCTGGATAGCTCGTAATTTTCACAACTACTTTATGACCTTCTACAGCGCCCATAGATGCACTTTTCAATACGAAAATGTCACTTGTCCAGCGCTTATTGTCAGGTATAACGAACCCAAAGTTTTTCGATTCTGTATATGTACCAACTAACTCTTTCGTTCCGCGTTCTAAAATGCGTACAATTGAACCTTCTTGACGCGAACCACTCGATCGGGAACTAAGGCGTGCTAATACTGTATCGCCATGAAGCGCACCGTTTAATTCTGTAGGCGGTATGAAAAGGTCATCGTCTCCCGTTTTCTTCTCATCTGGTACAACGAATGCAAAACCACGTGCATGTCCAATTAACTTACCGCGTATTAAATTCATCTTTTCAGGAAGACCGTAACGGTTGCTACGAGTACGAATAACAAGTCCCTTTTCTTCCATCGTTACAAGTGCCTTTACGAAATCTTTAAAGCCCTCAGAACCTTCAATCCCAAATGCCTCTTCTAACTCTTGTATCGTTAGCGGTTTATACGCTTCTTCTCTCATAAATAATAACAACTTATCAATATGTTCTTGTATGATTTCTTCCAAGCAAAAATACCTCCTTTAAAACCTTATATTATTTAGTGTATCCGAAAGATAGGGGATGTATAAAGTGAAACTTCAATACTCCCCTTATGATTTTTACAGTTTTCACAAAAAATTCCTTATGAAAAAAAGAGGCAACTAGATCTTACCAATCTAGTTGCTCCAAGAAGTTATATACATCCTCATGTAGCTCGTCACGTTGTTTATCAAGTGTAATGACATGCGTAGAGTCTTCATACCATTTAATGTCTTTTAACGTAGATTCTACACCGTTATAAATAATGTTAGCACTATCTGTATTAATCATTTCGTCATGACGTGCTTGTACAACAAATGTTGGTGCATAAATCATATCCACATTGTTACGTACGTCAGCAATTAATTGTTGTAATGCTTTTAATGTATTCATTGGTGTCTTTTGGAATTCCAACATTTCTTGTTCAATTTGTTCTGGTGATTTTTGCTCACGTTTTTTATATTCGCGGGCATATGCCAATATACCTTGGTACATCGTTTCTTCGCTCTTAATATACATCGGTGCACACATTGGTACTACACCTAAAACCGGTACTGTATAACCTAATTTTAAAGAAAATACGCCGCCAAGTGACAATCCAACAACAGCAATTTTCTCAAAACCTTTATCTTTTAAAAGCTGATATGCCTCCGTTACATCTTGCCACCAATCTGTAGGACCTGTATGAACAAGCTCTTCTGGTGGTACACCGTGCCCTTTATAAATTGGCGCATGACAAGTGTAGCCTTTCTTTTCTAAGAAACGCCCTAACATACGTACATCAGCTGAGTTCCCTGTGAATCCATGTAGTAATAAAACAGCGCGGTCTCCACCCTCAAATGTAAATGGTTTCGGAGATGCTAATTTCATCATGTACTTCTCCTCTTTCTCTTCTGTAATCTAGTCGTATTCTTTCTATATCTTAGTGTACCATATTTATATTTCTATAATCTAATTAGAAACATCTTTCAAATGGCAAAACAAAAAAAGAAGAACCATTAGTACATTTTACTAACGCTTCTTCTTTCAATTCTATAAGTTCAAGTACGTAACACCAATTGTTAATGCGAAGAACAATACAGCTAAAACAATTGTAATGCGGTTTAATACCGCTTCAATCCCACGTGCTTTTTGCTTACCAAATAATTGCTCTGCACCGCCTGAAATTGCACCTGAAAGGCCTGAGCTATTACTAGACTGCATAAGTACCATAACAATCATTAAAATCGATACAATAATAAGTAAAACTGATAATAACGTATGCACTTGGCGTACCTCCTACAAAGATTCAGTTATTGTAACTGTAGCATAAATTCTATAGAAAAGCGAGAGCTATAGAGGCGCTCTCGCTTTTCTTCTATTACATAAACATCATCGCAAATAACGGTCCAAGTAAACATGTCAAAATTGCTGTTAATGTCATTGTTACCGATCCAATAACACCTTCATGTTCGTTATTTTTCATCGCTCTCATAACACCCATAATATGAGAAGCACATCCAAATCCGATACCTTTACCAACTGAGTTTGTAACACGACTCCATTTTAATAAAAGGGGTCCTGTAATCGTTCCAGTAATACCTGCGATAACAACGAAAGCTGCTGTTAAGGAAGGTACACCACCGACTTGCTCTGAAACACTCATCGCAACTGGCATTGTCACCGATTTTGGTAAAGACGATAAGATTAAGCTTTTATCCGTTCCCATAAGTGAAGCAATCGCAAAATCACTAGCGATTGCAACTGTTGTACCTACTAATACACCACCAGCAATCGGTACAACATATTTTTGCAGAACATGACGTTGTTTATAAAGAGGAATTGCAAATGCTACAACACCGGGTCCAAGTAACTTTGCAATCCAGCCACCACCACTTTCCATATAATGTTGATATGGTATATCAAGCACGATAAATAAGAAAGCCATTAATCCAGTTGCTACAAGCATTGGAATGGTGAATGGTGTTGGAAATAATTTATAGATTTTTTTAGATAATTGATATAATAGCACCGTAAAAAGAACCCAACCGACTCCGATTAATATTTGGCTCATCGCGACTCTCTTTCCTTCCTATTCGCAAGATATTGTCCTGTATGTCCTGCGACAATAATAATTAAAAATGTACTCGCTACAACTGTAATGAAAAGAGAAATTCCTTTACTCATAAAAAAAGCACCGTAATTCATTAGGCCAAGCGTTGGCGGAATTAATAAAAACGGCATAATAGCAACGAGTGTTTCTGCTCCTAAATCGAACCATTTCACTGGAAGAACTTTTAGGCTAAGTAAAACAAGTAAGAGGAACATTCCAATCAAACTTCCTGGGATCGGAATATTTAACATTTCTTGTACCCAAGTTCCAACCATATAAAAAACGTAAAGAGCAGCAATTTGGACAAGAATCTTTGTAAATTTCATGTTCATCATCCCTCATGTTTATACGATCTTCTGTTAATATCTTTATCATAGTATAAATTGTAAAAAGCTGCAATTTATCAACTTGACAGCAAAAACAGCCTATGTTATACGCTTACAACCTTGATATGACTGCATTTCTAAACGAAAATTACGTCAAAAACCTTGACCTAATATAAAAAGTTTTTATTTTCTGAATTTAAAAGACTATTATTTCAATAAAATAATCTTTTTATTCTTAAACTTACATATATATAAAGTGAAACTTTAATCAATGAGATTCCCCTCATCCTTATTGATTATTAGCCCTCACCAAGCTGGTTTGTACGGGATAAACAAGATAGGTGGTGAACATATGCCCAAAAAAGTTCTCATTTTTTGTGATCCTGGGATTGATGATACGATGGCTCTCCTCTTAGCATTCTTTATCGATGAAATAGAAATTGTCGGTATCGTTGCTGATTACGGCAATGTTCCAAAAAAAATGGCCGTAGAAAATGCTCATTTTTTTAATAACGAAACAAAGAATAGAAATATCAAGATATTCGGTGGTTCAGAACGTCCCCTTACTGGTGCCCCACCTGCGTTTTTTACGGATGTACATGGGAAACAGGGGCTCGGTCCAATTATTCCAAAGGTGAATGTGACTAACGGAGAAATGGAGAATTTTTTTGAAGTCATTCCTCTTATTGAACAGTATAAAGATGAATTAATCATTGTAAGTTTAGGAAGACTTACCTCCCTAGCAATTTTATTCATCGTATGTAAACAGTTAATGAAGCAAGTTAAATCTTACTACGTAATGGGCGGTGCCTTTTTACATCCTGGTAATGTTACCCCTATTTCCGAAGCAAACTTTTATGGCGATCCTACTGCCGCTAATATAGTCCTTCAATCCACAGCTAGCATGTACATATACCCATTAAACGTCACTCAATACTCCATCATTACACCAGAAATGGCAGAATACATTGAGGCAAAAGGAAAAGCTCCACTTGTCAAACCGTTATTTGATCATTATTACTACGGATATTATAAAGACGCCCTACCACATTTAAAGGGGAGCCCCTTCCATGACACAATACCAATACTCGCTTTACTTGATAACTCTATGTTTACCTATCACAAATCACCTATCGTTGTCATGACAGAATCTTATGCACAGGGGGCAAGCATTGGAGAATTTCGCTCTTTAGGAGAATCTAAACCATTTATTGATTGGCCGAGTCATCAAATAGCAATTGATTTTGATTATAACCGCTTCTTCAAACATTTCATGTCACTTATGACGGGTGAACAATTTTAGCATAAAAAAACAGACCGTGATTTCTCACGGTCTGTCGTTTATTTTCTACAATTATCGTTTGATGTTATAGAAAGATTTTACACCATCGTAAACAGCTACTTCGCCTAGCTCGTCTTCGATACGTAATAATTGGTTGTACTTAGCAATACGGTCAGTACGGCTCATAGAACCAGTTTTGATTTGGCCAGCGTTAGTTGCAACTGCGATGTCAGCGATTGTAGCATCTTCAGTTTCACCAGAACGGTGAGATACAACTGCTGTGTAACCAGCACGTTTAGCCATTTCGATAGCTTCGAAAGTCTCAGTTAAAGTACCGATTTGGTTAACTTTAATTAAGATTGAGTTAGAGATACCTTTTTCGATACCTTCAGCAAGTTTTTGAGTGTTAGTTACGAATAAATCGTCACCAACTAATTGTACTTTATCACCGATACGCTCAGTTAATAATTTGTGACCATCCCAGTCGTTTTCGTCTAAACCATCTTCGATAGAGATGATTGGGAAGTCTTTGCAAAGCTCTTCATAGAAATCAACCATTTCTGCAGAAGTTAAGCCAGTACGGCCTTCGCCTGCAAGGTCATATTTACCAGTTTCTTTGTTGTAGAACTCAGAAGAAGCAACGTCCATTCCTAAGAATACGTTCTCGCCAGCTTTGTAACCAGCTTTTTCGATAGCTTCGATGATTACTTCTAGAGCTTCACGGTTAGAACCAAGGTTTGGAGCGAATCCACCTTCGTCACCTACTGCAGTGTTAAGACCTTTGTCATGTAATACAGCTTTAAGTGCATGGAATACTTCAGCACCCATACGGATTGATTCTTTGAATGTTGGAGCACCAACTGGTAAGATCATGAACTCTTGGAAGTCAACGTTGTTATCAGCGTGAGAACCACCGTTGATTATGTTCATCATTGGAGTTGGTAATTGTTTTGCATTGAATCCACCAAGGTAACGGTATAATGGAAGACCTACGAAGTCAGCTGCTGCGTGAGCTACTGCCATAGATACACCAAGGATAGCGTTAGCGCCTAGTTTACCTTTGTTTGGAGTGCCATCTAATTCGATCATAGCACGGTCAATACCAGCTTGGTCAGTTACATCGAAACCAGCGATTTCTGGAGCGATAATTTCGTTAACGTTGTTTACTGCGTTAACAACACCTTTACCAAGGTAACGAGATTTGTCACCGTCACGTAATTCTACTGCTTCGTGCTCACCAGTAGATGCACCACTTGGTACGATAGCGCGTCCGAAAGCGCCGCTTTCTGTGTAAACTTCTACTTCTACAGTTGGGTTACCACGAGAGTCAAGTACTTCGCGAGCATAAACATCAATAATTGTTGACATAATAAATTCTCTCCTTTTTATATAAGCAAATTATTTAATAATTGTTTTACCTGTCATTTCTTTCGGTTGCTCAACACCAAGAAGTGTAAGCATTGTTGGAGCGATATCACCTAAGATACCATCTTCACGTAATTCTACATCGTTCTTAGTAACAATGAAAGGAACCGGGTTAGTTGTATGAGCTGTCATTGGCTCTCCTTCAGAAGTTAATTCTTCATCCGCATTACCATGGTCAGCAGTAATAAGTGCTACACCATCTTTTGCAAGAATCGCTTCTACAACTTTTCCTAAACATTCGTCAGTTGCTTCTACTGCTTTAATTGTTGGTTCCATCATCCCAGAATGGCCAACCATATCACAGTTCGCAAAGTTAAGAATGATAACATCATGTTTATCATTTTCGATTTCATTTACTAAAGCGTCCGTTACTTCGTAAATGCTCATTTCAGGTTTCAAGTCATACGTTGCAACCTTTGGTGAGTTAATTAAGATACGCTCTTCTCCTGGGAATTCAGCCTCACGACCACCGCTAAAGAAGAATGTAACGTGCGGATACTTTTCAGTTTCCGCGATGCGAAGTTGCTTTAATCCCGCTTGCGCAACAACTTCACCTAAAGTGTTATCAAGGTTCATTGGCTTGAATGCCACGTAACCATCTACAGTTTCACTGAAGTGTGTCATACATACGAATTCTGGAATGTGAGGTACTTTTTCACCACGATCGAACTCACGGAAGTCTTCGTTTGTAAATACACGAGCAATTTGAATTGCACGGTCTGGACGGAAGTTATAGAAGATAACTGCATCATCATCATTGATTGTTGCAACTGGCGTGTTATCTTCGTTAACAATTACAGACGGCAATACGAATTCATCATAGATACCGTTCGCATAAGAGTCTTCTACACACTCTTCTGCTGATTTATAAGTAGGGCCTTCACCATTCACCATAGCACGGTAACATTTTTCTACGCGATCCCAACGCTTGTCACGGTCCATGGAGTAATAACGACCAGAGATAGTCGCGAATTGTCCTACTCCTGTTTCTTTAATTACTTCATTTGTTGCATCGATATAGCTTTGTGCTGTTTTTGGTCCAACATCGCGGCCATCTAAGAATGCATGAATGTATACTTTCTCAACGCCTTCTTTAGCTGCTAAGCGAAGAAGAGCAAACATGTGATTCATGTGACTGTGCACACCACCGTCAGAAAGTAAACCGAATAAATGAAGTGCAGTACCTTTTTCTTTTACGCTTTTAATTGCACTTTGGAACGTTTCGTTCTTATCGAACTCACCTTCACGAATTGCAACGTTAACGCGTGTTAAGCTTTGATATACAATGCGGCCAGCACCGATATTTAAGTGACCAACCTCAGAGTTACCCATTTGACCTTCTGGAAGACCTACTGCCTCGCCACAAGCTGTAAGCGTTGTGTGAGGGAATTTGTTCCAGTAACCATCAAAATTAGGTTTCTTAGCTTGTGCTACAGCATTCCCGTAAGTTTCTTCACGAAGTCCGAAACCGTCAAGAATGATTAAAGCTGTTGGCTTTCTCATTTTACCGCCCCCAGAAGACCTAAGAACGAAGCTGGCTCTAAGCTAGCACCGCCAACTAAAGCGCCGTCGATGTCAGATTGTGCCATATACTCTTTAATGTTTTCTGGTTTTACGCTACCGCCGTATTGGATACGAACAGCTTCTGCAGCTTCTGGAGAAACAGCTTCTGCAACAACTTTACGGATGTGCGCACATACTTCGTTTGCATCTGCAGAAGAAGAAGATTTACCTGTACCGATAGCCCAGATTGGCTCATAAGCGATAACAGTTGCTTTAACTTGCTCTTCTGTTAAACCTGCAAGTGCTTTTGTCACTTGACCTGCTACTAGATCAAATGTTTTTCCGCTTTCGCGCTCTTCTAAAGTCTCACCACAACATACGATTGGTGTTAAACCATGTTCAAATGCTGCGATAGTCTTTTTGTTTACTGACTCATCTGTTTCAGCAAACATTTCACGACGCTCAGAGTGGCCAAGTACTACATAGCCAACTTTTAAGTCGCTAAGTGCTACTGGGCTAATTTCGCCAGTGAATGCACCATTTTTTTCGAAGTGCATGTTTTGTGCACCTACTTGTAAGTCAGTTCCTTCAGTTGCTGCTACAAGGCGCTCTAAGAATAGAGCTGGAGAGCAAACTACTGCATCAACAGCTGAAGCTGCTGGGATTTGACCTTTAACTTCCTCTACGAAGCTAACTGCTTCTGATAGAGTTTTATTCATTTTCCAGTTACCTGCGATAATTGGTTTACGCATGCTTTGCACCGTCCTTTTTCTTTGGCTGCTACTTATTTGTCGTTAAGACAAACTACACCTGGAAGCTCTTTACCTTCCATGAATTCTAATGACGCACCGCCGCCAGTAGAAA
Source organism: Bacillus cereus group sp. MYBK95-2 (assembly GCF_051915225.1). Taxonomy (NCBI): domain Bacteria; kingdom Bacillati; phylum Bacillota; class Bacilli; order Caryophanales; family Bacillaceae; genus Bacillus; species Bacillus cereus group sp. MYBK95-2. The sequence goes on along the minus strand of NZ_JBQAEH010000004.1, from coordinate 385,229 downwards.
TGTGGCTCATTTTATCAGCCATACCGAATTTTTCAACAGCTGCTGCAGAGTCACCACCGCCGATAACAGAGTATGTATCTTCTGCATCTGCTAATGCTTGTCCTACTGCTTTTGTACCTTCTGCGAATGGAGTCATTTCGAATACACCCATTGGTCCATTCCATACAACAAGCTTAGAATTTTTAATTACATCTGCATAAATTTCACGTGTTTTAGGACCGATGTCCACGCCTTCCCAGTTAGAAGGGATAGAGTCGATACCAACGATTTTAGTTGTTGCAGTTTCAGAGAATTCCTCAGTGATTACAACATCAACTGGCATGTAGAAGTTTACGCCTTTTTCTTTTGCAAGTTGCATAAATTCTTTAGCTAGTTCGATCTTGTCGTCTTCACATAGAGATAGACCAATTTCATGACCTAAAGCTTTAACGAATGTGTAAGCAAGTCCACCACCGATGATTAAGTTATCTACTTTGTCTAATAGATGACGAATTACACCGATTTTATCTTTTACTTTCGCACCACCGATAATAGCTGTAAATGGACGTTCTGGGTTAGAAAGTGCTTTACCAAGTACATCTAACTCTTTTTCCATTAATAGACCAGATACTGCTGGTAGGTAGTCTGCGATACCTGCTGTAGAAGCGTGAGCACGGTGAGCTGCACCGAATGCATCGTTTACGAAGATGTCAGCAAGTGCTGCAAATTCTTTCGCAAGTTCTGCATCGTTCTTTTCTTCGCCCGCATAGAAACGTACGTTTTCAAGAACTAATACGTCGCCTTCGTTCATTGCTGCAACCATTTCTTGTGCAACTGGTCCGAATGCTTCGTCCGCTTTTTTAACGTCTTTACCAAGAAGCTCACCTAAACGTGCTGCTACTGGAGTTAAACGCATTTCTTCTACTACTTGACCTTTTGGACGGCCTAAGTGACTTGCTAAAATAACTTTCGCACCTTGCTCTACTAAATATTGAATTGTAGGAAGAGCTGCACGGATACGAGTTTCATCTGTAATTTTGCCTTCTTTCATAGGTACGTTGAAATCAACGCGGCAAAATACACGCTTACCTTTTAAATCTACGTCACGAATTGATTTTTTGTTCATTGGATTTCCCTCCGACTACTAGTTAGGATTGACAAAACCCACTCAAAAGCTTAACACATTTGCTTTTAAAACGAAAGAAGAGAGAGAGGGAACAAACCCTCTCCCTCGTTTTGTCATTGATAACTTATATAATTAAGAATTAAAGACCTTTTGAAGTCATGTAAGCTGCTAGGTCTACTACGCGGTTAGAGTAACCAGTTTCGTTATCGTACCAAGAAAGTACTTTAACCATGTTACCTTCCATTACCATTGTAGATAATGCATCGATTGTAGAAGAAGCTGTACATCCGTTATAGTCGATAGATACTAATGGCTCTTCGCTGTATCCAAGGATACCTTTTAATTCGCCTTCAGCTGCTGCTTTGAATGCTGCATTTACTTCTTCAACTGTTACTTCTTTGTCAAGTTCAACAACTAGGTCAACTAGAGAAACGTTAGCAGTTGGAACACGTACAGCGCCACCGTTTAATTTACCTTTAAGTTCTGGTAATACTAATGCTACAGCTTTAGCTGCACCAGTAGATGTTGGAATCATGTTTTCAGCTGCTGCACGAGCACGACGTAAATCTTTGTGTGGTAAGTCTAAGATTTGTTGGTCGTTAGTGTAAGAGTGAATTGTTGTCATCATTCCGCGTTTTACGCCGAATTTTTCGTTTAATACTTTAGCGAATGGAGCTAGACAGTTTGTAGTACAAGAAGCGTTAGATACTACGTTGTGGTTAGCTGCATCGTATTGTTCGTGGTTAACACCCATAACTACAGTGATATCTTCGTCAGAAGCTGGAGCTGAGATGATAACTTTCTTAACTGATCCACCTAAGTGTTTCTCAGCGTCTGATTTTTTAGTGAAACGGCCAGTAGATTCTACTACTACTTCTACTCCGTAGTCGCTCCATGGTAATTGAGCTGGGTCACGCTCAGCGATAACTTTAATTTCTTTACCGTTAACAACGATGCTGTTTTCGTTAGCAGATACTTCTGCATTTAAAGTTCCGTGAACTGTGTCATATTTTAAAAGGTGAGCTAATGTTTTAGCATCTGTTAAGTCGTTGATTGCTACTACTTCTACCTCAGAGTTGTTAAGAGCTGCGCGGAATACGTTACGTCCGATACGTCCAAATCCATTAATACCAATTTTAGTCATTTGAATTTCCTCCTTGGGGGATTATATTAAAGGGTAAAACCCTTTGTTAACTGTTTTGCTGCACCTTCATCTGTAATTAGAATTGAAGTGTGCCCTTGTTTAATTACAGCCTGTATTGCTTTTGCCTTTGAAGAACCTCCAGCGACTGCAACAACGTGAGATACATTTTGTAAATCCTCTAGTTGCATACCAACTGTTCTTACTTTATGAACAACATTTCCTTCTTCATTAAAGTAGTAACCGAAAGCTTCGCCAACTGCTTCGCTTGCCTGAATCTTTAACCAATCTGCTTCTGAAGTACTTCTGCGACGTGCCATTGTTAACGCATCACCTATTCCATGAATGACGATATTGGAAGATCGAATCAACTCAAGAACTTCTTTCACGGAAGGCTCTGTCACAATAGACGCATATGCTTCGCTACTAACATGGTCTGGAACATACAATAAGCGATAATTACTCATCGTATTTTGTGCCATCTTGGCACAAATGGTATTGGCTTCTAATTCGACGCCTTCTCCAATTCCACCACGTGCTGGGACAAATAGCATATGTAAATCTTTGCAATCAAGTTGCATCATGTCCGCAGCAGCAGCTAGCGTAGTTCCTCCAGCCACAGCAACGATATTATTCGCTGTCAGACGGTCTTTTATACAAGTCACACAAGCACGGCCCATCTCCAGTTTGACCCAAGGTGATTCATCACTATCACCAGGGACAACGAAAACTTCATCCAAGTCTAATGTTTCCTTAAGTTGCTTTTCTAAAACCTTTAACCCGGAAATTTCTTTCATAAAGTCTTCCAAAGCAAGAACTAAAGCTGTTCCTTCTTCTGTCAAAGTCATTCCAGAAGAAGCGACGTGAACTAAGTTTTGTTCTTTCAAAACTTGAACTTCACTTCGCAATACTCGTTCTGTCATACCGAGACTTGCTGATAAGTTTCTTCTTCCAATCGGCTGCATGAGCCTAATGTATTGAAGAATTTGCATTCTCGTTTGCATAACAGGTAGCAGATCAGGTAATAATTTTTTTGTGTTCTGAATCCATGAGCGCATATCTTTTCTCCTCACTACATCGGTTCATTTTTCCTTCGTGGTCACTTTACGTCCCGTAGTGACATTTTGTGTCCCACATAGGTTAAAAAAATAATCCCTGCTACGTGTATTATTGTAACAGGAGATAGAAACTTATTCAACTCTTAACTGCATTCTTTATATAGTTTATTATGACACCTTTGTGAATGTTACCATATTCTACTTGTTTTCCGTCCATTTCTACAACCGGAATCATTAAGTGATATTTTTCTAAAAGGTCATTATCTTCATATATATCTATTTCCTCGATTTGAAAAGAATATTCACATTGTACTTCCTTTAAAACTTGTTTCGCCTTCACGCAAAGGCCACAATCTTTTTTAGTATACAGTACAACTTTCATCTTCTTCACCTATCCGATCGTTTTTCGTAATGACGAAGCTGGGATATGCATTTGTTCTCTATACTTCGCCACTGTTCTTCGAGAAATAACAATTTCATGCTCTTCTTCTAATAATTTTGAAATCTTTTGATCTGAAAGTGGCTTTTTCTTATCCTCTGCCCCAATTAGCGTTTGAATAAATTGTTTTACACGTTTTGTAGAAACTGCTTCATCTTCAGTCGTCGAAACGGCATTGCTAAAGAACGATTTCATCTCAAATAAACCGTGTGGTGTTTGAACATATTTATTTCGCGTCGCACGACTAATTGTCGATTCATGCACACTTAACTCTTCCGCTACCTCTTTTAAAGCGAGAGGTCTTAAATACTCTGGACCTTTCCAGAAGAAATCACGTTGTTTTTCCATAATAATAGTCATTACTTGCAGCAATGTCTGTTTTCTCTGCTTCAAACTACGCATAATCCACTGCACATGCTGATACTTTTCTGATACGTAAGATGCTACTTCACTTTCACTATTATTAAGAAGCGCACTATATTCAGAGTGAATTTCAATTCTCGGCATATTTCTCTCATTCATTTGTAAAATGAGGCGATCGCCATCTTTTTTCACCGCCATATCAGGTACAATGTAAAGTGGTTTATCTGAAGAAAACGCAAGACCAGGTTTTGGTTGTAATGACGTTATACAATTTACCGCACTCTGCAATTCCTCATTACTACACTTCAACACTTGAACGAGCTTTCGCCAATCTTTCTTCACGAAATAAGAGAAATGATCTTCTACAACCTCTTCTGCTAATCCATTACGTCTTTGTAAGCGCTTCAATTGCAAAGTTAAACATTCCTGAATATTACGCGCCCCTACCCCTGCTGGTTCCAGTGATTGGACAAGCTCTACAGAGCGGTCGACTACATGAATGGGCGCAGAAAGGAGCTCTGCTAACTCTTCATTCGTTTCTTGTAAATATCCATTTCCATCCATGTTCATAATAATGAAAGAAGCTACTTTTCGCTCTTCTTCATCTATTTTATAATACTGTATTTGATTTAATAAATGTTGCTGAATCGTTGTAGAATCCACACTGTAGATCTCCATCTGATTCTCGACTTGTTTGCTGGTACTTTTACTGTTGTTAGAGCTCTTTTTCTTCTCCCTCTCAAAACCACCTAACTCAATAAGGGGATTCTCTAACGATTGCTCATACAAAAACTCCGATAATTCTTGCACATTATACTGGAGCATTGTAATCGCTTGCCTTAACTCTTGTGTCATTGCCAAACGTAAGCTTTGTTCTTGTAAAAGACTTGCCTTCAAACTAATCTCCCCCTTGTTTCTATTGTACAATAAGTTTGGTAAAAGGAGAATGCTATCACAGACACCCATTCCAAAATATTATTAATTTATATGTATTAATGAGATTTACAACTTACAACCTAAATTTGAATAATATTGAAAGAAAATAATAAGGTTAAAAATTATCATCAAGTACTAATAGTAAATCTTATTACCAGATATAACAAGAGGGAAATAAAAAAAGTCCTAACCTACAAAACGTAAGTTAGGACTTTTTGACGCGCCCAGAGGGATTCGAACCCCCGGCAGACGTGGTACCGGAAACCACCGCTCTATCCGACTGAGCTATGGGCGCATGATTATAGAAAACACTTCATTTTCTTCTCATAATAATAGCAATAAAATCCATCTAAATCAATAAAAATATCCCCGTAATACCTTATGCATCTTAGCTAAAGGCATATAAAATCTATTTCACCCCTAAATTTTCCAATCATAAATTCACCCCAACTCACAAATTATAATCTTTGAATTGATATTCCAAAGGGGGCTTCATTCAATGACTGTAATTACGAAACTAAAGCAAACTGTTTCTGGATTAAAAAGTGCACAAGCTAGCTTAGAGGGATTCGCTCTTGATACGGATAACCAACAAGCGAAGCAACTTTTCCAAACAGCTGCGCAGCAAACACAAACGATTATCGATTCTTTAAACCCACGCGTTGAAGAAGTCCAACAAGAAGAACCACAATACTCACAGCAATAACGAATCAGTCTTGCTGTGAAATAGAAAAAGGATGATATGCAGTCATCCTTTTTCTATCACATTACATATTGCAATAGAAATGGAATGATAATTATGCGAAAACTCGGCCTCATAACCGCATTATTTGCACTTCTATTTAGCTCTTTTACCGGATGTGATAATAGTCCTTTAGATAAAAAAGTGAAAGAAGAAGCAAAACGAACGGAGAAAGAAAAAGGTCCAAAGTTAACAAAGACGAGTACGGAATCCTTTAATCAATCTATATCACAAGGAGCGAAAAAAACAGCTCTCGCTATGGATGAAATTATAAAAAGCACAGCAGTGAATTCAAATTTAGATCTCTACATAGCAGTTACACCTGAGCATCACGAAAGGTTTGGATTAAAACCTCTTCGTAAAAAGCTTCAAAAGCAGCTAAGTGATGAGCATCCTACTTTCGATGTTCGTGTCAGTACAGATAAAAAAATCTTTATGTTACTCGAAAAACTCGAAAGAAAAATTAAGGAAAAAGAAGTATCTAAAGATGAAATTAATAAACAATTAAAATTCATTGGTAAAAAAATGGAGTCTAACACTTAACGCTTTTTAAAAGAAAAGGAAGGATTGCAATGGCTAGTAAAGATAAAAACTTAACCCCTGTACAACAGGAGTATAAAAAATTCGAACAAGAACGCGAACCGAAACGACCTGTCTTAAAAAATTGTATAAAAGCCTTTTTCGTCGGTGGTTTTATTTGCTTCATCGGTCAACTTATTTCTACTTTTTACATCACATATTTTGATTTCACTGAACGCTCAGCAGGCAATCCAACAGTCGCAACTCTCATTTTCATCTCCATGTTACTAACTGGATTTGGTATATACGATCGTTTTGGACAGTTTGCCGGAGCAGGTACAGCTGTACCTGTTACTGGATTTGGTAACTCTGTTATTGCCGCATGTATTGAGCATCGAACGGAAGGATTTGTCCTTGGCGTTGGCGGCAATATGTTTAAACTAGCTGGTTCTGTAATTTTATTTGGTGTATTTTCCGCTTTCGTCATCGCACTTATTAAAACGATTCTCGTTCAATGGGGAGGGCTATAAATGTTACAAGGACACCGAACGTGGGTATTTGAAAACAAACCAGTCATTATCTCAACAGGGGTTGTCGGTGGACCATTTGAAGCAAAGGGAAACATTCCAGAAGACTTCGATATCCTTCATGAAGATTTATGGCTCGGACAAGATTCCTATGAAAAAGCACATAAAATTTTATTCGAAGAAGCTTGTAGTCGCGCTACTGAAAAAGCAGAACTTCGTAAAGATGATATTCAATTCGTACTCGCAGGAGATTTAATTAATCAAATTACTCCTACAAGCTTTGCTTGCCGCACACTCGGCACTCCTTATCTCGGATTATTCGGAGCTTGTTCTACTTCTATGGAAGGTTTAGCACTTGGGGCAAGTATCGTAAATGCAAAAGGCGCAAAATATTTATTAACTGGTGCATCCAGTCATAATGCAGCTGTAGAAAAACAATTCCGCTATCCTACCGAATACGGCGGACAAAAGCCACCTACTGCACAATGGACAGTAACTGGCGCCGGCGCAGCTATTTTAAGCGATACTGGACACGGTCCAAGAGTAACCTCTGCAACAATCGGACGAGTGGTTGATATGGGATTAACGGATCCGTTTAATATGGGAGGCGCAATGGCTCCAGCTGCAGTTGATACAATTGAAGCCCATTTACGTGAACGCCAAATTGATGCCTCTTACTACGATTTAATCGTAACAGGCGATCTCGGACATGTAGGACGCGAAATTGCTTATGACTTACTACATAAACACGGAACGAAAGTAACGAGCAAACAATTTCAAGATTGCGGAATTATCATTTATAGAGAAGGACAACCTGTCATAGCTGGTGCTAGCGGGCCTGGATGTTCCGCAACAGTCGTTTACGGTCATTTATTAAACCGAATGAAAAGAGGAGAGTTCAAAAAAATACTTGTCGTTGCGACAGGCGCTTTACTATCTCCACTTACATTCCAACAAGAAGAAACGATTCCGTGTATCGCTCATGCCGTTTCGATTGAATTTGGAGGTGCAACGCAATGATTTTTTTCTGGGCTTTCGTCATTGGCGGACTCATATGTGTAATCGGCCAACTTATGTTTGATGTCGGCAAACTAACACCCGCTCATACAATGGCAACACTCGTTGTTGCTGGAGCTATATTAGATGGATTTAATTTGTATGAGCCATTAATTGATTTCGCTGGAGCCGGGGCAACTGTACCTATTACAAGCTTTGGTAATGCCCTCGTTCATGGCGCAATGGAAGAAGCTGCAAAACATGGCATCGTTGGCGTTATTACCGGCATGTTTAAAGTAACGAGCGCCGGTGTATCAGCAGCTATTATTTTCGGCTTCATTGGAGCGTTGTTATTCAAACCGAAAGGATAAGAGGTGTTTATATGACTGTTATCGCTAGCGTAAAAACTTGCCTTGCTAGTGTAAGGGGAGCTCAAGCAAGCTTAAGTTCCCTTTCGCTAAACTCTACAGACGATGAAGCAAAACGCGTATTTCATGAATGTATGTTAGAAATGGACAGTGTCATCGCTGATTTACAGGATAGAGTTTCAGTATTAGAACGTGAAGAACCTCAATATAAAGGGTTTTAAGTAGACTGGAGGAAATGACTATGTCTCACCTACCGGAATGGACACTTGTCATCCTTCGCTCTGTATTCATATTAATTATTTTATTCACTATTACAAAGTGCTTAGGAAAAAGGCAAATCTCTCAACTTTCCTTTTTTGAATACATAGCGGGAATGACAATCGGTGACATCGCTGCCCAAGTATCTACAGGGCTTGATTCAAAATTTTTCCACGGCGTCTTTGCAATACTTATTTTCGCCTCGGTACCTTTTTTTGTTGGCATTCTTTCCTTAAAAAACAAAGCCGCTAGAGATTTCTTTGAAGGAAAATCGACAGTGCTAATAAAAGACGGAAAAGTACTTGAGGATAACTTAAAGAAAGAGAAATATACAAGTGATGAGTTACTTGAACTTCTTAGAGGAAATGGTGCATTTAGTATAGCGGAAGTCGAATTTGCGGTCTTAGAACCGAGTGGAGAATTAAATGTACTATTAAAGAAAGATTCTCAGCCACTTACAGCAAAAGATCTCGGTTTAAAAGTGCCAAATGAAAAAGAACCACAAACTGTTATTATGGATGGAAATGTACTAGATGAACCACTTTCAGCAAGCGGGCATAACCGCGCTTGGCTACATTCAGAATTAGAAAAAATCGGTGTTGTTATTGAAAATGTCTTCCTCGGTCAAGTGGATTCATACGGACAACTTACTATCGACATTTACAATGACAAACTCCAAATGCCTTCTCCTCAAAACAAACCTTTATTATTAGCATCTTTAAAAAAATGTCATGCTGATCTTGAACTATTTTCCCTAGAAACAAAGTCGAAGTCAGCAAGCGAAATGTATAGTAAAAACGCGAAACAAATCGAAAAGATTTTAAATAAAGTAACCTATCTTTTAAAAGACTAATTATCGAAAGAACGCTTCAGTTAAAAGGCGTTCTTTTCTTTTTTCTCCAGTTTTCGTAACGTTTAAATTTATGTAATTCGGTTATGATGTTGAAGATACATAAGCAGGGAATTTCGAAAACATAGCGAATATTTCATGGTACAACTACATATTTTTTTGATTTAAAGTGGTTTCGTTTGACCTTTATTGACCATAATTGTATTATAAGACTAAGAAAGCTTTATAAGGAGGAAATAACAGATGAATTTAATTCCTACAGTAATTGAACAAACAAATCGTGGAGAACGCGCTTACGATATTTACTCTCGACTATTAAAAGACCGCATCATTATGCTTGGTAGTGCAATTGATGACAACGTAGCTAACTCAATCGTTTCCCAGCTTTTATTCTTGGAATCTCAAGATCCAGAAAAAGATATTCACATCTACATCAACAGCCCTGGTGGTTCTATCACAGCGGGTATGGCAATCTATGATACAATGCAGTTTATTAAACCACAAGTATCAACAATCTGTATCGGTATGGCTGCATCTATGGGTGCATTCTTACTTGCAGCAGGTGAAAAAGGAAAACGTTACGCACTTCCAAACAGTGAAGTAATGATTCACCAACCACTTGGTGGAGCACAAGGTCAAGCGACTGAAATCGAAATCGCTGCAAAACGTATCCTATTCTTACGTGAAAAACTAAACCAAATTCTTGCTGACCGCACTGGTCAACCACTTGAAGTACTACAACGCGACACAGACCGCGACAACTTCATGACAGCAGAAAAAGCTTTAGAATACGGTTTAATCGATAAGATCTTTACAAATCGTTAATACTTAAAAGCGAAAGCGGCTCGTTCAGAATCGCAGGGCGATGGAGCCCTGATTCCGAGGCGCTTTTTTCCTCGAATGAAGGGGCGAAGCGACCGGAGATTCTAGCCGCTGGAGCTGGATATAACTAAAAGTGGAAGCGCCCTATAATTGGGCGCTTCTTTTATATATTGTTCCCCGCTCACATACCCCATCCAGTATCCCTCTAAATATATCAACGATTTTTCAATTATATCGAACAAAACTTGAATTATATCAACGATTTTTTTAATATATCAACGGTTCGACACAACATATCGATTTACCGACAATCTCCGACAAGGACAAACCAGCTAAATACCCCTCCCCGCTAATCCGCACAAACAACAAAACAAAAAGCTATCGCATATACGCGATAGCTTCTTATTGTACATATGCAGCTAATGCTTCTAAAGCCTCTTCTGCATCTGAACCTTCTGTTGTAATTGTTATCATGCTTCCAGTTCCAATTGCTAAGCTCATAATCCCCATTATGCTCTTTGCATTTACTGTCTTTCCATCTTTCTCGATGAAGATATCTGCATGAAAGCGATTTGCCTCTTGTACAAACAACGCAGCCGGACGTGCTTGTAAACCGTTTTTTAATGAAACCTGAACTCGTTTTTGAACCACAGCTCCATTTCCCCTTTAACCTCTTATTTTTTTACTAACGTTTCCCCCGCGCGTAATTTCTCTGCGATTTCATCGATTTTACGCAAACGATGATTAATACCCGACTTACTAATCTTCCCCCCGGATACCATCTCACCTAACTCTTTCAATGTTACATCTTGATAATCTCTTCGTAATTGTGCAATCTCTTGTAATTTATCCGGCAAAATATCAAGACCAACTGTCTCATCAATATAACGAATATTTTCAATCTGTCTTAGTGCTGCACCAATTGTTTTATTTAAATTAGCTGTTTCGCAGTTCACTAAACGATTTACAGAATTACGCATATCACGTACGATTCGAATATCTTCAAATCTTAAAAGTGCATTATGAGCACCTATAATATTTAAAAACTCTGTAATTTTTTCTGCTTCTTTCAAATACGTAATGTACCCTTTTCTTCTTTCCAACGTCTTACTATTTAAATCAAATCCGTTCATCAGTTCACATATAGCATCATTATGTTCCTTATATAACGAAAAGATTTCTAAATGATAAGATGATGTTTCTGGGTTATTTACTGAACCACCTGCTAAAAATGCGCCACGTAAGTACGATCGTTTACAACATTTTTTCTCAATCAATTCTTGTGATATATTTCGAATAAATGAAAAGTCATCTCGAACGATATGAAGATCAGCTAATATTTCGCGAGACTTCTCAACAAGCCGCACAATATATACATTATTTTTCTTCAAGCGCATTTTTTTACGGACAAGCAATTCTACCGTCACGTCATATCCTTTTTTCAAAAGCGTATAAATCCTTCTTGCAATTGCCGCATTTTCCGTTTGAATATCGATAGATAGACGACGGTTTGAAAAAGAAAGCGACCCGTTCATTCGAAGTAACGCTGATAATTCTGCTTTCTCACAGCATTCCTTCATCTCAAGATTCGTCAACTCTTTCTTTGTTTCTGATGCAAATGACACAGTCAACACCTCCTTATACGATTATTATGGAACAAAATTCTTGTCCTATATGAATGAGGAGCGCTACCTCAAACGAGGCAACGCATATTTATAACAATGAATATAAAATGGACGCTAACTTTAACGTATCATGCCTTACAACATGATCATCATACTTCGCTAATCCCTCTTGAATAACATCAATATTATTTTCAACAAAACGTTCTTCATCCACTACAACTGGTGTAGACATTTCTTCCTCATATGACTTGCGTAATTCACAAGGAATCTCACGGTTATTTACAATTGCAGTATTGATAAATGGTTGCCCTAAATGATCGTGTAACGCCTGCACATGATCAAAAGCAGTATATCCCATCGTTTCACCCGCTTGTGTCATAACGTTACATACATATACCTTCTTCGCCTTTGCAGCAAGAACAGCGTCTCCAATTTTGTTAACAACTAAATTGGGCAATATACTCGTATACAAACTTCCAGGACCGAAAACAAGTAAATCAGCTCGTTTAATCTCAGCCAACGTTTCATGCAATGGCTCTACATCTTCTGGAGTTAAAAAGACACGATTAATCTTCTTTCCGTAATAAGGAATCTTTGATTCACCTGTTACAATTTCCCCATCTTCAAGTTCCGCATGAAGTACCGCACTTTGATTCGCTGCTGGTAATACACGTCCTCTGACATTTAATACTTTACTTGTTTCTGTAATTGCATGGAAAAAGTCTCCTGTAATCGAGGTCATACCTGCCAACAATAGATTTCCTAACGCATGACCTTTCAGTCCGTCTCCTGTTGTGAAACGGTGCTGAAATAAAGCTTCCACCAGTGGCTCTACATCCGATAACGCAACAAGTACGTTACGGATGTCACCTGGAGGTGGAATTTCTAGCTCATCACGTAATCTACCCGAACTGCCACCATCATCAGCAATTGTAACAACTGCTGTAATATCAACAGGATATTGCTTTAATCCCCTTAATAAAACAGAGAGTCCAGTTCCGCCTCCCATGATGACAATTTTAGGCTTTCTCTCTTTTTTCATCCCTTAATGGCCCTTTCTCTTCTCCACATCACGATGAGATACATGAACACTATACTCTGGTTTCAAATGTTTCCCAAGGTATTCTGTAAGCGTAACAGAACGATGCTGTCCACCTGTACATCCAATTGCAATTACAAGTTGACTTTTGCCTTCTCTTTTATAATGAGGCAGCATGAAAGTAATCAGATCCGTCAACTTCTCTAAAAACTTATGTGTCTCATTAAATTTCAGTACATACGAAGAAACTTCTTCATCTAGTCCTGTTAATGGCTTCATATGTGGAATGTAATATGGATTTGGTAAAAAACGAACATCAAATACTAAATCTGCATCAATTGGAATACCGTACTTAAATCCAAATGACATAACATTTACACGAAATGCTTGCTCAGTTTCTGTTGAGAACAAGTGAACAATTTTTTCACGTAATTCTTTCGGTTTTAAATCCGATGTATCAAGCACAATATTCGCTCGTGCCTTCATATCTGTTAATAAATTACGCTCTGCTTCGATTCCCTTTAACGGCAAACCAGTTGGTGCAAGTGGATGCGAACGTCTCGTTTCTTTATAACGAGTTACAAGCGTACTATCTTTCGCATCTAAAAATAAAATATGAGGAATAATCCATGTACGTTCTGATAAATCATCAAGTGCTCCCCATAAATGTTCGAAAAACTCGCGGCCACGTAAATCAATACCAAGTGCCACTTTATTCATTTTCCCTTTTGAATCCGCCATAAGCTCAATAAACTTTGGCAATAACATCGGTGGTAAATTATCCACACAAAAATATCCTAAATCTTCAAAACTTTGTAAAGCTACTGTTTTTCCAGCTCCAGACATCCCTGTAATAATTACCATTTTTATATCATTATTCTCTGTCATTGTATCCTCTCCTTGACGGTTTAACTCGGATCTAATCGATATGAAAGCAACTCAAAATCTGGGGTATATACAAATGTACCGTAGATTATGCCATTTCCTTTAATTAAATAATCAATAATGTGATAATCTCCTGGCGCCATTGCTAAATCATCAATTTTATCAAATGTATGCCAACCAATGATGCCTTCTTCGCTCTCTAGTTTGTTTTCTCCTGCAAAATCTGTCGCTAAAAAGGAGAACATCATCCATTCAGAAACAACTTTATCACCTTCTTGGATGACAAAGGTGAAGACCCCCTTTAACGCTGGGTTTTTCAAATAAATACCTGTTTCTTCACGATACTCGCGAACAACGGAATCTCTTACAGTCTCACCACGCTCCATTTTCCCGCCTGGTGCAACCCACCAATTTCGGCGAGGTTTTTGGAGTAAGAGTACTTCATTATCTCTAATTAACACACAGTTTGTCACTCTTTGCATGTTTCTTCACCTCAGCTACTTGCAGTAAAATTCCTCACTGCATACTTCTTTCATTATACTATCAAAAACAGTTTGCTACAACGAAGGAGCCAGTCCTCTTTCGCTAAGCATATGCTACTCAGCAATTTTAAAAAAGCTTTCTATAACAAGCAATGTAAATGCTTATCCTTTGAATGAATAGCATGAAAAATCCCCTTAACGCTTTTTATCGCCAAGGGGATTAAAGTACTTATTTCTTACCGAAATAAGTAACAATCGCAAATCCTAAAACAAAGGTAATAATTGAACTTATAATTGAAAATCCGCCAGTCGGAATCCCAGGGAATACAATTACAATCGAACCGATTACAAGTCCAATAATTGCCGCAAATGTCATACTTTTATAACGATCTAATAAAAAACTAATGCCTTTACTACTTACAACAAATCCAACCATAACACCAGCACCGATAACCACGATTAAAGGTAAGTTAAGTGTAGTTAAAGCGTTAATTGCTGTTGGATACACACCAATAATTAATAAAATAAACGATCCACTAATTCCAGGAAGCAGCATGGCCATACTAGCCATCCATCCTGCGAAAAATAAACCAATTGCATTTAAAATTGTTAACGTCGTAATTGGATCTGCTGCCTTATCTGGTTTAAAGAAAGCTGTAATCGCAACAAGAATTGCTGCAACTATTAATAAAACGATGTGCTTACCTTTAAACGACGACTTTGCATCAGCTTCCCTCATTAACATCGGTAATATACTAATAATTAAACCGAGGAAGAAAAATTGAGTCGGTTCATAATGATTTGCAAGTAAATATTTAATAACGTGACTTAACGTTAAAAATGCCGCTGCCACACCAGCTGCAAGTGGAATTAAAAATCCTAAATGTTTTTTCCATTCACGACTAAAGAATCCACTAATTGCCGCAAGCAATTGTTCATAAATCCCTAACACAACAGCGATTGTACCGCCGCTCACACCAGGAATTAAATCACTAACGCCCATACAAAATCCACGATATATATTACGCCATTCCATACTGAATAAATTCCTCATTTCTTATAGTGATTTTTTCCGTAAAGTCCAGTATATCAATAAGAAAGCTTATAATCCTTATATTTTTTGACAAAACTTTGACATTTTCACACAAAAAAAGAAGAAAGCTCCTGTCGGTAGCTTTCTTCTCACAAGGTATATTATCCCTTATTTTTCTGATACAGTTTTTAATTCCTCTAATAATTCTTCTACGTAATGTTGTGCACTTTGCGCTGCAATACTACCGTCACCTGTTGCAGTTACAATTTGACGAAGCATTTTTTCACGAACATCACCAGCTGCGAAAATACCAGGAATTTTCGTTTCCATACGCTCGTTCGTTTCAAGGTAACCATTTTCATTTGTAATACCTAGTTCAACAAATGGTTTTGATAAAGGTAACATACCGATGTATACGAATACGCCGTCAGTTTTGACTTCTTTCTCTTCTCCACTATTTACGTCCACAAGTGTTACACTTCCTACTTTACCACTTGCTTCGTTGATTTCTTTTATCGTGTGGTTCCAAATGAAATCTACTTTTTCGTTTTGGAAAGCACGGTCTTGTAAAATTTTCTGTGCACGAAGCGTGTCACGACGGTGAACGATCGTTACTTTTGATGCGAAGCGCGTTAAGAACACACCCTCTTCAACAGCAGAATCTCCGCCGCCAATTACGATAAGTTCTTTTCCTTTAAAGAATGCTCCGTCACATACTGCACAATATGATACACCGCGGCCGCCAAGTTCTGTTTCACCCGGTACACCAATTTTTTTATACTCTGCACCGCTTGCAACGATAATTGCACGTGCTTTATATTCTTTTTTACCAGCAATAATTGTTTTGTATTCCTTACCATCGATGACTTCTTTCACATCACCGTATGCATATTCAGCACCAAATTTCTTCGCATGCTCGAACATTTTATTTGATAAATCTGGTCCTAAAATAGACTCATAACCTGGGTAGTTTTCTACATCTTCCGTGTTTGCCATTTGGCCACCCGGAATACCACGCTCAAGCATTAATGTGCTTAAATTTGCACGAGATGTATATACTGCAGCTGTCATACCAGCTGGTCCTGCACCAATAATAACGACATCATAAATTTTTTCTTCTGACACACTATTCACTCCTATCCATTCCTACACAATTAAGTTACCCTCATTATACTGTTAGCATCATTTTTTTCCCAATGATTTGCTTATCTTATGTGTGCGTACGCTTAACAGCTTGCACATACTTTCGGACAGTCGCTACAGATACATTATATACATCTCCAAGCTCCGACTGTGTCATTTTATTTCCTTGTTCGCCGCGTACAATGTATTCAATCGCAGCTGACCAGCCGTACACATTTGTAAATATGTCTCCAGATGTATATAAACGTATGAACGTACAAAACCAAAAGTGTAAACACTCTTCAATTAATTCATCATCTTTTTTCGTATAATTGTATAATGCATCCGCGATTCTCGCGCACTGCTCAAATTGCTGTAAATCAGCTGGAATACTCTTATGACTATTAAGTAAAAAGAAGTACTTTGCAAGTTGTGATACGATGGGAACACCGTTCTTCGCTTGCGTTATATCAAAGAAGAATCCCACCTTCTCCGGCGTTGACAATTCATTCATTAAATATAAAGCTAGCATTTGTTCTTCTAGCGTCGCACTTTGCTGAAATGATTTTCGTAATTCTTCAAATAACACGTTTTGTCCTTCATCTGCTAAATTCAGCGCATTCCACGGTTCTTTTCCCTTTTTATCAGGATGCAATTCCACGACATATTGCCACATTTTTTCAGCTAGTTGCTGATCTTTCACCATATAAGCAGAATATGCAAACCAATAATAAAAACTAACGTCTCCCTCATATCCTTGACGCTTTAATAGTTTGAACCATTTATATGCATGCTCGAAATAACCAATTGTTGCAAGTGTAGTTCCCAGTTTCAAACGATGTTCAAATGAAATTGGATATACTGAAACTAGCTGTCCCGCTAATGCTTCTACTTGTTTATGCTCTCCAATTGAATATAGAAAAATAAGTGTATTACAAAGCGCATGTATATTACCAGGATTTTTCTCTAAAATCATTTCTGTTAACTTCAGCGCTTTGTCTACATTACCCGATTGAAAATGTGCAATGGCTAAATTATTATGACCTGACCAAAATTCCGGATAATCTTTCGTAACAATTTCTAATGTAGCAATTGCTTCTTCTAATTGTCCATTACGAATATAACGATTCGCTTCTTCCTGCATAACAATTAAATCATCTTCATCTTCAATCTCTTCCGCACCCATTGCTTCTTCTTCCATAATCTCTAGAAGTTCTAATGTATCTTCTACGAATTCCTTCTCTTTTGCAACTTCTAAATAGCGATCCGCATATTTCTTCGCCTGTTGAAATAACCCCATATATGCATAATTATTTGCAATAAAATAATAGCACTGTTCAAGTTCAGGATTAGATCTAACTAACTTTAAGAAGGTTTGATTCGACTCTTGATATTCACCAGCCTCAGATAATACTGTTGCTAATTGACATAAAATAAACGGCTCCTTCTCACTTTGTGCCGCTCTTCGAAAATATTTAATTGCATCTTGCAATTTTTGTCCTTTGTAAGCTCTCATCCCTTTTTTATAAAAGAAGCCCGCTAATTGATTAAAAGAGATAACTTGTCCGTTCTCCTTATATATCCTTTGATTTTTCCCCATATATCCTCCAGTTTTTTGTTTTCTTCGTTCACACATTCTTTTATCTATAAGTATAAACGATTCCGTAAAAAACAAAACAGTATATTATACTCAATTATTTCCTTTTTATTCATAAAAAAAGAGGAGAAATGTTACATTTTCACCATGAACCTTCTCTGGCGGTCATTTGCTCTTTCGTATAAATAATACGCATTGGATTTCCACCTACGA
Source organism: Bacillus cereus group sp. MYBK95-2 (assembly GCF_051915225.1). NCBI lineage: Bacteria > Bacillati > Bacillota > Bacilli > Caryophanales > Bacillaceae > Bacillus > Bacillus cereus group sp. MYBK95-2. The sequence goes on along the minus strand of NZ_JBQAEH010000004.1, from coordinate 367,109 downwards.
AAGCACCGCTCGGTACATCTCTATGAACAAGTGTGCCAGCTGAGACAGTCGCACCGTCTCCAATTTTCACACCTGGTAATATTGTTACATTCGCTCCAATCATCACTTCATTTCCAATGACGATTTCCCCAAGTCGATATTCACGAATTAAATATTCATGTGCTAAAAGCGTTGTGTTATAGCCAATAATCGAATTCTCTCCCACAGTTATCTTTTCTGGGAACATAATATCCGGCATTACCATAAGCGCAAATGATGTTTTCTTTCCTACTTTCATCCGTAAAAAAGTGCGGTACAACCAATTCTTCACAGATAAAAATGGCGTGTAACGTGCAATTTGGATAATAATAAAGTTTTTCATTACCTTCCAAAAAGACACTGTTTTATACACATTCCATAATGAATTTTCTCCTGAAACAGGATAGCGCGTTGTCCGTCGCACTTAGCTCGCTCCTCTACTAACTTACTTGGACCTTTATGAACGGTTCATATTAGACAAAATCGATAGCAAATCACTCATTTTATCTAGCATAAAGTCCGGCTTGTAAGCCTCTAAATACGCTCTACCTTTCAACGTCCATGAAACCGCAGCTGTTTTCGTCCCCGCATTTTGACCACCGACAATATCATGATGATTATCCCCAACCATCAATGCTTCTTCTGGTTTTGCATCTAATAATTCAAGCGCTTTTTGAAGTGGCTCTGGATGTGGTTTCACATGCTCTACATCATCAATTGTCACGACAACATCAAAAAATTCATCAAGCTTTGACAACTGTAATCCCATCTCAACGGTTTGTCTCGCTTTCGTTGTAACAATACCAACTTTATAACCTTGCTTCTTCAACTCTCGAACTGTTTCATATACAGTTTCATATTCTTCTACTAATTCATCATGATGATCATGGTTAAATTCGCGATAACTTGTAATCATCTCTTCAACCTTACTTTCATCAATCTTACTGAAAGTATCATGCAAAGATGGACCGATAAATGGCAATACATCTTCACGCTTATATTGATTTGGATAATATGTATTTAAAGTATGTAAAAAAGAAGAAATAATAAGTTCGTTTGTATTAATTAAAGTTCCATCTAAATCAAATAAAACTGTATTTATTCTCATCGCCTTAGTCCTTTCGCCTTCCTGAATATGAAAGAAGCAGCATCTTATAATAAGATGCTACTTGTCTCTAATTTTCTAAATATCTTTTATCAGCTTGCCCCATTTTTCGTCTCACAATAATGAAAATAATAGAAATAACAACAAGTCCAATTGACATTACTTGTGCGATACGAAGTGGTCCTAGCATTAAACTATCTGTACGTAAGCCTTCTACGAAGAAGCGTCCTACTGAATACCAAATTAAATATGTGAAGAATAACTCCCCGCGACGTAAATTCACTTTTCTTAATGCAAGTAGTAAAATTACGCCTGCAAAATTCCATAATGATTCATATAAAAACGTCGGATGATAGTACACACCCTCAATATACATTTGATTAATAATAAAATCCGGTAAATGAAGACCTTCTAAAAACTGTCTCGTTACTTCATCACCATGCGCCTCTTGGTTCATAAAGTTTCCCCATCGGCCAATTGCTTGTCCTAGTAAAATACTTGGTGCAGCAATATCAGCCAACTTCCAGAAAGAAAGTCCGCGTCGTTTCGCAAAAAGAACACCTGTAATAACAGCCCCGATTAAACCACCATGAATTGCCAAACCACCTTGACGAATATTAATAATTTGACTCGGATTTTGTGCGTAATATTCCCATTCAAAAATAACATAGTACATTCTCGCAAAAAGAATAGCGATCGGTACTGCAATTAATACAAGGTCAACAAATGTATCTTTTGGAATACCTAGCCTTTCTCCCTCGCGAGTTGCCAGCCAAAGACCTAATAGCACACCTGTACCGATAATAATCCCGTACCAATACACAGGAAACGGCCCAAGTTGGATAGCTACACGGTCAAGCTGTGGTACAGAAGCTAACAGCATATGTATATGACCTCCCTCTCCAAAGTTTACTCCTGATTTCCTAACTCAATTGCACTCATTAATCGTTCAGAGAACTGCTGTGCTGCATTGACTCCCATACGTTTTAAACGGAAGTTCATCGCTGCTACTTCAATAATAACAGCCAAGTTTCGACCAGGACGAACTGGAAGTGTAATCTTCGTAAGCTCTGTATCAATAATTTTCATCTTCTCTTCATCAAGACCTAAGCGATCGTAATTTTTCTTTTGATCCCAAATTTCAAGATTAATAACAAGTGTAATACGCTTGTAATTTCGTACTGCCCCTGCACCGAATAACGTCATAACGTTAATAATACCTAGACCACGAATTTCTAATAAATGCTCGATTAAATCTGGTGAGCTTCCGACTAACATGTCTTCATCTTCTTGACGAATTTCTACACTATCATCCGCAACAAGACGGTGACCACGCTTTACAAGCTCAAGAGCTGTCTCACTTTTACCAACACCACTTTGACCTGTAATTAAAACACCAACACCGTAAATATCTACTAACACACCATGAACAGCAGTTGTTGGTGCTAACTTACCTTCTAAATAGTTTGTTAAACGACTTGATAATCTAGTTGTCGTTTGAGAAGAACGTAATAAAGGCATACCTGATTCACGTGATGCTTGTAATAACTCATCTGGTACATCTTGATTACGAGTTACAATAATACATGGCGTCTCCTCAGTACAAAGCGCTTTCATTCTCTCTTGTTTTTGCTCTGACGTTAACGTGTCAAAGAACGTAAGCTCCGTCTTTCCAAGAAGCTGCACACGATCTGCTGGATAATATGTAAAAAATCCTGCCATTTCAATTCCAGGTCGTGATAAATCACTTGTATCAATCGGACGATGAATGCCTTCTTCACCACTGATTAACTCCAATTGAAATTGTTCAATTAAATCTTTTGTCCTTACTTTCGGCATATGTATAAACCTCCACTCCGCTGCGGGTTCAGTCTCGTTTGATGTAAAATTCCATTCTATCGGATATTGTACCATTTTTTTCTGGAAACAAGAAATACGGTTTCTAATAAATAGAAAAAAACATTTCATACGAATAATGAAATGTTTTTCTTTTTGTCACTTTCTCTTTTTTTCATATAGAGGTTCAACAATTGCCTTTTCAATTATCATATTAAAAATTGAAATACAAATTGCCGCAACAATCGCTACACCAAATCCTGATATATTAAAAGCATCTCCTAATAATGAATCTGCTATTTTTAACGTAATCGCATTAATAACAATTAAGAAGAAGCCGAAAGTTACAACAGTAATTGGTAGCGTAATTAAAATTAAAAATGGCTTTACGAACACATTTAAAACCGCCAATATAATACTCGCAATAATTGCAGTTTGTATATTGGCTACGTAAAATGCATCTGGTGCAATCCCTTTTAAAAGTCCCGATACAGCGATTAACACAACGCTATTTACAAGAAGTGATACAATCCATCTCATTTCGTTACACATCCTTTTAAACATATATATTTCATCATACGCTAATAGATAATAAACGCAAGTATGATACAAACACTTATATCAACTTATTCTATCTTTCATGCTTGTATACCTACTAACACTTCCTCGCAAAATAAGGACCACACCACCTATGTTCATGAGTTTTTACAAAGGTCCAAGTGAAATCTTTATCTACGATATAGATATCACCTTTATACGCATCGTCTGTCTCACACAATATATCATCCATATGTAACAAACTCGCATCCTTTATTAACAGTACCTCATCACAGTGTTGATAGAAAATGTAGCAATCCTTTTTCACTTCATTATGAAACGCGTTTTCCGCTTCTTTACCCTCTAAACACTTCTTTTTCTCATAACTAAATATGTGCCATAGATAACCACATGCATACCTATCTCCATAAAGAAAAATATCTTCTTTTTCTTTATCACTTAAATGATTTGCAAAGTGATCCTCCCAGCGCTTTCGAAAATATACACCCCAACTTTGAAACTCTCTTACCTTCATATGTTTCTTCCTTAACACCTCTAAAAACTCCATCTTCTCCCCCTATACAATAAAAACCGAGCGTCATTTTCACTCGGTTTTCATCAATAAACTTATTGCGATAACTCTACTTCTTTTATTTTCTCTTTCATTCTTGCTTTATCACGATTTAAAATCTCTTTTAAATACTTACCTGTGTATGAGCGTTCTTCTTTCACTACTTGCTCTGGCGTTCCTGAAGCAACGATTTGTCCACCTTTATCTCCGCCCTCTGGTCCAAGGTCAACGATATAATCAGCTGTTTTAATTACATCTAAATTATGTTCAATTACAAGTACCGTCTCACCGCTCTCAACAAGACGTTGCAGCACTTCTAGAAGACGTGCAATATCATGCGCATGCAAACCAGTCGTTGGCTCATCTAAAATGTATAACGTACGACCTGTAGAACGACGGTGTAATTCAGAAGCTAATTTCACACGCTGTGCTTCCCCACCAGATAATGTTGTTGCTGGTTGACCTAATTTCATATAACCAAGCCCAACATCTACAAGCGTTTGAAGTTTACGCTTAATTTTAGGAATATTGGCGAAGAATTCTACTCCATCTTCAATTGTCATCCCTAACACTTCAGAAATATTCTTATCTTTATATTTCACTTCTAACGTTTCACGATTATATCGTTTACCGTGACAAACTTCACACGGAACATACACATCTGGTAGGAAATGCATTTCAATTTTAATAATTCCATCACCACGGCACGCTTCACAACGGCCACCTTTTACATTAAAGCTGAAACGTCCTTTTTGATATCCGCGCACTTTCGCTTCATTCGTTTGTGCAAACACATCACGAATATCATCGAATACACCTGTGTACGTCGCTGGATTAGAACGTGGTGTACGACCAATTGGTGATTGATCAATATCAATTACCTTATCTAAATGTTCAAGACCTTTAATCTCTTTATGAGTACCTGGCTTCGCTTTCGCTTTATATAACTTTTGAGCTAACGATTTATATAATACTTCATTAATCATCGTACTTTTACCAGAACCAGATACCCCTGTTACCGCTACAAACGTACCGAGTGGGAATGACATTTTCGCATTCTTTAAGTTATTCTCTTTTGCGCCGACAATCTCTACTTTACGTCCATCACCTTTACGTCTTTCAAGTGGAACTGGAATAAACTCTTTACCACTTAAATACTTCCCTGTTAATGAATTCTCATCTTGCATAACTTCAGCCGGCGTCCCCGCTGAAACGACCTGTCCACCGTGAATACCTGCACCAGGCCCTATATCAAGTAAATAGTCAGCAGCCATCATCGTATCTTCATCATGTTCAACAACGATTAACGTATTACCTAAATCGCGCATTTCTTGCAATGTACGAATAAGACGATCGTTATCACGCTGGTGTAAACCAATTGAAGGCTCATCAAGAATATAAAGTACGCCAGTTAGACGAGAACCAATTTGCGTCGCTAAACGAATACGCTGCGCCTCACCACCTGATAAAGTTCCTGCGGCACGACTTAACGTTAAATAATCTAAACCAACGTTCACTAAGAACCCAACGCGCTCCTGAATTTCTCTTAAAATTAAATGAGCTATTTTTTGTTGCTTCTCCGTTAGCTCTACATTCGAGAAGAATTCTTGTACTTCTTGAACTGAATACTTCGTTACGTCAGCAATCGTTTTATTGCCAACAAATACAGCTAAACTCTCAGGCTTTAAGCGTCCACCTTTACACTTTGGACAAGCTTGTTCTGCCATATACTTTTCCATTTGCTCACGAATGTAATCGGAACTCGTTTCACGATAACGACGTTCAATGTTTGGAATAACACCTTCAAATAAAATCTCATTTTCCTTTACTTGACCAAATTCATTTACATAGCGGAAATAAACTTTCTCTTCCCCGCTTCCGTACAACACTTTATCAAATAAATCTTTCGGTATATTTTTTACAGGCACATCCATATCAACGCCGTAATGATTACATACAGATTGTAAAAGTTGTGGGTAATATTGTGAACTTGTTGGTTCCCAAGGCGCAATCGCATGTTCATTTAATGATAAATCCCAGTTAGGAATAACAAGCTCTAAATCTACCTCTAGCTTTGAACCAAGTCCATCACAAGAAGGACATGCTCCGAACGGACTATTGAATGAGAACATACGCGGCTCTAATTCTCCAATTGAAAAACCACAATGCGGACAAGCGTGATGTTCGCTAAACAGAAGTTCCTCTTCTCCCATAACATCGATTAACACTCGTCCCCCGCCAAGCTTTAATGCACTTTCAAGTGAATCAGCAAGACGGCTTGCGATTCCTTCTTTTACAACAATACGGTCAATTACAACTTCAATGGAATGCTTCTTGTTTTTATCTAACGCAATATCTTCAGATACATCAAGCATTTCACCATCAACGCGAACACGAACATATCCTTGCTTCTTAATATCTTCAAGTACTTTTACATGCGCACCTTTACGCCCAGAAACGATAGGCGCTAACACTTGTAATTTCGTACGTTCAGGATATTCAAGAACGCGGTCTACCATCTGCTCTACTGTTTGTGACGTAATTTCAATGCCATGATTCGGACAAATTGGCGTACCAATTCGTGCAAATAATAAACGTAAGTAATCATAAATCTCCGTTACCGTTCCGACAGTTGAACGTGGGTTACGACTCGTCGTTTTTTGATCGATTGAAATTGCTGGTGACAATCCTTCAATCGTGTCCACATCCGGCTTATCCATTTGTCCTAAAAACTGGCGCGCATACGCAGATAACGATTCTACGTATCTGCGCTGCCCTTCTGCATAAATCGTATCAAATGCTAATGATGATTTCCCCGAACCAGACAATCCCGTTACAACGACAAGCTGATTTCTCGGAATGGTTACATCAATATTTTTTAAGTTATGTGCTCTAGCACCTTTTACAACGATAAAATCCTTGCTCTTACTCACTTTTTTCACCCTTCCGCTTTTAATTCTAATAGTAAATCTCTTAGTTCAGCTGCACGCTCGAAGTCTAACGCTTTTGCTGCTTCTTTCATCTCTGCTTCCATCTTCGCAATTGTCTTTTCGCGCTCTTTTTTCGTCATTTTCTTAGCAGGAGTTGCTTCGTATGTTTCTGTCTCTTCAGCAGCTGTCGTTGCACGGATAACATCACGAACGCCTTTTTGAATCGTTTTCGGCGTAATACCATGCTCTTCATTGTAAGCTTCTTGTATACTACGACGACGCTTCGTTTCTTCAATCGCAATTCCCATAGATTTCGTTATACGATCTGCATACATAATAACGCGGCCGTTTTCATTACGCGCGGCACGACCGATTGTTTGAATTAATGAACGTTCTGAACGCAAGAACCCTTCCTTATCAGCATCTAAAATAGCTACAAGTGATACTTCCGGAATATCTAATCCTTCTCGCAATAAGTTAATGCCGACAAGTACATCAAATTTACCGAGGCGAAGATCGCGGATAATTTCAATACGTTCTAACGTTTTAATTTCAGAGTGAAGATAGTTAACTTTAATTCCTACATCTTTTAAGTAATCCGTTAAATCCTCTGACATTTTCTTCGTTAAAGTCGTAATTAATACACGTTCATTTTTTGCAATACGATCTTGAATCTCTCCTAATAAATCGTCAATTTGCCCTTCAATTGGTCGTATATCAATTGGTGGATCTAAAAGCCCTGTTGGACGAATAATTTGTTCTATTACTTCTGGCGACTGCTCTAACTCATACGGTCCTGGCGTTGCTGAAACATAAATAACTTGATTCGTTTTCTCTTCAAACTCATCGAATGTGAGCGGTCTATTATCTAAAGCTGACGGCAGACGGAATCCATGATCCACAAGCACTTGCTTACGCGCTTGGTCCCCGTTATACATCGCTCTTACTTGCGGTACTGATACGTGCGATTCATCCATAACGATTAAGAAATCTTTCGGGAAATAGTCTAATAGCGTATACGGCGTTGCCCCCGCTGGACGAAGTGTTAAATGACGGGAGTAGTTTTCAATACCTGAACAAAATCCCATCTCGCGCATCATTTCTAAATCATAACGTGTACGCTGTTCTATACGCTGCGCTTCTAACAACTTGCCGTTATCATTTAATTCCTTTAAACGCTCTTCTAATTCTTTTTCGATATTTTCAATAGCGACCTTCATCTTTTCTTCACGTGTAACGAAGTGAGATGCTGGGAAGATTGCTACATGATCACGTTCTGCTAATACTTCACCTGTTAACGCATTTACTTCACGAATACGATCGATTTCATCACCGAAAAATTCGATTCGAATACAATGCTCATCAAGTGATGCCGGGAAGATTTCAACTACATCTCCTCGCACACGGAATGTACCACGCTTGAAATCAATATCATTACGTCCATACTGTACATCAACAAGTTCACGAAGCAATTGATTACGGTCTTTTTCCATACCAACTCGAAGCGAAACAACTAGCTCGCGGTATTCTTCTGGAGAACCTAAGCCATATATACAAGAAACACTCGCAACAATAATTACATCGTCCCGTTCAAATAATGCAGACGTTGCCGAGTGACGCAATTTATCAATTTCATCATTAACCTGCGCATCTTTTTCAATAAACGTATCTGTTTGTGGTACATACGCTTCTGGCTGATAATAATCGTAGTAACTAACAAAATATTCAACTGCATTATTCGGGAAAAAGTCTTTCAACTCACTATATAACTGCCCTGCTAACGTTTTATTATGAGCCATAACAAGTGTTGGCTTTTGCACTTCTTTAATGACATTTGAAATCGTAAATGTCTTACCCGTTCCTGTTGCTCCAAGCAACACTTGCTTTTTCTTTCCACTATTAATTCCCTCTACAAGCTTCTCTATAGCTACCGGCTGATCACCTTGCGGGGAATACGCTGAGACAATTTCAAATTGACGTTCCAAAAAAATCCGACCTCCTCATAAAAAATCTGTATTATTATTTTACCACGAATACCTATAAAAAACCTAAAAAAACGAACAGATATTCGGTAAAGTTTTCGACAATATACACATAGAAAAAGGAAGGAGTAAATACTTCCTTCCTCTACTAACTCTATTTTTTTGATACATATAATAAGTCATATCCATTGCGTCCATCTTCATTCGTACAATCTGTTAACCGATAAGTACTTTCTGATTCGCGCTGCTCTTTAACAATACTTTTACAACTATCTTTATGTAATCCTTTATGGTCACCAGCAAACTTGTCTTGTCTACTATCTAACACATAAAGGATATCTTTCCCACTATGCTCTAACGTTTGAAAAACCGGGTCACCTTCATCGGTATACTGTACAATTCTTATTTTATCAACTTCCCCTTGATCAACGTTCCTAACGAACTGTTCGAATTTATCTAGATTGGAAGTTCCTACTCCCTTTACAATGACATCATTCTTCTTATCAATTGTAGTGCTAGATGGTGAACATGCTACTAAACTAAAGAGAAATAGACATATACAGCTGATTCTTTTTTCTATTGTCATCCTCTCCTATAAAAATTATTTGTATACCAGAAAAGCTACTTTCAACTATGAAAGTAGCTTTTCTTTTCCTTTCTCCTTCTTCGGAAAAATCACATATGAAAATGAAATTGCTGTATCAACTAAAAATACAATCGCCCACACTTGGCTCACGCGACTTGCAGCTTTATTTAAAACGATTCCCGATTCTAACCAATTACCCCATTGTTCAAATGGAATAAATCCATACGCGAAGAAAAAGAATATGTGCACACCAACGAATAAAACAAGATGTAATACCCAATTTTTTATTTCCTGCTTTGCATAGGCCATGCCTGTTAATTCTACCTGTTCTTCAATAATAGGCGCCGGTTCATTACGCCATTTCGCAACTGATTTTTGTGCAAATATATCAAGCTTCTTCAAATCCTTTTTCCCGTAGAAAACTGCATACAATAAAATAATTACAGTAATAATTTGAAAGTTAGAGAACTTTCCTGTTTGATAATAGTCCACTACTCCTAAAGTTAAAATAAACACTTCATTTACGAGGAGTACAATTCCCATAATAAAACTCGCCTTTTTCAAACGGAATCCGTAGCGAAGTAAAAAGAAACCGATAGCTGATAACCAAAATACAATTTCTGCCCCAATTAAAAAATACCAACGATATTCTGCGAGTATGCTCATTTATCCTTCTCCCTTTCATCATAAATACGAAAAGCCTCATCCATATACACTAAAAGTTCTTCTTCAATTGGATACATGCTCATTTTCTGTGAATCTTCCTTCGATTTTCTAACTTCCCATAACTTATCTAAAAACGCTTCATCACCATTGGCCATTTCTAAACACTTCTGCATTAATCTCTTCATTGCCCCTTGTACCTCATCACTAGCAGCTTCTTTACCGTCTTTCATAAAAGTGCGTAATTGCTTTAATAAATCTACCCATTCTAAAACATTCGGATCTTCCTTACTCATGTTTGGTAAATTATGAAGCAATTTTTGTTCTTCCTTTGAAAATACTTCATTTTGAAATATTTCACGTATACGAGGAGACTGCTTCGAAAGCTGAATCAGTTCAAACATAACTTTCCAATCGAGTTCTCCCTCCACATCTACCGAATAAACAACTGCTTGTAAAACACTCTCCATTCGATTAAATTTCTTTTGTTCTTCCTGTACAAACCGAAGTTGTTTTTCAAGCGAATTTTTTAAATCCAGCTCACCTTTTACTAACATATTCGCAGTTTCTTTTAATGAAAATCCCATTTCTTTTAAAAATAAAATTTGTTGCAAACGAATAACGTCATTTTCACTATATAACCGATGTCCACCCTCTGTTTTTCCGCTCGGCTTTAATAAATCTATTTGATCATAATAACGTAGTGTACGTACTGTAACCCCTGTTTCTCTCGTCAATTCTTGTATTGAAATCACTACCATCACCTCTTCCCTTTCATTATAAAAGATGACGTTACGTAACTTTCAAGCTTTTTGTAAAAAAAATACAAAAAGCTGTTTATACAAAATGTATAAACAGCTTTTATGGAAATAACCCCTTTTGTATGGCGCGCCCACAAAATAAAATAAGTGCTCCAACAACAACACTCGTTGCCGTTTTATGATAATGGGCTAATAATAATAAATAATACGATAAACCTACAGTACCAATCATAATACAAATACTCGGCACTGGATTACGAGAAAAGTTTTGCATTCCCCAAAGAAGCGAAAATATAGCTGTAGCGACACATAACACCGGTAATCCCATCCCAGTTCCCCTTTTTCTATCTATTATTCCTTGTTGCTAACACACTCGTTGATGCGATACTAATTAATACACCAAAAATAGCAATATATAATAGCTCAGTTACATGTACTGCTTGCCTATCTAAATACTTATTTACACAAAGATACATAATAAACAAGAAAACGAAGCTTGTAATACAAATCATAAAATATGACTTCATCTTGTTCACAACTCGCTCATCAATTGATGGTACTCCCTCTTCTTTCAAACGCTTCTGCTCTTTATATTCCGAAATTCCATATAAAATGACTAGCGCTACATTCGATATAAAAATAGTTCCCCACGAAATACTTAAAATCATTAAACTCGTATTTAAAAGAATTTCTGCTACAAGCAAACTCCCTACGAATCTCATGACCTCTCTCTTACTCATACATGATCAGCCTCTTTTCGATTTCTATATTTCCACTTCGGCCAATAGTTCACAAGAAAATACACCCACTGCCCTAGTACAAATAAAACAAACGGCATACCAGCATTTCCATCAACAATTAAATTATATAAACTCCATATCGCTAAACTAATCGTAAAAAATAACCCTACATATTTAAACGCTTTATCTGACTGAAATCTCTCAAACTCATCCTGCATTTTTTATTCCCCCTATCGCTATGCTCGTTTTCCTACCATTTCTCTCCCCTTACTCCAGCGTAAAGATTTCCTCCACCTTCACCCCAAAATATTTGGCAATTTTTAAAGATAACTCTAGACTCGGATTGTAATGATGATTTTCAATCGCCACTATCGTCTGCCGCGTCACCTGCATCGCCTTTGCCATTTCAACTTGTGTTATATGATTTTGCTTTCTTAACTCTTTTATTTTATTTTTCACACCCATAGGATCCACCTTCAAAAGTAAAGATATCTTTACTTAAATTATAAATATTTTCCAGTTATAAGTAAAGATATCTTTACAAATTTTAGAAAAATGTTTCATTGAACATCTACTCTAACAAAGTACAAGAGTAATTCAATTTATATCAGCGACTTTCTAAATATATCAGCGCAACTTGAAATATATCGGCGATTTCCCAAATATATCAGCGCAACTCCATTTATATCGGCGATTTTCCAAATATATCGACATCCGTAGCGCTACTATAATCATAAGAAAAAGCTGTCCCCAAACACCTTCGGGAACAGCTTTCTCCTCTACTACATAAATCCTAACGCATATACAAGAACGTATCCAAGAACCGATAAGCAAACCGAGCCAATCAGCCCCGCCACAAATGCTTTACTTCCTAATTTACGGAACGTTTTAAACTCTACATTTAAACCGAGCCCTGCCATCGCCATTGCGATAAGCATGTAAGCAAGAACAACAATGTATCCCGCAACAACTTCTGGAATAATCCCGAGCGAATGCACTGCACTCATCGCTAAGAACCCGAAAATGAACCATGGTATTGGAAGTTCGCGCCACGATTTCTTTTCTTTGCTACCTTCACTCTTACCAAACCATAGACCAATTAAAATCGCTACTGGCACAAGCATTGCTACGCGCGTTAACTTCACAATAACTGCGATGTCTACAGCAGTACTTCCTCCTGGCGCCGCAGCTGCGATGACATGAGCGATTTCATGAAGCGTCGCACCTGAGAATACACCATAACCGTACGGAGATAAACCAAGCACTGGATATAATAACGTATAAATAAGCGTAAATATGGTACCTAAAATCGCGATGATTGCTGCCCCAACTGCTGTTTCATCGTCCTTCGCTTTGACTTGCGGTGCAATTGCCACGACCGCGGCTGCGCCGCAAATTGCCGTACCGCATGCTGTTAAAATCCCAAGTTTCTTTTCTACTTTAAATACTTTCGTTAGTCCGTATACAACAAAAATAGTAAATGTAATAACAACCGCCGCGATGACCAATACTTTCGGTCCCGCCTTCGCAATATCAACAAGATTTAATCGCATTCCAAGTAAGATGATCCCAAAGCGCAGCAACTTCTTACTCGCAAAGTTCGTTCCTGCTATCGCATCGTGAGGAACTCCAATTGCAGCGCGCCAAACCATCCCAATTAGAATAGCAATTACTAATTGTCCCATAATATTTAAAAATGGAAGCTCTGCTAAATATTTCGCGGCAATTGCGATTAATAATGTAATCCCAATTCCTTGCGAAAATCCAAAACGCTTCTTCTTTTGTATAACAAGTGTTTGTTCCATTTTGAACCACTCCAATAATCGTATTGGAACATGCATGTTCTTTCTACTTACATTATAAGAGAGTTTCTATAATAAGTTTAATACCAATACCAAATCTCTATCATCAGAAATACTTATGATAAGATGATAGAAAAAGAAAGGAGCCCATTATATGAACGTAGACATTTTAAAAATTTTTGTTACTGTCGTTGAACAGAAACACTTCTCCCGTGCAGCAGAATTATTAAACCTTTCACAGCCTGGAGTAAGTATGCATATACGCAACTTAGAAAACGAATTTGGCACTACACTTATTCAACGCTCCCCGAAGCACGTCCAAGTTACTGAAGCTGGAAACATATTATATATACATGCAAAGCAAATGCTCTCTCTTTATGAAGATGCTAAACAAGAAATTAATGAACTACATAACGTTGTAACAGGAACACTTCGCATTGGTGCTAGTTTTACAATTGGCGAATACTTACTTCCAAAAATACTGGCTAACTATGCGAATGAAAATCCACACGTCGAAGTTCATACTTTCATCTCAAATACAGAAGACGTTTTGCAAAGCCTTCGCTCTAATCAAATTGATATCGGCCTAGTGGAAGGACAAGTCGTATACGCCGACGTAGATGTTGAAACATTTATGCAAGATGAAATGAAGCTCGTCGTCCCGCCAAATCATCCATTACTCCGCACAAATGAAATAAATGAAAGTACACTCCAAGATCAAGTATGGGTATTAAGAGAAAGTGGTTCTGGTACACGCGCTTATAGTGACCGCTTTATTCATCAACACCATTTAAAAATGAAACGATTCTTTACATTCAGTAGTATCCAAAGCGTAAAGGAAGCTGTTAGTGCCGGGCTTGGCATCGCTATCCTTTCTGATTGGACTGTACGGAAAGAGCTATTAGCAAAAGAACTATTCCACGTCGAAGTTCCAAATGAACAACTAATCCGTCCGTTTTCCATCGTACGCGGTAAATATTTCATTCCATCTAAAGCCATTCAAGTGTTCTTAAATCATGTAGATTCTTTTGCGAAAAAACAGAGTTGACCCTCACATTAGTGTGAAGGTTTACAATACATGTAGAAGGAGTGAAACGCATTGCGAATTGGAGAATTATCAAAAGAAACTGGCGTTAGTGAAAGATCACTAAGACATTACGAAGAAAAGGGCTTACTCCCTTCTAAGCGCCTTGCAAATGGTTACCGTGATTTTGATGAAAGTGCCATCGAAAAAGTGAAGCTTATTCAAATGTACTTACAAATTGGCTTAAATTTAGAAGAGACGGCAAGGATGCTGCGCTGCCTTGAAATTGAACCGCACCTGTACGACAATCCGTGTAGCAGTATCCTTACGCTTTACGAAGATAAACTCAATGAAGTAACAAAGCAAATCACATTACTTTCCAACATCCAAGCGAATTTGCAAAAACACGTTTCACTCCTAAAACAAGCAAAAGAAAAGGAATGATTACATGTTTGTTATACATGGCAGTTCAAGACAAAACGGAAATACAGAAGCTTTAACACATATGATGATAGAGGACATTGAAACAGAACAAATTTATTTGCGTGATCATACCGTCTATCCTATTACAGACCACCGTCATGATGCAGAAGGATTCCAATCCGTAAATGATGACTATGAGCAGTTAACCAAACGCATGCTAGAGCACGACACGATTATCTTTGCTACACCATTATATTGGTACGGAATGAGTGGACATATGAAAAACTTTGTTGATCGCTGGTCACAAAGCTTGCGCGATACATCTCTTCATTTCAAAGAAAAAATGAAAGGCAAAAAAATGTATGTTGTCATCGTTGGCGGGGATAATCCAAAGCTAAAAGCATTACCGCTTATTGCTCAATTCCAATATATCTTTGATTTTGTTGGTTCTTCATTTGAAGGTTATGTTATTGGAGATGCGAATGGACTGGATGAAATTAAAAACGATGCTGAGGCGCTGGCAAAAGCACAATTGTATAATAATAAATTCAAAAATAGCGAACAGAAATAAGTTTGACAAACCCTTTTGTATGCGCATACAATAAAAGTAATATTATGAAAGGAAGGTACTTTGACCAATGAAGTTCTAATTCTCTTATTTATTTCATCCATCACAAATAGTGAACAAAAATGATGAAAACTAGCAGGGGATTAGTCTGTCCATTTGTCGATACTTTCTTTCGAAACGATCATGTAAAAAATCGTTTATTTATGTACGATTTTTTACATACAAGGGCGACGTTTATCCTCTCTAGTGAAACTAGGGAGGTTTTTTTATGACTATTTTATTCGCACGTAATATTGAAAAGAGCTTTGGTGATCGCACACTATTTACATTACCATCACTGGAAATTCAAGCACAGGATCGCATAGGAATTGTCGGAGTCAACGGAGCTGGTAAATCTACGTTATTGCAAATATTAAGTAAAGAAATAGAAGCTGACAGAGGCATAGTAACTCATCATAGTTCTATCGCCATCATTCCTCAGCTCAGCGAAGAACTAACGGAAACCGCTTCTTCTCTCGCAAAAGGAAAATGGAGTATTTCAAACGTTACCGACGCAATGAGCGGCGGTGAACGAATGCGACTAAAGATTGCGCATGCTCTCGAACAAAATGCAGGCATTTTATTCGCTGATGAACCAACAAGCCACTTAGATATGGTCGGTACAGAGCAATTAGAAAAGGCACTTTCATCTTATAAAGGGGCACTTGTTTTAATATCGCATGACCGTGAATTTCTAGATAATATATGTACCAAAATTATTGAAATTGAAGACGGTATTATTCAAGAGTACAAAGGTAATTATTCAAACTATCGAAAACAAAAAGAACGTGAACGAATACAAAAACAAGCAGAATATGAGCAATATATACAAGAAAAAAATCGTTTAGAACAGTCCATTCTACAAAGAAAGCAACGTGCTTCTAACATGAAAAAAATCCCAACACGGTTCAGTTCATCTGAATCTAGACTTTATAGGTTAAGTGGGGCTCATGGCCAAGAACAGGTTAGTAAAGCAGCGAAAGCATTAGAGACACGTCTCGAAAAACTAGAAAAGAAGGAAAAGCCAAAGGATCTTTCTCAAGCTCAATTTGACGTGCAATACCATACACCCATTCATAGTAAGGTGGCAGTACAATTCAATAAAGCAACAAAGAAAATAGGCGACCGTATACTATTTAAAAATATGAATGGAACTATTGCCCCTGGTGCAAAGCTTGCCGTTTTAGGGGCAAATGGAAGCGGCAAAACCACTTTGTTCAACATGCTTCTCACAAACGAGCGTGGCATGCAGCTATCGAAAAGTTGTAAAATTGGATACTTCGAACAAACATTATCTATTTTAAAAACAGATAAAACCATTTTAGAAAATGTTCTAGAAGAAACAAACTATACAGAAGCATTCGTTCGCACAATACTTGCACGACTTCTATTCCGCCGTGAGGATGTTCATAAACCTGTGCACGTTCTAAGCGGGGGTGAACGAATGAAGGTTGCACTCGCAAAAGTATTTTTAGGAAACTATAATATGCTTCTGCTAGATGAACCGACAAACTATTTAGACTTAGCAACGCAAGAAGAATTAGAAACCATGTTACAAGAATATCCTGGCACAATACTTTTCATTAGCCATGACCGTGCCTTTATTCGCTCTGTTGCAGACCATATTCTACAAGTAGATGAGAGTGAACCTAGAGTATTCCACGGTAATTACGAGCAATACACAAAAAGAACCACCGGAGATTCTGTAAACGTTACTGAGCAAGAGTTGTTACGATTACAAACAAAATTAACAGAAGTCATCGGCCGAATTTCCATACCAAATCATCACAATGATATCTCATCTCTCGAACAAGAATACGAAACATTATTAGTTAAAATCCGGAAATGTAAAGAAGCACTCTAATGTCTTCCCTATATATCGACGGGACCTTCCGCATTTCCCAAGAAATATTGAATCTTCGACATAGAATACAAAAAGCCGTGCATCAGCACGGCTTCTCACTTTAGATACGGACAGCAGTCCCGCTCACAGCAACCATTAGCATCCCTTCGCGAACTACTTCGTAATCCACGTCGATACCAACGATGGCATTCGCATTTTTTTGTCTTGCAAGAGTTTTCATCTCTTCCATTGCGATGTCACGTGCTTCTTTCAATTTGCTTTCATAAGCGCCTGAGCGACCACCGACAACATCACGGACAGAAGCGAAAAGATCACGAACGATATTTGCACCCATAATCGCTTCTCCATTCACGATATCGACATAATCAATAATCTCTTTCCCTTGAATTGTAGAAGTTGTTGTTACAATCATACTTTATAGCCTCCCATATGAGATTTTTACCTACTTATGGTGCACTAATTCAGTACAAATTATATTTACGAACTAAACTGAGCTTCGTATAACCTACTGTATCCTCCGCCTTGCTCAATTAATTCATTATGTGAACCTTGTTCTGCAATACCATCTTTATTTACAACGACGATGCGATCTGCATTTTTAATCGTTGCAAGTCTGTGAGCGATAACTAATGTTGTACGGCCAACAGATAGCTCCGCAAGCGATTTTTGAATCGCAAGTTCCGTCTCTGTATCTAATGCAGAAGTTGCTTCATCCAATATTAAAATTGGAGGGTTTTTCAAGAACATACGAGCAATCGCTAGACGCTGCTTTTGTCCACCTGAAAGTTTCACGCCGCGCTCACCGATAACAGTATCTAAACCGTCCGGCTGTGAGTAAATTAAATCTTCTAATTGCGCACGTTTTACTGCCTGCCAAATTTCAGCTTCTGATGCTTTTAAATTTCCGTAAGCGATATTTTCACGAATTGTTCCTGAGAATAAGAACACATCTTGCTGCACAATTCCAATTTGCTTACGAAGTGAAGATAATGTCATATCTTTCGTATCAATTCCATCAATTTGAATCGATCCAGATGATTGCTCGTAAAAACGTGGTAATAGGCTACATAACGTCGTTTTCCCAGCTCCTGATGGTCCAACGAACGCAACTGTTTCACCTGCATGTATTTTCAAACTAATGTCATTTAAAATCGGTTCTTTGTTTTCATATCCAAACGTAATGTTGTTATATTGAATATCACCGTGTACATGCTTCACTTCCATTGCATCTTTAGAGTCTACAATGTCAGGCTCTGTTTCAAGAAGCTCTACATATCTTTTAAAACCGGCGATTCCTTTCGGATAGCTTTCGATTACCGCGTTAATTTTTTCAATTGGGCGGAAGAAAATATTCGTTAATAGAACGAATCCGATAAATCCACCGTACGTTAATTCTCCTTGCAGAACAAACCATGTACCGCATATTAAGACGAAGAGCGTTACGAGACGCATGAGCATATAACTAATCGACGAATTTAACGCCATAATTTTATACGCCATTAATTTCGTTGTACGGAAACGAGCGTTGTTCACAGCAAATTGCTCTTTCTCAAACTTTTCATTTCCGAATGCTTGTACAACGCGAATACCACCAACGTTGTTCTCAATACATGCATTGAAATCAGCAACATCTGAGAATAAACGTCTAAATGTACCTGTCATTTTTTTATTGAAGTACAGCGCTAACCATAATAGGAATGGAATGACGAAGAACGTTAATAACGCTAACTTCCAGTTGATCATCATCATAAATGAGAATGCCCCAACTAAAGTCATTACGGCGATAAATAAATCTTCTGGTCCATGGTGAGCAATTTCCCCAATTTCCATTAAATCGTTTGTAAGGCGTGAAATTAAATGACCTGTTTTATTATTATCAAAAAATCTGAATGATAGCTTTTGAATATGATCAAATAATTTCTGCCTCATATCTGTTTCAATGTTAACACCAAGCATATGTCCCCAATATGTAACGACATATTGTAAGCCTGCATTTAACATATAAACTGCGAGTAAACCGAAACAAGCCCATAAAATAAGCGTCCAGTTTTGCCCTGGCAATAACTTATCAATAAATTGATTTACGATAAGCGGGAAGCCGAGTTCTAATAATCCTGCGACAACCGCACAAGAAAAGTCGAGTATAAATAAACCTTTATACGGTTTATAGTACGAGAAAAATTTACGCAGCATATTTTACCTCCATTTTCCAAAATTAAAAAGACTCCCTAAATGATAACCATTATCAAATAATTATTCAAGTTATCCGTCTATGAAACTGAAAATAAGCTTTGCGATAGTTGTCGTTTTTTGCTGGAAAGTCGATATATTCGAATAATCGCCGATATATTTCGAGTTGCGCTGATATATTTGCAAAATCGCCGATATATTTCAAGTTGCGCTGATATATTCGGAAAATCACCGATATAAATTTCATTTACTAACTACTCTCCCATTTCCCATCCCCCAAAAACAAAAAAGGTACCACCACAAGGTGATACCATTCCTTCTATTACATCGCTTCCGAATCCCACTCATGCTCCTGTTCAACGAATACAATACCTAATTCGTGATGTCCACCAGCATATAATGCAGTTTGTGCAAGACGAAGCTCACCATTTGTATCTAATACTTCTAATTTACAAAATGCTCCTGTCGTCTTCGTTTGAAGCGCATCATAAAATTCCTCGGCGCTTTTTGGAATGACTCCATTTACTTTCGTAATAATTTCTCCAGGCAGTAATTTCAGCTCTGCTCCAATTGTATTTGGAATTGTATCTAGTACAACGAGCCCATCATTGCGTGCAGCAAAATACGCTGGTCTTGTTTCATCGGCAATTTTTTCTTGCATCGAAATTGTGAAACGCCCAAGCATAGCGACTCCCATCGCGATAATTGCAAGTACGTGCCACCAGTAACTTGCGATTCCTAAAACGAGCACAAGTCCTGCTAACCCATAAACCCGTCTTCCTGTAAATAATAAAGCTTCCGTCGGCTCATAACTTTTAATATTTCTCATAAATCCAATTAAAAATGGAACGAGGAATAGAGAATATGTATTTGAACCTATTGAAACGACAGGCCACCATGAAATAAACTGCGTTACCGCATCACCCGGTACAAGAATAAAAATAGGAACGATCCATAAACGCTTTGATTCGTGTAAACCAATCTTTAATCCACGCTTCCCCTGCCTAATCCTCGGCGTCGAATATCCTACTGCGTTTTTAGAAATCAATAAGCCTTCTACAATAAGCATAACGCCTAGTAAAATAACAAGGGATACAATGGTACTCTCTTCACCTTCTCGAAGCTGTAAAAAGGAAACTGGTAGCTTAGAAGATAATAGAACACATACAATCGCAATGCTAAATGTATAAGCCGCCGATAAATATCGATACATAGCCGTTAATCCAAATAGTAACGTCCAAATTAAAATGGCCCCTAAGCTTGCTTTAGAAACAACAAGTCCAAGCCCAATCGTAATAATAGATACTACTAATCCGTATCCAATCCCTGCAAATAGAGAGGTTCGTAGTTCAAACCAAATATCATAAACTTTAAAAGAAAAATCTTTTCGTTCTCTTAACATACGTAAGTATCCAACGAAGATACTACTTATTACAAATATATAGACAGCAGGGTGTAAGAAAAAACGTCCAACTGCCCGCATTATTTCAAAAATCCACGCCTCCACGAACTCATTCACCACCATTTATATCATTCTTTCTTTTTATATTATCATAACTAAACAAACGTTTGTTTAACACAAAAAAATACAGGCAGCAAACTGCCTGTATTTCTTCTTATTTTGCCATTAATTTTAATGCTGACTGTAATTGTAGATCATTTTCTCCAGAACGGATTTTTTCGATAATTTTAGTTTGAATCGCTTCAGCTGTCTTTTTATCAAGCTGTCCTGTCGCTTCCATTTCATTTGCATTTTGGAATGCTTTCAAAGCCGATTCTGTCTCTTTACTAAAGTATCCATCTTCACGACCTGGTACATAACCTAAGCTCTTAAGCATTTCCTGAGCATGTTTTACTTGTACATCATTTGAATTGTATGAAAGTGTTTTTTCAATTTGAATTGGTGTCGCATGATAATAATTTGGTTGCTTCACTTCTACTGTTGGCGCGATTCCTTTTTTATGAATCCAGTTCCCATCCGGTGTTAACCATTTAAACATCGTTAATTTAATGTTACTGCCGTCTTTAAATGGAACAGCTTGCTGGACAGTACCTTTACCAAATGTCTTTTCACCAATTAAATCGTATCCTTCTCCTTCTTTTAGCGCACCCGCTAAAATCTCTGAAGCAGAAGCACTTCCATTATCAATTAATACTGAAATTGGATATGGTTTTCTCTCTTTCAGTTCCGTAGAGAATTTCTTCTTCTCACCATTTCGCTGCTCTACTTGTAGCATCGGCTTTTTATTCGTCATAATTTCCCCTAGTATATCTTCTACACTATTTAAGTAGCCACCAGGATTACCACGCACGTCAATAACTAAGCCTTTTATATTTTTCTTCTCTAACTCTTTTAACTGATCCTTAAATTCTTTCGCTGTATTTTCAGCAAAAGAAGTGATTTGCATATAACCGATATCTTTTCCGCTCTCTTGCTTCACAGAACTAAACACTGTAAAGATCGGAATCTTTTCACGCTTAATTTTAAATACAATCGGATCAGTTACTCCCGCACGTTTAATTTCAATTGCGACAGTCGTTCCCTTTTTACCACGAATTTTTAATACTGCTTCTTCACGTGATAAGTCTTTCACACTATTTCCATCTACAGATAAAATTTGGTCATTCGGTTTAATTCCTATCTTTTCTGCTGGTGAACCTTTAATTGGCGATACGATAATAAGCTTACCGTCCGTCTTGTTCACCTCAGCCCCAATCCCCTCTAATTCGGGATCAAGCGATTCACTAAACTGTTTGGCTGTTTCTTTATCCATATACGTGGAATAAGGGTCCTTCAGCGTAGACAACATACCTTGTATTGCACCTTCAACTAACTTTTCATCTTTCACGTCTTCCACATAACGTGAATCAATTAGTGCATACGCCTCATTAATTTTTGCCAAATTCCCTTGCGCAGTGCTAGCATTCCCACTCGAAATTGTTTGCGTTACTTCTGATGGGTTAACCCCAAATACAGACATGCCTGCAAACATTCCGCCAGCACCAATTAAAAATGCAACAACCATTCCAATAATTGCAACTCTACGTTTCAATGCGGAATTCCCCTTTCCAAAACACACAGGTGGTGTAGCAAAAGGCATCACACAGTGTGTGATGCCTTTACCTATTTCTACTATATGATAAGCTTGTACGAATTATGTTTGCAACTTTTTATACTTTTAAGAAGCGACGAATTGACATTACACTTCCCCACATACCGATTAAAGCACCGATTAACACTAGTAAACCAGCTAATTGGAATACGAACGGACTGTATGGTAGAAGCTCGAAAATTGTTCCGCCAAGTTTTTCATTAAACACACCTTGCAACGAATTATACGTAATTAGAATTAGGCCAATTGGAATAATTGATCCTAATACTCCTAAGAATAATCCCTCTAGCAAGAATGGCCAACGAATAAACCAGTTTGTTGCACCAACAAGTTTCATAATTTCAATTTCTGTACTACGAGCATAAATTGTAATTTTAATTGTATTAGAGATTAAGAACATCGCTGTGAATAAAAGACCAGCAATTAACGCAATCCCAATGTTACGACCAGTTTTTACAGTATCAAATAATCGTTCAACTTGCCCTTTTCCGTACTGAACATTACTAACAAACTGCATTTTTTCAACCTTCTTCGCGATTGTCGCTGTATCGGTTGGTTCTTTCGCTTTTACAACGAATACGTTTTTAAGTGGGTTATCTTGTTCAAATAACTCAAACGTTTTTCCACTATCACCTAAGCTTTTAATTAAACGTTTTAACTCTTCTTCTTTAGAAGAATATTTAATAGAATCTACTTTTGCAATCTTACTCATATCTTCTTCTAATTTCTTTTGATCCGCTTCTTTTGCAGCTGGATCAATGTGTACACGAATCTCTACATCTTGCTCTACTTTCGTCGCAAAATGGTTCATATTCATAATCGCTGTTAAAAAGACACCTACAAGTAATAATGTAACTGTTACTGCACTAACAGAAGCAAATGTCATCCATCCGTTACGTGATAGATTCTTTACACCTTCTCGCAAATGTCGACTAAGGGTCTTAGCCTTCATATCCGTATCCTCCCTCAATCTCATCTCGAACAATTTTTCCGCCTTCAATCGCGATTACACGATGACGGATTGTATTTACGATATCTGCATTATGCGTCGCCATAACAATCGTTGTGCCGCGCTCATTAATGCGAGTAAAAATATTCATAATATCAAGAGCTGTTTCAATATCTAAGTTACCTGTTGGCTCATCAGCAATTACAACCTTTGGTCTATTTACAATTGCTCTTGCAATAGCCACACGTTGTTGCTCCCCGCCCGAAAGCTCACTTGGAAGTGCGTCTGCACGATCTTCAAGGCCTACAAGACCTAGAACTTCTGTTACACGCTCACGAATTGCATCCGGTTCTTCTTCAATTACTTCTAAAGCAAACGAAACATTCTCATATACCGTTAATTTAGGTAGCAATTTGAAATCTTGGAAAATCACGCCTAATTGACGACGGAAATACGGAACATCTCTTTCTGCCAATGTTTCGATAGTAAGTCCATTTACATTAATAGATCCTGTAGATGGTTTCTCTTCACGATACATCATTTTAATAAATGTAGATTTTCCGGCTCCACTCGGTCCAACTACGTATACGAATTCACCTTGTTTAATGTTAACTGTAAGACCAGCAATGGCTTTCATACCATTCGGGTACTCCTTATAAACATTCGTCATTTTTATCATTATTTATCACCCAATACTTAATGATTTTTTTCAAAATACTTTTCTGTACATCTGAAAACAAAAGACATCCTTCATTTTCATTTAGTCATCCTTGTTGAAGATAGTTTACTTATGCTTTCTCATAAGCAATACCACTCTATGTAATATATTTCAGCAAAATTCTACAAACCCCATTGTAACATCAAACGGTTTCCAATTTGGATACATTTTTGTTACAGTTATGTTACATACCAGAAAAAAGGAAAACGAGTTGACTATATTATCAACTCGTCCATTTCACCTTTTTTATTTATGTTCAGCTAACCATTCAGACACTTTTTTCGCATCTTCACCTTGAATAAGTCCTGGTGACATTGAACCGCGGCCTTTTTTAATAATCTCTTCGATATCTGCAGCGTCGTACTTACCGCCTACTTTTCTTAAATCAGGTCCAGTTGCCCCTGATAAATCTGTTGCGTGACATCCCGCACAACTTCTTTGGAAAATTTGTTCTGCGCTGTCTGTGCTTGCAGACTGTTTCGAAGACTTACTCTCTTCTTTATTTCCGCATGCTCCTAAAGCAAAAACAACCGATGTCCCTAGCGCAATAGCCAACAATTTCTTTTTCACTTCTATCGCTCCCCATTGTTGATATTCTTTTTATTCCTAACACACTCATTTTCATTATAAGCATTATCTTTATATAGAAAAACTAAGGTGTATTTCATATTCCTCAAAAATACAGTGAGAACCTTGATAAAATAATGCTTTCATAAGTTGTTTCAATTCTGTGAACAACTAAAAAAACTTCTATAAAGCATCCTTTTTAAAAGGAAAATTAGAAAGTTCTATATAAATCTTTACCCTATTACCGCTCTATTTTACTATTCTCTACTTTTTACAAAACAATATACAGCATTGTAATCTACATATAATCCCATCAAAAAGAGAAGTTGTCGTTTCCAACTTCTCTTCCTCTTTACTTCATCTATAAAAATAAAATCAAATTCTTTATATCCTCTATCGTCCTCAGCATGCGCCAACAATTTCGTTGGCTTTTTTTCGCTTATTAGATGCGAGAACGTAAGTAAGCATCAATGAATGGATCAATCTCTCCATCCATAACAGCTTGTACGTTACCAACCTCCGTATTTGTACGATGGTCTTTTACAAGAGAATACGGGTGGAATACGTAAGAACGGATTTGGCTACCCCATCCGATTTCTTTTTGCTCTCCGCGAATTTCATCTAATTCTGCTTGTTGCTCTTCTAGTTTCTTTTGATATAATTTCGCTTTTAACATTTTCATCGCATGCTCACGGTTTTTAATTTGAGAACGCTCCGACTGACATGTTACAACCGTATTTGTCGGTGTATGTGTAATACGAACTGCTGAATCTGTCGTATTTACGTGCTGTCCACCAGCTCCACTTGCTCGGTACGTATCAATTTTTAAATCTTCTGTACGTACTTCGATTTCAACTTCATCATTGAACTCTGGTACAACTTCACAAGATACGAATGATGTATGACGACGCCCTGAAGAATCGAATGGTGAAATACGTACAAGACGATGTACACCTTTCTCTGCTTTTAAGTAACCGTAAGCGTTATGACCTTTAATTAATAAAGTTACACTCTTAATACCAGCTTCATCACCTGGTAAATAGTCAACCGTTTCTACTTTGAATCCGCGTTTTTCAGCCCAGCGTGTGTACATACGTAATAGCATAGAACCCCAGTCTTGTGACTCAGTTCCACCTGCACCTGGATGTAATTCTAAAATCGCATTATTTTTATCATAAGGATCACTTAATAGTAACTGAAGCTCATACTCATTCATTTCTTGAATTAAGCCTTTTACTTCTGATTCTAATTCCTCATGTAAATCTTCATCATACTCTTCTTTTAAAAGCTCATGCGTGATTTCTAAATTTTCGAACGTCTCATCTAACTGACGGAACTTTCCAACCATATCTTTTAACGCATTCGCTTCATTAATTACAGCTTGTGCGCCCTGTTGGTCATCCCAAAATCCTGCGCCCATCATTTTCTCTTCTAATTCTGCAATTTGTTTCTCCTTAGTAGGGAGGTCAAAGAGACCCCCTAAAAGCCGCTAATCGCTTAGCCATTTTCTCTAATTCCTGTCTAATTTCTACTAATTCCATTTCCTTCACCTCTATGTAATTGCTGTTACTTTCGTATGAAAACAAGGGAAACTCTCTCCACTTATTACGGAGAGAGTTTAATCCTTCTTAATTATACATTTTTGATATAAAAGTTTGCAAAACAGCCAAAGCTATCGTCCTATATTACTGAACGATACCACAGCAGTTTTTATATTTTTTACCACTACCACATTTACATAAATCATTGCGGCCCACTTGGTCACCTTTTACAACTGGCTTTTTCTTTGCTTCTTCGCCATCGCTAGAAGGATGAACAGCTTCACCTTGAACAACTTCTTGACGTTCTAAGTTTTGTTCAATTTCAGCTTTCATAATGTAACGAGAAATTTCCTCTTCAATAGAAGCAACCATTGACTCGAACATCGCGAACCCTTCCATTTGGTACTCACGAAGTGGATCGATTTGACCGTAAGCACGTAAATGAATACCTTCACGAAGGTGATCCATCGCATCAATATGCTCTGTCCATTTCGTATCTACAACGCGGAATACAACAACCTTCTCAAACTCACGCATTTGCTCTTCTGGCATAAGCTTTTCTTTTTCATTGTATCGCTCAATTAATTTCGCAATAATTGGCTCGCTCATTTCCTCAGGAGCAAGGCGACGTAATTCTTCTTCTTTTACATCTCCGTCTTGAAGAAGGTTTGTATTTAAGTAGTCAACAAGACCTTTAATGTTCCAATCTTCTTCAATTTCCTCTTGTGTATGAAGAGCAACAGCACGTTCTACTGTAGATTTCATCATACCTTCAATAATGCCGCGTAAGTTGTCAGACTCCATTACCTCTTGACGCTGTTTGTAAATAACTTCACGTTGCTGACGAAGTACATCATCATATTGCAGTAACTGCTTACGTGCATCATAGTTATTTCCTTCAACACGTTTTTGTGCAGATTCTACCGCACGAGAAACCATTTTACTTTCAATCGGCTGAGAATCATCCATACCAAGGCGGTCCATCATTGCTTTCATATTATCTGAACCAAATCGGCGCATTAATTCATCTTCCATCGATAAGTAGAACTGCGTAACACCAGGGTCCCCTTGACGACCAGCACGACCACGTAACTGATTATCAATACGACGACTTTCGTGACGCTCTGTACCGATAACTGCTAAACCAACGTTTTTCACATCGTCTCCAAGCTTAATATCTGTACCACGACCTGCCATGTTCGTCGCGATTGTTACAGCACCTTTAATACCAGCCTCTGCAATGATATCTGCTTCACGAGCATGGTTTTTCGCATTTAAGATGTTATGACGTACACCTTTACGCGTTAACATTTTTGAAATAAGCTCTGAAGTTTCAATTGCAACTGTACCTACAAGAACAGGTTGTCCTTTTTTATGACGATTTACAATATCCTCAACAACAGCATTGAACTTACCTTCCATTGATTTAAAGATTAAATCGGCACGATCATCACGAATAATCGGTTTGTTTGTCGGAATTACAATAACGTTCATATTGTAAATGTTACGGAATTCCTCTTCCTCTGTTTTCGCTGTACCAGTCATACCAGATAATTTTTCATACATACGGAAGTAGTTCTGGAATGTAATTGTTGCAAGCGTCATGCTTTCATTTTGAATTTCTACACCTTCTTTTGCTTCAATCGCTTGGTGTAATCCTTCGCTATAACGACGACCTTTCATAAGACGACCAGTGAATTGGTCTACAATTACGATTTCGCCTTCTTGTACAACATAATCTGTATCACGATGCATAACAACGTGTGCACGAAGCCCCTGATTAATATGGTGAAGAAGTGCTACATGTTTTAAATCGAATAAGTTTTCAATATGGAAAGCTTTCTCTGCTTTCGTAATACCATCTTCTGTTAGCATTACATTTTTCGTTTTCACATCAAATGAATAATCTTTTTCATTTTCTAACGTACGAACAAATGCATTTGCAAACATGTATAGCTCTGTTGATTTTTGAGCTTGTCCTGAAATAATAAGCGGCGTACGTGCTTCATCGACTAAAATAGAATCGACTTCATCGATAATAGCAAAGTGAAGTGGACGTTGAACGCACTGCTCTTTATATAAAACCATGTTATCACGTAAGTAATCGAATCCAAGCTCATTATTTGTGCTATACGTAATATCAGCAGCATAAGCCTCTTGTTTCTCTTCGCGTGACATACTATTTAAGTTAATTCCTACCGTTAAGCCAAGGAACTCATGAAGTTGTCCCATTTCGCTCGCATCACGTTGTGCTAAATATTCATTGACTGTAACAACATGAACACCTTTTCCTGTTAAAGCATTTAAATATACAGGTAATGTAGATGTTAACGTTTTACCTTCACCCGTTTTCATCTCAGAAATATTCCCTTCATGTAAGGCAATACCACCCATTAACTGTACGCCATATGGACGCATTCCAAGAACACGAGTTGCCGCTTCGCGAACAACTGCAAAAGCTTCAGGTAGTAAATCATCTACTGTTTCACCTTTTGTTAGACGTTCTTTAAATTCAAGCGTCTTTCCTTTTAATTGTTCATCAGTTAGTGGCTTAATAGATGACTCTAATGCATCAATTTGCTCAACTGTCTTTTGCATACGTTTAATTTGGCGTTGATTTACATCAAACACCTTTTTTAAAATACCGATCATAGGAAATACGCTCCTCTTTTTATTAAAATAAAACTTCCGATTGTTTTTCTTTTTCTCTATTACAATCAGTCGTTATAAAAATCAAATGTATGTTATGCCAATTTTTCTCCTAATTAAAAAAACTAAAATGTATATACCTAATGATAATTGTAACACTTGTCTTATAACTATGACAACAATCGGCAAGATGTCGGGCCTCATATTCAGAAAAAGTTTTTATTTCATTTGTTACGTTCCTTTTCTCTGTCTCGCTATTTCAATTTCACGTTACAAATTTCGTATTAAATCTAAGTCATATTCTTTCAAGTTTCCTTTTAAAGAATATGACTACCAAAAATTCCTTAATAAAATCTAAATCAACAATTACAAAAAGCCGGAAACTTCGCAGGTGTAGCATCCATAGATACTTACACCTACAAAAAAACTCCGACTTTAAAAGATATTGTTATGTTGCAAGATCTACAAACAACATTAAAATATAGCTGTATCAATCATAAATTTTATTAATTTATCGGTATTTCTAATTCATGATATTTCCCTTCCTTATCTTTTATACACGAAATGAATTTCACTTTAGTTGATTCATTTGAAAAGTTTTTATAATTTTTATAAGGGTCATCTCCTATAAAATAATTTGTCCCTATATACCCTCGTACTGTTTTACCAGCAGGTATTACAGGATCAAACTGATATTTTTTAGGTAATTCCATTGAATAAGGGATTAAATTATAAAACTCACCTATTTTAGAATAAAACATTGTATCGGAAATAGACTTATTACTAAGCAAGTTAATATCTCGATTTGTTGTATTTGTAATATCTAAAGGTAAAACATACGTCACTACTTCACGGTCTTCATAGGGGTCATAAACTTTTGTAGGATCAAGAGGATTAAGTGCATGAAACGTAACTCCTTGCCCATCTTCAAAAGTTCTATTAGATAAAAACTCATCTTTTACCACTTTATAAGATTCATTATTAAGATTTAATGTTTTAAATCTTAATAAACTAGCAGATATACATAGCAACAGACACAATCCAATACTTATTAAGATATGTTTTCTCGTCACTCTTAATCTACCAACTTTCCATTATTAACATGTACAATACGATCTACCATTTCATTATCTAGAACATGCAAATCATGACTGGCTACAACAATAGTCGTTCCCTTGGCTTTTTCTACTTTCAAAATATCTAAAACATCTTTTATCCCATCACTATCTAAAGCATTAGTTGGCTCGTCTAATAACAGTAATTTGGGTTGTTCCATTAAAGCTTGCGCTATCCCTAAACGTTGTTTCATACCTAAAGAGTATCTTTTATACTTTCTCTTATCTGTTTTATCAAGCCCAACCCTTTGAATAATATTATAAATCTCCTCATCGGAGATTTTATTGTTAATCGATGATAAAAATTTCAAGTTCTGAAAACCAGTATACCCTGGAATAAAACTTGGATATTCAATCACTATTCCCATAGAATCAGGAAATTGCTTTTGTTTTCCAATTATTTCATTATCTATATAAACAACTCCAGAATTCAAACGCATTAACCCTGAGATAGCGCGTAAAATCATCGTTTTACCAGAGCCATTATGCCCCTTCAAAACTAAAAATTCGCCTTTTTTTACTGACAAATTAATATTATCTAACACAACATTTCCTTTTAATCTTTTCATCATACATTCACATTTAATATAATTGTCCATAAATTATTCACCTATCACATCTAGTTTTTTAAAACAAAAACTACCTAATAAAATCATTACAACAACAATTACTACCCCTATTAGGATTAAATCATTCCATTGAATAGATTGATTATTACCTAAAGTCAATTGAATTGAACTGTGATCAACAAAATACCAACGATTTGGCATAACAAAAGAGCCTAAAAAATAAATACTATGAAAGAAAATAGACAAAAATAGGTACAACAACATTAGTACAAAAACAATAGTTATCGGTATATAAAAAGTTAAAAACTCAAAAATCAAAGCTAATAAAAAACTTATAATT
This sequence comes from Bacillus cereus group sp. MYBK95-2, assembly GCF_051915225.1. Lineage (NCBI taxonomy): Bacteria > Bacillati > Bacillota > Bacilli > Caryophanales > Bacillaceae > Bacillus > Bacillus cereus group sp. MYBK95-2. Next base: position 335,909 of record NZ_JBQAEH010000004.1, on the reverse strand, counting down.
ATTTGAATTAGCATAGTACCTAATATTTTATAAGAAAATTGACTATATAAAGAACTCTCGCCAAAAGTAAGCAAATAGTACACCGTAAACCAAATAAAATACATAACAACCCAAATACAAACTATGTAAAAAAACAAAGATAGCATTTTCGTTAACCACAGAAAATGCTTCTTCTTAACACGAGGAAATAAATAAACACCATTCTGTTGAATATCTGAAAAAGCAAAATTGCCTACAAGCAACAAAGGAGTGATTTGAAAGAATATCCAATAAAAAGGGATAGAAAATCGCCCCTCCTTATAAAAATAAGATAAATCCACAAAGTCTACTCCATGAAAAAATCGATAAAAGGTAACATCTACTAATACAGATTCTTTACCATTACTAAGAGGCTGATTGTATAAAAAAGCAATTGCAATAATAGCATAAATTAAGAATAAAAAAGCCATTATCTTGATGGAATCTCGAAACCTTACATGTAAATCTCTTTTTAACAAATAATATAAGATCATAATGTAAACTAGATCACCTCTGTCTCATCATTCATAGAAATATAACTTTTTTTAGATAAAATCCATACACTTATAAAAAAGATAAAAAGACAGACAAATAAGCGTATACATATACCAGTAGCATCTTCAAAGACATTTATATAAAAAGCATTTGTAAATAAAAATCCATGTAATATAAATCTATCTAATAAAACAGCAGTAATCATACATATTATTACAAGTAAACTAGGTAAAAATAATTGCAATAAAGCACTTATCATACATATAAAAACACTCGCAAATAATTGAATGCAAAATAATAATGGATAATTTACATCAACACTAGTTACAGCCATCATATTTGACATCAAAAACAACTGTAAAATCATACTCCCAGCAAAAAAGTAAACAAAAACAAATAGCTTCAAATAATATATGGAAACTAATTTCAATGCATTATTCACTCTGTAAACAACATAAATACTAAAAAAATTCGACATAGAATATACAGAAAAAACGATAGTTAAAGGAATAAATATAGTCGATAAATTATAAAACGACATAACCTTATACAAAACTTCCAATTCGTTCATTTTCTCTTTTATAATTCCGGTTTCAAAATAATTGAACAAACAACCAATGATACTGACATTAAGTAAAAAGAGAATACTTAACCAAACATATTTCATCCTTATAGTTTCTTTCATAACATTATAAAAGAACATGCTTCCTACTCCCCCGTAAATAAAGAACTACAGAACAAAACCAAATACATAACAGTACACTAAGAAAAATTTGTAATTCAAAAAAGCCAAAATCTTTAATTAAATAATCTTTAGAATTGAGAATCCCTTTTCCAATACCAAGCCAAAAAATATGTAAAATAAATGGAACTAAATAAACAAAATAAACTCGTTTTATAAAAAACGAAACTGATAAAGCTAAACTCGAAAAAACTGCACCGTATAAACTATTTAAAAATACATACATTAGAAAATATAAAGTAGGATACTCATAATAAACCGTATTAAATTGAGCTGTTGGTGAAACAGTAGCCGCCATATAATTTAATATCGGATGCGGAGCAACTGTCGGATAAGTCATCGCATATAAATAAAAATGAAATAGTAAAGGGACACTTATAATAAAAAAAGATACTATAAAATTAATACAATAAAGTAATCTAAAATAATGACGCGTTCCCATCTTAGAAATGACAGGATAAATAAATCCGTAATTTTTATCAATTCTATAAATCCCAGCTACAGCCATTGCAGAAATCATAGGAAATATAAGTAGATAAAATTCACTATAAAATGGTAATCTATTAAAATGTAAAATGTTAGATAAATATGGAGATACCTTTATAATCCCAGCATCATTAAATCCTTTAGTTGTCACAAACATAGCAATATATTGAGCAATGACAATTACTAACATAATAAATACAGACAACCAAAACATCCTACCTTTTAAAACCCTTCCTAAAAAGTAACTCATCTACAACTCCTCCATAAACCATTAATGAAATTTAAATCTTTTTTAATATGAACAGTTGATCCGCAACACCATAACATTTATTTTCTTTATTTAACCAAATGTAACGAAAAGAAACATTTGCTCTCTCTCCTTCAAATTTAGGAAACTCAACTTCATACTGATAAACATCATTTGTACCTTTTCTTTTTACACTCTTAACTTCTTGTTTCCACTGAATTATTTTTCCATCAATTTGTTCAATCCGTCCCAAAAGATACGTTGGTTTTTTCTTATTCGTCACACCCGTTAAAAAAACATAATAATTTTCTGGTATAACTCCTGACTTTAATTTTTCATTTGAAAGCTTATCCTCTATTAAGCTATCATTTCTTTCTATTTGACCTTGAAAGAAATCATCACCATTTTCACTTTTCAAAAACACTTGTTCAACAATAGTATTTTTCTTAATTTCTTGTAACTGAATACTTTTCAAATTATCTTTTTCCGTTAAAGTATCTTCAATATTTACAATCGGTTCATCTACTTTCTTTTGACAAGAAACTAAGAAACTAATACTCAATATAAAAAAACAAACTAAAATATATTTTGAAAGAAACCTCATTACAGCTCCTCCTATTTTAAAAATGAAATAGCAGGAAAAGCCGTATAATCAAGACTCGGAACTATACGACTTTTTCTAGTACTACACAATAAATAATTTCAATTTATAATGTCTAAATCAATATTCAGTGTAAGGTCCACTTGGTCTTACACTATCAGGACTCCAAGCAGTAGGATAAGCATTATTTTCTCTAGAATAACCACCAAATCTCACAGGTACATTTTTTCCATAGTTTTCATATGCGTAATTTTGGAAAAGATACGTTTTACCTGGTTTCACCGTTCCTTCATGCTTACCCGACTCACCTGAAACATTTACCCAATCTCTATTACCTTTACCTTTATTTTTATCAGCTTCTGTCCAAACGTTAAAAGAACCACCGCCCTTCTCACTACTCTTTACACGCATATACATAGAAGTAGGTGTCTCTTTAGGACGTGCATTAGTAAAATCATATGCATTCCAAAGTCTAAAGGTAAATTCTACATGATCATCCTTTGTATCAGCCTTAGCAGGTTCGGTTAAAGCAAAAGTACTAGCTAAAATACCTAACGATAAAACAGATCCAAACATAAAACGACTTTTTTTCTTAATGCTCACTAAAAGCACCTCCGATAATTTGTAGCATTATATTGATTTTATTTTTCCACTGAATGAATAAAATCAATATAATGCAATATTACGATAACAACACCTCAACACAACTTCAATGGATTTCAGAATATTTAATATTACTTTTACACTTGCGAACATTTCGTTAAATTTTTAAAAACAATACTATATCCCTAGCAAAGAATTACTTGTAAAGGTAGCTACATTCCTATGCTTGTTCCAAATAATAAAGAGTAACTCACCTCTCTAAGTTTCGAATTTTCTCCTGCTGTTTTGAGGAAACACCGCCTAAAAATCACTTCTTAATGAAATCGACTACTTATAAAACTTTTTAACCTTGCTACGAAAAATACAAAAAAAGCGCAGCCATTTCGGCTACGCTTTCGAATTATTATTTAGTTTCGATTAAACCGTATTTCCCATCTTTACGGCCATATACAACATTAGTTTCGTTTGTATCAGCATTTGTGAAGACGAAGAAATTATGTCCTAGCATATCCATTTGTAGGATTGCCTCTTCAACGTCCATCGGTTTTAAATCGAATCGTTTTGTACGTACAAGTTCTAATTCATCTTCTTCTACCTCATCCAAAACAGCTACTGCTTCCGGAAGGATAAAGTTCGTTTTTATAGAACCTTTCTCACGTAACTTACGATTTACTTTTGTTTTATGTTTACGAATTTGTCGCTCAATTTTATCAACTACTAAATCGATAGCAGCGTACATATCGCTATTAGTTTCTTCTGCACGAAGTAATAAATCAGTAAATGGGATTGTTACCTCGACACGTTGCTTGTCAGAGTATACTTTTAAATTAACTTTAATCTCTGGGAATGTATCAAAATAACGCTCTAACTTACTTAGTTTTTTCTCTACATATTCCTTTAATGCTGGAGTTACTTCAATATTTTCACCACGAATGTTGAATTTCATAGATGAATTCCTCCTTTCAAGCCTATGTACTATAATTTCGACATTGGCTTAAAAACTCCTTCTAACTTTTTTAAAAAAATTAGTGGAATTGCGATTTTTTTATCGTTTTTTGTTGAAATGAAAAGATGCATCGTTCCTATCTTTATTTTATCCTATTAACATCGTGAATAACGAATATTTCTGTGGACAATTCGTTACAGAAAAGAAACAACTTTTTGACAACTTACCCTATAACAAAAACCCCTTGCGAAAAACAAGAGGTTCTACTACATATATATAACGTTGCCACAAACGCAGCTTTCTCTTCCCAAAACAATATACCCTACAGTTTCACAACATTAGCTGCTTGTGGTCCACGTGCTCCATCTACAATGTCAAACTCTACTTGTTGCCCTTCTTCCAATGACTTATACCCATCTTGTTGAATAGCAGAAAAATGGACAAATACATCGTCACCATCTTCACGCTCAATAAACCCAAATCCCTTTTCTGCATTGAACCATTTCACTCTTCCTTGCATGTTCATTCCATTCCCTTCACTCTAAAAATCAGGGCATTCGCCCCATATTTTGACTATAACGAATGACAACATATGAAGTCAAAGAAGACTTATCGCCTTTTTATTATCCCTTTCGACACTGTCATATTAACTTCTACAAAGTGTCAAACTAGATACTTCCCTTGCCCCTCTTTCATATAACAAACTTCCGATTTGCCTAACTGTAATCCCTGTCGTATACACGTCATCAACGAGTAAAATATGTTGCCCAGAAAACATCTCTTCTCCCTGAAAATAAAAAGGATTGCTTCCTGACACCCTTTCTTTACGTGTCTTCTTACTTTGCTTTTCTGTTTCCCTTCTTCTTAATGATGGATAAGAAATTTTGACAGGCAAACAAGTTGCTAATAACTCAGCTTGATTAAAACCACGTTCAATTTCCCTTTCCTTACTAAGCGGAACAGCGATAACAGTTGAAACATTGGCAAAACACTTTTGAAATAAACTTCGAAAAGGACGATAAAAAATGTGCACTAACTCTGCATCCCCCCGAAACTTAAACTGCGCTACTATTTCTTTCATCTCATCATCATACATATATAACGAACGGTTTTTAAAAGAACGATACTTCTCCTCTTTCATCCACCTTATACAATCTATACAAATACCGTCTTCTTGAAATGAGGCAGGAACAAATTCTAAAGGTCGCCCGCACTCCATGCAAATTTCTCCTATAATATAGGAAAGTTTCTGCTCACATCTATCACATATATATTTTCTATGACACTTTACAAAAAAAGTGTACCAACTAACCTTTTCTACAAAACACTCATCACAAAGTAAACAATGCATTAATCGATCAATCCTTGTTCTTTCGCATTTTTATTCATACCTTGAATATGTTTTTTCGCGCGCACCATCGCCTCTGTCTTGCCATAGTGAAAATAAATGACCTCTCCATATGGTGCTTCAAAGCTCCGCCCTGCTCGGCCCGCAATTTGTACGAGCGCACTTTCTGAAAATATTTCTTCTTCCGCCCCTAAAACTGCAACTTGCAAATTTTTCACCGTTACGCCTCGCTCTAAAATTGTCGTTGTAACTAATAATGGGATTTCTCCCTTTCTGAACGCTGCGACTTTCTCTTTTCTCATCGGATCTTCTGCATGTACCCCTTCAACTTTATTATGCAATGATTTCAATAACGAGCTTATTTCTTCTATATATCGTACATGGGGAACGAATAAAAAAACAGGATACTTTTTGTTTAAGTACATCTTTAACCATTGTAGTAAAACTCGAGGAATTCTTTCACGGTTGAGGCTTTTCTTCCAATTTCCGCACCAGCAAAATAGAGGAACTGGCAACGGATGACGGTGATATCGTCCAGAAACAATAACACCTTTTTGTTCACCTTTTCTAAATTTTCGCTTCCACGTTTCATCTGGAGTCGCAGTTAAATAAATACGCGCCGCTTTTTCTTTCATCGCTTGTTTTACCGCGTACTGTAACATTTGATCTGCACAATATGGAAAAGCATCTATCTCATCTACAACTATGACATGAAACGCCCTATAATAACGTAATAATTGATGCGTGGTCGCAACGACTAGTACTGCATCTTTTTCTTTATCTACACTCCCTCCATATAAAGCCGCTACCTTTATATATGGAAATACTTCTTGTAATCTCGGTGCTAATTCCAAAACAACCTCCGTTCTTGGCGTTGCGATACAAACTCTTTCTCCTTTTTGAAGCGCTTCGTTAATACCGTAAAACAACATCTCTGTTTTCCCAGCCCCGCATACAGCCCAAATAAAAAATGATTCTTTTTGCTTAATAGCCTCTATAACTCCTTGCACCGCCAAATTCTGGCCAGTAGACAACGTCCCGTTCCACTGTAACAAATTTGAATTCTTTTCTCTCTTTCTTTCAGCAATCCCGCGAACAAGTACAGCACATTCACTTACTCTCCCCATCGTTATACACTTCCGGCAATATGTGCACACTTTACTGCACCTTTTACATAAAAACGACGCAAATAGCCGCCAATCTACATTTCCGCAGCGTTGGCACATATATTTAGAATTCTTCTTTTTTACACCTTGTACACATATGACCTCTCCCTTCTTTTTCAAATCATTTAATTCCCTCTGTAAATCTGAAGAAATTTCTTCTAATAGCAACTGTTTCCCCGCTAGCATCAACAATCACCTCCAGCACTACTATAAACCTTTCTCATCATCTCGTAAAAACTCAAAAAAGCCGATAACCTACTTATAAAATAGTAAGCTATCGACTTTATACACTTGTTTTATTCTTTTATAAATCCTAGAATCGACCGTATCCTAAGAAATGTTTTTTGTTATACGAACTGTTAATATCACCGTACGCAATTCCTTTATCACTAGCATGGATCATTTGGCCATTACCAACGTAAATACCGATGTGAGATGGACCTGCTTTATAAGTACCTTGGAAGAATACTAAGTCTCCCGGTTGCGGGCTACTTACTTTTGAAACAGAATTCCAGTAACCATTAACGTCTTGACGACCTACACCAAAAATGTAAGAAATGAATCCACTACAGTCAAAACCACCGTTTGATGGAGATGCACTTCCCCAAACATATGGCATACCTAAGTATTGCTTTGCCTTACCAATTACGCCCGGAGTCGGATTTGAATCTGGTGTTGGAGCTGGCTTTTTCTCTTCTTGTTTAGGTGCTTCTTTCTTAGGCTCTTCTTTTTTTGGTTCCTCTTTTTTAGGTTCTTCTTTTTGAGCTTGTCCACCATTGTTTGCTGGTGCAGCTTGCTCTGCAGGTGCTTGTGCTGGTTGAGCTTGCGCAGCTTTAGCAGCTTGCTCTGCTTGTTTTTGAGCAGCAGCTTCTTGTGCAGCTTTTGCTTGTGCTTCTTCTTCTGCAATGCGTTGTAATTGCAGTGCTTGTTTCTCAAGCTCTTTCAATTGACCTTCCGTACTTGTCATTGAAGTTACAACTGTATCCATTTTACCGCTTAAATCGTTTACCGCTGTTGCTTTTTTCTCTTTTTCAGCGTCAAGTTCTTTCTTAGCAGTTTCAATTTGAGCTTGTGCTTCTTTTAATTCTTTTTGTTTCTCTTTTACCGTTGCAACATCTTTTTTCACACTAGCTTGGTCTTCTTGTTGTGTTTTCATGATATCTTCATCAGACTCAAGAATTTTAGAAACTGAAGTTAAACGATCAACTAAATCAGCAACGTTTTTAGAGTTTACAAGAACTTCTGTTACAACGTTCGTATTTGGTTGTTCTTGAAGTGCAACTAAACGCTTTCTTAATAGTTCTTCACGTTTTGCAATCTTTGTTTGTAATTCTGCAATATCTTTATTTTTCTTTTCAATTAATTGCTCAGTATCAGCAACTTTTTTCGTTGTTTCATCAAGCTTTGCAGCATTCTCTTGAACAGATTTATCTAAACCTTGAATTGTTTTGTTTAAGTCATTCATTTGTTTTTGTAATTCATCACGTTCTTGTTGTTGTTTATGTAAAGTGTCATTTTGTGTGTTAATTTGTGATTTCACGTCAGAAATTTTATCTTCTGCAAATACATTTGGTGTTAGCCCAGAAAACATTAATCCTGCAACTAATGCACAAGATGCCATTTTTAGCTTTTTCATTTTATTTTTTACACCGCTTTCTTTTTTCTTTTTCCGTATATAACCTATAAAATTTATACCATAATTCGGGATTTTTTTTGCTAATGTTACGTTTTTGTAAAACAAATGTAATATTATATGTAGCTCTAGCGCAAAATGCGTATATTTTTGTATGTATGTGTAGAAATTTATATACTTTTCTCACTTCTATAAACAAAGAAAAAACGTAAGGAATCCCTTACGTTTTATTAAATATACGAATACAAATGAAATACTACTTCATCCATTTCTCAGCCCAATTTTGGACCTCATCCATAACACTTTCTAACGCTTTTCCCTTGTCAGTTAAGCCATACTCGATTCGAACTGGTACTTCTGGATAGACATTACGAACTACAATGCCCTCGCTTTCCAATTCCTTTAAACGCTCTGACAACATACGATCGCTCATATTTGGGATAATATCTGCGATTTCTCTAAAACGTTTCGACTCTTCAAGCAAAGATTTAATAATTAAGCCAGTCCACTTCTTACTAAGCAGAGTAAAAGCTGACTCAAACTTTGGACATAAACAAGAATTATGCTCCATATGTTTCACCTCTCTTCTATTATAATATAGTTTCTTGTAAAAAGTAAGTTATAAAACTTTCCTCATTATTTTATTTTACGTACATTTTACCATTTCCAAATATTAACTTGTCAACTAAACGTAACATACCCGTAAAAAAACCCTCTTAAAAAGAGAGCTTTTTATATCTTTATTACTTCGTATACCATCCAAGACCTAATGCACCTTCACCTAAGTGCGTACCAATTACAGCTCCAAAATAACCTGTACGAATTGTGACGTGAGGATATTTTGCTTCTAATTCTTTCTTCCATTCATTCGCTTCTTCTTCACGTTGTGCATGAATGATAACTGCTTCCATAGGTACACCTTTACTTGCTTGCTCATCAAAAATTTCAATGATACGTTTTAATGCTTTTTTACGTGTACGAATCTTTTCAAACGGAATAATGATTTTATCTCTAAAATATAAAACTGGCTTCACTTGTAACAGACTGCCGATGAAAGCTTGCGCGCTATTCAATCGACCACCACGTTGTAAATGATGTAAATCATCAACTACAAAATAGGCGTCCATCGTTTTCTTCATTTCATCAAAACGAGCGATAATCTCTTTCGGGTTCTTTCCTTCACTTGCTAACTTTGCACCTTCACGCACATAAAATCCTTGTACTTCACAACTAATTTCAGAGTCATACGTGTATACATCAATACCCTCTACCATCTGTCCAGCTGTCGTTGATGTTTGATATGTACCACTAATTCCACTTGATAGGTGAATACTAATAACTGCATCATAATCTTTAGCTAGTTCTTCATATAGCTCAACAAACTTTCCGATTGCTGGTTGAGAAGTTTTTGGAAGTTCCTCTTGTTCACGTACTTTCACATAAAAATCATCTGCTGAAATTTCAGCTTCTTCTTGATAAGATTCTGTTCCAAACACAACGTTTAATGGAATCATATATATATTGAGTTCATCACGAATTTGCTTCGGTATATATGCCGTACTATCAGTAACAATAGCTATTTTCATTTTCGTACCTGCCTTATAAAAAGTTTTATTTCCTAATTTTACACGAAAACTACAAATGGTGCATCCATACATGAAAATGCCGGTTGAAATTATACCTACCATCTCGACAAATTACAACAAAAAGATAAAATACTCACCAAAAACTTCAGCATATTTAGAAAAAATGTTTGAATATAAAAAGGCTCGCTTTTAAAATGGAAAGTACTAGTCATTTTGATAGATAGGGGCGTACACAAGTGCTATTACAATATTTAACAATCAAAGACTACGGCGAACACGAAATCGTCATTCAAAAATCAAGATTTATTTGTTATATTAGTCGAGCAACGACTGAGGAAGAGGCTCAAGAATTTATACAAAAAATAAAAAAACAACATTGGAATGCAACACACAATTGTTCCGCTTATTTAATTGGCGAACAAGATCATATTCAAAAAGCAAATGATGACGGCGAGCCTAGCGGTACAGCTGGCGTACCAATGCTGGAAGTACTTAAAAAACGTGGACTAAAAGATACCGTTGTTGTTGTAACACGCTATTTTGGTGGCATTAAACTTGGTGCAGGTGGATTAATTCGTGCATATGGAAAGTGTACAAGCGAAGGCATTAATCATGTCGGTGTTGTCCAGCGAAAACTAATGCGTGTGATGCAAACCGAGATTGATTACACATTACTTGGCAAAGTGGAAAATGAATTACGCAATTCAAAATATGCCATTAAAGATATTCATTATCTAGAAAATGTCACATTTGATACGTATGTAGAAGAAGACGGCAAACAAGCATTTACAGATTGGATGATTGAATTAACAAACGGGAAATGTACAATTACAGAAGGAGATATGTTGTACTTAGAACAAGATGTTATCTAAGCATAACCCATTTATCACCTTCAAAGATTAATGTAGTGAATTACTTCCCTACAAATGAACTAACGAACTAAGGAGATTATATATGGAAGAACGTTATTATCATCTCCAAAATAGCAGAATAAAAAAGAAGCGAAGAAGGAAACTTTTCTTCTTCCTTATTTTCGCATTTTTATTTGGCAGCATAGGAGTTTATGTGTTAAATTCTTACTCTTCTCTTATGGGGATGTATAGTGGTTTTACTCGTGAAAAATCAGATTTAAGAAACAAAGATGTAGAAATTACAAAAGAACCTTTTACAATTCTCATTATGGGTATAGAAGATTATGCGACAGATGGTCAAAATGGTCGTACAGACTCATTAATGTTTGCAACAGTCAATCCAAAAACGCAAAAGATTTCACTTATGAGTATTCCTCGTGATTCTCGAGTTAAAATTGTTGGCAAAAATAAGGAAGACAAAATTAACGCTGCCCATGCTTACGGCGGAGAAGAAATGGCAATCAAAACTGTCGAAGGCTTTCTAAAAGTTCCTGTAGACCATTATCTGAAAATTGATTTCCAAGGCTTTAAAGGTATCGTTGATGCTGTTGGCGGCGTTACCGTTGACGTACCCTTCGATTTCTGGGAGCGCTCTGACGTGGATTACTACAAAAAAATTCAATTTAAGCAAGGACAGCAAAACTTAAACGGTGAAGAAGCACTTGCTTACGTCCGTATGCGAAAGCAAGATCCAAATGGCGATTATGGTCGAGCTGCTAGACAAAGACAATTACTGGCCGCTGTTGCTCATAAACTAAACTCCACCTCTACTGTATTTAAAATTAAAGATTTAACAGCTGTCGTTGGAAAATATATAAAAACCGACATTCCTATTTCAGACGGACTTGCTCTTTACAATAAACTTTCTGGATTTGATCCTTCTACAATGCAAACGTTAAAGCTTGAAGGCGAAGACAAAAAGATAGGCGGTATTTATTACTTCCTTCCAGATCCAATCAGTGTAGAAACGGTGCGTAACGAAATTGAAAAAGAATTAGGAGAAAAAGCAAAAAACCCAACTACAAAAAACAACTCAAATCCTGATTCAAATTCAAGTTCTAATTCTAACGAACAAACAAAAAAAGCAACAAACCAAAATAAAACACCAACTGATCCGCCACCTTCTACAAATGCTCATGCAGAGTGGATTATGCGCAATCAGCCGTAACAAAAAGGCCCAATCTATTCGATTGGGCCTTTTTTATTTACTTATTAAAGTGCTGTAAAATTGCTTCTACAATACGCTCTGATGCACGACCATCACCGTAAGGGTTAGATGCTTTCGCCATCTTATCATGAGCTTCTTTATCTGATAACAGCTCATCAGCAAGACCAAAGATTGTCTCTTCGTCTGTTCCTGCTAATTTCAGCGTACCTGCTTCAATACCTTCAGGGCGCTCTGTTGTATCACGAAGAACAAGAACTGGTACACCAAGGGATGGAGCTTCTTCTTGTACACCACCAGAATCCGTTAACATTAAGTATGAACGAGCTGCAACATTGTGGAAATCAATTACATCTAGCGGCTCAATTAAATGAATACGGTTATGTTCACCTAAAATTTCATTTGCTATTTCACGAACAACAGGGTTCATATGAACAGGGTACACAACTTGTACATCTTCATGTTTGTCAACAAGACGCTTAATTGCACGGAACATATTACGCATCGGTTCACCTAAGTTTTCACGGCGGTGAGCTGTCATAAGTACAAGACGATCATTTCCAAGTTTCTCTAGTACAGGATGACTATATGTTTCTTTTACAGTCGTTTGTAGCGCGTCAATCGCTGTATTTCCTGTGATGAAAATACGTGACTCATCTTTATTTTCCTTCTGTAAGTTCGTTGCTGATTTTGCTGTTGGTGAGAAATGAAGATCCGCCATTACACCTGTTAATTGACGATTCATCTCTTCTGGGTATGGAGAATACTTATCCCACGTACGAAGGCCCGCCTCAACATGACCTACTGGAATTTGATTATAAAAAGCAGCTAAGCTTGCAATAAATGTTGTTGTTGTATCACCATGTACAAGTACAATATCCGGCTTCGCTTCTTTCATTACTTTATCCAAACCTTCTAAACCACGCGTTGTAACATCAATTAAAGTTTGGCGGTCTTTCATAATATTTAAATCGAAATCTGGCGTAATTCCAAAGATACTTAATACTTGATCTAACATTTGGCGATGCTGTGCTGTTACAGTCACAATCGATTCAATTTTTTCTGGGTGTTTTTGCAACTCTAATACAAGAGGTGCCATTTTAATTGCTTCTGGACGTGTCCCGAAAATTGTCATTACTTTTAAACGTTCAGTCATGTGATTGCCTCTTTTCTTTCACTAATTACAGCTCCTATTATGACATATAAAAATATGCATGAGTACATCCCTTTTTAACGCATAACAGAAACTTTTCTATTACAAATACTTTTTCTTCCCACCGAGTAATAATCTATCTTTTGTTTCTTAACATCTTCATCAGTATAACAATTTCTCCCATCAAATAAAATAGGCTCCCTCATAAGTTGTACGTACTTTTCTAACGGATAAGTTTGAATATCTTCCCATTCTGTTACGATAAAAACCGCACTCGCATCTCTAATCGATTCATCTATACATCTACTATATTGTATAGCATCTCCAAATATATTTTTTACATATTGAATTGCTTTTGGGTCGTAAAGAACAATTTCTGCACCTATATTAAGTAATGCTTCTATTATAATAAGAGATGATGCCTCTCTAATATCATCCGTATTCGGTTTAAAGGATGCGCCAAGAACTGCAATCCGCTTTTTACTCATGTTCATAACTTTTTTCGCTTTTTCAATCAATAGCAGCTGTTGCTTATTATTTACTTCAATAACCGCTTTTAACAAACGAAAATCATGAGCAACATTTCCCGCAATTTGCACCAGCGCTTTCGTATCTTTCGGAAAACACGATCCTCCGTAGCCAATGCCCGCATTTAAAAAAGATGCACCAATTCTCTTATCCATTCCCATCCCTTTTGCAACATCCAATACATTCGCGCCTACCTTCTCACATATATTTGAAATTTCATTAATGAAACTAATCTTTGTAGCTAAAAAGGCATTCGACGCGTATTTAATCATCTCTGCACTTTTAATATCTGTAACATACATTTCTAAACATAATTCACTATACAAACTCTCTACTCTTCTTGCTACTTCCTCACTATCCGCTCCAATTACAATACGATCTCCATGAAAGAAATCATAAATACCTGAACCTTCACGCAAAAACTCTGGATTCGATACGATATATACTGTATGCCTCCCTTTTAATTTCTTCTCAATCCATCCCTTCATTACATCATTTGTACCTACTGGAACTGTACTTTTCGTAACAACAATAATATCATTCGTCGCATATAATCCAATATCGTTACAAGCACTCTGAATATACGTTAAGTCTGCCGTCCCATCTAATAAAGGTGGTGTTCCAACTGCAATAAATATAAACTCTACATCATCAAATGCCTCTTCTTTATTTGATGTAAAAGTTAAAGCATTATTCTCATATGCATAATTTATTAATTCATGTAATCTAACCTCATAAATAGGTAAATCCCCTTGTTTTATCCGTTCAATTTTTTCATTATCTATATCAAAACATATAACTGAATGCCCCAATTTTGCCAATCCTACTCCTGTAATCAACCCAACATATCCAGTACCTACTATCGTAATTTTCATTTCTTTTTCGCACAGGAATTTACAATAGAAAAGATATGAAAATTAGAATTCTCCCTGCGCTTCCCCCTCTCACGTTAAAAATGAGAAAACCCTTTTCCTTTTTCATTATATGAATTACTTCTCTTATTTTTTTTAAAGTTTTTGTAAAATTAAATGCACTATAAAGTAAAACTTAATCAGTAAGAATGAGGCTGCCAGTTTACGCGTAATAAATTCCCACATTTTAACACGAAACTTACTCATTTCTACGTGCAACACTTATAATACTGAAATAAAAGTATTCACTATCGAAGAAAAAGAGAAAATGTCACATTCCGAAGTCCAGTACGATTAACCTTCTTATATGATTCAACATTCTATATACAATTGTCATATATTCTATTCGCTTCCATTAACCGTAAAAAGAAAAAAAGATTGAATTCTAATCTTTTTGTGATACCATATGTTATGAGCCTGTAAATAAACATCATAATTTTCAGATAAATATATTTTCAAAAAAAAAAAATTACGTTAGACTATAAAGGGTGGGGTATTAATGGACTCACAAGTGATTTATGCCATTTTGGCATCTTTCATCACTGTACTCGTCGTTACTCCTTTAGTTATTAAATTAGCTTTTAAAATAGGAGCGACAGATAAGCCAAACGCACGTAAAGTGCACCAAAAGATTATGCCACGTCTTGGCGGGTTAGCAATATTTATTGGTGTAGCTGTAGGATTTGTTGTCGGCGGCTTATATGAGCAAAGAATGTTATCGATAACGCTAGGTGCGATTATCATTGTAATCATCGGAATTTTAGATGATATGTACGAGTTATCTGCGAGAGTAAAATTCGGTGGACAACTGTTAGTTGCCATTATGATTGTAAAAAGTGGATTATTAGTGCAAGTATTATATATCCCATTCCTTGGGGATACTGAACTTGGATGGCTTGCTTATCCAATTACAGTATTTTGGCTTGTAGGTATTACAAATGCAATCAACTTAATTGACGGCTTAGATGGATTATCTGCTGGGATTTCATCTATCGTACTTGCAACGCTAGCATATATGGCCTTCACTAGCCCATGGGGTACTGGAACAGCTATTATCTTGCCACTCGCATTAATTATATTAGCAAGTACAATTGGATTTTTATTCTACAACTTCCATCCAGCAAAAATTTTCATGGGAGATACAGGAGCACTATTTTTAGGATACTGTATTTCTGTTATATCGTTACTTGGATTATACAAAAGTGTAACGTTATTCAGTTTTATCGTTCCAATTATCATTTTAGGTGTACCTATATTTGATACGATCTTTGCAATCATCCGTCGTATCGTAAATAAAAAACCTATTTCAGCACCAGATAAATCGCATTTACATCACCGCTTACTTGCAATGGGATTCTCTCATCGCAAAACGGTACTAATTATATACGCATTCGGTATTTTCTTTAGTGTAAATGCCATTATTTTCACTAGTGCAACGTTATGGCTATCCATTATTCTTCTTTTCGCTTTGATTTTCTTCACAGAAATCATCGCTGAAATAATCGGGCTTGTACATGAACGCTACAAACCAATCATTTCCTTTTATAAAAAAGTGAAAAAACGCGAAGACTAATTGTAGTATAGCCTTTTCAATTATGAAATATTCAAATAGCATCCTCTTTCTTATAAGAGGATGCTATTTTTTATTCTCATTTTATATTTCCAAAATATAGATTGTTTGAGAGTTCCTCTATTGGAGAAAGATATACATAATAAGAAAAGTATCAAGTTTTCTTTTTTACATCTTGATTGTCAAACTGAGGGTGAATGTTATGATCAAGCGAGTATTTCAATGTATTATTTTATTTTTAACGATTACTATGTACGTATCATCTAATACTGAAGCAACAACTGTTATTCCTGCTGAATATCATCCAAATACTGAAACAACTTCTCCTACACAAAAAATTGCGTACTTAACATTTGATGACGGGCCAAACAAATATACTACACAAATTTTAAACATCTTAAAAGAAAAGAACGGAAAAGCAACTTTCTTTGTTATTGGTGGAAAAGTACCACATTATAAAAAGACAATGCAACGATTAATTAAAGACGGACATTATATCGGACTTCACAGTATGTCACACGATGTAAAACGCCTTTACACTGGTGACCCTTCCACTTTAATTGCAGAAATGGAGCAAACACAAAGCATTGTCCAGCAAGTTACGAAATTAAATACACATCTCGTTCGCGTTCCATATGGTAGTATGCCTTACTTAAAAAAGAATTACCGTGACGCACTTGTATCGGCCCAGTATAAAATGTGGGATTGGACGATCGATACATACGACTGGAAAAGCTATGACAATCCTTCTGCCATACTCGAAAGAGTACGTAATCAAAGTGATGAACAAGTCGAAGTCATTTTAATGCATGATTCGAGTGTAACCGTACAAATACTGCCAAAAGTAATTGATTATTTACAGTCACAAGGATACAAACTTCTTCCCTATAATCCTTCTTCTCATCTCAAGGTAAATTTTTGGAAAGACACAAGATTGTAACAGCTTTAGTGCCTATGTGCTAAAGCTGTTTTATTTTTCTCTTCCCACCCTTCCCATTTTTGTGTAAAATTTTAAATAGTGATGAAGTTTCGAGGTGAATAGAAATGAAACGAATAGATCTCATTTTTAACGCAATACAAAAAGGCAATTATACAGAAGGTGTAACCGCATCAGAACTCGCTACATTTCTGCAACTAGATCGCGCCAATGTAAGTAGCGATTTAAACAAACTTGTAAAAGATAAACGTTTATTAAAAACAAATACGCGACCTGTTCGTTTTTACATAGAAACGAACACTTCGTTGGAAACGCATTCAAAAGACATAACTTCATTGGATACATTTGCAATTGAAAATACGAGCCTTAAAATTGCAATTGAAAAAGCGAAAGCTTCTATTCTCTATCCTCCAAACGGTATGCATACTTTACTACTGGGAGAAACAGGGGTCGGAAAGTCTATGTTTGCTTCTTTAATGCACGAATATGCAATTGAAGTTGAACAGCTTCCCAAAGATGCACCATTTATCGTCTTTAACTGTGCTGATTATGCAAATAATCCACAGTTACTACTCGGGCAATTATTTGGGATTAAAAAAGGAGCTTATACAGGAGCAAGTGATCAAAAAGGGTTAATTGAAAAAGCACATGAAGGAATTCTTTTCTTAGATGAAGTACATCGCCTGCCTCCAGAGGGACAAGAAATGCTTTTCACCTTTATTGACCGCGGAGTATACCGCCGCCTTGGAGAAACAGAGAACGAACGTAAAGCACAAGTATTAATCATTACTGCAACAACAGAAGAACCAAATTCATTTTTATTAAAAACATTTACAAGACGTATACCGATGACTGTTACGCTGCCACCACTTCGTGAGCGTACACATAAAGAGCGCTTTGCTTTACTACAGCTATTTTTCACAAATGAAGCAATTCGTCTGCGAAAAGACATTCACGTTAGCCCAAATGCAATGCGTGCTTTCGTCTTTTACAATTGTCCCAATAACATCGGTCAATTAAAAACAGATGTTCAAATTGCCTGTGCGAAAGCCTATTCTGATTTGGTCACAAAGAAACGTGATTCTGTCTATGTTTCAAGTACAGATTTACCTTGGTATATGAAAGAAGGGTTGTTCATTGAAAGGAAGAGCCGTCACTTATACCAAATACCAAATGAAACATTTGTATTTACAGGTGAGGAAGGTTGGAGTAATCATAAAACAGAAGATGAAAAACGCTCTTCTATTTACGATTATATTGACTATAAATACGAAGAACTTCAAGCACGTGGTATCGAAGAGGAAGAATTAGAATTACTAATAGAAAATGATGTTCAAAGCTTTTTCGTACAATATTTTAACCAAATATCCAAAAAAACAAGCCATGAAAATGTTTTTAAAATTGTGGATCGTAATATCGTTTCCGTATGTGAAAAAATAGCGGAACTTGCTGAAAAGCATTTATCTAAGACGTTTGATGAAAAAGTATTTCTTGCTTTAAGTTTACATGTACAGACAACTCTACAACGTTTACAAAGCGGAAAACAAATACATCACCCACAATTAAATCAAATTCGTACGAAATATAAAGAAGCTTTTTCCGTAGCTATGCAATGCATTCAACTACTGGAGGAAGAATTACAAATAACAATGCCTATTGATGAAGCTGGCTTTTTAACAATGTTCTTCGTTGTTGATCCAATTCCTGCCTCACAAACAGAAGTAAAAGTATTAATATTAGCACACGGTAATGGTATCGCAACTGAAATGGCAAACGTTGCAAACGAACTTCTCGGCATTGAGGAAGTAACCGGTATTGATATGCCGTTACACGAATCACCGAAAGATTTCTTGGAACGTGTGAAAGTGTATATGAAAACACTACAAAATGTAAATGGGCTTCTCTTACTTGTCGATATGGGGTCACTTGCTTATATCGGTGACATATTAGAAACGGAGTTCAAAATCCCTGTACGTGTTCTCTCGATGACGAGCACACCACATGCACTAGAAGCAGCTCGAAAAGCTCAGCTCGGTTATTCATTAGATGCGCTGTATGAAACAGTAAAAAATTTAACACCGTTTTACTTAAACGTACAAGAAGAAAAGAAAAAACCTCTCTCTCCAATGAAATCTGTTATTTTAACAGCTTGTTTAACTGGTGAAGGAAGTGCTTTAGCTATTCAAAAAATGTTAGAGAACTATTTACGATTTGATAAAGACTTAATTGAAATTATTCCGATTAGTATCGTCCATG
Organism: Bacillus cereus group sp. MYBK95-2; assembly: GCF_051915225.1. Classification (NCBI taxonomy): domain Bacteria; kingdom Bacillati; phylum Bacillota; class Bacilli; order Caryophanales; family Bacillaceae; genus Bacillus; species Bacillus cereus group sp. MYBK95-2. The sequence continues at coordinate 316,607 of NZ_JBQAEH010000004.1, read as the reverse complement.
AAAAAGATTTAACGAAAATGATCGAGAACATAAAAAAAGAGCGTAATATCATTTGTATCGTCACGAATTTCGATGTGCAAGTGCCGTGCTTAACATATCATTTCCAAGACATCGTCAACTACACAGCGATTCAGCCCATTCAAGAATTAATTACGTATGAAGAAACATATGCAAAAATGGCGGATATTCTTGAACAACAAATGCAGCGTAACGATGGGGCATTACTTATTAAAACAATTCGTTACGCATTAAATACAATTCAAGAATTAATTTCCTTACAGCTAACTCCTGATAGCTTAATGGGGGTTATTCTGCATATGAGCTGTATGGTTGACCGTCTTCAAAAAGGAGAAAGCCTTCTTCCTCACCCTGATAAAGAGAAAAGAAGACAAGATGAATACTGGATGTATATGAAAGTAAAAAAAGCATTGCAACCGATTGAAAATACATTTGAAATACAAATACCTGATGACGAAGTATTTTACGTTATGGACTTCTTTATTAAAAATCAGCCTGTTAAAAATTAATTGAGGCCGTTTTTAAAAATATCGACCGTAACGTGAGTTATATCGGCGATTTTCAAAACATATCGATTTACCGACAATAATCGCTAAAACTAGCACCTTATATAATGAGAAAAGGCTGTTCCAACATATGGACAGCCTTTTCCTCTACTTCTTTACTTTTCTAACTCGCCCTCTTATTTCTCCTCTTTTTTGTGATTTCGTATGAACATTAACATATACATTTGCTTGAATAATTTCTTGAAGTAAATGTACAAATGATTTCCCTTGTAAAGGTCCCTCAAAATCCTCCACATTCACTACACCAGTAATACTTCCCTCGTTCAAGCTAATCCCTTGCTCCAGTGGACCATACAAATATAAAACAACAGGACCAATTTGAGTAGACTTCCCTAAATGAATTTGACACGATGTAACCTTTTCTATATTTTTTAGTATTACTCTGTAATGCAATTTCGTTAAATCATCACTAAAAATAAACTCTGCTACCCCAAAAGCTTCTGTATTTACAGGAGGCACTTCCCTCTTACCTGTTAACCTGGCAAAGAAATGTGTTGTCATAAGGCATTCTCCTTATATAAATTTCCCAGCACTACTTCTACTACTTTATGGTTTAGACATAATCATTTATGACTTTTTCAATTTTTAATTACAAAGAAAAGATTCACAAAATCTTTACATTAGATTTGTTCCTTTTGCTTTACCACTTCTTGTATAATGCACATAGCAAAAACATTCTAGGAGGTTATTTTGAAAAAAAACAAACACACCTTTCACACATTATTAGAGATTTTTCTCGTCTCATTTAAATTAGGACTTACTTCATTCGGCGGTCCTGTCGCTCATCTTGGTTATTTCCACCACGAATACGTGCAAAAAAGAAAATGGATGGATGAAAAAAGTTATGTAGACTTAGTAGCGCTATGTCAATTCCTTCCTGGTCCTGCCAGCAGTCAAGTCGGTATGGGGGTTGGATTATTACGGGGCGGGCTTTTAGGAGCTATTATTTCATGGATTGGATTCACTTTACCGTCTGTCCTTGTTTTAGTTTTCTTCGCCTCATTCCTTAATCAGTTCGATCTTGGGAGTACTGGCTGGATTCATGGACTAAAAATTGTAGCAGTCGCTATTGTCGCTCACGCCATATGGGGAATGGCGCAAAAGTTAACTCCAGATCGCAACCGTGCGACGATTGCGATTGTAACTGCCGCAATCGCCTTATTATGGCCAAGTAGCTGGACGCAAGTGATCCTCATTATAATATGTGGCTTTATCGGCTGGTTTTTATATCGTAACCAACCAATTAGCCAATCTCAGCATATAAAAGTACCTATTTCAAAAAAGATAGCAGTTTCTTGTCTCGTCTTATTCTTTGGACTCTTACTACTGCTACCAATATTAAGACCGTTCTCTTATTACATCGCTTTATTTGATAGTTTCTATCGCTCTGGCGCACTTGTATTTGGAGGAGGACACGTCGTGCTGCCCCTTCTTGAAGGTGAGTTCGTACAAAACGGAATGATGACGAAAGAACAGTTCCTAGCTGGATACGGATTAACACAAGCAGTACCAGGACCACTATTTACATTCGCCTCTTATATAGGAGCAGTATTAAACGGGACGCTTGGGGCAACACTCGCAACAATTGCGATTTTCCTCCCTGCTTTCTTACTCGTTATTGGTGTTTTACCATTTTGGAACAGTGTGAGAAAAATATCATTCATACCAGGCGCACTACTTGGTGTTAACGCCGCAGTTGTTGGTATTTTAATTGCCGCTTTTTACGATCCTATTTGGACGAGTACAGTTATAAATGCTTCAGATTTCGTTTTCGCTTCGCTTCTTTTTTGCTTACTAGCTTTTTGGAAAACACCACCTTGGGTTATCGTTATACTGGGAGCCTTTGGCGGATATATTCTGTCCATTTTATAAATAAAAAACGACGGCATGATGTAGCCGTCGTTTTTTCTATTAAAACTTCACAAGCTCTATGCCTTCTGGCAACTCACTCTCTGTTAAAATACGCAATTCCTTCACACGATCCATTACGTAAGAAGAACGCTTCACAAGCTCTGGATCAATATATGCTGGATGAACCATAATTTCTACCGTTTGTTCACCTTGTACTCTTTCTTTTAACTTCACAAAGTAATCTTCCGTCACACCATCCGCATAAAAGTCACTGTAAAACACATCAGAAAATGGATGCACCGCTCTATCTTCCTCACAACGACGAATCGGAACATTATATTTAGCCGCTAATCTCTCAAGAACATCATGTAAAATCGGTAAACCATGCACATGATGATGACTATCTAAATGAGTTGGTGTTAATCCGTAAGATAAAAACTTCTCAATTTGAGCAGTCCATTCTCTCTCAACTTCTTCTGGATTTATATTCCCTTCCCTTACAACACTTTGTTTATGAAACGATCCGTTTTCCCCTACGAGTGACGGTACATCCTTTAACAGTGGTTCTCCTGCCGTTAATACGAGATGTACGCCTACTCCGAGTAGGTTGTACTCTTTCGCTAAGCGTACCGCATGCTCTGTTCCTGGCATATTCATCATCATCGTCGTTGAATTTACAAGTCCATTTATATGCCCATCAATAATGCCGTAATTTGTACCTTCTGTAAGACCGAAATCATCTGCATTTACAATTAACTTAATCATCATAATACCTCCTAATAGAATAAAAAAAGCGGGCTAAATAGCGCCGCTTTTACTTCTCTACCTTTTTGAAGAACTGCGGAAGATACTCTTTATGTGCTTCCAACATTTCATCTAAAATTTGTTTTGCAACTTTATCTGATGGTACAAGTGGATTGATTGTCATAGCAAGCAGCGCCTTATGATAATCCCCTGTAACAGCAGCTTCAATTGTTGTGCGCTCAAATGATTTAATTTGTTGTACTAAACCGCGAACTGGTACTGGAAGATCTCCCACTGCAATTGGTTTTGGGCCTTCTTTCGTAATAATACAGTTCACTTCAACAGCTGAATCATGTGGTAAGCTTGCAATTGTTCCGTTGTTTCGTGTATTAACAGGCTGGATATCACCTTTATTATTGTAAATAGACGTAATTAAGCTACATGCTGCATCACTATAATAAGCTCCGCCACGTTTTTCTAATTGTGGTGGTTTAATATCTAAGTTCGGGTCTTTATATAACTCAAATAAATCATTTTCTAATTGTTTTACTACTTCTGCACGTGTACCTTTTTCAACAGAAGCTTCTTTCTCTTCTTCTAACATTTCACGTGTTTTGTAGTAGTAACGGTGGTATGGACATGGAATTGCACGAAGTCCTCGAATAAAGTCTGGTTCCCAGTTAAGCGCTGCGATATTTTCCATCGTAATTTGCTTTTCTGGATCTGTCACAAGCTCTAACACACGGTCCATTACACTCACGCCATCTAAATATACGTCTAATCCATATACCATATGATTTAAACCTGCGAAATCAACGTGAACACGACTCGCATCTACTTCAAGTAATTTTGCAAGACCCATACGAATTCCGATTGGAACGTTACATAGACCAACTACTCTTTGAATATTTGTATAACGAAGAACAGCTTCTGTTACCATACCAGCTGGATTTGCAAAGTTAATTAACCATGCATTCGGACAGAGCTCCTCCATATCTTTACAAATATCTAAAATAACAGGAATCGTTCTCAACGCTTTGAATAAACCACCAGGACCATTCGTTTCCTGACCGATTACATCATATTTTAATGGGATTGCTTCATCTTTTGCACGTGCTTCTAATAAACCAACGCGAAGTTGTGTTGTTACGAAGTCAGCATCTTTTAATGCCTCGCGACGATCAAGTGTTAAATGTACCTCGATTGGTAAACCTGATTTTTTCACCATACGTTTCGCTAAGTTACCAACAATTTCTAACTTTTCTTTTCCTGCCTCAATATCTACTAACCAAATTTCACGAACAGGAAGCTCATCATAACGCTTAATAAATCCTTCAATTAACTCTGGTGTATAACTAGATCCACCGCCGATTGTAGCAATTTTAATTCCAGTCATGCTTTATTCCCCTTTCGCTTCAAGCTTTTTATAAAGATCGATAAACTCTGCTGCTAATTCTTTCACTGTAATCGCATTCATTAAATGATCTTGTGCGTGAATTAAAAGAACACTAACCTCTGTTTTTTCTCCTCTTGCTTCTGATTGTATGAGCTCTGTTTGGAAATGATGCGCTTCATTAATCGCTTCTTTTGCCTTTACCATCGCTTCATCTGCTTCTGCCATTTTCCCCTGTTTGGCAAATTGAAGTGCCTCCATCGCAAAGCTTCGTGCGTTACCACTATTTAAAATCAATTGGAATGGAATTTGTTCTGCTGTAGTCATCATAATTACCGCCCTCTCTATAAGGTTCAACCGATTTAAATACCCCTTCAGTTTGAACATTTCTATTAAAGTATGAATTTATTAATGATAGTTTAGTGTTCATATAGATGTTTTTCATCTTTTTGAACATGATATAAAGGTAATTATTCTGACGAGCTATAGGAACTCGCCAGAATAATATTTTTTAAAGTGATACTGAATTGTCGCTTCCTTTTGTTTCAGCTTTTGCAGCCTGTACATAAGTACGGTCACACATTAATACGAATGGATAGTAAATTACTACCGCGATTGCAAAGTTTACTACTTGTAATGCTGCACCAGCGATGCTTCCGCCCGCTACAAGATAACCACTAAAGATTGGTGGCATTGTCCATGGAACTAAAGCAACTGTTTTTGGCACCCATCCTAAAGAAATTGCTGTATAAGAAGTAATTACTAATACAACTGGTGTAAGTACGAATGGAATGATTAACGCTGGGTTTAATACAATTGGTGTACCGAAAATAACTGGTTCGTTAATGTTGAAGAAACCAGGACCGATAGATACGCGCCCTACACCGCGAAGCTGCGCACTTTTTGCAACAAGCATTACCGCTACTAGGAATGCTAATGTTGCACCTGATCCACCGATGTACACATATACATCAAAGAATGGTTTTGTGAAAATATGTGGTACATCATATGCAGACATACCATCGTTAAATAATTTAATATTTTTTTCTAATGCTGGTAAATAAATCGGGTCAATAATACCACCAACGATATTAGGACCGTGTAATCCGAAGAACCATAATACGTGAATAAGTAACGCTACAATAATTGCACTTGGTAATGTACCTGCTAAACCTTGTAATGGTACTTGAATTGTTTCAAATACGATTTTATGAATACTTGTTCCTGCTAATTTCACTGCTAATTGAATACTTGCTGTTACGATTAAAATAACGAATGCTGGAACTAACGCTGCGAATGATTTCATTACTGCTGGTGGAACACCATCTGGCATTTTAATTGTAATATCTCTTTGAACGAAGAACCTAAATGCCTCTGTTACAAGAAGAGCTACAATGATAGAAACGAATAAACCTTGTGATCCTGTCCACGCTAAATCAATACCGCCTTCTTTTGGCGTTGTCGGAGAAATAATAATTAATGCACCGAATGTAATAATTGCTGCTGACAACGCGTCAACGCCGTAAGATTTCGCTAAATTATAACTTATCCCTACTGCGACTATGAGGGCGAGTATAGCGAAGGAACCTGCCCACATACCACCGCCGATATCTTTCCAAACGTCCCCGAATGCACCTTTCATAAATTTTTGGAATGCATCCACTGGTAAGTTATTAACAAGTATTGCAAATGATCCAACTAAGATAAGAGGCATAACTGCGATAAATCCATCACGGATCGCAACTAAGTGACGCTGCGACCCAATTCTACCTGCGACTGGAACTAAATATTTCTCCATGAATGCAATAAACTTTTGCATTTCGCTTCCCCCCTAATTATTTTTTAAGTGTTAATGCGTGATCTAAAACTGCTTCTCCATTCATCATGCCGTAGTGCATTGGATTGATAACGTCGATTCCAACGTTTCTCTCATCAGCAAGCGTTTTCATTGAAGAAAGCATGTAACGAACTTGTGGTCCTAGTAATAATACATCTGCTTGATCGATATTCGTTTTTACTGCATCCCCAGATACAGCCCAAACCTTGCCTTCTAAACCGCGAGCTTTTGCAGCCGCTTCCATTTTTGTAACTAGTAAACTTGTAGACATCCCTGCTGAGCAACATAATAAAATATTCATTTGAAAATCCCCCTTGTGTAGTATAAAAAATTTATGTTTTATTTATTTTTCTTTACGCTATTTATTAATGCAATTAGCGTGCCAACTTTTTAAAACCACTAAAATCAGCACTTTTTCGACTATTTTCTTTGTGTGTTAACGCTTTCAATTAGTGTGTCGTCCAAAAAACACACAGTGTGTTATAAAACAACACGCTTTTAACACATAACTGTATGAAAATAGATTAGTGTTTAGTTGTCTAGTTGTGTTTAATATGAAAAAACACTAAAAAAACTTTTTTATCGTAGGAATCTAGTAAAAAACAACATTTTCTTGGGCTCAGTCTTCTATCTATTCTATTGTCCAAGCAAACTCTACTAGATTACATAAAATAAAATAGAATAAAATAACACAATTCGAAAGGGGATTCCTATGCCAAAACATAGAAAACAAAGCAAAATAAAGATTTATAGAATAACAAGCTATAAAAAGGACAAGCGTTCTGAATTAGACTCTGACAAATTTGAACTAGAACAGCAGGACAAGCATGATATACAAGAAAAACAAGATAAACAGGATGAGCAGAATAAGCAAGATAAGCAAGTACAATCGGAAAATGTAATTATAGTACCTACAGATTCACACAGCTTAGATGTGTGGGATGAAATTTCTCTAAAGGAAATACAAGCTGGTGAACATACGAACCTATTTGAAGAAAAAAGTAATTATCAAAATATTAATTTAGTCCAAGTAAACGATGTTCGCTTATACTTGGACAAGCAACTACAATTTAGTTCCGTTGATGAGCAAATTTATCATGAAGCACTTGTACATCCAATTATGTCAAAAGTAATCGATCCAAAACGTGTTCTCATATTAGGTGGTGGCGATGGTCTTGCCTTACGAGAAGTTTTGAAATATGAAACTGTGCTACATGTAGACCTTGTTGATTTAGACGAGGCGATGATTAATATGGCACGTAATGTTCCAGAAATAGTATCTTTAAACAAAAATGCTTTTTTTGATAATCGAGTGAACGTGCACGTATGCGATGCAAAAGAATTTCTAAATTCACCTTCATCTTTATACGATGTAATCATTATTGATTTTCCAGACCCAGCGACAGAGTTGTTAAGTACTTTATATACAAGCGAACTATTTGCTCGTATAGCTACATTCTTAACTGAAGATGGTGCTTTCGTCTGTCAATCTAATTCACCTGCTGATGCACCTCTAGTATATTGGAGTATCGGTAATACAATTGAACACGCTGGATTAACTGTAAAAAGCTATCATACAATCGTTCCTTCTTTCGGAACTGACTGGGGATTTCATCTTGCTACTAATTCTGCACATGTACTCGATCAAATTGAACAATTATATGTAGTACCAACTCCTCGAACATTGCCTGCTCTTCTTTTTCCTTTATTTCAATTTAAAGAAGAACATCTAGAACAACGTAACCTCGCTCTTTTAAATTCAGAATCAAATCTTATCTTACATCAATGCTACAAACAGGAAATGAAGTTTTGACGATATTATAGTAAGGAGTGCTGCCCTATGGAATATTCTACTTTTGGCAAGCATATAATAGTAGATTTGTGGGGAGTGGACTTTTCCCTATTAAATGATATGCACTTTTTAGAATATCATCTAGTTACAGCTGCAGATTACTCTGGTGCCCATGTTTTAAACGTAAGTAAAAAAGAGTTCCAGCCATATGGTGTTACTGTATTAGTGTTATTATCAGAAAGCCATCTTTCCATTCACACTTACCCGGAACAAAATTTTGCAGCTATTGACTGTTATACTTGCGGTACAACCGTTGAACCACAAATAGCGATTGATTATATCGTAAATATATTAAAACCGGAACGGATGCATATAAAAAGATTAATTCGTGGTATAGGAGAAATTGTTACTGCCGATTAATTATAACTCTTACTCATCCGAAAAAAGGAGGATTGTAAAATACCATCAGTGGGACGAACATTCCACTGATGGTACAGGCACATACATAAAATGAAATTTTAATTAGTGGGAGTTTTACTGCCCGTTAATTCGAGATAAAAAAACCTTGCATAAGCAAGGTTCATTCATCCACCGACATCTTCCTATATAACTCTACAAACTCACTCGCTAATTCTTTCACCGTAATTGCATTCATTAAATGGTCTTGTGCGTGTACCATTAAAAGAGTAACTTCGGTCTTTTCACCACCAGCTTCTTTCTGGATAAGCTCCGTTTGTACACGGTGCGCCTCTTTTAATTCCTCTAGTGCTTCTTGTAATTTAGCTTCAGCTTCTGTAAAATCCCCACGCTTCGCACAATCAATTGCTTCCATTGAACAACTTCTCGCGTTTCCCCCATGCAAGATTAAATGAAAAGCTTTCGTCTCTATCGTATCCATTTTAGTTCTTTACTCCCCCTTTTCTTCCGCCAGTTTTTGTTTATCCCATATTTTTAAGAACGGTAAATAAATGAAGAATGCTAGCGCAAAGTTAACAAGTTGTAAAATAACACCTGAAATTTTCCCGCCCGATCCTAAATATCCACTAAAAAGAATAGGTGTCGTCCAAGGTACAGCGGCCCCACTCGGACGTGCGACCCATCCCCATTCCATTGCAAAGTACGAAACAATTGTTAACACAACTGGAACTAATATGAATGGAATTAGTAAAAGTGGGTTCATCACAATCGGCATACCAAAAGTTACCATCTCATTAATATTAAATATACCAGGTGCAATTGACAATCTCCCTAAACTTTTTAATTGTTGACTTCGTGCAAATAGTAACATTCCAACAACTAGAGCAAGCGTTGCACCAGAACCGCCCATATAAATCCATAAGTCAAAAAACTGTGCCGTAATCGTATTTGGTACATCTTGCCCAGCTTGAAAAGCAACTCGGTTTTGATCCATTAACGACAACCAAACAGGGCTCATTACACCACCAACAATAGTAGCACCATGAATTCCACACGACCAAAGAACATGAACGAGAATAACTGCTATTATTGCGCCCCAAAGACTAGCACCAAGTACACTAAGTGGTTCCTGTAAAATTTGTCCTACAATATTATGGATACTGCCAAAAGAAGTATTTTCTATAATTAAGCGTAAAATCCAAATAACTGTTACAACAATAAATCCTGGAACAAGTGCTGCAAATGAACGCGTGACAGCTGGTGGAACTGTCTCTGGCATCTTTATAATTATCTTTTTTTGTACAATAAATCGATACAGTTCAGTAGATATAAGTGCAATAATCATTGCTACAAATAACCCTTGGCTTCCCATTAATGCAGCTGGGATAGCGCCTTCTACAAGTACACTTTCTTTTGTACTTGGTATAATATATGCAACTTGAAATGGCGTCGCAAGTAAAAACGTCACAAGCGACAATGCCCCGGATGCTAAAGCATCCACTTTATAATACTCTCCAAGCCTGTAAGCGATTCCAAAAACAGCTATTAAAGCCATTATATTAAAAGTTGCACTAACTGGATACCCTAAAGCTCTCTGCCAATTCTCACCAAACAAACCTGCCATAAACTCGTTATATCCGGGTATTGGCAGTGCACTAATAATGAGGAAAAACGATCCAATAATTAAGAAAGGCATCGTTAAAATAATTCCATCTCGAATTGCTTGTAAATGCCTCTGTTCTGCAACCTTCCCTGCTACCGGCATCACATACTTCTCTAAAAACCGTATCATCTATCCCACTCTCCTCATGGTTTCATTGACAAAGCTGCTTGCAAGATAGCTTCTCCATTACAAAGTCCGTAATGAACAGATTGAATGACATCAACAGGTATCCCTTTATCCTTACATAATTCTTTCATTTTCGGTAATAAATAACGTACTTGCGGTCCAAGTAAAAGGACATCAGCTTTATCAATATGACTATTCACTTCAGAACCTGATACTGCCCAGATTGTTACTTCTATCCCTCTTGTCTCTGCTGCTTTCTCCATCTTTGTAACAATCAAACTAGAAGACATTCCCGCTGCACAGCAAAGTAAAATATTCATCCCGCTTCCCTCCCCTTTTTTCTCTACCTAAATTATGGTGCACTCCTTGCCACCACTAGGTTACAAATATATATGTCTAGATTTCCTGCTGTATGCCGAGCTTAAAAACAAAAATTTCTTGGTTTTCGCGCTATTCCATCTATCCGTATTCTCCTAGTAAAGAGAACTCTAACTCGCTATAATGATTCAGTATGACTTTTTTTAATTGATAGGAGGATATATTTATGAAGGCATATCGCTTTCCACTTATTTTATTATCTTCTATCCTAATTGGTGGTTTCATTGGTTATTTCATGGGTGCCGATGCAGTTGCTTTAAAGCCGCTTGGTGACATTTTCTTAAACTTAATGTTTACGATTGTTGTACCTCTAGTGTTCTTTAGCATCGCATCGTCTATTGCTAATATGGATGGATTAAAACGTTTCGGTAAAATTATGTCTAGTATGGCTGGGACTTTCTTATTTACAAGTATTTTAGCTGCTATTTTTATGATTATTGTTGTGAAAATATTCCCGCCAGCACAAGGTGTTGTACTAGAACTAACACAACCTGACAAAGCCGGCAAAGCTGTTAGTGTTGCAGATCAAATCGTCGGTATTTTAACAGTATCTGACTTCTCGAAGTTACTATCTCGTGAAAATATGTTAGCTCTTATTTTCTTCTCTATCTTAATGGGGATTGCAACTTCAGCAGTTGGCGAAAAAGGAAAGCCATTCGCTACATTCCTACAGGCTGGTGCAGAGATTTCAATGAAGGTTGTATCTTTCATTATGTACTACGCCCCAATCGGACTTGCTGCTTACTTTGCAGCATTAGTTGGCGAATTCGGACCACAACTTCTTGGAACTTACTTCCGAGCAGCAATGGTATACTATCCTGCTTCTCTAATTTATTTCTTTGTATTCTTCACATTCTATGCATACCTTGCAGGTCGCAAACAAGGTGTACAAGTATTTTGGAAGAACATGGTCTCTCCTACAGTTACATCACTTGCAACTTGTAGTAGTGCCGCAAGTATTCCAGCGAACTTAGAAGCAACGAAGAAAATGGGTATTTCTTCAGACGTTCGTGAAACAGTTGTCCTTCTTGGTTCTACACTTCATAAAGACGGCTCTGTTTTAGGTGGCGTATTAAAAATTGCTTTCTTATTCGGTATTTTCAACATGGAATTCGAAGGACCGAAAACATTAGCAATCGCACTTGTTGTTTCTCTATTAGTAGGAACAGTAATGGGTGCTATTCCAGGCGGTGGTATGATCGGTGAAATGTTAATCGTATCTCTATACGGTTTCCCGCCAGAAGCACTGCCAATTATCGCAGCAATTAGTACAATCATTGATCCACCTGCAACGATGTTAAACGTAACAGCAGATAACGCTTGTGCCGTAATGACAGCTCGCCTTGTAGAAGGTAAGAATTGGATCAAAAACAAATTTGCTTAATAGAAAGAAAGAGGATGCTCCAAACGAGCATCCTCTTTCTTTCGTTATTTATTGATAGGTTGATATCTCCTCTCGCCACAAATTTGTTAAAATCTTCACAAATATTCCACATCCATTATCCATTCTCCGTACTATAATCATGTATGGAAAAGGAGATGGAAACGATGACACAAAGCGCACCTGAATTTAAAGTTTTGCAAAGCATTGCATTTCTCGCTGTCGTTTTGCAAAGTTCGTTATTATATACAATGAAGCAAGGAAATGTCTTACTTGAGCAATCCCTCATTATGGGCATGCTATTTAATCTTGCAAAATTCTCAGCACCAGCATTCATATTTATCGTTGGATTTCACTTAATTCGTCACTATACGAAGCAATTAGTATATAAAGAATATATTTCTGAAAAAGCGACACACTTACTCATTCCTTATTTCTTTTGGTCTATTCTTTACTTATTAACAACAAATGATCTTATTACGTTACAAAGTGGAATAAAAAGTTTATTACTCGGAACAGCCGCGCCCCATCTTTGGTACGTTATTATGATGTTCCAAATTCACTTATTGTTCCCTTTACTATGCACACTTTTTTATTGGTTTCAAAAACGAACAGAAAATAAAAAAGACATATATAAATATATGACCTTTTTCGCTTGCCTATATTTTCTATTAATGTGGTTCTCTTCTCACTATATTTTTAATGGAGAAAAATTAACAAGTTCAACAATTTTACATTATACAGATCGATCATTTCTATTCTACTCATTCTATTTCGTTATGGGCGGCATCGCCGCTGTAGCACTAAAAACTTGGCGGCTATTCGTCATGAAACATATCCCGCTTATAACAATATTATTTTTCATCTTATTTTTATTCATCAATTATGAGTTGTTTAGTTTTTACGGAGCAAACTCTATTCATTTAACTGTTTCTACCTATTTAAAACCATCTATGTTTTTATATATCGTATGCGAAATTATCATACTGTATGTGTTATCTATTATGATAGTACAGCGTCGTGGTTTCTTATATAAAACGTTACGTTTCATTAGAAATTACACGTATGGTGCTTATTTAGCTCATTTATTCTTCTTGCAACTATGTACAAAACTTCTTTCCTTATTTACGCTGCAAGAAAATACTATATTATATACCCTATTACTATTTGTGTTAACGGCCATTATCTCTATTTCAACAATGGTCATTTGTAGCACAATACCATTTCATACTTGGATTACAGGACCTTCTCCTACAACAAAGATGAAATGGACGAAGGTTGTATTCCGAAAAAATCATAAAAAACTATTCAAGCCATATATTTGATATAATAATACGCATATAAAAAGAAAGCGAGAGACACCTATGATTAATCAAGTTGGACAAATTATGCTATATGTAAATAACCAAGACGAAACAGTACAATTTTGGACAGAAAAAGTAGGGTTCCAAATCATTGCGGAAGAAAATAACGGAAATGGCTTCCGCTGGATTGAAATTGCACCGGCGAAAGAAGCAGGAACAAGCATCGTCCTTCACGATAAAGCGTTAATCGCGAAGATGCAACCTGAACTAAACCTAAATACACCTTCACTTATGTTCTTCTCAAATGACTTAGACCGTCTATATAAAGATCTTTCTGGGAAAAATGTCACAGTTGGACAGGTTGTAGATTTACCTACTGGTAGAGCATTCAACTTTGCTGATAATGAAAATAATTACTTTGCAGTAATGGAACGCAAATAAAAAATAAGCTATCCGAAAAAATCGGATAGCTTATTTCATTTTAAGAAACTTGTTCTGCATTCGTTTCTCTATGCTGTATATGACTCGTGATCCAAGCAATTCCACCGGCAACAACGAGGTAACATAACAATATTAAAATTTGCATTTGTAATTGTGACCAATCTCCTAAAGAGATAACATCTTGTAATCCTCTAAGAGAATGAGACATTGGGAGAAATTGTCCAATTTTACTAAGAACAGCTATATTTAATTCTCCTGGGAAAGTACCTCCGCTCGTCGCTAATTGCAGGACAAGAAGGGTTACCGCTAAGAACTTTCCAACAAGACCAAATACTGTTACTAGCATAAGAATAAATGTCATGAACGTAAAGGAAATAACAATACTTGATAAAACAAAGAGTGGCACACTTGCGACTTCTAATTTCATAACACCTAGCACAACTACATCTACGAGTAGCGCTTGAATAAGTCCAATTAAATATACCAATCCTAGTTTATTAATAAAATGTACCGTTCCGCTTACCTTCATATTTTGTCTGCGGCCAAGCGGTAAAATATTCGATGCCATAATTCCGCCGACATAAAATGCAAGCGATAGGAAATATGGTGCAATGCCTGAACCGTAGTTAGGAACGTCAGAAACTGTTGACTTCACTAACTGAACTGGCTCTGAGAACATCGTATTGCGTGCATCATCATTACGAATATCCGCTATCTTCTCTGCGCCCTCTCCCAATTTCGTAGAAAGTTCTTTCGCACCATCATCAAGTTTAACAAGTCCGTTCGTTAACTGATCAGCACCATGATTCAGCTCTGTTCCGCCACTCGCAAGTTGATTTACACCTTCTTGTAATGATGTAAATCCAGCTCCCCATTTCGTAAATCCACTAGCTAAATTTGTAGCACCATCTGCTATCTTCTTCGTTCCAGCAGTAGCTTCATTTAACTTAACTCCGAATGTATTCATGCCTTCTTCAATCTTATGTTGACCGTCAGCAATCTTCTGCGCACCTTGTGTTAATTGTTGTTGGCTGTTATTTAAAGTATTTGTTGCTTTAGCTAGTCCATCAGACGTAGCAACAATTTTTTGAAAAGCGGGATCTTGCTGCACTTCTGGATGATTTTTCACGTACTCTTCTAATTGTTGTTTTATACTATTAGCTGCACCATCCGCTTTTACTTGGCCTTCAGCAAGCTTCTCACTTCCGCTCACCCATTCATTTGTACCAGCACTTAATTCACTAACCCCTGATTGTAACGTTTTTTCACCTTGTGCTAATAACTCCATACCGCTATGAAGTGAAGTTGCTCCTTGACTTAGCTCATTCGCTCCGTCAGTTAAGGCTGATTTGCTAGAAGCAAGTTTTTTACTTCCCTCTTTCACTTTTGATGTCCCGTCACTTAAACGATGAATACCATCTGCAAGCTGATTTGCCCCATTTCTTGCATCTGTCGTTCCTTCATGTAACTTCCCAGCACCATTACTTGCATCACTCAATCCTTGTGCCAAATCTTGAAACTTTGAAAAGACACCTTCTGTATAAGATTTCGTAATACTGTTTGAGATTTTTGTTTTCATATTTTCAACAGCTGTCGTTCCAATTTGCGCTGCTACAAAGTTTTTACCCGGATTTACTTTGTACTGCAATTGTGCTGGTTCTGGTTTCTCATCCATAAGTGTACTTACCTTTTTAGAGAAATCAGCTGGAATCGTAACAACCATATAGTACTTATCTTCTTTTAGCCCTTCATCAGCATTTTTTTCTGATACGAAATGAAAAGCCAGTTCTTTATTCTCCTTTAAATTTTTTACAAAATCGTCTCCTGCATGAATTGTTTTCTCATCCATCGCAGCACCTTTATCTAAATTCACAACCGCAACAGGTAATTTATCTAATTTTCCGTACGGATCCCAATATCCGGCTAAAAAGAATCCTGAATAAATTAACGGAACGATTAATAAAAAAATTAAAGCGATACGTCCATGTTTATGGTGCCACATCGCTTTCCAATCTTTAAATACAAGTTGAATTCCCTTCATGAAACATACTCCTTCTCCGAATTTAACACCATTAGAATGGTTTAACAGATTTACTATACACGTCACTTTCCATACTGTATAATACATCTTTAATTATTAATTCATTCCTTTTGGTCTATAGAAAGGAGACTCGAAATGGAACTGCTCCAGTTAAAATACTTTCAGACAGTGGCACGACTAGAACATATGACAAAGGCAGCTGAAGAATTGCATATCGCACAACCTTCACTCAGCAAAACAATCGCTAGACTCGAAAAGGATTTAGGCGTCCCTTTATTTGATCGCCAAGGTCGACAGATTACTTTAAATTCTTTCGGAAAAGTATTTTTGAAACGAGTAGAGCGTATTTTTCATGAATTAAGCGAAGGGGAACGAGAAATTAAAGATTTAGCCGAATTACAACAAAGCTCTATTACACTAGCCGTTTCTATTCCGAGAATATTGCCAGAACTACTTGGCTCTTTTTTACTAGAACATCCTAACGTTCGGTTCCAACAATTTCTGGCATCCACTCCTTCTATGAAACGACAACTAGATAATATAGAAATTGACTTTTGTATCTCCTCTGTGCCAATTGAAGGAGAAGAAATTGTTTGGGAACCACTTATTACAGAAGAAATTTTCTTAGTCGTCCCTTCAGGCCATCGTTTATCAGGCCGAGAAAATATCCACCTCCATGAAGTAAAGGACGAACCGTTCATTAGTATGAACACTGGTTATGGATTTCGGCACTTAACGGATGAATTTTGTAAAGAAGCTGGTTTCACTCCACATATTGCTTTTGAAGTCGATGAACCGACCGTGATTAGCGACCTCATTAAGCAAGGTCTCGGCATCGCTTTTGTTCCAAGTTTAACTTTATTAAAAAACTCTACTTTAGCATCGAGCAAGTTGCGTATTATTGAACCCACTTGTCAGCGAACCATCGGATTAAGTTGGTCAAAAAAACGCTACTTATCAAAAACAGCTCAGCAATTCCGTGAATTCGTGATTGACTACTTCTCTAATATTAGGACATAAAATTATATGAACAAATAAAAGGTGCCACCCTCATATGGTGGCACCTTTTATTGTTCACTCTTTTTTAATTCCATTTCAGCTAAAAGTGGTAGTACGTTATCAAAAATATGCGTATTATTATTTTCACCTGTTACATATCCACCGTAATATCTACTAAATACGTTGTCATTTCGGAATGTGGCCATATGATCATACAATTCCTTCGCAAACTTGGTATCACCTGTTTGTAGTACGTACAAAATCGTTAGTCCGTACGCGGCCGGCGATTCATAATTCACAGTTTGTTTTCCCGTTTCTAAATTGTAACGACCGTATAGCTTTCCATCCTCCTGGAACTTCTTCTTTATAAATTCCAAATAAGCAGCTGATGAAAGACCACCTAAACTTCGATGATATGCAACGTATGATTGGTCAATAAGATTCACTTCTTTATCGTACGTAAATGTACCATCTTCTTTATACTCTTTTGGGAATGCCCAGCCATGCCTTGGATAATCTGCTAAAAATTGAACGACTTCCTGATATTGCTGAGCAGAAACTTTGCCGTACTTCTTCATATAGGAGAATGCACGCGGATTTATGTATGATGTTGTTACAAAATTATTTTGTTTCCCTGCATCTGCATCATAATAATCAACATAATAATTATCTTTTTTATTATAACGAAGTACAGCATCACTTAATTGATCGGCAAGGTTTTTATAACGCTCTTCCTTATACATTTCATAAGCACGATATAATTGTTCTATAATACGAAGATCATCTATAAGTGCATTTGTAGCTGACTGCCTCTCTCCCTTTTCAGAGAGTTTCCATAAAACAATATGATTCTTATATATGAAATTATCTTGAATAACCTTTACTTGCTCATCAAATAACGCCTGATCATCTTTATCAAGTGTATACTGTAACCATAATCCCGCCGATTCTGATAAAGCTTCACGTCCCTTAGCTTCACCCGTACCTGCCTTAGTATCTACTAAACGATACGTGGCAAGTGTTCCATTGTCATTCACCATATGTCTTAAAATAAAATTTTCTGTACGGTTTCCTTGTAAAGCTGACCAAAATACAATTCCACCTAAAGCGATTAAGAAGATAACTCCAATCCCTATATATAAACGTTTCCGCAATCTTTTCACCTCCCTAGTAAGGCTAACCTTAATTTTATCAGAACATACATAAATTTAAAAAAGACAATCTATTAGATTGTCTCCCCCCATTTCTATCCCTCGCAAACCTCTTTAGAAGGTTTATATAGCGATTGTACAAGTCGATCATATTCACGACGTGTAATTTCTTTATTATATAGCTTCAATAATAAATCTCTATGCTCTTTTGAAAATGCCATCTTTTTAATGACTTCAGGATACATAAAACACCCTCTCCATTTCACATAAACTTCTTCATTCTAAAAACAGAACTTATGTTCGCATAAAAGATTATAAAAGATTCCTGAGCAAAAAACAAACAAAACATGACCAACTATTTATTTCTTTCTATTCAAAATATTACAACATTATATTATCATATTCACTTTTTAAATACATATATATTTTTGGTAGTTTTTTTGAATAAATCTTCCAATTCAATCAGAAAATAATGGCAAAAAAGAAGAGGAGTTTACATATGGATACGGTAACATTAGCAAGAGCATTTTTCGGTTCTTCATTAGCATTCCACATTATCTTTGCAACACTTGGGGTCGGACTTTCATTGATGATTTTTATAAGCGAAATACTCTATCACTGGAAGAAAGACTCCGACTATGCCATTATGGCGAAAAGATGGACAAAGGCGTTTGCTATTCTTCTCGGTGTAGCAATTCCAACTGGAACAATCGTTGGTGTGCAAATCTCACTTCTTTGGCCTGGTTTCGCCAAAATTGTTGGGCAAGTTATTTCTGTTCCCTTCCAAATTGAGATTTTCGCCTTCTTTTTGGAGGCTTTATTCATGTCGATTTACGTATATGCAGCCGATAAACTTCCTCCATTTATGAGATTAATCTCGCTATTTTTCGTCATGCTTGGTGCCACGGCATCCGCCGTGCTTATTACATCAGCAAATACATGGATGAATACACCAGCAGGCTTTTCAATGAATCCAGATGGATCTGTTTTTAACGTTGATCCTTGGAAAGCTTTCTTTAATCCGAGTTTTGGTACAAGTGCATTCCATGTCGTTATTACGGCTTATGCAACTGGTGCGGCTGTCATTGCTTCTATCGCTGGATTTAAATTATTGAAGAAAAATTTAAGTACACGTGAAATTGCTTATCATAAAAAAGGGCTGCTATTAGGGCTTGTCGTTACATTTATTACAGGCGCTACGATGTGGCTTTCAGGACATGAATCAGCGATCGCCTTACATAAACACTCACCTGAAAAACTTGCATCTGCTGAAGCTTTATTTGAAACGACATCACACGCACCGCTATCCATTGGCGGAGTTGTGGATCCCAATACACTTGAACTAAACTATGCACTTGAAATTCCCAACATGCTTAGCTTATTAGTGGGACTAGACCCTAGCACTGTCGTAAAAGGTCTAAAGGAATTTCCCCAAGAAACATGGCCACCATTTTATACACATACACTATTCAACTTAATGGTCGGCACCGCTGCGTTTACCTTTGCAGTTGCAGCAATTGCGCTCTTATATTGGTACTTCGTTTACCGAAAAAAGGGAACAGAACTACCGAAGTGGCTACTTTGGGGGGCTGCCGCATGCGGACCAATTATGATGCTCGGTATTGAATTCGGATGGATTTTCAGTTGTAGCGGTCGTCAACCATGGACAATTTATGGTATGCAACGTACCGTCGATGCATCTACACGCGCCGATTTCGTCGGTCCTTTATTTGTTTTGTTCATCATTTTATATATTGGACTCGCTATTTTAACAGTCATTGTTCTACGGACATTCTTTAGAAGACATCCATTAAAGAATGATTTACAACATCAAGGAGGCGATTCTCATGCATGAGGAAAGTATTGCAATCATCATCTTATGGGCCCTTATTTTCGTATACAGTATACTAGGGTCCATTGATTTTGGAGCTGGTTTTTGGGGCATGGTATACGCAAAACATCCGACGCTCGCTGCTAAACTTGCGAATCGGTACTTATCACCAACTTGGGAGGTAACAAATACGTTTCTCGTCTTCGTCGTTGTCGCATTTCTCGGCTTCTTTCCGAAAGCGGCCTTTACTCTTGCGACAGTAATGTTCGTACCAGTTATGTTAATTTTAGTGCTCGTTGCAGTACGTAGTACGTTTATGGTATTTGCTTACTCCTTGCCAAAATATCAGTACCTTCTTCGGGTTATTTCAGGTATTACTGGTCTCTTAATTCCAGCACTATTAATTACCGTTTTACCCGTTACAGAGGGAGCCTATATTACAATGTCTGAAGGAAAAGAAGTACTCCTGTATGGAAAACTTCTTTCTAGCCCGGTTATTTACTGTTATATGCTTTTCGGACTAACGTCTGAACTATTTCTCTCCTCTCTCTTTCTTGCTGATTTTGCGAGAGAACAAAGTTCAGAAGATACGTATAGAATTTATAGAAGAAATGCTATCATTCTTGGTCCTGCAACGCTCGTTACAGCAATCATCGCCCTCGTTGTAATGGACCCAGAAACACATTGGCTTATGCAAGGATTAATAAAGCAATTCCCGTGGTTTACAGTTTCTATTGTTTTATTCGTTATCGGATACTCGTCCCTTTGGTGGACAAACAAAAAATACAATACACTAGGATACCCTCGCATTGCCGTTTTAGCTGTCGTCGCTCAATATGCATTTGCAAGCTACGCTTACGGCGTCGCGCATTTACCGTATATTATTTATCCTGACGTAACTGTATTTACAAGCTTCACAACGACAGAAACGTTCTATGCACTGCTCATTCTATACGCAATTGGGATTGCAATTTTATTACCAGGATTTATTTTCTTCTGGAATTTATTCTTGAAGGATCGTACTTTTTTGAAGGAAAAATAATATAGTCTTGGAGTCTGTCCCAAAAGGCATTTTGGAATAGACTCCTTTTGTCATGTTTTGTCGATAAGTCGATATATTTTAAAAATCGCTGATATATTTTGAGTTGCGCCGATATATCTCCATAATCGCTGATATATTTTAAGTTGCGCCGATATATCTCCATAATCGCTGATATATTTTAAGTTGCGCCGATATATTTTAAGTTGCGTCAATATATCTCCATAATTGCCCATATAAATTTCATTTACTATTTTACTGCCCCAATAATTTATAGACTCCTCTCATAATAGTTATTTCACTATTCGTGACACTTGTCCTTTAGCTTGAAAAACACATATTCGCTTCATCTCGTTATACGTCTAGTTCTTCTTATTTTTTGCTGAATATACTACCAATATAAACTTGAGACAAGCTACATCTGTTCAAGGGAAAATAGAAAGGTAGGCAAAATATGAGCATTGAAATATGGATTACTATTATTGTATTCTTCTTAACGATGATCGTTATCTTTTGGCGGCCTCGAGGTTTGAATGAGGCGTGGCCAGCAGCAATCGGAGCTGGTATCATCATAATTACTGGACTTGTATCAAAACCAGACGTCATGGATATTATAAGTAAAATTGGCGGTGCTTCCATAACAATATTAGCGACCATCGTCATGGCAGTTATATTAGAAAGCTTCGGCTTCTTCCATTGGTCCGCAGCGAAACTGGCAAATCTAGCGAAAGGTTCTGGACGCCGTCTATACTGGTATATTCAATTATTATGTTTTCTTATGACTCTTTTATTTAATAACGACGGTAGTATTTTAATTACAACTCCCATTTTAATTCTTCTTCTAAAAAACCTTCAATTAAAACCACATCAACAAATTCCTTATTTATTAAGCGGAGCTTTAATCGCTACCGCATCTAGTGCACCAATTGGTGTAAGTAATATCGTAAACTTAATTGCATTAAATATCGTTAATATGACTCTTTATATGCATACTGCTATGATGTTTGTACCTGCAACATTAGGCTTATTATTTATGTCATGGCTCATGTATACAGTTTTGAAGAAAAAACTTCCGAAAAAATTACCTGTTTCTTCATATGATATTGAAGAAATTTTCTTCACGAAAAACTTCCATCCACTAAAAGGAAATAATTCTGTTGATACGAAACAAAAACGGACAAGATTCATGTTAAAAGTATTAGGTTTCGTCTTCCTGATGCGCTGTCTTCTATTCGTTGCATCCTTCTTATCCATCCCAATTGAAATCGTTGCAGTACTTGGTTCACTCGTTCTTCTCATTTGGAGATGGTACTACTTACGAACAAACCCTGTCGACATTTTGAAAAAGACACCGTGGCACATTTTAATTTTCGCCTTCTCTATGTACGTCATTATTTACGGACTCCACAACGCAGGATTAACAGCTGCACTTGTACAATGGCTCGAGCCAATTGTGAATCAGCATCTACTCTATGCTAGCTTTGCAATGGGCGGACTTGTATCCATCCTCTCTAACGTCTTCAATAACCATCCTGCCCTTATGATTGGTACAATCACATTAACAGAAATGGGACTAGATCCAGTCACATTAAAAACAATCTATCTTGCAAACATCATTGGTAGTGACATCGGTTCACTATTACTACCAATTGGTACACTAGCTTCACTCATTTGGATGTATATTCTGAAACAAAACAAAATTAAAGTAAAATGGAAAGACTATTTAAGTGTATCCCTTATCGTTATCCCGCTCACAACAGTCGTCACACTATTCCTCTTATTCTACTGGGTACATCTCTTCTTTGCCTTATAAACAACAGAATCCCCATTTGCTACCGTCTTAGCAAATGGGGATTCTTCTATAATAAAGTTAGGTACTACAGTGTGATCAATCAAGTAAAGAGGTGTAACGTGTTATTGATATAAATGACTACCAGCTTCTTTAAATTCTTCTGCTTTCTCTTTCATTCCTTTTTCAATTGCTTCTGTCGTTTCTAAATCATTTTCTTTTGCATATTCACGAATATCATGTGAAATTCTCATACTACAAAACTTCGGTCCACACATTGAACAGAAGTGAGCTGTCTTTGCCCCTTCTGCAGGCAATGTTTCATCGTGATATTCCATCGCACGTTCAGGATCTAAAGATAAATTAAATTGATCGCGCCAACGGAATTCGAAACGTGCTTTTGAAAGTGCATCATCACGCTGATGAGCCGTTTTATGTCCTTTCGCAAGATCAGCCGCATGCGCTGCAATTTTGTACGTAATAACACCCGTGCGTACATCATCTTTGTTTGGCAAACCTAAATGTTCTTTCGGCGTTACATAACAAAGCATCGCCGTTCCAAACCAACCGATCATCGCAGCTCCAATTGCCGATGTAATATGGTCATAACCTGGTGCAATATCTGTCGTTAGTGGCCCAAGTGTATAAAACGGCGCGCCCTGACAAATATCAAGCTCTTTCTTCATATTCTCTTTAATTAAGTGCATCGGTACGTGTCCAGGTCCTTCGATCATAACTTGCACATCATGTTTCCAAGCAATTTTCGTTAATTCACCAAGTGTTTCAAGCTCAGAGAATTGTGCTTCGTCATTTGCATCTGCAATCGATCCTGGACGTAATCCATCTCCAAGAGAGAACGAAACATCGTACTGCTTCATAATTTCACAAATCTCTTCAAAATGAGTATATAGGAAGTTTTCTTTATGATGGAATAAACACCACTGCGCCATAATCGAACCACCACGCGAAACGATACCTGTCGTACGCTTTGCAGTAATTGGAATGTAACGAAGCAATACACCAGCGTGAATCGTAAAGTAATCAACGCCTTGCTCCGCTTGCTCAATTAACGTATCACGGTACACTTCCCATGTTAAATCTTCTGCAATTCCATTTACCTTTTCAAGCGCTTGATAAATCGGCACAGTTCCAACTGGTACAGGCGCATTACGAATAATCCACTCACGCGTCGTATGAATGTTTTTACCTGTAGATAAATCCATAATCGTATCTGCACCCCAGCGCGTTGCCCACGTCATCTTCTCTACTTCTTCTGCAATAGAAGAAGATACAGCAGAGTTTCCGATATTTGCATTTACCTTCACGTGGAAATTACGCCCGATAATCATCGGTTCTGCTTCTGGATGATTAATATTCGCTGGTAAAATAGCGCGGCCTTCTGCGATTTCCTTACGAACAAACTCCGGCTCTACTCCTTCACGAATTGCAACGTATTCCATCTCAGACGTAATAATGCCATTACGCGCATAATGCATTTGCGTAACATTTGCACCTTGCTTCGCTCTAAGCGGCTGGCGATCCATTTGCGGGAAAACAGGTGTATGTTTCGAAGCCACTTTCACACCATCATCCTCTGGTTTCACCTCGCGCCCTTCATATGCCTCTACATCCCCGCGCTCCATGATCCAAGAATGACGCGGCGTTGGAATTCCCTTTTCCAGCTCCACTTTATACGCCGGATCCGTATAAGGACCGCTCGTATCATACACACGGACTGGAGGATTTGGGATGCCGTTCGTTTCGCTTTGTTCAATCTCACGCATCGGCACTTTCATGCCTGCGCGTGGTCCATCCACATATACTTTCTTACTCCCTGGTAAACTCGATTTCAATTCAATTTGCTCAGCTGAAACAGACTGTTTCATAACCTTTGTTGCCTCCCCTGTTCGTGACAAGGACGAGATATGGCCAGCGCATGCCAAAATAAAAAGAGCCAGGTCCATAAAAAAATAAGGACCTGGCTCATAAAAGACATCATTATGTAAAGCCGTTAACTTCCCTACGCTGGTACGAGCCAGATCAGGTCCAAAGGGTTAAGAAGATCACGCGCTTCTCTCTCAGCCTACGCATACGTTAGGCACCCCTAGTTTATCACTGATTTAATTTTCAATACTTTCCCATCATACACGATAATCTGAAAAATGCAAAGGTTATTTCTTTTTCTCTTTATGGAATCATCCACGTTAAATAATATGCTTGAACATACGTTATAATACCAACAATAATTACGAAGAACACCCTATTGTAAAAATAGTTTATGATTTAAAATGGGAGTTTAAAAACATCTTCACCACAAAGAGTGTTGAGAATCTCAACCATTGTATTAAGAAAATTAAGAATACTAATATACAAGAGTTTAAGAGCTTTACGAATGGATTAGCCCGGGATATTGAAGCTGTCAGAAATGCGGTAACTTATGAGAATAATAATGGTCTTGCCGAAGGGAGCATAAACAAGTTAAAGCTTATTAAAAGAATCATGTATGGTCGATGCAAATTCTCCACATTGCGGACAAAGATTCTACTTTTGGAGAGAATGAGACTTTTCAACTAACTCCGGGAAGAACCATTTTTTACTTGCCAAATACATTCATCAGTCCCGTTTGCCAAAGAGCCTTTGTCTCTGCTGTATTTCGCTACAACTGCTACTGTTACCTGCCATACAACCTGCAATAGAGATAGGTAACAATTTACTATACAAGGAACAAAATTGACCTGCTCCTCCATTTAGTGATTTAACTATCTTTATTATTCAGAGCTAAAACTCAAAGAAAAATCTCTTACATTTATTGTAACGTAATTCCCTTAATATGTTAATTATTTTTTTGTTGTCTTGTTAGTTAAAGGGGTACTTAGTACAAAAAATAACCGTAGATAGTAGCACGAACACTGTTCTTGTTATAATTTTTTTTTCAGAACGTCTATAATCCTCTTTTAAAAAATATATGTAAATATAATAAAAAACGAATGATTAATAGAAATATTCTACACCACTCGTTTTTTATCGGACTTCTTTTTACTGTACTTTTATTTTCTTTATGAGTTATTAGAAAAATAATTGTCTATATAAGTCTTTATTTTTTCAAAATTCTTTTCCATAAATAAGATTGCTGGTACTTCAATTATTGGAAGATTATTTTCATTATCAAAAGCTGGACACGGTTTGGGAACTACCAAATAGTCAACTGAGTTTTTATCCCTAATATAATTAATTGAAACATCATAATAATTAGAAAAATATTCCTTCAAATCATCCTGATTCCTTAAAAATGGTAGAGAAAATATTGAACCATAATTTATACCAGCGTCGACAATTAATACAAAGCATATTTTTTTCATGATACACCCTCCTCGTATAATAAGTTTTAAGTTAATAACTGTTCCTTGAAAATTAAATAGTTTTTATCTTCAAGAGCTACATCAAAAAAATGATGTATGGGTAAAATTTAGTCTTGGATACTGGGGGATTTTCCCAGATAATGGAAGTGTGGAAATGGATCCATCGGGAATATGCTTACTCCTCCTGTAGTTCGACCACGTTAAAAGACTGTGACCCAGACCAAAATGCACTGCATACGCACAAGCTGTATCGGTTTCCTTCACTTACCTCTCATAATGGTGGGAGGGGCAGCTTAGATGAAGGCAATCATTGAATACTCATACGCGAGGTTGTGGCTATGTTTTTGACTCTAGGGAGATCCCACAGTATCCAAGCTCATTCCAAATACTATTCAAAGAAAGGAGGTCCTTTCTTTGAGATTATTCGTAGCTATTGATGTAAGCTTTGAAAAACTTGATGTATGTTTTCTTGACAGTCATGACACTGTTTTGAAAGAAATTTGTCTTTCAAACGATGTGAATGGTGCCAATGCCATTAAGGAGGATGTTCTCCATTTTCATCAGTTGTACAACTATAAAAAAATTGTCATTGGTATGGAATCTACTTCCGTCTATAGTTTCCGTCCTTCCATGTTCCTAACGGAAGATAAGGATTTGAGGGCTTTAGACGTGGAAGTGGTCGTACAAAATCCAAAAGCCATCCATCGGTATAAAAAACTCTTTGAAGAAGATAAGACCGATAAAATAGATGCTTTCCGTATTGCCGATTTTTTACGAATCGGACGGTATAATAAGTTTCTTATCAAGGAGGAAAAATACGTTGCCCTTCAACGTTTAACACGATCTAGATATCAACTCGTTCACCAGCAAACAGAATGTAAGCAACACTTTCTGAAGAACCTTTACTACAAATGTAATACGTTATCGAAAGAGTTAAATACCTCTGTTTTTGGTGCGACGATGATGGAAATACTCTCAGATTCCCTTTCGTTGGATGAAATCGCAGAAATGGATCTAGAAGCACTCGCTACTCTTCTTCAGAAAAAGGGGAAAGGACGCTTTAGCGATCCGGAAGATTTAGCGAAAACCATCAAGAAAGCCATACGTGACTCCTACCGACTAGGTAAGGTCGTTCAAGACTCTGTGGACGTTGTATTAGCCACTTATGCACGATTGATTCAAACATTGAAAAAACAAATCAAAGAGATAGAAAAAAGCATTACTGCTTTATTCTAAGCCATTCCAGAAGCGAGATATTTAACAAGTGTTCCAGGCATTGGAGTCGTATACGCCACGGGAATCATTGCGGAAGTTGGACAAATTGAACGCTTTGAGAACGAAGCACAATTGGCCAAATACACCGGTCTTTACTAGAAAAAATCGCAATCTGGAAACTTTGAATCGGAACGAACACCCATGACACGAACGGGAAACCAGTATCTTCGTTATTACATGGTTGAAGCTACCAACTCTGTACAATTTCGTGAAGCTACTTACCGTGCTTATTATTTAAAGAAATATGATGAAGTTCCGAAATACAAACATAAAAGAGCCCTTGTCTAAAGCCGTAACTAGATTCGCTAAATTGTTTTTCAAATATTGAACCAAGCACTTGACTGATTGCTTGTTGAACAACCCTATCCACTACTGTCGGTATTCCCAATTTGCGCATCTTCCATAAAAAGAGCCAGGTCCATAAAAAAATAAGGACCTGGCTCATAAAGACATCATTATGTAAAGCCGTTAACTTCCCTACGCTGGTACGAGCCAGATTAGGTCCAAAGGGTTAAGAAGTTCACGCGCTTCTCTCTCAGCCTACGCATACGTTAGGCACCCCTAGTTTATCACTGATTTAATTTTCAATACTTTTCTATCATACACCATAATTTGGAAAATTAAAAGTTTATTTCTTTTGTTGTTTATGGAATCATCCACGTTAAATAATAAGCCTGAACATAAGTCATAATACCAACAATAATTACGAAGAACAAACTATGCTTCACTGTAAAACGGAACAAATCCGATTCTTTTCCAGCAAGACCAACCGCTGCACAAGCGATCGCAATCGACTGCGGGGAAATCATTTTACCTGTTACACCGCCTGTTGTATTTGCTGCAACGAGAAGCACTTCAGATACGCCGACTTGCTGCGCTGTAATGGCTTGTAAATTTGAGAACAGTGCATTCGCAGACGTATCAGACCCTGTTAGGAATACGCCAATCCAGCCTAAGAATGGTGAGAAGAACGGGAATAGTCCGCCAGTTCCAGCTAATGCTAACGCTAACGTGGAAGATAGACCAGAATAGTTTGCGATAAATGCAAACCCTAGTACGAATCCGATAGATAGAATTGGCATTTTTAATTCGCTTAACGTTTCTTTAAATGTCACTACTGCATCTTTTACATTCATTTTCAAAATAAACATGGAAATGATACAAGCAATTAAAATCGCTGTTCCGGTTGCCGATAATACATCAAACTTCAGAATTGCCTCGTAAGGCGTTGGTTTATTTACAATTGGCTCTGCTTTCATTACTAGATTATGCAGACCTGGAATTTCAAACTTAAATACAAGACTTTCTAAAGCCCCTCCTGGAGTGAATAATGCCTTAAAGAAACTTTGGCTCCAAATGACTACCATAACCGTTAATACGATAAATGGGGACCATGCCTTCACTACTTTTCCAAACGTTAATTTCGGCATCGATGCCGCTGTCGTTGTTGCTGCTACTTCACTATTTGCTTGCCCAGATTGATAAATTTCTTTCGGCTGCCAAACTTTTAAGAACAGCGCTAAACTAATTAAACTTACAAGTGCCGATGTAATATCCGGAAGTTCTGGTCCTAAAAATGTCGCTGTAATGAACTGCGTAATCGCAAATGAACTACCCGCTACAAATAACGCAGGCCACGTTTGTCGTATCCCCTTAAATCCATCCATTAAAAATACGATAAAGAATGGCACAAATAATGATAGGAACGGTAATTGATGCCCAGCCATTTGTCCAATTTTATGTGGATCAATACCTGTTACTTGTCCAGCAACTGTAATCGGAATTCCCATCGCTCCGAACGCCACTGGTGCAGTATTTGCAATCAAACAAAGACCTGCTGCGTATAAAGGATTTAACCCAAGCCCCGCAAGAAGTGCTGCTGTAATCGCTACTGGTGCCCCAAATCCTGCCGCTCCTTCTAAAAATGCTCCAAATGAAAATCCAATTAAAATAACGAGTAGACGATGATCGCTCGTAATCGATAATACCGATGCACGAATCACATCGAATTGACCTGTTTTCACAGAAATTTTATATAAAAATACCGACATAATGATAATCCAAGCAATTGGCCATAATCCGTATAAGAAACCATATCCGGTCGCTGCCATTGCCATCGTGAACGGCATTTTATAAGCGAATAACGCTACTAAAACTGTAAGTACAACTGTAATAAATCCTGCCACATACCCTTTCATGCGGAAAACTGCTAAAGCTAAGAAAAAAAAGATAATCGGAATAAGTGCTACCGCTGCCGAAATCCAAATGTTTCCGAATGGATCATAAACTTGTGTCCATGTGTTCATTGTTCTCTCCCCCTAAAGAATCCCCTTTTAAATAGAATAACCTCATCAATAGACTATCAGGTCATCATACCTTTAAGTCTAAAATAAAAAAACGTTTAAGAAAACGTTTTCAACAACTTTCATTTATACTGTACCATAACAATTTCCATTAAAAAAGATTTTTTTGAAAATTTTATCATTTAACGAAAAAATCTTACAAAATCGTCATGTTCCTGTAATGTTCATCGATAGAAAGCTTGCAAAATTTATTGCATAATAATAGTATAACAACGGACATTATTTATGAGGTGATATATATGAATGGAAACAAAATATTAGCTGCTTTATCGTACTTTAGTGTACTATTTGCCCCTATCTTATTCCCAATTATCGTTTGGATTGTGGGGGACGCTGAAACAAAGCCACATGCAAAACGTGCTCTATGGACACACATCATTCCAAGTATTGCTACATTTATCGGCGTAGCCATTTTAGGAATTATGGGCATGGGATCTGACCAAGCAGATGTAACACTTGGAATTGGATCAATGATTGTCTTAGCTATTTGCGGAATCATCAGCTTATACTACTTCATCTGGAACATTGTAAAAGGAATTAAAGTGCTGAAAGCTTAATTTTAAACAAACGTTTGTTTAAAAAAGGACCCTTGCAAATTGCAAGGGTCCTTTTCCTAATTCGTTCACTTTATCTTCTGCGTTTCTTCTT
The DNA here is from genome assembly GCF_051915225.1 of Bacillus cereus group sp. MYBK95-2. NCBI lineage: Bacteria > Bacillati > Bacillota > Bacilli > Caryophanales > Bacillaceae > Bacillus > Bacillus cereus group sp. MYBK95-2. The sequence goes on along the minus strand of NZ_JBQAEH010000004.1, from coordinate 286,201 downwards.
TTTTCTCATCATTTTCTTTCGGCGCGTATTCACTTTATCCGCTATAATGTGAAGCGTACTTGCCACAACAATTCCCATTAAGAACGTTACAATTTCAACCTCATGTTTCTTCGCAATTTCTATTAAATTACCATCCAGTGCGATTACATTTAATAGAAATAAAAATGGAGAAAAGACGATTAACATGTACGCAATACGAATCACATCACCAAGTATAATCGTATGCGTAAAGAAAGATCGATGCGGCATTACTTTTTTATAAGGATACCAAAATATACGTAAGAAACCCCATTTGTTATAAGCATTACTGTACGTATCTAAATCTGGTGTTAAAAATGAAGTACCTACTAAAAAACCAATTGCAAAAGTTAATAAAAAATCAAAATTTGTTAATCCATACGAAAAGAGAAAAAACAAAACAACCGGAAGGGATATTAAGTTTATTTTCGTATGCGTTCTTCCTGATGGCATAATGCACTTCCTCGCTTACGTTCGTCCTGTCACCTTATGACAGGTTTCACCTATTGACCTAATTTCTGATCGATAAATGTTGTGTCTATATCCGAACCAAACCATTCTGCCAACTTCACTCGTGCCTTATCTTTCACATCTTCATTGACGTATAACGACACCTGTATTAGTGCGGCCGTTAACGCCCCTAAATCATCCGTATAGCCAATTCCAGCAATGAAATCTGGAATCGCATCAATCGGTGCAATAAAATAAGCAAGTGCTCCAATTACAATAATTTTCACTCGTTTTGGAACATCGGGTCTTTGCAAAACGTAAAACAGTAATAAACTTGCATAAATGACCGACTGCCCAGCTTGCTTTGCAACATGTTTTACTTTCTTCCAAAACGCTTCAACTGAAAATTTTTGTTTCATGTAAAAAGCCTCCCTATTTTTAAAAAGAAATAAGCTACAATATGTTATCAGTAAAAGTTCATGGAAATTACACAAAACCTATCAATGAACTTTTATTGTAACAAACAAACCAAAAAAGAACAAGTGTTCGTTAATTTTCACACGATTTCCTTCATATAATAGATTTCTAGATAACCCTTACCCATCTTCGTTTCTTATTTCTCAACAAAGAAAATTTTCACTTCTACTTAACATTCTGCTCTACCTTTGTTATATTTTCTAGTTGACGGACATATAAACGAATGTTAAAGTTTTCTCTGGTAGTGACAAATCTTATACAAAAAATGTAAAATGTTATAGTGTTTCTCAGAAATGAATTTTGTTGTATAATACAGAAATGACGTTATGCTTATGAGCAACAAAAGAAACCAAAAGGGTATGCATAGTTATAGTCGTATATGGGTGAATATAGAACCTTTAATTATGGCCAAGAAAACTATGTATTTTTTATTTTAGCATTTTTCGCTCCAAAATCGACCAAGCCTGATAGAGAAAGGGTGGAAATGAATGAAAGAAACCTTGAAATCACAATTTCAAAATGTGCGTTTCACTGTATTCGTAGCTTTAGCCTTATGGCTAAAAACTTACCTTATTACACGCACAAGCTTTGACTTAAAACTTGAATCTTTCATGCAAGAATTCATTTTATTCCTTAGCCCATTAGCAGCATCATTACTGCTTGTTGGTCTTGCATTATTTGCAAAAGGGAAAAAACGTAACTATATAGCACTTGGAATTAATTTTGTCTTAACAATCGTTCTTGTTGGTAACGTAATGTTCTACGGATTCTACAATGACTTCGTTACATTACCGGTGCTAGGACAAACATCTAACTTCGGAAGTTTAGGTTCTAGTGTGAAAGAATTATTTAACTACAAAATTATCCTTGCATTTGCAGACATTATCGTTTTCTTCGTTCTATTAAAGAAAATGAAGAACTTTGCACCTACAGAGCGTGTAGCACGCCCGATGCGTTCTCTATACTTCGTATCAACAGTTGCTATTTTCTTCGCAAACTTAGGACTTGCAGAAGCTGAACGCCCAGAACTATTAACACGTTCATTCGACCGCGTTATGCTTGTTAAAAACTTAGGATTATATGTACACCAAGTATACGATCTTGGCTTACAAGCAAAATCAAGTTCACAAAAAGCGTTCGCTGACGGTAGTAAATTACAAGAAACAGAAAACTACGTAAAAACAACACAAAGTAAACCAGATCCAAATATGTTCGGTACTGCAAAAGGGAAAAACGTAATTGTTGTCTCTCTTGAGTCATTACAAACATTCTTAATTGGTGCAACAGTTAACGGACAAGAAGTTACACCATTCTTAAACCAATTTACGAAAGAAAGTTATTACTTTGATAACTTCTTCCATCAAACTGGTCAAGGTAAAACATCTGATGCTGAATTCCTAGTAGATACTTCGTTATATCCACTAGACCGCGGTGCTGTATTCTTCACACACGGTAACAATGAATATACAGCAACTCCAGAAATTTTACGTCAGCAAGGGTATCACACGTCGGTATTCCACGCAAACAACGCAACATTCTGGAACCGTAACATTATGTATCCAGCACTTGGTTATGATCGTTACTACAACGAACTTGACTACAAGATTACACCAGAAACAAAATTAAACTGGGGATTAAAAGATATCGAGTACTTCGATCAATCTATTGATATGTTAAAACAAGTGAAGCAACCATTCTATACTCGCTTCCTTACTTTAACGAATCATTACCCATTCACTTACGATGACAGTACAAAATTAATCGACGAATACAATTCTGGTGATGGAGTATTTGACCGTTACATGGTAACTGCTCGTTACTTAGACGAAGCAATGAAACACTTTATTGAGCGTCTAAAAGCAGAAGGTATTTACGACAACTCAGTAATCGTATTCTACGGTGACCACTACGGTATTTCTGAAAACCATAACCGTGCAATGGCACAGTTCTTAGGAAAAGAAGAAATCACTGCATTTGACCATATGAACTTACAAAAAACACCGATGTTTATTCACGTTCCAGGTCAAAAAGAAGGTAAAACAATTTCGAAACCAACTGGTGAAATTGACATTAAACCAACTATTCTAAACTTACTTGGTGTAGATTCTACAAATGACGTTCGATTCGGTCATGATGTATTCTCACCTGATAATAAAGGATTCGTTGTTCTTCGTGACGGTAGCTTCGTTACAGATAAATACATGTACACAAACAGTACATTCTATGACCGTGCTACTGGCGAAGTTGTACAATTACCGAAAGAAGAATCTCAACCACTAATTGATCGCGCCCAAAATGAATTGAACATGTCTGATAAAATCATTGAAGGTGACTTACTTCGCTTCTCTGAAAGTAATAAGATCAAAACTGGTGAAGTAAAAACAGTTATTAAAGAAGAAAAGAAGAGTGCTGAGTAATCTCAGCCTCTTTTTTTATTTTCTTCCATACAACTACTTATATTCATTAACTTTAAAATTACATAACCTTTACCAAATATTCACATAGTGTTAATGAAGAATCTCTATAATAAAATATGTAAACGAGGTTCTACATATTTCTTATCTCTCATCTTTCGTAAGATCCCTTAAAGAAGTGTGTAAATCTTTTGTTTCTACTTTCTTATAATTGTCTTTCAACATGTTTTGTTTCCATACACAAAACATTCAACGAGACAATGTCCCTATGAAAGATAGCTACCCTCCTTGTGCAGCATTCCATAAGAATGTTGCTTTTTTTTATTTAAAAGCAGGATTCTCATTCTTATTTTCGAATTTGTATATACAAAATGCTGTAAAGTGAAACTTTAATCAGCCCTCACCAATCGGGCAGCTACGGGCAGTTATTCGCCCAATTCACTTCTTTGCTCCACCCGAATTTTTAAGTAGGAGTTTTACTGCCCGTTAATGCGGGGTAAACCATCCTTACTTCTCTATGATTTACAAATACATATACGGTCATATGTAGAGAATTGCTTACATAAAAATTACTATAGTGATTTTTATCTCGCATGAATGAAAGTTTCACATTACTTACGTACTTACGAAAGGATGGGACGGAAATTGGCATACGAAAAATTTGTACTTTGGAATGATGAAGTTATTGATACAACAAAACAACAAACGTACATAGAACTTGAAGAGAGAGGTTCGCAGTTCGGAGATGGTGTCTACGAGGTTATTCGCCTATATAAAGGGAACTTTCACTTATTAGATCCGCACATAACGAGATTATATCGATCCATGGAAGAAGTAGAATTATCGCTCCCTTTCTCAAAAGCTGAGCTCATCACTTTACTTTACAAATTAATTGAACGAAACCATTTCCACGAAGATGGCACAATTTATTTGCAAGTATCTCGTGGTGTACAAGCTCGCACACATGTATTTTCATATGACACCCCTCCGACAATTTATGCCTATATTACAAAAAAAGAAAGACCAGCCTTATGGATTGAATATGGTATACGCGCTATATCAGAACCCGATACTCGATGGCTACGCTGTGACATTAAATCATTAAATTTATTACCAAACGTACTAGCTGCTACGAAAGCTGAACGGAAAGGCTGTAAAGAGGCACTTCTCGTAAGGAATGGTATTGTAACGGAAGGAAGCCATTCCAACTTCTTTTTAATTAAAAATGGAACTCTTTACACACATCCAGCCAATCACCTTATTTTAAATGGCATTATTCGTCAATATGTCCTTTCTTTAGCGAATACTCTTCACATTCCTGTACAGGAAGAACTTTTCAGCGTTCGTGACGTTTATCAAGCAGATGAATGCTTTTTTACAGGCACAACAATTGAAATTTTACCAATGACCCACCTTGATGGAACCGCGATTCAAGATGGGCAAGTTGGACCTATCACCAAAAAACTGCAAAAATCTTTTAATAAAATCTTGTTACAATCCAATATGTCATCTTCTTAAACACGAATAATTTCTGTCCTTTTATATTCAATATATGCATTTAAATGGAAATCAAGGTGTAAATTTATACCTTGATTTTTTCTTGTAATCTTTTTGTCATATTCAGATTCCCACATAAGCCTTGACAGTAATCGACATGCTCTTTAGAATTTTTAACAGTTGGTAAATATTTCTTCACTACATTACAGACAGAAAGGAATCGACAAATTATGAAAAAGTATCTTGCCGGTCTTGCGGCAGTGTCTGTAGCAGGAGGAGCAGCACCTACACTTGATAGTGTTCAAGCTGCACCTGAACAAAATACACAAAAAGCTGCTACAACTGTCCAAGCTTCTGCGTCAAACAACTCATCTTATACGGTAAACGCGAGCGTCTTACATGTTCGTGCGGGATCAAGCACTTCTCACGACATCATCTCACGCGTTTATAACGGTCAATCACTAAACGTGATTGGCGAAGAAAATGGTTGGTTCAAAATTAACATTAACGGAAAAACAGGCTTTGTTAGTGGCGAATTTGTATCAAAAAGTGGAGCAGCAAACAACAATGTAAGCACAGGTGGAAACAATAAAGTTACCGCTGATGTATTACGTGTACGTACAGCTCCTAACACTTCTAGTTCTGTTTCTGGACGTGTATATGCAGGACAAACATTAAACGTAATTGGACAAGAAAATGGTTGGGTGAAAATTAACCATAATGGACAAGTAGGTTATGTAAGTGGCGAATTCGTATCTGGCGTTTCTTCTAATGGGGGTTCTTCAAACAACAATACGAATAATAACAACCAAGAAGTAAAACCAGCAAGCGGAAACTATACAGTAAATGTATCTTCCCTTCGCGTTCGTACAGGTCCTAGCACTTCTCACACAACTGTAGGTTCTGTCAAAAAAGGACAAGTAGTACAAGTTGTCGGCGAAGTTCAAGATTGGTTCAAAATCAATTACGCAGGACAAACTGCTTATATAAGCAAAGACTACGTAACAAAAGGCGGTTCTAACGAAAACGTTACAGAAGGCAACAAACAAGAGCAAAACAATAATGGAACTATTCAAACTGGCGGTTCTTACGTAGTTAACGCTACATCTTTACGTGTTCGTACAGGCCCTGCCGCTTACCATAGTGTAATTGGTGGCGTTTTAAACGGTACAACATTAAACGTAGTTGGATCTGAAAACGGTTGGTTTAAAGTAAATTACCAAGGAAAAACAGGCTTTGTTAGCAGCGAATTTGTAAAATTCGTTAAAGGTGGCACTACTACTCCTGAGCAACCAAAACAACCTGAAAAACCTAACCAAGGTGCGATTGGTGACTACTACATTAATGCTTCTGCACTAAATGTACGTAGCGGCGAAGGTACAAATTATAGAATCATAGGCGCACTTCCACAAGGTCAGAAGGTTCAAGTAATCTCTGAAAACTCTGGATGGAGCAAAATTAACTACAACGGTCAAACTGGTTATATCGGAACACGTTACCTATCTAAAACACCAGTTGGAGGCGCAGTAGATAATAAGCCTAACAATAACCAAAATAACAATCAAAACAATAACAACAACAACAACAACAATAATAATACAGGTAATAATAGCGGCGACAGTTCTTCCGTACTTGCATACGCAAAATCAATGCAAGGTGTACCATACGTTTGGGGCGGAACTTCTGCTAACGGTGTTGACTGCAGTGGTTACATCTACCACGTATTTAAGAAATTTGGTCATAACATTAGCCGCCAAAGTGTTGCAGGATATTGGAGTAGCCTACCAAAAACTTCAAGTCCACAACCTGGTGACTTAATTTATTTCCAAAACACTTATAAATCTGGTCCTTCTCACATGGGTATCTACCTTGGGGGCGGATCATTTATCCAAGCTGGAGATAAAGGTGTAGCAATCGCTTCATTAAGTAACTCTTATTGGAAGAGCCACTTCTTAGGATACACGAAAGCACCTTAATTAATAGTTTCAAAGCCTTCTAGTTTACTAGAAGGCTTTTTTGCTATGAGTTCAACATATTACTCCCTTTCTCCTACCTTCTCTCTACAAAAATAATGTATCCATTCTTCCATTTCATACACTTTATTCTGCAAAAACAATGCATAACGTTATCATAATGTATATATTCCCATAAAAAACATAACCTATTTCATGTCTATTTATTTCATATGTGTTTTTTTGAAGAATTTTCTTTTTATTTAAACTTTTCATTAGACGTTTGACCTCCGATGTCCATTATGATAAGTTACTTAAGATGTTATATTCGTAAACGTATAGACAACTGGTTTATACACTGTTTTTACTATGAGGAAGGAGCATACACTGCATGAATCTTTTATGGGGAATTGGCGGCGTGATTGGAGTATTAGCAATTGCATTCTTACTATCTTCCAACCGCAAAGCTATTAATTGGCGCACAATTTTAATCGCGCTAGCATTACAAATGTCATTTTCATTTATCGTATTACGATGGGATGCTGGTAAAGCAGGTTTAAAACACGCTGCTGACGGTGTTCAAGGATTAATTAATTTTTCTTACGAGGGAATTAAGTTCGTTGCTGGGGATTTAGTCAACGCAAAAGGACCTTGGGGATTTGTATTCTTTATTCAAGCACTACTTCCAATCGTATTTATTAGTTCATTAGTAGCAATCTTATATCATTTTGGTATTATGCAGAAATTTGTTAGCGTCGTTGGTGGTGCATTAAGTAAACTTCTTGGAACTTCTAAAGCAGAAAGCTTAAACTCAGTAACGACTGTATTTTTAGGACAAACTGAAGCTCCAATCTTAATTAAACCTTACTTAGCACGCTTAACAAATAGTGAATTCTTCACTATTATGGTAAGCGGTATGACAGCTGTTGCTGGATCTGTTCTTGTCGGCTATGCAGCAATGGGTATTCCGTTAGAGCACTTATTAGCAGCTGCAATAATGGCAGCTCCATCAAGCTTATTAATTGCGAAACTCATTATGCCAGAGACAGAAAAAGTAGATAATAACGTTGAACTTTCTACAGAACGTGAAGACGCAAACGTTATCGATGCAGCTGCACGCGGTGCATCTGAAGGTATGCAACTTGTTATTAACGTAGCAGCAATGTTAATGGCTTTCATCGCATTAATCGCTTTATTAAATGGATTATTAGGATGGGTTGGTTCTCTGTTCGATATTAAACTTAGCCTTGATTTAATCTTCGGTTACTTATTATCACCATTTGCAATCTTAATCGGGGTTTCTCCTGGTGAAGCTGTACAAGCAGCAAGCTTTATCGGTCAAAAACTTGCAATCAACGAATTCGTTGCATACGCAAACTTAGGACCACACATGGCAGAGTTCTCTGACAAAACAAATCTAATTTTAACATTTGCAATCTGTGGATTCGCAAACTTCTCTTCTATCGCAATTCAATTAGGTGTAACAGGAACGTTAGCTCCTACTCGCCGTAAACAAATTGCACAATTAGGGATTAAAGCAGTTATCGCTGGTACATTAGCGAACTTCTTAAATGCAGCAGTTGCAGGTATGATGTTCCTATAAACTTATATAGAGTCTTCTCTTTCTACAAGAGGAGACTTTTTTCATGCAATCCAAGCGTCTTTTATGCATCTATTAATCACCTTATGCCAAATATAAGAACATTATGATACAATAATGTTTAAGTCTTTTTATTTTTCTAATGAAAATAGCGATACTACTTATCGTTGCCCTTCAAAAGAATGTAACGACATGGTCAATTTCTTAATAATTGTGCATACTACAAGTATCTATTGATGAAATAGCTTTAAGGAGGAAAGTTTTGTGAAAGATAAGTTCTATAAAATCCTCTCTATGTGGATTCTACAAATTGTATTTTATTTTACTACTGTACATGTGACGAATTATGAGCATGCGCTCATTTTTACAATAATATACGTAATCGTAAATGTACTATTCTTATTTTTAGCTGACAAAACAGCATTTATTTTCTTCATACTAGGAACCATTATTTCCGTATTTTATTTGTTTTATGAAGCATGGCTTCATTTATGGAGTACATCAGATCAATGGCAATATATGATTACCCACTTCCTGATGGCAGCTAACTTCTTCATTGTATACATAACAACTCACCTATTGAAAAAAGTGATTCATGAAAATAAAACTTTAACTGAGCGTGTGAGAACGTTAGAACAATATATTGGAGAATCAAAATTACTAACAAGACAAGAATTCGAGAGACGCCAAGCATTATTAACAACTGCAATGAATCGTCGTAATGAAACAGGCGTTATCATTTACTTTGATTTCACTCCCTTTAGTAAATATACGAAGGAAAGTGTTATGGACCGTGTAGCTTCCTTATTAGTTGAAACGGTAAGGAATGATTTTGACCTTGCTGCTGAATATGATAATAATACGCTAGTTATTTTATTACAAAACACAAATGAAGCTGGTGCTGACATTGTAATGAACCGCCTAAAGCCAAAAATGGAGCAATGGCTTGCTGCTGAAGCAATCCGAGATATAAAAATTTCACGCGAGCAAATTGGAAACAAAGGACAGACACTGTTATGATGACTCTCGTTATACTTCTTTTATTCCTTCTGTTTTGCGTACTCGTTTTTTGGATTAGTATCACATTTTCAATTAAATATGTACTTATTTTTACGGCCTTTCTATTCTCTGGCTTACTCGTTTACTACTCTTTCTTAACAATCGCGGGCTTAATTCACCGAAATAGTAAACGAAAAGATCGTACATTAGACCATTATCCAAGCGTCGATATTTTCATACCTGCCCATAATGAAGGCGTCGTTATTAAAGATACTTTAGAGGCGATGGCGCAGATTGAATATCCAGGAAAACTAACTATTTATTTATTAAATGATAACTCTCAAGATGAAACACCTGAAATTGGCGATGATTTCGACAAAGCTTATGCTCATATTCGCCATATTCGTGTTCCACCCGGTGAACCGAAGGGTAAATCACGTGTACTAAACTACGGCCTTAGTATTTCAGATGGTGAATACTTCTGTGTGTACGATGCAGATAACCAGCCTGAACCACACGCACTGCGAATGCTTGTAGAACACGCTGAAACAACTAAAGATGCTGTTGGAGCTGTTGGACATGTTCGTACAGTAAATGAAAAGCGCAACTGGCTGACGCGAATGATTTCACTGGAATTTCAAATCTTCCAGCTCCTTATGCAATCTGGACGCTGGTTACTATTCCAAACAGGCTCACTGACAGGAACAAATATGCTTCTTCGTCGCTCCGCACTAGAAGAGCTTGGTGGCTATGACCCTTATGCAATTGCAGAAGATGCTGAATTAACATTAAGAATTACACAAAAAGGTTATCTCTTACCAATCGTCCCAGAATCAGTTACTTGGGAACAAGAACCAGAGCATTTAAAAATTCTTATTAAACAACGTACACGTTGGCTCCAAGGGAATTTATACATTTTAGAAAAAATGTTCTCATCATTAAGTTTCTTTAAAGGAAAACTTCTCGTCCATTCCTTACAACAAGTTCTAGTGTATGTTGTATTTTGGCTATTCCTAATCATTTCGAACGTTTGGTTTGTAATTGGGCTACTCGGGATATTCCAAATTCAATATAGCATCCCGCTACTATTTATGTGGTATGTCGCATATATTACATATGTTTCTCAATTATTTAGTGCCCAGAGTGTCGAACGAACCTTTACACCGACTAATATTTTTATTAGCGTTATTATGTACTTTACGTACGCACAGCTCTTTACGTACTTATTTATTCGTAGCTTAATCTTATACTTACGTGCAAAGAGCAAGAAACAAGTCATTGGCTGGGATAAGACAGTTCGATTCAAAAAAGAGAAATAATAACAATAAGCACAGAGCGCCGTATGCTCTGTGCTTATTTATTGCCGTATAAATTATATATCAGACAATACCCCTTAGCTGAAAGTAATTTCACGTCCATCCCCCAACGAACGATCGACCTTCATTTATATACGAAAAAGTGATTGCTATTTTTGTAGAACCAATTGCTTCTCTTGCTGTTCTTTGCGCGTTTCAGTCTTAGGTTCCGTGCTTTCTTGGACACTACGATGTGCCACACGTTTCAAACAAATATGCTTCCACTTTCTTTCGTAACGTTTCATTATTCTAGATGTCCCCCTTGAATGCGCTTTAAAACTATTTGAAATCGCTTACAGGAAATAATATAGCACATATATATAAACGTGACAACACATTTCCGACATATTTTTGACAAAAATACGAATAGAATTCGTAAGGTATCGAATATTGTCGAAACCTATCGTTTTTTCTTCGTATAAAAGGCATACTACTTATATGGTAAAGTATTTTATTTCCCCTACCCGCATTTCAAATTCCTTCTATATAAAGTGAAACTTTCATTAGCCATCACCAATCGTACTTTTACAGGCAAATAGAGAAATAAAAAAGAGCTGATATGAAATCAGCTCTTTTCCTTCTATTATTAATGACGCTTCATACGTCCTTCTTTTTGTAACTCTTTAAATAATGCCACCATCATAAAGAAAATAACAAAGACGAACGGGAATGCTGCAATGATAGCTGCCGTTTGTAAGGCTTCTAATCCGCCAATATATAATAGCGTAGAAGCTATCGCGGCTAGAACGATACCCCAAATCATTTTAATACGATTGGGTGGGTTTAAACTACCATGTGTCGTTAACATCCCTAAAACGAATGTTGCAGAGTCTGCAGATGTAATAAAGAATGTTGCAATAAGTAAAATACCTAAAACTGATAAAGCTGATCCAAAGCTGCCCATCTGATCGAACATAGCGAATAATCCTACTTCTGTTCCCATTTCTTTCACTTTGTCGAAGATATGTGCATCACCAAACAACTCCATATGAATACCAGTACCGCCGAACACAGAGAACCAAAGTGCACCAATTACGGTCGGCACAAGTAACACACCGATAACAAACTCACGAATCGTACGACCTCGTGAAACACGAGCAATAAACGTACCTACGAACGGTGACCACGCAATCCACCATGCCCAATAGAAAATTGTCCATGACTGAATCCATTGATTCCCACCTTCGTCTAATGGACTTAAACGGAAACTCATACTTGGCAATTCCTGAATATAAGAACCGATTGTTGAAGTGAAGTAATTCATAATAAAGTTTGTTGGACCTGCAAATAATACAATGATCATAAGTGCAAATGCAAAAATAATATTCGTATTACTTAAATATTTAATTCCTTTATCAAGACCTGTTTGCGCAGATAACATAAATAATACTGTTACGATTGCAATAATAACTAACTGAGTCGTTAATGAGTTCGGGATAGATGTTAAATAACTAACACCACCTGCAATTTGTTTCGCACCAAGACCTAATGACGTTGCAACACCAAATACAGTTGCGAAAACAGCTAACACATCAAATGAATGAGCAATACGCCCGTGTTCCCCGCCCTTAAATAACGGACCTACTGTCGCACTAATCGTACTTGCTTTTCCTTTTCTAAAAGTAAAGTAAGCAATACATAACGCTACAAACGCATATAGTCCCCAAGGATGTAATCCCCAATGGAAAAACGAAAAACGCAGTGCAAGGCGCGCACTTTCCTCAGTTGCACTATCTCCAAACGGAGGTGCGTATAAATGGTTTAATGGTTCGGCAACGCCCCAGAAAACTAAGCCAATACCCATACCAGCACTAAATAACATAGCAAACCATGTCATATAACTATAATCAGGTTCATCATCATCTTTACCTAAACGAATAGAACCGTATTTCGAAACAATTAAAAAGATAGACACACCTAAAATAATAGACACGGAAATAATATAAAACCACCCGAACTTACTAACTAATGCAGTTTGAATTGCGGTTGTTACATTTCCTAAGCTACCTTTTCCAATAATAGATTCGGGAATAATCCCCCAAATTGTAAATGCAATACATAATGTTAATGAAACGATGAATGTTTTTGTCAGTTTCCTCATCAAATCCCCCTTCGTAGGTTTCGCTTTTGTAAATAACATAAATTCCGATATGTAAAATCGGATAGAAAACTATAATTTTGCGGTGATTTTCTTACTTTCACCTTCACCAATTCGAATTCTTATGGACAGCCTTACCTTTCGTATAACTTTTTCACTCTGCAAGAGCTACAAGTTAGAAATACTGCTGTCAAATTGTGTGAGAAAAACGCGGATAGGAATGTATTTTCCTAAAAAAGGATGTGTTACATATGTAAAAAAGGGCAAAGTTCTTCCTTGCAACCCTTTCGTTTTGTAACAATTATGCGGTTTTTTTGCTAGTATATAGCACGTGTTTATAGCTTCACAAACAAAATGTTTATGTTTATATAACTATATTACCCATAAAACGGTAAAATACTCAAGGAATGTAATCGTTTAGTAAACATCATGTAACATCCCTGTAACATTTTTATTTACGTCGAAAAAAACATGTTGTATTAAATATTTTGAATATAACTAGAAACCTATGAGTCATATAGAATGAAAAACGCTTTCCTATATTTTTTGTTATATTACAGGATGTTAACGACTTATTACGAATGGTTTGTAATTGTGTGTTTTCCTCAAATCCGAAAAAATCTGTTGCTATAATGAGGACACGAAAACAAACGCAATGGAGGCTATCATGAAAAAATTAATTGGTATAGCAACAGCAGCAGTTTTTGGTCTTGGGATTTTCACATCATCTGCTAATGCAGAAACTGTTGTAACAACAGACGTACTAAACGTACGCGAAAACCCTACTACTGAATCAAAAGTTGTCGGTAAATTACTAAACGGTAATAAAATAGATGTTCAAAATACAGAGAACGGATGGTCAAAAATTACTTTAGACGGTAAAGACGCATTCGTAAGTGCAGAGTTCACAAAAAGCATCTACTACGTAACAGCTAACGTATTAAACGTACGTGCTGAAGCGAACACAAACTCAGAGGTTCTTGGAAAGTTGAAGAAAGACGATGTAATCGAAACAACGAACCAAGTACAAAATGAGTGGTTACAATTTGAATATAACGGGAAAACAGCTTATGTTCATGTTCCTTTCTTAACAGGTACAGCACCTGTAATTGAGAAACAAGAAACAACTGCTCCTGCTAAAGCTGCAGCTGCAGCACCAGCTAAGGCTCAAGCACCTGTAGCACAAGCAAAACCAGCTGCTAAGCCTGCTGTGAAAGCTGCTGAAACTAGCACACCATCTGGTGGTCGTGAGTTAACAGTTGTAGCTACAGCATATACAGCTCACCCGAGCGAAAACGGTGGCACATATGGCGGCCGTGTATTAACTGCAATGGGTCATGATTTAACTGCGAATCCAAACATGAAAATGATCGCTGTTGACCCGAAAGTAATCCCATTAGGATCTAAAGTATGGGTAGAAGGTTACGGAGAAGCTATCGCTGGAGATACTGGTGGTGCAATTAAAGGTAACCGTATTGATATCTTACTTGGATCAGATAGCGCTGCTCAAAAATGGGGACGCAAAACTGTTAAAGTGAAAATTTTAAAATAACCAATGACTGCTAAATTACAAGCCGGTTCTCTTTATTGAGAGCTGGCTTTTATTTATTTATAATACATATAAGGAGGCTACGCCCATGAATGTGCAAGCAAAAGTAGACTGGATTGGTACGCCAAAACCGTACATATATAAAGATGAAGTGACATATAACGCTACTTCTATTGATTTTTCACTCGCTGGCGATGATAACCGCTATAAGTTAATTGTGCTCAAGTCTGAAAACAATACACATTACAAAATTGTGCAATATGGAATAAAACCAGGCTCTCAAAAGCCATTTCCTATCGACATTCCATTTGAACAAAACATGTTACCAATTATAGAGCAAATATTACATGATCCATATGTACAAGCGATACTAAAGGAAACACACTCATAATTGTAAAAAAATATATCAACGATTTTTCAATTATATCTATCATAAATCGCAATATATCAACGATTTTTCGATTATATCTATCATAACTTACGATATATCAACGGTTCGACACGAAATATCGATTTAGCTACAAAAAAGAAGCTGTTCAAATATTGAACAGCTTCTCTCATATTAACGAGTTGGACCAGATACATCTTCTGATTTCAACGTATTATTTGCACCAAGAGAATGATACAACATCTTTCCATTTCCATTCACAGTTACAATATGTTCGTTATTAAAACTTTTGAACTTCACAGATCCATCACCGTAACGAATATGATACTCTTCATATGTCGTTACTTTATATTTCGTAGCACTTTGACGCTCTACATTACGAACTTCCATCGTTAATAAGTCTTCTGTAATTCCTTTTTTGTGTAAATACTGTATATAATCACGGTCTTCCTTATACGATTTCCCGCCCTTATCATAATTATTTTCAATTAAACTAAAATCATTTAATGAAATTGCACGTACGTTATCATAAATATGATTTCTTACAAATTCGCCCACTGCTGAACTTGATGTTTCTTTCGGGAATTTTAAGTAATATGTGCTTTGGTCTCCAATTTTAACACTTTCAGATTTCATCACACCAAGATCAGTAGTTTTCTCTAAATGTACTTCTACTGTTTCATCTGTGGATACAGGGCCAAGCTTATAACTTCCATAATTTAATTTTCCACGTTTTTTCCCATTCACAAATACAGTTGCATCACTTTCATCAGAAGAAATGCTTACATACTTGCCTTCAAGCGATAAATCCACTTTCACTTTCTCGCTCTGTTCATCCGCTAAATCTACTTCTTTCTCTGTTTCTAATTCAGTAAGTTCTGTCTTCGCCGTTGCCTTTACAACATATGTACCTGGGAAGTATGGCCCCAACTCTTTCGAATTTTTATCACTAGAAAGCTCTGTTTCTTTTTTGTCATTCACATATATTTCTGCATTCTTTGCAGTTGTACTTACATTCATATAATAAGATTTCATGCTGAACTTATACTTTGGATATAAGAACCACTCTTTTCCCTCTTCTACTATTTCCCCGTCTTTAAATGCAGGTTTATCTTTTGTTAACTTTTGATCTACTGTCTCTTTCTGTAAATAAGACAGTAATTGTTTGTTGTAAGAAGGATTCTCTTTTAAATAACGCATGTACGCTTTAAGATCCTCTGTCTTAATCTTTAAGCTTGAATCATTTGCTTTTACAAACTCATCGATTGCATTAATATCTTTCTTTTGGAATGCTTCAATCATTACATTTACTTGCTTTTCTTTTGAAAACTTATATGCTCCAAATTTATATGCCCCAAATAATAAAATAACAATAATAGCTAAACCAATGATTAAAAATAAATTTCTCTTACTTTTCACTGATTTTGTCTCACTTTGTAATTCTGTATATGAAGCAGCAGTGTTATCAACGATTACTTCTACTTTACTCCCACACTCAGGACAAAAGTTCAAATGGTCTGCAACGTTCTTTTTACATGTTCCACAAAACTTCAACGTGCTCTCCTCCTATTTTTTAGCTAATTTCATTCCAGCAAATGCTGCTACATATGTCACAATAAAACTAAACAAAATTAAATATGTAAATGAATTTTGCATAGATAGTACTGTTCCGCTTGTTCCAAATAAACTTGTTACAGTTCCTGAAACATTAATTTGGAACTTAGAAATCATATTCATTACAATCATCATAATTGTGTAAGAACCACTGCATACCGCTAATGTAATATATATATTGGCAGTCGGTAATTTAGCTAACTTTCTTCCCGCTCTAAACATAAAGAACAATGGAATAATAAGCAGTAATAAACCGTAATGGAATACGTTATTCACTTTATCAAATTCTGCAAGGCTTCCCTCATTTGCTCCTTTTGAAATCAATATCTCTCTAAGCTCTACGCCATTTACAGAGACGCCTGATATAAATGAAAACGATAGTGTGCTCTCATATGCATTTGATTTCTTACCAATTCTAGTAAATTCCTTACTAAGTGCTGGACTTGATACTTCTAACGGCGCAAAATGAGCCATACTCCATAATTGAGGTGTTAACTCTAATGCTAATAATGTACTTTCAGATTTTAAAGTTGTTATTTCTTTTAATGGTTCAATACCGTCTTCCTTACTTACTAACGCCATAATACAAACCGCTACTGCTGTTACTAAAAGTCCTTTTATCATAGCCGAAACACCGTAATAAACAGACGCTCCATATGGCATTAACTCTTGAAATGCTGCTGCCATATTGTTTTTGCTTGTATGAGCAATAAATCCTAATAAGGTAAATAATGTCCCACATACAAAACCACTCAATAAACTCTTCATCGCTGAATAGCCAACCGTAATCTTACCTGCTTCTGAGAATGGGATTGCAAAAGATTGTGATGCTATAAAACTTATAATGAATAAAAAGACTCCATAAATAATACCAACTGTTGCTGCCATAAAGATTTGATCTTTAATCGTTTTCGCAACATGCTGTTTCCCTAACCAAATTCCTGTACCAGCGAAAATAATAAATGGAATGATTAATAATAATGTAAATGGAGTATGCCAAGATAAAGAAAATATCAATCCACTATCATCGTTAGCTGTAAAACCAAGTAAATGGTAACTTAACATCGTAGAAGTTGCACTCGAATAAAAACTTGGCAACATTTCTAATTCTTTCGCAAATTTGCTAAACATCTCACTTAACATAGAGGCAAATAATAAACTACCAATCCAACCAGCAATTAACATGAGAATACTTGCAACAGCCCCACCAATAAAACCTTTTTGTAAAACGGCTTTATCTGCTTTAAATTCAACTTTAGGAGCACCATCCATTGTAGGCAATTTTACAGTTTGTTCTTTTTTCTTCACAACAGATAAAGAATACCCACACTTTTGACAATATAAATTTTTTTGAGCATTTTCACTGCCACAACCTCTGCAGTATTTTGCAGTATCTTTTTCTAATGTTACTGCATCTATAGCTCCTGCAATCTCCATACTACCTTCATTTGGGCAATAATTTACTTCTTCACCATGTTGTTTTCCACATGTGCGACAATACATTTAATTCACTCCCCACTTTGCTTAATTCCACAAACTGGACAGTAAGTAGAGTTTTTATCGATATGCTCATTACATGAAATACAATTTACCGTTTCACCTTCATTTTCTACTGTTAACATCGGGTTAGGCTTTCCACACGAACCACAAAACTTATCATTTATTGATAAAGGTCCACCACATTCACATGTAGCTTTTTCACCTTGTTGTTTTTGCAATTCAACAATGCGCTTTCTTGCTTGATAAATAGCTACATCAAATTCTTGAACTGGAGCAATCATTTCTTTTAAGCTCGCTTCATTTACTCCACTTCCTCTTAATTGAACATACACTTGCTGTCCAACCTCTAATAGAACCTCTGCTTTTTTCTGCATTTGCACTTGCATTCCCTTTTTCAATTGAGCAATTTCTTGTGCAACTTGCAACTTCATTTTCCCTTGTTCTATTCCTTCTTGTAACTTATTCATTCCACTACCTAACTTCGTCTGTAAATCTGACAAATCATTTCTCCTCCTATACATATATATTCATATATGAAATTAACATTTTATATATTACCATGATTTTCAAGTTATGTAATCCAAATTTCATTTTTTCTGTTTTGAGCATTTTTTGTTTATAATGGTAAAGGAAAGAAATATGTGTACGGAGGAATATTATGCTGCAACACTCAATTACGAAAGATGAAATTATGATGATTGCGAATGAGTTCGTTCAAGGACTAGATCCACAGCAAACAGCTGATCAGGAACATGTCGCTACAGCTCGGCACCTATATCGTAGTGGTGTTGTCTACAACGTTGACTTTGATGGTTATACACTATCAGGAACTGTAGATGCGGAAGGCAACGTATATAGCGTTCATATTCCGATTCGTAATGTCGCTGAAAGTTATTGTGATTGCTTCGCACCAACACAATGTGAGCATATGCTCGCTGTATTACTATCTGCAGCGTCTAGTTTCGGGCAAGTAGGAGATGTATTAACTTTATTTAAAAATAATACGAAACCTTCCCTTCCTCCTATTCGAACTGCAAGACAAGTATTGCAATCATCAGCTTTTGAAGAAACGGATTATAAAAGTTGGGAATCGTATTTTGAAAAAGAATATGAATCATTTAAAAAAGAACAAGCTCGCCTTACTTATAAACAAATGTATTTTCTTATGAGTATCTTTACAGATTTCTATACGAAACTTGAGCGGAAAGCTCCGCGCGTAATCGCCATACATGAATTATTCAGGTTACATGCAGCACTTTACTGCTTTCAAAAATTATTAGAAGAAATCCAGGCATTCGAAGCAAACAAAACATATTCTTATCACCAACCTGTTAATGTCGTTCGCCTATTTGTAGACAAAGTGGAATCCATCGTTCGGGACTTACAATCAGAAGCGATTCCTTCAGAGTCTGAAATAATTTTGCAAGAAACAGCTCGTCTCGTTCATGAAGTATTCTTCTCTACCGACGCTTATACGCAAGAGCGATTTTTCATTTATCGCCACATATGGAGTGAACTTTTAAACAATAAAGAGAAAATACAAGAGGAAGAAAAACGAATCGATACGAAAATTAATCCACTATCTAAAGCGTTAGCGTCTTCTCACCTTCTCTTTTTAAATGAAGAAGATCTACTAGCGATGGACTTACTAAAAAAACAGCCTGCTTCTGTTGTGAGTCTATACTTCTATTGGTTAGAAGAACTATTAAGTGCCATGCAGTGGGATCGTGCGAAAAACTGGCTTTCCTTTACGTATAAACAAGTAAAGAAAACAATCCAAGATCACGAAAATACGATTTTTATAAAAGATATCGTTCGGCTATTTGTAATCATGTATGAAACATATGCAACACATACAAATGAACAAGCTGGTTTTGAAATGATCTTGCAGGAACTATTACCGTATAGTTTCACAAACTATGAACAGTACGTACTCGCGAAAAAACAGTATCGTACATGGGCAGAGCTTCATCTCTTATATGGGTTTGAAGCAATTGAACTGTTAAAAGAACCACTGAAAGATATTGAAAAAGAAGCGCCAGAAGCAGCACTTCCTCTTTATCATCTTGCTGCTGTAGAAGCAATTGAAGAACGAAATCGTAAATCATATAGACGCGCAGTTCGTTACTTAAAGAAATTACGTACATTATATAAACGATTAAAACGCACCGATGAATGGGATGCTTTCATTATTCACATCGCCAATCTCCATTCACGTCTGCGTGCACTACAAGAGGAATTACGGAAAGGAAAATTAATCGATGATCAATCAAACTGAAGTAACAATTAGGCTCCAGCATGTTAGTCAAGGTTGGTTCCTTTGGGGAGAAGATGACAGCGGTACTCCATTATCCGTAACAAGTTGGAAACGAAATGCATTCACATGGCACTCCACTTCTTTCTACGGTACGTTTCTAAAAGAAGCAACCTTCGAAGGAAAACAAGGTGTGCTACTAACAAATGCACAAGCCTTTGAATACATTGCAAACAAACCGATGAATTCCTTTGCACATATTCAACTGAACGGCCCTATTACAGCACTTACAAAAGATGCAAATGAATTATGGGATGCCTTTACGAGTGGTAGCTTCGTACCAGATATGGAGCACTGGCCCAAACAACCATCTTGGAAAGTTCAAAATACGCCAATTGAAGATGACACATTAGCATCTCTTTTCTCAGCAGCAGTTAATGAAAGCATATTACAAGACAATCGCTCAAATGACGGCTGGGAAGATGCTAAAAGACTATATGAACATTACGACTTTACGAAAAGACAATTGGAAACAGCACTACATGAAGAAGATTGGCTTCGAAAAATTGGTTATATTGAAGATGATCTTCCGTTTACAATCGGACTAAGACTGCAAGAACCACAAGAAGAATTTGAAATGTGGAAACTTGAAACAATCGTGACACCAAAGCGCGGGGCGCATCGCATATATGTATATGAAAACATCGATTCCTTACCGAAAAGATGGCACGATTACGAAGAACGGATTACAGAAACACAAGAAGGTTTTAGTAAGCTCATACCGTGGTTAAAAGAAGGAGATACATTCCGAAATGAGCTCTTTGAAACAGAAGCTTGGAACTTCTTAACAGAAGCAAGCAATGAATTACTTGCAGCCGGCATTACAATTTTACTACCATCATGGTGGCAAAATTTAAAAGCAACAAAACCGAAATTACGTGTTCAACTGAAGCAAAATACAGTACAAACACAATCGTTCTTCGGTATGAATACGCTCGTTAATTTTGACTGGCGCATTTCTACGAATGGCATTGACTTATCAGAAAGCGAATTTTTCGAACTCGTTGAACAAAACAAACGTCTATTTAATATAAACGGTCAATGGATGCGACTAGATCCAGCCTTTATCGAAGAAGTAAGGAAACTCATGAACCGTGCCGATAAATACGGACTAGAGATGAAAGATGTCCTGCAGCAACATTTATCAAATACGGCTGAAACAGAAATTGTAGAAGATGATAGTCCGTTTACTGATATTGAAATCGAACTAGATGGATATTATGAGGAACTATTCCAAAAGCTACTTCATATTGGAGATATTCCAAAAGTAGATGTCCCCGCTTCACTAAACGCAACACTTCGTCCGTATCAACAACACGGCATTGAATGGTTGTTATATTTACGAAAGCTTGGATTTGGAGCATTGCTAGCTGACGATATGGGACTCGGGAAAAGTATTCAAACAATCTCTTACTTACTATATATAAAAGAAAATAATCTCAAAACAGGCCCTGCATTAATCGTAGCGCCGACATCTGTTCTTGGAAATTGGCAAAAAGAATTTGAGCGTTTCGCACCGAATTTACGTGTTCAATTACATTACGGAAGTAATAGAGATAAGGGCAATTCTTTTGAAGATTTCCTTCAATCAGCAGATGTTGTATTAACATCTTATGCATTGGCTCAACTCGATGAGGAAGAACTAACTTCATTATGCTGGGATGCTGTTATTTTGGATGAAGCACAAAATATTAAGAACCCACATACGAAACAGTCGAAAGCAGTACGAAACTTACAAGCAAATCACAAAATCGCTTTAACTGGTACGCCGATGGAAAATCGCCTCGCTGAACTTTGGTCCATTTTCGACTTTATTAATCATGGATATCTCGGAAGCTTAGGGCAATTCCAACGCCGCTTCGTCACACCAATTGAAAAGGATCGTGATGAAGGAAAAATCCAGCAAGTTCAACGGTTTATCTCACCATTTTTACTGCGCCGAACGAAGAAAGATCAAACGGTCGCATTAAATTTACCAGATAAACAAGAACAAAAAGCTTACTGTCCCCTTACTGGTGAACAAGCTTCCTTATATGAACAACTTGTTCAAGATACACTGCAAAATGTTGAGGGATTAAGTGGAATTGAAAGACGCGGCTTTATATTACTTATGCTGAACAAGCTAAAACAAATTTGTAATCATCCAGCTCTTTATTTAAAAGAAGAAGAGCCACAAAATGTCGTTGAACGTTCTATGAAAACAAAAACGTTAATGGAGCTCATCGAAAATATAAAAGATCAAAATGAAAGTTGCCTCATCTTCACTCAATACATCGGCATGGGGAACATGCTAAAACGTGTGCTAGAAGAAAAATTCGGCCAGCGTGTCCTCTTCTTAAACGGTAGTGTGCCGAAAAAAGATCGCGACAAGATGATTGAGGAGTTCCAAAACGGAACGTATGACATTTTCATCTTATCCTTAAAAGCTGGCGGAACAGGATTAAACTTAACCGCTGCCAACCATGTCATTCACTACGATCGTTGGTGGAATCCAGCTGTGGAAAATCAAGCAACAGACCGCGCATATCGCATTGGTCAAAAACGATTTGTTCATGTTCACAAACTTATTACAACAGGAACATTAGAAGAAAAAATTGATGAAATGCTAGAAAGAAAACAATCTCTAAACAATGCGGTCATCACAAGCGATAGCTGGATGACTGAACTATCAACAGACGAACTAAAAGAATTACTTGGTGTATAAAGTGAAACTTTAATCAGTGGAGGTTTTACTCCCCGCAAAAAAAGCGCTAATCTCATTTGAGATTAGCGCTTTTTTCTATTCCAAAACCAATTACTTATTATAATTCCCGTTAATCCGCCGCACGTATCAAGCAATGAATCTTGCCACATTGGTGTACGGTCTCCCGTATACCATTGGTGAATTTCATCAAATGTTGCATAACCCGCAACGAAAAGAAGGGCATATATAAAACATCTTTTCCTCGAATAACCTGATCGATGAAAAGCGTAATAAATCAATGAACCTAGCATAAAGAACACCATAAAATGAGCACCTTTACGAAGGAAAAACTCAATAAATCCGCCTACACCTTTATTCGCAATACTAACAGGGGTTCCTCCACCATAATCGATAGATACCCATGAAAAATGCTCTTTCACAAATTCAACATTTACATATTGTTCAATATCTGAACGCATATCCTGCTTTTTATATGGTTGTGCCGAAGAATAGAAAATCAGCCCCATCCATAGTAATACAGGAATCCAAAATAACCATTTACGATTCATTATCCAGAATTCTCCTCTCTTAATCTTTTAAGGGTACCAAAAAAAAGAAAAAATTTCACGCCAAAACATGACATTTGTACCCTATTTATAAAGTGAAAGGAGGTGATACACATGGCAATTGAAACAATCGTAATGGATTTAACTTTACGTCTTGTCTTAAACAACGGATTAGATAAGAACGGAAAAACAGTTTTCAAGAGCAAACAATTTAAACGTGTTAAAACAAATGCGAGCTTAGATCAAGTACACAATGTAGCTCATGCTCTAGCTTCCTTACAAGCATCACCACTTCACGCTGTACAACTTGTAAGCACATCAGATCTTTCTAAACTATAAAGTAAAACTCGGATCAGTGGGGATTTTATTCATCCCCGCTGATTATTAGACCGCAATTTAACCGGCAGACCCGAATCCCATAAATAGCTTGATAAATACAAAGGAGGGAATAACACATGCAAGTACTAGAGTTGATTTTCGCAAAAGAAGATGGAAAAACAGTCGTTTTTTCTATCGATACGCCCATCACACCAATCGATGCACAAGTCGTAAATCAAGTAATGGATACAATCCTCGCCTCATCTGTATTTTCATCCATTGATGAAAATACACGAAAAAAGGGAGCTCGCCTTGTAGAAAAAAATGTATCTGAAGTTCCAATTACTCTATAAAATGAAAAAGACGAATCTGCATCATTTTGCAGATTCGTCTTTTTTCTTCGGCATTTCAATCGGAATAAAAATCTTTGAGAAACCGACGCATACGTACTTATAATGTTCTTCACCTATATCAAACTCAGTCGTATATGTTGAGAAGAATATATAATCATTTCGCTTCGTATAATGATCAATTAATAACCCAACTTGTGGCTCAACATACTTTTTCGCTAACTTTTTACCGGCCGATGCCAAGTCGCCAAGGAGACCCTCTTCATTCTCTTTTTGAACTTCATCTAGCTTCTTACTCACATCATTACGCTTCATAAACTGCTTCGCTGCCCATTCTGTATATTCGCCCTTACTCGGATTACTGTTTGCTAAATATACTAGGAGAACGACAACTAAAGCCATAATAATATACTTTTTCTTCATACTATATCACCGCCTACTCTTTTCTATTTTCATATATATGTACAAGCGATGCAAATTAGAAAGACTATCACCTATTGATTGTAAACGAATAGACAAAATTTACAATACAAAACAAAATATTAACACCGAGTTTACTTATTCCGTATATAATTATATTCGAAATATTAATTTCATAAGGGAGGACTTAAAATCATGAATGATGAAAATAACATTATTATTTCTAGTTCTACTATGATGCTTGTTCCATACAATCACCCTTATTATCGTACAAAACTTATCGACAGTAGCGGAAACCATCTTTACTCCTGTCAAACTGCTCTCCAACTTATACAGAAATCTTGTCTAACAAATATTCATTCTACTTATCAAGGGAGACGTAATGCTGTAAAAACAAAATTTAAATTTAAACAAAACGTTCCAATTCCGATCAATCATAGAGAATATATTTGTGCTTTCCCAACAAAATCTCCTGCTTCTCCAAATTGTATTTGGCTTTTCTTCAAACATGTTCATACAATAGAGTTTTTCAAAAAAGCTAAACGAGCTAAAATTCATTTTTCAAACGGAGCTACCGTAACGATACAAATTAGTCCCCATAAGTTAAGCCAGCAATTATGGAAAGCTGGATATGTATTATCCCAAATGAACATGCAAGATTCATCACCTTAATAACAAATAGAATGGAAGGTAGTATTTCCTTACCTTCCATTCTATTTTCTATTTTTATCCTTTTACACTATCTCGCATTTTCTCGAGTGCTTGCCGATACATCCATCTTACTTGATAATATGTCATTTCCGTCTCTAAAGCGATTTCTCCCATCGTCTTCCCTACAAAAAAACGTTCAAAAATAATATACTTCTCCTTCTCATCTAACACGCTCATAAAATCCTTCACTCTTATTTCAACGTCCTCAAAATGAAAGATATCCTCATACTCTCCTACACATACACATCTCTCCTGCACTGCGAACTCTTTCTTCAATCTCTCTAATATATAACCTCGCACCGTGACAACTGCATATGCAGGGAAATACCCCTTCTTTTCATCAAATCTTTCATACGCATGCCAAAGACCGATTAAACCACATTGATAATACTCTTCATAATCTTTACGAATACCTAATTTCTTTATTTGATTTACAATCATCCCTTCATACAAAACAACTGCCTCTTTAAAAGTCGCTGGCTTCACACAGTACCCGTTTCTAAAAGGTATACCTTTCTAGTATTCCGCGGTACCTTCACAATATAAAAATAAAGAAAAGATTTCACTGTGAGTAATTTCAAATACTACCGACGGAATTTGAAATTAAACTAGATAGTATTTGAAATTTTGTTGGTGGTATTTGAAATAGGGGTAAAAATAAAAAAGGTGATTCTCAGGTAAAGTCTATTCTATAGGATATTTCTTTTATAATAAAAGGGTAATTTGAATCAGAGAATGTCCAAAATGACAAAATCTATTTACAGAAAGAGAAATTAAATTTCTATCAAATAATCCATACGTAAAATCTATAAATCAAAAGGTATCACTTTTACAGAGGAATTTAAGCATATTTTTATTGAGGAAAATGAAAAAGGAAAGCTACCTCGACATATTTTTGAAGAGTATGAATTTGACATATAGATATAATTGGAATGAAACGGGTTATTTCATTAGGAAGTAGATGGCACGCTAATTATCTGGAAAATGGCATATTCACTTTATTGGACTTGTGTATAGAATGTGCTGAAAAAAACCTTGAGAGAGAGCTTATGTTAGAAGAAAAGTATGCCTGTTTAAAAGCCAAACTAAACTTACTAAAGGCAGAAAATGAATTGCTAAAAAATTAAACTTATGGAAGAGAGGATGAAAAGGAAATAACACTATCACTTAGTCAGGAATTTCTCTTGATTCGTTCTGTCATCATAAAATATAACCTAAGGAATATGGTCAGGCATATGTGTAAAATAAAAATAGCTTTTGGAAGCGGAATACTCATAATTGCATAGGCTTGAGTCACTGCTACGGTTAAAAGAAAAAGCATCACCTTTTTGGCAATACTTTTGAAACCAACTTTACTTTTTAACTTCTTGTTATAATCTGATGCTAATACTCCTGTGATATAGTTAACAGCCTCCATGATAAATAACTAGAACTTTCAATATTGTATTTCATCCCCCCAAGAAATATCCACAGAATTCACTAAAAGTAGTTATAACTACTTTCATTAATACATTAATATGATCCATTTCGGCTCCCCTTTAAGAAAAATGAAAAGGAGACATACCGCGCTCCCTCCTTTTCCATTTTTATTCTTTTAATTAATCAAAGTACATTACTTTCGTGATGTTAGCTTTTAATAAATCTATTGACAGCACTCTTTGATTTCAAGTTCCCCATTTTATAATCATTAAGTATATCTAGATAATTATAAGTTTCATTAATAGCAATAATATCTTTTGGATTTATGAATTGTATTTTAAAATCTTTAGTTTTTACATGCCTTTCCTTATTAATTTTATAAAATTCTTTTTATAACATCTTCTGTTTTCTAACATTCAATTTTTCTTTTGACTATACCACCTTTCGGCTTAAATTTCTTTTATTTAGATTTATTATTTTTTAGATTTTTTACGAGTGTTTCAGATAACAATTCAATTACTGGAGAGACAGTTAAACATCCTTTTTTTGAATAAAAGCCGTATTTTATTCAAAAGTACATTAGTATAATCCTGCCAATATTAAGTGAAAAATGTTATATTAATAGTTGTCATATTTTTAATATTAGAGGAGTTACTTAAAATGTATAAAACGGCATTTCTTTTGATTGTATTTTCCGGTTTCTTTATTAATTTTTTACCAATAAGTCCAATTTATCTTTTTTTCACACTGTCATTTGTAGGACTATTTCTACAGACCTTAAAAAGAAAAAAATTGGTGTTCAATTCTTTAATTAGTATAACAATGGTCCTTTTATGCTACTTATTAGTTACACAGTTAATGATTATTCCAGAAAAGACCAATGCGTTGTATAACGTGATATTATCACTTATATACTTTGTTTTTAGTTTTCAAGTTTTGTATAGTTTAAGTTCTGATAAGATTTTGAATATATCAGTTAAGTTCATTAACATATCAATATTGCTTGTAATAATAGAAACTATTTGGAGGCTTACGCATCCATGGCAACCGCAAACAACATGGCAATTCATGCAAGTGGATTCAAGTTTTTATAAGTACAAAATGAATAGCATAATGTACCAAGATTCGAACTTTGTAGGGATTTTTATAGTAACTTTGTTTTTCTTTTGTATCTACTTAAGACGTTACCAAGCAATATCGCTTAAATGGCAGATGTTTATGTTAACCATTTTATGCGTACTTACTTTCTCAAGAGCTGCTATATTTACGCTGATTGCATTTTATATCTTGATAGGGTTCAAAACAAAAATAATGAAAATTTTATTATCCATTACAGCAATTATCACAGGGGCTACCTTCATTTTCGGTTATATGAATTCGGACATAAGTTTCTTATCAAAAATCGAAATTGTAGATAGGGCTTTTGAGTTTTTAAGTGATACAACTATGAGTAATGTTTTACTTGGTATTGGGTTTGGTAATTCTTTTGAATACCTAAGAATAGGTGCACATAATTTCATGATTACATACTTAATAGAGTCTGGTTTAATAGGATTCATCCTTTTATTTGTACTCTGGTGGAGAATACTTAAAAAAACTAAATTTAAAGCAGGAATTGTTATGCTACCATTCTTATTAGCAGGGATGTCTTTGGCTGGTCATGCAATTACGTATCTCTATTGTATATTTGCAATCATTTACATCCTTGAAAAAAAGTATGGATCAAATGAGGGAAATTCAAATCCTTTGTTCTCCAAAACAACATAATGTTTACAATAAAAAGAGCAAATCGCTCTTTTTATTTAATTAAGCTGCTAATTGAATAATTATGTTCCATTTAACCACTAAATTTACATCTGTTGAATTAGTTAATACAAATTGTTTGTTCGCTCTATCTTCAGTGATAGTGATTTTTCTTGAAAGTGCACCATCCACAGATGTAAGTGTTGCTATGTTTAAAGTTGTTCCGTATGATACAAAAGATATTCTTGATAAGTTGCTTATGCAGAGTTATCGGAAAATGATGACAACACACACAGACGACCTACAGAAGAACCACCTGTACTTTTTTCAAACTTAGAAACAGGCATATTTAACACTGAACCATTATTAACACTTTTATAATTGTTAATAATTCTAAATTCACCTGTTGTGTTTTCTAATATTTGAATAAGAACATTGGAAAACTTAGTGTTTATGAATTTAAATTCGTTATAATAAACAACTAATGCTAGGATATCGCCACCCAAAAACACAATCAACAAAAAGAAAATTTTCAGAAGGAATATTCTCTTGTATTATTAAGGTTCTATCAAGGTTGCATTTTACCATTTCACTATTCTTCAAGAAGTTAACCAATATACTCTCAGTGGATGTAGTCTTTATTATCTTAATATAACATTTTTAATGTAAACTCTATAAAATCCAGTATTATCACCTCAAATAAAAAAGGACGTTTCCCCACACCATCAATATTGACGTTTGTAATTTCTAAATCTGCGCAAGCGTTAATCTCAATATTATCTCCTAGAACATATTTACAGATAATGTTATTTACTTTTCCTCTTTTAGACCGAGTTAAAGTAATAGCGATTCCGGTACTGTGAGTTAACGTTTCGAATATTAGATTGTTCGGCGTGTAATCTTCTACTTTATAGAAATTAATTCCAAATTAATACATATTTTTAACTACAAAGTTAACAATTTCGATATTATTACAATCTTTTTTCGAATACGTCCCGTAAAAATAAAACCTCTTGTGTTTGTCATTCCGTTCCCATCACACACAAAACTTTAGGTATTCTGGGCCTACAAGAAAAACGGGGAGGATCTAAACCAATATATGAAATAAGTCAAGATGCTAGAATACAACAATTAAACGCGGAAAATGCATACTTAAAAAAGCTATTAGATACGAAAAAAGGGCTGAAATTAAAGAGAGTAAATCAGTAGCATGAGAGATCATTCATACCTTAAAACGGAGTTTTTTAATTGGATTTCCCTGTAAAATTGCAGGTGTTTCAAGAAGTGGCTATTATAAGTGAAAAAAGAATCAACAATCCCTCTGAAAAAATGAAAGGGGACCAATTTATCATGTCTAAAATAGAAAAATGGGGCTACAAGCTAAGATTCAAAAAAAGTGGCGAAATTTTACTTTGAAGAAACAATCCATCGTGTCGGAAAATCTGTTAAATAAAGAATTTTCAGCTACACGGCCAAATGAAAAATGGGTTTCTGATATAATCTATCTTACCTTTAATAATAAGCGCATATATCTTTCAATGATATTCGATTTTTACAATAACGAAGGTGTGGTCTATCAAATGAGCAAATACAACAATTTAAAATTAGTTACAGACACATTCAATAAAGCCTAAAAAAGAGCGGCCCACGAAATAACTGTGGTTATATCTAGAAAAGGAAATTGTCATGATAATGCGTGTATAAAGAGGGTTTCTGATAATTTTAAGGCGGAATGCTTTTATAGACATACATTTTATGAAAAGACAGAAGTCTGTAAAACTATTAAAAGATATATAAGCTTTTTCAATAATAAAAGATTTCAAAAAATATTAAACAACCTTAGTCCTATTGAAATTAGAACTAAGGCTACTTAATGAAAAGATACCTAATCTATTACTGTCTACTTAACAGGGGTAAGACCAGGATACAGAAATTATCTTCTTTATGGCACATAACTTTTTTTAATGTCCTTTACAAAGAGTACAGATTATGGGAGAGCCACCTTTCTTAACAAATATATCATGCACCAATGCCAGCTAACCCTCTTACAACGCCTAATCCAATTGTTAGGATAAAGAAGATTACAATTAAAATCGTAGCTTGTTTCTTACTTAAACCAGCTACAATGTGTAAGCCTAGTCCTGTTAGAATGAGGCTCCAAATATTAAAAATTTCAATTGAAGAGGCAATTCCATGTGCTACTGTCCCTTGTTCAAATAAAGGAGCTAAACTTGTATAAACATCAGTGCCATTTCCATCAAAAATAAAGCCTAATCCTGCATTTAACAATCCGCCGATATAATAAACAAGATTAGCATATAAGTAAATCGATAATATTTTCATGTACGGTGTATCATTGCTCATAAACATCATAATAATTTTATAAAAACCTGCCGCAATAAAGAGACCTATAGGTGTTCCTAATAGACCAACAAGTGCGCCTCCACCAAGGGTAAATCCTTTTACCATTGCCCCTGCTTCACCATTTAATTCTTTTGCCAATTCTGGAGTACTAATTAATGTTAAGTAAGACACTGCTGTTGCTATAATCGTTCCTAATATAACAAATAAGAAAAATACTCCCCAAACCGGACTTTTCGTCTTCATTCTCTCAAACTGCTCACCTGGAGAAGTAATCATTCCAAATAATGATGGCTTCTTCGCACCTACATCTTGCGTATTAATATTTGCTTCCATTATAACGCCTCCTTCTATTTATATAACCCGTTCTAACGGGCGGTTCACTTCCTCATATAGAGGCTACGAACCGCCCACTAGAACGGTAATGTGTAGTTCTACTACATTATTAATTACTCATAACGCAATGCTTCAATTGGATCTAATTTCGCAGCTTTATTTGCTGGAATTAATCCAAAAATAATACCGAGTGTCATTGAGAACAGTACGCCTCCAACGACAACTTCCCATGAAACAAGTGGTGGCCATTTTGCGAATGTAGAAACGATATATGCTCCGCCATACCCAAGACCAATTCCGATTAAACCACCTAGAAGTGTTAACATAACAGCTTCAATTAAAAACTGTAATAAAATTTTACTACGTGTTGCTCCGAGTGCTTTACGTATCCCTATTTCGCGTGTACGCTCCGTTACAGATACGAGCATAATATTCATAACACCAATACCACCAACAACTAGTGAAATACCAGCAATACCACCGATGATCATCGTCATAATATTAGTAACTTTAGAAACACCTTCTTGGAATTCTTTTAAATTCACCAATTCATATTTACCTGGAATATCACTTGGTTTACGACCATTTAATACATCAACAGCTTTTTTCCCTGCCGTTTCTAAATTATCTACGTTTTTAGATTGAATGGCGATACTTTGAATTTCATCTGTTCCGTATAAGACGGGCCATAAAGTAAGAGGAATTAACATTTCCTCAGCCTCGAATCCCATAAACTCATTATCTGATTTATAGACACCAATAATTTGCATCGGTTGTCCTTTCATTTCAATAATTTTCCCTACTGGATTTTCATCTTTAAATAACGTCTCTTCTGATTTCGTACTAATCATAACAACGTTATTTCCTTGTGAAATATCAGATTCATTTAATGAACGGCCTTTAACCACTTTCACTTTATTTACTTCAAAATACTCACTATCAAGTCCAATAACATTAATCATTGATTTTTTATCATTAATGTCCATTGTTTCCATCGTATTATTCGTCGTAATAACATGGGAAACATCTTTAACTTGCTTTACTTCCATAATATCTTCTTCTGTTAATTTCGGTACTTGATGCCCACCCATACTAAACTCATCATTAATATCTGGTTTAAATTGAATTGGCATAAGATTATTACCAGAACCAGCGATTTTCGACTTCAGCATCGCTTCTCCGCCTTGCCCAATTGCAACGACAGTAATAATCGAACCTACCCCGATAATAATACCGAGCATCGTAAGAGCAGAACGCAGTTTATGAGCTAAAATAGAAGACAGGGCAATTTTTATACTATCTAGTAAACTCATACCGCACACCTTCTATCTTCTGTAACTTTCCCATCTCGCAGTACAATGCGGCGGGAAGAATAAGCTGCTACTTCCTCTTCATGCGTAACCATAACAATCGTCGTACCTTCTGCATTAAGCTTCGTGAAAATATCCATAACTTGCTCACCAGACTTCGTATCAAGTGCACCAGTCGGTTCATCGGCCATAATGAACGTTGGATTATTCGCAATCGCTCTTGCAATCGCTACACGCTGCTTCTGTCCACCTGATAACTCATTTGGTAAATGATGCACGCGATCTGCCAATCCAACTTTACCTAACGCCTCCAAAGCACGCTTGCGACGCTCCGCTTTCTTCACGCCACCATATACGAGCGGAAGCTCAACATTTTCCACTGCGGAAAGACGAGGTAGTAAATTAAAGTGCTGGAATACAAAGCCAATATATTCATTACGAATTAAAGCAAGCTTTGACTCGTCTGCTGTTAAGATATTCACGTCATTCAGCATATATTCACCTTCTGTTGGACGATCTAAACAACCGATAATATTCATAAGCGTCGACTTACCAGAACCAGATGGTCCCATAATCGAAACGAAATCACCGCTCTGAATTGTTAAACTAATACCATGCAAAATCGGCACCGCCAATTTTCCTTGATAATACGTTTTAGCAATATTATTTAACGTAATCATTTCTCTTTCACTTCCATTCCGTCATACACATCGTCGGAAGGATTTTTAACCACCTTTTGCCCCACTGTTACGCCTTCTACAACCTCTGTCCAGTCTTCATCAGTAGAACCTTTTTTCACATTTTGTTTACGAAGCTTTCCTTTCTCCTCAACATAAACAAATGCATCATCGCCTTTTTCTACAATGCTTTTACTTGGAACAGCAACCATCGTCTTATTCTCTAAGTTTACTTGCAGAGAAACGTGATAACCTGGAGATAAACCATCTTGACTATCAAGGCTAGCTTTATATGTATACTGAGACATATTTTGAGTTGCTTCACCCATGCCGCCAGCTTGCGCCATCTCTGCACTTGTTGGGAACTCACTTACCTCTGTAATCTTACCTGTCCACTTCTTCTTATTATTTGCTTTTGCAGTTACAGTGAATGTTTGATCTTTTTGAATTTGTGACTTTTGAAGCTCAGTTAACGTACCTTGAACTTGGAATGGATCTTTAGAAGCTACTTGTAAAAACGCTTTTCCTTGACCACCTAGCGCTTGAGATGAACTTTGTGCCGCATCTTTATCTAACTTTTGAACAACACCAGCAAAATTGCTATAAATCGTAAGTTCTTTCTGCTTCTTACTTAACTCTTCTTTCTGCAACTTTCCTTTTTCTTTCTCAAGGTCAATTGTTTTTTGTCCTATCTCTAACTCGTTTACTTGCTCGTCCATCGGATCTGTTACTTCTTTCCCAGCTCCGCTATCTTTCGCCTTCTTAATTTCTTTCTTCAACGAATCAATCTTCTTTTTCCCTTGATCATAACGCATATCCGCCATCTTCTGATCAAGCTCAGCTTGCTTCATTTGAAGGTTAATCTCTTCATTATCATAAGAGAATAACTTCGTGCCTTTCTCTACCTCTTGCCCTTCTTTTACCTCAATATCTTTCACTTTCCCTTTGGCCGGATCTGCATAGAAGCTTTCAATATTACCAGGCTTCACCTGACCAGAAATTAACTTCGTATTATTCAGCTTACGCTCTGTCACTTTCTCAAAACTTACAGCATCAGCATTTGTTGATGCGCCCTTCTTCTTACCTTGCATAACAAAAATATTAATTGCCGCTACAATAACAATTAGTGCAATAACCCCAATAATAATCCATTTCTTCTTCTTGTTTGGAGTACGAACCGTATTTGGTAACATATTCTCTCTCCCTTTATAAATTAATAGTTTAATAAATAACATAATTGTATAAAACTTTCTGAAAATAAACTGTATATTATTACAATCTTTTTACAAAGTTTTACACATCCATTTATATTGTAACAAAAATTCCAATGATTAGAAATATGACATTATATCTTTTAAGATAGATTTAAGGAAAGAAAAAAGAGCAATTTTAATTGAATGGAAGCCATTCTTTATTAACAAACTTCTTGCCAAAATGAATCATTAAAATCATTTTCCTAATTGCACCATCGCTATTTTGTCATATATATTTGACATTTCATTTATTCAATTATAAAATGTCACATATAAATGACATTTTGGTACACGAGATCTACAACCATAAATGGGAGGGTTATATTTGAATAACGTTAAACAATATCGAAAATCTGAAGGGCTATCGCAGCTAGAGTTAGCTAAAAAAGTTAACGTGGCGAGACAGACAATAAATTTAATTGAAAATAATAAATATAACCCTTCTTTAGCCTTATGTATCGAATTAGCAAAAGCACTAAAAACAGATTTAAACAGTCTATTTTGGGAGGGAGATTAAATGATGAAAATTGAATGGAAAGAAAGAGTTTATAATAGTTTTGTTGGAACACTGAGTGAGAGAGATGAATATCAAAAACAAGAAATCAATAAAGAATTATCTGTAGCTGGAATTGGTTTATGGTGGCTAAATATGTTGGTAATGCTTATTATGTTACTTGTTGATACTATGAACCACACAATATCTATAGGGACAATATTCATTTTTCTGTCTAATATGATTTACGCTAATTACTTAGCCTTTAAATTCAAGAAAAAAGGTTTAAGTGATACTGAATGTGCAACAAAAGAAGAATATTTACAACACAAGAAAAAATTAAGAAAAGCTGGCTTAAAAGCAGGTGTGCTTTGGGGCTTTCAAATGTTTGTTTTTATGAATTATATCCTTCCCTATGTAGGTTCAGAAGAAATCTCTATTTCTTTATTTAAGGTTGTAATTTTCATCTGTGGCGGTGGATTTTTCGGTCTAACTATGTACGTGATTGGTTTATTAAATCTAAAAAAATTATATTAAGTAACAAAAACCTTTTACACATTAAACTCCAATTTTACATACTGTTTGTTTTTTCTAAATAAAAATATAAAAGCTATCCAATATAACAATTGGATAGCTTTTTCAAATAAAATATTATACTACTTTAGAAGATTTTCTCTCATGTCCCATTTGAACAATCAGTAAGAATATTGTTGATAAAATACCGCCTGCTAACAGTAACATGAAGCAACCATCCCAGCCAGAACGATCAACAATAATACCAATTGCTGCGTTAGCTACGAAACTACCTCCAACATAACCGAACAGACCACACATACCAACTGTTGTACCTACTGCAAACTTCGGTACTAATTCCATTGCACTTAAACCGATTAAGAACTGTGGCACATAAATTAAACAGCCAATTACAGAAACTGCAATACTTACAACAAGTATACTAGTTGCTTGCCAATATACAATCGTACCAACAACAACTCCAGCCATACTCATAACACATAATGGCATACGTTTTCCTTTGAATAATTTATCACTTAAAAAACCGACAATTAAAGAACTTGGAATCGCTGCTGCTTCAAATATTGAATATGCTGCATGTGCTTCTGTTTTCGTAAAACCTTTAACTGTTGTTAAGTAAATCGGTACCCAGTTAATAACACCGAAACGAATTAAATAAACAAATGCATTTGCAATACATAAGAACCAAACAAATTTATTTTTCACTACATACTTCATTAAAATTTCTTTTGGTGACATCTTATTAGCATTATCTGCTTTTTCAAGATTTTCATAGTCATTACGATACTCATCAATTGGCGGAAGACCTTCAGATTCTGGCGTATCTTTCGCATTAATCCAAACAAGAACGGCAATTACCATTGCGATAATCGCTGGGAAAATAAATACGCCACCTTGCCAATGACTTTCACCGAAGATACCTACACCAATTCCAATGAATGGTGGAACAAGTAATCCACCAACGTTATGTGAAATATTCCAAAGACCTGTTTTCGTCCCACGTTCTTTCTTTGAAAACCATTTCGTCATAACAATACTACAAGGTGGTGCTCCCATACCTTGTACAATACCGTTTAGAACAAGTAATGTTAAGATCATCCCAAAGGAAGATGCATAACCGAAACAAATATTAACAAGCCCAGATAAAAATAAACCTACTGCAATAAATCGTTGAGCAAATGCCTTATCCGATAAATTACCCATAAAGAATTTACTAAGTCCGTAAACAACAGCCATTACTGCACCTAATAATCCGATTTGTGTAGTGCTAAATCCGAACTCGTCTACTAAATACGTAGTAGATAAATTAAAGTTACTACGAACTAAATAATAAGCAGCATATCCAACTGAAATCCCGATTAACACACGAATACGTAGTAATCGATATACACGGTCGATCATATCCGCTGGCAATCTTTCAATTGCAGGTGCTGGCTTGAGCCATTTAAACATATATTTTCGTCTCCTTTTCTCACTTCAGAGAGAGACGCTGTCTATTCCATATCTCAATTATTCCGCTATTTGATATATTTTGGTTCGTCCTTCTAACCGGCTGTCCTTCTATTTCTTTCTCATTCTTCGCAAACATCGTTGGTACGCCAAACGACACTTTTTCTAAAATATGACCCGCTTCTTCTGATAAACAATAATCAATAAATAAATCCGCAATAATACCACTCGGTGCACGTTTTAGTTTCGAAATCGCATTAACAGATAACCCTGTTTGCTCAGGTTCGTTACTTAAAATCGGAAAGCCTTGTTTTTGAAGCATTCTCTGATCTCCCATAAAGTTGATGCCTACCATATATTCACCGCTCGCAACAAGTTCTGCTGGAATGTAACCATTCACTGTTACTTCTCCAACTTGTTCTGCCAGATTCTTCACATATTCCTTCGCTTCCTCTTCACCTAACGTATCAATAAGTGATTGAAAAAACGTATATGCTGTACCTGAAACATTTGGATCGGGCATGACAATCTTTCCTTTATATACTGGATTCAATAAATCTTTCCATCTTAATGGATACGAGAGACCGAGCGGCGCTATTTCCTCGTTCCACCGCTCTTTATTAATCGCAATTGCCAGCTTCTCCACTTCATAACCGTACCAATAACCATCTTTATCTTTAACGGTTTTCGAAATACGATTTGCATGTTGGCTTATCACAGGAATAGAAAGATTTTTTTGCTTCATCATTTGATGCGCATCTACTGTACCGCCAATAATAATATCCGCCTTCGGATTTCCAGCTTCTTCTTCCACTCTACGAAGAAGTTCTTCTGTTGAAAGACGAATAAATTCATACGTACATCCGCGCGGCTTACAAAATGATGAAAGTAACGCTTCACCAACTTCCTCACGAGCCGCTACATACGCAACAATATGACGATCATCCAAAATAGGGAGACCATTTTTACTATATTTAATAGAGGTTGTATCTCGAGAGCAACTAGACATCGCTCCTCCAATTACTAGCAAAAAGAAGAAAAAGGCTATCTTTCTCATGACGCATTCTCCTTTACGAATAACTCTGCTAGAGAGCTTTTCATATACATGACATTTCCGTTATTATCACCGAGATATTGCACAACAAAGTACGATGGATACACAGAAATCGTAAGAATATCTTCACGATCATTCTTTACACGCTTACCTGTTTTATAAGCTGTAATATAAGCAATCGGTTCATTCTGCGATTGTAATAACTTCTGAATTTCTCCGTAATCTGTAATTTGCTTTGCGTACCGAATAGAATCAAGTATGTGCGTAAGATTGATAGTACGTACCACATCACCTTGACGTACTACGACATCCTTTGCTGAAGCAAAGAAATCACTAATACGCTCTGGCGTGTAATACAGGCTTAATAAATACGTTTGAAGTGCTGAAATCATCGGATCCATGCCATTCTTTCCGTATACATTTTCCCCATACTGGAACAAGTCACCTACTGCAAAAGTACGCTTATGTCCATTCAAGTACGTTACTTCTCCAGTAAATACTTGTTCTTGGCTCTTAACGCCCTCAGGCTCTATTCGAATTCGGTCAAAGAATGAAACAATCGTATGCAAACGAACTTCATCCGTTACAACAATTTCTCCCCACTTTTCATGTCTTACTTTCACTTCAATTGGAAGAGATTCATTCACCCTTTGTAAAACGGCTTGTTTATCATTTACAATGTTGATTCGATTATAGATTTGCTTCTCCATAACATAAAACAAAACAAGAGAAACAATCATACAAATGACAAACATAAGAATTTGAAATGATAGCCTTTTCATTTCTGCCTACCTCCAAGATAAAAAAACGTTGTTTCGAAAATACCGCATAATTGTTTCATAAATGTATCATTTAACCGCTTTCAAGTTTTTTATGTCTTCCATCCTTCTCGGAAGCAAAAATGTAATGAATATTATAGTACCTATTTCTTCACTACTCTCAATCCGCATGCTTCCGCCCTGCTTACTCATAATCTCCTGACAAATATACAAACCATAACCATTCCCGTAACTAGAAGGAAGTGCCTTTCCTTTCGGAGACTCATTCCACTCCGCAAGCACCACTTCATCTATACCGATCCCATCATCATGAACAAAGACCTTCGCCTCATGCTCATTTACAATTACATTCATACGAATGTGCGCAGCATCACTATACTTAATTGCATTATCAAGCACATTTAAGAAAATTTGCTTCGTCTTATCAAAATCTGCAACAACATGTACATCTGTTAACTCATTTATCACTTCAATTTCAAACTGATTTAGACGAGGCTTCACAATTGAAACTGCTTCCTCTGCCAATTCCTTTATGTTCACAACTGTAGGAGACACTTCAAACGTACTCGTTCCATATTTCGAGGACTTAAGCAGCTCCTCTACAAGTGATAATAAACGCTCACTTTCCACAGCCACATAACGGAGACTTTCCTGTACATCTTCTTTCGATTGTAACTTTGGAATTAAATCAACATAACCGATAATTGCCGTTAGCGGTGTTTTTAGCTCATGCGTAATGCGGTCTAGGAAATCTTTCTGCTTCTCTTTCTCCTCCTGCAATTGCTTAATATGCAGCTCAATTCCATCAGCCATCGCATTAAAAGATGCTGAAAGCTGAGCGATTTCCACGTACTCATTTAACTCAATCTTACTCTTATAATCACCATTCGCGAGCCTCTGTGCCATTTGTCTCAACTGATCAATTGGTTTATGAAGAGACTTCGCCAAACGAATCGCAAAGAAAATACCGGTAGCTACTAGGCAAAGAGACGTCATTAAGAAAGTCCAGCTCACATTTGTTAAAACTTCCTTCTCACCCGTTAACTCATTTATAAAACGAATACTTCCAATGACATCGTTTCCATAATAAACCGGGCTTGAAAACAAAAGAATGGGAGCGGGATCCGCCTCCTCAAAAACATAAGACTTCTTTCCCTTCAAGGAACTCTCAATGTCGATGTTACGGTGAAGCAATGCTCCTTTTTGTGTATCTGCAACAACATCGCCATTCTTCCCGATCATCTGCACACGGACATCCATACGCTTCGCTAAATACGACGCAATTAAAAGTGAATTCGGACCAAGCGTATCCACTTCTGCTTCCTTCTCTAAATAATTCATCGTATAAATTTGCGCTTCTACACTTAACTTTTCTAAAGAATCTGCTGCGTTATGATACATATTCTTTTCTAACGTAATATAAACAACTGCATATAAAAGAACAAAAATCGGAATTAACAGCCCAACTATTCCGAACACCATATTTCGCTTTAAAGACATACCATCACCACTTAACAATCCAGTTTATAGCCAACGCCATAAATTGTCTTAATATATTCTCCGCTCGTCCCAAGCTTCTTTCGAAGTCTCTGCACCATAATATCAACTGCTCTCGTATTTCCGATATACTCAAATCCCCATACTTTCTCAAGCAACTCATCCCTCATAAACACACGCTGCGGATTTGAAACAAATAACTGACATAAATTAAACTCTCGGTACGTTAACTGAATCTCTTGTCCACTCACATGTACCTTTCTTTCCTTAGGACAAATCACGATCTCTCCAGCCTCAATTACTTCATGACTTACAGCGGCCTCCGTCTTCTTTACACGCCGCGCCATATTCTTAACCCGAAGAATAAGCTCCGCATAATTAAACGGCTTCGTCACATAATCATCCGCACCAAGCTGCAAGCCAAGCAACTTATCATTCATCTGACTCTTTGCCGTTAACATAAGCACCGGAATATCCCTATCCCTCTCACGGAACAAACGAAGCAACTCATACCCATCCGTATCCGGAAGCATAACATCCAAAATCAATACATCCGGCCCTTCATTCCATCGCTCCAAAGCTTCTCTCCCATCAGCCGCTGCCAATACTTCATAACCTTCCATCTCCAACTGCATCCGAATCAAATTACGAATACTCGATTCATCATCCACCACAAGTATTTTCATCATTCTCCTCCTTCCACCACGTATTATAGTACAGTTTAGTATAGCAAAAATCCTATAAAAAAAGAGAGGGTATTGTCGAACATATTTTGTCGACGATACCCTCTCTTTCACTTATTATATTTATTTAGCATATCCATTCGGTTGCTTTTGATGCCAATTCCAAGCATGTTCAATGATTGTCTTAACATTTACATACTTAGGATCCCATCCTAGCTTCTCTTTCGCTTTCTTAGAAGAAGCAACTAAACGTGCTGGATCGCCCGCACGGCGCGGTGCTACCTCAGCAGGAATTTCATGATTTGTAACTTCGCGAACTGCATCAACGATTTCTTTTACACTGAAACCATTACCATTTCCTAAGTTATAGAAATCACTCTCTCCGCCGTTCTGCAAGTCCTTAAGCCCTAAGAAATGAGCCGCTACTAAATCTTCAACATGAATATAATCACGGATACAAGTACCGTCTGGTGTATTATAATCATCACCAAACATCATAATCTTCTCACGTTGACCTAAAGCCACTTGCAACACAAGAGGAATTAAATGTGTCTCTGGGCGATGATCTTCCCCAATAATACCATTTGGAGTTGCACCAGCCACATTAAAGTATCTGAAAATCTTATAACGTAAATTTGAAGCTTGGCTATACCAATGAAGCATCTTCTCGATTGCTAACTTCGTCTCTCCGTACGTATTCGTTGGATTTGTCATCGTTTCCTCAGTAATAAGATCTACATCTACCTCACCATACGTCGCCGCAGTAGAAGAGAAAATAAACTTATCTACCTTAAACTCATCCATTACCTCTAATAAGCAAAGTGCACCATACACATTGTTATTATAATATTGAAGAGGCTTCTCCATACTAACTCCAACTAAAGAATCAGCTGCAAAATGCATAACAGCCTCAATATTTTCTTGTGTAAAAACATCTCTTAAAAATGCTTTATCACGAAGGTCGCCATTATAAAACTTCGCGCCTTCCGTAATTGCATCCTCATGACCCGTTTGTAAGTTATCTACTACTACTACAGATAAACCTTCGTCTACTAATTTTTTCACAGCGTGAGAACCGATGTAGCCGGCTCCGCCGCAGATTAGGATTGCGTTCATTGTCTTCCTCCTACATATATTAGGATTTCTTATTCACTCTCTTATTATAAAAGGTATACGATTGCTCGTATATCTTTTGTGTACCTTTATTACTTAGTTACCTATAGCATAGACGTACATTTCAATTATCTATAGTGTGTACACTTAGAACTTAAAAATATTATTTAATATAGCCATTTTTATTATTGGATTGCCATCTCCAAGAATCTGCACACATTTCTTCTAATCCACGCATCGCTTCCCATCCTAGTTCACGTTTTGCTTTTGATGCATCTGCAAAACATACCGCCACATCACCAGGACGACGCTCCGTAATTTTATAAGGAACTTTCTTTCCCGAAACTTTTTCAAATGCTTTAACCATCTCTAGTACACTATACCCCGTACCCGTTCCCAAATTATAAGCATCTACTCCTGTTGTATTCAGTACTTTCTCTAGTGCTTTTACGTGACCTTTTGCTAAGTCTACAACATGAATGTAATCACGGACGCCTGTTCCATCTTTCGTTGGGTAGTCATTTCCAAATACACTTAATTCTTTTAGCTTACCTACTGCCACTTGCGTTACATATGGCATTAAGTTATTTGGAATTCCATTTGGATCCTCTCCAATGCGTCCACTTTCATGTGCACCAAATGGGTTGAAGTAGCGAAGTAACGCGATACTCCATGCTGTATCCGCAAATGCCACATCACGCATAATTTGTTCAATCATTAATTTCGTTTGACCATATGGATTTGTTGCACTTAATGGAAATTCTTCCGTAATTGGTGATGTTTCTGGAATACCATATACTGTTGCAGATGAACTAAAAATCATCTTCTTCACATTACGCTTTTGCATAACTTCACATAATACTAATGTGCTAATAATATTATTATTATAGTACATTAATGGCTTTGCTACCGATTCTCCTACAGCTTTTAAACCTGCAAAGTGAATGACAGCTTCAATTTTATTTTCCTCAAAAATTTTATTCAGTACCTCGTAATTCACAAGATCCTCTTTATAAAACTTAAATTGTTTTCCTGTTAACTCTTTCACTCGATTGATAGACTCTATTGAGCTATTTGAAAGATTATCTACTACAATAATTTCATAATCATTGTTCAGTAATTCTATGCATGTATGACTACCAATATATCCTGCTCCACCCGTTACAAGTATTGCCATAAATATACCTCCAGTACTATTAAATATTAATAAAAAAGAAAATCATTTATCTTTTATAAAACAAATGATTTCCTCCTCACAGATTTTATTTAGCGATAAAATAATCCGTTACATATTGCGCCCAAACTTCATGCCCTTTATCACTCGGGAAACCAA
Source organism: Bacillus cereus group sp. MYBK95-2 (assembly GCF_051915225.1). NCBI lineage: Bacteria > Bacillati > Bacillota > Bacilli > Caryophanales > Bacillaceae > Bacillus > Bacillus cereus group sp. MYBK95-2. Next base: position 242,894 of record NZ_JBQAEH010000004.1, on the reverse strand, counting down.
ACTCTTCTTTTAAGTAAGGTAAAATAGCCTTTGTTGTTGCATCGGGCCAAGCACCCCAATGATCCACATATGTATAACCATTTTGCGTCGCAAATTGCTTTAATGCCTCAATCGCTTTCGGATAATTCTTCGCACCATAAACTGGATTTGATGGTTGAATCATAATCGTGGCGCCCTTCGCACTAGTAGAAAGTGCTTGAACAAACTTCTGTGTACTCGCAACAGAGTTCCCATTACCAGTTTTACCGTTATCAGTAATAAATGGTGGCTCAAATAAAATTACATCTGGATTCTCTTTCGCAATCTCTTTATCACGCTTATTCGCGATTAACTCTTCTGTGCTTTCACCCTTATATTCCTTTACAGTCACATTCCATAAACCTTTACCGTAAGCAGTTTCTAAATTAGACGTTAACTTAGCTGCCCAAGCACCTTTTTCAGATGAAGAAGCTTCATCACCAACAATAACAAGATTTACTGCCTTTTTATCCTCAGCAGCTTTCTTTAACTTCTCTTTCACTGCATCTGGCAAGTTCTTCGCGTATGCTTCATTAAAAGATGACTTCGCATCTTGTTTTTTCTCTTCCTTTTTCTCTTCTTTCTTCGCTCCGCTATCTTTCACTTCAGCCTTTGTTTTCGTTACTTCACTCGTTTGTCCTGTTGCATTCGCAATCTTCTTATTCCAGTACAGTTTACCACTCACAACCGAAGCAACAAACAATACAAAAATAACAAGGACAAGTACCGCTTTCTTATTCATCGATTCACCTCATCTATTAATCTCACAATATATAATACTAATATAAATCCATGCAAAAATAAACCCAACTCCTTCCAAAGGAGTTGGGTTATTACATATTACTTAGTCACTTCAAGATGCGCTCTTAACTTATTCGTTAAATCTTGTTTTGCTGCATCCGGAACATAGTAATACCAAATACCGTCGGCAGCTTTGTGTCCGTCTCCTGAGATTTGGATATCCTCACTGTTCTGCAAACAATCTTTATAGTTCTTTTGCATATCAAACATTTGATCTTGTGTTAAGTTTGTTTTCACGTTCTTTTGAATTGCTGTAAGTACATCCCCATAACTTGTTAAAGAGGAGAAGCTTGCGCCCTTTTTAATTACAGCTTGCATAACTTGACGTTGACGCATTTGACGTCCGAAGTCACCGCGTGGGTCTTCTTTACGCATACGTGTATACGCCAGAGCTTGGTCACCAGTTAAGTGGATAGTCCCCTTTTGGAAGTGCTTTCCTTCTAGAGAAAACTCTAAATCATTATTAACATCCACACCGCCTACTGCATCGACAATATCCTTAAATCCTTCCATATTTACTTCAATGTAGTAATTAATAGGTACATTTAAGAACTTTTCTACAGTTGCGACAGACATATCTACTCCACCAAATGCATACGCATGGTTGATTTTATCACTTTTTCCTTTTCCAACGATTTCTGTATATGTGTCACGAGGGATACTTACTGTTTTCATTGAATTATTTTTAGGATTTAAAGTAATAACCATTAGGGAATCTGAACGGCCTTTATCCTCACCACGCTCATCAGCTCCTAATAATAAGATAGATACTGGTTGGGATTTATTAATTTTTTCTTCTTGTTTATTACCTTCATCACGCTTTAATGGTTTATGAACTTCATCTAATGTTTTTGAAACAGAAGAATATATAGTATAAGCGTAAATTCCACCACCTATAATGACTGCCCCCATAATTCCAAGAATCCATAAGGTAACCTTCTTTTTCATTATCATACCTTCTTTCTAAAATCTGGTTCACCTTTAATATATTTTAACCTTCAACCAAGTCGTGCCTTTAACTTTAAAATCAATTCCTTAACTATAGAGACACATTCCTTTAAAAGGCTATAATTTGTTAACAACATCATAATAACTATCATACATGATATCATGATGTATACCATAATATCCATATTTAGATACTGAATTACCCCTGCTATTGCAAATAGAACTAGATTTTTTGATAAATGTATCTTATCTATTACTACATCAATATACTTCCTAGTGTCAATAATCCTAATAATCCACATTGCAAAACAAGATATACAAGTACCGACTGCTGATGCCACAGCACCAAATTTCGGTACAAAAGCAATATTTAATATTATATTTAACAGCCCAACCACTAGGGTACTATAAAATATACTGGCAGTCCTTTTAGCTAATAGATGTGTTACTGAATAAAACCCTGCCATAACAACAAAAAAATTAGCGCCTAACAAAAATGGTATATATACCCATGATCCAAAGTAATCCGGAGTAGCAATAACTTTAACTATAGGCTTTTGTACTAGTAACATAAAAATTGAAACTGCCACGAAAAACACATAATACACCTTGAATACCTTGGAAAAAATAGCTTTATTTTCACTTGATTTATATAATTGATTAGCAGTGGTTTGCCATGCCAAAGTAAATATGCTTGAAAATATCATTAATATACTTGCATATTTAAAAGCTAAAGCATATAATCCTACCGTATCAAAATTTGTATATTCAACCAAAATAAATCTATCAGAAGCATTTATAAACCACCATGCTAAAACATTTGGAACTAATGGGGCCCCATACTTCAGCATTTCCTTAGCATATACACTACTATAAAGGCTTAATCGCACATAACGCCATATTTTAATCCAGGTCAATAATATACATATACTGAAAACGTTAGAAAAAATAAGGGAATAAAAATATCCATCTACCCCCATTCCCTTTGTATGCAGTAAATAAATTGCCCCACTAGCAAGGAGAGTAGTTTGTAAAATATCTGTGGCTGCAAAGGCCATAGATTTCTCAATCCCTCGCGCGATTTGTTTAAAAACACCAATGAACATAGCACTAATACAAACCCAAAATACCAATATTGACCTATCTTGTAAAATATCATCATTAACAGAAGACTGACTTATAAAATATGATACTATTCCAAATATAATAGTTGAAAATAAAATAACTATTATAGTAGACGATATTATTTTTCCCCGCTCTTTATCGTCCGAGGCATCTAACAAAAATCTATAACTTGCATCAGACAATTGAAAACTAATAATCGGTACCAAAATAAATACAAGTACATTAATAAGCTCTATATAACCAAATTCTCCTTTTGTCAAAGTGTGTGTGTATAGCGGTATTAAAAGAAAGGCTATAATTTTAGTACCAAAGGAACCAAAGGCAAAAACTATTATATTCTTTAACAAATCTTTGAACTTGGAATTAATATATTTCCCCTTCTTTCATATTTTCATCTATGTTTTAATGATCTACTTTTTCAACGTTACATTGTCACAGATTTTTGTCCATCGATCATAATAAGTAGAATTCTTCCCGTAAGAATTATCAATTACCACATTTTCTTTATTCATTAAACAAGACAAAATATGTCCGTGTAACCTAGATGTGCTTATACACTGATACTCCCCAAATACTTTAATAGATTTATTTACTAAATAATCGCTATAAAGTTCCCATAATTTATGAATAGGTAATATATTAAACATTACTCTATCGATCTTGCTTATAAATTGAAACATGTTCACTGTCTTATGGTCCAATTTTGATAATAAAACAGGCCAATCTAAAATATCACCTTCAGGACTCCCTGTTCCCTCTAATTTTAAGTTTATCTCATCATCCGTACGAATAAAATGTAACACTTCTTTTTTAGCCACTTCTTCCACATGAATAGGCCATAATTGATGAGCCATATCTGGAGATAGATATGCATTTACATTAAATTCATTTTTGATTATCTCATAAGATTTTTCATCCCTTACAAATAAATGCACATCTTTGTGCTTATTAAAGATCGCAGCTGTTTCTTTTAAATTTTCCTTGGACTTATAATAGATTGTTTGGGGTAAAATAACTATCCTATTATCTGGATAATTTCCAACTAAGTACTCTCTTAATTGTTGAGGCCCCCTATATAAATCACCAAAATTACCTCCACCTTGACAAACAATTATACAATCTTGAGGTAATTTCACTTTTTTTCTAAAATTCATAAAACTGTATCTTGCCACTACCTCAATCTCATTATCTTTAAAAAACTTCTCTGTTCCCTTCATAATTAATAAATCGCCAACATTATTATAAACAGGGTACTCCATATATATAATTCTTGATTTCCTTGGAATAGCAGTTAAAATCTGCTCTAATTCTCTTTTTAATCTTTCCATAGGATGCAAATTACTTTCTGTCATATAAAAATATACTCCTTATTCTTTATTAATACTTTCACAGATTTTATTGGCATAAAGCCTCTAAATTATTACATTTGGTCCTTCATATATCGTTATAATTTATCCAAATAAAAAAGGTATTACACTTATTATCACCATTTAAATCAATAACCTAGTAACCATTGACATAACCTACAAATTCACTTCTTTCTCTCGCAGAAGATACTTATACATCATCCCTCTAATGCGATTAGGTAAAATCCTAAAAATTGATCTAATAAATAAATTTACAACAAATTCAGACCTAGTAATAAATTGCATTTCCACAAATTCTTTTTGTAGTTCTAATTCTTTTATTAAATATTGAATTCCACCTCTTCGTTCAAATAAAGACACACCTGCTCGAACTAACACTAGAGATTCTTCTATATTTGCAAATCGATATCCCGATTTCAACATCCTTACCCATAAATAATAGTCTTCATTCCATAAAAAGTGTCGATATCCTCCTGAATTAATAACCGCTTCTTTACGAAACATAACTGACATATGGTTAAGTGGATTTCTTTTTTTAGCTGCCTTAAAAATTTCTTCATGCGAAGTTGGGACCTTCCTAACTGAAACGATTTCTTTAGCATCTTTCTCAAATTCACTTATCCATGTTCCTACTATAGATATATCTGGGTTTTCACATAAAAAATTCAATTGTTTTTCGAACCTGGTAGGAACACATATATCATCACTATCCATTCTTGCGACTATTTCGTGGCTACAAGAATTCAATCCAATCCCTAACGCCTTACCCAATCCTTGATTTACTTCCAATTCTACTATTTTAAATAGATTAGGCTTTAATTCTTGATATTTTAAAATTATATTATCTAACTCCCTAGTTAATTTCCCATCTTTTACTATTACAATTTCATCAGGCACAATAGTTTGATTTATTAAACTCTCTAAACAAATAGCTAAATATTCAGGTACCTCTTTTTGATATACAGACATTAATACTGAATATTGCATACTCACTCTCCTTTCTTATTGTTGTAATTAGTATTTTTTTGATATATCCTCTGATATTTCTCTGTCATAATTTCCGCTGACAAGTAATTAATTATGATATTACTTGCCGCAAGTGACATATCAGTATAGTTCTTAGTTATAGTATCTTGCATTTTTCTCGCTAAGTCTTTATAGTCCCCTGTCGAGAATAAAAAACCAGCAGTTTTATCTACAGACAACACTTCACGATGTGAGTCAATATCTGATAATATTACTGGTAATCCTGTTGATAATGCCTCCATAACAGCCATTGGTAAACCCTCTGAATACGAGCTAGCTACATAGAAATCAGAAGCCTTATAGTAATCTATTGGATTATTAACTTTACCAACTAGTTTGATATTATTATCCCCATTTATATATTCCTTACACTCTTCATACAAATTACCATCACCAACTATCAACAACACATTATCCTCATTTTTATTAATACTTTTAAATGCATCGATGACCATTAATGGATTTTTTCTAGGAATTAGTGCCCCTAAATATAAAAAAACTTTTTTCTCTTGTGATATACCTAACATATTTCGTTTTTTCATTTTTTCTTCAGTTGTTGTGTAATTAAAAACATTGGTATCAATACCATTTTGGATAACTTCGTACTCTTTTTTAGTCTTTTCTTTAATCTTTTTACTTACTGAATATGAACATGCAATTGGTTCTTTTATTTTCTTAAATGACCACAAATTAGTGATTGCCATTACTGTCCCTAGTATTTTCTTATATGCTAATACATAATCTTCATATGGATAATTATGTATAGTAGATACAGTATAATAATTTGATAGGTATACTGCTGAAAAGATATCTGCTCTTATTCCATGAGAATGAATTACATCTGGATCCAATTCAGCTAAAACACTTCTGATATATTTTTTTTTAGTAAATGCCCCCATCATTCCATCTATATCCAATGTAAAAACTTTTACATCTAACGCTTCAAATTCTTCCTTACGAGAATTAACCTTTTCTTCCGAAAAGGTTAATATTATTGGCTCAAAATTTTCCCTATCCATATTATTAATAATATTATAAATAACATTTACTGGACCGCATCTCTCTAGAGTTGAAACAAAATAAAGTACTTTCATCTTAGCTCCTCTCCTATATACCTTAAATATTGATTGAACCTACTATCCCATGTATTATCAATTAAAAAATCTTCTATTCCATCTAAGCAAACCGAATAATTTATTTCTTTTGCTTCTTCTTCAATAAAAACATAATTATTGTTTTGATAATTTAAAACTTCTGGAATTGGTGTTGAAATCACTGGTACACCTGCTCCCAAATATTCAAATAACTTAGTAGGAAAAACACCCTTAGTAAATTCATTCACTTTATAAGGAATTAATCCATATTTCATTTTCTCCAAATATTGTTGTAAGTCATCTTTAGATACTTGACCAGTCATAATAACATTTTTATATTTTTTTAATTGCAATGCAGTTTTATCTAGTACACCACCAACTATAAGAAACGTGAGCATTGGATTCATTTCTATTAATCGAAATAAATACTCATAATCAATATGTGGATGTAAATGGCCTACATATCCAACTAATTCTCTATCTTGTTCTTTTTCAAATAAAATTTTTGTAGCATCATATCCCTGGGGGACATATTTTATATTTGAATTTAAATGTTTATAATCTTCAAAGGTTGCTAAATTATCAACAAACACTATATCAGCCTCCGAAACGGCTTTTTTTTCCAACTCTTTCATTTGGTTACTCAATTTCGGATTAGCTTGCCTGCGCTCCGCTAAATCTATTACTTTAAAACTAGATTGTTGAAAAAACAAATAATTAGTTGGATTAATATAAGTGGCCCAAAAAAAATTTTTCTCGCCCAATTTCACCTTCGAATTAAGGATTGAATAATTGATTCTTGTAGATAACTTATCAAAACGATGAATATAATAACTATTAATAAAATTCATATTCTCCGCTGTTTTTTGTGAATTATTAATAGATTTCTGTTTTTTTAATTTATTACATACCTTTTTAATGAATTCTGCTGAAAAGACATTATAATTAATTAAACCTAAAGGGGGAAATATATTAATTTCTCTATCTATAGATCTTGCAAATCTATAAACAAGTTCATGTTGTCTCTCCCAAGCATGAGACCAATGTTGGGCTGGAAAGAAAGTAAAACTATCAAACTTCTCAAACAAAAAAAAACTCCTCCAATCTAATTAAATCCATAGACTATTTATATTCATTTGTTACTCTCATACTTTATATTAGTTAAACAATTATATAATCCTAAAAACATCCAAAAATACCTTGAACTCAAAAATTCTACAACAAACCCTTGCATTAAATAAACAGTTATTCTCACGAAAAAACTATTCCGAATTAACTTATATTCATTTAATAGTTCCATAACCTTCAATTTGTATAAAGATATTATTTAGAATAAAAACGCTAAAAAATCTATGAATCCAAACTTAACCATTATCCTTAATATGAGATTATGCCAATTCAATTGAACAACCAAATTCACAATATACCTTAATACATTAATTATTATACTATTGCTTTTAATTGGAATGATTCTATAATATTAATATCCCTAAATTATTACTGTATAGTGTGTATATACTGGCTTTTTAACTAACTAGAAAAACACTTTTTATTCTCCATATTCCACGGCCAAAGTGGAGATATCTGTCATCAAGCGTTACCTTGCTCCGTTTCCCGTAAATACTACCTTTATTGTTTTAATAAATATTAAAACATCTAATTTTAGGCTTTCATTTTCAATATAATACATGTCTAATTCAAATTTCTCTCTTGGCGTAATATTATACCCACCATTAATTTGTGCCCAACCTGTTAAACCCGGTTTAACTAAAATTCTCATTTGAAAATCTGGAATTTCTTTTTCAAATTGGTCAATAAATATTTTCCTTTCAGGTCTAGGTCCAATGATAGCCATTTCACCCTTTAAAACATTTATTAGTTGTGGTAATTCATCAATTCTCGTCTTTCTTATAAATGCACCCATTTTAGTCACACGTGGATCATTTTGATTTGCCCATTGTGGTCCTTTTTTTTCTGCATCATTTCGCATGGATCTAATTTTTAAAATCATAAAAGGTTTATTCCCCATTCCAATCCTCTCTTGCTTATAAAAAATAGGGCCAGGTGACTCCATTTTAACTAGTATTCCTATACATAGAATTAGTGGAGAAGTTAAAATGAGAAGTAATAATGAAAAAATAATTTCTAAGCATCTTTTTATAGATCCATAAATTGTCCCAGTCTCTCTATTATATAATCTCTCTTTTTTCAATTCCCATGTTACATCTTGGACTCTATTATATCTCTGAGGCTGCACTATTTTTACTCCTCCTTTTATATTTTCAATTAAATAATTCTAATCCCCTCATAATTAATTTAACTATTTCTTCAAGATACACTTAAAGAATACCCTTGCTACTAATCTTCTTAATAATTTATCTTTTAAATCCAATATAGGGAGACTAAAAATATTTTTTGCCATCCATATCCCATGTTTTGAACCTTTTCTGCAAATATCTATCCATAATAGCTGAATGATTTTTGCCACATCATGTCCGTCAGATATATTATTTGAATTATATGCCATTTCCAATTCTTCTTTTGCTTGTACTATTTCTTTTTTAGAAAGATAGGTCTTATCATATTTATTTCTATTGAAATTAATTCCAATTCCCTGTAGAGCTTTCATTGAGATTGATATTTCCATTTTTTTTTGTTCAACCTCATGTACTCTACTAATCCCCGTTGAAGATAAACGATAAAATAATAAAGGTTGTTTTAGATTTACAATCTTATACCTGCTACTAACTCTCTGAAATAATTCATAGTCTTCCGCATGTATAAACGCTTCATCATAACGGATATTCTCTTTTTTGAATATCGAATTTCTTATCATAACTGAAGGGTGTATTAAACAGTTTTTCACAACTAGATAGTTTTTTATATTTTCCGTACCCTCTACTAAAAATGGAAAAGAAAACCTCTTACCAATAAATCTTAAACTGGTTCCACAAATTACAATTTCCTTGTCCTCGTCCATTGTTTTTACTTGTAATTCTAATCTTCGAGGATGTGCAATATCATCACTATCCATCCGTGCGATATATTCTCCTGTAGCCAAATCCAGTCCTTTATTAAGAGTACGAATTAATTTTAAATTTACTTCATTATTCACTAATCTAATCCTAGAATCTTGAAATGAATTTATAATCTCTAGTGACTTATCTGTCGAGCCATCATTAATTATTAAAAGCTCAAAATCCTTATATGTTTGATTTAAAATACTTTCTATAGCTTCACCTAAATAGCTTTCTCCATTATATACTGGCATCAAAACAGTGACCCTTGCCATAAAACCCTCCATTTAAACTCTCATTTTCGTTTCTTACTACTACAATAGATCTACCTATATTTTAATCTTTTTTTGCTGTACAACCTCATTCATATATTCTATTAAAACTTCTTTAATCTCTTCATTCTGAAGTGCCATCTCAATCGTCGTCTTAATAAATCCAAATTTCTCCCCAACATCGTAACGAGTGCCTTCGAAGTCATAAGCAAATACACGTTGAATTTCATTTAATCGTTGAATTGCATCTGTTAATTGAATTTCCCCACCTGCACCTGTTTGTTGATTTTCAAGAAACATAAAAATTTCTGGCGTTAATACGTAACGTCCCATAATTGCTAAATTTGATGGAGCTGTGCCTTCTGCTGGTTTCTCCACAAATTGACGCACTTGATAACGACGATCATTTTGTTCAACTGGATCGATAATACCGTAACGATGTGTTTCATTTTCAGGCACTGTTTGTACACCAATAACCGATGATTGTGTACCTTCATATTGATCCATTAATTGACGTAGACATGGCGTTTCTGCTTGTACAATATCATCACCAAGTAATACTGCAAATGGTTCGTTTCCTATAAATTTACGCGCGCACCATACCGCATGTCCAAGTCCTTTCGGTTCCTTTTGTCTTATGTAATGAATGTTAATTCTTGAAGAAGCTTGTACCTTTTCAAGCATTTCATACTTTCCTTTTTCTAAAAGGTTTTGTTCTAATTCGAATGAATGATCAAAATGATCTTCAATCGCGCGTTTTCCTTTTCCAGTAACAATAATAATATCTTCAATTCCTGATTCTATCGCTTCTTCTATTATGTATTGAATTGTTGGTTTATCGACGATAGGTAACATTTCTTTCGGCATTGCTTTCGTTGCTGGTAAAAACCTTGTCCCCAGTCCAGCAGCTGGAATAATTGCTTTTCTTACTTTTTTCAAATCTAGTACCCCCAAAAATAAATTATTATATTTGTATGTAGCAATAACAAAAACCCTACTTATAGGGTCGTCTTTACAACTCCATAAGTAGAGTTTCTATCATAAATAAATTATGGGCATCTAACCCATCCTCACGTCATACTCCCGACGACAAGCGTCTAAGGTAGGTGCGAAATAAAAATTTCTACCCACAGCACGACCGAGTGCCCCCATTGATAACGGTTAGGAGACATCACCAGTTCTTTATTTAAAAAATACCAAACAATTTTTTACGACGAATTTGTTCTGGATCTTCTTTGTAAATTGCCTTCCCGCTAATTAATAAGTACGGATTTTCTTTCAAATCACTCATAACACTCATTCCAAATTCTTTCTCAATTAGTTCATAGCTTTCCGCTAAATGAAATCCTCTCGATGTCGTGTTATGCGCATCTGATGCGATCATATGTGTTAAATTATGTTCCACAAGCTGTAGTGAGAATTTTTTAATCTTTTTACCAAATTTCCCAAGCAAACTACCTGCTGTCACTTGTGTTAATGCACCTTTATTAACAAGGTTATATAACTTATCTGGCCGCTCGATTAACTCGGCATTACGTTCTGGATGAACGATAATTGGAATCATTCCCTTTACACGTAATTCGTATAATAATTGTTCGGTATAACGAGGTACGTGATTCGATGGAAATTCAATGAATATGTATTTATTTGTTTCATTTAAAGTAACGATTTTACCAGCCTCATAGTCTTCTAATAAATCACCATATAACCTGACCTCTTGCCCCGGTAAAATAGTAAGTGGAATATTATGTTTTTGTAGTTCATCATTTAGTTGTTTTACGTGATGAATAATTGAGGTACGTTCATTTACATATTTGCCATTTTGATGGTGCGGCGTTGCGACAATGGTATGTATTCCTTCTGACACGGCTTGTTGTGCCATTACTAAACTATCGGTTACTGTCTGTGCACCATCATCGATACCAGGTAAAATGTGACAATGTAAATCTATCATTTGTTTCATCCTCCCTCTCTCCTATAAAGATCTTTTTTCCCTTGAATATGAGATATTGCTCATATTCAAGGGAAAAAAGGAGATATGTTTTTACCATATCTCACTTTAAAATTAGTTTGCACCGTAGTAATAATATAAGCCGTTTTCACGTTCACGATCGTTTAGAACAACACCTAACAATTTTCCCTTTGCAGACTCCAATAATACTTTTGCTTTTACTGCTGTTTCTTTTTCTGTTGATTCACTACGAACAACAAGAATAGAAGCATCACATACATTTGCCATAATTTGCGCATCGGTAACAGCTAAAATAGGTGGCATATCAAAAATAACTAAGTCGTACATGCTGTATGCTTGTCCAAGAAGTTCTTTCATTGATTTCGACCCTAGCAATTCGGCCGGATTTGGCGGAATTGGACCACAAGCTAAAAAGTGTAGATTATCAACTAATGTTGTTTGCACACATTTCTCTAAACGTTCACTATGTGTTAATACATTCGTTAAGCCAAAAATGTTATCTACTTGGAACATTTGATGCATCGCCGGCTTACGCATATCAGCATCAATTAATAATACTTTCTTTCCTTGTTGAGCAAACACAACTGCCATATTAGCTGTCGTTGTTGTTTTCCCTTCACTTGGGTTTGCAGACGTGACCATTAATGAATGTAAATTCGTATCAATAGCTGCAAATTCAATATTCGTTCGAATATTACGATATTGTTCTGAAATTGGTGATTTCGGTTGTTGATGAGCAATTAATTGACGGCGTTGACGATGATTTTTTTTCTTTTTAAATAAATTAAGAGCCAATTGTTTGTCCCCTCACTTTTCTTGATGCTGGAGCGTGTGATTTCACGTTCATTGTTTCTTCATCCATACGAGCTACAATCCCTAATACCGGTAAGCCAAGTAAGTTTTCCACATCTTCTTCTTTTTTCACTGTGTTATCTAAGTACTCTAGTAAGAATGCAAGGCCAACTGAAGCCATTAAACCAACAACGAAAGCGATTGCCACATTTAACATTGGACGCGGTTTAATTGGAGATTGATTTTCTGCAACTTCTGCTTTAGATAATACTGTTACGTTATCAACACTCATGATTTTTGCAATTTCACCTTTAAATACTTCTGCAGTTGTGTTAGCAATATCCCGAGCAAGTTTTGGATTCTTATCTATTGCTGTTACAGTTACGACTTGTGAATCCTTTTCATTTACTACTTCAATTTTCCCATTTAAATCTTGAGTCGTAAGATCTAATCCCAACTTTTCTTTCACTTGATCCAAAATAACCGGACTTTTAATAATAACTTTATATGTATTCGTCAATTGAATATTTGATTGAATTTCCCCCAACTGAATTGCTGCACCCTCTTGTTTCTTCTGGTTAACAAGAATTTGCGTCGAAGATTGATAGATTGGTGTCATAAAGAAAAAGCTAATGATAGCACTTACAATAGCTGCACTAAATGCGATTACGAGGATCATTGCTAAACGTTTTTTTAAGATATGAAATAACTCTTTTAGACTAATTGTTTCTTCCATAGGTTCCTCCAACTTTCTAAAATTTACACATAGGAAAAATTATAACATATAAATCTTACATTTTTCATTTTTAATAATTCAGTTTTATATTTGTTCACAAGAAACAAGTTTAATCTTACAAAATTATCTTAAATATGACAACACATTCCAATCATTTTCCAAAATTTTTATTCTATCATGTTTTTCATACTGTGTAACTTGATAAAGAATTTTCAGAAAACAATAAAAAACCAACAAAAATTTTGTTGGTTTTTTATATTTTAGTAATAACCATACTGCTCTTTTTCTTCTCTTTTATCGTTTAAAACGACTCCAAGTAGTTTTCCTGATGCTTTATCTAATATTTGTTTCGCTTTTACGATTTTATCTTTTTCCGTCTTTTCGCTGCGTACAACGAGTACGATTCCATCACATTTATTCGCAAGAATTTGTGCATCTGTAACCGCAAGGACAGGTGGTGTGTCAATTAATATAATATCAAACATGTTATATGCTTCTAGCAACGCCTCGTCCATCATCCGGCTCCCTAATAGTTCTGCTGGGTTTGGCGGGATTGGACCTGCTGCCATTAAGTATACGTTCTCTATATCTGTTTTTTGAATGCATTGCATAAGTTTTGCTTGTCCTGATAATAAGTTCGTTAACCCATTTGAACTATGAATGGCAAATAAGTTTTGTATCGTTGGCTTACGCAAGTCAGCTCCAATTAATAAAACTTTCTTTCCTTGTTGTCCGAAAACAACTGCTAAGTTTGAGATTGTTGTTGTTTTCCCATCACTTGGATCTGCTGAAGTAACAATAATAGAACGAACATGGTTATCTACAGATGTAAACTCAATGTTTGTACGAATGTTACGGTATTGTTCTGTAATACGCGATTTAGGCTCTTTATGTGTAATTAATTGTCGTAATGGTTTTCTTTTCTTTCTCCCGAACATATTCATAATCTCCTTTTGTGAAATGCGACATTTCCCTTTTCTCTCTCTTATGCTCGATTTCATACGTCTAATTAATATTCTTGCTGAGTTCCCCACATTTCATCATAATCAATAACATTCTACTTTGTCTTATTTAAGTACCTTAACAATATGACAATGCCCTTATTTCTTTATTACCTTTATCACTTATCCTGTTTTCTAGATAAACAATAAAGTAAGTATATGGTAATTACCATCTATTTACAAGAATTTTCTGATTAGTTTGTATATTATCTTTTCATCGTTATATAGCAGTAAACAAAAAATCTCCTTGTCTTTTCACAAGGAGATTTTTTATTTTTCTCTATTCTTTTTTATCACCAATCGCAAATGTAATTTCTGCCTCACATGCAACTTCACCATCTACTGTTGCGATTGCTTTTCCTTTTCCAATTGGGCCGCGTACGCGTGTCATTTCTACTTCTAGACGAAGCTGATCACCTGGGCGTACTTGTTTTTTGAAACGGCAATTGTCGATACCTGCAAAGAAAGCAAGTCTTCCGCGGTTTTCTTCTTTCTTTAATACTGCAACTGCTCCGACTTGTGCTAATGCTTCTACAATAAGTACACCAGGCATAACTGCATAGTCAGGGAAGTGTCCGTTAAAGAATTCTTCGTTTGCGGATACATTTTTAATCCCAACCGCTCTTTTACCTTCATCTACTTCTAATATTTTATCAACAAGTAAAAATGGATAGCGGTGAGGAATGATTTCTTTAATTTGTTCTATATTTAGCATGTAACAATCGCCCCTTTTGTAATATTGGTCTTACCACTTGGACATATTGCTATTATCCCATTTTGTTTATTGTTTGTCATTACAAAGTAACATTTTATATTTAGTACAACTTCCTAAAAAAAATGCACACACTCTATTCCATTAAAATAGTTGCACATTTTTGCAACTGACACGGAGGTGGAAAGGAGTGTATGCCCAAATTAGGGAAAGGCAATATGTATTGAAACATTATTTGCCTTAATGTCGTATTCGACTCATTATATTATAAACGTTTTCAATTAAGGAAATATTAAATTTAACCATATATATGAATATTTTACCTGTTTCCTTCACATTTCTCTATTTTCCTTCCATTTTCGCAAAAAATCAAAATAAAAAAATATAAAAACGAAAAAAAGAACTAAGGCGTCAGCCTTAGTTCTTTCAAATTATCTCAAAGCACGCTTTGGTAATCTATCGATATTCTCTAACATAATACCTGTACCAACCGCAACGCAGTGCATTGGGTTTTCAGCAATTAATACTGGTACTTTTAGTTCTTCTGCTAAAAGCATGTCGATACCGTGTAGTAAAGCTCCACCGCCTGTTAGAATAACACCGCGGTCGATGATATCTGCAGATAATTCTGGTGGTGTGCGCTCTAATACGCCTTTTGCAGCTTGTACAATAACAGCTGCATTTTCTTTTAATGCTTCTGTAATTTCTTCAGAGCATACTGTAATTGTACGTGGTAAGCCTGTTACCATGTCACGTCCGCGAATTTCAAGCTCTTCGCTACGTGCACCTGGGAATACTGTACCAACTTTAATTTTAATATCTTCTGAAGTACGTTCTCCGATTAATAGCTTATACTTACGTTTAATATAGTTTAAGATCTCCATATCAAACTTATCGCCAGCCATTTTGATAGAGGAAGAGGTAACAATATCACCCATAGATAGTACAGCGATATCTGTTGTACCTCCACCAATATCAACAACCATGTTACCGCTTGGTTGGAAGATTTCCATACCAGCACCAACTGCGGCTACTTTTGGTTCTTCTTCTAAAAATACTGTTTTACCACCTGAACGTTCAGCAGCTTCACGAATTGCTTTTTGTTCTACTGATGTAATATTTGTTGGACAACAAATTAAAATACGAGGTTTTGAAAAGAAGCTCTTTACGTCCAATTTGTTAATGAAATACTTTAACATTGCTTCTGTAATTTCGAAGTCTGCGATTACACCATCTTTAAGTGGACGAATTGCTACAATATTACCCGGTGTACGTCCCACCATACTTCTCGCTTCTTCACCTACTGCTAATACTTTACCACTATTACGATCAATTGCCACAACAGATGGCTCATTTAATACAATACCCTTACCTTTAACATGAATTAATACGTTAGCCGTACCTAGGTCAATTCCGATATCTCGCGCAAACATTCCCGTTTTTTCCTCCTCGATATTCAAAATCAGGTTACACCCGAATTCTTTTCACCTAATTTCTGATTTTATCATAAATTTAACAGAAACGTAATATTCGCAAAAAGAATTCTTCTGAAAAATATTACCGAATGTGAACGGAATGTTTGCTATTGTAACATTATTGACGTACAGGCTTCTCTACATCTTCTTTTCTATACTTTTGCTTTGTTGCTTCTCCACCTCTTAAATGACGAATAGACTTATGATAATCAAGAATTTCTTTCACTTCATTTGCGAGCTCTGGATTAATTTCTGGTAGACGTTCTGTTAAATCTTTATGGACTGTACTCTTTGATACCCCAAATTCCTTTGCAATGACACGCACTGTCTTTCTTGTCTCCACGATATACTTACCAATCTTGATAGTTCTCTCTTTGATGTAATCGTGCACACCACTCGCCTCCCTAATTTGGATGTGAGAAGGGTGAAATGAGCCTCGCTGCATACGACTAAGAAGTAAGTGTGAGTGCTGTTTGTAAGCGTTAAACATTCTTGGATTTATAATGAAATGATTCACGATTTCTCACCTCAAACACTCTCTTTGCTTTGGTTTATACCATTGTATTGCCCGCACTACTGATATATGCTACATGTTCACTATTTTTGCGGACTAAGTTAAGAAAAATTACGTTTTTTTGTGAGAAATACGTTAACAGTGACTATTTTGGCGAAAAAAAATGACACCTTATATGTAAGGCGTCATTCTTCTCTTTCAAACTCTTCTTCTAATAATTGATGGTGGGGAACCTCTTTCTTACCGGCAATATAATAATATAAGGTGAATAAAACAAACAATAAAATAATAGCAGTCGACAGAACAAATAAAAATGACACAGTATCCCCTCCCTTTTGTAATATATATTCGAGAATCTCGTCATTTTTCCTTGTTTTTGCAACTTTTTTCTCGAAATTGAGTATTTTTATATAAAAATAAAAAAATCAGCTCCCCTAGTGGGAACTGATTTTTTCACTTTCTTATTCTTGTGAAGAAGAATCGTTAGATGATTCTGTAGAACCATTTGTTGATTTTTCTTCTTTCTTCGGTTCTTCTTTTTTGTCACTAGTTGAACCGCTTGTTGATTTCTCTTCTTTTTGAGACTTGTCTTCTGTTTTACTTTCTGGTTTCGTGCTCGTTGACTTCTCTTCTTTTTGAGATTTGTCATCAGCTTTTTTACCAGAAGCATTCGTAGCCTTTGCAGCACCTGCATCAGCTTTAATTTCTGTTACTGATTTATTTAAGTAACGTTCAGGGTTCACAGCCACATTGTCTTTACGTACTTCAAAATGAACGTGAGAGCCTGCCTCTTTATTCATTGCACTTAGACCGGATGTTCCTAATACTTCACCTTGTGCAACTCTTGCACCTTTTTCTACTTTCACACTGCCTAAGCTTTGATAAGATACCGCTACACCATTTCCACTATCAACTGTTACAACATAACCAAGAAGTGAATCTTTTTCAGCTTTCGTTACTGTACCACTTAAAGCAGCAGCAACATTGAATTCTTTTCCATTCTTCGCAGCAATGTCAATTCCTTTGTTCGGGGAATATGTGTTGTTATAAAAGACAAGTGCTTTTTCTTGTTCCGCCTCAGTTGCTGCATCTTCATAGAATTTCTTTTGTACGACTACTTCCGCATTCGCGGCAGCTGGCATTTTCACTACTTCTGAAGATTTCGTTACTGGTACTGCTGGATCTTCCGATTGTGTATACGGTGTTGCTTGATCGTGGTTTGGAGTCTTCTTCGGATTAGCTCCTTGGAACCATAGCGCAACCATTAAGATTACCGCTGCACAAGCAATGTATAGTGCCGGAAACACCCATCTTTTTTGAAATAAATGTACTACCTTTTGCGACTTTTTATTATTTCTTCCTCGCATTCCATCATCACCTCAGCAATCATTTTGAACAATATTCACGTATCCTATACAACGTATAACTAATTACTTTTCGACAAAATCTGTAAAAATATGTATAAGAACTGTAAAATTTCCGAGGAAATGATAGAAAAAAGAAAAAACTGAGCGTTTCGGCTCAGTTTTTAGTCTAATTGTTTCTTTTTATATACGATTAAACATACAACGAGCGATATAATAAGCCAAACTGCAACATTTAATACATGCCCACTAATACTACTAAATGCCGCCCCACCTACTAAGCTTTTAAGTGCTTTCACAATATGAGATGTTGGAAGATATCCAATCATCGTCTTAATTACTTTATTTTCAACCATTGGCTCAAACTGTACAGCCAAATACATCGTCATTAATATCGGCATTCCAATTATTGATGTTTGTGGTACAGAAGATGCAAGTAATCCGATCATTGTTCCAAGTACGATAAACAAAATAGTTCCGCATAAGAATATCAATCCTACCAATGGAAGGTTAATATTTAACTGATCTAAAATGAATAAATTTGCAATACAAATGACCATCGTCAGACCCGATGTTAATAAACTCTTTCCAAGTAGAACTTCAACCGAAGATGCCGGTGATAGCATTAATACACGCAATGTATGTTTTTCTTTTTCTTCTGCAATTACCATAGATTGAACAAAGCCTGCGACAAATAGGAAGGCCGTTATAGTAGTAATACCTAACATTTCCTTTCCCACTCCAAATCTGCTAAACAAAAATGAAAGTATAATTGGTAAAAATGCCATTAACAACACTTGTGAATTTGTCTTAAAATCTTGTACTTCTTTTCTAAAAATAGCTGATACACGTCTCATTGAAAATGTCATTATAATCCCCTCCCAGTAACTTCAATAAAAATATCTCCTAGCGTTGGTTCGTGTGAATGAATGGATAGTAATTCTCCTTTGTTCATCCATTCTGAAATACGTTTTGCGCCTAATTCATCTTTTTGCACTACTTCTTTTTGTTTATCTTTTAATACGACCTCTATTTGATCCTTAGCGTATTGCAAGCGCAGGTTCTCTGGCGTATCAAGCGCTACAATTTCTCCGCCACAAAGGAAGGCAATACGGTTACAAAGCGTTTCTGCTTCGTCCATGTTGTGTGTCGTTAAGAAAATCGTTGTTCCTTCTTTATTTAAGTCTTTTAAGATTTTATGAATATTTTGTACGTTTACTGGATCAAGTGCAGATGTTGGTTCGTCTAAGAAGAGGATATCTGGTTTATGAAGGATTGCTCTAGCTAATGTGACGCGTTGTTTCATTCCCTTTGATAATTTTTTTACTGGTGTTTTTTTATCATCTAATAAATTCACTTGTGCTAGTACTTCATCGATTCGTTCTTTTTTGCAATCATATAATTCACAAAATAATAGTAAGTTATCATAAATGCTAAGTCTTTCATATAAGCCACTGTTATCTGTTAAAATACCAATTCGTTTATAATCGATGCTACTTGGTCCTGTAATATCTTTCCCTAATACTCTTACCGTTCCAACACTATGAAGCAATTGAGAAGTTAAAATTTTTACTGTTGTCGTCTTACCAGATCCACTCGGTCCGAGGAATCCGAATATCTCTCCTCGCTTCACCTCAATATTTACATTTCGAAGTGCCGTTTTTCCGTCGAAACTTTTCATTACATCTTTCATTTCAATTGCCAATGTCATTTCTTCATCTCCTTTGTTTTTCTTCTTTATAGATGAAAGTCGCTTTAGCGCTTTTCGTTCGTTTGTTTCACTTTTCTTGACTCAATCATATGAAAAACAAAGGGTTTACGCAGTAAAATACCGGTAAAAGGAGTATTTTTACCGGTGAATGGATCGCATGTTAAGCTTATTGGAGCACTTTTTATAGCCCAATCACGCCTTTTAATTCATCCATGCGTCCTTTTGAAAGCGGAATTGAACTTTTTCTTTCGTCATCCAAAATTAAACTAAAACTGTTACGAGTCCAAGTAATCACTTCTCGTACTCTTTGTAAATTCACAAGATACGAGCGATGACATCTAAAGAAACCAAAACCTGTTAATCTTGCTTCTAGTTCACTTAATGTTAATGCACATACGAAATCACCTTCACGAACGTGAATATGCGTTACTCCGTTTTGCGTTTCAATGAAATGGATTTCCATCGGATCAAGTAAAATGATTTTATCGTTCACTTTCGCAGGTATTCTTTCTAACTTCATTTGCGGAATCATTTGAATGACTTTTTCTTCACCGACTTCTTCCACTTCCTCTTGCTCAATTTCTATCTTTTTCACACAATCGTTGTTTAATATGTATACATCCTCTGTTAACGAAAGGGCATCCGATAAAAATGATGACGTAATAAAAATTGCCTTTCCTTGTTCTTTCATTTTCATAATTGCTTTTCGAATAATAACCGTACTCTCTATATCTACATTTTGCTCTGGCTCTTCCAAAATGATTAAATCCGGGTTATGAATCATCATTCGTCCAATATGAAGACGACGTTTCTCTGAAAATGATAGTTTTTCTATTTTAACGTTTAGCTTATCTAGGAGGCCAACAGACTGCACAACTTCTTCTATACTTATCTTTGATTCATAAAGCCCTATTAAAAACTTAAAGTATTCCTTCACCTTCAAACGATCATATGCCTCATCTTTCAAAAAACAAAAACCGATGCGGGAATAATTTTTCTTTCCAATCACTTCTCCTTCAAACAGTACATTGCCAGTCGAAGCTTCTTCTTCACCAATAATAATGCGGTGTAACACTTTAGCTGTATGATTATTGCATTGCAAAACAATACATTGTCCTTTCTCAACCTTTAGCTCAATTGCCGGTAACTGGTTCGTCTTCCCTAATTGTTTCAACTCTAGTAACGCCATTTCATTTCCCCCAAATGCCTTTTTATCCTATTATATCAAACAGTTAATGGAAAATTATGATATTTTAAACAAAAAAATAGGTGCCAGAGTTCTGACACCTATTTCTTCACCATCAATTTCCCTTCATAATCATTCATCGTCTTTATTTCAACGCCTTTATAGTAATGAGCGACGATATCTGTATATTTCTTTCCTTCCGCTGCCATGCCGTTCGCCCCGTATTGACTCATACCAACGCCGTGACCGAAACCTTTCGTCGTAACGATGATTTTATCTCCTTGTTGTTTCCACGTAAAATCAGAAGAACGTAAATCTAACTTTTCACGAACTTCTTTTCCAGTTAATGTTTTTCCTTGAAAAGCTACATCCTTTACGCGCTTTCCTTCCGTAAGGTCTTTAATATTGCCAACCTTTCCGTCTGCTAGCACTTTCACACCGAGACGTTTTTGAAAATCAGCTACTGTAAATGTTTGCTCGCTCGTAAACTTTGGAGAGGCTTGATCCCACGGACTATCTACACTTTTCAAGTACGGATAATCATTTCCCCAATAGTCAGCTGCATTTTCTGTTCGACCATTACTCGTTGAAAAGAAGGATGCTGAAATTGGTTTTCCATCATACGTTAAAACTTGTCCTGCTGTTTTCGAAACGGCTTCTTCGATTTTCTTCAAATTATTTTCGTAGTTATTACCCCATTGCTTCTTCAATTCATCTTTGCTTTTGTACACTTGATCTTTCACCGTATCTGTCACGTCCGCATTATTTTTCTTTCCTCCGCTTAGCATACGTTGTACTACAAATGTTCTCGCTGCTAATGCCTGCGCCTTTAGTGCCTCTATTTCAAAACTGGCATTCATCTCAGAAGCTACTACACCTGTCACATACTCCTCCACTGGTAATGTTTCTACCTTCTTCTGTTTTTCGCGATATACAGCAACTTGAACAGCTGTATCTACTTTTCCTGGAGCTGGTATGCTTTCTATCGCTGGAGGAGTTTTAGAGGCCGTTTCTTCCCCTACTTTTGCTTTCGCAAATGGAATAACAAGGGCTGCAGGTACAATGATAACGAGCGCTATTAAGAGCGCTACTGTAATAAAAAGTGGCTTTGAAAATTTCATCCTATTTTCCTCCAATATAAAAGCTTTACTCCATTCATTCTTATGGAACAACTCTTTCTTTTAGAACATACTTAAGGGGAAGAGTATAAAACAGAAATTTTCTAAATATTTTTACTGGTACGTGCATAAGTATAGAATTTATTGACTATAACAGTAATAACCCAAAAAAATAGCCCCTATGTCAAAAGACATAGAGACTATTTTAATTAAGCGTGAAGATCAGAAACTTCTTGTTCTTTCACTTCTTCTACTTTTTCGTTTACACGTTCAATAGTTGCACCTAATGCAGCTAATTTCTTATGGAAGTTTACATAGCCACGGTCAAGATGTTTTAACTCAGTTACACGAGTATAACCTTCTGATACTAAACCAGCTAAGATTAATGCAGCTGCAGCACGTAAGTCAGTTGCTGCTACTTCAGCACCTTGTAAGCTGTTTGGACCGTTCATAATAACAGAACGACCTTCAATTTTAATATCAGCATTCATACGACGGAATTCTTCAACGTGCATAAAGCGGTTTTCGAATACCGTTTCTGTAATCATGCTTGTTCCATCAGCTTGTAGTAATAATGCCATCATTTGTGATTGCATGTCTGTTGGGAAACCTGGGTGAGGCATAGTTTTAATATCAACCGCTTTTAACTTATCTGGGCCGATAACACGTACACCTTCGTTTTCCTCAATAATTTTAACACCCATTTCTTCCATTTTCGCTGTAATTGAGCGTAAATGTTCAGGTACAGCATTTTCAATTAAGATGTCTCCACCAGTAATTGCTGCTGCAACCATGAATGTTCCCGCTTCAATACGGTCAGGAATAATAGAGTGGTTTGCACCATATAATTTATCAACGCCTTCGATACGAATCGTTCCAGTTCCAGCTCCGCGTACTTTCGCTCCCATCGCATTTAAGAAGTTAGCTAAGTCAACGATTTCTGGTTCTTTCGCTGCGTTTTCAAGAATTGTTGTCCCTTTTGCTAATGTAGCTGCAGACATAATGTTTTCTGTCGCGCCTACGCTTGGGAAGTCTAAGTAGATTTTAGCTCCTTTTAGTTCTCCCTCAACATATGCCTCAACAAAACCGTTACCAACCTGTACTTTTGCTCCCATTGCTTCGAAGCCTTTTAAATGTTGGTCAATTGGACGTGAACCAATTGCACATCCACCAGGAAGTGCAATACGAGCACGACCGTTACGTGCTAATAATGGTCCCATTACTTGAACAGATGCACGCATTTTACGTACATATTCAAATGGTGCTTCAATGTTTAGTTCTTTAGAAGAATCGATTGTTACTTGATTATTTTCAAATACGACTTCAGCATTTAAATGACGTAATACCTCATTAATTGTGTATACATCAGACAAAACTGGTACTTCAGATAGTACATTCTTTCCATCACTCGCTAATAGGGCTGCAGCGATTATAGGTAATACAGCATTTTTTGCGCCCTCAACACGCACTGTGCCGTTTAACCGCTTTCCGCCACGGACGATGATCTTTTCCAAATTATTCCCCTCCGTGTCCTTTTTTCAGTATCTATTCACTCAATACTCAGAAGTTATGATCGGTGTGCCAACCACAATTGTATCTTTGTTGTCTGTAGAACGTATTGCTATTTGCACATTTATTTTCTCTCTATTTGTTGAAAGAGCGTCATCCCACTTTTTATTGTATGCGGAGACTGACACAAATGCTCTTTCTTCTACTTGTTCGATCGCTCTTGCTGAAAGATCTTTCAAAACCTGATTGGTTTTATTTTGCAAAACACCTTCAATCTTATCATTCAGTACACCTTGAACACAAGTGTAAATTATAGGTTTTTCACTAAAAATTTTATTCATGTTTCGAACATACTTCGGGTCCCATTTCGCCCCACTTACTTCAAAGATAATGAAAGTGTTTTCTTTAGTATTTTCTTTACTCCAAGTTACTACTACTCGTTCTTCATAAGAAGAAAGCTTTTTATAGGATGTAGCTTTATATCCATCTGGAGATTGCTCTACTTCCCACTTTTGAATATTTGCCTTTTCCTTCACATCGTTTAACAACTTTTGAAACGTATGTATGTTAGAAATTGTTTTTGTTTCTCTCGCTAACCATGACCATTTTTCTACTTTAGCATCATTTTTCTCTAAAGCCTTGATCATGCTCTCCATTTTCTGTTCATCGCTTATCGGTTTCATCTCTCTATATCCAACCAAAAATAAAACAACACTAAGTGCAACAATAAGAATGGCTTTAAGCTTCAATTTCATCCCCTCCTATCCCCATTGTTAACGGAGATTTGAGGTTCTATACACTTACTTTACTAAATACGTTAAACTCTTCGAATAGCCTAAATAATCAAGGAAAAAGTTACTTACAGATGTCCCAATTGCAATTGTAATTAAGATGAGTAATACTCGCGTCTGCAGCACTTTTCCGGACTTCATTAAACGCTCAATGTGAATGCCTTGTAAGGCCCACCACGTAATGGTAATAAACAATAAATGCGAAACAATGGCAATCAGTGCTTGTTGCCCTAAAAGTTGTGCCAAAAAATCGACCCCTTTTTACTCAGCTACTACTTATGAAAGAATATAAAAACGATACCATAATAAGTAGGAGCTACACTTTTTCAAATGCACATAGACATCTTACATTTTACATCGTGATTTTCTTTCCAAAAACGTATATCTACATTACAAGTTAACACAAAATAAAAAGCGCAGAGTACTGACTCCACACCTTTTATTTTCACTATTGTACCACGTTCCCTAAGAAGAAGAAATCTTTCATTAATGGAAAATATTCATAAAAGAAATTGTACCCAATCATCGGCATAATCCCTAGTATTACAATCGAAATTGCACAAAGACTCATAACAACCTTTATATTTAACGGTAACCGTATTCTCTCTTCTGTCTCTCCGGTGTGGAAAAACATTTGTTGTAAAATACGGAAATAATATACGAATGAAACAACTGTCGTACCCATCATAATCGAAGCTAGTACGTAATGTGCTGGCTCTACATGAAGTGCGCCTAAAAAGATATTAATCTTTCCAATGAAGCCAGCCGTTCCTGGTATCCCAGCCAACGATAAAATAAAAATTGTCATCATTATCGCTGTAAATGGCGACCTTTTATATAAACCTGTGAAAATTGTTATATTTTCCTCATTATTTTGTAAGATTAAGCCGTGGATAATGGCAAATGCGCCTATATTCATAAGCATGTATGCCAGCATATAAAACCACATGCTATCCATCGTAAATGGTGATAATGCCACAAGTGGAACGAGTAAATACCCTGCATGAGCAATGCCCGAATAAGCAAATAAACGCTTTATATTGTATTGTTTTAACGCTACTACATTCCCAACAATCATCGTAATACTTGCTAGCACCGCAATATATATACTCATATGCCCATATAAAGATTGCATATCTCCTTGTATTAATACACTTGCAAAGATCATAAGGAACAAACGAATAATGAGTAGGAACCCGGCAATTTTAGAAATCGTTCCAAGAAAAGCAGTAACTGGTGTAGCTGCTCCTTCATACACATCAGGTGCCCACATATGAAACGGCACTGTGGCAATTTTAAATGAGAGACCAACTAGCAATAAAAGAAATGCGAGAGCTAACAATAACTGAATACCACTAGCGAGTTCCCCAGTGAGT
Source organism: Bacillus cereus group sp. MYBK95-2 (assembly GCF_051915225.1). Lineage (NCBI taxonomy): Bacteria > Bacillati > Bacillota > Bacilli > Caryophanales > Bacillaceae > Bacillus > Bacillus cereus group sp. MYBK95-2. The sequence goes on along the minus strand of NZ_JBQAEH010000004.1, from coordinate 216,969 downwards.
ACCTTTTGCATATCTACAATGTTAGTTGAACCTGTAATACCGTATAAATAACTCATTCCGAAGAGCGTAATCGCCGTTCCAATTCCTCCGCTAATGACGTATTTCATTGCCGCTTCATTTGATGCACGGCTCTTTTTTCGTATTCCTACTAAGATATAGGAAGAAAGTGAAAGTAACTCCAAACCAACGAAAAGGGTAATAAAATCAACACTAGAAGCCATGAACATCGCGCCAAGAAGTGCCATTAAAAATAAGTAATAATATTCACCTTTATCTTCAATTGGATTCTTCTTATCATCGCTCATTGCGGTGCATAAAATGAGAGCTGCGGCACCTAATAGCAACGTTTTAAACCCTTTCGAAAATCCATCTAACACAAACGATCCATTTAAAATATCTCCTGCCGGTTCGCTATATAGAGTAATTAATGACACGATTGCTAATACGATGGCAGCAATCGCACCAAGAGCTACATATCTATGGTTCAGCTTAAAAAACAAATCACATATGGAAAGGAGGATGGCGGCGCCGAGAATAATAAATTCTGGCACCATTAGATGCCATGATAAGCTAAGTAACGTATTCATATCCATCCTACTTCACCCCCAATGTTTTCAATGTATTTTGAAGCGGATCCCCTAGTATTTCTGGCATAACTCCAATTGCAATAATACAAAAGATAAGTAGTAAAACAGGGACATACTCCCATCCGTGTATATCAGATTTTGCTTCCCACTCTTTCTTTCCAAATGTCACTTGAAGTGTCGCCCTTAATACATATACAGCGGTTAAAATGATGCCAATCACACCGACTGCAGCAATGACGGGCTCTCCTTGAAATAAACCGAGAAAGGCAAGAAATTCACTAACAAACCCAGACATCCCTGGTAATCCGAGCGATGCCATTCCTCCTGCTAAGAAGAAGCCGCTAAGTACTGGGACACTTTTTGCGAGTCCACCAAGCGCTGTAATGTCTGATGTTCCGAAACGTTGTTCTATAACACCGAGCAAGAAAAACAGCAAGGCTGCAATTAAACCGTGCGATACAACCTGGAATAACGCTCCTTGTGTACCAGGTGCATTAAGTGACGCAAGTCCCATTAACACAATTCCCATATGCGAAATACTAGAGTAAGCCAGTACTTTCCTAAAGTCTGTTTGGATGAGCGCTAAAAAGGCACCGTATAATAAATTAATTACGCCTAATATCGCAATTAGTGTTGCAACATCGTGAAAATATTCCGGGAATAGCCCTTTCCCGAAGCGAATAATACCGTACGCTCCAATCTTCAGCAAAACACCCGCATGAAGCATAACTACAGCTGGATGCGCTTCTATGTGTACATTGACCATCCAGCGGTGCAACGGAAAAACAGGTAGTTTAATTGCAAAAGCAATCATTATGGCAATAAATACACTAAGCTGCAAACTACTTGGGATGACGAGTGCTCCCTCTGCGTTTACGCTTCTTAATATCTCTTTCAGCTCCACAATATTTGTTGTACCTGTTTTCGCGAACAAAATTGAGAAAACAATGAGCAAAATAGCTGAGCCAATACCGTTATATATTAAATAACTATACGCAGCCTTTTCACTCGACAATTTTCCCCACTTTCCAATTAATAAGAACATTGGTGGCAACGTAATTTCAAAGAAGATAAAAAACAACATTAAGTTTTGAGCAGCAAAGACGCCGAGCATTCCTATTTCTAGCATGAGTAACAGCATATAAAATGCTTTTAAATTTCTTTTAATAGAAAAGGCTGCAATTGCTGCAAGCGTTGCTAGAAGAGCCGTCAGTACCATCATGACAAGCGACAAACCATCAATACCGAGCTCGTAATAAATAGAAAACCACCTTTTATCTACCGCTGTAAAATCGCCGAACTTAATCCACTTCATCTTTTCATCGAATAGTGACAAATTCTTTCCAGAAGCATATGTACAAGCGAGGACGATAGCGATTCCAAATGGAAGTGCCGTCCCAAATAAGCCAAGCGCTCGCACTGTACGCAATTCCTTTTTCGGTGTTAATACCAGCAATAAAATTCCTAAAAGCGGGGAAAAAATGAAGAACGTTAACAACAAATCATTCATCGTAAATCCCCTCCCGTATAGAGCAAAATAATGACGAGTACAGCGAGCGAAACCGCCGTTACAGTACCGTACACTTGTACATTCCCGTTTTGAAGTTTCGATCCAAGGTTACTTGTGCCTTTCACTACACTTGCAATTAAAACTGCAATTCCTTCGACTACATACACTTCAAATAAGCGAAGCACATGAGCGATTCCTTTCGTAATAGGGATCACCGTCATGTTGTATAGTTCATCCACATAATATTTTTCTTTCAAAAGATTATAAAGCGATGTTTCCGTACCCCCAGCCCAATTCCTAGAAATTGATTTCTTCCTATATATGAAATATGCAAGAGCGATTCCCGCAAATGAAACGAGTGTCGCAACAATCATAATCCAAACCGGTCCATGCGTTTCTTCAACCTTAAACCCTACATCTTTCGTCAACCAATCTCCGAGAAACGTCCCAAACCATGGTGTATTTATATATCCTGCCACTACTGCGAGAACGCCGAGAACAATCATTGGATACGTCATAACGCGAGGCGATTCATGCACTTCTTCCTTCGTCTTCGTTTCTCCAGTAAAGACAAGAAAGTAAAGGCGGAACATATAAAACGCTGTTAAAAACGCCGCAATTACCGCTAAAGTAAATAAAACGTAATTGCCATTCATCCACGTCGCCGCTAAAATTTCATCTTTGCTGAAAAAACCGGAAAGCAGCGGAACACCGCTAATGGCAAGGGTACCTATTAAAAATAGCGTACCAGTTACTTTCATCTTCTTCTGTAAACCGCCCATTTTATTAATGTTTTGCGTATGCACAGCATGAATTACACTTCCTGCCGCCAAAAATAGTAGTGCTTTAAAAAAAGCATGTGTCGTTAAATGAAATATACCAGCTACATAACCGGCAGAACCTAACGCGAGCATCATATACCCGAGCTGGCTAACTGTAGAATAAGCAAGCACCCTCTTTATATCTGTTTGCACAAGACCGATAGAGGCCGCAAAGATTGCAGTGAAAGCTCCAACGATTGCCACTGTCTGCATCGCCACTGTACTTGCTGAAAATAGAGGGAACATCGTCGCTACTAAATATACGCCAGCTGCGACCATCGTCGCCGCGTGAATAAGTGCCGAAACGGGTGTTGGCCCCTCCATTGCATCTGGCAACCACGTATGAAGCGGGAACTGACCTGATTTCCCCATCGCCCCGATAAAAATTAATATCGCTGTTATTGTAATCATGTAAGGAGGTAGATCCCCTGTATAAATCGCCCTAAATATTGCGTCATATTCAAAACTACCTGCGTACCAAAAAATTAAAATCATCCCGATAAATAAACCAACATCCCCAATACGGGTCATAATAAAAGCCTTTTTTGCAGCAGCCTTCGCTTCTTCTTTAAAGAAATAAAAACCGATAAGTAAAAATGAGCCAAGGCCGACTAATTCCCAAAATATATAAAGCTGTAATAAATTCGTTGATATAACAAGCCCTAACATCGCAAATGTAAAGAGTCCTAAATATGCGTAAAAGGTCGGTAATCGTTCATCACCTTTCATATAACCTTTCGAATACACATGTACAAGTAGACTCACAAGCGTCACGATAAATAACATTAAAGCTCCTAATGCAGTCACTTCAAAGCCGAATGATATATCCACATCTCCAGCTCTAAGCCACACCCACTTATGCTTCACGCTTGCTTCTGAAAACCTTTCTATTAACACAAGTACCGCAAGTATAAAGGAGAGAAAGACGAAAAAAATACTAAGTACGCTGCTTCCTTCTCTAATTTTCTTCCCGAATATAATAAGTAACAAAAACGAAACGAGTGGGAAAAGCGGTATGAGCCATGCATAATCGATCATTGTTTCCTTCCCCCTTTTTCGGTCACAATGCTATCCTTTGAGCGTATCCATTTCATCCACCTGAACTGTCGTACGATTACGATATAAAGCAATTAAAATAGCGAGTCCTACCGTCGCTTCCGCTGCCGCTACAGCCATCGTAAACAGTGAGAAAATTTGACCTGTTAAATTCGGAAATAAGCCTAATTTACTAAACGCCACTAAGTTTAAATTGGCAGCATTCAGCATTAATTCGATACAAACTAATACGATTACTGTATTCCGCTTTGTTAAAGCTCCAAATAGACCGATGCAAAACAAAATAATCGCAAGTGTTAAATATGCAGAAGCTGGAACGCTACTCATTGGAATCCTCCTCTTTCTCGTCCTTTTTCGCAAGTATAATTGCGCCAACGAGTGCTACAAGTAAAATAACTGAAGTTAGTTCAAATGGAATAATATATTTTGAATAGAGAAGCGTACCGATTTGAAGTGTGTTGTTTTCATGGAGAGGTAAACTTCCTTGTGTGCTTTCATTTGCAAAATCAACATTATTAACAGCGAAATACATAACCGCTCCAAATGCTACAACTGCAAAGAAGATAATCCATTTTCGAAGAGTAAGACGCGATTCATTTTCCGCGTTATGTTTCGTTAACATAATGCCGAAAATCATAATAATTGTGATTGCACCAGAGTAAAGTAAAATTTGTGCAACGCCTATAAATTCGGCTGACAAAAGAAAATACAAACCTGCAATGCTGAGAAATGTCAGAACGAGAGCTAGCATCATGTGCATAACTTTCGTTAAGTTCAACATAAGAACACCGCCGATAATTGCAGACAAGGATAGTATAAAGAATGCTACAAACTCGCCATTCATGCCTTATTCTCCTTCCTGACGTTTTCGTCGTTTTCGTCAAGCCACTGCAAATTTTTAAATAAGTCATCACGTGAATATTCCGCGAGTTCAAAGTTATTTGTCATGACAATTGCCTCTGTCGGACAAACTTCTGTACATAAATCACAAAGAATACAAATTTCAAAATTAATATCATACGTGTCGATAATTTTTCCTTTTTTCGTAGAATCCGGATGTTTCTTTCCTGTTAACTGAATACAGTCTGTCGGACAAATGTTAGAGCACTGATTACAAACAATACATTTCTCCGGATAAAATTTTTGAATCCCCCGAAAACGGTCTGGCAACGGCAACGGTTGATTTGGATAATCATACGTTACCTTCTTCTTGCTCAAATTACTTAATGTATATTTTAACCCTTTAAATAGTCCTTTCATCTCTTACTGGCACCCCCCTCATAGATTAGAAGAATAACTCCTTAATCAATGCCGTTAAGAAAATATTTGCAAGTGCAATCGGCAATAATACTTTCCATCCAAATTCCATTAACTGGTCACCTCTTATACGCGGGAACGTAACGCGGAACCAAATTAATAGAAAGACTACACTGCTAAATTTCAAAGCAAACCATACGGCACCTGGGATAAATCCAAGAAACATGACTGGATTCCATCCTCCTAAAAAGAGCACTGTAATTAACGATGCCATCCCGAAGAAATATACGTACTCTGAAAGCATGAAAAACGCCCAGCGAAAACCGGAGTATTCCGTATGATATCCAGAAACAAGTTCTGACTCCGCTTCCGGCAAATCGAATGGCGTCCTATTTAATTCTGCAACTGCTGCGATTAAGAAAACGACGAAGCCAATTGGCTGTACGAAAATGTACCAAACCTTCTCCTGCGCCGCTACAATCTCATTTAAATTCAGACTACCAGCTAGCAAAACGATACCAATTACACTCATTACGAGCGGAATCTCATAAGAAATCATTTGCGCCGCCGCACGCATCCCTCCTAAAAGGGAATATTTATTATTCGATGCCCATCCCCCAGTTACAACACCTATCGTCGTAATACCGGAAACAGCAATATAATAAAGTAGCCCGACTCCAATATCTGCAAATTGAAATTTATCAGTGAACGGGATAACTGCAAGCACCATAAATGCTGGTGCAAATGCAATTACAGGCGCTAATATAAACAGCGGTTTATCTGCTGCTTTCGGAATACTATCTTCTTTCAATAATAGTTTTAAAACATCAGCTACCGTTTGCAGTAAACCGAATCGGCCTCCAACCTGGTTTGGTCCAATCCGCCCTTGCATAAACCCCATCACTTTCCGTTCTGCCAAGATTCCATATGTAACGAAGCCAAGGACTGCAAATAGTAGAAGCACCGCTAATCCGAAAAAAATGAAGAAATTCGTCCAGCTTGAAGGTGATTGTAAGAGCGCCTCAATCATTAGCCATCAACCTCCCCAAGTACAATATCAACTCCACCTAAAATCGTAATTAAATTAGCGATGTTTTCACCTTTCAATAACTTCGGTAAAATTTGCAAGTTATAAAAAGATGGCCTACGAAACTTCAAACGGTACGGCTCTTTCTTTCCGTCACTTGCGATATAACAACCAATCTCTCCGCGCGGCGATTCGATACGTACAAATGCTTCTCCCTTAGGTGCCTTAATAATTTTCGGTACTTTTGCCAGCACAGCTCCATCTTTCGGGAACTGCTGAACCGCTTGCTCAACAATCTTTAAAGACTCCTCGATTTCTTGCATTCGGCAAACGTAGCGATCCCAAGCATCTCCCACGCTTCCAACAGGAATATCAAAATCAAAACGATCATAAATCGAATACGGCTCATCTTTGCGAAGATCCCAGTTTACTCCAGTGCACCGCAAATTTGCTCCGCTTAAAGAATACGAGATTGCTTCTTCCGCGCTATATATACCAACGCCTTTCACACGATTTAAGAAAATCTCATTACCGCTAACAAGATCATGATAACCTGCTAATTGCTCCCTCATATACGGAACAAACTCTTCCACCTTTTCAATCCAACCATCTGGCGCATCCCACTTCACACCGCCAACTCTCATATAGTTAAAAGTAAGCCGTGCCCCGCATAATTCATTTAATAAATTTATAATCATCTCTCGTTCACGAAACGCGTACAAAAACGGGCTGACCGCTCCTATATCAAGAAGATTCGTCCCCCACCAAACGAGATGACTCGCAATTCTTCCTAACTCCATCGCAAGTACTCGCAAGTATTCGGCACGCTCCGGAATTTCAAGCCCCATCATCGTCTCCACAGCATGGCAAATGACGTAATTATTCGTCATGGCTGATAAATAGTCCATTCGATCTGTATAAGGGATAATTTGCGTATACTGTAAGCTCTCAGCGATCTTTTCGGTCCCGCGATGCAAATATCCAATAACAGGTGTAGCTTCTTTAATAATTTCCCCGTCAATCTTAATTACGAGCCTGAACACACCATGTGTACTCGGATGCTGAGGTCCTACATTCAAAAGCATCTCTTCCGTGCGGATCATAGCTACACCTCCACATCATACGGTTCATAGTCTTTTCTAAGCGGATATCCTACCCAATCATCTGGCATTAAAATACGCGTTAAATTCGGATGCCCTTTAAATACAATGCCGAGCAAATCGTATGCTTCTCGCTCCGGCCAGTCAGCTCCTTTCCAAAGCGCTGTCACAGATTCGACTTGCGGCGCTTCCCGGTCTAGCTTTACCTTCACCGCTACCGATTGTTTCTTGCCATATGAAAACAAATGAACATACACTTCCATATGTGTCACAAAATCCGTCGCATGTAGCTCTGACATATAATCAAAAGCAAGTCCCTCATGGAATCGCAGTGACTCCATCACTTCATAATACTTTTCGGGATCCACCACAAGAGTTGGCACATCCTTTGACAGTTTATTAATGTAGGAATCTATTAATGCACCCTCTCCTAACTTCTCCCTAATAGCCTCAACATACTGATTTAAATACGGCTGATTTACGGACGGTTCTTCCTGCTTCGGCTCATCCTCTTTCTTACCTTCAGCTCCCTTTGTCTTCGCTCTTGCAGCCGCTGCTGCTTTCGCTTTTGCCTTTGCCGCCGCCACCGCTTTTGCCTTGGCTTTCGCTTTTTCTTCTTCCGTTACTTCTTCTGTCCCTTCTCTTTTCTGCTTCGCTAATGCTGCCGCTTTTGCCTTTGCAGCTGCTGCTGCCTTCGCCTTGGCTTTCGCTTTTTCTTCTTCCGTTACTTCTTCGGTTCCTTCTCTTTTCTGTTTCGCTAACGCCGCCGCTTTTGCTTTTGCGGCTGCTGCTGCCTTCGCCTTCGCTTTTTCTTCTTCCGTTACTTCTTCGGTTCCTTCTCTTTTCTGTTTTGCTAATGCTGCCGCTTTTGCTTTTGCGGCTGCTGCTGCCTTCGCCTTCGCTTTTTCTTCTTCCGTTACTTCTTCGGTTCCTTCTCTTTTCTGTTTCGCTAACGCCGCCGCTTTTGCTTTTGCGGCTGCTGCTGCCTTCGCCTTCGCTTTCGCTTTTTCTTCTTCCGTTACTTCTTCTGTCCCTTCTCTTTTCTGCTTTGCTAATGCTGCCGCTTTTGCTTTTGCGGCTGCTGCTGCACGTCGTTTTGCTTCTTCTATAGTAATATCATCATTTTTTGGTAGCGCTTTCTCTTTTTCTTGATCTTCCTCCTCAAGTTCACTTATTTCCGCCTCGTGTTTCGCTACAAGGCGTTTTCTCGCTTCTTCTTTCGCACGCCTAGCTGCTTCTTTTTTTAGATCCTCTAAATCTTTATTTGGATTACTCATTTATTCGTCACCTGCTTTCCGGTCTTTGCCTCGTAACGAATTTTCTCTTTTAATTTATTAATTCCATAGATTAAAGCAGCTGGATTTGGGGGACAACCAGGAATATACACATCAACTGGTACGATTTGGTCTACACCTTTCACAACAGCATATGAATTTACATACGGACCACCTGCTGTCGCACAAGATCCCATCGCAATAACCCATTTCGGTTCGGGCATTTGATCATATAAACGCCGAACAATAGGAGCCATCTTCTTCGTTACTGTTCCCGATACAATCATGACGTCCGATTGCCTTGGTGAAGTTCGAAAAAATGACCCAAATCGATCTAAATCGTAATGTGATGAGCCTACCCCCATCATTTCAATTGCACAGCATGCCAGTCCGAATGTCATCGGCCATAAAGAGTTGCTCCTCGCCCATCCTTTCAACTGTTCCAATGTAGAAAAAAAGATATTTCGTTCTAATTCTGCTCGCTCATTTGGATGTAATTCCTCAAAATTTATAACCATTGTAACACCTTCTTTTTCCAAGCATACGCTAATCCAACTAGCAACATTACAACAAAGATGAGCATTTCAATTAATGCAAATAAGCCTAGCTTGTCATACGCAACAGCCCAAGGATATAAAAATAAAGTTTCTACATCAAAGATCACAAACAATAAAGCGAAAATATAATAACGAGCATGAAACCGAATATTTGCATCATGAAAAGGCTCAATTCCACTCTCATACGTCGTCGCCTTTGCTGCACTTGGTTTATTTGGGCGCAGCATCCTTCCTAATGTAAGAGCCACTACCGGCAGCAATATACCTAATAGCAAGAAAATCAAAACGATCATATAACTATTTTCATATACACTTGCCATTGTGAAACCCTCCCCCCTAAATTAAGAACAAGTTCACATAGTAAACAATATGTCCTAGTTGCAGCAATTATTATTTTTAAATTTTTCTAAATAATGCAACTATTCTAATCATTATAGCAAACTTCAAATTCCTATGTCGATATGTTGGGAGACAGAAACAAGAATTATTAAAATCTATCTTTACAACTTGCTATAATTGTGCAAAATAAATATAAAACTTATATATGCTTTTCAAGAAACCGTAGGTGATATAAATGAAAAAACAAACACATGTAAGTATTCTTATAAGCATTGTATTGCTGTCTATAACGCTTCACTATGTAGCAATGCCTTTTGTATATGAATACTCATTTCCTTTTCAGCTATTAATCGGAACGAGCACCCTATTAATTGATATTATCGCTTGTAGTTATATACTTTATTTTTCAAACATGAAAGAAGGGCTATCTCGTTTATTTTGGATCATATTATCTGTTGGAGCTCTCTCTTATTTTATCGGTGATATAGTCGTTGCCTATCAGCGTTTAATTGTAAAGGACTTCTATACGTTCGTTGATCCATCTGACTTTTTTTACTTACTTTTTTTAGTTAGCTTTACGTTTGCCTTTCTATACGAAATCATTTATAACCGAGATTTATTAGAAAAACTTTTTATGCTATGTGATATTTGTATTATCGTTACAGCCCAATTTACTTTAAGTTACTACTTACTTATTGAACGAACTATTCATATCTTTACAACATCCTATATCGACATATTTGTTCAACTTACCTATCCAATGGCTGATTTACTCTTTCTCTTAATAGGAATCAACCTTTTATTCAAACCACTATCCTTATTACCTAAAAAGGTCGGTGCACTTCTTGGCAGTGCTTTAATTTTATATGCTACTACAGATGCGATTTATGCTTATATAAAATACTTCATACCAGAGTATTCTATGTTTACAGTTACGCCTTTCTATCAAGTAACCTTAGTACTAGTAGCAATCGCCTGTATTCTCCATACAAAAAAGCCTGAAAAACAAGAACAAGTACTACTAACACCTAAAATTGGCGAATCAATCCGATTATCATTACCGTATATTTCTGTAGTAATGCTTATTGTTTTTATATTAGTTGAATACGTTTTTGCGCCTATTATAGTAATCGGACTTATAATAACTTTTTCTTTCGTTCTCATACGTCATAGTTTAGTTCGAAAACAAAATAAAATATTATTGATCGCTCAAATGCAATTCAACTCAGAACTCGAGAAACAAATTAAACTACGTACAGAAGATTTAGTAGAACAGAAAAATGAACTCTATCATAATCAACAAATGTTTAAATCTTTATACGAGCATCATCCAGATCCAATTTTCACATTAGATTTGTACGGTAATTTTCTCAAAGTAAATAACGCTGGTACTACTTTACTCGGTTATCAAACGAATGAATTATTAAACCAGCCTTACTATTCACTCATATACGAAGAAGATTTAGAAGAAATGATTAACGCCTTTCATCGCGTGAAAAAGGGATATTCGATTTCTTTAGAAATACGGGCTTACCATAAAAACAGAGATATTTACTACTTGCACGTTACCGCCGTACCGATCTTTTTAAAGGAGAAAATTTCTGGGGTTTATTTAATGATTAAAGATATTACGGAAAGCAAACAACAACAAGAACAAATCAACTTCCTAGCATACCATGATACTTTAACAGAGCTTGCAAATCGTCGTGCATTTCATCAACATTTAGAACAGGCAATTGCGCGAGCAAAAATATCGAAAAAGCCTTTTGCTGTTATGTTTCTCGACCTAGACCGTTTTAAAGTTATTAATGATACCCTCGGTCATCGAGTAGGAGACCTATTGCTCATCGCAGTAGCAAAAAGGCTCGAAAGAATAGCAACATCAAATATGAAACTCGCGCGGCTAGCTGGGGATGAGTTCACAATCCTTATCGAGAATTACAAAAAAAAGCCAGATGTCCAAAAAATAGCTGATAGGATTGTAGCGGCCATGAATGAGCCATTTGAAATCGAAAATCAACATTTACAAATCTCACCGAGCATCGGAATTGCAATATATCCTGAAGCAGGTGAAGATGCGCTATCCATTTTGCAGCATGCTGATATGGCCATGTACGAAGCAAAGAATAAAGGAAAAAACGGTAGCTCTCTTTACACGAAAGAACTATATAAAAAAATGGAACGAAAAGCTCGAATTGAAAAAGATTTGCCAATCGCTTTAGTAAACAAAGAATTTTATCTCGTTTATCAACCACAAATTGATACGACAACAAATAAAATTATCGGTGCTGAAGCTTTAATACGATGGAAACACCCGCTATTAGGTGACATTTCACCATGTGAGTTTATTCCAATTGTAGAAGAGACGCCACAAGTAGTCCCACTTGGACATTGGGTATTACAAGAAGCTTGTCTCCAATTAAAAATATGGCATACCTTTGGCTACCAAAATTTAAAAATAAGTGTTAATTTATCCGCAAAAGAATTCCGGCAAGATCAATTAATCGAAAACATTTCACAAATATTAAACGACGTGCAAGTCGACCCAAAATATGTAACCCTTGAGTTAACAGAAAGAATTGCAATGATTGACGAGAAAGAAACGTTATTGAGACTGAAGCAATTAAAAGAGTACGGTATCCAAACTTCCATTGATGACTTCGGTACTGGGTATTCTTCTCTTGCTTATTTATCAATTTTTCCAATCGACACATTAAAAGTACCGAGAGAATTTACACAATTAGCTGATCATCGTCCTGAAGAACGAGCCATCGTTTCTACAATACTTTCCCTCGCAAATACTTTAAATCTTTCAGTCGTTGCCGAAGGAATTGAAACCGAAAAACAGCTTAAGTTTCTGCAAAAACATAACTGTAAATATATGCAAGGTTACTATTTCAGTAAACCACTTACTAGTAATCAATTTATAAAATTTCTACAAAAAACCCCCAGTATGAACAAATAATTCATACTGGGGGTTTTATAGTGCTAAATTTTTTTCTCATAATATTCTTCTGCAATCTCTTCGTAAAAAGCTGCAGATGTCGTATAGAAATATGGAATTAACCATAAGAATCCAATCCCTAACGTAATACAACTTAATATAAACCAGCCAATAAAACTTAAACATAAAATGAAATACTCCATCTTATGTCCATCCATCATACGACGACTTTCTGTAATAGCTTGGTTCAGTGAATACTCAGGATGATCGTTTATAATAAAGTATGTCATCGCATAAGAAAATGATTTAATAATACCTGGAATAATGAACAATAACGTCCATAAGAAAAGATAAAGATTTACTAATAAATATAATAAAAATGATTTTAGAAATCTCTTTCCCTCTGAAAACCAAATGAATACATTACCAATACTAGCTTGCTTTTCACGAAGGATATTTAAACCAAGGTAATATCCACCTAAAGTTAACGGTCCAGTTACAAAAAATGAAAGAATATTCGTTGAAAGTGAACCATTTGTTTTTTGCCAACCGAAAATTAAAGAAAATCCCCAATCAACACTAAAACTAAAAGCCGTGATAAGAATTGAAATGAGTAGTGTAGCTCCAACAGCTAATCCCCATTTCCCTTCTAATGAATCTAGTGCTTCTCCTTTTAAATCACTAATCATGCGTAGCCTCGCCTCCTATACACAATAATTCTATTAGTATAGCATGTTCCTATTGAAATTCACCTTTTGAAATGTAGCGATAAAAGTGTGCTGTCGTCGTACTCATATACGGACTAAGCCAAAGAAATCCTATTCCAAAAGTAAGCAGCGCTAAAATAGCCCATCCTATGAAGCTCAGCCATAAAAGAAACAAATCTAACTTATGACCCTTCATAAGATTCTTACTTTCCTTCATCGCCTGCGAAACACTATATTCTGGATTTTCAATCATCACATAGTACGTCAGTGCATAAGAAAAATACATCACAATCATACCAACTATTGAAATTGCTAATAGTACGAAGAAAGCTATTGCAAATGACGTATTCCCTTCTTCACCTAACAATGCAAATAAGCCTATTAACAGCATCGGAATCCATGTACCTGTATATAACAAAATCGCAAGCATTGCCCACATTGTTTTCATCATTCTTTTAAAGCCACGAAATCCTTCGAATAAGTAATCTACTTTAGCATCTTCTCGTTTACTAATCTGTAAAAATACATTTGTATAACCATATGACGTAATCCCATACGATGCGTTACTCAAAATTATCATAATACAATAAAAAATTCCAAAGGTAATACCTGCTCCAATTGACATCGTTTCCTCTTCAAATGATCCAGTTAAGCTTACAACTGAGAGAAATATAATAATTCCTGGAATTAATAGTATAAGCATTGCAGCCAGCGAAACAACATAACTTAAAATAAAATATAAAATTGTTGATCCAACACCTAGTCCCCATTTTCCCTTTAAAGAGTACAATGCTTCTCGCTTCATTTCACCAATCATTGATCCATCCCCTTTATGAAATATAAATTGTTGTACACTTCTACTTATACAAGCATCAATATAATTATACCAGTTTTGTAAAATTATCCATAAAATACACAAAAAAAATCCGTAAAGGCAAAGCCCTTACGGATTTTTTTACTTCATATCGGAAACGTTCAAACGGTTCACAGCACGTTGTAATGCCATTTCTGCACGTTTAAAGTCAACATGTGCTTGTTTATCTTGCAGACGTTGCTCAGCGCGACGCTTCGCTTCATTTGCACGATGGATATCGATATGGTTTGCTTCTTCAGCAGATGATGATAATACAGTCACTTTATCTGGACGAACTTCGATAAAGCCACCGCTTACTGCTACATAATCAGTGTGTCCACCATTTTTCAGACGAACTGCACTAATTTTTAATGGTGCAACAGTTGGAATGTGACCTGGTAAGATCCCCATTTCCCCACTCTCTGCTTTTACACTTACCATTTCTACTTCTTTTTCGTAAACCGGTCCATCAGGAGTTACAATACTGACTGGAAATGTCTTCATACTTCGTCCCTCCTAAGGCCTTACGCCATCATTTTCTTCGCGTTTTCAATAACTTCTTCAATGCCACCTACTAAGCGGAATGCATCTTCTGGAAGGTCATCATATTTTCCTTCTAGAATTTCTTTGAAACCACTAACTGTATTCTTTACAGGTACGTAAGAACCTTTTTGACCTGTAAACTGCTCAGCTACGTGGAAGTTTTGAGATAAGAAGAATTGAATACGACGAGCACGATGTACAACTAACTTATCTTCTTCAGATAACTCATCCATACCTAAGATAGCGATGATATCTTGAAGCTCTTTATAACGTTGTAAAGTTTGCTGTACTTGACGAGCTACTTCATAATGCTCTTCTCCTACGATTTCTGGAGAAAGTGCACGAGATGTAGATGCTAATGGATCTACGGCTGGGTAAATACCCATTTGCGTTAAACGACGCTCTAAGTTTGTTGTTGCATCTAAGTGAGCGAACGTTGTAGCTGGTGCTGGGTCAGTATAGTCATCGGCTGGTACATATACCGCTTGGATAGACGTGATAGACCCTTTATTTGTAGATGTAATACGCTCTTGTAATTGACCCATTTCTGTTGCAAGTGTTGGTTGGTAACCTACCGCAGATGGCATACGACCAAGAAGGGCAGATACTTCAGAACCCGCTTGCGTGAAACGGAAGATGTTATCGATGAACAGAAGTACGTCTTGTCCTTGCTCATCACGGAAATGCTCAGCCATTGTTAAACCTGTTAATGCAACACGTTGACGTGCTCCAGGTGGCTCGTTCATTTGTCCGAATACCATCGCAGTTTTCTTGATTACGCCAGAATCGCTCATTTCATGGTATAAGTCATTACCCTCACGAGTACGCTCACCTACACCAGCGAATACAGAGATACCACCGTGCTCTTGTGCGATGTTATTGATTAACTCCTGAATTAATACTGTTTTACCTACGCCGGCACCACCGAATAGGCCGATCTTACCACCCTTAATGTAAGGAGCAAGTAAGTCTACTACTTTAATACCAGTTTCAAGAATTTCTACTTTAGTAGATAATTCTTCGAATGCAGGTGCTTGACGGTGAATTGGATCACGGTGTACATCCGCAGGAAGTTCACCATCTAAGTCAATTGCATCACCTAATACGTTGAATACACGTCCAAGTGTTGCATCACCAACTGGTACAGAGATTGCTTTACCAGTATCTTCTACTTCTGTGCCACGAACAAGTCCATCTGTGGAAGACATCGCAACTGTACGAACTGTATCATCACCTAAATGAAGTGCAACTTCAAATGTTAAGTTCATGCTTCCGTTTTCGTTGCTTTGTTTTACCGTAAGGGCATTGTAGATTTCTGGTAGCTTTCCGCCATCAAACTTAACGTCTACAACCGGACCCATGATTTGCGTAACGCGCCCTTTATTCATCGGGTTCCCTCCTAGCTTTCTTTTAATTAGCTACCTCTATCAGAGAAGTTAGCTTTTAATTTTTTATTAGTTTAGCTTACGCGACTCTCCTGAAAGAGCCGCTTCCGCTTTTTATTGAATCCAGCTCCAGCGGTTAGAATGTTCGGTGGCTTCGCTTTTTCCTACGAGGCACAAATCCCCTCTACGTCAAAAGGCTCCATCCCCCTCTTATTCTGAACGAACCGCTTCCGCTTTTTAATACTATTCTAACGCTGCTGCTCCACCAACGATTTCCGTAATTTCTTGCGTAATCGCTGCCTGACGCGCACGGTTGAATGAAAGTGTAAGTGAATCGATAACTTCCATTGCGTTGTCTGTAGCACTCTTCATTGCTGTCATACGCGCTGCGTGCTCACTTGCTTTACCGTCTAGTAATGCACCGTACACTAAGCTTTCTGCGTATTGTGGCAATAGTACTTTTAAAATTTCTTCTTCAGAAGGTTCGAATTCATAAGCTGTCGTCGGTTTGTCAGACGCCACATCAGTAAGCGGTAAAATTTTATTTTCCGTTACCTCTTGTGAAATTTTACTTACGTAATGGTTGTAGTAAATGTACAGCTCATCATAAGCACCATCTGCGAACATCGCAATTGCTCGAGAAGCAAGGTCTTTAATATCAGTAAATGATGGGTGGTCAGATAATCCAACTACTTCATCAATAATGTTAAAGCCGCGACGTTTTAAATAATCACGTCCTAGTCGTCCAAGCACAATAATAGAATATTGGTTTGAATCCATATTATGACGTTCACGAATTACGTTACTTACTGTACGTAATACGTTACTGTTATAACCACCTGCTAGTCCGCGATCAGACGTAATAACGATGTATCCTGTACGCTTTACAGGACGCGCATTTAGCATTGGATGATTAATCCCTTTGCTTCCTTGCGCAATGCTCGCTACTACTTCTTGAATCTTTTCCATATACGGAACGAAAGATTTAGCATTTTGCTCTGCACGGTTTAACTTAGATGCAGATACCATCTCCATCGCTTTCGTAATTTGACTCGTTTTCTTTGTCGAGTTAATCTTCGCTTTTATATCGCGTAAAGATGCCACAGGTTTTCACCACCTTTTTTCCGGAAGTTGGCACGATTAGTAAGAATCCTCTTCCTAATCTACGTTGCAAGATATTCTTGCTCATGATTGAAGGAAAAGAATAGGTGCACCTACTCTTTTCCTTTACATGACCTTTAGCAATCTCAGAGCCCGAGATGCCTTTTATATATACTATCTAGCTCCAGCGGCTTGAACGAGCCGCTTCCGCTTTTATTATTCAGAAGCTACGAATAC
The DNA here is from genome assembly GCF_051915225.1 of Bacillus cereus group sp. MYBK95-2. Taxonomy (NCBI): domain Bacteria; kingdom Bacillati; phylum Bacillota; class Bacilli; order Caryophanales; family Bacillaceae; genus Bacillus; species Bacillus cereus group sp. MYBK95-2. The sequence goes on along the minus strand of NZ_JBQAEH010000004.1, from coordinate 199,671 downwards.
TTTTTTAAATCCATTGATTGCTGCTGCAAATTTGTCGTCATCCGCAAGTTTCTTAGTTGTGCGGATTTCTTCTAATAAGTCAGTCGCATTAGAATCTAACCAAGCATGGAATTCTTCTTCAAAACGAGTGATATCTACTACTGGGATATCATCTAGGAATCCACGTGTTAAAGCGTAAAGAATGATAACTTGTTTCTCTACACGTAACGGTTTGTGTAATCCTTGTTTTAATACCTCAACAGTACGAGCACCACGGTTTAATTTCGCTTGAGTTGCTTTATCAAGGTCAGAACCGAACTGAGCGAACGCTTCTAACTCACGGTAAGATGCAAGGTCAAGACGAAGTGTACCTGATACTTTACTCATTGCTTTAATCTGAGCAGATCCACCTACACGAGATACAGAAGTACCCGCATCGATCGCTGGACGTACGCCAGAGAAGAATAGGTCAGATTGTAAGAAGATTTGTCCATCCGTAATAGAAATTACGTTTGTTGGGATGTATGCTGATACGTCCCCTGCTTGTGTTTCGATGAAAGGTAGTGCAGTTAAAGAACCGCCGCCTTTTGCATCACTTAATTTTGCTGCACGCTCTAATAAGCGAGAATGTAAGTAGAATACATCCCCTGGGTAAGCTTCACGACCTGGAGGACGACGTAATAGTAATGACAGCTCACGGTAAGCCGCTGCTTGTTTTGATAAGTCATCATATACTACTAATACGTGTTTACCATTGTACATGAACTCTTCACCCATTGTTACACCAGCATAAGGAGCTAGGTATAGTAATGGAGCTGGTTGAGAAGCAGATGCAGTTACAACGATTGTGTATTCTAATGCACCGTGCTTACGTAGTGTTTCTACTACGTTACGTACAGTTGATTCTTTTTGTCCAATTGCTACGTAGATACAAATCATGTCTTCATCTTTTTGGTTAATGATTGTATCAAGTGCAACTGCTGTTTTACCAGTTTGACGGTCACCAATGATTAACTCACGTTGACCACGGCCAATTGGTACAAGAGCATCGATCGCTTTAATACCTGTTTGAAGTGGCTCATGAACAGATTTACGATCCATTACACCTGGTGCTGGACTTTCGATTGGACGAGTGTTTGTTGTATTGATTGGGCCTAAACCATCAACTGGTTGACCTAATGGGTTTACAACACGACCAATTAGTTCTTTTCCTACTGGTACTTGCATGATGCGACCAGTACGACGAACTTCGTCACCTTCACGGATTTCTGTGTAAGGTCCTAAAATGATAATACCTACGTTGTTTTCCTCTAAGTTTTGTGCTAGTCCCATAACGCCGTTAGAGAACTCTACAAGTTCACCAGCCATAACGTTATCAAGACCATGAGCACGCGCGATACCGTCACCAACTTGGATAACTGTACCAACATCACTAACTTCGATTTCAGACTGATAGTTCTCGATTTGTTGCTTTATCAGTGCGCTAATTTCTTCAGCTCTGATGCTCATGTGCTTCACCCCTATCTATTCTTCATTAATTCACGCTGAATACGTGCTAATTTTCCTTGTAAACTTCCGTCATAAATGCGATTTCCAATACGCACTTTAATTCCGCCTAGTAAATCTTCATCTACAACATTTTTCACGCGAATTGCATCTTTTCCCGTTCTCTTTGCAAATGCTTCAGCAATGTTAAGCTTCTCTTCTTCTGATAGAAGACGAGTAGAATATACAGTTGCATCCGCTACGTTACGTTCTTCATTAGCAAGAACAACATATTCATCTGCAATTTCAGGTAAGATATCAATGCGTTTGTTATCAATTAAAATATATAACGTATTTAAAATAGATTCAGAAACAGATCCGAATACGTTTGCAAGAAACGTTTTCTTTTGTTCCTTTGAAATGTTCGGTTGCGTTAAAAAGCTATGTAGTTCTCCGTTCTTTACATAAACGTTTTGTACAAGGCGTAATTCCTCTTCAAACATTTCTAATACGTGTTTTTCTTTTGCAATTTTAAAAAGAGCGACAGCATAACGTTTTGCTACAATCCCATTGCTCATCGCGCTTCTCCTACTTCTTTAATATAATCGCGAATTAACTTCACTTGATCTTCTTCTTTTAATTCTTTTTCAATTACTTTAGAAGCAATTTGAACAGATAAAGAAGCGACTTGTTCTTGTAAAGCAGCAATTGCTTGCTCTTTTTCGCGTTGAATTTCTTGTACAGCAGATGCTTTAATTGATTCTGCTTCTTCTTTCGCAGCAGCAACAATAACATCCTTTTGATCTACAGCTTGCTTTTTCGCTCTTTCGATTAACTCTTGTGCTTCAACACGCGATTGTTTTAACATCTCACGTTGTTCTTCTACTAATTTCTTCGCTTCAGCATTATTTCTTTCTGCAGCGTCGATTTCATTAGCAACGTGCTCTTCACGTTCTTTCATAATTCCCATTAAAGGACCCCACGCAAATTTGCGTAGCATTACTAATAGAAGTAAGAAAATGAACAATGTATAAGCAATCGTTCCAAATGGAATGGAAGCTCCTAATAATAAAGTTGGCACAAGGATTCACTCCCTTCAAAATATCTAAATTGATCATATGAAAAAAAAAGACATACGTTTCGTTCATAAAGCAATGGCGAAGAAAGTTCGGAAAAACACTCTTCGCCATCTATGTAAGGGGAGTCTCCCTTATTTGTTCATTACGATGAATGCAATAACTACACCGATGATTGGAAGTGCCTCAACTAAAGCAACCCCGATGAACATAATTGTTTGAAGTGCGCCTTTTAATTCTGGTTGACGAGCAACACCTTCGATTGTACGTGATACGATAAGACCGTTACCAATACCTGCACCTAATGCTGATAAACCAATTGCAATTGCAGCTGCGATTACACCTAAACTCATTTAATTTGTCCTCCTTTGTATTATAAAAAAATAAATTTTTTCTTACTTAAATTATATTAATGGTCATGGCTTACTTTATGAGCCATATAAACCATCGTTAACATAACGAAAATAAATGCTTGGATTGATCCAACGAATACACTGAATCCCATCCATGCTAACATTGGTACAAGCGCACCTAATGCCCCAAGGACTGATGCTCCGCCCAACTTAGCAAGTAATCCTAATAAGATCTCACCTGCATAAATGTTACCAAATAAACGAAGACCTAACGTTAATGTGTTAGCAAACTCCTCAATAACCTTTAATGGGAATAAGAATTTCATAGGTTGGAAATAACCTTTTACGTACTCTTTCGTACCCTTCATCTTAATTCCATAATAATGGGTGAGGGTAACTACCATCACGGCTAATGTTAATGTAACTGCTGGATCAGACGTTGGTGATCTCCACCATGCAATATGTTCGCCAGCTTCAGTTGCTGAATACATGAATGGTAAACCAAGGAAGTTCGATACGATGATAAACATGATAAGCGTAACGCCAAGCGTTAAGAAACGTCCACCTGTTTTCCAGTCCATCGTACTATTGATAATCCCTTTCACGAAGTCAAACACCCATTCCATGAAGTTTTGCATCCCGGTTGGGCGAAGAGCTAAGCTGCGAGTTCCGATAACAGCGATTAAGAAAACAATAACTGCTGCTACAGTAACCATCATAACTGATGACAAATCGAACGTTAAACCTAGAAATTCAACTAATTTACCGTGTTCCACTAGTAATTCACCTCTCTTCCCTGCTCTTATACTCTAAATAAAGAAAATCTATGATCATGACAAGGTATCCTGTCAGCAATCCTACACCTAGGCCCCACATCGCGATTAACTCTTGATATTTGGCTGCAAATAAAATTAATAACCCAATCGTGGCGAATCTTGAATATGTACTTACCGCTGTTGCCTTGAACTTCACGTTTTCTCCATTTGTTACGCGATCTAGCAGCTTGTCTGTTCTACGTGCAATGATGCGCAAACTAAGAAAACTGAAAATCGTACCGATAATCAGTCCAAGAAATACATCCTTGTAAGAGGTAAATCCCCATCCTAGCACTAGAAGCGCAAGCAAGTAGTACATATATTTCTTTTGTCTTTGGACAAGTCCATGTACGTCTATCATCATTGCTCTCCCGAATAGTAATGTCGAATGAGTCGAATCATTGCGTATACCCCTGTTCCTAGTCCGAGTAATAACCCTATAATAAGAAACAACGGAAACGTTCCAACCTTATTATCAATCCACTGCCCACCAAAGATTCCAACAAGAATAGAACCGACTAATTGAGCAAGAATACCTGACATTAAAGCATAAGCTTTTATATGGCTGCGATCGTTTTTTTGCAAGGATTCATCCCTCCAATATGTAACCCTCATTCACGATGTGTTAATAATAACTCATTTTTTTGCATAAATCCTATACAAAACAAAAAGTTTACATTTTCGTCACGGAATAGATGTAATTTTGTCACTGAAAGCCCTACCATCTATCCCCGTTGTTAGCATACAATAGGGTATTAACAGTGTCAACGAGAAATCGTAAAAAATCTAAAAATTTGAGTATTAGGCATTTCCTCCCAAAAATGAAAACGTTCCCCTTCTAAATACTGGTTACATATATGCAATTTCTAACAGTTTTCTCTTTATAATAGAAGGAAATGTTCACAAGTTTGTCACTATTATATTTTCGAGATATAACGCTTTTCTTCCATAATATAGTGTTCCTCAGACGTAAGACTTCTATATTATATGTGAGGTGTATGCAACTTATGTTGTATATACGATGTATATTTATCCTCTCCCCCTCCCCTACTTGCTTACAGCAAAAAAGACGAGCTGGGGAATCTCCCCTGCTCGTCAGTTGTCTTACTTCGTTCCGAATAAACGGTCACCAGCATCACCAAGACCTGGTACTACATATCCGTGGTCATTTAATTTCTCATCTAATGCTGCTACATAAATATCAACATCAGGATGTTCTTCTTGTACTACTTTTACCCCTTCTGGAGCTGCAACGATACACATTAATTTAATTTGTTTCGCACCGCGCTTTTTCAGAGAGTTAATTGCTTCAGCCGCAGAACCACCTGTTGCTAGCATCGGATCTAGTACGATAAAGTCACGCTCTTCTACATCCGTTGGAAGTTTCACATAGTATTCTACCGGTTGCAATGTTTTAGGGTCACGGTATAAACCAACGTGTCCTACTTTTGCTGCTGGAATTAATTTCAGAATTCCATCAACCATTCCTAAACCTGCACGTAAAATCGGAATTAAACCAAGTTTTTTACCAGCGATCACTTTTGTTGTCGCTTTGCTTACAGGTGTTTCAATTTCAATGTCCTTAAGTGGAAGGTCGCGAGTAATTTCGAAAGCCATTAAGCTTGCTACTTCGTCCACTAATTCACGAAAATCTTTCGTACCTGTATTCTTATCGCGAATATATGTAATCTTATGTTGAATTAACGGGTGATCAAATACATACAGTTTTCCCATGTGAATCTCTCCTTTAGATGATATTCATGCGTTTGCACGCTTTTTTACACTATTTACGATTGTAAAGAAAACGCTACTAATATTCAAGGGCAAATTTGGCAAAATCATGATTTTACAATGAATCTATCTAGTATCTTTACCAATTATGGGAGCTGTATCCTTCATTATATCGCCAAAATTTATTCATCATTTGTATACATACTTTAAAAATAATATATGTCCAAAAAAAAGACCGCCAAAACAATTAAGTCTCGGCAGTCTTCTTCAATCTATTATAGATTTGGATACATTGGGAATTTGCTAGTTAACGCTTCTACACGCTTACGTGCTTCTTCTAATGCAGCTTCATTTTCATGATTTTTTAATGTATAAGCAATAAGTGACGCAATTTCATCCATTTCTTCTAAACCGAAACCACGAGATGTTACAGCTGCTGTACCGATACGTACACCACTTGTTACAAATGGGCTTGCTGTTTCAAATGGAATTGTATTTTTGTTCACTGTAATACCAACTTCATCTAATACGTGCTCTGCTACTTTACCTGTGATTTCTAAGTTACGAACATCAATCAAGATTAAGTGATTGTCTGTTCCGCCAGAAACAAGTGTAAGTCCTTCTTTTTGAAGACCTTCAGCTAAGCGGTTCGCATTGTTAATGATATTTTGTGCATATGTTTTGAAATCATCTTGAAGTGCTTCACCAAATGCAACAGCTTTTGCAGCGATTACGTGCATAAGTGGACCACCTTGAATACCAGGGAAGATTGATTTATCAATTTGTTTTGCAAATTGCTCTTCACATAAAATCATACCACCACGCGGACCACGTAACGTTTTATGTGTTGTCGTTGTAACGAAATGTGCATGTGGTACTGGATTTGGATGTAAACCAGCAGCTACTAAACCTGCGATATGTGCCATATCAACCATTAAATAAGCGCCCACTTCATCTGCAATCTCACGGAATCGCTTGAAATCGATAACACGAGGGTATGCACTTGCACCTGCAACGATTAATTTTGGTTTATGTTCTTTCGCTTTTGCTAATACATCATCGTAATTAATACGGTGAGAGTCAGCATCCACGCCATATTCTACGAAATTATATTGTACTCCACTGAAGTTAACAGGGCTTCCGTGTGTTAAGTGACCACCATGAGATAAGTTCATACCAAGTACTGTATCGCCTTGCTCTAAAATCGTGAAGTATACTGCCATGTTCGCTTGTGCACCAGAGTGTGGTTGAACATTTACGTGCTCTGCGCCGAAAATTTCTTTTACGCGATCACGTGCGATATCTTCTACTACGTCTACGTGTTCACAGCCACCATAGTAACGTTTTCCAGGATATCCTTCAGCATACTTATTCGTTAAAACAGAACCTTGTGCCTCCATTACTGCTTCACTTACGAAGTTTTCCGAAGCAATTAACTCAATCTTTGAACGCTGTCTTCCTAGTTCTGCCTCAATTGCAGCAAATACCTTTTCATCTTGACGTTTTAAATGATCCACCAAAATCCCCCTTTTCTGAACGAATTACATCGATTCCCAACAGTTTTTTCTTATTTATTCAGAAAAAACGAAAATTCAGGTTGTAATTCTTTCGAACCTTCATGTTTTCAACTACATTCTAACATGACTTTCTATATCATAAAAGAAAAAAAAGACCGAAAATCGGTCTTTTCTTTCTTCTATTATAAAGTCAGACAACATACCTTTTACCTTATGATAAACAGGTACTATATGACTTTCTAATTTCTCATATTTAACGGCAAGTGGTAGTCTCTTCCACTGCCGCATAGACAGCACGTGCTCCACCAATTAGTTTTCCACGTGTTTTGGCCATCGTTACATGCGCACTTCCAATTTCCTTCACATTTGTACGAACCGGAACAGCTACATGCTTTAAATGCATACCGATAAATGTATCACCAATATCCATTCCTGCATCAGCTTTAATAAACTCAACTACTACCGGATCTTTCAAATTGTGATACGCATATGTCCCCAATGCACCACCTGCTGATCTAACAGGCGTAACTGTTACAATTTCAAATTGATATTTTATCGCTACTTCTCTCTCAACTACTAAAGCACGGTTTAAATGCTCACAACATTGAAACGCTAATTCAATACCTGTTTGCTCTTGAAATTGTTTTAACTCAGAGAAAATCGCCTCTGCTACTTCCATCGTTCCTGATGTTCCAATTCTTTCGCCTAGCACTTCGCTCGTGCTACAACCCACTACAAAAACTTGACCGCTTTGTAATGAAGCTTGTTCTTGGAAATCAGAAAGCGACATTTGTAGCTGTTCTCTTACCTTTACGATTTCTGTCATTACGCCTCTTCCTTTCACAGGTTGGTTCACCAAATTATATTTCACACTACTGATAGTTAGAATCTATTACTTTGTTTCGTATGTTTTAATTTTTCCTACGCGGTTTTCGTGACGACCACCTTCATAATCAGTTGTTAACCAGATTTTCGCGATATCACGCGCTAGACCAGCACCAATTACACGCTCGCCCATTGCTAGCATGTTAGTGTCATTATGCTCTCTCGTCGCTTTCGCGCTGAAAGTATCATGAACTAACGCACAACGGATACCATTTACTTTGTTTGCTGCGATTGACATACCAATGCCTGTCCCACAAACTAAAATACCACGATCTACTTCACCATTCGCTACCATTTCAGCTGCTGGAAACGCAAAGTCAGGGTAATCAACAGAACCAGCTTCACATTCACAACCTAAATCAATATATTCAATATTTAACTCTTCTAATAAACTTACAAGTTCTTTGCGGATATTCATACCGCCGTGATCAGATGCTATTACTACTTTCATTTTTACCCCTCCAAAGTTTCAATCAATTATCTTCATTTCACACTCGCTACCTCATATAGGAAGAAGTGATCTCCAATATCGTATTATACACGAAACATCAACCTACTGAATGTTTTTTCAGTAAAGTTTGTACAAGTTTTTCCATCTCATCTAACGTTTCTTTATAAATAGAAAGCGAGCCTCCAAATGGATCTGAAATGTCCTTGCCTATACCTTCAGTTAATCCATATAACGTATTTAATTTCTTTTCAACGCTCGGATAATGCCCAAGTACAATTTGCTTATGGTTTTCTGTCATCGTTACGACAATATCAGCCCAATCAAGCAAAGTTTCATTTACTTGCTGCGCCGCATGATCAATTGAAATTCCTTTTTCAGCTAAAGCTTTCTTCGCATGTACCGATGCATCGCTCCCAGGATAGGCGAAAACACCAGCAGATTGCACTTCAAACTTATCTCCTCCGTGATGACGAAGCAACGCCTCAGCCATTGGACTACGACATGTATTGCCAGTACAAACAAATAACACTCGTTTCATTCAAACCCACCCCTATATTCGATTTCTTATCATTCATCATAACTTACATTAGAATAGAACAAAAGAAATGTGAATATACAAAAGGCGCATTTCTCTTATATTTTTTCTAAGAAAAATGCGCCTTATCCACATATATGTGAAACCCTATTTCCAAGTGCCTAGAGTATTTTAACATACATACTGAACACGCAACAAAAATAAGGAATCCATTTCATACGAAACGGATTCCTCTTATATTGCAATTATTTCATTGTAACTTTCATTACTTCTGTTGAACCTTTTGTAGCTGCTACGCCTACAGTTGTCTTAATAGACTCAGCTGCATCTGTGTTTGTAATAACAATTGGAGTAATTGTGCTTTTCGCTTTTTCACGGATTAATTCTAAGTCGAATGAGATTAATTTATCTCCAGCTTTTACAGCTTGGCCTTCAGAAACGTGAGCTTCGAAACCTTCGCCTTCCATTTTTACAGTTTCTAATCCAACGTGGATTAAAATTTCTGTACCGTTTTTCGCTTTAATTCCGATAGCATGTTTTGTGTGGAATAATTGTACGATTTCACCATCAACTGGAGATACAACTACACCTTCAGTAGGATCAATTGCAACACCGTCACCCATCATACGACCAGCAAATACTGGATCTGGTACTTCTTCAATATTTTTCACTGCTCCAGTTAATGGAGCTACGATTGTTTCTTCATTTGTTTTTGAACCAAGACCGAATAATTTTTTAAACATAGGATAGTCCTCCTTATAATTTACCTAAAAGTTTATAGGGCAATCCCTAGTAAAACTCGGGATACATGTAAGACTTCATACTTCGAATATTATACTGTAAAAACGCTTTCGAAATAAATTATGTCATTACTAATAGACTCTTATTGTAGCGCTTCACAAAATTCCAGTCAATTCTGATTGTCTGAATAACAATTAGAAGTTAACTTCTATTTATATTTTCTCTTTTTTTGCCCAACTTGTCTAGAGGTCTTTACTACATTTTATTTTTTGTTGTTAATTTGTAAAATTTAATTCAAACTTTTTTCAAAATCCACTTGACTAAAGTAAGTAACTATTTTATTATTACTTACATAAGGTAAGTTAATAACTTTTAGGAGGTTTTTTAAAATGATGGATTTCGGTCTACTTATTATTCGTCTTATTATAGGAATTACATTCATGGGTCATGGCGCTCAAAAATTATTTGGTTGGTTCGGCGGTTACGGTTTAAAAGGAACAGGTGGCTGGATGGAGTCAATCGGTTTACGTCCTGGTGTATTTATGGCATTTATGGCTGGCACAACTGAATTACTAGGTGGTTTCTTATTTGCATCAGGGATTTTCATTGTAGTTGGTTCATTATTTATCGTTGGAACAATGTTAATGGCTATCTTCACTGTTCACGGAAAAAATGGTTACTGGGTAACACAAAACGGATATGAATATAACTTAATGTTAATCGCTGTCGCTGTTGGTGTAGCTTTAATCGGACCTGGCGCATACGTTTTACTTTAATTTTTATCTCAAATTTGAGATTCTTGAAAAAGAACTTACTTCATTACAATTGAAGTAAGTTCTTTTTATGAAACAAAATATTATTTCCAGCAGGATTTTCTCATCGTTATCTTGTAAACAAACAATAAGTATTCATATTTAGAAAGGGGATTACAAGCATGTTATCCATTAATCCAAATGAACAAACTGAAAAAGATAATTACAAATTACTTACCGGAAGTATCATCCCTCGTCCTGTCGCATTCGTTACTTCTGTAACAAAAGAAGGTGTACTAAACGGAGCACCATATAGTTATTTCAATATTGTCGCTGCTAATCCACCACTTATCTCAGTATCTGTACAACGAAAAGCAGGAGAAAGAAAGGACACTTCCCGAAACGCAATTGAAAAAGGAGAATTTGTCGTACATATTTCTGACGAATCATATGTAGCAGCAATTAACGAAACAGCAGCTAACCTCCCGCCAAATGAAAGTGAAATTGAACTAGCAAAACTAACACCAATCGAAAGTGAAGTCATCTCTGTTCCAGGTGTAAAAGAAGCAAATATTCGAATGGAATGCGTATTAGAACGTGCAATTCCACTTGGCGGAACGGAAGACTCACCAGCTTGTGATCTACTAATTGGACGCGTCGTTCGTTTCCACGTTGCCGAACATCTATATGAAAAAGGGCGCATTCACGCCGAAGGACTCAAACCAATAAGCCGCCTAGCAGGACACAACTATGCAAAATTAGGAGAACAATTTGAATTGGTTAGGCCAGTTTAAAAGTGGAAGTGGCCCGTTTAGCTCTGACCAGCTAAGGTTCTCTCGCACAAAAGGTGCTTTTTACCTTTCGTGCGGGAGGTTCTTAGATGCGAAGAGCTGGCCACTGGAACTGGATAATATCTAAAAGCGGAAGCGGCTCGCTCAGAATCGCAGGGCACTTCAAGCTCTCGACCTTGAAGCGCTTTTTGCTTCATGCGAGAGAGCGAAATGACCGGAGATTCTAGCCGCTGAAGCTGGATAATATCTAAAAGTGGAGGCGGCTAGATTCCTCCCATCACTCAAATATAAAATCCCCTGCTTTTTAGCAGGGGATTTTATCATTGTAATTCTTCCTTCTTTTCCTCTAAAGTAGGCATTTTCTCTTTTTTCGGCTTCCCTAGCTTAATTACGAAGAAGTATAGGGAAAGCAATGTAATAAGAAAAACAATTAAAAACGGGTACGGAGAGTAAAAAGCACGCGCCGCCTCAGTCTTTCCCGCAACAAATTTCAATGACTCAATATCTAAAAACTCAGCAAACATTTGTACACCGAGCATACTAAACCAAAAAACAAAAAAACTAATAATAATACCAAAAACTTGCTTCAATCTCGTCATTCATCTCATCCTTTCTATATCTGTAATTTTTAGCGTAATAAATATAGTACAAACAAAATATTCACAGAAAGGAACTATCTCACCATTCACGAATTAACTTAATCCAACCTAACATCGAAATTTGCAAAATAATACCCCAAATTATAAGTCTTCTTAGCCATCGAGGAAAGAAGGTTAAAAATTTAACATACCATTCCAATAGCTTGTTCATAATTCCCTCCTACATAAAATTATATAGGAAAAAGGATATATAATCCAAACCCAACCAAAATGATACCACCTACTATCTCACCGTATGTACCGAGCATATCTTTCGCATGTCTCCCAATTAATAAACCAATCCACGCTAATAACATGCTAACAAATCCAAACAGTAAAATCGTAATAATTGTCTGTGCCCCATAAATACCAAGACTAAGCCCTACTGAGAAACTATCTATACTGACGCCAAATGCAAATACGAATAAACTAATTCCAATAGGGGCAGTTCTAGTCTCTTCATTTTGTAAAATGGTCGAATATACGATATAAAACCCTAGTCCGATTAATAAAATAGCACCCGCAAAATGTGCGATATCTCCATATTTCTCTGATAAAAAACGACCTAGTACCATTCCTATAAACGGCATAATAATATGAAATATCCCTATCGTCATACCAATATACAGGATTTGTCTTAACTTTAGGGGCATCATCCCCATACCAAGACTCACCGAGAACGCATCCATCCCTAAGGCGAATGCCATAATTATTAAAGGTATTAGCTGTTCAAACGTCATTCATGCCCCTCCTTGGACGTGCTACTTCACAATATGCTTATCCAAGGAGAAATATTCTGTTTGCTAATCTTACCTTATCATTCAATAATAATATGATGTCCTGCCGCTTTTGTTAAACGATTCATAATTGCATTCCCTATTCCTTCATTAGGGAATGACTCACTAAAAATAACATCCACTTCACTTGCATCAAATGTTCTAAGTACATCATATAATTTAGTCGCAACGCTAGCTAAGTCACTTCTAACACCACAAGATAATATAACATCTGCACTATATACATGCTGATACTCTTCTGTCGTTAATACGCCTACTTTAAATCCTTCTTTCTTTTTCTCATCCACAAGATGCTGAATAAACTCACGTGAGCCCTCGACAATACTAAGTGGTGCTTTCGGCGCATAATGTGTGTATTTCATTCCAGGCGATTTCGGTTTTTCCTTCTCATCCTTTAAAGCTGGATCTAAAGAAACAGTACCTATCACCGCTTCTAATTGTTCTTTCGTAATCCCACCTGGACGTAATATTGTTGGAACCGTGCTTGTACAATCAATTACAGTTGATTCAACGCCTACTCCAGTTGCACCACCATCAACAATACCTGCAATCTTCCCATTCAAATCTTCATATACGTGAGAAGCTAATGTTGGACTTGGACGCCCTGAACGATTCGCACTTGGTGCCGCAACAGGTACATTCGCCTCTTCAATAAGAGCAAGTGCAATTGGATGATCAGGCATTCTTACTCCAACCGTATTAAGTCCTGCCGTCACCTTCTCTGAAATTCCTTCTTTTCTCGGCAAAATAATTGTTAATGGTCCTGGCCAAAAATGCGCCATTAACTTCTCTGCAACTGGTGGAATTTCTTTCACAATCCCATCTAACTGAGATTTTGTACCTATGTGGACAATGAGTGGATTATCACTCGGTCTTCCTTTCGCTTCGAAAATTTTCGCGATTGCTTCATCATCCATCGCGTTTGCCCCTAACCCATATACTGTTTCCGTAGGGAAAGCAACCGCCTCATTTTCTCTTAATAATTTTGCTGCTTCTTGTAACTGTGGATAATATTTTTTTCTTTCCACAACATTATCCACAACCCACATATTTGTATGCATTTTTTTCCACGTCCTTTTCTAGCCTTAAATACTTGTCTATTTTTAGTTTACTATGAGATTTATCCAAAAGACAAACAAGGTTTATCCACAAAATGTGGATAAACCTAATTAATCCGTGGATAACTTTGTGAATAGCTGACAATTTAGTATTATTGCATTCTGCTCTTTTATATTTTTACAAAAATGTTCTAGCTGTTGAATTCCCTCTGGAACCTCATCCTTTTCTATAGTAAAAAAGTCAAAGAACTGAAAGATCGGTACAGATTGTGGATGATTTGTTAGTAAGTACAATTGTTGAACACTTTTTTCTTTCATATACTGCAAAAACATTTCAAAAAAATATAAGAAAGTCTGTTTATCCACATGAGGTGTGAATAAACAAGAACGAATAAGTACATCTTCCCCACTTTGTTCATAACCAATTACAGCTCGTATTTCTTCCGCCTCTTCCAAAATCATAAATTGTGCGTACAACTCATTTATTTTATCATCTTTTTTATTAGCTTGTCCGAAAAAAGAATGTAATCTTTCCACATCTGCTTTCGTAGCAAAATACACTTTCTTCATAATAAATCCCTCCTCATTTTTATATATGAGGAGGGATTTATTAATAGTACTATTTAGAGAATAAAGATGTAAAAGCTTCTACAATAAACAATTTAACTTCTGGCTTTTCTTCTTCCTCTTCTACTTTTACATACTCATTTTGCTGTTCTTGTTTTTTCTCCACAGATTTCTCCACTTTTTCCACATTTTTTGTTTCTTCTTTACTTACAGGCTGCTCTTCAACTTTTGTTTCATTTTTCACTACTTTCTTTTCAGAAGCTGTTACTTTTTTTACTGCTTCCCGCTTTACAACTTTCGTTTCTTTTACCTCATCCTCTTTTTTCTCTTCTACATTTACTACTTCTTCATTATCTATTTGTTTTACTTGCTCCTCTTCAGGAGATTCAGCCTTCACAACATGTTCTTCTTTCCTTACAGCTGTACCACTTGAAAAATCTAAGAAACACATTGGTGGAAATAATACACACCACCAGTTTGCCCCTTCACCTTCCCCAATTGTAATTAAGACTGCTTCATATTCCCCTGCCGGATAAATAAAATTCCCATATACCTTTGTAGGAAACTTTACATTCTTACTAAATTTCACTTGAAATGATTCTTTACTTCCTTCTCTTTTTAACGTATTTTCCACCGTTTTCTCGATTTCTGGAATATGACTTTGAATTACTTTGCGCGCCTCTTCAAATGAAGTTAAATCCGCTACCCATCCATCAATTTGTGCTTTTACTTCATCACGCACTTTACGCTTTAATGCCTGGTCTTTATCTGAATCACTATTTGCTAAAATTCGTAATCGAACGGCCTCTTTCGGAATAACTGAAGGCCCTTTCGCATCAGCTTTCATATATCCAAACTGCACAAGTAACTGTGCACCAATTAATAGTATAAGAAGATAAGCAATAACTTGTTTTTTCATTTCCTCCACCGTCCCTTCTACAAACAGTGTGGACAGACTTTCATCTTTCTAAACTATTAAATTCAAAATCTATATGAATTTTTCCACAAAAAAATAGAGTAAGGTGTGAACCTTACTCCATCTCTGCAAATACCATACGATCTTTTCCGTTAATATCGAAAACAACCTCAACATGAGCATGTGGAAAAGCTTGTTGTAACAATCTTTTTACATCCTCACCTTGTCCTACTCCAATTTCAAACGCCACAATCGCTTTCTTCTGCAACACATTCGGCAATTCTTCCATAAAACGGCGATAGAAATCTAATCCGTCTTCACCACCAACAAGTGCTCTCTTCGGCTCATGCTCTTTCACAACAGGAGAAAGACCACGCCAATCCTCTTCCGGTATATATGGAGGATTTGAAACAACAACATCTAGCTTTTGACCCGTTTTATGAAATGGTGACAATAAATCACCGTGATAGAACGTTACTTCTGCACCTAAAGCTTTTGCATTTTCTTTTGCAACTTCAATCGACTCTTGTGCAATATCTACTGTATACACATGAAGATTTTTATTTTCTAAAGCAAGCGTAATAGAAATCGCTCCACTACCTGTACCTATATCTGCTACATGTAGTTTCTCATCACCAAAATGGCGCTCGATTCTTTCTAATACTCCCACTATAAGCTCTTCTGTTTCCGGCCTTGGTATTAATACTTCTTCATTCACAAAGAAAGACCGTCCATAAAACATTTCATAACCAATCATATATTGAATAGGAATACCTTCTACATGCTTATGGATAAACTCCGTAAAGCTTTTCTCTTGTTCCTCAGTTATTTCTTCACGCATATTCATAAGTAATCCTGTTCTGTTCACCTTTAATACATGACAAAGGACAATTTCTCCCGCATTTTCATCTCGTCCATTTTCCTGTAAAAAAGAAGAAGCCCATTTCAGGGCTTCATAGACACGCATTACTCCGCTGCCTCCATCTTTTGAGCCTGATCTTCCATCACTAAGGCATTGATGAAATCATCTAACTTACCTTGTAAGATTTGATCTAGCTTTTGAATCGTTAAACCGATTCGATGGTCTGTAACACGGTTTTGCGGGAAGTTATACGTACGAATACGCTCTGAACGATCTCCCGTACCAACAGCTTGTTTACGGTTTTGATCATACTCAGCTTGCGCTTCTTGTCTAAACTTATCATAAACACGTGCGCGTAATACTTTCATCGCTTTTTCTTTATTCTTGATCTGTGATTTCTCATCCTGACAAGATACAACTACACCAGTCGGTAAATGCGTTAAACGCACCGCTGACATCGTTGTATTAACGCTCTGTCCACCAGGTCCACTAGAAGCGAATGTATCAACACGAACATCTTTCTCATGAATATCAATTTCTACTTCTTCTGCCTCTGGTAATACAGCTACAGTTGCTGTAGATGTATGAATACGTCCACCAGATTCCGTTTCAGGAACACGTTGTACACGGTGAGCACCATTCTCGAATTTCAGCTTCGCGAAAGCACCTTTACCATTAATCATAAAGATAATCTCTTTATATCCACCTAACTCTGTATAGCTAGCCTCAATAATCTCCGTTTTCCAGCCCTGTACCTCAGCGTAACGGCTATACATACGGTATAAGTCACCAGCAAATAAAGCTGCCTCGTCTCCACCAGCAGCTCCACGAACCTCAACGATAACGTTCTTATCATCATTAGGGTCTTTTGGAACAAGTAAAATTTTCAGACGCTCTGATAATGTTTTATCTTGTGATTCTAACTCAGAAACTTCTTCTTTTACCATTTCACGCATTTCTGCGTCTAACTTATCTTCTAACATTGCTTTCGCATCTTTTAATTGCTCACGAACATCCTTATACTCACGATACACCTCTACCGTTTCCTGTATATCAGACTGTTCCTTTGAATATTCACGAAGCTTATTTGAATCACTAATAATCGCTGGATCACTTAACAATTCATTTAACTTCTCATAACGATTTTCTACAGCTTGCAAACGATCTAACACATCATTCACCTCTACATCCTAGTATCTAATACAAATAGTATATGGTACTTACTCAAAAAAACGCAAATTATATTTAAAAGCGCAAGCGGATCACACCACTCACACTCTCTATTTTGAAAAAAACCCGCCTTGCGCAGCGAGTTTTACTTATCTTTGTTTGCAGGTACTGCATGACAATGACGACAACGGGGTTCATACGATTCTGAAGCTCCAACTAAAATAATTGGATCATCAAATGCCGCTGGTTCTCCATCAATTAATCGTTGTGTACGACTTGCTGGAGATCCACATACAGAACATACTGCTTGTAGTTTTGTCACATGTTCAGCAATCGCCATCAGCTGAGGAACTTGTCCAAATGGTAGACCACGGAAATCTTGGTCTAAACCAGCTACAATGACACGATAGCCACGATTTGCCAATACTTGCACCACTTCCACAATGTCCCCATCAAAAAATTGCACCTCATCGATTGCAATAACATCCAGCTCTTCTGTAATATGTTCAAATATATCCTTTGAAGCTGAAACAGGAACTGCTTTTACCTTTAATCCGTTATGTGATACAACATCTTCTTCACTATATCGATTATCAATACATGGTTTAAATACAATTGCATGTTGTTTTGCAAATTGCGTACGGCGCACACGGCGGATTAGCTCTTCTGACTTGCCAGAAAACATACTACCGCAAATCACTTCAATCCAGCCATTTTGATTTATTAAGTACATGAAGCTCTCCTTTCATCTACTTTTCAGTTAAAAGTAGGGTAAAGGTATAATATTTTCGCAAAAAAAACAGACAAGCGAATACATACACTTGCCTGTTTTATGTTTTTATTACTTAAGACCGTATTTCTTATTGAAGCGGTCAACGCGTCCGTCTGCAGTAGCAAACTTCTGACGTCCAGTGTAGAATGGGTGAGAATCAGAACTGATCTCAACTTTTAGTAATGGATAAGTGTTACCATCTTCCCACTCAACAGTTTCGTTAGATCCTTTAGTAGATCCGCTTAAGAATTTGAAGCCTGTGTTTGTGTCCATGAATACAACTTTCTTGTAATCTGGGTGAATTCCTGCTTTCATTCTTTTCATCTCCTTCCGCCCTGAATCATTTTCGAAACAGAGTTTTTCATCTTCAGCTGCATACACAACTATATTGATGAAACACATATGATGAAATTATAACAAGGCTAACTTCATTTTGCAACTACCTGTTTTTGTCTTTTGAAATTAAAAGTGTAGACGGCTCGTTTAGCTCTGACCGGCTAAGGTTCTCTCGCACAAAAGGTGCTTTTTACCTTTAGTGTTGGAGGTTCTTAGACACGAAGAGCTAGCCGTCGGAACTAGATACAATTTAAAAGCAGAAGCGGCTCGTTCAGAATGGGAGGGGGATGGAGCTTCTGACGTAGAGGTGCTTTTTACCTTGTAGGAAGACGCGAAGCCACCGACCATTCTAGCCGCTGGAGGGAGCTCATCCAGCTCTGACTAGCTCAGGTTCTTTCACTTATTTCTCTCTTTAATATCACCTAAACAGCATAAAAAACTCGCTTACTATAAAATAAGCGAGTCCTGATTTTTTCCCTTTACTTAGTTGTTACATACCTTTTCGAGTCTGCAACAATGTTTTGTAAAAACTCTTCATTTGTCTTCGTTTGACGAAGCTTACGTAAGAAACTTTCAACAAAGTCTGGTGTATCACGCATTGTCTTACGAATGCCCCATAACTTGTCTAAATGTTCTTTTGGAATTAATAGATCTTCTTTACGTGTACCAGAACGACGAATATCAATCGCTGGGAAGATACGACGTTCAGCTAATGAACGATCTAAGTGAAGTTCCATATTTCCAGTTCCTTTAAATTCCTCGTAAATAACATCGTCCATACGTGATCCTGTATCAACAAGGGCTGTTGCTAAAATTGTTAAGCTACCGCCTTCTTCAATATTACGTGCAGCTCCAAAGAAACGCTTCGGTCTATGGAAGGCAGCTGGATCGATACCACCTGATAATGTTCTACCACTTGGTGGAATAACGAGGTTGTAAGCTCGAGCTAAACGGGTAATACTATCCATTAAAATGATAACATCTTTCTTGTGCTCTACAAGACGCATCGCACGTTCTAACACAAGCTCAGCTACTTTAATATGATTTTCTGGTACTTCATCAAAAGTAGAACTTACAACATCTCCTTTAACAGAACGTTCAATGTCTGTTACTTCCTCTGGACGCTCATCAATTAAAAGTACAATTAGTTCTGCTTCCGGATGATTTGTTGTAACACTGTGCGCGATTTCTTTTAATAGACTTGTTTTACCAGCCTTTGGAGGCGCAACAATTAAACCACGTTGTCCAAATCCAACTGGTGCGATTAAATCCATGATGCGTGTCGGTAACTTTTTCGGTTCCGTTTCCAATTTCATTTGGCGATCTGGGTATAATGGTGTTAATGCAGGGAAATGCACACGCTCTTTTGCTGAATCTGGATCATCTCCGTTTACAGCTTCAACTTGTAATAACCCAAAATAGCGTTCATTTTCTTTCGGAGGTCGTACTTTACCAGAAACCTTATCTCCATTACGTAAATCGAAACGACGAATTTGCGAAGCTGAGATATAAATATCTTCTGAGCTTGGAGAATAGTTGATAGGACGTAGGAATCCAAATCCTTCTGATTGAATAATTTCTAATACGCCTTCCATGAAAAAGAAACCTTCTTTTTCTGCTCGAGCTTTCAAAATAGAAAAAATCAGCTCTTTTTTCGTTAACTTGCTATAATACGAAATCTTAAATTCTTTCGCAAGCTCGTATAACTCTTTTAATTTCATGTTTTCTAATGCTGCAATTGACAAATTCATTCAGACACCACACTTTAACGTTATTCTCTTTTTTCATGGGTAAAGGGAAAAAATACGGAAGGCAAATAATTAATAATGAAAGGCAATAAGTTCAAGTAGGGTAATATTCACTATTGTAACCCTTTTATCTAGTTTTAATCAATACGTTGGAACACAAATACAAGAAGCGAAGACAAGAAAATTTGTCTTCGCTTCTTATTTAATTTAGTTCCAGCTCCAATAGTTAGAAAGATCGACCATTTTAACCTTTCTGAAGGAGCTGCTTACGCTTTTTATTTAATCTAGCTTCAGCAGCTAGAATGGTCGGTGGCTTCACTTCTTCCTACGAGGCAAAAAGCGCCTCTACGTCAGAAGCTCCATCCCCCTCCCATTCTGAACGAGCTGCTTACGCTTTTTATTTAATCCAGCTCCGGTGGCTAGAAGGGTCAGTCATTTCACCCCTTCCTGCGAGGCACAAAACGCCTCTTCGTCAGGAGTTCCAATGCCTTCCCCTTCTGAGCAAGCCACCTCCGCTTTTTACTTAATAACCAAGTTCGGTTTTTTATTTAAGCTATGACGACCATCTACGAAGCGAACTGTGCCTGATTTTGCGCGCATAACAAGGGATTGCGTTGTTCCTACGCTACCTTTAAATTGAACACCACGTAATAGTTCTCCATCTGTTACGCCTGTTGCTGCAAAGATTGCATCGTCACCTTTTACTAAGTCCTCCATGCGAAGGATACGATTAATGTCTTCTATGCCCATTTTTTTACAACGTGCTAATTCAGCTTCGTTTTGTGGCAATAGTTTTCCGTGAATTTCTCCACCTAAACATTTTAAAGCAACTGCTGCTAATACACCTTCAGGTGCTCCACCAGATCCAAATAAAATATCTACACCTGTACGATCAAACGCTGTATTAATCGCTCCAGCTACATCTCCATCATTAATCAATTTAATGCGCGCACCAGCTTTACGAATTTCTTCAATAATTTCTTGATGACGTGGACGATTTAAAACTGTCGCTACAACATCTTCAATATCTTTATTTTTCGCTTTCGCAACTGCACGTAAGTTATCAATAATAGGCGCATCAATGTCGACCGCCCCAACTGCTTCTGGGCCAACCGCGATTTTATCCATGTACATGTCAGGGGCATGTAACAAATTACCGTGGTCTGCAATTGCAATGACAGCAAGAGCATTCCAGCCACCGGCTGCTACGATGTTTGTCCCTTCTAAAGGATCAACCGCAACGTCTACACGTGGTCCATATCCTGTACCTAATTTCTCTCCGATATATAGCATTGGTGCTTCATCCATCTCACCTTCACCAATTACAACTGTACCTTTCATCGGAATTGTATCAAATACATCACGCATAGCTGATGTTGCTGCACCGTCTGCCTCATCCTTTTTCCCGCGCCCCATCCAACGCGCTGATGATAAAGCTGCAGCCTCTGTTACACGTACTAACTCCATAGATAAACTTCTTTCCACGATAATCCCTCTCCTTTAAGCCTTTATATTTCTGCCGTATTTTGTGAACCGTGTTTTTCTATAAAGTGTACTTCCGCAAGTAGTGATGCTTCGCTTCCCCCTTGCGGAAGTATCACTTATGCGTTCTTCATTTCTTCAATTTCTTGCTTTGTCATTTGTTCTCGCCAAATGTTTGCACCAAGCCCTTTAAGCTTGTCCACTATATTCTCATAACCTCGATCAATATGCTCAAGTCCTGTTACTTCTGTAATTCCATCTGCCATTAACCCTGCAATAACAAGTGCCGCTCCTGCTCGTAAATCACTCGCCTTCACTTTTGCACCTTGCAGTAACACAGGACCAGTTACAATTGCCGAACGACCCTCTACTTTAATTTGAGCATTCATACGACGTAATTCATCAATGTGTTTGAAACGGGCACCGTAAATTGTATCTGTTACAACTCCCGTCCCGTGTGCCTTTGTTAAAAGCGTCGTAAACGGCTGTTGTAAATCCGTTGGAAAACCTGGATATACAAGCGTTTTGATATCAACTACTTTTAACTTTCTATTACCGTTCACCGTAATTTGATCATCGTTCGTTTCAACTTGAACACCAGCTTCTCTTAGCTTTGCAGTAACTGATTCTAAATGCTGAGGAATAACGTTATCAACCGTTACTTCTCCTCCTGATGCAGCTCCTAGAATCATATACGTACCAGCTTCAATACGATCTGGGATGATAGTATGGTGACAACCATGTAAAGAGTCAACACCATCTATTCGGATTACGTCAGTACCAGCACCTTTAATACGTGCTCCCATGCTTGTTAACAATGTAGCTACATCAATGATCTCAGGCTCTTTCGCTGCATTTTCAATAACAGTTCTACCTTTCGCTCGTACAGCTGCTAGCATAATATTAATCGTAGCTCCTACACTAACAACATCTAAATAAATACGTGCCCCGCGTAGCTCATCTGCTCTTAAATAGATGGCACCTTGTTCATTCGTAACATGTGCACCTAGCGCTTCAAACCCTTTAATATGCTGATCAATCGGCCTCGGTCCTAAATGACATCCACCCGGAAGCCCAATAACAGCTTTTTTAAAACGGCCAAGCATTGCACCCATTAAATAATAAGAAGCGCGCAATTTTTTCACTTTTCCATTTGGCAAAGGCATTGCAACCATGTTAGAAGGATCGACTACCATCTCTTCCTCCTGTCCATAAGTTACTTTCCCTCCAATTTCCTCTAGTAAGTCTCCTAACATTTTCACGTCCGAAATATTAGGGACACCACCAATAGTTACTGGAGTATCTGCTAAAATTGTCGCTGGAATTAATGCAACGGCACTGTTCTTTGCACCACTTACTCGAATTGTTCCATTTAAAGCTCTTCCGCCTTCAATTAGCAATTTTTCCATATTGAGCTCCCTTCTTGTGAATGTATTTACTTTCTATCTTTTTATAGAAAGCTCCCCTTAAGAATCTCAATTACTCTTTCCATCCCAAAACTCAATAAATAGGAAACCATTATCTTCATTTCTCCTGTAGCACGAATAGATAAAGATCAACTATTCATCGAATTTACTTTATCAATTTAGATACGTTATCACATTTATTAATAGGACTATGCACATTATTTTCTATTTAAAAACCAAAAATGATAAAATCTTTAGACTTGTTCACGCTTTCATTATACAACGAAAGGAAACCGTCTAAAAGACTAGACGGTTTCCAAAACGGAATTTTATTCTTACGCTTTACCGTTAGAACCGAATTCGCGAATTTTACCAATAACAGTTGCTTTGATAGCGTCGCGGCCAGGTCCGATAAATTTACGAGGATCGTAAACTTCTTGGTCTTTATTTAATACTTCACGAACAGCTTTTGTAAACTCGATTTGGTTCTCAGTGTTTACGTTGATTTTTGAAGTACCTAAAGAGATAGCTTTTTCGATATCAGCAGTTGGGATACCAGTACCACCATGTAATACTAAAGGTACGCCAGTGAAGTCACGAACTTGTTCCATTTCAGCGAATCCTAAGTTAGGCTCACCTTTGTAAGGACCGTGTACAGAACCTAAAGCTGGAGCTAGGCAATCGATACCTGTTGCTTCAACAAGGTGCTTACACTCTGCTGGGTCAGCGTAAATTACGCCTTCAGCGATTACGTCGTCTTCTTGTCCGCCAACTGTTCCAAGCTCAGCTTCAACAGATACGTTACGAGCGTGTGCGTATTCTACTACTTGTTTAGTAGTTTCAACGTTTTCTTCGAATGGGTGGTGAGAAGCGTCGATCATTACAGATGTGAAACCTGCATCGATTGCTTCTTTACATTTTTCGAAGCTTGAACCATGGTCAAGGTGAATCGCTACAGGAACAGTGATGTTCATTTCTTCGATTAAAGCTTTAACCATAGCTACAACTGTTTTGAAACCAGTCATATGACGAGCTGCACCCTCAGATACACCTAGGATTACAGGAGATTTTTCTTCTTCCGCAGCAGCTAAGATAGCTTGAGTCCACTCTAAGTTGTTCATGTTGAATTGACCAACTGCGTATTTTCCTTCTAGTGCTTTGTTTAGCATTTCTTTCATAGAAACTAAAGGCATGGTGAATCCTCCTAAAAAACGTTTTTTGTATCCGATAAGTTCTTATCGCTGGTAGTATGACCAGAATAAGGTAAAATATGTATATCTACATACCGGACTTTTTTCTACACTCAATAGGATAACAACTTGTACTCAAAAACTCAACCGTATTCACCTGCACAATAGTCCATGTAAACGCTTTTTTCCATATTTTTTATAAAAAATTCATTTTTATGCCTCTACAGCGAGCTCATTTCTCACAGCTTGACGAATTTCATCAATATCAAATGGTTTAGCAAAATGCATTAAAGCTCCTAAATCTTTTGCTTCTTGGATCATATCAAGCTCTCCATAAGCAGTCATTAAAATTACTTTAATACTCTCATCAATTTCTTTTACATGCTTTAAAATCTCTATACCATCCATGCCTGGAATTTTCATATCTAACACTACTAAATCTGGATTATCTTTTTTCACGATATCTAAAGCTTGAAATCCATTCGCTGCTTGGAATGTCTGATAACCTTCTTTTTGGAACACTTCATGTAATAACACACGAATCCCATATTGATCATCAACGATTAAAATTTTACCTTCCATAATTCCCAACCTTTCTGTGTAAGTACAAGATTTAAAGCTTCTTATATCTTAACGATTTAATTTCGCTATTCTTTGGCAAATTCCTTCCTATTCTTTCTTATTTTACCGTTTCCTATTTTGTTATGCTACCCTACGATTTCACCTTTCTAAAAAAATAAATTATAATGAAAGCCGGCAAACACGTACGAAGGGAGTAACATTATGTTAAAAATTTTTTCAACTCAATTAAGTGGTTATTTCTCCAGAGTTTCTCAAAAAGAAGAAATGAATATAGAAGATAGCGCTCGTTTACTTGCTCAAGCATTAGTTGGCGATGGTTTCATTTATTTACATGGTACAAATGAAATGGAGGGCGTTGTTGCCGAGGCACTATTCGGTGCTGAACCAATGAAGCAAGCAAAACGCTTATTTGAAAATGGTAAAGAAGCAGAAGTAACCTCTGCGGATCGTGTACTTCTTATTAGCCGTTTTTCAACAGATGAAGCGGTTGTAGAAATTGCAAAAAAACTACAAGAAGAGGGACACTCTATTGTCGGCATTTCTGCTCTTCAAGAAGGTACGGAATCACTCGAACGATATACAGACGTACATATTGATACAAAACTGTTAAAAGGTCTTATTCCAGACGATGAAGGTAATCGCTACGGATTCCCAAGTTTAATAGTAGCCTTATTTGCTTATCACGGGATCAAATTCACAATCGATGAAATGTTAAATGAATATTAAAAAAAGCGCCTTATTTCAGGCGCTTTTTTTATTACTTGCTCTCTTTATTCGTAATAGAAGCTCTTACGAAGTCATGGAACAATGGTTGTGGACGGTTTGGACGAGAAACAAGTTCTGGGTGGAACTGTGCTGCCACGAACCAAGGATGATCTTTTAATTCAATGATTTCAACTAGACGACCGTCTGGGCTTGTACCAGAGAATACAAATCCTTCTTTTTCCATATCCGGACGGAACTGGTTGTTGAACTCATAACGATGACGATGACGCTCATATACAACCGGCTCATTATAAGCATTGTAAGCATTTGTTTCTTCAGCAAGCTTACATGGGTATAAACCAAGACGAAGTGTACCACCTAGGTCCTCTACATCTTTTTGTTCTGGTAATAAGTCGATGATTGCATATGGTGTGTCAGGGTTGATTTCAGAAGAGTTAGCACCTTCTAAACCTAATACATTACGTGCGAATTCGATTGATGCAAGTTGCATACCTAAGCAAATTCCTAAGAATGGAACTTTGTTTTCACGAGCATATTGAATCGCAACGATTTTACCTTCTACACCACGATCGCCGAAGCCACCTGGTACAAGGATACCATCTGTATCACCAACTAATTCTTTTACGTTTTCTGCTGTTACGTGCTCAGCATTTACCCATTTTACTTCTACATCTGTGTCGAATGAGTAACCAGCATGACGAAGTGCTTCTACAACAGAAATATAAGCATCTTGAAGTTCTACATATTTACCAACAAGAGCGATCTTTGTTTTCTTAGAAAGATTACGCACTTTGTTAACTAGAGCAGTCCACTCTGTCATATCTGCAGCTGGATTGTCTAATTTTAAGTGGTCACAAACGATTTGGTCCATGTTTTGTTCTTGAAGAGATAATGGAACCGCATATAAAGTATCTGCATCGCGAGCTTCGATAACTGCTTTTGTATCAATGTCACAGAATAGTGCAAGCTTGTCTTTCATATCTTGAGAAACAGGCATTTCTGTACGAACAACGATAATGTTTGGTTGAATACCTAAGCTACGAAGTTCTTTAACACTATGTTGTGTTGGTTTTGTCTTCATTTCACCCGCTGCTTTTAAGTACGGGATTAACGTACAGTGAATGTACATTACATTGTCACGACCGATGTCGCTCTTAATTTGACGGATTGCTTCTAAGAATGGTAGAGACTCGATGTCACCAACAGTTCCACCGATTTCTGTAATAACAACATCCGCATTTGTTTCACGACCAGAACGATATACGCGTTCTTTAATTTCGTTAGTAATGTGAGGAATAACTTGAACTGTTCCTCCTAAATATTCACCGCGACGCTCTTTTTGAAGAACTGAAGAGTAAATTTTACCTGTTGTTACGTTGCTGTATTTGTTTAAGTTAATGTCGATAAAACGCTCATAGTGACCAAGGTCTAAGTCAGTTTCTGCGCCATCATCTGTTACGAATACCTCACCGTGTTGATATGGGCTCATAGTCCCTGGGTCTACGTTAATGTATGGATCAAACTTTTGAATCGTTACGTTTAAACCACGATTTTTTAAAAGTCTTCCAAGAGATGCTGCTGTAATACCTTTTCCTAAAGACGATACTACACCGCCTGTTACAAAAATATACTTAGTCATGAAAAAGCTCCCTTCTATTTTGCTGTTATATAATCACCGTTGCAAAGCGCAACGTATGTAGATAACACTGTATCCATCTTATTGTTAGACTCTTTTTATTTTCTAAACAAAAAACAAAAAAGAAAATTGCTCCCCTCATCACAAAAAGTAATAAGTAGGGAGCAATTTTCTTTTATATTTACACTTTAAAAGTATTATCGTCCTTTTTTAAAGAGCCCAAAAATGATTCTACATGGACGATAATGAAAAGTCAAGAACTACAGTTCTTCCTCTTCTTCTTCAGTTTCGTCATACTCAAGTTCTTCTTCAGCGAAGTCGTCGTCATCTTCGTCTAAATCATCAAGATCGTCGTCATCTCCGTCTTCTTCTTCAAGAACCTTGTCCAAATCTTCTACATCATCATCTTCGTCTTCATTTACGTCTGCATCGTCGAAGTCATCTTCTTCAATGTAGTCGTCAAAACCGTCTTCTTCAACTTTACGTTTCTTCTTCGGTTTTGGTTGAGGCAAGATTTCTTCATCAATTTGCTCGTATGGGTACCAGCTGCGTAGCCCCCAACGATTTTCTCCTAAATTAATGAAACGTCCATCGATGTTTAAGTCTGTATAAAATTGTGCGATTTTCGCATTAACTTGCTCTTGAGATAGTCCCAGCACTTGAGCGATTTCTTGAACCAACTCGTTGAATGTCGTTGCTTGTTTTTTATCCCCTAAAACGCTATGTACAACTTCAATCATTGAACATTCTTTTAGCTCTTCTGGTGAATATTGCTTAAAATCCACTTATGCGGCACTTCCTTTCATCAAATATAACCTTATATATAACGGCCTGCTTAAAAAAATCCATACTATTCATTATAAACAAAAGTCGCACAAATATGCTACAAAAAAAACGGGAAACTTTTATAGGGTAGTAAAATTATAATTTGTCTGTTCCTTATTTCGGAAGCATATGGGCCCCTTGCAATACATACCTAATTTGCATTTCTGTATATTCTTCGAGCGTATACAGTTTTTGCAGCGCCCAGCGTCTAAATCCCCACATCTGTCCTTGTATAAAAATATTATGGGCAAGAAGCTGTATTTCTTTTTTATTTAATGTAAATGTTCCATTTTCCGTACACTGTTCTAAAATATTCTCGAACATTCCTACCATTTGAAACTCCTTTTCTAATACATATGGGAGAGATTCTTTCGGTAAAAAACGTACTTCTTGATACATAATTAATACTTCTTCTTGTAATTCGTCCATCACTTTAAAGTAATTCGTTATTGCTATCTTTAAACTTTCTACACTCCCTTTTTCTGTACAAACTACTTCCTCTAATCTTTCTTTTACATGTTCATAAATACTATCACAAACTAAATACAAAACATCATCTTTTGTACGAATGTACTCATAAAGTGTCCCTATACTAAATCCAGCCGCTTTTGCAATTTCTCTCGTTGTTGTACGCGGAAATCCTTTTTGTTTAAACAGTTGCACCGCACCTTTAATCATTTGCTCACGTCTTAACGCAACTAATTTTTCATCTTTCACCGATGCATGTACATTATGTTTAACCATTCCCTTCACCTCTCTCTATTATTTTTTGGAAGGAAAAAGCGTAGGAAAATACCTACGCTTTCGTTCCTACTTCGTTAACATACGAGAAATTACAAGCCTCTGAATCTCTTGTGTTCCTTCATATATTTGTGTAATTTTTGCATCTCGCATATAACGCTCTACTGGATAATCTTTCGTATAACCGTAACCACCAAATACTTGCACCGCTTCAGTCGTCACCCTCATCGCTGTATCTCCTGCAAATACTTTTGACATCGCTGACTCTTTTCCATACGGAAGCCCTTCTGATTCAAGCCAAGCCGCTTGATATGTTAAAAGGCGTGCCGCTTCTACATCTGTTGCCATATCCGCAAGTTTAAAGCCAATCCCTTGCTGCGCCGCAATTGGTTTTCCAAATTGATGGCGCTCCCTTGCATATTCTACAGAAGCATCTAAAGCCCCTTGTGCAATACCAACAGCTTGCGCCGCAATACCGTTACGACCTCCATCTAATGTTTGCATCGCAACTTTAAACCCTTGCCCCTCTTCTCCAAGTAGATTCTCTACAGGAATACGGCAATCTTCAAACATAATTTCAGTCGTTGGTGAAGAGCGAATCCCTAGCTTGCTCTCCTTCTTCCCAACTGAAAATCCCGGTGTATCACTTTCTACAATAAATGCACTCGTACCGCGCTGCTTTGATTCAGGATCAGTTAGCGCAAAAACAACATAAATATCAGCAATACCGCCATTTGTAATGAAAATTTTTGATCCATTTAAAATATAATGGTCTCCATCTCTCTTTGCGATTGTCTTCATTCCACCAGCATCCGATCCAGATCCTGGCTCAGTTAAGCCGTATGCACCAATTTTCTTTCCTTCAGCCATCGGTCGTAAAAACTTTTGCTTTTGCTCTTCCGTCCCAAATTTAAAAATTGGCCATCCCGCAAGTGAAGTATGCGCGGACAGTGTTACGCCTGTTGAAGCACAAACGCGGGATAATTCTTCAATAGCGATTACGTACGCTAAGTAATCGCTTCCAATTCCACCGTACTCTTCAGGCCACGGAATACCGGTTAAACCAAGCTCTGCCATTTGATCAAATAATTCTCGATCAAATCGCTCTTCCTCATCACGCTCAGCTGCTGTTGGTGCCACTTCATTTTTAGCAAAATCTCGAACCATTTTTCTTATCATTTCATGTTCTTCTGATAGTTTAAAATGCATCTCCGTCTCCCCCTTGCCCTTTTATAAAGCACGGCTAATAACAAGTTTCTGTATTTCACTTGTTCCTTCATATATTTGCGTGATTTTCGCATCACGGAAAAATCGTTCTACTGGATAGTCTTTCGTATAACCGTAACCACCAAACACTTGCACCGCCTCAATCGCGACTTCAACCGCTGTCTTAGAAGCAAATAATTTCGCAATAGATGCTTCTTTACCGCATGGTAATCCCTGTGCCCTAAGAGATGCCGCTCTATATACGAGTAACCTTGCTGCTTCGACACTTGTTGCCATATCTGCAAGCTTGAAGCCAATCCCTTGCTGCGCCGCAATTGGCTTCCCGAATTGCTCTCTTTCTTTTGCATAATCAATTGCACAGCCAAGCGCCGCTTCAGCAATTCCTAACGCCTGCGCACCGATTCCAATTCGCCCAACATCTAAATTCGCCATCGCCACCTTAAATCCTTGTCCTTCTTCCCCAAGTAAATTCTCAGCTGGCACTTTCATATCTTCAAAAGTAAGTTGTACTGTACGAGAACCGAGAAGTCCCATCTTATGTTCATCTTTTCCGATGATTAAACCAGGTGTATCTTTCTCTACTATAAATGCAGAAATACCACTTTTTCCTGCCTCTGGATTTGTAGAAGCGAATACAATGTATGTACTTGCTTCACCACCATTTGTAATAAACACTTTCGATCCATTAATAATATAATGATCACCTTTTTTCACAGCTCTTGATTTCAAACTCCCTGCATCTGATCCTGCATTTGGCTCTGTTAAAGCAAATGCACCTAAATATTCCCCAGTTGCAAGTTTAGAAACATATTTTTTCTTCTGTTCTTCTGTTCCGAAATATAAAATCGGATTCATTCCAACTGACGTATGTACAGCTAAAATTACACCAACTGTTGCACTTACCTTTGAGATTTCCTCAATTGCTAGAATGTAAGATATAAAGTCCATTTCTGCCCCACCGTATTTTGCAGGCGCTGGAATACCCATTAATCCAAGCTCACCCATCTTTTGCAAAATCTCTTTCGGGAACACCCCTTGTTCCATACTAGGAACAAAGGGAGCTATTTCCTTCTGTGCAAAATCCCGAACCATTTTCCTCATCATTTGCTGCTCTTCATTAAAACGAAAGTTCATATATTCCGCCTCCATTTGCTATATATCCTTTAAATAATTTGGTAAGACCACTATGTTGTAACAAAGGGGGCATTTATTCGTAAACGTAGAATCCACGACCTGTTTTACGCCCTAACCATCCTGCATTCACATACTTACGTAATAACGGACATGGGCGATATTTACTATCTCCTAATCCTTCATGCAACACTTCCATAATGTATAAACACGTATCTAAACCGATAAAATCGGCGAGTGTCAAAGGCCCCATCGGATGGTTCATACCAAGCTTCATGACTTCATCAATTGCTTCTTTCGTCGCTACACCTTCATATAACGTATAAATTGCTTCGTTAATCATCGGTAGCAAAATACGATTTGATACAAAACCTGGGAAATCATTCACTTCAACTGGTACTTTCCCAATTTTTTTCGTAATATCTTCAATTGCTTCATATACCGCATCATCGGTAGCCAAACCACGAATAATCTCAACAAGCTTCATAACTGGAACTGGATTCATAAAGTGCATACCGATTACTTTTTCCGGACGCTTCGTTACCGCTGCAATTTCTGTAATTGGCAGAGATGACGTATTCGTTGCTAAAATTGCGTGTTCTGGAGCAATTTCATCTAGATTCGCAAAGATTTTCTTTTTAATATCCATTTTCTCAACAGCTGCTTCAATAATAAGATCCGCTTCTTTCACACAATCTAAATCAAGCGTTACTGTAAGACGATTTAATGTGGCTTCCTTCTCTTCTTCCTTCATACGTCCTTTTTCTACTTGGCGTGCTAAGTTTTTCGTAATGATAGCCAATCCTCTATCTAATTGCTCTTGCTTTAAATCTTGTACCTTCACGTCATATCCTGCCATTGCACATACTTGTGCAATTCCTGATCCCATTTGCCCTGCACCAATTACAACAATGTTTTGTACACCCATTTTTCTTCCCCCTTAATTGTTAATAAATTTTATACCCTCGAACTTTAATTAGTGAACTTCAATCATCACTGCGTCCCCTTGACCGCCACCGCTACAAATCGAAGCAATTCCAATTCCACCGCCGCGCTGCTTAAGTGCATGGATTAGTGTAACGATAATGCGCGCTCCGCTTGCTCCAATTGGATGTCCCATCGCTACCGCGCCGCCATTTACATTCAATTTTTCCGGATCAATTCCTGCGATTTCTGTACTTGCAATTGCTACCGCTGCAAAGGCTTCATTAATCTCGAATAAATCAATGTCTTCAATTGTCTTTCCTGTTTTTTCAAGCAATGCGTTAATTGCATAACCTGGAGTTCTTGGGAAATCTTTAGATTCCACTGCAATTGCTGTATGCGCCAAAATTGTCGCTAATGGCTTTCTTCCTTCTTGCTTCGCTCTGTCTTCGCTCATTAATACAAGTGCGGCACCACCATCGTTTAGTCCCGGCGCATTACCAGCTGTCACCGTCGCTGTCTTATCAAATACAGGTTTTAACTTTGCTAACTTTTCAATCGTTGTATCTTCACGTGGCGCCTCATCCTTTGCAACGACAATAGGATCGCCTTTTCTTTGCGGAATCGTTACTGGCACGATTTCCTCTTCAAAACGCCCTTCTTTATGCGCTGAAACCGCACGCTGATGGCTACGATATGCCCATTCATCTTGCGCTTCGCGAGAAATTCCATCTTCCTTTGCAACTTCTCCGCCATAAACGCCCATGTGTGTACCTGAAAATGCGCATGTTAAACCGTCAGCAACGTTTAAATCAATAACTTCGTTGTTGCCCATTCTGTATCCCCATCTTGCTCCACGTAAAATGTAAGGACTGTTACTCATCGACTCCATACCGCCAGCTACAATCAGTGATTGATCGCCAGTACGAATAATCTGATCCGCTAACGTAACCGCACGAAGCCCTGATGCACAAACTTTATTCACTGTTTCCGTCTGCACTTCCCAAGGGATTCCAGCAGCCCTCGCAGCTTGGCGCGATGGAATTTGTCCCTGCCCACCTTGAATAACCGTTCCAAATATAACTTCTTCAACATCACTAGCCGCAACATTTGCTCTTTCAAGTGCTGCTTTAATTGCAATTCCTCCAAGTTCCGTCGCTTTTACATCCTTTAAAGATCCTCCAAATTTTCCAACTGGTGTTCTTGCAGCACTTAAAATAACTGTTTTACTCATGTTTCTTTCCCCCATTTCATTTTTTAACACTGAGCGCTCGCTCGGTATCCCTACGTTGAGAAGAGGTGCAATCATTGCACCTCTTTCTAAAGTTGTATACATTCTTACAAACTACATTGCTTCTTTTTTCTGTCCGATAACAGATCGTTCTAAAATCTCTGTCACATCAAGAGTTTGAACTTTCTCTTCTACCTCTTTCGCTTTCGTTCCATCACTGATCATCGTTAAGCAATATGGACAACCTGTACCGATAATGGATGGCTGTACAGCTAATGCTTGTTCTGTACGAGCAACGTTAATACGAGAACCTGTTGTTTCTTCCATCCACATTAAGCCACCACCTGCGCCACAGCACATTCCAGTTTCACGGTTACGTGCCATTTCTACAAGATTCACTCCCGGAATCGCTTTCAAAATGTCACGTGGCGCTTCGTACACTTCGTTGTATCTTCCTAAATAACAGGAATCATGGTACGTAACTGTTTCTTCAATAGCGTGAACAGGCTTTAAGCGCCCTTCTTTCACCCACTGAGCTAACAATTCTGTATGATGATAGACTTCTGCTTGCAAGCCAAAGTCCGGATACTCATTTTTAAATGTGTTATAAGCATGAGGATCAATCGTAACGATTTTCTTCACTCCTGCCTTTTCAAATTCTTCGATATTCTTTGTCGCCATCTCTTGGAATACAAATTCATTTCCGAGGCGGCGTGGTGTATCTCCAGAATTCTTTTCTTTATTACCGAGAATTGCGAATGAAATGCCTGCTTCGTTCATTAACTTCGCAAATGATATCGCAATCTTCTGACTACGATTGTCGTATGATCCCATTGAACCAACCCAGAATAAATACTCGAATTCCTCCCCAGCTTTTGATTTTTCTTTTACAGTTGGAACTGTTACTTCGTCATCACCTTGGCGCCATGTTTCACGCTCTTTACGGTTCAGACCCCACGGATTCCCTTGACGCTCGATATTTGTCATCGCGCGTTGTGCTTCCGCGTCCATTTTTCCTTCTGTTAAAACGAGATATCGACGTAAATCAATAATTTTGTCAACATGCTCATTCATAACTGGGCATTGATCTTCACAGTTACGACACGTTGTACATGCCCAAATCTCTTCTTCTGTAATAACATCTCCGATTAAACTCGGATCGTAAGCGAGCGTTGTAGACGCTGATTCTTGTTGTCCTTTTCCAGCTGCCATCATCGCTAACTGATTTCCTTGTGTATTATTGAAGGCAACTACTGGAACCCACGGTGCTTTTGATGTTACCGCAGCTCCTTTATCAGTTAAATGATCGCGAAGTTTTAAAATTAAGTCCATCGGCGATAACATTTTTCCTGTTCCTGTTGCCGGACACATATTTGTACAACGGCCACACTCTACACAAGCGTATAAATCAATAAGTTGATTTTGTCTAAAGTCTTCAATTTTACCAACACCAAATGTTTCTTGCGTTTCATCTTCAAAATCAATCTTTTCAAGCTTCCCTGGGTTTGAAAGACGACCGAAGAATACATTAGCTGGTCCTGCAATTAAATGCGCATGTTTTGATTGTGGAACATACACTAAAAACGTTAACAAAATTAGTAAATGCACCCACCAAGAAAAATAGAACACTGAAATGGCTACGGTTTCATTTATCCCGCTAAAAACGTAAGCGATTGCAGAAGCAATTGGTTCACTCCATGAAAGCTCCTCGCCATGCCATATAAGTCCCATACCGTTACCAAGTAGCACAGAAATCATTAAGCCACCGATAAAGATAAGAACAAGACCTGATTTGAAGTTACGTTTTAAACGAACAAGCTTTTCTACATAACGTCTATGAAAAGCCCAAAATACTGCAATTAAAATAACAAGTGTGACAATTTCCTGGAAGAATGTAAATGCAGGGTATAGTGGTCCAAGTGGAAGATGTGATCCTGGTGCGAGTCCTTTCCAAACGAAGTCAATTGCTCCAAATTGGACAAGAATAAATCCGTAAAAGAACATAACGTGAATGATGCCGCTTTTCTTATCTTTCAGCAGCTTTTTTTGACCGAAAACATTGACCTTAAGGAGATCCCAACGCTCTTTAAAACGACGGTCAAATTCAATTTTTTTTCCTAATTGTATGTAGGCCATTCTCGTCCGTATAAGATATACAAACAAATATCCTGCATAAGCAATAACAGCAATGGCAGCCAGCCAATTAATGATCAGTAAGCTATTCATTTTTATGCTACCCCTCTCTTTGTAAGCCCTCTTTCTTTTTTGAATCTTCAAAAATATATAATTTTCTGAATTATATCCCCTATCCCCATTATATAATGAGTGAGCATTCAGTCAACAGTTTTTTGTTATAGAACAACACATTTTTTCATAAAGCTGTTTATTTCGGTGAAACTATAAAGTGAAACTTTAATCAGCAGGGGTGGTTCATCCCCCGCTGATTATTAGTTGAACCAATCGGGCTTTTACGGGCAGTTGATTTCCAAACTAGCTTCTGCTTATTCATCAATTTTTGAAATAGGAAGCTTACTGCCCGTTAAAGCGGGGTAAGGTGAAACTTTAATCAGCAGGGGTGGTTCATCCCCCTCTAATTATTAGTTGAACCAATCGGGCTTTTACGGGCAGTTGATTTTCAAGCTAACTTCTACTTATTCAACAGTTTTTGAGTCGAAAGGCTTACTGCCCGTTAAAGCGGGATAAAGTGAAACTTTAACCAGTACAAGATCTATCCTCTAAAGAAATTTATAATAACAGCCGTGCTACCCGTATCATTTGTAACACACTGAAGGTGAAAAGAATGCGAAGGAGGGAATTCACTAATGCTCTACTTATCTCTTTTGTTAATATCCGTTGCTCTTTGGATTACAATTGACCTTTCATACGGGAGACTTCTTCATTTAAAACGAGTAAGCTCTCGCACTTTCCCTTTACGTCAAAGTGATTTTCACCTTTATACATACGGGAAAGATTTGTATGACGCTTTATTTACTGATATAAAACAAGCACAGCATCACATTCATATTTTATTCTTCATTGTAAAAAACGATAAAATCAGTCGTGAATTTTTAAAATTGCTGATTGATAAGGCTCAGGAAGGAATTGAAGTACGACTTTTACTTGATCGATTTGGCAGCCATTCTTTATCAAACGAAGCTATTCGCTCCCTGCAAAAACATGGTGTATCTTTTTCATTTTGTCATAAGGTAAAATTTCCTCTGCCTTTCTTTTCTGCCAATCAACGAAATCATAGGAAAATTACAGTGATTGATGGGAAAACCGGCTATATCGGGGGATTTAATATCGGTGAAGAGTATCTAGGGCATAATGAATATTTAGGATTGTGGCGAGACTACCATTTACGTCTTACAGGAGAAGGGGTTCAAGATTTACAAAAGCAATTTTTGCATGACTGGTTTGATGATACGAAACAAAATTTATTAGATGCTTCTCTTTATTTTCCAAAACAAAACCCAGGTACCATCCTGCATCAATTTATTCCGACTGATGGGGCTTATTTACAGCATACTTTTTTACATTTAATTAACGCGGCAAAAAAAGAAATCTGTATCGGTACACCATATTTCATTCCTGGAAAAAAAATTATGAATGCCTTATTAAAAGCAAAAGAAAGAGGGGTTCAAATCACAATTCTTGTTCCAGAAAAAGCTGATCACCCTCTTGTTCGAGAAGCCAAATTTCCGTACTGCCGAAAATTAATACAGGCTGGTTGCAATATTTATGCATTTCAACAAGGTTTTTTTCACGCCAAAATTATTATAGTAGACGATGATATTTGCGATATCGGAACAGCAAACTTTGATATGAGAAGTTTATATATTAACCATGAAATAAACTGCCTGTTATATAATAAACATTTCATTCAAACAGTAAAAAAGAAATTCCATGAAGATCTAGAGAATGCATCTGTACTTTCCTATAGCGATGTAAACCCGCCTTCTCTTATCGATAGAGGAAAGGAATGGATTGGAACAATGTTTGCTTTCTTTTTATAGGAAAGACAATGAATAAAAGAGGTGTATCTCATATGCTTATACGGTTTGGATATGTCTCACATGCAATGGCACTCTGGGACTGTTCTCCTGCCAAAACAATGACGTTTACAAGCTTTAAGAAACTCAGCAAGCAAGAGCGAGAAGACAAACTGTACCATGTTATAAGGCAAAATTTAGAGCACACAATACGTATCCTTCATTACAATATAGCGCATGAAATCCCACTATATCGCCTATCGTCTTCCATCGTCCCACTTGCAACACATCCCGAAGTCGAGTTTGACTATATTGGGGTATTCACACCACTTTGGCGTAAAATAGGGGCTTTAATTAAAGAACACAATTTACGAATAAGTTTTCATCCAAATCAATTTACGCTATTTACAAGCGACAAGCCACATATTACTACTAACGCTATTACGGATATGACTTATCATTATAAAATATTGGATGCTATAGGCATTGCAGATTCTTCTTACATTAATATCCATGTAGGTGGAGCCTATGGAAATAAAGAAAAGGCAATTGAGCGCTTCCATGAAAACATAAAAAAACTTCCTACACATATAAAAAAACAAATGACTCTTGAAAATGATGATAAAACCTATACAACCGCTGAAACTTTATCAATTTGCCAAAAAGAAAATATTCCATTTGTATTTGATTATCATCATCATATGGCCAATCTTTGCGAGGAACCACTAGAAGAGTTGCTTCCTGCAATTTTTGAAACTTGGTCACATACAAATATTTCTCCTAAAGTTCACATTTCCTCCCCGAGATCGGAAAAAGAATTTAGGGCTCATGCTGAATATATCGATTTAGAGTTTATTAAGCCTTTCTTACACATTGCAAAAAAACACAATCATAATTTCGATATTATGATTGAAAGTAAACAAAAAGACTTAGCATTATTCCAATTAATAGATGAACTTTCTGCTATAAGAGGAATTAAAAGAATAAGTGGTGCAATGTTACAGTGGTAAATTGTAACTTTGCACCATTTTTTCAAAAAAGTAATTTTTATAGTAAAAAACATCCTATTTTATATGCTATTATTTAAATTAGCATTCCCTCGAGATTCAACTTTATTGAAACGGAGTCATAATATGATTAATCAAAAAAAATATGTACAATTTGTCATAATATACATATCTATATTTGCTCTTTGGATACTCTTTATTCCAAATGAGTCGCATATAAAGGAGATTGGAATTCTTTTCTTATTCTGTTTCGCTGCACTTTTTTCTTGTCACTGTTTATATAAAGCTATTAAGAGAATGAAACGCAGTGATAAACTATTTTGGATTTTATTACTATGTACTTGCCTATGTGGGTTAGTTATGGAGATAACCCTATTTCTTAGTTCACTTTCTATACATGATCAATCTATATTTTCATATAAAGCATTACCTTTTTTTATCATACAATATATTTTGCTCTTTGTTGGATTTGCTATAAAGTTTATAAAAAATTATTCTATTAAGGGGCTTTCTCAATTTTCATTCGATAGCATCTTTATTATTATTATGAACATTTATTTCACCTTAACTTTTATCTTAGACCTTTCAAGCTTCCGCATGTTAACAAAGGATACTTGGATTTTAATTGGGTATTTCATTGCACAATCATTAGTAATTTACGCCGTTATTAGCCTATATAGAAGAGAACAATATTCTTCTAGTAGAATTGCATTAATTATCGGTTTCACTATTATACTCGTATACGGTTATATTCATCTGTTTCAATTGAATTTTGGGATGAAAACTTCTGCTGAAATTAATTATTTAATACACACTGCTTCTATTTTATTAATTGGACTTTCTTCCATACTATATATTTTAGATAAACCAATGCAGCATGAAACGAAAACAAAATATTATCGATTCGATTATGTACGTTTTATACTACCTTATTTTAGTATAATTATTACTTTTTCTTTTATTATCATTCAACCTTGGGATGATAAATTCATGTTAATCGGTCTCGTATTATCACTTATTTTGTTATTCTTGCGGCAACTTTACATGTGGAAAGATAATCAAGCACTAATTCATACATATGAACAGTTGACTACACAACTAGAGGACGAAGTTGAAGAAGGTGCATTTGCATTATCAAAAAGTGAACAACGTTATAAATCTTTATTCGAGGACCATCCCGATGCCGTTTTCTCTTTAAATATGAATGGCATTTTTCAACAATCTAATAAAGCGTGCGAAAGCTTATTTACTGCCTATTATTGCGAAGTGGCAAGCTATTCTCTGGTACACTTCATTGATTCAAAAGACCACGAACTACTAAAGAAGGCTTTACAAATTACAAAGGAAGGTAGGCCACAAACGTTAGAAGTTCGTACAAAAGAACAAGAAGGCTATTATTATTATCTCCATATTACACTTATCCCTACTTTTATAAACAAAGAAGTGGTCGGAATGTTTGGGATAGCACGTGATATTACCACCTTATATGAAAAACAAAAACAAGTAGAACATTTAGCCTTTCACGATGCACTTACTGGATTACCAAATCGTCGAAAGTTCGAAAAAGATTTAAAAGCCATTTTAAATACAGCCCAAACTAACGCAAATGATGTCGCCGTCATATTCCTTGATTTAGATCGATTTAAAAAAATTAACGATAGACTTGGCCATGACGTTGGAGATTTATTATTAATTGAAGTAGCAAAAAGATTACGCGGTTGCTTGCGTTCAAAAGATATCGTCGCTCGCCAAGGTGGAGATGAGTTTACAATTCTATTACCAGAAATGTACTCAGAAAAAAGTGCAATTTTTATAGCTGAACAGATTTTAACTATTTTAAACAAACCATTCTTCATTCAAGGCGAAGAACTCTCTATTACACCAAGTATCGGAATTGCGATGTACCCTGATTATGGAAC
The DNA here is from genome assembly GCF_051915225.1 of Bacillus cereus group sp. MYBK95-2. Classification (NCBI taxonomy): domain Bacteria; kingdom Bacillati; phylum Bacillota; class Bacilli; order Caryophanales; family Bacillaceae; genus Bacillus; species Bacillus cereus group sp. MYBK95-2. The sequence continues at coordinate 159,677 of NZ_JBQAEH010000004.1, read as the reverse complement.
TGATGTAAATGAGTTAATGAAAAATGCTGATATGGCTATGTATCGTGCGAAAGCAAATGGAAAAAACAGATTTGTTTTCTTCTCAAAAGAAATGAGTATCGCTCAAAATGAAATTCAATTCTTAGAAGGTGAACTTTCAAAAGCATTACAACAAAATGAATTTTTCCTTGAATACCAGCCACAAGTAAGCACAAAAACAAAACAAATTATCGGTTTTGAAGCATTAATACGTTGGAAGCATCCAAAACTCGGTATCGTATCTCCTGCCCAATTTATCCCACTAGCAGAGGAAACTGGTTTTATTATTGAACTTGGCAATTGGATTTTACGTACTGCTTGTTTAGAGGCAAAAAGATGGCATAATCAAGGTTTCTCTCACTTAAAAGTTGGTGTAAATTTATCTGTTGTTCAATTTAACCATGCAGATTTAATCCCAACTATTTCAAAGGTATTGGAAGAAACAGAACTGAAACCAGAAGCACTAGATATTGAAATTACGGAAAGCATCGCAATTAATCAAAATCAATCTGTAGTTGCAAAACTAGAACAACTTCAAAATCTCGGTATTCAAATTTCAATCGACGACTTTGGAACCGGTTATAGTTCTTTAGCTTATTTAACAAAATATCCAATCAACACATTAAAAATCGCTCGAGAGTTTATTTGTGGAATTACAACTAGCCCTTTAGAAGAAGCAATTGTCTCTTCCATTATTACACTATCAAAACAACTAAATTTAGAAGTGATTGCAGAAGGTGTAGAAACGGAAGAAGAATGGGAATTTTTACATAAACAAAATTGTGATCACATTCAAGGATTCTTTATTAGCAAACCTGTTTCTAGTAAAGACGTTTGGATGTTACTCCATAAAAAAACAACCGCCTAAGTAAGACGGTTGTTTTTTAATATTCAAAAGGTAAATCTTTAGCTAATTGTACCTCTTGATCGTTATGAGAAATTATATGGCTTTTCTCTAATGCCGTATCGCCTAATGAAATACCCCATGCCATCGCTAACGTTAATAAACTACCAATAAGTAATTTCTTCATATTCCATCACCCACATTTTTTATTTTAATATATCATGAAAATTTATCTCTATTATATGCAATTATGCATATCCATTTTTTAGGATATTTATCTACTGATTTTATTTACGAGAGCTTCTTTATATGTATGCATTTCTAATATATCAAAAAAGAAGCTTGCCTTTTTATATGCATCTTCAACCTCTGCCCCATCGTACTCCAACTTCCCTAGGCATTCACCTCTTTGATAATATAGCTGTCCAATTAATGCCATACTATTAATTCGGCATGATATTTCAATCGCTTTATTTACTTGATAAAGTGACTCTTCATATTGATTATCTAAATATAATGCTTTCGCATGATTATATCTTACCTTCACTTCAAATTCTTCATTATCATGCAATACCTCTAATTGTTTTAATATATCTTCAAATAACTCAATACTCTTCTTAAAATAGCTATTTTCAGCATAAATATTTGCAATCGCATTTTCTATATAAAGATTTTGGTATACGTCTATTCCAGCTAACTGTTGATTTAACAATTTTTTTAATTCTAAAATACAATATTCGTAATCGATTTTCTTTAATATGTAAGCTGCTACATGATATTGCCATTGAAGAAATTGCTGGAATTCAGGATGATATTCTTCCTTTTTCAGCTCATTCCACACTTTATTATAAATTTCTTTATATCTTTTTTGCTTACAAAGCATAATGATTTGATCTTTAAACTGTTTTTTTCTTTCAATATCGGAATAAATGAGTACCTCATAAAAATGAATAATAGGAACTTGTAATTTTGCTGCGATACCTTGCAATATATCCATACTTGGGTATACCGCACCCGATTCGATTCTACTCACTTCCGATTGATGACATATATTATCGGATAACTGTTTCTGTGTTAATCCTCTCATCACCCTAATTTTCTTAATTTCACTTCCTAATTTTTCTGCGTGCATACTTACTCACCATCCCATTAGAACAATCTAATTTTTTGAGTTGTCATACCACTACAATAATGTGAATTCGACAATTTTTGATATGAAATAATGCATAATATATATAAAATTCGGCAAATTTTTCATACAATTCATCTCACATACAATAATAGATTAGGAGTGTTATAGATGAATTATAGAAAACTTGCTAGTGCTTTCGTTACATTCGGTCTTCTTTGCCCTTTATCAACAGAAGCTATTCATGCTCAAGAATTAGACAAAAGTGCAGTCAAAGTTGAAATTGCTCAGCCTGGTTTAACAATCGGGAAATTAACACAACCTCAAAATGATACGAAAGAAAATATTGCTAAAAAGTATTTAAAAGGTGAGGTAAATGGGGCGAAAGCTCAACAAGAACAAGTCACTACTGAAAAAAATGTAGATTTCCAACCTACAAATAAAGAAACCAAAGAAAATCAAACCGAAGTTCGCCTTGCACAAACATATAAAAACTATAAAGTATATGGCCAAGATCTCATTGTAAAAGTAGATAAAAATGGAGTAATCACAACTGTTAGTGGTAAAGTTGTTCAAAATTTAAATCAACAACCTAATCTTACTATAACAAATTTTTTGTCGAAAAATGAAGTAAAATCTAAATTACGCGATATAGTTCAAATTCCAAGCGATGCAGTTGAGACAGAATTCTCTAGCGAAACCGTTGTTTATAAGAAAAAAGATGGCTATTATACATTCGCAACTGTTATTACATTTACTTATGAAAACAATGAACAAATTATAAACGGCAATGCTATCGTTGATTTAAAAACTGGAGAAGTACTTTTCCAAGAAAAGTTCATTAAAAACAAAGAGAATAAGACTATAAATCAAGTAACATCACCTAGATTATCCCCTGCAAGTGAGCAAGGAACTGGGAAAAATGCACTTCAAGAAAACATCTCTTTCAATATTGCCAAAGGAACTGATGGAAAATTTTATTTAGCGGATTTATCACGCGGAAATGGTATTTATATTTATAATGCAAACTACGCCGATTCCCTTGGAGGATATAGTCAAGCTGGTTATCCAGGGACACTAATTTCAAGTAGTACTCCTAATTTTGCAGATAAAGAAGCCGCGGGCGCTATGAAGAACATGAGTGATATTTACGATTACTTTAAGAAAGAACATAATCTAAAAAGTTACGACAATAAAGATTCAAAAGTTGTTGCTAGTGTACACGGTTTTGATTCTACTGAAGTTAGTGATGGTGTAAAAGAAGACTATGTAAATGCATTTTGGCATCCCGCTTGGAACCAAATGGTATTTGGTGATGGTTTAGACGGAAAACTAACATCCGCTCTTGATGTAACAGCTCATGAATTTGGACATGCTGTATTCAGTGGCACGACGAAAAATAAAGTCGTGAGATATCCAAGCGCTGAAACATCTGCACTAAACGAGGGATTAGCGGATTTCTGGGGTACACAAATCGAATATTACGTAAAGAAAGATAAAGGAAACTGGATTATGGGCGATACATTAGGTGGCCTAACAATTCGTGATATCCCAAGGGAAATTGGTGACGGCGGTCATAAACTATATACAAATTTACAAGATTTCTATAACGATGGTAATAATCAAGAATCACACGTGAATTCTGGTATTATCAGTCACGTATTATATCAATTAGCTGAAGGTAAAACATATAACGGTGTTGCTGTTCAAAAACAAGGAAATGAAAAAGTAAGTAAAGTTGTTATGCGTGCATTGCAAAATTATGCAACTTCCGCTGAAGACTTTGAATCACTTCAATCTCATATCGTACAAGCTGCAAAAGATTTATATGGCACTGCCGTATCAAATGAATTTGCAAAGGCATTTGAAGCACACGGTTACAAACCGTTACAAAAAGTAAATCAAGTAATAGAAGTACAATAATTATAAAAAGAAGGTTACCTCTCATAGGTAACCTTCTTTTTATATCCAACCCTTTTCTTCCGCAATTGTAATTGCCTCAATTCTATTTTTCGCATCAAGCTTCGCTAATACTTCAGAAATATAATTACGTACTGTACCCGGCGAAAGATAAAGTGCCTTCGCAATTTCGTTTGCCGTCTTTCCTTCTTTCGCAAGCAACAGTACTTCCTTTTCGCGATCTGACAACGGATTTTGCTCCTGCCATAAGCCAAACATTAAATCTTGGGAGACCTCTCGTTTCCCCTTCATTACATTACGAATTGCTGCCGCTAAATCTTCACTTGGGCTATCCTTTAATAAATAGCCGTGCACACCAGCTTTCATTGCTCTTTCAAAATATCCCGGCCGTGCAAATGTTGTTAAAATCATTACTTTGCATGATGATTTTTCTTTCTTTAAAGTCTCAGCGACATCCAATCCACTTTGAATCGGCATTTCAATATCCATAATACTTACATCTGGCTTTAACGATTCAATTAATTCTAACGCCTCTTCCCCGTTCGCAGCTTGCCCAATTACTTCGATATCATCTTCTAGATCAAGCAGGGCCCCTAATGCACCACGAAGCATCCGCTGGTCTTCTGCAATAATAATTCGAATCATGCCCTCACCTCATCTTTTCCTGTTCTAATAACAACTGGAACTTTTACCGTTAATAACGTCCCTGGATTGATTGTACCTAGTTCAACAAATCCATCAATAAGAGCAATTCGTTCTTTCATGCCGCGAATACCATTTCCATCATGATTTTGATCTGTTAAACCGATTCCGTTATCTTCTACTTTCAAAATCAGTTCACCTTGTGATTCTAATACAGAAACTGCGCACCGCGTTGCCTTACTATGTTTTACAACATTTGTAACGGCCTCACGTAAACACATCCCGACAATATTTTGTTCAATTGGTGATAACGAGCTCGATCTTGCTTCCTGCCTCACTTCTAATTCAATATTAGCTGCTTGTAAGATCGCTTTTATTTGCTCTAGCTCTTCTTCTACCGTAATCATACGCATATCAGAAATTAATTCTCTCAGCTGTTTTAAGGCTGTACGAGACGTTTGTGTAATTTCCTTCGCTTCCGCACTTGCACGCTCTGGATTTTTCACAATTAACTTCTCTACAAGCTGGCTTTTCAAAGTAATAAGAGATAACGTATGCCCTAATGTGTCATGAAGATCTCTTGCAATCCGCTGCCGTTCTTCACGTTTTACTAAGTCTTTAATTTGCTCGTTCGCCTGATCCAATTGATTTCTTAACATCTTTTTCTGATTAAAATTGCGCATACCAAATGGCGTAAGAAGCATTAAAATAAACATTGGAACGATATTTACTAAACTTGTAGTTGTTAGTTGATTCATATTTACAAATAAAAATGCTCCAAGCATGATAACTAACGAACATAACAGCACTCGAAATACTTTCTTATTTGGCGCAAATCCCATCGCACTTGCTGTGAAAAAGCCAAAAAATATCATAAAAGGATTATAAAATAAAGCAAATAAAAAGATGAGTACCATTTGAATACACGCCCAAAAAACAAACGTCCTCTGAACAAAATAAAGCTGACGGTATGTGACGATAAAAATTATCAACATACCGCTTCCTATTACAAGCTTCCATCCTGATGCCTGCGCTAAGTGATAAATTGGAAATAATAGATAAACAAACCACATATACGGGAAGAATCCCATATGTTTCGGAAAAATCTCAATCCTCTTCTTCTCTATCATTTATACCGCTTCCTGTCTTTTTCTTATATATATTGATACTACAACAAATATAAGGAAATAACCTCCTAATACCGCGATATTTTCCCATCCAATTGATTTTCCAGCTACAATATCCCACGCACCACTTCCGAAATGGTATGTCGGTGTCCATTCACCAATCGTTCTTAATATTTTTGGGAATACTTCAATCGGCATCCATAACCCGCCAACTATAGCTAAACTCATATTTAAAATATTTGCTAAGCCAGCAGCTGCGTCCGCCTTCTTAATGGAACCTATTACTGTTCCTAACGCTAAAAATGGTGTTACCCCTAACAATAACCATAATCCCGCACCAATCCATTGCCCTACCGTTAACTCAACATGATTAATTAGTATCCCTGCAATAAAGATAACTAATATTGAAAAAGCATTTACTACTGTTTGAGCGATAATTTTTGCTGTTAAATATGCTCCCTCTGGAAGCGGTGTAATTTTTAGAAGATGTGTCCATCCTTGCCCTCTTTCCTGAGAAAGTCTCACACCGAAACTAAAGAGTGCAGTCCCTACAATACTGAAAGTTGCCATCGAAATTAAATAATGTGCTTTCCACGCATCTCCGTTTTGTGGTACTTGAACAACATTTGTGAAAATGTAGTAAAACATAACAGGCATTAATAATGAGAAAAAGATAAATAATTTATTGCGGAATGTACGTAAAATTTCTATTTTGCATTGCATCCATAATGCTCTCATGCGATTTCCTCCTTCTGATTTGCGACAAACTGTTCGAATGCTTCATCAAGACTTCCACGTTCAACTGAAACATCTGTTACAGGTAAACTCTTTTGATAAATGGCTTTTAAAGTTGCATCCGTATCCTCCGTTGTTAAAATGAAGCGTCCTTCGCTTGACTTTACTTCTGTTACATTTGGTAATTCCTTTAGTAGTTTTGTAGGAATGCTTTCCTTCGAGTAAAATGTGATTGTTTTTCGCGAAATCGTCGCTTTCATTTCGTCTGGTGTACCATCTGCGATAATCTTTCCGTTCGCAAATAATAAGATACGATTTGCTAAAGCATCTGCTTCTTCTAAATAATGCGTCGTTAAAATAATTGTTTTCCCTTCACTTGCTAACTTTCGAATCGTTTCCCAAAACATTCTTCGAGACGTAATATCCATTCCGACTGTCGGCTCATCTAAAAATAACAAATCTGGATTTCCCGCAAGTGCAAGCGCAAAATTCAACCTTCTTTTTTGCCCACCTGATAACTTCTCACATCTTTGCTTTCGCTCTGATTCTAAATTTGATAACTGCAGTAACGTTTCTTTCGCTATAGGATTCGTATAATAACTACGGAATAACTCGATTGCCTCTTCCACCGTAATACTATCAATGACACTTACTTCTTGCAGCATCGCACCGAGGCTATTACGAACATCTCTATGCTTTGGACTCTTTCCAAATATAAAGACCTTACCTTCTGTCGGGTCCTTTAATCCAAGCATCATCGACATCGTCGTTGTTTTCCCCGCACCATTCGGACCAAGTAACGCTACTATTTCCCCTTTATTTACATGAAATGAAACATTATTTACTGCGTTTTTATGTTTAAATGTTTTAGAAACACCATTTACTTCAATAATCTTTTCCATCTCTCCACCCCCGCTGTTTCTTATATTTACATTGTATTACTTGGAAAACTTAGGAAACAGTATGATGCGTCATGACATCGATATGACAATTGTCATGTATTCTTTATGAGAGGAATCAACCCGCATACCGCAAGCGAGTAGCAGGACGAAAATAAACATGATACAATCGGATAAGATATATATTCGAGGAAGGACAGTGGTTTTCATGATTATTCGTAATGAACAAGATTTAGAAGGCTTACGAAAAATCGGCCGCATCGTTGCGCTTGCACGTGAAGAAATGAAAAAAGAAGCGAAGCCAGGTATGACAACGAAAGAGCTTGATTTGATCGGTAAAAAAGTATTAGATGAGCATGGTGCTATTTCTGCACCTGAAAAAGAATATGATTTCCCAGGTGTAACTTGCATTAGTGTAAATGAGGAAGTTGCTCATGGTATTCCAGGAGATCGCGTATTAAAAGAAGGCGACTTAGTAAACGTCGATGTATCTGCTGCACTTGATGGCTATTATGCAGATACAGGTATCTCATTTGTTCTTGGAGAAGACGAAGCAAAAGAAAAGCTTTGCCAAGCAGCAGTTGATGCATTTTGGGCAGCAATGAAAAAGGTTAGAGCTGGCTCAAAACAAAATCAAATTGGTCGTGCTGTTTCAAACTTCGCACATAAAAGTGGATACAATGTTATTCAAAACTTAACTGGTCACGGCATTGGTCTTAGCTTACATGAAGCACCAAATCACATTTTAAGTTACTATGATCCAATGGATAATGCGCTTCTAAAAGACGGTCTTGTTATCGCTGTAGAACCGTTCATCTCTATGAAAGCTGATCATATTATTGAACGTGGTGACGACGGCTGGACATTCGTTACACCTGATAAAAGTCTTGTTGCACAATGTGAACATACAGTTGTCGTAACGCGCGGCGAACCAATAATTTTAACAGAAATCTAATACCAAAAACGGCTGTTTTGTAGATTTATTCCACATAAAACAGCCGTTTTTATTTTTGGGAAAATATGTGAACTACTGTTGAACTCTTTATCATTTAAGTATATAATCTTTAGCGGAGGTTACTTAAGCTTATCTTTACTAAAAAGATATTGTAACTAAAAACACCTTCTTTCTTATTGTTTAAACAGTCTCAAAAATGACCGTAGTAACGTGTTAGTCGAATATTCTGTAATTCTTATATTCCTCTAACAATGTAAGAAACTATCATCTTTCAACTTCGGTCCACTAATCGCACAACTCTCTTTAGACAAAATAAATGACTATTTTCAAAGTACATATTGTCTTCATTCTGACCAAAACCAACCCTATCTAGCTTTTTATCTCCACATAACTTTAAGGCAAAAATAAGCCTTCCCAAAGGGATACACTACATTGGTTAGTATGTATCGTAAAACTTACCTTTATAACCATTCTTTTTTACTAGATATACATGAAAACTATCTCACATATAAAGGTCTGATATCATTCTTTATATCAGTATTTTTTTCGACATTTTTTGTCGAATTGTGTATATTTCCATAGAACTGTGTAAATATACATTTTGTTTTACGTTAAACAATTTTACTTTGAACATAATCCTGTTTGTCTGAGAACGCGTATAGAAACGGAGGGATAGCAAAAATAAATAGCTTATAACAAATACTTTTAATATTCCATTTGTTCATGTGGAATAAGTCCCCAATGGACAAATGAATGTTCAGAGGAGGAAAAATGAAAAAAATTTTCAATGTATGTTTAATTGTATTCGTACTATTTTCGCAACTTGCTAGTTTTCCATACAATCAAGTAAAAGCGGAAACCTTAACAGGAGATTCCTTATTTGACACTGTTGAAATGAAAGATGCAACGAATCATATTATTGACGAAGCAAAAAATCCTAACAATTTAATAAAGATAGGATCAATCATTCAAGTAGAATACGCTTGGTCAATAAAGGATCAACAAGCTGCACACGCAAATGATACAGCAGTAGTTCAAATACCACTTGCATTAAAAGTATCTAAAGATTTGCAAGGAGATTTAGTAACAGATCAAAAAAATATTGGTCAATATTTTATAACAGCTAAAGATAATAAATTAAAATTAATATTTAATAATCAAGTAGAAAATTTGAAAGACGCTAAAGGAAAAATTAAAGTTGATACCGTGTTTAACTCAACTTTAAAAACTGGAGAAAAATCAGTTCAAATCGCTTTTCCTTTAGGAACAATGGTTCAGCCTATATCAGTTCCTGTTCAAGTAGAAAACTCTAAAGAAGATAGCACCAAACAGGATACTAATAAACAAGCGCAAGATCCAGTAGCTAAACCTGTTACTGACAATCCGGAGCAAGATCCAGCAACTAAAACTGTTACTGATAATCCGGAACAAAACCCAACAACTAAAACTGTTACCAATAATCCGGAACAAAACCCAACAACTAAAACTGTTACCAATAATCCGGAACAAAACCCAGCAGCTAAAACTGCCACTGATAATCCGGAACAAAACCCAGCAGCTAAAATTGCTACTGACAATCCAGAACAAAAGCTAGCAAGCGACCCTGCTGAGAATACAAATTCAGGTCCAAAGCAAATAACAACAAACATTTTAACCAGTGTAAAGTTGACGGATAAAGACGGAAAACCATTTACAGAGGATAACCGTCCAAGTACAGATTCCCCTGCCAATATTGAGTTTACATGGGAACTTTTAAAATCAATGAATGTGAAAAATGGAGATTACTATATTTTTGATCTTCCTAAACATTTTAAGATTTACAATACAATTAACAGTCCTTTATATGATAGTGAAAACCATCAAATTGGTAATTTTACTGTTACAAAAGATGGAAAAGTCACGATGACATTCAACGATTATGTTGAAGAGCATCCAGATGTTGCTGGTAACCTACAATTAAAGACAGAATTTAATAAAGCTGAAATTAAAGGTACAACAACACAAGAAATTCCTTTCCCGATTAAAGATAAGGATGTTTCTATTACAGTTGACTTTAAGCCTAATGTACAAACAGCTACGAATAAAAAGGGTTTACCTGATAGACCAATTAATACAAATGAAATTAATTGGAAAGTAGAGATGAACAAAACGAAAGACCCCCTTAAAAACGCTGTTTTTAAAGATAACATTCCACAAGGTACAAGCTTAAATAAAGATTCTATTAAAGTTTATTATTTAGAAGTTGATGTTAATGGGAATGTAACGCGTGGTGCAGAAGCTGAGCCAACAGATTACAATATTATTTCATCAGATGGCTCAAAATTGGAGATTGCTTTCAAAGATTCTATCAATAAAGCATATCAAATCGAATATGCCACAAAAATTACTGATGAAAATATTAAAAGTTTCCGAAATAACGTTACGATAACGAGTGATAATCAAAAGCAACAAAACGCAAGTTCTACTGTAACGGTTTCTCGTGGTACACACTTAAATAAAACAAGTAAATATGATCCAAAGACGCAAACAATTGAGTGGACAATTACTTACAATGGTGATCAAAGAGAGATCAAAAAAGCTGATGCGATTTTAAAAGATATTTTTGACGATACACACGAACTAGATGCAAATTCTATTGTTGTAAAAAACGCTTCATATAATGAAAAAGGAACGCTTGTAACAGGAGACGCTGTTAATAATTACACTGTAAATAACAAGAAGAATGGATTCGATTTACAGTTTAATGATGATATTAATAGTGCTTATGTGATTACCTATAAAACCAAGCCAACTAATAAAGTTATAGAAGATGGAAAAGTAAAAAATAAAGTTACAGCTGATAATGATTCAAGTAAAGAAAATGAAGCTAGCTTCAAGCAGCAAAATATTATTAAATCTAATAATAAAGCTGAAACAAATTATAAAGACAAAACAACAACTTGGACAATTATAGTAAATAATAACAACTATCCATTAAGCAACGCGATTATTACGGACACCTTTGATCATGGTGGATTACAATTAAAAGATAAGAAACTAGAAATTAAAGACGGAAATTATACCCTTCAAGCTGGGACTGACTATGTTTTAGATGTAACAGATAAAGGCTTCAAAATTACTCTTATAGGTACGTATCAGTCTAATATGACAAAGACATTAGTCGTAAAATATACGACAGACTTTGATTATACAAAGCTAGAAAGTGGTAAAACTTCATTTAAAAATACAGGTAACCTTTCTTGGATAGATACGGATTCTAATCCACAATCAAATAAAGTTGAAGCTAATTTCGATCCTGATACTTTCACAAAGGCAAATGGTTATAAATACGGTTCTTATAACGCCCAAACGAAGGAAATTACTTGGATAATAGGCTTTAACTATAATAATGTTGAGATTAAAGATCCTTATGTTATAGACGTAATACAAGATAAACAAAAATTAGTGCCTGGATCCATTGAAGTGCGCGATATGATTCTAAATGGAAATCCTGATAATGCACAACCTGGTAATGCTGTACCAACTGAGAAATATGAACTTGAAGAACCTACAGAGAAAAATAAAAACACCCTAAAGGTTCATTTCAAACAATCAATTAATTCACCTTACTATATTATCTTTAAAACAAGCCTTGATGGTGAACTTATCCAAGGCACCTACAAAAACGAGGCAGATTTAAAAGATGGCTCTAAAATCGTAAACACCCTTACAGGTGACACTCAAGTAAATAAAGGTGGCAGCTTCGTTACTAAAAAAGCTGTGCAAGACGACAACTATATTAATTGGAGTATCGCAATTAACGAAAGCCAATCAACCATTGCAGATGCCGTTGTAACAGATGATCCAACCGAAAATCAGGTAATTGTGGAAGATTCATTCCACTTATATCCTACAACTGTTGATCCATATGGAAATTTAACAAAAGATACAGTAAACGAATTAAAAGAAGGAACAGACTATAAACTCAAAATAACAACAGACAATAATACCGGAAAGCAACATTTCGAAATTGCCTTCTTGAAAAAAATTGATCGAGCTTATATTTTAGAATATCGCTCACTTATTAATGCAGACGATAAAGAAAAAGTAAGTAATAAAGCGAAAATCACAGGCAATAAGTTGACAGTTAAAAACACAGAAACTACTGAAACGATTGAAGTGAGAATGTCTTCTGGTTCAGGCGGAGGATCTGCTACTAAAGGCCGTGGAAACCTTGAAATTATAAAGGTAGATAACGACAATAAGAACGCACTATTAGCTGGGGCAGAATTTACTTTATACGATCGTACAGGTAAAACTGTTATACGTAAAATTACAACAGACAAAGACGGTATCGCTAAATTTAATAATTTAAAACGCGATAAATATTTATTAAAAGAAACAAAGGCTCCTGAAGGCTATGTAATTAGCTGGGATTTAAAACAAGGGAAAATTGTTGAACTTGGTACACAAGAGACTACAACATATAAACTTGCAAATAAGAAGTTTGTCGGTAAAGTAGCTTTAACAAAGTCTGATGACCTGAATAAAAACGTCACACTGCAAGGTGCCGTTTTCACACTACTTGATAAAGACAAAAAAATAATTTCAGAACACGAAAAATTAACAACAAATAATCAAGGACAAATTACTGTAGATAATTTAAAACCAGGAACTTACTACTTACAAGAAACAACTGCTCCTGAGCATTATAAATTAGACAGTACACCTATACAATTCACAATCAAAGAAGATCAAACAACAGTAATAAACCGAACTGCAACAAACAGTTTGATTCCAGGATCGGCCATTTTAACAAAATTCGATAAAGATGGAAAAACTTTAGCAGGTGCGGAGTTCAGTGTACGCGATCGATATAACAAAGTAATTCGTGGATATGAAAAATTAACGACAAATGATCAAGGACAAATCGAAGCAAAAGATTTACGCCCTGGAGACTATCAATTTGTCGAAGAAAAAGCACCTAAAGATTACGACATAGATAAAAAACCAATTGAGTTTACAATTATAAAAAGTCAAAAGAAAGCACTTACTGTTACAGCGACAAATCACCTCATTAAAGGTGGTGTCACTTTAACGAAAGTCGATGATGTCGATGGCACTGCCCTTGAAGGTGCTGTATTTAAAATTGTCGATGCGAATGACGAGAAACAAGTAATTCGTGAAAATATAAAAACAGGTTCAGATGGAAAAGTTACCGTTAAAGATTTAGAGCCTGGTGCTTATAAATTTATCGAAACAGAAGCTCCTAAGGATTATACGTTAAGTACAAACCCTATCGAGTTTACAATTGATAAAAGCCAACAAGCTCTTGCTACTGTTACGGCAAATAACAGCTTAAAAACTGGCGAGGTTGAATTATTAAAAGTTGATGAGTTTGGTGAGAAAAAACCACTAGAAGGTGCAGTATTCAAACTTGTCGATACAAATAATAATGACGTTTCCCCTCACACTAACTTAACTACTGATAAACACGGTAAAGTTAAAGTTAGTAACCTACGTCCTGGTACGTATAAATTTATTGAAATAGCTGCTCCTGAACATTACGTTTTACGAGCAGAACCTATTGAATTTACAATCGATAGAAGTCAGAAAGAAACTCTACTTGTGAAAGCTGAAAATGCTTTAAAACCAGGAGATGTTGAATTAACAAAAGTTGATGATATCGATGGTACAGCTCTTGAAGGTGCTGTATTTAAAATTGTTGATGCAAATGATGAAAAGAAAGTTATTCGCGAAAATGTAAAAACTGGTGCGGATGGTAAAGCTATCGCTACTGGCTTACGCCCTGGCGATTATAAATTTATCGAAGTAACAGCACCGAAGTATTACGACAAAAATACAAAACCAATTAAATTTACGATTACAGAAAGTCAAACAACTCAGGCTACTGTTACCGCTAAAAACAGCTTAACAAAAGGCGGTATTGAGTTAACAAAAGTGAATGCTGCAGATGAAAAGGAAACACTTGAAGGTGCAGTATTTAAAATCGTTAATAGAGATACTAATGAAGATGTTCGTACGGACCTTGTTACGAATAGTAAAGGAATGCTAGTTGTAGATGACTTACGTCCTGGTAACTATAAGCTTATCGAAACAAAGGCTCCAACTTATTACGATGTAAATGTAGAACCAATTGAATTTACAATCGAAAAAGGACAACAAAAACTCCTTCCACTTACATTTAAAAATAGTTTAACGAAAGGAAAAGTTAAACTTATTAAAGAAGATGATGTGGAAAGTAGTAAAGCTCTTGCCGGCGCTGTATTCACATTGCAAGATGCAACTGGCAAAGAAATTATGAAAGATTTAACAACAGATGATTACGGAGTATTAGTTATTCCTGATTTAGCACCAGGGGATTATCAATTTATCGAAACAAAAGCCCCTGAACATTATAAATTAGACAAAACACCTATTAAGTTCACAATTAAAAAAGGTAGTAAGGAAGATCTTCCTATCCCTGTTACTGTAAAAAACAGTTTACTTACAGGTGGCGTCACTTTAACAAAAGTTGATGATGTTGATGGCACTATTCTTGAAGGTGCAGAATTTATAATCGTTGACGCTCATGATACTAAAAAGGTAATTCGCAAAGGTTTAACGACTGATAAAAACGGTAAAATTTCTGCTTCTGATTTACGTCCTGGAGATTATCAATTTATTGAAGTAAAAGCTCCAAAAGACTATACCTTAAGCAAAGACCCTATTCCATTCACTATCGAAAAAAGTCAAAAAGAGAATATTACTGTTACTGCTACTAACAGTTTAAAGAAAGGTGCAGTAACATTAACAAAAATTGACGACATCGATCGTACGATGCTCGAAGGTGCAATCTTTAAGATTGTTGATATGAATGGTAAGGAAGTTCATACGAATCTTGTTACAGATAAAAACGGTAAAATTTCTGTTTCTGATTTACGCCCTGGAGACTATCAGTTCATTGAAACAAAAGCTCCTGAGCACTATGTATTAGATGAAACAACGATTCCATTTACAATTGAAAGAAGTCAAACGAAAGAGATCAATGTTACAGGCAAAAATGCTTTGAAAAACGGTAGCGTTGAACTAACAAAGATTGACGATATTGATATAAATACAAAACTTGCTAACGCCGTATTTAATTTATTAGATGCAGACGGAGAGCTAGTTAAAGAAGGCTTAAAAACAAATGATGAAGGTAAAATTGTTGTTGAAAACCTACGTCCTGGTACGTATCAATTCGTTGAAACAATTGCTCCTGAACATTACGATTTAGATAAAAAACCTATCGTATTTACAATTAAAAAGAGCCAAACTGAAACTCTTCATGTCACTGCTACAAATACTTTAACAAAGGGTGCAGTTAAACTTTCTAAAGTTGATGATGTTGATGGCACTGTTCTTAAAGATGCAGTATTTAAAATTGTTAATATGAATGGTGATGTAGTTCATAAAGACCTTGTTACAAATGAACAAGGAATAATCGAAATTAACGACCTACGTCCTGGTGATTACCAATTTATCGAAACGAAAGCTCCGAAGCATTACGTTTTAGATGAAACACCAATCAAATTCACTATTGAAAAAGGACAGAAGAAAGCTATTTCTTTAACTGCTACAAATAGCTTAAAACAAGGTAGTATCGAATTACTTAAAGTTGATGATTTAAACACTCAAACAAAACTTGCTGATGCGGTATTTAATTTACTAGATCAAGATGGCAAAGTACTTAAAACAGATTTAAAAACAAACAGTGAAGGTAAAATCGTTATCGAAAACTTACGTCCTGGTACGTACCAATTCGTTGAAATAACGGCTCCTGAACACTATGATTTAGACAAAAAACCAATTATATTTACAATTGAAAAAAGCCAAAAAGATATTGCTACCGTTACTATGAAAAATAGTTTAACAAAAGGCGGCGTGGAACTTTCTAAAGTGGATGACGTCGATGGCACTACTCTTGAAGGCGCAGTATTTAAAATTGTGGATATGAATGGTACTGTAATTCGCAAAAATCTTGTTACGAATCAACAAGGTAAAATTAGCGTTTCTGACCTACGTCCTGGTGATTATCAATTCATCGAGACAACGGCTCCGAAACACTACGATTTAAACAAAGAGCCGATTCCATTCACAATTACAAAGAGCCAAGCTGATCCTATCTCCGTTACAGCTACAAATAGCTTAACGAAAGGCGCTGTGGAACTTTCTAAAGTGGATGATGTAGATGGTACTGCTCTTAAAGATGCGGTATTTAAAATTACTGATCTGAATGGTAACGACATTCGTACTGAGCTTACAACAGATGTACACGGAAAAATTTCTGTTTCTGATTTACGTCCTGGGGACTATCAGTTTGTTGAAACGAAAGCTCCTGAACACTATAAATTAGATAGTACACCTATTAAGTTTACAATTAAGAAAAGCCAAAAAGAAAAGCTCCAAGTTACTGCTACAAATAGCTTAACTGAGGGTGCTGTAGAATTAGTAAAAGTGGATGATATAAATCCAGATACAAAACTTTCTGATGCAGTGTTTAACATCATCGATGCGAAAGGTAAAATTGTTCGCACTGATTTAACTACTGATAAAGATGGTAAGATTACTGCTACGAACTTACGCCCAGGAGACTATCAATTCATTGAAACGAAAGCTCCGAAAGATTACGATTTAAATAAAACACCTATTAGCTTCACTATCGAAAGAAGTCAACTAACTCACGCTTCTGTTACTGCTAAGAATGGCCTAACAAAAGGTGGCGTGGAATTAACGAAAGTTGACTCTATAGATAAGAAAGAAATGCTAGAAGGTGCGGTATTTAAAATTACTGATCTGAACGGTAACGACATTCGTACGAATTTAGTTACCAATAAAGACGGAAAAATCATCGCTAAAGACTTACAACCAGGAGACTATCAATTTATTGAAACAAAAGCTCCTAAACATTACGACTTAAATGAAGAACCAATTAAGTTCACAATCGAAAGAAGTCAAACAAAGCATGTCTTCGTTACAGCTATTAATAGCTTAACGGAAGGTAGTGTTGAGTTAATTAAAGTTGATGATGCCAAGCAAAACACAACACTTGAAGGTGCAGTATTTAAAATTGTTAATAAGGATGGACACGATGTTCGTACCGATTTAACTACTGATAAAAACGGCCGTTTAGTTGTGGATGAATTACCGCCAGGAGACTATGAGTTTATCGAAACGAAAGCTCCTGAACACTATGACTTAAACAAAACACCTATTAAGTTCACAGTTAAAAAAGGCCAAGAAAAAATCGCCTCTGTTACTGCTACGAATAGCTTAACTAAAGGCGCAGTTGAATTAACTAAAGTTGATGACATCGATGGTACTACTCTTGAAGGAGCAATCTTTAAAATTGTAGATATGGACGGCAAGGATGTTCGTTCTGATTTAACTACTGATAAAGATGGGAAGATTTCTGTTTCTGATTTACGTCCGGGAAATTATCAGTTCATTGAAACAAAAGCTCCAACTGGCTATGATTTAAACATTAAACCAATTCCTTTCACAATTACGAAAGGACAATCTCAGATTACCTCTGTTACAGCTTTAAATAGTTTAACAACAGGTTCAATTGAGTTAACTAAAGTTGATATTGATCACCATGGAACACTTGAAGGTGCCATTTTCAATATTTTAGACCAAGATGGAAAAATCATCCGAGAAGGTTTAAAAACAGACCAACACGGAAAAGTAATCGTAAATGATTTGAAACCTGGTAATTATCAATTAGTAGAAACACAGGCTCCTAAAGGCTATCAATTAGATGCATCACCAATAAACTTTACAATTGATAAAGCCCAAGCTACACCACTACAAATTACAGTTTCAAATAAAAAGATTGAATCTTCGTCAGGTGGAGATGACAAGCCAGTTACTCCTCCAAATAAAGAAGAGAACAAAGGCAATGAAACATCTGAGAAACACGAAAACGGAACTTCCGAAGAAACATCGAATAAAACAGATAACAAACAGCAAGATGATCGAAATACGGATAAACACCTTCCAAATACAGGTCATAAAGAAGACCCTACACAAACAGTAGGTATCCTTCTTCTACTAGCTGGATTATTAAGTATTTTGGCTACAAAACGCAAAAAAAATTATTAATAATTTTTTCACATCCAATCAATCTCTCAATTGATTGGATGTTTTTTTATACAAAAAGGACGATACATAAAGTATCGTCCTTTTAACGGGGTGAGGCTGCCCAAAAGTACGGAAAACCTTTGAACAGCCTCTTATTTTCATATGGATGCCTTACATATATCACTGATAATAATTATGAAATGCGGAAACATAATTACCATCAACTGATTCAAACATGAGAAATGAAACCCTACAGTGGTTCCATTTCTCTACATAATCTAAAGTTTGGGTACACTAGATTCATGCAATGTAGGAGCTTTCAGAGTAGAAAGCGAACCTTCGTTTAAAATGATAGCATACATATCTTCCTCAAAAATATGCAAATATGCATATATTGTTTTTATTTCTCAATGTCAGAATATTGAAAAACAAAAGACTCGAAGGTAAAATAAAGTCATTATCCGTCTTCTTTTGTCAGTCACAGAGAATAGAAGAATAGGAGAGGAAAAAATGAGAAAATCATTGAAACAAAAAATAGTAAGCTCTTTGCTTGCTGTATCACTCGCTGTTAGCTTAGCTCCAATTGGGCAAGCAAAAGCGGATTCCACGTCAGAGGTTACACAAACTCCATCTATTACAAAACAGATTGATCCAAACCGCGCGATTGAACATGTTCGTTTCTTATCTGAAACAATTGGTCCTCGCCCCGGTGGAACAAAATCCGAAGAATGGGCTTCTCGTTACATTGGTATGCAGCTTAAATCAATGGGCTATGACGTAGAATATCAACCATTTCAGGTGCCCGATCAATACGTTGGATTCATTGAATCACCACTATCAACAAAACGTAATTGGCAAGCTGGTGCTGCTCCTAATGCACTCATTTCTACAGAAGCTGTTACAGCTCCCCTTATCTTTGTTCAAGGTGGGACAAAATTAGAAGATATTCCAAATGAAGTAAACGGTAAAATTGTTTTATTTGAAAGAGGAACGACAGTTACAGACTATAATAAACAAGTTGAAAATGCTGTTAGCAAAGGTGCAAAAGGTATTCTTTTATACAGTTTAATTGGCGGACGCGGAAATTATGGACAAACCTTCAATCCCCGCCTAACGAAAAAGCAGTCTATCCCTGTCTTTGGTCTTGCTTATGCGCAAGGAAATGCATTTAAAGAAGAAATCGCTAAAAAAGGGACAACAATTCTTTCCCTAAAAGCGAGACATGAATCTAAATTAACATCTCTAAATGTTATCGCCAAAAAGAAACCAAAAAAGAGTACAGGTAATGAGAAAGCAGTCGTTGTAAGCTCGCACTATGATAGTGTTGTCGGAGCACCTGGCGCAAATGATAATGCTTCTGGAACTGGATTAGTATTAGAACTAGCTCGTGCTTTTCAAAATGTAGAAACTGATAAAGAAATTCGCTTTATTACCTTTGGTTCTGAAGAAACTGGATTACTTGGTTCGGATTATTACGTGAATAGTCTATCCCAGAAAGAACGCGACCGTATTTTAGGTGTCTTTAACGCCGACATGGTTGCAACAAATTATGATAAAGCAAAGAATTTATACGCTATGACACCTGATGGCTCTACAAACTTTGTAACAGACGCTGCCTTGCAAGCAGGTAAACAACTAAATAATGACCTCGTCCTACAAGGTAAATTTGGTTCTAGTGATCATGTTCCATTTGCTGAAGCTGGTATTCCTGCTGCTCTATTCATTTGGATGGGTGTCGATAGTTGGAATCCATTAATCTATCATATTGAGAAGGTATACCATACACCTCAAGATAACGTATTAGAAAACATTTCACCTGAACGAATGAGAATGGCATTAGACGTTATCGGAACAGGAGTTTATAACTCGCTTCAAAAACCTGTTCCTCAAACTGAACAGAAAGCTGCTTAATCATTTAAAAGACCACTGATTTTATCAGTGGTCTTTTATTGAGAAAAAATATATATGCATAAAAGCATATTTTATCCTACCCATTATCGTATACAATATTAACTGTAACAACACCGATTACAACTAATAAGGAGGCTTTTTCTATTATGAAAAAAATGATTTTAGCAGGTGCATTAACTTTAGCAGGAATTACTGGAGCTACTGCGTTTATTCCTGAAACAAAAGTCGCTGCTGCCGCTCAAGAACAAAGCTTTACAAAATTTTATTCTTTGCAAACTGGAGGTAGTTCTGAACAAGAACCTATTTTCCTTCAAAAAGGACAAGAACTAACAATTCATCCTAACAGCAAAACTCCTAGTTACAGTGTTTATGACTCAAATCATAACCTAATTGGACGTTATTCTGATGGTTACGGCCGAATTTTCACTGCAAAAACAGATGGAAATATGTATGTTCAATTTCATGCACCTTACGTTTACTATAGTCCTGTTAGTTTTTCTGTTACTTATACTATTCAATAAAAAAGAGGTCCTTTATAGGGCCCCTTTTATTTCTCTTGCCAATTCACTTTTACGAATCCATCTTTCACTTTTAATCCACTTATATTCAATACATACTCTTCATTTGCTTTTAAAGTAACTGTAAAACTACCTTTTTTCGATTCACAGATTTCCTTTAACTCTTTTATACCTTCTCCTCGTCTTTCATACACGCTAAAGCATAAGTTCCCTCGTTTTGCATCTGTCTCATAAGAAAATGTCACTTCTGTGTCCTTCTCATACTGAAGTTCAATATCTTTACCGGCAATATCCCATGATGAGAATTTCGCCTCGTAACTTGTCTCCCCTTGCTTCTCATTTTCTAAATATATATCTCCTGCTTTCCACGCGTCATTTAACGTCTGTGCAAAAGCAAAACCACTAAGTAATACAAACATTGTACTTGCCAATATCGCAACTAATGTTACTTTCTGTTTTTTAACAAAGTTCATCTTATATTCTCCTTCAACTTTCTTTTTACTTCTTCTTACCATATATAACAAAAAACCGATAAAAAATGGAAATATAACCGCTAAGACACTCCATCCTTTACTCATTTGATGTGCTTTAGCATCTGTATATACCCATGATGCAACACATATTAAAAGTGCTATAAAAGCTAAAAACATCGTCACTCCAGCTACTTCAAATAGTACAAACGGATTAGCGAACTCATTCATGTAATTTATACTCCTTCTTTAAAAATGACTGTATTACAACATATATCGGAATGTATACATGCATCATAATCACAATGGCTATTAACATAGGAATTTTATAATCCAAATGAGTGACAAATTGTTCTATAACAATTGTTAGCAAAACAATCCAAATGGTGTGAATACAAATCATCCATTTCCTCTCTAACTTCTGAGCCTTTCGCACGCCCTGCTTCGTGTTATTTATTAGCTCTTCGCTTGGAGTTATCTCTTCTGCTAAACTGCTCTTTATTTTCTGTTCAAATTTATCTTCCTTCATGAACGAACCCCTCCAAATGTTCTCGCATTTTCTTTTTCCCATAATTAAGCCGATACTTTACCGTACCAATCGGTATATTTAATATTTCGCTCATTTCTTGATAAGAGTATTGTTCATAATAGTAGAGTACGAGCACGGTTTTATATTTTTCATTCAATAGCTGTATAACTTCCCGTATCATTTCCGCTTCCACTTTTTGAATAAATTCTTCTGATATATTCACATCATCTGCGAAATCTATTTCTCCACCATCCTCTTTATGAAACAAATCCAATATTCGATCTTTCCACCTTTTTTTCTTACGATAAAAATCATAAAACGTACGAACACAAATTGTAGTAATCCATTTTTTATAATTCTCCACGTAAGAAAGTTGGTGCCGCGATGAAAAAACTTTTATCCATGTCTCTTGAAAAATATCTTCCGCGTCTTCTTTCGTCTTTGCTAACTTATAGCATAAGGAATATATTTGCTTCTTATATATATCAATTAATTCTTCTACCTTTTCTTCCATCATAAGCCTCCTGTCATTTATATAAGACGACGCAAATTCCCTTTTTGTTTGATAAAATTTTATTTTTTTATTATCTCCACATAAAAAGGCAATCACAACATCGTGTGATTGCCTTTTATTTAAAAACGAAAGTCCGCTTCCGCTTTTCTTTATGTCCAGCTCTACCTCCTAGCCCCTTCTGTCTAAGAACCTTCCCCACTAGAAGATAAAATGCATCTTCTGTGGGAAAGAACCTTAGCCTTCGGGACTAAACAGTCGGCTCCGCTTTTCTTTATTGTCTAGCTCCAGCAGCTAGAATACTCGGTGGCTTCGCGCCTTCCTCCGAGGCAAAGTACGCCTCTCTCTCAGGAGCTCCATCCCCCTCCTATTCTAAACGAGCCGCTTCCGCTTTTCTTAATTACATTTTTTCTGGTGCAGATACTCCTACGATTGCTAATGCATTTTGAAGTGTAGTGCGTACTGCTTTCATTAACTCGTAACGAGCTTTACTTAATTCTAAATTATCTTGGTTTAATACTTTTTCTGCATTGTAGAAGCTGTGTAATGTTGCTGCTAATTCAAATGCATAATTTGTAATACGGTGTGGTAGACGTTTTTGTGCTGCATCCGCAACTACCGCTGGGAATTCACCAAGTTTTTTCAGTAACTCTACTTCTTTTTCAGAAGTAACAAGTTTGTAGTTAACGTCTCCGCCTGTAGCTAATCCTAATTCTTCACCTTGGCGAAGGATGCTGCATACGCGAGCGTGAGCGTATTGTGCATAGTATACTGGGTTTTCATTAGATTTTGATACAGCTAAGTCCATATCGAAGTCTAAATGAGAGTCACCGCTACGCATTGCGAAGAAGTAACGCATTGCGTCCACGCCTACTTCTTCCATAAGCTCACGAAGTGTAACTGCTTTACCCGTACGCTTACTCATCTTCATTTTTTCACCATTTTGGTATAGTTGTACCATTTGGATGATTTCTACTTCAAGCGTGTCTTTATCGTAACCAAGTGCTTGAATAGCAGCTTTCATACGTGGAATATAACCGTGATGGTCAGCACCCCAAATGTTAATTAACTTATCGAAACCACGCTCTAATTTATCACGATGATACGCGATATCTGGCGTTAAGTATGTGTAAGAACCGTCATTTTTAATTAATACACGGTTTTTATCGTCACCGTAAGTCATTGAACGGAACCAAGTTGCACCGTCTTCTTCAAAGATCTCGTCGCGCTCTTTTAATACAGCAAGTGCTTGATCAATTTTCCCGTTTTTGTATAATGATGTTTCTGAGAACCATACATCAAATTTAACGCGGAAGCTTTCTAAGTCTTTTTGAAGTTTTGCTAATTCATATTTTAAACCGTACTCACGGTAGAATTCATAGCTTTCTTTTTCATCAGCTTTCGCATAACGATCACCGAATTCTTCTGCTAAACGTTTACCAATTCCAATGATATCCGCACCATGGTATCCGTCTTCTGGCATTTCTTTTTCTAACCCTAAAGCTTGCATGTAACGAGCTTCAACAGAAAGAGCTAAGTTATGAATTTGGTTACCAGCGTCATTAATGTAGTACTCACGAGATACATCGTATCCTGCTTTTGCTAATAGGTTACATAAAGTGTCACCTACTGCCGCACCTCGTGCATGTCCTAAGTGAAGGTCACCTGTTGGATTCGCAGATACGAACTCAACTTGTACTTTTTCACCTTTACCAGTATTCGTTTCACCGTAAGCTTCACCAGCGTTTACGATTGTTGGAATTAAATCTGTTAAGTAGCTATTATCCATATAGAAGTTAATAAAACCAGGACCAGCGATTTCGATTTTTTCAATAGAAGCTTTTGCTTTATCGAAGTTTGCAACTAGTTCTTCTGCAATCATACGAGGTGCTTTTTTCGCAACGCGTGCAAGTTGCATTGCCATATTTGTAGAGAAGTCACCATTTGTTTTATCTTTTGGAGATTCTAATACAACGTTTGGAATTTGTTCTTCTGTCGCTAATTCTGCCTTTAATACAGCAGCCTGAATTTCTTCTTTAATCAATCCTTTTACCTGTTCTAAGGAATTCATTATTTTGCCTCCTTCAAATTAATTGTAATAGTATATCTGCCAGCTTCTTGTTCACTTAGAAGCAATGCGTACGTTAAGAAGAGTTGTCCTTTTTTCTTTTCATCCGACCATTTAAAAAGAACGTTATCAGTCTTTGTTTGCAATGCAAACGTACCAAGTTCACTCGTATACGTACCAGTTGTCCATTCACCTTTCACATGCGTCTGACGCATAGAAACAGCACCTGAACGCATAATGAGAACTTGTTCATCTTGAATTTTAATAATTGTTTTCACTTCGCCTTGTTCGTTCGGCTCCTGGAATGTTACATATGTACCTTGACCTTTTACATAGTATTGACCATTTGCTTCAAAAGCAACGGTTTCCTTCCTCGCCCCTTCACGGATTTCTGTTACGAAATGAACGTGTACCGGCAAGCCTGCAAGTTGTTTCTCCACGTCTTGCACACCTTTCAAATGTTATAGATATTAAATACTACTTATAATAAATCACTTTTCCTATCATATCAAAAAAAGACTCTGTCTGTCTGCTGAAAAATCAGGAAAACTCCATTTCAAAAAATAATTCACTTCTACTTTATTTCATATGATAAAATATTTTTTAAATCTAAATATTCTTTCAATTAAAGAGGTGAATGTAGTGATACCAACAAAGTTAAAAAAGGGTGCTGAAATACGAGTGATTTCACCATCGTGTAGTTTAAGTATTGTTTCAAATGAAAATAGAAAACTTGCTATAAAAAGATTAACTGACATGGGCTTTCAAGTTACATTCTCAAAATATGCTGATGAGATAGATCGATTTGCTTCCTCCTCTATTTCTTCCCGCATTCAAGACCTCCATGAAGCATTTCGAGACTCTAATGTAAAAGCTATTTTGACTACACTTGGCGGATACAACTCAAATGGTTTATTGAAACATCTCGATTATGATTTAATTCGTGAAAACCCGAAATTTTTCTGTGGTTATTCTGATATTACTGCCTTAAATAATGCAATTTACGCAAAAACAGGGCTTGTTACATATTCAGGACCCCATTTCTCTTCGTTTGGAATGGAGAAAGGGCTCGGGTATACAACCGATTACTTTTTAAAGTGCTTAACTTCTAATGAGCCTATTGAAGTCCTTCCATCTGAAACATGGAGCGATGATTCTTGGTATATAGATCAGGAAAATCGAGAATTTATTAAAAATGAAGGATATGTTTCAATTCAAGAAGGAGAAGCTACGGGAGATATTATCGGTGGCAATATGAGCACATTTAACTTACTGCAAGGTACACCATATATGCCAAATTTAAAGGAGAAAATTTTATTTATTGAAGAAGATAGTTTAACTGGAACATCTACTCTTAAAACTTTTGATCGTTATTTACATTCCCTTATGCAGCAGCAAGGTTTTGAATACATAAAGGGAATCGTTATAGGAAAGATGCAAAAAGGTGCAGAATGTACGATAGAAGACATTCAAGAAATGATTGCTTCAAAACCTGAACTTGCACATATCCCTATCATTGCAAACGCAAGTTTCGGGCATACAACCCCGATTTTCACTTTTCCAATTGGTGGACATGCAAAAATTATTTCTCACAAAGAGAAGACATCTATCACTATTTTAACGTACTAAAAAAGGAGCGAATGAGTCGCTCCTTTTATGGTTTTTCTATTTTTTCCAACGCTTTTTGCGGAATGGATTCTTTCGGGATTTCAGCCCATCCTTTTCCTTGCATACCTTTTGCATAAATTTTTATAAACGCCCCCGTATGCAATTCACGGTTCATCATTCTTTTAATAACCTGTAACTTTCCATCTTCTGTATACCCTTTAAAAGTATACAAGTATTCTCCGTCTTTTTTCTCACCTTTATCTATAACCGCATAATAATCTTGTATTTCTTTATTTGAAAAGAAGTTGTCTACAAAAGCATGTACACCTTCTGTTTTTGTGTTCAAATAATACGCTGTTCCACCTAGAATAATGGCGAATACAGCTAAAACTTTAATTACCAATTTCATACATGAACCTCCTGTTTGCACTTCTTTCTCGCTAGTATTATATCTATACTTGTATTATACGGAAAAGAGCATACTATACTCTATCTAAAAGTCTTACACTTTCCTTACATTATTGTAAGGGATTTTTTCTTACAACCAGTTCCCAAGAAAAAATTTTTCCGTTTCATACACTTTTATATTATTATTGAATGATACGAATTTTTATTACAAAAATCAAAGGAGACAGTTTTCAAATGGCTATCTTGCAAGGTTTAGCACTATTACTTGTTGTACTTTGTCTATTTACACTTTTCAGTTACCGTGCGCCTTACGGAATGAAGGCGATGGGCGCTTTAGCTAATGCAGCAATTGCAAGTTTTCTTATTGAAGCATTTCACCGTTATATAGGTGGAGAAATGTTTCATAATGACTTTTTACAATCAGTAGGAGAAGCTTCCGGTAGTATGAGCGGTGTCGCAGCAGCGATTTTAGTCGCATTAGCAATCGGTGTTTCCCCCGTATATGCTGTTTTAATTGGTATCGCTACTAGTGGATTTGGTATTTTACCAGGATTTTTCGCTGGATACGTTTGTGCCTTCGTCGTGAAATTTCTCGAAAAGAAATTACCAGCTGGTGTGGAATTTTTAGCAATCCTATTTATCGCTGCACCAATCTCACGCGGAATGGCAATGCTTATGGATCCGCTCGTTAACGCCACACTTGGTAAAATCGGTTCTATGATTTCAGTTGCAACTACAGAAAGTCCTATCATTATGGGTATTATGCTTGGTGGATTAATAACAGTTATTTCTACCTCTCCACTGAGTTCTATGGCACTAACTGCAATGCTTGGATTAACAGGTTTACCAATGGCAATTGGTAGTCTGGCTGTAGCAGCTTCAGCCCCAATGAACTTTATTTTCTTTAAACGCTTAAAAATTTGTTCAAAGAAAGATACAATTGCTGTAGCAATCGAGCCTTTAACACAAGCCGATGTTGTTTCAGCAAATCCGATTCCAATTTATGCGACAAACTTCGTTGGCGGTGCACTTGCTGGTATTATTACCTCTCTGTTCCAGCTCGTTAATAATGCACCAGGAACAGCATCACCAATCCCAGGACTTCTTGTCTTATTCGGATTTAATGACGTTGTAAAAGTAACAATTGCTGCTATATTATGTGGGATCGTTACCACTATTGTCGGATACATCGGATCTATTGTGTTCCGTAAATATCCGATCCGCTCTGCTGATGAAATTCGCGGAGTTACTTCGGAAGAGAAGGTTGCATAAGAAAAAGAGCTATTCCCATCGTTTAGGAATAGCTCTTTTTTGTGTTGCGTAACAGTAAATGAAATTATATCGGCGCAACTCGAATTATATCAGCGATTTTTTTAATATATCGACTTACCGACACATAACGAAAAAATAAGAGCCCTCTAATCATATAGAGGGCTTTTACTTTATCTAGCTGCAGCGGCTAGAATGATCGGTGGCTTCGCTTCTTCCTTCGAGGCAAAAAGCGCCTCTACGTCTGAAGCTCCATCCCCCTCACATTCTGAGCGAGCCGCTTCCGCTTTTATTTCACCCAACCGAGCAGCATTTCCCGCACGAATTTGCTTGCTGCGACTGGTGTTTGATCACTATGGTCGTAGACTGGAGCTACTTCTACCAAGTCTGCTCCAACTACATTTATATTTGAATTTGCAATTGCTACGATGGAATCTAATAATTCTTTAGATGTGATACCGCCAGCTTCTAACGTTCCTGTTCCTGGAGCGTGAGCTGGGTCTAATACATCAATGTCGATTGTGACATAGACTGGGCGGCCAGCAAGTTTCGGTAATACTTCTTTTAACGGTTCTAATACGTCAAATTTGTATAAGTTCATACCTACTTCTTTCGCCCATTCAAATTCTTCCTTCATTCCAGAACGAATTCCGAAAGAATATACGTTTTCCGGACCAATTAAATCACACACTTTACGAATTGGTGTAGAGTGGGATAAAGGCTCCCCTTCATACGATTCACGTAAATCAGTATGAGCATCCATGTGGATGATTGCTAAATCCGGATATTTTTTTGCCATTGCCTTAAAAATTGGCCAAGACACTAGGTGCTCACCGCCGAGACCTAGTGGAAACTTATCGGCATCTAAAAGTTTTGATACATACTCTTCAATCATGTCTAAGCTGCGTTGTGCGTTTCCGAATGGTAATGGGATATCACCCGCATCAAAATATTTTACCTCTTCTAGTTCACGATCTAAATACGGGCTATATTCTTCAAGACCGATTGATACTTCACGAATACGTGCAGGGCCAAAACGAGATCCCGGACGGTAACTTACTGTCCAATCCATAGGCATCCCATAAATAACTACCTTTGACTCTTCAAAACTTGGATGACTTTTAATAAATACTTTACCTGAATAAGCTTCATCAAAACGCATATTCTTTTCCTCCTTATGTGGAACTTAAGGTATCCCAACCTTTCACTATTTCTCAAATTTGGAGCGAATTGCTCCTCTTTCTCGATTTACCGGGTCTTCTTTTTAACAACAAGAAGACGATTTTCTCTACAGAAGTGTAAGTAGCTAGCATGTTCAAGTCTTCTGGACAAACACCTTAAATGAGCTACTTACACTTTATTTGTTTGATACAATTCTCTTACTTAATTAAATCGCCAACAAATTTCGGTAATGCGAATGCTGCATTGTGTAATTCTTTTGTGTAGTATTTCGTTTCGATTTCGTGGAAACGCTCTTCACTTACTTCTAATGGATCATGTTTTTTAGATCCAATTGTGAACGTCCAAAGACCACTTGGATAAGTTGGAATGTTTGCTGTGTATAAACGAGTGATTGGGAAGATCTCTTTTACGTCTTTAAACACAGTTGTAATTAACTCTGGTGTGAACCAAGGGTTGTCCGTTTGTGCAACGAAAATACCATCTTCTTTTAACGCTTTTGAAATTCCAGCGTAGAAGCCTTTTGTAAATAGGTTTACTGCTGGTCCTACTGGCTCAGTAGAATCTACCATAATTACATCGTATTCATTTTCGCTTTCTGCGATATGTAGGAAACCGTCTCCTACTTTTACTTCTACACGCTCATTATCTAATGCGCCTGCAATTGATGGTAAGTATTGTTTAGAGTACTCAATTACTTTTCCATCGATTTCAACAAGAGTTGCTTTCTTTACACTTGGGTGTTTTAACACTTCACGAATAACACCACCATCACCGCCACCAACAACTAATACGTTTTCAGGGTTTGGATGTGTAAATAAAGGTACGTGCGCTACCATTTCGTGATAAACGAACTCGTCCTTTTCTGTTGTCATAACCATGCCATCTAAAATAAGCATGTTTCCGAACTCTTCCGTTTCAACCATATCAAGTTTTTGGAATTCTGTTTGCTCCGTATGTAATGTGCGGTTAATACGCGCCGTAATCCCAAAATGTTTTGTTTGTTTTTCAGTGAACCATAGTTCCATCGTACAATCACGCCTTTCAATGCAAATTTATAATAGGGACATCATTAATGTCCCCTAACAAAAATAAAACAAAACATCCAAAATGTATAGTTAAAAGTACAAAAATACCGAAAATATATTTTAGTCAGAGGGTTCTAACATATGTGCGGAAAGGGTTTGCACCGTAAAAGGAAAGAAAACCCTTTCTTAAGAAAGGGCTTTTGTCTCTATTTCTACTGGTTTACGAATTGGAATTAGGATCATAATACAACCAACTAACACCACAATTCCACCTACTAAAAACGGACTTTGTGGTGAAACAGTATGACCGATAATTCCTGATAAAATCGGAGCAATCGCACCACCTAACCAACGAACAAAGTTATAAACACCTGACGTAACAGATCTTTCATAAGGTGAAATATCCATTACATAACTTGTGTATAATGCATTGTTTAAGCCAGACGCCAATCCTGATAAAACGATAAGAGTAATTTGTAACCACATAATTTTCACAAAGAATAGTGCAATTAAGAAAATCGCAAATACGAGTAAACTACCCTTCAATAATGTTTTTGGTTCATATTTCCCTTCTAGCTTATGTGCTAAAATTGCAGAACCGTAAGCTAACGCGAGTCCCCATCCGCAAAATACAAAGCCTAATTGAATAGCTGATAAATGCATAATAAGTGGTGAATATGCTAACACGACAAAAAATCCGTAGTAGTATAGCATCCCTGAAATGGCACCTTGCATAAATGGTTTATACTTCACCAGGTTAAGTAATTCCCCTACGCCAGCAGCCTTACGCTTCACTTTTCGTCCTGGTTCTTTTACAAAAAAGAATACTAAAATAAATGCTAAGAAAATTAAAATACTCGTCGCGAAAAACGGATAACGCCAAGAATGACCACCTAATATCCCGCCTAATAACGGTCCGCCAGCCATACCTAAGCCGATAGCTGCTTCGTATAATCCTACTGCTTCATGAACTTCTTTACTTAATGCAATCAATAAAGTCATCGCCGTCGCGAAGAACATCGCATTCCCTAATCCCCATCCAGCGCGGAAAAGAGATAATTGAGCAATCGTTTGTGACATACCACATATAAACGCAAATACAGTCACAATCGCAAGACCGATTGTCATCATCCGTTTATCACCAAATCTCGATGCAAATATACCAGCTGGTAACATCATAATTGCCATCGTTAAAATATAAGCGGTAAATAACATTTCAACTTGCCAATGCGATGCACCAATTTTCTCTGCAATAATCGGCAAAATTGGGTCGACTACTCCTATACCCGAAAAGGCAAGGAAGGTAGCCACCACTGTAATCAATCTCCCTAGTTTTTGTTTGCTCTCCATTTTGATTACTCTCCTTTTGTGCTCTCTAAAAATGTTACTGCACGATGTAAACTATCTTCTAGTTCTGCCTTTACACGTTGCATTTGCTCCATTTTTTCGTCTAACGTTTGCACTTGTTTTTCAAGCATATCTTTAATTTCTTGAATCACTTCACGATCACGAGGATTTTCGCTATTTCTTCTTTGCTCCATTCTTTCTTTTAGTGATAAGAAATGCTGCATTTCTTGAAGTGTGATTCCTAGCACTTCTTTCGCTTCTACAATTCTTTTAATTCTGGCAATATCCTCATCCGTATACAGACGGATATTTCCCTCACTACGTTCTGGGGGATGAATTAAACCAATTTCCTCATAATAACGAAGTGTACGTTTTGTTAAACCGACTTGCTTTGTTACTTCATCAATTTTATACATGTTTATTCCTCCCTTCACTTGATTATTACATTTTACGTTAACGTTAACTTTTCTGCAACTGTTAGACTTTTGTAAATGTTTGTCATATTCAATTGTATTTTCCCTAAAGCAGTTTCATAATAAAAGAAAAGAGATAATAAGGAGAATTTCACATGAGTAAACCACTTATTTTCGCTCACCGCGGAGTAAAAGGAACACATCCCGAAAATACGATGATTGCCTTCCAAGAAGCAGAACGCATTGGTGCTCACGGAATTGAACTCGATGTCCACTTATCAAAAGGTGGTGAACTTGTCGTAATTCACGATGAAACCGTCGATCGTACAACAAATGGCGTTGGACTTGTTTCTGAAAAAACGGTAGAGGAACTACAATTATTGGACGCTGGTAGCTATAAAGACCCTTCTTTCCATGAAGCAAAAATCCCAACGTTGCGTGAGGTTTTCATTTGGCTTTCCACAACGAACTTACAACTAAATATTGAATTAAAGACAGATGTTATTCATTACCCAAATATTGAGGAAAAAGCTGTTGCACTTGTGCGTGAATATCATCTTTCTAATCAAATTGTATTTTCATCATTTAACCATGACTCTGTTTCATTATTAGCAGAAATTGCTCCTGAAATCCCAAGAGCAATTTTATATGATACACCACTTACTGATCCAATTTCCGAAGCAAAACATAGAGAAGCAAGTGGATTACATCCAAACTTCCAGTTATTAACGAAAGAATTTGTGCAGTTAGCACAAGAGCAAGGATATGTTTTCCGTCCATATACAATTAACGAATACAAAGATTTACAAACTATGATTGATTATGGTGTAGATGTCATCATTACCGATTGGCCAGCACGTGCCTTTGAGCTCCTTTCTTAATGGAAGGAGCTTTTTATTTTCGAAATTTCATTGTTTAAAATAAACGAAAACCCTCAATACTAATACAATAACGCTTGTATTAATGAGGGGCTGAAAAAAGATGGATCAAACTATGAATCCAAAACTTAAAAAATATAAACGTCTTTTCTTCACCGCAATGTTTTCGTGCGTCCTTTTCTTCGTTTTTTCTTTTTTTGTTATTATTATAGTTGCAAAAATTATGGGACCTCCTCCTGTTGCGGTCCCGCAAACAAGCGTCTTTTACGCAAACGATGATACTGTTATTGGACAAAGTAACGAAATTCAAAAACGTTACAATGTCTCTCTTAATGAAATTTCACCTTATGTAAAAGAAGCGACCCTTTCTATTGAAGATCAAAGATTTTATAAACATCACGGCTTCGATGTGAAACGGATTGCAGGTGCAATTGTTGCTGATTTAAAAGCGATGGCAAAGGTACAAGGAGCTAGTACAATTACACAACAATACGCGCGTAATCTGTATTTAGATCATGATAAAACGTGGAAACGAAAATTATTAGAGGCAATGTACACTATCCGCCTTGAAGTAAACTATAATAAAAATCATATTTTAGAAGGATATTTAAATACAATTTATTACGGACATGGCGCTTATGGCATCGAAGCTGCGTCCCGTCTATATTTCGATAAAACGGCAAAAGAGTTAACATTAGCAGAAGCTAGTATGCTGGCAGGTATCCCGAAAGGGCCAAGTGTCTATTCTCCCTTTTTGAAAGAGGATCGCGCTAAAGGACGACAAGCTCTCATATTAGATGAAATGGTGAAGCAAGGATATATTACGAAGCAACAAGCAACCTTAGCGAAGAAAGAGACACTAACTTTTGCCTCATTAGATACGAAAAAAGTAGCAGAGGTCGCACCATATTTCCAAGATGCTGTACAAGCTTCGCTTCTTCGTGATGTTGGATTAGACGAACAAGCTTTACAACGAGGTGGCTTACGAATTTATACAACGCTAGACCCTAAACTACAAGCTGTAGCAGAACAAGCTGTAAAAGATCATATACCTGACACAACAAACATACAAACTGCTCTCGTCTCTATGAATCCAACGACAGGTGAAGTGGCTGCTCTTGTTGGTGGAACTGATTATAATATGAGTCAATTTAACAGGGCTACACAAGCCGTTCGTCAGCCTGGTTCTACATTTAAGCCATTTCTATATTATGCGGCATTAGAACGAGGATTCACGCCTGCTACGCGCTTAAAAAGCGAATATACTGTATTCACCCTAGGTGACGGCGTTTCAAAGTATAAACCGAAGAACTATAAAGATTATTATGCAGATGATTTCGTAACGATGGCACAAGCTCTCGCAGTCTCTGATAACATTTATGCTGTGAAAACGAATTTGTTTTTAGGAGATGACACGCTAGCAAAAACAGCGAAACAATTTGGAATTAAAAGTGCATTAAAAGATGTGCCTTCTCTAGCTCTCGGTACATCACCAGTAAAACCAATTGAAATGGTTAACGCTTATAGCATGTTCGCAAACGGTGGAAAAGAAGTAAAACCTACTTTCATTCGCCGCATTATGGATCATGAAGGAAATATATTATACGATGCTCATTTAGAGAGTAAACAAGTTCTCGATAAGAGCAAAGCGTTTGTAATGGAAGAAATGATGACTGGTATGTTTAATAAGAAACTAAGCAGTTATGCTGCTGTAACTGGCCAATCGATGTCATCAAAATTATCAAGAACATATGCCGGCAAATCTGGTTCTACTGAAACGGATAGTTGGATGATCGGATTTACTCCGCAAATCGTAACAGGTGTATGGGTCGGATATGATCAACCTAAATCTATTTCAAACGTAGCAGAACAGGGGTATGCGAAGAAAATATGGACTGATACGATGGAGAAGGGCTTAGATGGACAGCCTAAAAAAGAATTTAAACAACCAAGTGACGTCGTAGCGGTTAATATCAATCCAGAGAACGGTAAAATTGCTACAAAAAATTGTCCTATTTCTGTGAAAATGTATTTCGCTAAAGGTACCGAACCGACTGAATATTGTATGGATCACGTCGATGATAAAGAAGAATTTGAAAAAACGACTGAAGAAAAGAAAAAAACAAGTTGGTGGAAAAAATATCTTCCTTGGTAAAAAAAATAGCTGACGGGCATCCGTCAGCTATTTTTTATTCACTTAATAATGCACGGCGCAATTCTTCACTAGATTCGTTCCAAATCGCTTCATTATGTTCTTTCAAGAACGTACCAAGTACCTTTTTAGATGATTCATCCATATGGTCAACCATAATGTGACGCTTCAATGATTTATCCATTTTATTTACGTGTTCTGGAAGTGATTTATATCCGCGGCGAATCTCACGGTCAACTGTCATTTCACAAGCTGTTACACCCGCGTAATACGCACCTGTCGCAGTTCTTTCAATTGTTACCCAAACAAGCCAAAATGGTTTTCCATTTGGAACTTCATCTTTATTTGTTAAAAACTTAATACCTTTTTCTACTGTACTACGCGCATGCATCGCACCGATATCAACGAATGCAGTCTTCTCTAGTACATCAACAAATACAGGTGAAATGTTTTCTAAGCTTAATGCTCCAACACCAAATCCACCATGTCCATCTGTTGAATCATTTTTCACGATATTAAAACCGATTTTTTTCTTTTTCTCTGTCATATGTAAAATCCTCCTCACTTAAAAATTATAAAAGGTCAAAAATAGGCGCAATGATGCTGTCTAAAAATACAAATACATGCGGAATAACTACCTGGAAAATAGGTTGAATTGTGTAATTACTAAGCGGTGTAATAACGAGAATTAATAACGCAATTGCCCCGTATTTTTCATACTGTGTCATTTTTGCGCGAATATTTGCTGGCGCTAAATCTTCCACTACGCGATACCCATCAAGTGGCGGGATCGGTAATAAGTTAAATACAAGTAAAACGATATTCAGCATAATAAAAATCTGGAAAAATTGAGCTAACGTATCTGCCACTGCAGATGGAATTGAGTATAATACACCAAATTTTAATAAGCTATACCAAATAATTAAACCAATTGCACTCAAAATTAAGTTACTAATCGGCCCTGCAATTGAAACTAATATACCTGCCAGACGCGGTCTTTTAAAGTTATATGGATTAACAGGAACTGGTCTTGCCCAACCGAATCCAAGAATTAATACTGCAATCAAACCGATAGGGTCTAAATGGGCCATCGGTGATAACGTTAAACGCCCTTGTCTCTTTGCTGTATCGTCCCCAAATTTATATGCAACATATGCATGTGCAAATTCATGAACGGATAGTGCAATAATAATTGCCATTGCTACTAACGGAATTTCGTGCAATGGATATCTAAATAACTGATCCATACTTCATCTCCTCTTCCATATGTCAAAAAAAGAAATTATTTGTTTTTTCGATTGTTCTTCCCCATAATCCGCTATAATAAGAGTGTAACTTACATAAAAGGAGCGATTGTACATGCCATACGTAACAGTGAAAATGCTAGAAGGACGCACAGAAGAACAAAAGAAAGCTCTTGCTGAGAAAGTAACAGCAGCAGTAAGCGAAACAACTGGTGCTCCTGAAGAAAACATCGTTGTTTTCATCGAAGAAATGTCTAAAAACCATTATGCAGTTGGCGGAAAACGCTTAAGCGACAAATAATTTCAAGTTTTTTCATAAGAAGCAGCCATTAGCTGCTTCTTATTTCTTTCCTTCTAACAACTCAATAATTCTCTCTTTATATTTTCCTTTTCTTCCATCTTCATAGATTAAATCATGTGGATAGAATAGCTTTTGATCCGTTCTTTTCTTACCTGTAATCGCCTCAACAATATCTGACTCACGTGAAAGCTCTCTAAGCTCTCCGTTTGGCATAAGAAGTAGGATTGGTAGACGCTCTTCTTCTTCTCCTGCACGATAAAAGTCATACGGTAAGTCTGATGTTGAATCAACTACTAAATAATACTCCGGATCAAGTCCAATCTTTTTAAATAAACTACTTAATTCCATCCAATTATCTAAACCGTGTTTATCTGTAAACTCTACATATTTAAATAGATTTCGATTCATAAAACGGCGGCATAAATCGCTTAAAATTGGATCTTCTTCTTCCTGCCATACTTGGAAGTAGTAATACATAACGTTCTCGTCTAACTTTAAATAATCCTCTACTGTTACTTCTTCTTCAAATAAAGAATAGAAATGAACAGGATGATTTTTAAATGTATAATACTTCTCGTGCAGTGATTTCGCACGGTGTAAAATCTTCGTTAAAATAACTTCTGCACTTCGCGTTACCGGGTGGAAATATACTTGCCAATACATTTGATAACGACTCATAATGTAATGCTCAACAGCATGCATACCACTATTTTTAATGACTACTTGATTCCCATACGGACGCATTACACGCAGTATACGTTCCATATCGAAGTTTCCGTACTTTACGCCTGTAAAATAAGCATCTCTTAATAAATAATCCATACGATCCGCATCAATTTGACTCGAAATCATACTAATCGCTAATTTATTAGTAGACGTTTTTGCAATTACATCTGCTACCTTTTGTGGAAACTCCTTATCAACACGACTTAATACATCATTAATCTCCGTATCGCCAACGATAATCTTTTGCGTAAATTTCTCATGATCTAATGAAAATACTTTTTCAAACGAGTGAGAAAATGGGCCGTGGCCGACATCATGAAGTAATGCCGCACATAAACATAACAATCTATCTTCAGCATTCCAATTTGGTCTGCCATCAAACACATCATCAATCATACGACGAATAATTTCGTATACACCTAACGAATGAGTAAAGCGACTATGCTCTGCACCGTGAAATGTAAAAAATGTCGTTCCAAGCTGCTTAATACGGCGCAAGCGTTGAAATTCTTTCGTTCCGATTAAATCCCAAATAACACGATCACGCACGTGCACATATTTATGTACTGGGTCTTTAAACACTTTTGTTTCGCTGAGTTTGTCGTTTAAATATACCACTTTCCGACATCCCCCTTTCTTTACTACATTCTTACTTTATATTATAAACGAAATGAGAAACAGAAAGAAATGAAAGACTGTATTAATTCCCTTTATAAAAAGAAAAAATCACCTTTACCGAAGTAAAAGCGATTTCCTTTATACATTATTTACCTAAAACGAATTCAGCAACTTCGTCTAAGATCATATCTTTCCCAAGTGGGAAGTAACCTTTGTTTAAGTCTTCATTTTTAATTGTAAATACGTGGTTGTTTTTAACAGCGTTCATGTTTTTCCAAATTGATTCTTCTTGGAATTCTTTCAAGCGCTGAGAACCGTCACCAGTTGTAAACACGAATAAGTAATCTGGGTTGTAATCAATTAAAGCTTCTTTTTGTACTTGTACTAACGGTTTATCAGTTGGTGTACCTTTAACTGCTGGTAGTTTTAAATCATTAAAGATTACGCTACCGTAACCGTAGTCACCGTATACACGGAAAGCATTTGGATATGCAGCCATTTTCATAAATGTTGCTTCACCAGTTTTAGCGACGATTTTGTCATGTAATTTGCTTGCTTTTTCATCATACTTTTTGAACCATTCTTTTGTTTCTTTTTCTTTACCGAAGATTTGACCTACTTCTTCAAATTTTGGACGCCATTGATCTAATGGAGTGTTTAACATAACTGTTGGTGCAATTTTAGATAATTGATCATAAATCTTTTCTTGACGATTATTTACAAGAATTAAATCTGGTTTTGCAGCAGCTACTGCTTCGATGTTAATTTTATCGCCCCAAGCAGAACCAACTGGTTTAACGTCTTTTAGTTTCTTTTCAATATGTGCATCAATTTTTTCTTGAGATGTATTAGCAGTAATAACCGGTTTCATACCGAAAATTAATAATTCTTCTGTTGAACCACTAAGGTCAGCAATTTTCTTTGGGTTTGCAGGAATTTTAATTTCCCCTTTTGCATGTTTTACAGTGCGCTCTTCAGTCTTTGCATCTGCTTTCTTTTCTTCTTCTTTGTTAGAACAAGCTGCAAATAGTACAGAAGTCACAACTAGTACCATTGCTAATAGTGCCATTTTAAAATTCTTCATGTTCCCACTCCTTCTAGCTGTATTTATCTTATAAGTTACAACGAACTATAAGAAACAAAGATAACAATTAATTAATATATATTTATTAATTGTTGTTAATAACCCATTCTAACGGGCGTTCAACTTCCCATTCTTATATAAGAAGCTCAACGTCCATTAGAAGTCCCCCTCTTCACGAGGGGGTTCTACTTATGCTTTTTTACGCAATTGATTACTAATCATCGCTAAATCATATGTTAAACAAATTGGCTTACAGTTTACTGGACATGGAACGATTTGAGCTTCAATCTCAAATACGTTACGAAGTGTTTCACTTGTCATAACTTCATCTGGCGTTCCTTGTTTCATTAACTTACCTGCTTTTAATGCAATCATATGATCTGAGAAACGAGAAGCGTGATTTAAGTCATGGATAACCATAACAATCGTTCTACCTTCTTCTTCATTTAACTTTTTCAATAAGTTTAATACTTCTAATTGATGAGCCATATCTAAGTACGTCGTTGGTTCATCCAATACAAGTAATTCTGTTCCTTGTGCAAGAGCCATTGCAATCCAAACACGTTGACGT
Organism: Bacillus cereus group sp. MYBK95-2; assembly: GCF_051915225.1. NCBI lineage: Bacteria > Bacillati > Bacillota > Bacilli > Caryophanales > Bacillaceae > Bacillus > Bacillus cereus group sp. MYBK95-2. The sequence continues at coordinate 120,471 of NZ_JBQAEH010000004.1, read as the reverse complement.
TGACCGCCTGATAGCGCTTCTGCTGGACGATTCGCAAATTCTTTCATTCCTGTCACTTCAAGTGCCCAGTTAATGTAGCGATAATCCTCTTCTTTCAACGTGCCAAACCCTTTTTGATGAGGGAATCTTCCATATGACACAAGCTCAAATACAGTAAGACCCGTTGGCACTTCTGCAGTTTGTGGTAAAATCGCCATTTTCTTTGCAATTTCTTTCGTTGGCTGTTTCTCAATTGCTTTTCCGTCAAGATAAACAGTACCTTGCTTTGCCTTCAAAATACGAGACGCCGTTTTTAATAATGTGGACTTCCCACAACCATTTGGTCCAATAATTGTTGTAATTTTCCCTTCCGGAATTTCAACTGTTAATCCATCAATAATTAAACCTTCATTATAGCCAACCGATACCGCATCCACCGCTAAAGTTGCCATACGAAAAGCCTCCCTTTATTTTGTCCTCATAAGTAAATAAATAAAATACGGTGCACCAATTACAGAAATAACAAGACCGACTGGTATTTCTGAAGTTGTTAGTACACTTCTTGAAATTACGTCTGCGAATAAAAGTAAAAACGTTCCTATTAGCGCAGCTGTGGGCAACATAATTTGATGTTTACCACCAACAAGGCGCCTTGCTAAATGCGGGGCCATTAAACCGATAAAGCCAATTCCGCCGGCAACAGCAACAGATGCCCCTGCTAAACAAACTGCAATAAATAATAATTTACGTCTTTCTTTTTCTACGTTTACACCAAGGCCAACTGCTGTAGAATCGCCTAGGTTCATTACATTTAATATGTGTGCTTTACTTATAGCAAGCGGTAAGAAAATAACCATCCATGGAAGTACACTTAATACGAATTTCCAATCTGTACCCCATAGACTTCCCGCCAGCCAAATCGTAGCAAAACGAAAATCGTTAGATGTCATCTTCATAGAGAAAATTAAACTAACAGCTCCAAATCCAGCTGCAACGGCAATACCGACTAGTATTAATCGAGTCGATGAAACGCCGTCTTTCCATGCTAGTAAATAAATAATTACCGCTGCTAATATTGCTCCAACTAGTGCGAAGAATGGGAGAATGAATACAGATAAAAATGTACCAGTCCCTACTTTCCCGAAGAAGAAGTAGACGAATATAACAACTGTTAATCCCGCTCCAGCATTAATACCTATAATACCTGGATCAGCAAGAGGATTTCGTGATAAACCTTGCAAAATCGCGCCTGACATAGCTAAAGCAGATCCGACTAGTATAGCAATTACCATACGCGGCATACGGAATTCAAATAAAATAACAGACTGATCTTCAGCCCCTAGTCCAACCAATGACTTTAATACGTCCATTGGCGGGATTTTAAAAGTTCCTGTATTTAAACTAATAAGAAATATAGAAACGATTAGTCCTACTAAAATCGTTAATATAGAAATGTTCTTTTTTGTTAAGACACTCGTCCTCACATCTTTCCTCTCCCTTCATTACGTGCTAAGTAGAGGAAGAATGGAACCCCAATTAGCGCTGTAATTGCTCCAATTGGCGTTTCAAATGGCGGGTTAATAACGCGAGATAGCATATCTGCACATTCAATTAACAGCCCACCTAAGACCGCAGAACATGGAATAACCCATCTATAGTCCGAGCCTACGAGGAAACGAGTCATATGCGGAATTACAAGACCAACAAATCCAACTGATCCTGCCATGGAAACTGCGGAACCCGTTAAAACAAGAACAAGTACTGTTCCGATAAATTTAATCAATGTCGTATTTTGACCAAGTCCAATCGCAATTTCTTCACCGAAGCTCAAAATTGTAATATATCTCGACATCATAATTGCGATAGAAAGACAAACAAGGCCAATTGGCACTAACATATTAATACTTTGCCATTTCACTCCAGCGACTCCGCCTGCATTCCACATACTCACCTCTTGGGCAAGATTGAAATACAATGCGATTCCAGATGAAATTGCCCCTAATAAAGCACTAATAGCTGCACCTGCTAAAGCTAATTTCACAGGTGTTAATCCACCTGGTGAAGAAGATCCAATTCCATATACAATGCTTGCACCAAACGCAGCTCCAATAAAAGATGCGATAACAAACATTAAATAAGGTGAATTAGGGAAAAATGCATACATAATTGCAATTCCAAATACAGCTCCATCTGTAATCCCCATTAACGATGGTGAAGCAAGTGGATTTCGCGTCATACCTTGCATAATTGCTCCTGATACCGCTAAAAAGGCACCTGCAACTACGCCCCCTATTGCTCTAGGCATGCGAAGCTCTTGAATTACGTTATGATGTGTAATAGATCCATCAAACTGAAATACAGCTTGCCATACAGTCTTTAGACTAATATCTGCAGCCCCAAAAGAAATAGAAACTGCCATGCTTAAAGCTAACAAAATTGTACCCGCTACTAAAATAATAGAAGCGATGAGCGGTCTGCTCTTAATCTCTTTAACATTCTCTTCTTGCTGTTCTATACTGCTTGCGCTCGCTTCCATCCCTCAACCATCCTAACCAACAACATATATTTATTGAAATGAAATTTATTCTCAAATAGTAATAAAAAAATTAGGTGAATTGTTATTTCCCTGATAATGATTCTCAGAATCAGACACTTCTATTCTACCTATCGCTTTAAAAGACTGTCAACCATTATTTTGAAATATAAATTTATACAAATTGGTATTTTAATACAAAAGTTATGTTCATCCTTTAGAAAATGTTCGTCCACACAAGAGTACTTTCGCAGAATAAATCATTCCTCTTATGGGCATAAAAAAAGAAGAGTAATCTTTTCACTCTTCTTTTTCTTACTTATTTAACTTTGCTTCAATTTTCACGATTAACTCATCTTCTGTTGGAGCCGCAACTGGACGGTTATTTACAAATGCGAATGATTTTTTACGACCAGGACCACAGTAAGACTGACATCCAACTTCAATCGTTGCACATGAATCTACTTTTTTTAACTTCGGAACTAACGTTTTAATGTTCGTTGCCTGACAGTCATCGCACACGCGAAACTCGTTTCCCATTACATAACACTTCCTCTATTTTAAACTTTTCTCAAGTACATTTAAAAATAAACACTAAATGGTATTTTACCGCTCTTTGAAGCTCGTTGCAAGTTTCCCTACAAAGCCTATTCTCTACATAATGATACATATTTATATGCTCTCCTACAGAAGCGCTCACCATTCATGGGAAAATTTTTACCTTTCATCGAAATCTACCATATTTTTAAAAGCTTTGTATAAAAGTTTATTTTTTTGCCCATTATAAAAATAGGAAGTTCATAAAAAGAAAGGGAGTTGAATCTATGAAAGTAAGACAAGATGCTTGGACAGATGAGGATGATTTATTACTTGCTGAAACGGTACTTCGTCATGTTAGAGAAGGAAGTACGCAATTAAATGCATTTGAGGAAGTAGGGGATCAGTTAAATCGTACATCTGCTGCTTGTGGTTTCCGCTGGAATGCTGTTGTTCGCTATAGCTATGAACAAGCTCTTCAACTAGCAAAAAAACATCGTAAAGATAAAATGCGTGCTGCAAGCGGTGAACAAGCGAAAAAACGTTTACTTTATACACCACCAGCTTCAGATTCGATAACTGATTATGAAGAATTAGTACAAGAAGAATCAATCGTACAATATAAAGAAGCTATTCCATATCAAGAATCTACTGCTCCTGCTGCAAGAAGCTCTATGACAATGCAAGATGTTATTTATTTTTTACAAACAGTCGGATCTTCAAATATAAAAGTGACAGCTCTTGAAAACGAGAATACGAGATTGAAACAAGAAATTAAAGCACAAATCCTTCGGAATGAGGAACTAGAAAAGAAACTAGAAAAATTAGAAAAGCAATCTCATACTGTACAAGAAGATTACGAAACACTTATGAACATTATGAACCGTGCTCGTAAATTGGCAGTCATGGATGACGAAGAACGTTCTCAAACATCTTTCCGAATGGACCGAAACGGTAATTTAGAAAAAATTGCAGAATAAGAAGGATGCATGCAATGCATCCTTTTTATTATTTCACCTTTAAGCTCCCCCTTTATATGTGAGAAAACTCCATTCTTCATTTTTTGCTATAATAGAGATTGTCATTTTAAAGATAAGGGGTTAGTTATATGAGCAATTCCCGTTCCATTTTATCTCAGCCAGAGTGGCGCATTGTAGATCAGTCTAGTTTGGGACCAACATTCCATGCACTTCAGTCATTCGCAATGGATGACACATTATGCACAAGCATTGGAAATGGCAAGTCAGCCGCAACAATGCGTTCTTGGGTTCATCACAATACAATTGTCCTTGGCATTCAAGATTCACGCCTTCCGCATTTAGAAGAAGGTATTTCTTTTTTAAAACAACACAACTTCAATGTTATTGTTCGTAATTCTGGCGGGCTTGCAGTCGTGCTTGATGAAGGTGTTTTAAACGTATCACTTTTATTCCAAGAAACAGAAAAAGGTATCGATATTGATCTTGGATACGATACAATGTGGCATTTGATTAAGGAGATGTTAAAGGATTACGACGTTACTATCGAGGCAAAAGAAATTGTTGGCTCTTACTGTCCTGGTAGTTATGACTTAAGTATTCGCGATCAAAAATTCGCTGGTATTTCACAACGTCGTATTCGCGGGGGGGTCGCTGTCCAAATTTATCTCTGTGCTACCGGAAGTGGCTCTGAGCGTGCCGCACTCGTTCGTGATTTCTACAACCTAGCAATTCAAGGAGAAGAAACACGCTTTACGTACCCTGAAATTGTACCAAGTACGATGGCCTCACTCTCAGAATTACTTGGCGAAACCATTACAGTACAAGATTTAATGATGCGTCTTTTAAAAACATTGCAGCAATTCGCTCCAAAGTTAACACCATCTCAATTAACAATAGATGAGATTCCTTTATATGAGACGAATTTACAACGTATTATTAATCGTAATAATAAAGCACTTGGCTTAGAAAAATAAAGACCGTCGCTATAATAGCGACGGTCTTTATTTCAATTCATTATAGAATTAAAGTGCTTGAGCTGCTGTAATTAAAGCTAACTTGTACACTTCTTCTTCGTTACATCCACGAGACAGATCATTTACAGGCATGTTTAAGCCTTGTAAGATTGGTCCTACTGCTTCGAAGTTACCTAAACGTTGAGCGATTTTGTAGCCAATATTACCAGCTTCTAAGCTTGGGAATACGAATACGTTAGCATCACCTTTAATTGTAGAACCTGGAGCTTTTTTCTCAGCTACAGATGGTACGAATGCAGCATCGAATTGGAATTCTCCATCTAAAGTTAACTCAGGAGCCATTTCTTTTGCAATGCGAGTTGCTTCTACAACTTTTTCTGTTTCTGGAGATTTCGCAGAACCTTTTGTAGAGAAGCTTAACATAGCAACGCGTGGATCAATGCCGAATAACTCAGCAGTTTTCGCACTTTCGATACCGATTTCAGCTAAATCTTGGCTGTTTGGTGCAATGTTAATTGCGCAATCAGCGAATACATATTTCTCTTCTTCACGTACCATGATGAATACGCCAGAAGTTTTTGTAACGCCTGGTTTTGTTTTAATAATTTGAAGTGCTGGACGAACTGTATCAGCTGTAGAGTGAGCTGCACCACTTACTAAACCGTGTGCTTTGCCCATGTATACAAGCATTGTACCGAAGTAGTTTTCGTCTTTAAGGATTTTGCGAGCGTCTTCTTCAGTTGCTTTACCTTTACGGCGTTCAACGAAAGATGCTACCATTGCATCCATTTCTTCGTATGTAGCTGGGTCGTAAATATCAACGCCTGCTAATGTTAAATTCATGCTAGCAGCTTTTGCGCTAATTTCTTCCTTATTACCAACTAAGATTGGTTTTACTAACTCTTCTTTTGCTAAACGCTCTGCAGCGCCTAAAATTCTTTCATCAGTTCCTTCAGGAAGTACGATAGAAATGCCTTTTCCTTGAACTTTTTCTTTTACTGTTGTAAATAAGTTGCTCACGAATAAACCCTCCTACATATGTTAAAAAAACTCTATCTTTAAGAATACTGCTTTTCTTCTATATTTTAAACTTATAGCTCCCAAAAAATAGATAAAATAAAAATGATTATATTTTCATAAAATTCAGCCGTTAAATTCACCTTGCTTAAACACTTAAATGTGACAATTTTATGCGCCAAGGTTTTATATAGATGATTTTAAAACTATATATGCTATAGTTAACGTGTAAAACTATCATTAACTGAGGTGAATAGAATGAGTGAAGCAACAACAACGTTAGATGGCTGGTATTGTTTACATGATTTACGTTCTATTGATTGGGCTGCATGGAAAACATTATCTAGCGACGAACGCGGACAAGCAGTGTCTGAATTTTTAAATGTCGTTGAAAAATGGAACGAAGTAGCTACTGCGAAAAAAGGTAGTCACGCAATGTATACAGTTGTTGGCCAAAAAGCTGATATTATGCTTATGATTTTACGTCCAACAATGGAAGAGTTAAATGAAATTGAGACAGAATTGAATAAAACAACTTTAGCTGAATATATGGTTCCTGCATATTCTTACGTATCTGTTGTTGAATTAAGCAACTACCTTCCAGCTGATGAGGATCCATACCAAAACCCGCAAATTTTAGCTCGTTTATATCCTGAATTACCGAAAGCAAATCATATTTGCTTCTATCCAATGGATAAGCGTCGCCAAGGTGATGACAACTGGTACATGCTTCCTATGGAAGAACGTAAAAAAATGATGTACAGCCATAGTAAAATTGGTCGTCAATACGCAGGTAAAGTACGCCAAGTGATTTCAGGATCTGTTGGATTCGACGATTTCGAATGGGGCGTAACATTATTCGCTGACGATGTTCTTCAATTTAAGAAACTTATATACGAAATGCGCTTCGATGAAGTAAGTGCTCGTTATGGTGAATTTGGAACATTCTTCGTTGGAAACATTTTACCAGACGAAAAAGTAGAGAAATTTTTACACATATAAATGGTGAAAAGGAACGAAATTCGTTCCTTTTTTTATTCTTCTCTATATTTATCCTCAAAAATCTCCTTTTTTCTGCACTTTTGAAGAAAAACCAACATTTTTTCAAATTTCTTGTAAAATTGTAACCTTTTTATATGTAAAGATATGCTAAAATGATACGAGCTATATGCTAAATAACGATGCGAAGGTGATAATCTATATGAAAAAAATCTTGTCTATTTTACTATTGCTTGTATTGTCAATTTCTTCCTTAGGAGTAACAACATCCCATGCGGAAGAAAAAATACATATTGAGGCGGCTGCTGCACTTTTATTTGATGCAGATACAGGAAAAATACTTCACGAGCAAAATCCAGATGAATTGCTAGCTATTGCTAGTATGTCAAAATTAATTGTTGTTTACGCTGTTTTAGAAGCAATTAAAGAAGGAAAAATCACATGGGATACGAAAGTAAATATTTCTGATTACGCTTATGAAGTCTCTCGTAATAATGAATTCTCTAATGTACCGTTCGAAAAAGGACGTCAATATACTGTAAAAGAATTATATCATTCTATTGTTATATTCTCTGCAAATGGATCTAGTATTGCTTTAGCAGAACTTCTTGCAGGAAGTGAGAAAAACTTCTTAAATCTTGCAAATGAACATGCTAAAAAGCTAGGATTAAAGAAATATAAATTTGTAAACGCTACTGGCTTAAATAACGCTGACTTAAAAGGAAAACATCCTGAGGGTACTGATCCAAATGCAGAAAACTCTATGTCAGCTCGTGATATGGGTATGCTTTCAAAAGCAATGATTACAAAGTATCCAGAAATGCTAGAGGATACAAAACAAAGATTTAGAAACTTCCCAGACAATCACCCAAAACCAATTCGTATGGAAAACTGGAATTGGATGTTACCAGGAGCTGCTTTCGCTTATGAAGGTACTGATGGTTTAAAAACCGGAAGTTCTGATACAGCTGGATACGGATTTACCATTACTGCTAAACGTGGTGATGTACGTCTTATCTCGGTTATTATTAAAACAAAATCAATGGATGAACGTTTCACGGAATCTCGTGAATTAATCGAATATGGATTTAATAACTTTGAAAAACAAAAACTAAAAGTTAATAAAAACAATACAATCTCTGTAGTAAAAGGGAAAGAAGACCAAGTAACTGTTGCACCCGAAAAAGAAATAACAGTAATTGCGAAAAAAGGTAGCAAAGAGCCTTATAAAATTGGAACTGAATTAGATAAATCTCTTTCTGAAGATGGACATTTAGTTGCACCTATTAAGAAAGATACCAAAGTAAGCTCAATTACTTTAGAATCAACTGATAAATATGGTTTCTTAGACGGTAGTAAAAGTATGAAAGTTACTGCAAAAACGACAGAGGAAGTTGAAAAAGCAAATTGGTTTGTGTTAACAATGCGCTCTATTGGTGATTTCTTCTCAAACTTATGGTCTAGAGTTTTTTAATAAAAAAGCTGGCTCACGCTAGCTTTTTTTATTTTCCACTCTCAATGTAAAACTTCGTTTGGTTGTCATATCTGAGTCCTTTTTCTCATACGTATGAACTAGTAATTGTTACACACTTCATCTAGAGATAAAGTGAAACTTTAATCAGTGGGGGAATCCCCCGCTGATTATTAGTTGAACCAATCGGGCGTTTACGGGCAGTTTGATCTCCCATCTAATTTCTTTACTTCAACCAAATTTTAGGGCAGGAGTCTTACTGCCCGTTAATGCGGGATAAACCTCTTTCCAAAAGGTATTACAAAAAGAGAGGTGACACATAATGGGCGTTATTGCTTATAACGAAGAAGATGTAAAGTTGTTGGCTAGACTGATGCGTGCTGAAGCCGAAGGAGAAGGGCAACAAGGAATGTTAATGGTCGGAAACGTTGGAGTAAATCGTGTCCGCGGAAATTGTTTAGATTTTAGAAAAATACGTAATTTACGTCAAATGGTTTATCAAAATCCTGGTGGTTTTGAGGCAACACAAAAAGGGTATTTTTATCAAAGAGCCAGGGAACAAGATATCGCCTTAGCAAGGCGAACTATTCAAGGACAACGTTTTTGGCCCGCTAACTTTGCCTTATGGTTCTTTAGACCTGAAGGTCCTTGTCCACCAACTTGGTATAACCAACAAAACTCTGGTCGCTTCAAAAAGCACTGCTTCTTCCAACCATCTGGCGAAGACTGCCCTAGCGTATATTAAGAGATGAAAATGAGGAGGGATTTTTGAATGGCACAGCAACAAAATCCGTACTATGGAACAGGTTTTTATCAACCATCTGGAACTTATGTACAACCGCAACAAATGACTCAACAACAGCAGCAAGCGATGCAACAACAAACAGCTCAAGCTGCGCAAGCTCAATATGCAATTTCTCAAGGCATGTTACCTCTAGAGCAATCCTATATTGAAAATATCCTTCGTTTAAACAAAGGTAAGCAAGCTACAGTTGTAATGACTTATGAACGTGGCAGTTCCCTTGGTACACAATCTTATACAGGTACTATTGAAGCAGCTGGCCGTGACCATATCGTTATTAGTGAACCGCAATCAGGAAAACGCTATTTACTATTAATGATCTACTTAGATTACGTAGAATTTCCAGAAGAAATTACGTATTTACCTAGTCAACAAGCAACTTATACTCCAAGACCATAAAAAAAGCTGGCAAATGCCAGCTTTTGTTTTTTATAATCCTTTTACAACTGCAGTCCCTACTAGAATCCACGCCACAATAAACGCTACACCACCAAGAGGTGTAATTGGGCCAAAGAACTTAATGCCTGTCGTACTTAATGCATACAAACTACCTGAGAACATAATAATCCCAGCTACCATTAGCCAACCAGCAGTAGTTAAAAGTGATGATTGAACCTTATCCATCAATAAAGCAACTACGAATAATCCACCTGCATGAAACATCTGATATGTAACGCCTGTTTTCCAAACTTCTAACATTTTCGCAGAAATTTTATTTTCTAAACCGTGTGCTCCAAAGGCCCCTAACGCAACAGATAGCCCCGCTGCAATACAACCTAGTAAAAAGAAAATTTTCATCTTAATTCCCCTTTTTTACCTTTATCATAAGCAATTTTTTCATATAAGCCAAACGATTTATCTTCTAAAAATCAAATAAAGAATTACCGTTTGCATCACTTTCTTTTATATATACCGGCTCCCCAGAAACAGGTGCAATTGGTTGCATAGTTGTTACTGGTTGTGATCCAATTACTTGCGATGGAATTTGCGGTTCTCTATATGTAGATGTTTCAACTTGTTCATCTAATAATAAGTCACATAAAGCACGCACAACTAATAAATGTTCTTTTGACTTTTGTCCTTCACTACTTTTTGCCTTCGCAATTTCATTCGCCATTTTATTTAAAATCTTGTCGCTAGATATTTGCATTCCTTCTCACCTCGTACTTTGTAATTCTTTCTCGAATTGCCCCAATTTCTCTACTGAACCAAATACTATTATCATATCACGTTCTTTCAATTTTTCCTGCCCTGCTGGATTATGTATAATATCCCCATTTCTTGAAATCGCTAATATTGTTACATCAAACTGATTCCTTACATTACTCTCTAGTAACGATTTACCAACTAATATTGAATCTTTTCCAACTAGAATTTCTTCAATGACAAATGACTGTTCTATTCCATACAACACTGTATCAATATAATGAACGGTTAATGGATTTGCAATACCTTTTGCGATATGAATACCCGCCATACTAGATGGATTAATAACCTTATTTGCACCGGCACGCCTTAATTTCTCTTCAGTTTCTGGCTTTTCAGATCTCGCCACAATTTTAATCGTATCGTTTAACCCTCTTGCTGTTAATGTAATAAATACATTTTCGGCATCATTTGCAACAATAGCAACTAAACCAGCTGCTTTTAAAATTCCGGCATTATGTAATACTTGATCTTCCGTTGCATCTCCATGTACAAATAAAAGCTTTTCCTGCTCCAATATACTTTCATCTTTATCAACAACGACAAATGGAATATTCTTTTCTTGCAATTCATGTACAACTTGAAGCCCCACTCTACCGCAACCACATACTATAATATGATTTTTCAACTGCGCTATTTGTTTATCCATCTTCTTCCTCCGTACTGCATGAAATAAATTCCCTTCAATAATCATAGCTGCCACTACCCCAATTGCATACGTAACAATACCTACGCCAACAGGAATAATAAGAAGCGCAAATACTTTCCCCGCTTGCGTTACAGGAACAGCATCTCCGTATCCAACAGTCAATACAGTAATCATTGTCATCCAAAATGCTTGAAACAAACTAATCTCTTCAATCGTCATAAATCCTATCGTTCCTAGAATTACAACAAAAGTCATACATATAACTGCTATCCATAATTGCTTACGTGCATTCATACCGTGTTTCAACTCTTTTCTCTATCTACAATCTTTGCCAGTGGAAATAAAATACGTATATACTAGATACGGAATCTATGAAAGAGGTTGATATAATGAAGACATTTCTTTCCGCCTTACAATGGGCACTATTTATTTTAGCTGGAAGCCTTATTGTACCAATTAGTGTCGCAACTAGTTATGATCTTAATGGCGCTGAAGCTATCGCATTCGTACAAAGAACGTTATTTGTTCTAGGCTTTGCTGGTCTCTTGCAAGCTATATTTGGGCATAAACTTCCTATTCAAGAAGGTCCTGCTGGCCTTTGGTGGGGAATTTTCTCCCTTTACGCAAGTTTAGGCGTCGTATTATTTGGATCAAGCAATGAGACACTTAAAGTTCTTCAATATGCTTTCTTATTAAGCGGTATTATTTGTATTATTCTTAGCGTTTTTGGACTTATTGATAAACTTGTTCGCTATTTTACACCGACAGTCATTGGAACGTATTTATTTCTTCTTGTCGCGCAGCTTAGTGGCTCCTTCTTAAAGGGAATGTTTGGCCTTGATGGAAAACATACAGAAGTACAACCTAACGTATTTATTCTTTCACTCATTGTTATTTTACTATCCTTTTTCATCATGAAGCTACCTATTATTGGACAATATTCCGTTCTTTTCAGTATCGTATGCGGCTGGATATTATTCGCATGTTTCGGATTATCTAATCCAATAACACCAGTGACAGACATAATCCGTTTTCCATCCTTATTTGTTTTCGGAATGCCTCGTGTTGAATGGAACATGGTAATTACGGTCATTTTCGTTACACTCTTACTTCTAACAAATATGTTAGCAAGTATTCGCGTTGTACAAAAGGTGGTCTCTAAATATGAAGAAAACGCTGCATCAGATCGTTTTAAACAAGCTGGCATTATAACAGGAATCAACCAATTGCTAGGCGGCCTATTTTCAGCTATTGGGCCTGTCGCTATTTCTGGATCAGCAGGTTTTATTGCAACGACTAATATTTATAAACGTCTCCCGTTTATATTAGGGTCAAGCTTTATTATTGTCGTTAGTATATTTCCAAAGATTACTTCATTCTTTGCAGCAATCCCTGTTGCAGTTGGTTATGCCGCTATTTATCCTGTATTCGCAAGCATGATTGGTCTCGCCTTTCGAGAATACGAAACTGTCCAGGATAAAGAACGATTATTTAAAGTAGCCGGTCTTTCAATCTTTACAGGAGTCGGAGTTATGTTTGTTCCAGCAGGAGCATATTCCACACTTCCACCATTTCTAGCATCGTTTTTAAGTAATGGTCTCGTTCTTGGATCTGTAATGGCAATCTTGCTAGAAATACTATTTTCTCGTTCCGCTGCAAAACAAATATCTTAAATTGGAAAACTTCCATTATTGCACTCTACCTTTAGAGTTGTTACGATAAAATCAAACTTTAATCATTGGGGTTTTATTCTTCCCCAATGATTATTAACCAATATTATGAGCAACAACTCATAATAATTTATCTACTTCTTTTCAAAGAGGTTTGATGTCTTACTATTATTCCTCAACATCTTCATGAACATGTATTTTGATTTCAATTAAAGAAAGGAATTTTCTATATGACTTATAAAATGATTGTTTTAGATTTAGATGATACTTTATTACGTGATGACCATACTATTTCACCTCGTACGAAAGAAGCGTTAATGACTGCACAAGAGCAAGGTGTAAAGGTTGTACTTGCTTCTGGACGTCCAACGTTTGGTATGCGCAATGTAGCCAAAGAACTTCGTTTAGAAGAATACGGCAGTTTCATTCTATCTTTTAATGGTGCAAAAATTATTAACTGTAAAACAAACGAAGAAATCTTTAGTAGTACGCTATCTCCTGAAATCGTTCACAACCTATTTGAAATTAGTCAAACTGAAGATGTATGGATTCATACTTATATGGGCGATGATATCGTAACGGAAGAAAATAATCCTTATACTGAAATTGAGGGCGATATTACCGGTATGCCAATTGTTGTAGTAGATGACTTTAAAGCCGCAGTTAAAGAGCCTGTAGTAAAAGTATTAATGAATAAAGAGGCTGAACGCCTTGTTGAAGTTGAAAAGAAACTACAAAAACAACTAGAAGGCCAATTAAGCGTGATGCGTTCGAAACCATTCTTCTTAGAATTTACAGAAGCCGGTGTTACAAAAGGAACGAGCTTAAACAAACTGATTCAAAAGCTTGGCATTAAGCGTGAAGAAGTTATCGCAATGGGCGATAGCTATAACGACCAAGCAATGATTGAATTTGCTGGTCTTGGCGTTGCAATGGGCAATGCACCTGATGATATTAAAGAAATTGCGAACTACGTAACAGATACAAATATGAACGATGGTGTTGCAAAAGTTGTAGAGAAATTCGTTTTAAAAACGGATGTACTTGTTTAATATTTTCATTCACAAAACCTATTTGAAGTCAAATACTTCAAATAGGTTTTTATTTAAATTCTCATGCTTTTGTGACTATATTTTGAACTTTGCACTATTCTCGTAGTGTAAACTTTCTTTTTGTATATAATGAAACAAAATAGACTATTTTATTTTGAAAAAGAATACAAATTTACTATATACAAGCATACGTTAAAGGAGGCTACTTTATGTTATCTACACCAATCGGACGATTAAGAGCAATTGGACTAGTTGAGGGTATTTCTTTCCTATTACTATTATTTGTAGCAATGCCATTGAAATATTTTGCAGGATTTGCAACAGCTGTTAAAATTACAGGCATGGCTCATGGTGTTCTATTTATTCTATTCATCTTTGCAGTAATTCAAGTAACAATCGTACACCGTAAATCAATTTTATGGGCACTTGGAGCATTCGTTTCATCAGTTATCCCATTTGGTACTTTTGTACTAGATGCAAAATTAAAGAACGAGCAACAATGATAATAAAAAGGTAGTTAACAACTGTTAACTACCTTTTCTATTTATAAATTTGGAATTTCCCAATCAATTTCTCTTTCGCCCATATTAGCTAAAATTGTATTTATTTTAGAATATGGCTTACTACCAAAGAAACCACGTCTTGCCGATAATGGGCTTGGATGTACAGATTCGATAATATGATGATTCGGATTCGTAATTAATTTCTTCTTCGCCTGCGCATGGCGCCCCCACAATATGAAAATAACTGGCTTTTCACGTTCGTTCAATAGTTCAATTACACGATCTGTGAAGTGCTCCCATCCTTTTCCCTTATGAGAATTTGCTTCGCCTTGACGAACTGTTAATACGGTATTTAGTAATAATACTCCTTGTTCCGCCCATTTTACTAAATAACCGTTATTCGGGATTTCATAACCATATTCATCTCGAAGTTCTTTATACATATTTAACAATGACGGTGGTGTTTTAACACCAGGTTGCACAGAAAAGCTTAAACCATGCGCTTGATTCGGTCCATGATATGGATCTTGCCCTAAAATGACAACCTTTGTATTTTCATAACTTGTATACTGAAGAGCTTTAAAAATATCTTCTACCTTCGGATAAACAACATGCGTGCTGTATTCTTCTGTCAAAAAACTGGATAGAGTAAGATAATACTCTTTCTCGAATTCTGGTGCCAATAGTGGCTCCCAATCATTCTTTAAAACATTTTCCATACTGTCACTTCCTGTCTAATTAATTCACCATATCCTGTCTTGTAAATACTACGAACGAAATAACAAGAGAAACAACTGCCCAAACAGTTAAATTCATCAAAGAAAATCCCATCGATAAACCTTGTAATGCAGGTAATTTTCCTGATAAATAATCCGTTAATGATAAATTCACACTAAAAATATATTTGGCGCCTTCCCAAGATGTTGCGAACGAGCTTAAAATACCGCCTGCAATTAATGCAGCTAGCATAACGCCCATACCAGCTGGTGTATTACGAATTAAAACAGAGACCATAAATGATATAGTTCCGACAACGATAGCAACAAACCAGGCTAGTCCATACGCCATTAAGATGTATTGCCACTGCGGAATAAGATGTACAAAGTTCGTATTTAACGTTTCCTTATCAATGACGAATCCTGTTAAAACAGGTAAATTCCATCCCGAGTACCCAAATACAAGCCCTGATAATATGTAAGCAAACAAACCTACAAGAAACAGTATGAGCGAAATGAAAAATAACATCGTCACGTATTTACTAAGGAGTATTTTCCAGCGCCGAATCGGCCGCGTAAGTAACATCTTCATCGTCCCATCACTTCGTTCTCCTGAAACGATATCAATGGCGACAATCATTACGAGAAGCGGAATGAATAATGTAATTCCTTGTTCAATAAATGCTCTGACAAAAGTCGGTGCACCCGGTGCCATCGGATTAATATTATGATCTAAATAATATTGTTGTTGCTCAACTCTTACCTTTAACCAATCACGCCATTCTTCTGGCAACCTAGAATTGTTCAACCGGTTCTGAGAATCAACAATTTGCTGTTGCAATGAAACCTTCCAATCAGTTGTACCGAGTCTTTTTTGTGTCGTTTCTATTTCACGATACTGCGCATACACAAAAAGCGGGATCAAGATTGCTAAAATAAGCATGACAACAAAAATACGTTTCTTGCGGTAAATCTTTTCTGATTCATTTAAAACTAGATTCGCAAATTCACGCATGCTGCTCACCCCTTGTGAGTTCAATAAATAAATCTTCTAGCGTAAATACAAGCTCCTTAACGCTATGTACATCTATTTCATTTGCGACAAAGTGTTTATTCCAACTACTTATAGATGCAATATCCATGCGGCATAGTAATCGATCGCCTTCTACACTCACTTCCCTTACTTCTTCGGCCGCTTCTAGCATATCTTTCGCCTTAGAAATCGGTGTAACAATCCATTCTACACGATCACTTGCTGTTTTAATTAATTCTTCAACCTTGGCAACTGTTATCATCTTTCCTTTATGAATAATAGCAACGCGATCGCATATCATTTGCACTTCACTTAGCAAGTGACTTGAAATAAACACGCTCATATTTTCTTCTTTCACAAGCTTATGTATAAATTCCCTAAGTTCTCTAATCCCTGCTGGATCTAAACCATTCGTTGGCTCATCTAATATGAGCAATTTCGGATTCCCAAGGAGCGCCTGTGCAATTCCAAGGCGTTGTTTCATACCAAGTGAGTACGTTTTTACCTTGTCATGAATTCTTTCATCTAAATGAACCATTTCAGCAATTTCAATAATACGTTCATCTGATATATCACCTAACATACGAGCAAATTGCTTTAAATTTTCCCATCCCGTTAAATATGTATACAACTCTGGGTTTTCAACGATACTCCCAATTTGACGCATCGCTTCTCTGAAATTTTCCTTAATCGAATAACCACCGATAGAAATCGTACCTTCTGTCGCCTTAATCAATCCGACTAACATTCGAATGGTAGTCGTCTTTCCAGCACCATTTGGTCCTAAGAACCCGAACACTTCTCCTTGCTTTACATCAAAGGAAATATTCTCTACAAGAGTCTTCTTTCCAATTACCTTCTTCAAGTCTCGTACGGAAAGTATCGTCGTCATTTTACCCCTCCTTGTTCTAGTTTTAATTTACTTACAACATTTTGAACTAAACGTTCTGCCATATACGTATAACCTACTTCGTTCGGATGAAAATGATCAGAGTATAATAAATCTTTCCCGCGGTTTTGGAATAAATCAAATGTCGGTGTAATATACACATTTTTATCGTTTAGCGCTAATTTCTCTAAAGATGCATTCCAGTCCACAACAATGTTTGAAGACCCTTTTAAATCTTCTACATCTTCAAAAGGATTGTATAAACCAAGCCAAAAAATCGGACTATCTGTATTTAATTTACGAATTTCTTCTATAATTTTCTTTGCTTCATTTTGAAACGTCTCTGTGTCAGGACGATACGTCTCTAAATCTATTTTCCCAAGTGATTCCCAGCCTGGGAACAAATCATTTCCACCAATCGTTAACACAATTACATCTGCTTGCTTAATTGAATATTGAGCGCCATTACTTTCAATTTGTTTTAATAAATCGGGCATTTTTGCACCACTAACTGCTAAATTTGTTAATGCAATTTTTTGCTTATAATCTTTTTGTAAATCCTCTTTCATTCGCCCAACATAGCCAATTCCTTCTTTATCACCAACGCCACGCGTTAATGAATCACCTAAACTAACGATTTGTAACGTTCCCATTTTCTTTTTCTCTTTTGCCACTACATCGGTCTTTTTAATTAAATTTGAAGCTTTCGGATTTAATACATCATTTACACCTGAAACAAAGCCATATGCAAATAAACAGAAAGATGCAATTGTAATGAGTAGAATTACTTTTACTACTTTTGATCTCATATCAAAACCCCTTTTAGCCCTCATAGATTGTCCATAATTATACCAAACGAAATTTTGAAAAGCGATTTTCACACCTTCTCAATTATGTCGTTTCTCTATCTACTAACTCTGGTAATAACTCTATCTGCTTCACATCTAATTTCTCTTCATTAATCTTTTCATATAATAATTCAAACGCTTTCACTCCAACGTTTTTACTAGAATGCGAAATCGTCGTTATACCCAATATATCTGCCACCTCTTGATCATCACACCCGATAATCGTAATATCCTCTGGAATACGAACTCCTTGTTTTTTTGCTTCTGTAACCATCCCCGCTGCAATATGGTTACAAGATACAAGGAACGCCGTCGGTTTTACTGACATATGAGCCCATTCTCTAATTACATTGCGTCCATCTTCCACTGTAAAACACCCCTCAAATTTCCAGGTCTCTAACGGTGTTACGATACTCTGTTGAAGCGAATCTTCGTACGCCTTCTTTCGTCTTTGGCTATTAACGCTATTACTTCTTCCAATACAATATCCAATACGTGTATGACCGGCATCTATTAAGCTTTTCATCCCACGTGAAAATACTTTGTAGTAATCGATATGGACACTTGAAATATACTTCGAATCTATTTCTTCACACATAACAATCGGGCCGAATTTCGTATATTCTTCAAGCTTCTCCTTACTATTTGTCCGAGAACAAATAATAACCCCATCAAGCTTTTTCATTTTTAACATATTCAAAATTTCTAGTTCTCTTTCTTCACTATAATTCGTCTGGCAAAGCATCATATTATAATTATTCTTTGCTGTCTCTTTTGATATCCCCTCGATAATAGCGCTATAATATTGATCATTTACGTGTGGCAATAAAACGCCAATTACATTCGTTTTTCCTTTCACTAAATGAATTGCATTCACGTTTTGCGTGTAATTTAATTCTTCTATAATCGCTAAAATTTCTTTTCGTTTCTGTTCATTTACGTACGGATGATTATTTAGTACACGTGAAACAGTTGAAACAGATACTCCAGCAAGTTCAGCAATCTTTCTTATATTTGTCATCTCATTTTCCCCTTCTCACAAAAATTCTTCCTTGACCTGGTAAGCTTTCCACAATATATCCTTTCCTAGCAAATACATTTAGAAAGGATATACAACTATGCTTCGATTCAAATTAGAATATATATTTTTCATTGGCGGTTTACTCATTCTTGCCATCGGTATTAATATGATGACGACAATTACTTCCTTTGGACTTAGCCCTTATGATTCCTTCTTTATTGCACTATATCAAAATTTTGGGATAAGTATTGGTTTTTGGATTTTCATGATTAACTTTGCCTTTACACTTATCGTACTCTTTTGGAATAGAAAACAAATTACAATCGGTACAATTGTAACGATGGTTCTTATTTCTCTTTTTGTTGATTGGATTGGTTCCATTACAACTATTATGGACGCTATCCGCTCTCTTCCAAAATATATAACACTTATTTGCGGAAATCTATTCGTTGGAGCTGGAATTGGTCTTTACGTCTCTACAAACCTTTGTGCAGCGCCTCAAGAAGCTTTCGTTTTAACGGTTGCCGAGAAGAAAAAATGGACGTTTAGAAGAACAGAGATTTCATTAGCCTTTTTATTTTTAACGTTAAGCTTTTTATTAGATGGACCTATCTATTTTGGAACAATCATCTTATCCTTTACAACAGGCTGGATTATCCAAGCATTTATTCAAGTTGGTACGCAGATTTTAAATAGAAAAGAGCCTATTAAGCAAGCTGCTTAATAGGCTCTTTCTGTTTTATGGTAAGAGATACTACTTAGCATCCCCTTCAATTCGATAGTTCGCTTTCAAACAATCTATTTCTACATACCCTTGCAACGTATGTAGAATATAATCATAATCAGCAAGAGACGCACGATGCGTTACAATTACAATTTCAGCCTTTCCTTTCTCTTCAAGCGGCATTTGAATAATTTTCTCAAAGCTAACTCCGCGCTCAGAGAACAATGAAGTAATTTTTGCAAATACACCAATTTCGTCTTTTACATGCAGTCTTAAAAACTTTTTCACGACAATTTCGTCTGGCTCTTTTAATACTTTTTGATATTGTGGGACTACAGCACTATTTCCTGTTACCCCTAATCTAATATTTTGCATTACAGCAACTAAATCCGAAACAACAGCTGTCGCTGTCGGTAAACTTCCTGCGCCTGGTCCATAAAACATCGTTTCTCCAACTGCTTCACCGTACACATACACAGCGTTATATTCATTTTGTACTGCCGCAAGAGGATGTGTATTTGGAAGTAAAGTTGGTTCAACTGTAACCTCCAATTTTTCACCATCTCGTTTTGCAAGACCGATTAATTTAATTGTATAGCCTAAGCTCTTACTGTATTCAATATCTTCCTCTGTAATAGAGGTAATCCCTTTTACTTTCACATCTCCAAGCTCTACATTTGTAGAGAAACCGAGGGTAGCTAAAATCGTCATTTTTCTTGCTGCATCTAAACCTTCTACATCTGATGTTGGATCTGCTTCTGCAAATCCAAGTTGTTGGGCTTCTTTTAACACGTCGTTATATGCTCTCCCTTCGTCTGACATTTTCGTCAAAATAAAATTTGTTGTTCCATTTACAATTCCCATTACTTTCGTAATAAGATCTGAAGAAAGTCCTTCTACGATACTGCGTAAAATTGGAATTCCCCCTGCCACACTCGCCTCATAGAATAAATCAGCCTTATTATCTTTTGCTGTCGCTAATAATTCAGCTCCATGTAATGCCATTAAGTCTTTATTTGCAGTTACAACATGCTTTCCGCTTTTTAAAGCTTGTAAAATATATGATTTTGCATCATCAATGCCACCCATCACTTCAATGACAACATCAATATTTGGATTATCTAAAATTTCATTTGCATCTTGTGTTAATAGAGTAGAAGGTACCTCTACCTCTCTCTCTTTCTCAATGTTTTGCACTAATACTTTCGTTACCTTCACTGGACAACCTACTTGGTGTATGAGTCGTTCTTGATGATCCGTAATAATACGAACCACACCACTGCCAACTGTCCCAAGACCTAATAACCCAACTTGAATTTCTTTCATAGTACTGTCCACCCCTCAAAAATTGTGTTTAGATGAAATTATATGAGTAAAAAATCTGAAAAACAATGTATTTTGAACATTCGGAAAAATAAAGGTTAATCTTTACAAGGAAAACGTTACCACGTGTTACACAATCTTTCTTTACAATATATAAGGGGTTTCTTGATACACGTAATAATTCAACCAATTAGAAAACAATAAATTACCATGACTCCTCCACCTAACAAGCGGCTTTTCATCTGGATTATTATGTTTAAAATAGTTTTTTGGCACATCAATATTTAATCCCTTGTCACGATCTCGTTCATATTCTTGTTTTAACGTCTCACAACTATATTCGCTATGTCCAAGGGCAAACACTTGCCTTCCTTCTGGCCCAATAACAAGGTGAACACCTGCTTCTTCAGAGTTTGCTAACAATGTTAATTCTTTCACTTCTCTAATATCATTCTCTCGTACTTCTGTATGACGAGAATGCGGAGCAAAAAACAATTCATCAAATCCTTGTAATAATTTCACATGTTGCTCGCAAACTTCATGTTCAAATACACCAAACATTTTTTCCTTAAGGGGATACTTTGGAACACCATAATGATAGTACAAGCCAGCCTGTGCCCCCCAGCAAATATGGAGCGTAGATGTTACATTCGTTTTTGAATACTCCATAATATGTTTAAGCTCTTCCCAATAATCTACCTCTTCAAAAGCAAGGGTCTCCACTGGCGCTCCTGTAATAATGAGCCCATCAAACTTTTCATTTTCAATATCACGAAACGTTTTATAAAAGCTTGTTAAATGTTCTTGCGTTACATTACGCGATAGATGTGATTCCATATGAAGCAAATGAACATCTAATTGTAACGGTGTGTTTCCAATTAAGCGAAGTAATTGCGCCTCTGTGTCTTGCTTCGTTGGCATTAAATTTAATATAGCAATTTTTAAAGCACGTATATCTTGTGTTTCTGCCCGCTCCTTCGTCATTACAAAAATATTTTCTTTTTGCAACACTTTGCGAGCCGGTAAATCTTTATCAATTATGATCGGCATGTGTTTTGCCTCCAACTAGAGCTGCTTCCAAATCTGCAATAATATCAGAAACATCTTCTATACCAACCGATAAACGAATTAAATCGGATGTAACACCAGCTAAACGCTGATCTTCAGCATTTAATTGTCTATGCGTCGTACTAGCGGGATGTATAACGCAAGTTCGTGCATCAGCTACGTGCGTTACAAGAGTTGCTAGTTTTACATTTGCGATAAATTCTTTTGCTGCTTCTAATCCGCCTTTAATACCGAAAGTTAAAACACCACTAGCACCTTTTTTCAAGTACTGTTGTGCTAACGAGTAATTTTCATTACTATCTAATCCCGGATAATTCACCCATTCAATACGTTCATGATTAGCAAGCCACTTAGCAACTGCCAGAGCATTTTCGCTATGACGCTCCATTCGTAAATGCAATGTTTCTAAGCCAATATTGCTAATATATGCATTGAATGGGCTCATACAATTTCCATAATCTCTTAATAGCTGAACACGTGCTTTCACAATATACGCTGCTGCACCAAAGTTTTGAACGTAACTTACACCGTGATAACTTGGATCTGGTTCAACAAGCTCAGGATACTTTCCATTTGTCCAATCAAAGTTTCCACCGTCAATTACAATACCGCCTAAGGAGCTCGCATGCCCATCGATATACTTCGTCGTAGAATGAACAATAATATTTGCCCCATGTTCAAATGCCTGGCATAAATAAGGAGTTGCTAATGTATTATCAACGATAAAAGGTACCTCTAATTCTTTAGCGGCAGCTGAAAATTCTTTAAAATTTAAAACATTCATCGCTGGATTTCCTAACGATTCTGCATAGATAAGTTTCGTCTTGTCATTAGCAAGCGCCGTAATTTCATCTGCCGTTAAATTTGGATTAAAGAACGTAACATCAATGCCAAGCTTACGTAAACTCACCCCAAATAAATTAAACGTTCCCCCGTAAACAGTTGAAGAGCAAAGTAAATGGTCTCCACTACTACAAATATTTAAAACTGCGAGCATAATAGCTGCTTGCCCAGAAGCCGTTGCAACAGCTCCTACACCGCCTTCTAAATCTGATAATTTCTGCTCAAATGCTGCTAGAGTAGGGTTTCCAATACGTGTATAAATATATCCTTCTGCCTCTAAGTTAAATAGAGCTGCTAAATCATCCGAAGTATCGTATTTATACGTTGTGCTTTGATAAAGTGGTAAAACACGTGGTTCACCATTCTTTGGCGTATAGCCACCTTGCACACAAATTGTTCCTTTTCCCCATGATTCTCCCATCTCTCATTCTCCTTTCTTTTATACAAAATAAAAAACTGCCCCTTTCCTGAAAACAAGAAAGGAGCAGTTTGAAAACACGCTCTAAAGGCTCTTTCTTATCTCTCAGGATTACTACCTGCAGGATTTGGCACAATTCCGTTATACGGCTGTTGCCAAGGTTTCATCGGGCCTGTCCCTCCACCTTTTCTTGATAAGACTATGCAATTACCGTTGATTTTATAGCAATAATTTCCTAATGTCAAACAGTTTTTCTGAATGTTCTAAAATAAATGTTAACAGTTTCATATAAAGCAACAAAAGAAATATATTCTAGTCTATTTCAAAAAAGACCTTTAAAAACCTCAAATCAGTCTATAAAATTAAATAAGTAATTTAACCTATAAATTCAAATTCCCCAAAAGTTAGCCTATATGTTGAATAGGCCATCTTCTCAAAAAGATACTATATATATTCAATCCATTTTTCACTAGTATATTTCACTTTTTTCCCTACTAAGATTTACATAACGGAGGTATAACATGACAAATAAAAAAGATATGCATTACATACTTGCTCTATATGGCATTCTTCTAGGATCTATAGTAGGAGCTACAGTCTGGTTATTTTTAGTCACAATAAATATTGGAATCCACTTTATTTGGGGATACTTGCCTGAAGTTCTCTCTTTTCCCTCTTATTACACCCTTTGCGTAACAATAATTGGCGGGGTCCTTGTTGGTCTATCACAAAAACATTTCGGTACATACCCACGCCTTATGCCTGAAGTAATGGCTGAATATAAAAAAACTGGTCGAATCGAATATCGCTTTGTCCATCGGGCTACTTTAACAGCGATTATTGTTTTAATTTTCGGTGCTAGTCTTGGTCCAGAAGCCGCACTAGTTGGAATTATAGGCGGACTGTGCACATGGGTAGGGGATCGCTTTAAATTTGCCTTAAAGGGTATGAATGAGCTAACCGAGATCGGAATTGGCGCTACTTTAAGTGTCATTTTTAACGCACCATTATTCGGTTATTTAGCACCAAATGAAAATGAGGGGGAAGAAATTGCTGCTTTTTCTAAAGGAAAAAAAGCGATTGTATACTTAGCTACTACTTTCGCAGGTTTTTCTGTTTATTTACTACTGAGTAAACTTGATAATCGTGGATCCTTTATTGTTGATTTCGGGGAAGGTGCACTTTCTTTCAATGAATGGATTGCATTTCTTCCACTTGCTAGTATCGGCGCTATAGTTGGTTTCTTTTATTTCAAGTTAGAATTCACATTAGAAAAGTTAATTCACCCTTTTAGAGAATACAAGCTGACACTCGGAATTATCGGTGGTATTTTATTAGGAATCGGGGGAACTTTTCTTCCGTACACATTATTTTCAGGGGAACA
Source organism: Bacillus cereus group sp. MYBK95-2 (assembly GCF_051915225.1). Classification (NCBI taxonomy): domain Bacteria; kingdom Bacillati; phylum Bacillota; class Bacilli; order Caryophanales; family Bacillaceae; genus Bacillus; species Bacillus cereus group sp. MYBK95-2. The sequence goes on along the minus strand of NZ_JBQAEH010000004.1, from coordinate 95,832 downwards.
TCAATTAAAAGAATTAGTTGTTGAATGGAGCCATTTATCTTTTTGGATACTACTTCTTTCAGGGATTTTAAAGTTGTGCATTACTGCCGTTTGTTTGAACACAGGGTGGCGAGGTGGACATATCTTCCCAATTATATTTTCTGGTTCAAGTATCGGATACGCTGTAGCATCTATTCTTCCTATAGATCCAGTAGCATCTGTTGCCATCGTAACGACAGCAATTTCAAGCTATGCGTTACGAAAGCCAATAGCTATAACATTACTATTACTTATGTTTTTCCCGCTTAATTTACTATTGCCCATGCTTGGTGCAGCTGCTATCGGGAATGCCTTTCCACTCCCAAAACATAACGAAAATAAAAATTAATAAAAATAGGCAGTGGGGACGAAAGCTCCACTGCCTATTTTTATTACACATGCTGCTTTAATAAAGCTTCTAACTCCTCAAAATTATGCACTTCATATGTCGGTATAATCCCACTATCATTTAATTTCCTTTCTGGATTAAACCAACAAGTATCAATTCCCGCTACATATCCACCTTTAATATCAGCGCTTAATGAATCCCCAATAATCAGCCCTTCTTCAGGTGCAAAGTTAGGAATCCGTTCAAAAACATAATCAAAATACTCTTTCATCGGTTTTTGAAAACCTGTATCTTCCGAAACAAAGACATCTTTAAATAATGAATGTAACCCTGCATTACGCAAACGTTTATCTTGCGTCTTAGAAACACCATTTGTCACTATATACAATTCATACTCCCCTTGAATTTGATTTATAAATTCAAACGCACCTTGCATGAGTTGATTTCCTTCTTCTAAGTAGTTACGATAATTATTTTCGAATAATATTCCATTTACTTCTTCTCCATACTCTTTAAACAACAGAGAGAATCGTGTATTTACAACTTCATTGCGTGATAGTTCACCTTTTTCAAAAGCATCCCAAAGACCTTTATTTATTTTTTTATAACGAGTCTCTATCTCGTCTGTTAAAGGGATTCCCTTCTCTTCAAAAAGTACCCGTAAAGCCACTTTTTCAGCCTTTTGGAAGTCTAGTAATGTATCATCTACATCAAATAACAATGTTTTATATTTTTTCATAAATTCATCACACTCTCTTTTCTACAAAAACAAATTTACATAAATCGTATCATTCCTTCTTGTAAAGATAATAGGAGATATCTCATACTATACATAGGGGTGAAAATATGAAAATCAGCAAAAATGAGGAAGAAATTTATCAATACATGCGAATCCATCAATTCCATACCCTATTTTCATTTCATGTCTTGCCATATGTAGAGCTGCATTCTTTTCAAACGAAAGAGATGATATGTAGCGAAGGAAATGCTCTTCCTTATCTCTATTACTTAATTTCTGGGAGAGCCAAAATATATATGAGTCATAAAAACGGGAAGGTTTCATTAATTAATTTTATTCAAGCACCATCTTTTATCGGAGAATTAGGATTAATAGGAGTAGAAAATATTACTAAGTCCGTTGAAGTACTAGAAGATTGTGTGTGTTTGGCACTTCCTCTTAAAGATTGTCAGCAACTTTTATTACAAGATGCAACGTTTTTACAGCACTTATGTAAATTTATTGGAGAAAAGACAATTACTCGCACTGAAAATTACGCAAAAAACTATAGTTATCCTTTTGAAAATCGATTAGCTGCTTTTATTTTATTAACAGAGCAAAATAATTGTTATATAGAAAAGCATACCGAGGCCTCGGAATATTTAAATGTCAGCTACCGTCATCTTTTATATGTATTAAATCAGTTTTGCCAACAAAATTATTTAAGAAAAGAAGGCCGAACATATTATATACAAGATCGAAATACATTAGAAAAGCTGGCTGATGAACTAAAAATATAAAAAAGCAGCATTAACGTTTACATGTTAATGCTGTTTTTTCGAGTGACGATTATAATTTTAATTAAAATTTACTTGCTACTTTAGCTGCTTCTTCAAGACCTGCAGCGATGATTTCTTCTGCTTTATCTGGGAATTGGTTATGTCCTTCAATAACTACTGTTTCCATGTTTGTTGCGCCGAAGAAGCCCATCATACTTGCTACATATTTAACAGCCATTTCTACCTCAGCTGCTGGACCTTCTGAATATACGCCGCCTCTTGCATTTAATAATGCAATCTTCTTATCTCCAATTAGGCCAACTGGACCCTCTGGCGTATATTTGAACGTTTTACCAGCACGGTTTAAATAATCAATATATGTGTGCAATACTGCTGGAATCGTTAAGTTCCATAATGGGAAGCCGAAAACAACTTTATCAGCTTCTAGGAATTGATTTAAATACTTATCAGCAACTGCTACTGCTTTTGCTTCTTCTTCTGTTAAATCAAATCCTTTACCTACCTTGAATGTACCATTGATCATGTCTACGCCTACGTATGGTAATTCTTCTTTATATAAATCAAGTTCTACTACTGTATCATTTGGGTGTGCTTCTTTATAGTTTGCTAAAAATGCCTCATATAATTTTACACTAACTGCTTGTTCCGCTGGACGGTTATTTGCTTTAACGAATAAAACTGTTGCCATTATTTATTCCTCCTAGTACTCACTCTTATGTTGTTATATGCTTTCAAAAAAGGTATCCCTTGTAATTGTTGTTTTGTTGCTTACAAACATATTTTATCTTTATATAAAGACAATTTCGTCCTCACATAGACGTATTTTTCCATAAAAAAAGTCCACCTTCTAAAGGCGAACTTGGTCTTACGACTTTCGTCTTATACAATTCCATTTTTAACTGCATATAATGCCGCTTGCGTACGATCAGATAAATTCAACTTACTCAAAATACTACTTACATGCGCCTTAACCGTCTTTTCTGTAATAACTAAAACAGATGCAATTTCCTTATTGCTCATCCCTTTCGCTAATAGCTGCAATACTTCATTTTCTCTCGCTGTTAGCACATCCACTTGAATAGAAGATTCTTCTTCCTTTTCTTCTACAGGTAATGTTTGAGAGAGAAGAGCATTTGCTATATCCGGATGTAATTGAATATTACCTTTATATGCGCTTCGAATAGCCTCAACAAGCTGATCTGGTTCTACATCTTTTAAAATATACCCACTTGCTCCAGCCCTTAATGCAGGTAACACATGCGCCTGATCAGAAAAGCTAGTTAATACAATTACTTTCACATTTGGATACTCTTTTTTTATATATGCCGTCGCCTCAACACCATCCATTTCAGGCATATATAAATCCATTAATATAACATCGGGATTTGTTTCTCCTACTTTCACTAACGCTTCTTTCCCATTATTCGCTTCTCCAACTAACTCTAAATCTTCCTGTGTACTTAAGAAAAATGCTAATCCTTTTAAAACGACTGTATGATCATCAACTAACAATACTTTTATTTTCACAAACTTCCCTCATTTTCACATCATAATGGTACATTTACTTTTACGCTCGTTCGTTTATTACTACTTACAATTTTAATTGTTCCACCAACTAATTCTACTCTTTCACGCATCGTAGTCATACCTAGTGATTTCTTTTCTTTTATATTCTTTTCCACAAAGCCCTTTCCTTGATCAACTATTTCTAATGATACATTTTTCTCATTCACTGTAAAATAAATCGTCGCTTCTTTTACACCTGCATGCTTACTTACATTGTTCAGTGCTTCTTGGCCTATGCGCCACAAAGCTTCTTCTACTACACGAGGTAAATCACGAACACCCGTAACTTGCTCCCTAATTTTCAGTCCCAAATTTTCACCGTACTGCTTTAGAGCTGGCAATAATCCTTTTTCTAATCCTGCCGGACGAAGCTGCCAAATTAATGTCCTCATTTCTTTCAAAGCTCCTTGCGCAAGTTCACGCATCTCATGCAAAGATTGATCTACCTTTTCATTTTTACCTTTTAAAACTGCCTCGGCGCCTTTTGTCATGAAGGTTAATGAAAATAATTTTTGCGAAACAGAATCATGTAAATCTCTTGCTAACCGATTTCTTTCTTCCATTCGTACAAGTTCACGGCGCTGCTCGTTTAACCTCAAATTCTCTATTATTAACGAAACATGGTTCGATAATGCTTGAATTACATCTATTGTATTAGCATCAAACTCTCCATTATTCAAACTAACACATAAAACACCAAATATATGGTTTTGAATATGTATTGGTGTAGCAATAACAGCTCGATTTAGATGTACATTATGTCCTATTTGATGTTTTATTAGAACTGGTTCATCTTGTTCTAACGCCTTCTTGGCCGCCTCTTTTACATCCTCTTGTAACTCTTCCTGAACGTAAGACGCTCGCAGAGATAATTCTTTTTCCTCCCTAATAAAAAGCGCTACTTGATTCCATTGAAATACTTCACCTACGTGATTTACCACCTTTTCAGGTAGTACATTAAACTTATGAATCATTTTTAAATCTTGAATGAAACGCTCTAATTTCACATAATAATGTGCTCTTCTCTTTTCATTTTCATATAATTTTGTTCGCTTTAAAGCCGTACCAATTTGGAAGGCAACCGATTGGAGTAATACTAATTCTTCTTCTGAAAAATGTGTTTTACCCGGACTTGCAACATTTAACACCCCAAATTTTTCTCCCCCAGCTTTTAAAGGAACCGTAGCATGATGAAGAATGCCCTCCGTATCCCCCCAATTATATTCAATTGCATTATTAATTCTTTTACATTCAATAATATTAACGGCTCTCTCCAATTTTCCATCTACAAAACCTCGTAAACACCAACATTCACCTTCGCACATCGGGCGTTTATTTTCATATGTAAGTGCCTCTGGTAATTGATAATCAATTAACTTCGTATACTTACCATTTTCATCCGCAAGAAAAATCCATCCTGTCGTTAAACCTGTTACACTTAGCAATTTCTCGAGGACAGCTTGCAATACATGATATGTATCATTTGATGTATTTAATGTTTCTGCAATTTCCTTTAATATAACTAATTCATTCGTACGATTATCTCGAAACATACTCAGTCTCCTGCATACAAGATTTTAAATAGCTCTTAAAATAAATCATCTACTTTTCACTTTGTACTTATTCGTAACATTGATATAATGGTGAAAACATAGTTTTCATTATATCACTCGAGGGGGCTTTCATAATGACATTAAATAAAGCACTTACTATCGCTGGTTCTGACACAAGTGGCGGTGCTGGTATACAAGCAGATTTAAAAACATTCCAAGAACTGGGCGTATACGGAATGACATCTCTTACAACAATCGTAACGATGGATCCACATAACAGTTGGGCACATAACGTATTTCCAATCCCAGCTTCTACATTAAAACCACAATTAGAAACAACAATTGAAGGTGTTGGCGTAGACGCTTTAAAAACAGGTATGCTTGGATCAGTAGAAATTATTGAAATGGTTGCAGAAACAATCGAAAAGCACAATTTCAAAAATGTAGTAGTTGACCCTGTTATGGTATGTAAAGGTGCAGATGAAGCATTACACCCTGAAACAAACGATTGCTTACGTGACGTTCTTGTGCCAAAGGCATTAGTTGTAACGCCAAACTTATTTGAAGCTTACCAATTAAGTGGTGTGAAAATTAATTCTCTTGAGGACATGAAAGAAGCAGCGAAGAAAATCCACGCTTTAGGTGCCAAATACGTACTAATTAAAGGCGGAAGCAAACTTGGTACGGAAACTGCAATCGACGTCCTATATGATGGAGAAACATTCGAACTTCTAGAATCAGAAAAAATCGATACAACCAATACACACGGTGCAGGTTGTACATATTCTGCTGCAATTACAGCAGAACTTGCAAAAGGAAAACCTGTGAAAGAAGCAGTAAAAACTGCTAAAGAATTCATCACAGCTGCTATTCGTTACTCATTCAAAATTAACGAATACGTAGGTCCAACTCACCATGGTGCATATCGTAAATTCGTTGTATCAAAAGAACTTGTCTAATATATAAATAAAAACACTCACAAGGTTCATACATTGCCTCTGTGAGTGTTTTTTATAAGCTTTATGTCTTCCGGTCATCTTATCTTTAAGATGCAGAGCTGACCTTATTTCTACCATTTCGTTTCGAGTAGTATAACGCATCATCCGCCGCTTGAATAAATCGCTCTGATGCCCCTTCATACTCTGAAACCCCTACCGAAACTGTAATTTTTATTTTTGTTCCATCTAACAATTCAAATGAATGTTTTTCAACAGCTATACGAGTTTGTTCCCCAACATGAATTCCATAAGCCATTCCTTTCCTTGGTATCAAAAGCGCAAACTCCTCTCCACCCTTTCGAAAAACCAAATCCGGAAATGCTGACATTTCTCGCAAAATATGACCTACTTGTTTTAACACTTCGTCTCCCGCTGGGTGCCCATACGTATCATTTACATGCTTAAAATGGTCAATATCTATAAGTAGTAAACAAAGTGAATCGTTTTTCAAGTGTTTATTACTAATATGACGATTCATCTCTAAATCAAACTGTCTTACGTTTCCTAGACCTGTCAATGCATCTATCGTTGCGTATTGCTTCATCGTTTGAAATAGCTCATTGGATTGTAAAACATAATTTGCACTTATGAATGTTATGTAACCTGTAATAATACTAGAAATTAAATATAATCCCACTATGTGGATCTCTTTAATTAACCATATATATAACGCTGGGATTAGAATAGATAAAATATATGCGTGTAACCATACCCACTTTTCCCCTAAAGAAAGCTTCATACGCGAAATAAAGATACTCCCTATTCCTATCGCAATGATTGTATAAAAGGCCACTTGAGAAGCTAATGAATAATCCATAAACAACAGTCTAGTTACTAAAATCATAATAATTGTTATGGTACTCGCTATCGGCCCTCCAATAATAACAGCTAGAATAACAGCTAAGTAGCGTAAATCCAATAGGATGGTACCAACACGAACACCGAAATACATTAGTAATATACCTAGTATCCCAGTAAAAATGCCTACTACACATTTCTGCCCAAAAGAGAATCCTTCTTTTAACGGCTTATCTCTTAAAAGCTGACCTCCAACAAAAATAAAGGAAAGAATAATTGTTGTATTTACAAATAAGTCCCTTAACATAAAATGATCTCCTTACTTTTCTATCTATCCCTTTCCTTACTTTATTGTATACGAAATCCCTATAATTCCCAAAGTTTTTATTTATTTTTTGCTGTTTCACGTGAAACAGCAAAAAATAAAAAGGGCGAAAACTCGCCCTTTTTCATTAACAACAGCGTGATATTTTTCCACCCTTTGCGTTAAATCTTGCTTCTTGTGCCTCAGCAAAAAATTGCTTTTGACATAAAACCTCTTCTTCAGGATGATGCTTTTTCATATGCTCCACATATACTTCATAACTTGGTACCCCAACGAGCAAACTAATAAAGCGCTTCCTTTCCCCCCATACTTGCCACAGCTTTTTAAGCATAGTTCCTCGACTCACTTTCATCTCTAGGAATATATGGTGCCTCTTTTAACGGCATTGGCTTATTTCTTAATACTTGTATCCAAATTCGAAGTGCTGAAATTAACACAGCGATTACAACTATCATAAAAATCCCACAAAGCGCTGCATCAATATAATCATTGAAAATAATTTGCTTCATTTGAGCGACATTTTTAGCTGGCGCTAGCACTTTTCCCTCATCTAATGCTCTCTGAAATACCTTTGCATGCGATAGAAATCCAATTTTAGGATTTTCATGAAATAGCTTTTGATACCCCGCCGTCATTGTTACAATCAGCAACCCGACAGTTGGAATAAGTGTTACCCAAACGTACGCCTTTTTTCCCATTTTGAACAAAATTGTCGTTCCAAGTAATAATGCAATACCTGCTAGCATTTGATTTGCAATACCGAAAAGTGGCCATAATGTATTAATTCCACCGAGCGGATCTATTACCCCTTGGTATAAGAAATATCCCCACCCTAATACACATAATGTTGTAGCGATTACATTTGCTAATGTAGAATCCGTTTTCCCAAATGGCTTATATACATGCCCTAAAATATCTTGAATCATAAATCGGCCGACACGCGTTCCGGCATCAATCGTTGTTAAAATAAATAGGGCTTCAAAGAGAATCGCAAAATGATACCAAAATGCCATCATGGCCGTTCCACCTATTACTTGTGAGAAAATATATGCCATACCTATCGCTAATGTTGGCGCACCACCTGTACGTGATAAAATCGTTTGCTCTCCAACATTTACAGCGAGATCTTTTAGTTCATTTGGTGTAATAGCAAATCCCCATGAGGAAATAACTTGAGCTGCCTGCGAGACATCTGTACCGATAAGTGCTGCGGGACTATTAATTGCAAAATACGTTCCCGGTGTTAATACACAGGCTGCAATCATCGCCATCGCTGCTACAAACGACTCCATTAACATTGCTCCATAACCGATTGGCTGTGCGTGTCCCTCTTGCTCAATCATCTTCGGCGTCGTACCTGATGAAACAAGAGCATGGAATCCAGACACTGCACCACAAGCAATAGTAATAAATAAGAAAGGGAATAGGTTTCCAGAGAACACAGGACCAGTTCCATCAATAAATTTCGAAACTGCTGGCATTTGTAAATCTGGTGCTACAATTAAGATACCGATTGCTAACCCTACAATTGTTCCGACTTTTAAAAATGTACTTAAATAATCACGTGGTGCTAAAAGCATCCAAACTGGTAATGCAGATGCAATAAATCCATATACAATAAGCATAATAGCAATTGTTTCACCACTAAATGTGAACATACTTGCAAGTGTTGGATTTTCTGCTACATACTGTCCTCCAACAAGAGATAAAATAAGTAGGATAATACCAATTACTGATCCTTCTCCAACACGACCAGGCCTAATATAGCGCATATAAACTCCCATTAAAATAGCGATAGGAATCGTTGCTGCTATCGTAAACATTCCCCAAGGACTTCCGATTAGTGCCTTTACTACGACCAACGCTAATACTGCTAATAAAATAATCATAATTCCTAAAATACCTATCATTGCAATTAGTCCTGTAACAGGTCCAATCTCATCTTTAATCATTTCTCCTAACGATTTACCATTACGTCTCATTGAAGCAAATAAAATAACAAAATCTTGGACAGCCCCCGCAACAACTACCCCAACAATAATCCAAATGGTCCCTGGTAAATATCCCATTTGTGCCGCTAAAATCGGTCCTACTAAAGGTCCCGCTCCAGCAATCGCTGCAAAGTGATGTCCAAACAATACCCACTTATTTGTTGGAACATAGTCTTTCCCATCATTTAATGTATGGGCTGGTGTTTGCCGATTATCATCTAAATTAAAAACCTTTCTCGCTATAAATCTACTATAAAAGCGATAAGCAACTGCATATACACATACGGCAGCTACTAAGAGCCATACAGCATTAATGGTTTCACCTTGTGATAAAGCTATTACCCCAAAAGCACCTGCTCCTACTGCTGTAATAACGCCCCAAAGTAAGATCGATTTCAATGTCTTCACATACAATTCCCCCAATACTATTTCTTAGTGGAGATTGTACTAAATTTTCTGAATATTTAACTTGAATCCTCCCTATCATGAAGGATTTTCAGTTTATCATGTTAAAATACTCTCATTATCTACTATAATTCAATGTTATTTCGAAGGCGTTTTACATAATTACGACTGACTGGAATCGGTTGCTCATCATACCTATCTAAATACAAATTATACGTGCCATTATAATAAGGTTTCAGTTCTTTTACATATGACATATTAATTAAATAGCTTTTATGTACACGTAAAAAATCATATGCATTTAGCTTATTTTCTAATTCCTGAAGTGTATATGTTGAAATATACTGATTATTCGTTGTGTAAATTGAAACAGTTTTATTTTCTTTATTTTTACTTACATATACGATATCTTCTGGAAGAATATATCGTATGCCCTCTTGACTTTCTATCGGTAGTTTTCGCAAATAACTCTTTGCTTTCTCACCTTGTTCTTTACCTATTTTATATAAAAGAAATTGTAAATCTTCTTCACGAAATGGTCGCAATAAATAATAAAATGCTTGGAAACGAAAAGCTGTAATAGATTCTTCTATGTTTTCACCTACAAAAATAAATTTTGTATAGCAATTTATTTCTCGTAATAAACTTGCATATTCAAAACCAGTACCATCTAGTAATTTGGAACTTAAAAAAACAAAGTCTGGTATATGTTTTTTCATCATAAATAAAGATTCTGTTCCTGTCTTTGCTTCAAAACATTCTACATTTCTCATATTTTCAGTGAAATTTTCAGCTAACTCTCTTCTCTCTTCTGCCTCTTCCATAATCAGTAAAATTTTCATTTCTTCAACCACCTAATTCTTTGTCCATATGTCCTGTTGTATACATTCGCTTTTATAAGAAATAATCCCTTTTTCTTACTATACCATTATTTATCTAAAAAAACAGAAAAAAGGAAACCACTTCGGTTTCCTCTCCCCCTTTATCCCGTACTAACTGCCTATAAAGAGCCGAGTAGTGTAGGATGATAAACGATCCAGGATACGTTTAAATTTTCACTTTATACTAATTCTCGTTGCTTCGTTTCCTGTCCAAGTATTATTACAGCGAACACACCAATTAAAATTGATCCACAGAAAATCGTAAATATTAATGATAGTGAAGCTTCTGAGGCAACTAAATATCCCACTAATAGTGGCCCAAGGATACCACCGATACGACCAAATGCTGCTGCCATTCCTGCACCTGTACCACGAATAACCGTTGGATACTGCTCAGGTGTATAGGCGTATAATGCTCCCCAAGCACCTAAGTTAAAGAAGGATAGTAGCATACCTGCCACAATTAATACTGTTAATGAATCCGCAACCCCAAACAAATAAGCACTGCAAGCTGTCCCAATTAAATACGTAACCAAAACAAATTTACGACCGAGACGTTCAATAAACCAAGCAGCGGTGAAATATCCTGGAAGTTGAGCTAACGTCATAATAAGTACGTATTGGAAACTTTTTATTAAACTAAATCCTTTTAGCACCATTACACTCGGTAACCAAAGGAACATTCCATAATAGGAAAAGACAACACAAAACCATAGAATCCATAGCATAATTGTTGCTTTACGATATTCCCCAGACCAAACTGATTTTATATTTTCAATAACAGATGGCCTTTTTTCAACTTTTTGGAACCTTGGGGAATCCGGTAAATTCCATCTTAAATATAAAGCATATAGTGCTGGAATTGCACTCAATACCATCGCAACTTCCCAACCATATTTAGGAATAACAAAATACGAGATAAGAGCTGCAATTAGCCATCCACCTGCCCAAAAACTTTCTAATAACACAACAATTCTCCCACGCTCATGCGCTTCAACACTCTCTGATACTAGTGTAGAGGCAACTGGAAGCTCTCCGCCAAGCCCCATACCAATTAAAAAGCGTAAAAGGAGAAACATTGCAAGTGTTGTTGTTAATGCAGTTAAACCACTACCGATAGAAAATAACAATAATGTAATAATAAAGACTGATTTCCGCCCTATTTTATCTGATAGTATCCCAAAAATAAGCGCTCCTACTGCCATACCGATTGAGTTAATACTGCCTATCCAGCCCATTTCTTGCGTACTTAATCCCCAATCCTTTTGCAAGGCTACCATTACAAATGAAAGCATTCCAACATCCATTGCATCAAATAGCCATCCAAGCCCAGCTATACCAAGTAGTTTGCGCTTCGAAATTTCTTTTACCTTGCCCACTAGAAGTCCTCCTCACACAGGTGTCTTTACACATCATTTTACATGTGTGAATTGTATAAGTAAAATACTTTTGTGTAAAAAATTCTCCTTCATCATTCCCAAAAAGTAAAACGTCTATCCCGATTGGTGAGAGCTAATAATCAGTGGGGATGCCTCACTGATTAAAGTTTCAATTTATTAAAAATGAACAAATAAAAAAAGCAGCGATATTTCGCTACTTTTTCGAACGCATTACTTCTTTTAAAAATTCCGCTAATACTAACTGACGACGCCAGCGTGTTGGATTACTGCATAATCTATAAAACCACTCTAAATGAATCGCTTGAATCCATTTTGGTGCACGTTTTACCTCTCCAGCCCATACATCTAAACTTCCACCCACTCCAACAGCCATTTTCGTTTCTAAACGATGCTTATTGTTTTGGATAAAGTTCTCTTGTCTCGGGAAACCAAGTGCAACAAGTAATAAATCTGGTTTTGCTTCTTGAATGCGAGAAATAATATTCTCTTCGTCTTCTTGTTTAAAATAACCATCTTGTATACCGGCGATGGATACAGCTGAATATGTCTTTGTTAAATGATCTGCTGCAGCTTGTACAACATGCGGCTTTGCACCTAATAAGAAAACAGATACCGGCTTACTATCTTCTGATAACTTCGCAAGTAAATTACACATTAAATCAAAACCTGCTACACGTTCTTTTAAAGGTGTACCAAGCATCCCGCTTGCCTTTACAACCCCAATACCATCAGGTGTAATTAAATCTGTATTCAATAATGTTTGATAGAACTTTTCATCCTTTTTTGCGCACATAACAATTTCAGGGTTTGCTGTTACTACCTGAAACGTATGAGTTCGCTCCGCCTCTAGTTGTTCTTTTAAATATTGGACCGTTTCATCCATTGTCATTGTAGAAAAAGGAACGCCTAGAATATCAACTGTTTGTACTGCCATAGTTAACTATCCTCTCTATCATTACAAGTTTTTCGCTATTAATTGCTTATATGTTTCCTTTGTATCTTCATATAGTTTTTGAAGTGAGAAGTTCATAGTAGCATGCTCATAAATATGTTTACCCATTGCTGCTAACTCTCCAGTTTTCCACTTATCATACGCTTCTTCTAAAGCTAATGCTAATGCCTTTCCATCACCTGTTGGCACAATCCATCCGTAAGTTTCATCTACGATTAATGGCTCAATTTCTCCAGCCCTAGTCACAATTGATGGTACGCGTTGATTTGCCGCTTCTAATAAAACTAGTGGGAACCCTTCACTATGGGAAGTTAATAAATTTACATGTGACGACGCAAATAATTGTTTTACATCTTGACGATGTCCTAAAAACTCTACTTTATCGTTAATCCCTTTTTCAGTAGCTAATGACTTTAGATTTTCTTCTAATGGGCCATCGCCAACTAATAATACTTTAATTTTCTCTAATTTTGTTTGTTGTAACGCATCGAATAAAACTTCATGTCCTTTGACAGGATGTAATCGTGCTACTTGGATTGCCGTAAATACATCTTCATCAATATTGAACATTTCTTTTTTATTATAACCTTCTGCTTTTTCCTTATCGTATCCAATTCCATTATAAATAACATGCATCTTTTCATTTGAAATACCTAATGCTGCCAGGCTTTTTTTCAATCTATTCGTTACAACGAAAAATAAGTCTATATTTTTTAAGGCTTTCAAATTTAATTTCGTAAAAATCCAACCTTTTAAGCCCTGTTTAGTAAAGTCTTGAAACGGATCACTATGAATAGTCGTTACCCATTTTGCCTTTATTCTCTTTTTCATTAAAGAAACATAGAAATTAGCCCTAGGGCCATGTGTATGAACTACATCAAATTTTTCTTTATTAATAAATTCACTTATATTCTTTAAAATGGATAAATCATAGCGCGATTTTTGTGAAAACACATGGACTTTTATCCCTAACTCCCTTGCTTCCTTCGCAACAATTCCATCTTCAAATACTGCTAATTCTACTTCACCAGTTGGAAACTGATCGAGAAGTGAAATAATATGTGTTTTCCCTCCCCCATCTTCTGCTCCTGCATTCATATGCAATATTCTCATATTTTTTCCTCCTTTAAATCCTCGCTACGTTTCCATCTATTTTTATTTTACTGTACTAAAAAATAAAAGCTAACAAAAGTTAGCTTTTATTTTTATCATTCAATTTCTAGGTCTACTATTAGATAAGCTAACACCACTACAAAGTAAATTCCAACTCCTGGTGCTGTTAAAATATGTCCTGCAATATAAGCAATACCTAACGCTAACAATAAGCTTGCTGAAATCATTCCATATTTTATATTGAATATGTCCTTAAATCTCGTAGCAAATGCTAGTAAAATTCTTAGCCCGTAATAAATAAATGGAATCATTAGTAATACAAAGCCAATAATCCCGAAATCATAAAACCAATCATGGAAGTCCATTTCAATTAGTTTTGGATCTGGCTGCTTTTGTTCATTGTATTTAAAGTTACCTGCATAACCCATTCCTAATAACTTTTGTGACATTGGCGCTTCTTTAAAGAACTGCTTATGTCTTTCTTCATATACTTGACGTCCACTGAAAATAAGATTTTCTTGATTTTCTTTCTTTTGCTCTTTCTCAAGCTCTTTCTTAACTTCCTCTTCTATCTTCGCCTTTTCTTCTGGCTTTTCAACTTTATGATGATTTTCTTCTTTTGCTTTAAGTTCTTGCTCTTTTTTCAGCTTCTCTTTAATTTCTTTTTCTTTTTGACCTTGCTGTGCCACATTTTGCTCTGATAAATAATTATTGTGAATACCCATATTTTGTGCTAATGGTGTTTGTTTAAACGTCCCAACTACACCAGCTAATAGGACCATAGCAATTACTGCATTAAGCGCAAGGGATTTTTTGTTCGGATTTTTTCTATCAAATAATAATTGTAGTACAATGATTCCGATTGCTGCCCCTAACGTAGCACCAATTGAGCCCATTCCAACTTTTGTACCGACTTGAATTAGCGAATAAATCATTAAAAGTGATGGAATCCAATATAAAATGTGTTTCCAGCTCTTTGTTTTTTGAATAGAATATAGTACCACAATAGGGAAAATAATAGCTAAGATTGAACCTAGTTCATTCCCTGCATAGAACCAACCTCGAGAACCAACCTTCATCCATTCATAACTACCAAAGTCAGTAGATGTTGAAATAGAAATAACCATAATTGCGTTAATGATTAATGTAGAATATACAATACTATTTCGAACCTTATCACTAATATTAACTGTCTTTTTCAATGATTTTAAAGCTAAAATGTATGATCCCAGCATGATATATATATATAATGCTTTCGCAACGAATTTAACCTCTTCACCAAGTACAATAGGATTTTTAACTAGTTTGTTATTAATAAACCCTATCCCTAAAACTCCGGCTAATAATATAAGATAAATTAAAAACTTTCTATTTTCCTTCTCTTTTGCCTGAATTAAAATGTAAATACCACCAACAGCCATAATAAGGAATCTTACTAAAATTCCAACGGTAGCATTTGACTTTAATAAAGTTATGCTAAGAGACGTTAATAAATCTAAAACAGGCTGTAAAATAATAAAAAAGAGCAAAAAATGCTCAAATCTAACCCTAGCTTGATTTGCTAACATTCCAAGACCTCCATACAAAATCTTAACATTATCTTTTAATCATAATTTTTTATCATTCAAACACACCTAGCAATTATAACATAACTCATATTCAAATCGAGAACTATTTTTCCAGCTAAAACTAGCCAGGACAAGTATTAATAAGTAATAAAAATCATCGTCCTTTAGCTATACTCCCCTATTTTTACAAAATCTATCTAACAACCATCCCCTTATTTTTGTCAGTATATACATATTTTTTTATCATTTTATACAAATATAAATATCTCACCTCTAATTGTAATATTTTACCAAATTAACAACATCAAAAAATGTAAAATTAATCTTTTCATATCTTTTTCAGATTACTTTATGGTTATTTTCCAAACATTTTCAAACGCTTTCTTTATGAATTTTATCCGTTTTTCTACATGTAGCGAAAAGTAATTGTTATTTCCAATACTTTAGTGTATATTTTTTCTCTGGAACATCTTTAAGAGGAAGGGATTAAGGCCATGTTATTAATCGATATATTTACGTTTCTTGGCATTATCGCCGCTGCCATTTCTGGTACATTAGTTGGTTTAAAAAAAGATTTAGATTTATTTGGTGTCCTTTGTTTAGCTGTAGCCACTGCGCTCGGCGGCGGTATTATTCGTGATATCATGATTGGTAACCTGCCCCCTGTCGCATTTGTAAAACCCATTTACTTTTTCGTAAGTGTATTATCAGCATTATTTACTTGTATGTTTTTTGAGCGTATCAATAAACTTCAAGTCGTTATTATGCTTTCTGATGCTGTTGGCTTAGGCGTTTTTACAGCTATTGGTGCAAATGCGGCAATGTCACATCATGTTGACGCCTCATTTCTAGTTGTTTCAATGGGAGTCATTACAGGTATTGGAGGCGGTATTTTGCGTGACATTTGTGCTCAAGATATCCCTTACGTATTCCGAAAAGAGATTTACGCAATCGCTTCTATCTTAGGAGCAATTAGCTTCCTAATTACACACGCTATGGGGGCGCACGTATTAGCTTTCTATGTTTGTTTATTAGTAACATTCGTTATTCGTGTCGTCACTGTAATATATAATGTGCATTTCCCTGTCTTCTTTAAAACACATGCTAAAATTAATAAAGGCCATTAAGAGAATTCTAGATAGAATTCTCTTAATTTATATACTATTCAACGAACTAATATAGAGTAATTATATATAAGCATATATAATTACTCTATATTAGTTTTAAAATTGAAAACGTTTTATATACAGGGGGAAGAATGATGCTTGGGGTTTTCAAAAAAAATATTAATAAAACAAATGCCAGTATAATCGAATTAAGTAAGAACCAACAAATAACTTTTAATGTACCTACTAATTCTGAATTAAAAATTCAAATGGATATGCTACATATTTCAAAAGAAGATTTACAAGTTGTAAAAGTGCTACAGCCTTTTATTTATGCAGAAATTGATTGGATTACTGAAAAATTCTATGCCAACATTACAAAACAACCTAATTTAATTACTATTATTGAGCGTTACAGCTCTATTCCAAAACTAAAACAAACTTTAAAAACACATATTAAAGAATTATTCAGCGGAAATATGCATGAAGATTTTATTGAACAGCGTGTTAGGATTGCCAAAAGGCATGTACAAATTGGTTTACATCGAAAATGGTATACTGCTGCTTATCAAGAATTATTCCGCTCTATCATGAAGATTTTGCAAACAAAAATAACGACAATCGATGATTTTTCATATTCTATAAATGTTATAAATAAATTATTCACTCTTGAACAAGAACTTGTTCTTGCAGCTTATGAATCTGAATACGAAAGAATGCAAAAAGAGCATGAGAAAGAAAAAGAATTAACTGCTATGACAATTACGCATATCGCAACAGAACTAGCTGCTGTATCTGAAAAAACAAGCTCTTCTATTCAAAAACTAACCGCCAAATCTGAAACTATTGTAGAGATTGCTAAAACAGGTACATCATTAGCTACAACATCTGAAGAAAAAGCGAATAAAGGGAAAGAACAATTAAACCAGCAAAACAAACGAATGGGATCTATTCAAATGAATATGGAAACGATTATTACAGATACTCATGAACTTCTCAATATTTCTAACAAAATTAATGAAATCATAGATATTGTTAAATCGATTGCGGAGCAAACAAATTTACTCGCACTAAATGCTGCTATTGAGTCGGCACGTGCTGGAGAATTTGGGAAAGGGTTTTCTGTTGTTGCTGGCGAAATCCGAAAATTATCAGAGCAAACGAAAGAATCTATATTTAACGTTACAAAGCTCGTCGAAAAAACAAATGAACAAATTACTCGTGTCTCGTCTTCTGTGAAACAAATTAGCTCTCTCGTATCGGAAGGAACAGATAGTATGTCGGCAACAGATCGATACTTCCAAGAAATCGTAAAAGATATGTCTAACTCAAAAGAACAGAATAAGAAAATTGAACACGAACTACAAGCTATTTCACAAGTAATGAAAGGAATTCAAGATGATTCCTCACAAATGGCTCTAACAGCCGATAATTTGCAACTAGAACTAAATCGATAAGATGAAATTTAGTAGTCAAGCGTACTTTTCATCTGTACTAACTACTAAATTTCATCTTCCATCAAAAAAAAGAATCCAGAATGGATTCTTTTTATTTTCTGAAAAATATTTTTTGACAATACACATAACTCATATAAACACCAAAGCTCTGCAAAATAAACAATGCTGGCATAATTACATTGTAATATGCCATATCTACTTGGAAGAGCTTTAACAATACGTATCCACTAATTAAAAATAAGAACAACATATATCCCTCATTTTGTTGTTTCTTAATAAGGAAGTGTAATAGAGCTATAGTCATAAACAATGTTACGGCTATATATATCAGTTTTTCATATTTGAAAAGAATAGAATTTATCCCCTCATCTGAAAACTGATTTATCATCGGTTCTAAAAGTTTAAATCTTTCTCCCTCAATCTCTTTTAACTTTTGATCAATATGCTCTGTTACACTTTGATTTTTCGATATTTTTTCTTCATGTTGCGTTTTTCCAATTAAAACAGATTGAACATACGTCTCATTCGCAATCGTATATTGTGACATTCCCATTGTCTTAATTCCATAATTCACACCAAAATGGGCACTATAAAATAGAATAAGTATCCCTATCATCTTTAGTAACACCTTTTGTTTCGTTGCTGATTGAAATACTTCGATTAATAATACATATACCGTGATAAAAATAGGAAGAAATAATCCCATTGGGAAAATCATATTACTAAATGCAAATAAAATCGCTGAAAATACCCACATATAAGGATGATCTAATCCTTTATATAAAAGTATGTAACAAGCAAAATAAAATAAAAATATTGCAAGTGACTCAGGAGTTAATACGGAACTCATGAATATATTTGGAATATACAGAGCATAAAAGATAGAAGCAATACGACCGCATTCTTCTCCAAAAACCATTGCTGCAATACGATAAATAAAAAATGCGGTTCCTGCGCAAAATAACACATTAAATAGTTGTAAAGCGAATAATGTATCACCAAATATACGAATAATTACTGACTCATATATAATAAAAGGCAAATGAGTTACAGTCTCTATATTATTACCAATTGCAATCTGCTTTGCAGACTCATACATCACTTTCAGATCACCAATTATTGGAGCGGCTACAAATAACAGCATACTAAGTCTCACAACTATAGATATACTTATAAGAAAAATAAGAAATTGTTTATCTGTAAAACGATATTGTAGAATTGATGCCACTAACAAAATGAGTATGATAAAAATTGCTAATATGATTGTTACACTTGTTGTACTTCCTCCAAAAAATTGCTTACTTTTCTCAAATGCTGCCCAACAACTATAAACAAAAAATGCGAGCATCGCACCGATTGTAATTTTATTAAAGAAAGATGAAAAATTTGTTTGTATATGATTCATATGTCCATTGCACCTCTATTTCCATTCATAACAAAACGATTCTATCATGAATGAGTACACGGCTGATAGAGAATTTCTATGACAAATACATAGTCATTACTTTTTACTTGCAATGTAAGCGAATCCTCTTTTACACTACATTTTAGATAAAATAAATTTTCTTTCAGTTACATGAATACAAATACAGAAGTTTAAATAATCCTCTTTTGGAATACACTTTACTTCATTAAATATCTAATATGAGTAATCCGCTTACACATATTATTCTGATTGAAAACAGACTATAGGGGCTGAATATATGGAAAAGAAATTCATGCGAGAATCTAAAGCAATTAAGACAACACGTGTTTTTCCTAACGATTTAAATAATCACCAAACACTTTTTGGAGGGAAATTATTAGCAGAAATTGATAGTATTGCTTCGATTGCGGCTGCAAGACATAGTCGTAAACATTGCGTAACAGCATCTATTGATTCAGTTGATTTTTTAACTCCAATTCACCAGGCTGATTCTGTTTGTTATGAAGCATTTGTATGTTATACAGGGAAATCTTCAATGGAAGTTTTCGTAAAAGTAATCGCAGAAAATTTATTAGCAGGCGAGCGTAGAATTGCTGCTACTTGCTTCATTACATTTGTAGCAATAAAAGATGGAAAACCTTCGTCGGTACCACAAGTACTACCTGAAACTGAGGAAGAACATTGGTTACACACAACCGGTTTAGAACGCGCGGAAAACCGAAAAAAGGGACGTTTAAAAAGTAAAGAGATGGCTGAAGTTTTAACTTTAAGTAAACCTTGGAATATTTAACATAATCTTCTCATCATACATGCACAGGTCCTTCCTTGCATGTATTTTTTATTATAAAAAATACTATCGCTTGCTTCATCAATGTGGAATGGATAGCGCTTCATTAAAAGATATATAAGTAATGGTATTGGATATAAAGCAACTTGTAGGCGTAAGTACAATGCTAAAAAGTAGAAAATGTTTCGTTTTATGAGTATCAGCTAATTTTAAACTCCAATATAATAATCCCAATGAAAAGAATAGAAGCTGTCCTTCTGTTAAAGTTAAATTTTCCAAAACAATCTCTGGAGGATACACGGCTAATAAGAAAGTACCTATTAATCCTGCAGCGGGATTCAATAAATAAGTACCAATCTTATAAGTTAGTAAAATAATAAGTACCCCTAATAGGATAATAATTAATTTAGCTACAAAAAGGCCTTTATTGCCATTTACAAAAAAAGTAAAATACAGTAACTAAAAACACTGGAAAACCTGGCATAATATGAATAGGTGGTTTATCCATCTCATGATATATCAACATTCCTGTTTCCAATAAAATAGTTGCCGTTTTTTGATGACCTATATCATCGCTAGCTAGAGTCCAATCTGCACCATGTGTTTGTAAAGTTGCAAAACGAAGCGCAAATCGCCTTAACATTTCATACTTTCCCTTAAAATACATAATTTCCAAATTGCATTTCTATATTTTTACAAGAAAATATATTCTATAATGAATACTTTTATACAAAGTACAATAATAGAAAGTTGATTTACAAAGTTTATATGCGTTAAACTGATACAGATGTTCTTGTAATCTTCTTCCTTTCAAAAGGCTTGTATATATGGTGCAAGACATAAAAAATTTGAGGAGATAAAAATTCTATGATGGAACAAAAACAACTTGTTTCTGTTGTCATACCTCTGTATAACACAGAAAAATATATTGAAGAAACAATGCAGTCAATACTGGATCAAACATATAAAAACATTGAAATTGTAATTGTAGATGATGGAAGTAAAGATCAATCACCTTCTATCGTAAAAAATCTTGCAGAAAAATATCCGGGGCAAGTAAAATACGTTCACCAAAAAAACCAAGGCGTTTCAGTAGCTCGTAATACAGGGATTGAAAATGCTAGCGGGGAATACGTCGCTTTCCTTGATAGTGATGACTTATGGCATCCAACTAAAATTGAGAAACAAATCGAGAGTATGCATAAAAACAACATGGATGCGTGCTATTGTGGTTATATGAATTTCTACGAAGAAACAGGCGAAAAGGTTGAGCATACAACAAACTTTATTAAAGGTGATATGGCAAAAGCATTCTTAACACACCAAGTTGTTGCTCAAACAAGTACTTGGATTTTCAAACGCTCTATCGCAATGAATCATAATATCCGTTTTACACCAGGATGTAGCTGGGGAGAAGACTTGGAGTTTTTATTTAAACTAATGAGTGTGACAAATGTATGCTATGTCGATGAATATTTAACATATTATAGAATCTTATCCGAAGGAAATCTTTCTTCTAAATATAAAGATTACGAATTAAAAACAACTAAAGAACTAGAAGTATTCAATCGTATGAAAGACTGGGTACATAATAAATCTCAAGACTTCATTACGAAAGACCCTCAGTCACTTATTGAGATTCTTGAGACTTATTTATTCCCTTATACGGTTATCAATAATGCTTGTATATACATTAAGGAAAACTCTCAATTAAATAATACCCAAGTCCAATTAATCAAAAAAGATATAAAGAAATATTGCCGTAAAATCTATTCAAAAAACGGAAAGCGTAGTAAAAAACTATATGCAATGCTTTGGTTTGTGCGAATTAAATTTCTGTTTTCTTAAACTGAAAATATAGTACTCATCTCTCTTTCCGTAAACAAATCAAATTTACAAATAGGACAAACGAAAAAGGTCCTAAAGAATAGAAAGGTTTTTTCTCATGAAAACAAATAAGATTCTTAAAAATGCCTCCTACCTATTTGTAGGAAATATTACTGTTCGATTTGTACTTGCTATCGCGACGATTCTCTTCGCAAGATACGTTTCTCCTGGTGAGTATGGGATGTTTACAACTGCATTAGCAGTTTCCGCTGTTATTTGTTATTTCACAGATGCAGGTTTGACACATACGTTTATGCGTGAAGGAACGAGAAAGGATGCAAATATTAGTGTACTAATCAGTAGTTATTTACGCATTCGTTTCGTATTAGCTGTCGTAATTTCTGTACTCTTCGCTATTTTTGCTCAGTTCTTCTA
This sequence comes from Bacillus cereus group sp. MYBK95-2, assembly GCF_051915225.1. NCBI lineage: Bacteria > Bacillati > Bacillota > Bacilli > Caryophanales > Bacillaceae > Bacillus > Bacillus cereus group sp. MYBK95-2. The sequence continues at coordinate 73,359 of NZ_JBQAEH010000004.1, read as the reverse complement.
TACTGATGCCTACTTACGCGCCATGGTATATTGGGTTGTACTACCAACAATGTTTGGAGCAACTTTACAAGGCGTTGGAATGGCTTATTTCCAAGTAACAGAACGTATGCAATTTACAGCGATTATTTCTGTACTACAAGGTATAACAGCCGCAGCTGCGCTTCTACTAGGAATGTCGTTGAAATGGTCACTTATGACGGTCGCTGCTATGTATGGGATATCTAGTCTTGTAACAGGAGTCATCGCCTTCATAATGGTACTCCGCCATACGACAGTTCATAAGGGCTGGGACAAAGGGATTTTAGATCAACTGCTGATTTTCACAATCAATGGCATTATTATTATGCTTTTACCACAGTTAGGCCCTATTATATTAGAAAAAGTTTCGACGTATGAGCAAGTTGGATTCTTTGGAGCTGCATCGAAAATACCTGCAGTCCTTTATCAAATACCTGGTGTAATTGCAGCAGCCTTCTATCCAAAATTATTTACTTTTGGAAATGAAAAGAATATTGATGAACATAGAAAACTATCTCAGTTTGAATTAAAACTAATGTCTTTCTTAGGGATGGGAATCTCCATTCCATTTATCGCTGATCCAAGTTTTTGGATTGTTACTTTATTAGGCGAAGAGTATGCGCCAGCTGGTGATGCTCTTGCCATTTTAGCCTTTATGGTCATTTTACAATCTATTAACTATCCACTTGCTGATAATTTAACGACCATTGGTCAACAATGGAAACGTGCAACAACAATGGGAATCGGACTAGCTACTGCCATTATAAGTTACATCGTCTTAGGTAGTCAGTTCGGAATGATGGGAGCCGCTATTGCCGCTATCCTTACCGAGATTACGTTATTGATCGGATTCACTCTATTTGTTCGTAAAGGCTTCTCGTTACTATTTAAAGGGATTATATTCAATACCTTAGCCTTTATATTAAGCTATATTCTATACCGTACAATATTAATTACCTTACCGCCACTAGTTGCTTTAACAATTACTGGTATATTATACGGGATTATCGGTCTTGCAATCGATCCACAAATACGAGGATTGATTTTAGGATTTATAAATAAAAAGCTGGCTCGAAAATAAATAAAAATAAAAACTTCAAATTAAATTTGAAGTTTTTATTTTTATCTTCTTCACTTAGAAAATGGCCTTTTTTCAATCTATATCTTAAATTGACTTGCCTTTCTGGAATGATTATACTTGGAAACGAACAGCACTAGATGTAAAACACCTATTATTAAGGTAATTCATAGTTAATTCTTCATGTAAATATTAACTACAAACACCCTAAATTTACTATAAATTACACAAATAAACACTTTATTAATACTATTAAAAATCGCCGATTCATACATAGTTTTTCTTCATCCTAAAAAGATAACTAGAGATGAAGAATGTGGCAATTGCATTTAAGGAGGCTTATTTATTTAATGACTTCAGAAGTAAATAAAAGAACATTTTTCACTAAAAGCACACTTATTATTATTCCATTATTAATAATATGTGCATTTGCTTTTCATTACTTTTTCCTAAAATCAGACAGTGTATTTTCTAGTACGGGAGATGCATTATCACAATTCAGTTTCTTTACATTCCTTTTACAACACGCATTTAAAGATGGAAATTTATTTTGGTCTTGGGATTATGGCTTAGGTGGAGATTTATTCGGAGAATTTAGTTATTACTATAGTACAGCACCATTTTTCTGGCTTACGCTTCTACTTCCTAAACTAAATTTTGATCAAATCTTTGAGCTGAAACTATATATGAGTGTTTTAAAAAGTACATTAGCTATGTTATTCATGTATGGTTCTTTACGTTATCACAATAAAACTATTTTTTCTTCTTTCATTTCTGCCATTATATATGGAGGATGTATAACTTTCATTCGCCATTCTTTATTATGGGATTTCATGGCAGATGCTATAGTGTTTTTACCTTTAGTAATATGGGGATTAGATAAATATATTTTAGAGCGAAAAAAAGGATTATTCCTGTTTGCAACAGCACTTATGCTTGCATCAAATTTCTATTTCGCTTTCATTACTAGTATTTTTATCTATATTTATGCCTTTTTCCAATATTTCGCTACACAGCAGAACAAAACAATTAAAACATTTATAATTTATTATATTAGAATTTCTTTTCTATATGCTTTATCACTAGGTTTATCTGCTGTTTGCTTTATACCATCTGTAAATGGTGTATTTAGTTCCGATCGACTCGCTACAAAATTTACTATACCGTTATTTTTTGAAGATACGTTTTATAAAAACTTAATGGAAAGTATCTTTTTCATTAATAATACAGAGGAGTATCAGCTTGCATTCCCTGTTTTCATCCTCTTCCTTATTACTAGCGCGCTTCTAATACGCAATAAACTTGTCACAAATAAATTACTCTTTACTGGGTTTATGTTAGTGCTATATATGCTTCCATATACGTATTCCGTATTTAATGGCTTTTCTGCCATGCAACACAGATGGTTTTACTTATTTGCATTTGTGGTTGCGCAAACTGTTGCCTACATTTTAGATTGGATGCTACTCCACAAAAAGAAGGTCAATTATTTAATAGGTCCTTTACTAGCAACAGCATTATTTATTTACGCATTCTATAGAAAAGTAAATATAAACGCACAGCCACTACAAACGATTGATAACATTTTAATTTGCATTACTGTATTATCTATTATTACCATATTACTATGGCGCTATTTATCAAAAGTAGCCTTACAATGTTTCATTGTATTAAATGTACTCGTCAATGTAATATTTATTAATTACTTCTATTCAGATTTTGCTCTTAGTAAACACTTTAATCAAGCAGGCGTGACAAAAGAATCATTACACGGGCCAGGTCTTGATAATAAGGATGAAATTGACGCAATTCGTTATATACAAAATCAAGATAAAGATTTTTATCGAATTATCAATCCAAACAATAATTATAAAAATACGCCGATGTTGCAAGGTTATCATGGTACAAGTACTTATCAAAGCTTAGTCAATTATCATATTCATGACTTTATGAAGAATAAGTACAATGTTTTCCAAGGATATGATAGCCCATCTATGTTCTTCCAGTTAGATAAACGATTATTCCTTGAGAACATGCTAGGGGTAAAATATTATGTACTAAGTGAAGGTGCTAATAAAACCGAAATTCCTTATGGCTATACGCATTTACAACAAGTAGGTCCTTACAACATTTATAAAAATGAATTTGCACTACCATTAGGCTATGTATACGAAGCTGGAATAAGTGATGAAGACTTTTCAAAACTTAATTTTGCCGAGAAAGATCAACTTTTATTAGATGCTGTAGTTGTAAATGATGTTGGAAGTCTCCCACTAAAACAATTTAATACAAAACAGCTAGATTCAAAACAAATTAAGATTAATCCAAATAAAATGAAGTGGGAAAATATAGAGAAAGAGAAAGATATACTCACTGTTCATGAAAATGGGCGTATAATAGTACCTATTGATAATAACGATATGTTAGGTGATCTTCTTGTTGAAATTAAAATTAGAAATATAAACAAGGAATCATTTGGGGTTACCGTGAATGACAAATCTATGATAAAAGGTAATGAAGATGGAGCTTATGCTTATCCGTTAGAAAGATTTGTTTACAACTTAGGAAAAGATGCAAAGCCAACCGAGCTAATCATTTCTATTCCTACTCCTGGTCAATATGAGTTGAAAGATTTACAAATCAACAGTACTAACTATCAGACTGTCCCGAAAAAAGTAAATACTTTAAAAGAAAATAGCCTACAAAACATTTACTATGAAGGTAACTCCTTAAAAGGTGATATTAATTCCACTAAAGATGGATTACTATATTTATCGGTACCATATAGTAAAGGATGGTCAATAAAAGTTGACGGTAAAGAAACCGAATTTACGAAGGCTAATTCCGCCTTTATTGGCGTTCCTATTTCCAAAGGGCAACATGTAGTTGAAATGAAATACGTCACACCTTATTTCAAAATGGGTCTCGTTATTTCTATCATTTCATTTATCATTTGCATCTCGCTTCTAGTTCTTGGAGATACGAAAAGATATTCAAAATTAAAAAGTCGTTTTAAAAAAAGGTATTAAAATGAAGTGAAGTAAAAGTTGAAGATGATTGCTTCACTTTTACTTCATGCCCACTTTAAAATTACACCTAAGGAGGTCCTAACATGACCCTTTCAATAGTAGTACCATGCTACAATGAAGAAAAGGTGCTTCGTGCCTTTTATTCAGAGACTTCTCTTGAAATTCATAAATTAACTACCGATTATGAATTTGTTTTTGTTAATGATGGTAGTAAAGATGATACATTAAATATTTTACGTGATTTAGCTAGTGCAGATTCATCGGTACACTATATATCATTTAGTCGAAACTTCGGAAAAGAAGCTGCAATGTTAGCTGGTTTAAAATATGCTACAGGAGATGCAATTGTTATTATGGATGCTGACTTACAACACCCTCCTACGTTAATAAAAGAACTGTTAGAAGGATATAACGAAGGCTACGACCAAGTCATTGCAAAAAGAACAAGAACTGGTGATTCACCTGTTCGCTCTTTCGTCTCTCGTCTTTACTATAAGGTGATGAATAAGTTTGTAGATATTGAATTAGTAGATGGTATTGGTGACTTTAGACTTTTAAGTCGAAGAGCAGTGGATTCTTTAGTGTCTTTAAGTGAATACAACCGATTTTCAAAGGGTTTATTCTCTTGGATTGGTTATAACGAATTAATCATTGAATATGAAAATGTATTACGTTCTGATGGAGAAAGTAAATGGACCTTCTCGAAATTATTAAATTACGGAATTGATGGTGTAATTTCATTCAATAATAAACCGTTACGTCTATCTATATATCTCGGATTACTAACAACCATTTTAGGACTTTTATACGTAATCACTACGTTCGTTCAAATCATCCTTGGTGGTGTGGAAGTTCCTGGTTACTTTACTCTCATTTCCGCTATACTATTTATTGGCGGTATTCAACTCATATTCCTAGGTGTGATTGGTGAATATATCGGTCGTATTTATTATGAAACAAAACGTAGACCGCATTTTATTGTAGCTGAAAAGAAAGTTAGTGAAGTTAAACAAAAGGCATAACCAAAAAGTTACTTCTGTAGGTAGAAGTAACTTTTTTATATACTAACATTTACAAACACTTCTTTTGAAAAAATATACATTTTGAAATGATGGCATTATATGAAAGAATTTAGTATCATGATTCAAGGTACTATTTCAAGTTGGACGGAGGATACTATGAGCTTATTAACAGTTGAAAAATTAGGACATACATTTGGCGATCGTACATTATTTAAAGATGTATCTATGCGATTATTAGCAGGTGAACACGTTGGATTAGTTGGTGCAAACGGTGTTGGTAAATCAACATTCATGAATATCATTACTGGTCAGCTTATTCATGACCAAGGTCGCGTAGAATGGACACCGGGCACACATTATGGCTACTTAGATCAGCATACTGTTTTAACGCCTGGGCGTACAATCCGTGACGTACTAGCGGATGCATTTTTACCGTTATTCGAAAAGGAAAAAGCTTTAAATGAAGTTACAGAAAAAATGGGAACTGCTACACCAGAAGAACTAGAAGAACTTCTTGAGCAAATGGCAGAAATACAAGATGCACTTGAAGCAGGTGGTTTCTATTTACTAGATATGAAAATTGAAGAGGCTGCACGTGGTCTTGGAATTGATGCAATTGGTTTAGATCGTGATGTTTCAGCACTAAGTGGTGGACAACGTACAAAAGTATTGCTTGCAAAGCTATTACTTGAACAGCCAGAAGTGTTATTGCTTGATGAACCTACTAACTATTTAGACGTTGAACATATTCATTGGTTAACAAATTATTTGAAAGAATACCCACATGCATTCTTATTGATTTCTCATGATACGGAATTTATGAATAAATGTGTTGATGTTATTTTCCATCTAGAATTCACAAAAATGACACGCTATACAGCGACATATGAAAAATTCCTAGAACTAGCAGAAATCAATAAAAATCAACATATAAACGCTTATGAAAAACAGCGCGAGTTTATCAAAAAGCAAGAAGACTTCATTGCAAAGAACAAGGCTCGTTATTCAACGACAGGTCGTGCAAAGAGTCGTCAAAAACAACTTGATCGCATGGAGCTTATTGATCGTCCGGAAACAGCAATTAAACCGGAATTCTCATTTAAAGAAAGTCGTGCAAGTAGTCGCTTCGTCTTTGAAGGTGAAAATGTAGAAATCGGATATACACATCCGCTACTACCAAAGCTATCAATGACGATTGAACGTGGTGAAAAAATTGCTATTGTTGGATGTAACGGTGTTGGTAAATCAACGTTACTAAAAACAATCTTAGGTAAAATTAAACCTTTAAGCGGTAAAACAAGTCTTGGTGACTTCTTAGAGCCTGCATACTTTGAACAAGAAGTTAAAGCTGATAATATAACACCAATTGATGATGTATGGAATACATTCCCTGGCCTAGACCAGCATCAAATTCGTGCGATGTTAGCAAAATGCGGATTAAAAAATGAACATATTTCTCGCCCATTAAGTCAATTAAGTGGTGGAGAACAAGCAAAAGTTCGTTTATGTAAGCTAATGGGTGAGGAAAGTAACTGGCTATTATTTGATGAGCCGACAAACCATCTTGATGTTACAGCAAAAGCGGAACTTAAGAAGGCTATGAAAGCATATAAAGGAACAATTCTCCTTGTATGTCACGAACCGGACTTCTATGAAGATTGGATCACAAAAGTTTGGGATGTTGAAGAATGGTCTCAAAATAGTAAGTAGTCTTTAAGAAAAAACTCCTTGTGTAGACAAGGAGTTTTTTACTTATTTTTATTAAGAATTTTTTATATTGTAGTATCCTATAAGGCGTAATCGAAATTCTTTTAATTCCGGATACGCCTCTAAATTTGCTAACATACCTCTAATTACCGGAATTCTTGGATTAAGCAATCGTATTTCCGCCTCTAAAACATCTAATGTAACCAACAGCTCATCATCCTCTAATTGATCAGCTAAAGTGCGCTTAAATACAATAATCTCTTTTAAAAAATGTTCTTTAACTTGTTCCTTAATAAGCTCTGATTTACAAAGGAATTCTCCAAGCTTTTCTTCATGTAAAATAGGTTCTTCCGAAGATTCTACTAAGCCATCTACTAAATTATCTACTCTTTTTAAAATAAAAGCAGCTACATACGATAAATCAATTTCTGGTGCTTGTAAAATAATTAATTCTAAATACCCACGGCATATGCCTTCTACCATAATTACTAAATCCAATAAATATGGCATAACCTTTTCACCATAAATGGACAATAAACTATTCCGATAAAATGCATGAGACTCTAACTTCATCCGCATCATAAATTCTTCTACTTCTTTATTAAACGGAATCGCATTTTCTCTCGCATGCATAATAATAAATTCTTTATGCTTTTGTATATCATTAAACTGACAATGTAATTGTTTTGCAAATTTTTCACGTGGTAATAAAGACTCTTGTTCAATATCCAGCATTTTCTTTTGGATTTTGTCATAATAATATCGAAGTGTCGCTAATAAAAGCTCATCTTTCGATTTAAAATATAAGTAAAAAGCTCCCTTAGATATACCACTAGCTGTCACAATTTCCTGCACTGATGTCGCATTTACACCCTTAGTAGCAAATAACTTCATAGCCGATTCTATAATTAAACGCTCTTTTTCTTTCATATCTTCTCTCCTAAATTTAATCTCGCATCTTATTATAAATGTATTATACCATCTCTTTTTATTGACGATTGACCGAACGGTCAGTTATATTATGTATTAGACTGACCAGTTGGTCAATATAATAAAAAGGGAGCGCAAACATGAACAAAATCATCAATTTCTCGTTAAAAAATAAGTTCGCAGTTTGGCTACTAACCATTATTGTTACTATTGCGGGGATCTACTCTGGACTCAATATGAAGCTGGAAACAATCCCTGATATTACAACACCGATTGTGACAGTAACTACGGTCTATCCTGGTGCTACACCAGAAGAAGTAGCTGATAAAGTTTCAAAGCCGATGGAAGAACAACTACAAAATTTAAGCGGTGTTAACGTTGTGAGTTCATCATCTTTTCAAAACGCATCTTCTATTCAAGTAGAATACGATTTTGATAAAAATATGGAAAAAGCAGAAACAGAAATTAAAGAAGCTCTCACAAATGTAAAACTCCCAGAAGGTGTTAAAGATCCTAAAGTTTCACGAGTAAACTTCAATGCCTTTCCAGTTATTTCGTTAAGCGTGGCAAGTAAGAATGAATCTTTAGCTACCTTAACTGAAAATGTAGAAAAAAATGTTGTACCAGGATTAAAAGGACTTGATGGTGTTGCATCTGTTCAAATTGCTGGCCAACAAGTAGATGAAGTACAGCTTGTCTTCAAGAAAGATAAAATGAAAGAACTAGGACTAAGTGAAGATACCGTAAAAAATGTGATTAAGGGATCGGATGTATCTTTACCACTTGGCTTATACACATTTAAAGACACGGAAAAATCAGTTGTTGTAGATGGCAATATTACAACGATTAAAGCGTTAAAAGAACTTAAAATCCCAGCTATACCTTCCTCACCTAACGGTCAAGGTAGTCAAAATGCTGGCGCTGGTGCACAAACGCCGCAAATGAATCCAGCTGCTATGAACGGGATTCCAACAGTTACATTAGACGAAATTGCTGACATTAAAGAAGTTGGGAAAGCAGAATCTATTTCTCGAACAAATGGAAAAGAAGCAATTGGAATTCAAATTGTGAAGGCCTCTGATGCAAATACAGTTGATGTTGTAAATGCAGTAAAAGATAAAGTAAAAGATCTTGAGAAAAAATATAAAGATTTAGAGATCATTTCAACATTCGACCAAGGTGCACCTATTGAAAAATCAGTTGAAACAATGCTGAGCAAAGCAATTTTCGGCGCTATCTTTGCGATTGTTATTATTATGCTGTTCCTACGAAATATTCGAACAACGTTAATTTCTGTCGTTTCAATACCACTTTCTTTATTAATTGCTGTTTTAGTCATAAAGCAAATGGATATTACGCTTAACATTATGACACTTGGAGCAATGACCGTTGCTATAGGCCGCGTTGTCGATGACTCAATTGTTGTTATTGAAAATATTTACCGACGTATGTCGTTATCAGAAGAGAAATTACGTGGAAAAGATTTAATTCGTGAAGCTACGAAAGAAATGTTTATCCCAATTATGTCTTCCACCATTGTAACAATTGCTGTATTTTTACCGCTTGGACTAGTAAAAGGTATGATTGGTGAAATGTTCTTACCATTCGCCTTAACTATCGTCTTCGCTTTATTAGCATCATTACTAGTAGCAGTTACAATCGTACCGATGCTAGCTCATTCCTTATTTAAGAAAGAGAGCATGAGGGAAAAAGAAGTACATCATGAAGAAAAACCAAGTAAATTAGCAAATGGGTATAAACGCATACTTGCATGGGCTTTAAATCACAAAATTATTACATCAAGTATCGCTGTCCTTCTATTAGTTGGTAGTCTTGCACTTGTACCAGTTATCGGTGTAAGTTTCTTACCTTCTGAAGAAGAAAAAATGATTATTGCAACATATAATCCTGAACCAGGTCAAACGTTAGAAGACGTTGAAAAAATTGCAACAAAAGCTGAGAAGCACTTCCAAGATAATAAAGACGTCAAAACAATTCAGTTCTCATTAGGTGGAGAGAATCCAATGAGTCCTGGTCAATCAAACCAAGCAATGTTCTTCGTGCAATATGATAACGACACGAAAAACTTTGAAAAAGAGAAAGAACAAGTCGTTAAAGATTTACAGAAGATGTCTGGCAAAGGCGAATGGAAAAACCAAGACTTCGGAGCAAGTGGCGGTAGTAACGAAATTAAACTATACGTTTATGGAGATAGCTCAGAAGACATTAAACCTGTCGTAAAAGATATTCAAAATATCATGAAGAAAAATAAAGACTTAAAAGATATAGATTCTAGTATTGCAAAAACATATGCAGAGTACACTTTAGTCGCAGATCAAGAAAAGCTGAGTAAAATGGGCTTAACGGCTGCTCAAATTGGAATGGGACTTTCTAATCAACATGATCGCCCTGTTCTGACAACAATTAAAAAAGACGGTAAAGATATCAATGTATATGTAGAAGCTGAAAAACAAAATTATGAAACAATCGATGACTTAACAAATCGCAAAATTACAACACCACTTGGTAATGAAGTAGCTGTGAAAGATGTTATGACTGTAAAAGAAGGTGAAACATCGAATACAGTAACACACCGAGATGGACGTGTTTATGCAGAGGTTAGTGCCAAATTAACATCTGATGACGTTTCAAAAGCATCTGCTGCAGTACAAAAAGAAGTAGATAAAATGGATCTTCCTTCTGGTGTAGATGTTTCTATGGGCGGTGTTACTAAAGATATTGAAGAATCATTCAAACAACTTGGCTTAGCGATGTTAGCTGCGATTGCCATTGTATACTTCGTTCTTGTCGTTACATTTGGTGGTGCCCTAGCACCATTCGCAATTTTATTCTCGCTACCATTTACAATTATTGGGGCTCTTGTTGCCTTATTAATCTCTGGTGAAACATTAAGTGTATCTGCAATGATTGGTGCGCTTATGTTAATCGGTATCGTTGTAACAAACGCAATCGTGCTTATCGACCGCGTTATTCATAAGGAAAATGAAGGACTATCAACACGTGAAGCTTTATTAGAAGCTGGTGCAACACGCCTTCGTCCAATTTTAATGACTGCAATTGCAACAATCGGTGCTCTTATCCCGCTTGCATTAGGATTTGAAGGTAGTGGCTTAATTTCTAAAGGACTTGGCGTAACGGTAATTGGTGGATTAACAAGTTCAACGTTATTAACACTTCTTATTGTTCCAATCGTTTATGAAGTATTAAGCAAATTTAAAAAGAAAAAAACAAAATAACAAAAAAATAACCTCGCTAACTGCGAGGTTATTTTTTATTTCCAAACAAGATTAGGAAATCGCCATAGCCTTCTTTCTCTAATTCCTCTTTTGGAATAAATCGAAGAGCTGCGGAATTAATACAGTAACGAAGGCCATTTGGTCCTGGACCATCTGGAAATACGTGCCCAAGATGTGAATCTCCTTCTTTACTTCTCACTTCTGTACGTGTCATATTATGACTCACATCCATCTTTTCTTTCACACTTGCTGACATCACTGGTTTTGTAAAACTAGGCCATCCACATCCACTATCAAATTTATCTAGAGAAGTAAACAACGGCTCACCTGAAACGATGTCTACATAAAGACCTTCCTCTTTATGGTTCCAATACTCATTTCGAAATGGTGGTTCTGTACCATTTTCCTGTGTTACATAATACTGCATCTCATTGAGCTTTTCTTTTAAATGAGCATTATCCTTTGGCCAATGTTGCTTAATAAAAGCATCTCGTCCTGAGCCTTTACGATATAACTCATAGCGGAATGTGTTTTTCTTATGGTATCCTTGGTGATATTCTTCAGCTGGATAAAATGTAGCTGCTGGTAGTATTTTTGTCGCAATTGGTTTTGAAAAGCGTCCACTCTGCTCAAGCTCTTCTTTTGAGGCCTCTGCTTTTTTATGTTGTTCTTCATTATGATAAAAAATCACCGTTTCATAAGACTGTCCGCGGTCGTGGAATTGTCCACCAATATCGGTCGGATCAATTTGTCTCCAATATATATTTAACAATTCCTCATACGGCATTTTATTTGCATCAAATGTAATTTGTACTGCCTCATAATGTCCCGTCGTTTCTGAACATACTTCTTTATACGTTGGATTCTCTTTATGACCACCTGTATAGCCAGAAACAACCTTTATAATCCCTTCCATCTCTTCAAATGGCGAAACCATACACCAGAAGCACCCTCCAGCAAATGTAGCCAATTCTATCTTTTCATTTACAGCCATTACTTCACCCCTATTCTATGTTCTGCTTACAGTATGGCATAAGAAACATCATATTATAAAAGAAAAAGCACCGAACATCGATGCTTTTTCTTTACTTCACTTTATTTTTTCCAACATCCTTCTCCATTTCATCACTTGTCACGTCTAAAACATCTAATAAGAAGATGAAGATTGGAATACCGATAATTAATCCCCATACACCTAAGAAGTGTTCTGAGAAGATTAATACCATAAATGTATAGAAAATCGGTAAATTTGTTTTTTGCGACATAAACTTCGGGTTTAATACGTAACTTTCAAGCGCATGAATCACTGTTACGATAACCAAAATATAAACAACGTACATGATACCGCCAATATTGTAAGCAATCATACAAAGTGGGAATAACGAAATGATAACCCCCGCTACTGGAATTAAGCCCAGCAAGAAAATCATTAACGCTAAACCTAATAATTGTGGGAATCCTAATATCCATAATGCAATAACTGAAAGAACACAGTTAACAACAGCAATTAAAAATTGCGCTTCGATTACCTTTCCAAATGAACGTGCAAATTTCTTTCCGAAGTACTCAATTTCAGTATAGAAAATTGCAAGCCTGCTTTCTTTAAACTTTGCAGTAAAACCGACAATACGAGATTTTTCTAATAAGAAAAACAAACTCAAAATTAAAGAAAGTAAAACTTGAAGGCCAAATTTACCAACATTCGTAATCGATTTATACAAAATGTCTACGCCTTGTCCTACATATTTAGAAAGCTCCATATGATTGACAGCATTAACTGCATACTTAATTAGTTCACTATCTGGTGGGTTTCTTAAAAATACATTGAATTGGTAAATCAGTTGTGAAATTTGTATCGTCAATACTGGTAAATATTTAAATAGCGTAATAGCAATTCCACCAATTAACATTACATATAGAAATGCTATAATAATTTTTCGATTAATAGGCATGAAATGATCTAATTTGCGTGAAATAAACTTTTGGAATCGATCCATTAAATACGTGAGAATAAACGTAATTAATATTAAATTCAACATACTTTGCAGCCCGTATAACACGAGAGCAAGTATTACTAATACGAGTAACCTCTGAAATCCTTTGCTTTGAAACAGGTTTTTTATTTGCATAATCGACGAATACTCTCTCCTGTCCTATAAACTAAAACGTTAATAAGTAGATTTCTCTCTCTTTTCTACTTTCAATTATTCATTCATATTAAGATTTTTATAAACTCATTATATGCCTACTTTAACAGGTATATAGTAGCTTACTTCTTATTTTACAATACAATGACCTAATTCAAAACGTATTCTACATAGTATTAATGAAGATTTAAGGAAACTTACATTTTTTTAAATAGGTCTTACCACTACTGTAACATAAAAAGCAAGCTATCAGTAGAAATCTGTCCTACAAATAGCTTGCTTTTCTTATTTTTTAAGTAAGTTTTACTATCCAATGAATGGCATGAACATTGGGATGACAACTACTGTTACAACCCCAACTACCGTTACAGCAATACTTGCCATCGCTGCCTCTACCTCACCCATTTCAATTCCTACTGCAACTCCTAATGCATGACCCGCTGTTCCAAGTGCTAAACCTTTTGCAATCGGATGTTTCACTCTAAATGTTTTTAAGAATAATGCTCCTAATGCGTATACGATAACTGCGTTGAAAATAACTGCAAACGATGTAATTGCTGGAATACCACCAATACTTTCTGAAATTGGTAACGCAATTGCTGTTGTTGCTGCTTGTGGTAGCATTGAATTCATTACTGCTGTATCTAAACCGATTGCTTTTGCAACAATGAACACGACAATTACTGAGCAAATAGATCCAACCACGATAGCTGATAAAATTTGCCACCAATATTTTTTCAACTTATCAACTTGTTTATATAGTGGGATAGCGAATGCAATTGTTGCTGGCTCTAAGAAGAAACTAATCATTTTTCCGCCAGTATTATATTCTTCAAAAGTAAAGTTACCTACCTTTAGAAATACAATCCCTAATACCATCGCTACGAATAATGGTGTAAATAGGAAGAACCCTTTTGAATGCTTGAATAATAATGTTCCGATTCCGTATGCGATTAATGAAACGACGATTCCGAAATATGGAGTCATTGTGCTTGCCATGTTCATTACCTCCCAACAATATATAAATACAATGGTTACGCAACCTTTCCGTGCTTGCGTCCTTTATTTACTACTTTCAATTCTTTTATATCTTCTGTTTCTTTTTCATCTTTTCCTAAAATAAATTGTGCAAATAATCCTGTTACAGCGAGTAAAATAACTGTCGCTACAACAATTACAGTTAAAATTTGTACAAAGTATTGCCCCATTACACCAAGAGAATTAATAACTGAAATACCTGATGGGACGAATAAGAATCCAATAATACCTGTTAAAGCTGTTCCGAGTGATTCAACTTGCTCCAATTTAATAACTTTTAAACATAATAGACTAAATAAAATAACTAACCCGATTACCGATGAAGGCATTGGAATTGGTAAATGTGTTGCAATAATATTAGAAATTAACATAATAGCTGAAAATATGAATGCTTGTGATAAGAAACTATATACTTTTTTCGTACTCATTTTGGCCACCTCTTTCGATTTGGTACCTTTATTGTATAGGATATAACCGCCTAAGTAAGCGTTTACATAACGGAACGTCAAATATACAGAATCAGTTACAAATATAAAAGGATGAAATACAAAAGCTGCTCCTTAAATACGAAGCAGCTTCTTGAGTTCTTTTGCATATGTACGACTAACAGGTACTTTTGATCCTTCTTTCATAATTAAATTATAAGTAGAGTTAAACCATGGCTGAATTTCAGTAATATGATTAATATTTGCAATAAAGCTACGATGAACACGCATGAAACTTACTTGCGGCAACTTCTTTTCCAAAATCACAAGTGTATCGTGTGTTACATATGTTTCCCTCATTGTTTTTACTGTCACTTTTCCGTCCACAAGTCCTACATATACAATATCTTCAATATTAACAAGTACGATTGATTCTTCAATTGGTAATGCTAATTTATGCATCTCTACTGTTACATCTGTCCCCTTTATTTCGTGCTTCGTTTCTATTTGCGATTGTTTTTGTTTTTTATACTTCTTTAATGTCTGCACAATACGCTCTTCATCAAATGGTTTTAAAATGTAGTCTAACGCATCTACTTCAAATGCTTGCAGTGCATATTGATCATAGGCAGTAGCAAATACAATTGCAGGTGGATTTTTCATCTTCTTTAATATATTGGCGATTTCAAATCCGTTATCATCGGATAATTGAATATCTAAAAACACAATATCTGGTCTACTTTGCATTAGTTCTTCTAATGCGTCTTCCACACAATCAGCCTCACCAATTATCTCAACTTCTTTCGTTCTCTCTAATAAATACTTTAGTTCATCACGTGCTAACATTTCATCGTCAACTACTAATACTTTTAACACCCGGCTCTTCCTCCCCTACTTTTTTTGGAATAACAAAAGTAATCTCTGTCCCCTCATTTAATTCACTTTCGATATGAAGCATCGTTTCTTTTCCAAATAATCCAATAAGACGTTCATTAATATTATATAAAGCTGTTCCAGTCCCTTTCTTTGACGAAACTACCATCTTTCCTAATTGTTCTAAACGTTCTTCCTCAATTCCCTGTCCATTATCTTTTACTTCAAAATGAACCATACCCTCTTTTTCAAAAACATGCACTTCTACTTCACATACTGGTTGCTTCTTCGGAAAAGCGTGTCGCAATGCATTTTCAACCAATAGTTGAAGAACAAATGGTGGTACTAAAGTTGTCTTTAGCTCGTCCTCAATATACATCTTTACCTCATACTTATTTGGGAACCTTGCTTGTTCTAAGGATAGATATGCCTGTACATGGTTTAATTCTTGTTCTAGTGGAATCAATAACTGACGTGCCCCTTGCAAATTACATCGGAAATATACGCTAAGCTGTAATAATAACTTCCTTGCTTTTTCTACATCTGTTCGGCATAAAGCTGATACTGTATTAATCGCATTAAATAAAAAGTGCGGGTTAATTTGCGCTTGTAATGCTTTTATCTCTGCATCTTGAAGTAATTTACTTTGCAACTCAGCTTCTCCTAACTCTAACTGCGTGGAGAATATTTTTGCTAACCCTTCTGCTAATTCTTCTTCAACGCGACTTAACTGGTTAGGATTTTTAAAATACAGTTTTAATGTCCCTATCGTATTTCCATGCGAAGTTAGTGGAATAACAATCGCCGCTTGCAAAGGGCATCCTTCATGTTGACAATTAATGACCTCACGTGATTTTGCTTTCATTATTTGCCCTGTATGTAAAACTTCTTTCGACAAACCAGTTATTAAACTATGTGAAGGAATATGGTGATCTGATGCTAATCCAACATGAGCTAATATTTTCTCTGTATCTGTTAAGGATACCGCATCTGTTCCTGTAAAACGGTGAATAATTTGTGCCACATGCTTACATGATTCTTCTGTTAAGCCTTGGCGAAAATATGGTAACGTTTTATCTGCAATACGTAATACCTTATGAGTCTGAAGTGCCTTTGCGTTCTCTTCCTGACGCAAAATAGCTTGTATCATAGAAAGTAAAATAAAACTTCCAAAACTATTTACAAGGATCATTGGTATCGCAATTGTTTTCACAATGCTCATTCCATCCTCTACAATTAATAGGATCATAATCATTTCTAAAGAAACGATAAAAACACTTAAAATCGCTGAAAACTTAGGAGTAATTGTACGATTATACTTTTTGAAAATGTATCCAATATACCCCGTTATAACACCTGCTAAAATTGACGAGATTGCACAACTTAGAGCTGTCGTCCCTCCAAGCATATAACGGTGAATACCAGCAATTGATCCTACCCCAATTCCGACGATAGGACCACCAAGCAATCCACTAATTCCAACACCCATAATACGTGTATTCGCAATGGTACTCGATGATGAAACACCTTGTAACCAATTTTCATTCATAATCGTATTTCCTGCTATTTCAATCCCAGTGTAATTGCTTACAATTGTAAATACCGAAAAAATACAAATAAGCTTAAGCTTATCTACATAGCCATCCTGTTTATGAAGGAGGCGTCTGAAAGTTTTAATATGAGAGAGTAAAAATCCTAAAATAACTATAAGTCCGACTCGTTCAATCATCATGAGTACTAAATTTAGCATCTTTGATTCATTCCTTTTTATTTAGTTAGTTTTATTATGGGAAAATAATGAAGTCGGCGTCAAGAAGAACGAAATGTTTTTTGAAATATTTTACACATAATAACTTCCTCTTTATTTGACAATACATATAGAAGAGTGCTAAAAATAAAGTAATATAATACAGTCCTTTAACCCAACCCCGTGAGGTTGAGAAGGAAGTCGGAATACAATATACGTATGTTCTTTTCTTGGGGATACGTATGCTTTTTTGGCCTTCTCATCATATCAGGTGAGAAGGCCTTTTGTTATTCTTCCATAGCGACTGTAGAAAATAAGGAGGAGTAATAATGAACGTCACTACTGATGTACAACAAACAACAGAGGAGACAAAAGCGAAAAGATATAAAACATTATTTGGTTCTGCGCTAGGATATGCAGCAGAAGGTTTAGATATGTTGCTATTATCGTTCGTACTTGTCTATATTTTAAAAGAGTTTCACTTAAGTCCTGTTGAAGGTGGAAACTTAACTTTAGCTACCACAATAGGAATGTTAATTGGTTCTTATTTATTTGGATTTATTGCTGATTTATTTGGCCGTATTCGTACAATGGCCTTCACAATCTTACTGTTTTCACTAGCAACCGCACTCATTTATTTCGCAACAGACTACTGGCAATTATTAATTCTGCGCTTTTTAGTTGGAATGGGAGTTGGTGGTGAATTCGGAATCGGAATGGCCATCGTAACAGAAACATGGTCTAAAGAAATGCGCGCTAAAGCGACATCTGTTGTTGCACTTGGATGGCAATTTGGTGTACTGATTGCTTCACTCCTTCCAGCATTTATTGTCCCACACTTTGGATGGAGAGCCGTTTTCTTATTTGGATTAATTCCAGCTTTACTAGCTGTCTATGTCCGTAAAAGTTTAAGTGAACCGAAAATATGGGAGCAAAAACAACGCTACAAAAAGGAGCTATTGCAAAAAGAAGCTGCAGGTAAATTAACAACTACTGAAGCAGAACAACTAAAACATATAAAAAAATTTCCACTTCGAAAGTTATTTGCCAATAAAAAAGTAACAATTACAACAATTGGTCTTATTATTATGTCGTTCATCCAAAACTTCGGATATTACGGAATCTTCACATGGATGCCCACTATTTTAGCAAATAAATATAACTATACATTAGCAAAAGCAAGTGGCTGGATGTTCATTTCTACCATCGGTATGCTAATTGGAATTGCAATCTTTGGTATTCTAGCTGATAAAATTGGTCGACGTAAAACTTTTGCAATCTATTATATTGGCGGTACAGTATACTGTCTCATTTACTTCTTCTTATTCACAGATTCAACATTATTATTATGGGGAAGTGCATTGCTTGGATTCTTTGCAAATGGAATGATGGGAGGATTTGGAGCAATTTTAGCTGAAAACTATCCTGCTGAAGCTCGCTCTACCGCCGAAAACTTTATTTTCGGTACAGGACGTGGACTAGCTGGATTTGGGCCTGTTATTATTGGCTTACTTGCTACAGGTGGCAACCTACTTGGAGCATTGTCCTTGATTTTTATCATCTACCCAATCGGGTTAATTACAATGCTACTATGTGTACCAGAAACAAAGGGAAAAGTATTAGATTAAACGTAAAAGAGGAAGCATCTCATTTAAGATGCTTCCTCTTTTACGTTTTTATTTATTTTGATTTACTAGCCTTCTGAAATAAGAATGCAGTTTTATCTTCTTCTTTTACAATACCTTGTTTTAATGCTAATTCTCCCGCAACTTTAGGCGCTAACCATAGCATTGGGAATAACAAAATTGATACCGGAACTGCCGTCACCACGATAAACGATTGTAGCGCATTAATACTTCCTTCACCCATATATAAAAGAATTGCTGCAACTGCGCCCATAATAAGCGACCAAAAAATTCGCAAACTAATTCTAGGATCTCCGTCTCCAGTCACTGCCATTGAAATGGAATACGCCATTGAATCTCCTGTTGTCACTACAAATAAAATTGTTAATAAAAGAAATGCTGGTCCAATAATATTAGAAAGTGGCAATTGCCCTGTAATTGCAATCATAGCTGCCGGCATACCAGATTCACTTAATGCGTCCGAGATAGACCCAGGATTCATCAACTCATAAAACACGCCTGATCCACCTAATATAGTAAACCAAAATGTTGTAATAATAGGTGCGATAATTCCAATTGCAACGATGATTTCTCGAATCGTTCTCCCTCTTGAAATTCGACTCACTAAAATTGCCATCATTGGTCCGTATCCAATAAACCATCCCCAGAAAAAGATTGTCCAAGATCCTAACCAACTTGTATCACCACGGTATGTGCTCATCGGTATAAACTCATTTACATAAAATCCAAACGAAGAAACAAACGAATCAATAATAAATCCACCTGGCCCAAATAGTAATATGAATGCCATTAACACAATTGCTAATCTAACATTTAAATTACTTATAATTTGAATCCCTTTATCAATACCTGTTACTGCCGATATGGTAGACACGGCCACCACACAAACAATAATTGCTAATTGAGTAGTAAACACATCAGAAATTCCAAATAATTCTTGTAATCCATAACTTGCTTGTAAACCTAAAAATCCAATTGGGCCAATTGTACCTGCAGCTACTGCAATAATTGCAGCTGCATCAATTATCGTTCCAAGCAGGCTCTTTCTTAATTTTTCCCCAAAAATAGGATATAAAAGTGTTCGAGGTTTTAGCGGCATATCTTTATGATAATGTCCATACATCATAACTACCGCACTAATTGTACCTAAAATCGTCCATGCTAAAAATCCCCAATGCATATAACTTTGTGCTAAAGCAGGCATGACTGCTTCTTTCGTTCCAGCAGATATACCATCATGTATTGGTGGCACCGTCATCAAATGATACATTGGCTCTGCTGCTGCCCAAAAAACGCCACCTCCAGCAAGTAATGTAGACATAATAATAGCAAGCCATTTTGCCGTACTAATCTCAGGTTTTTCTAATCCCCCAAGCTTAACTCTCCCATATTTGGAGAAAGCCATACACATCGCAACAATAAATGTACCTAATAATAAAACTTGCCAGAAGGCACCGAAATATTTAATTGAAAAAGCGAAACTTTTATTAATCGCACTCTCTACATAATCCTTGTTCAAAAAAACTGCAATTACAAATAATAAAAGTGAACCACCACTAATAATAAATACAGGCCAATCAGTTTTTCGACTCTTCATCCTCATTTATACTTCCTCCTTCCTCAGCAATCTAAAAAAACAACTTTATTATGTTTTATTGTTTAAACCTAAAACATAATAATTATATATGCATAACATTTTATCGACTTCCCACATACTTATGTTGTCCCTAAAAATATGCCAAATCCCTTATTAAAAAGAAAAATTCTCTTCCTCTTACATAAAAAAGCAAAACAAAAGACCTTATATTTCTATAAGGTCTTCGAAACAGAAATTTGATTATAACATAAGGTACTCCTTGGTTCAAAAAGCCTCTTCCAAAAATAACCGAGAGTAAAGGCTTCCATTTGCTACATAACAGTAATTAAAAAAAATATATTTTGCAGAAAAAAACTGCACTAAATATTATT
The DNA here is from genome assembly GCF_051915225.1 of Bacillus cereus group sp. MYBK95-2. Taxonomy (NCBI): domain Bacteria; kingdom Bacillati; phylum Bacillota; class Bacilli; order Caryophanales; family Bacillaceae; genus Bacillus; species Bacillus cereus group sp. MYBK95-2. The sequence continues at coordinate 52,474 of NZ_JBQAEH010000004.1, read as the reverse complement.
TATGAAAGAAATTTGGCTTCAAAATTTCATTCGGATACGGTTTATGATAAATGTGAGTGGTAGCTGGAGATAATGGCGGAATAAGCCATACCCAATTACCTGTTACAACACGACCACAAGCAGCTTCTTGCTTCTCAAATTGCTGAAATTGTTGTGCAGCAGTATGGTGATCAACAATACTAACTCCTTGTTTTTTAAAGGAGTGTAGTACGGCAATATTCAACTCAATTAGCGCCTTATCTTTCCATAAGGTACCGTTTCTCGATGTATCTAAATCCATCATCTCCGCAACAGCCGGAAGTAAATTATAACGATCATGATCTGCTAAGTTGCGCGCCCCAATTTCTGTTCCCATATACCATCCATTGAACGGAGCGGCTGTATAAGAAATACCGCCAATTTCTAAACGCATATCTGAAATCATTGGAACACCATACCATTTCACTCCAAGTGATGAAATAGGGTATTCTGGGTGTTCAATTGGCACTTCTTTTACTTCTTCTCTCGGAATTTCTTTATATGTAGGTGCCTTCCCGTTTATAGAGAACACAAGTGGCAATACATCGAAATTCGTACCTTCTCCTTGCCAACCAAGCCCCTGACAAAAGTCCGTAAATGTAGCGGAATGAGAATCACCAATCACTCCCGTTTCTGTTTTATATCCTGCATATCGAATCAATTGGTGATTATAAATTCTTATATTATTTTCTTCACCTTGATATTGCTTAAAAATCGTAATGGTTGGTTTAACTTTCCCGTCGTTCGTTGCATATTTAATATGATGAATTAATGCATTATATACACCCTCTTCATCATTTACTTCGCGCGCATCTAATATGTGCATCTTACTCCAAAATAGTCTTCCAATACATCTATTACTGTTACGCCATGCCATTCGTGAACCATGAACAAGTTCTTCAAATGTATGCTCATATGTCCCTGTCTTCTCTATCTCAATTTGAATTTCTTTTATACGTTCTTCTATCAATTGTTCTTTATGAAGCTCCTTATAACAAATCGTAATAAAATTACTTGCTTCTTCTATTAATTGTTTCGTTTTACTCATAAACAATCTCCTTCTATTTCAACAAACCCCTGCTACTTTACAGTATAAGCAAAAAGGATAGGAGTCACAAATGAAAGTGAGAGTGTTACTTTTATTGTAATATTTTTCAGAAAATTAATTGACTTACTATTGACTTATATGGAAAATGGGTGTATTTTTGACTCAGGTAAAGTATTTTTACCTAGACCAACTTTTTAAATAGAAAGGAGGTAATGTTATGTCTTCATTTCAATTGCCAAAGCTTTCATATGACTATGATGAACTAGAGCCACATATTGATAGCAATACACTTTCCATTCATCATGGAAAGCACCATGCGACATACGTAAACAATTTAAATGCTACTTTAGAAAATTATACTGAATTACATAATAAATCTTTAGAAGAATTGCTATGTAATTTAGATACTTTACCGAAGGAAATTGTTACAGCTGTACGAAATAACGGTGGCGGTCACTATTGTCATAGTCTTTTTTGGGAAGTGATGAGCCCACGAGGTGGCGGTGAGCCTAATGGAGACGTTGCAAAAGTAATTGATTATTATTTCAATACCTTTGACAACTTAAAAGATCAACTTTCCAAAGCAGCTATTAGTCGTTTTGGAAGTGGCTATGGATGGCTTGTTCTTGACGGTGAGGAACTCTCTGTTATGAGTACACCAAATCAAGATACGCCTTTGCAAGAAGGGAAAATCCCCTTACTCGTAATTGATGTATGGGAACATGCTTATTATTTAAAGTATCAAAATAGGCGCCCAGAGTTTGTTACCAACTGGTGGCATACAGTAAACTGGGACCAAGTAAACGAGAAGTATTTACAAGCAATTCAATCACAAAAACATTAGTCGTACGTATAAGGTAAATTTGGTAATGTAAAATCAGTATTGTCGAAATCCTCCAGAATCCCCCGGATTGCCACCGGGGGATTTATGATTACTTCATTGTATTTATATAATGTTTTAAAACATTTTTCATTTCTAGTTTCAGCTCTCGGAACAAAAATCCGAATTCACGAGCCTTTCCATTATGTAATGTACAGTTAGTTACCTCATTATAAGGAGCTATATTTTCCCCAGCTTTCTGAATGAGTGCTTTTATTCCTGTCTTCTCTTCTATGAAATGAATAATTTCTTCCGTAGAAACTACCCCGTTACTACAGGCGTTAATTGGCCCTTTCACATTTTCCATTCCGCACCAAGCTAGAAACTCTCCTGCCTCTTTTTCATGTATAAATGACAAAGTTCCATCTACATGATCCACAACGATAGGTTTTTGGTTCACAATACATTCAACGTAAAATTGTAACCTTTTCGTATAATCGTTTTCTCCAATAACAACTGGAAAACGAACTGCAACAACTGGGAATGTTGCTTGTTGAAATACAACGGCTTCAGCTAATCTCTTTCCTTCACCATAATTGAAGTCATTCCTATCTCCATACGCGATTGCATAATCGTACGGATTAAAGTCTTCTTCTGATAAGCTTAGGGCAGGTTCATAGACGGCCATTGAAGATGTCATAACATATTTCTTCGTTTTCCCTCGTAACACTTCACATGTTATCTTCGCTGCATTCGAGCTATAGCATAAATTATCGTATACAATATCATAACTTTTTCCTTCTAGACACTTTTCTAGTAGCTTTCCATCTTCTCTATCAATAATTATTCTTTTTACTGCGCTACCAAAAGAATCTTCAGTAACTCCCCTCGTCGCAATCGTTACATCGTGCCCCTCTTGCAAAAGTGCTTCTACTAAATGTTTACCAAAAAATCTTGTTCCCCCTAGCGCCAATACTTTTTTCAACTTCATCATCCCCATTTTAGCAAATTGTAAAATACTACCTCTCTATTATAAGTGCCAACATATAAAAAGCATGGAATTCGTTTAACGATTCCATGCTTTTCTACAGAAAATATATTAACGTACTCGATATTTATAAATACAATAACAGAAGTACAAAATAGAAATTACTGATACATAAACCCATAGTTCATATACAAATCCCTCTCCCCACACTCCCATAAAATAAAAGAGTGAAGGTAAAGTCAATGTTACCCATGATTGTACGAAGGCAATCCTTCCAAGATATTGATTAATGTTCTTCTTTTGTGTATTTAATACAAAGAATAAATACCAAAGTAATGCCCACATAAACCACGTTAACGCATTAACAACATCATGGAATTGAACAAATGAAACAACCATATAGAATAAGGCTATAATTGCTACCCAAATACAAAACCATCCTAGACCACTACTATCCATTCCTTTTATAAAAGTAACACCTACATATAAATAAGTTAATCCAAATAAGAAAGTAGCCGCATATGAATACACTGTCCAATTGCTTTGGTCAGAAATCATGATCAAATAAAACGGAATAATAATTTGTAGTGCACCCACAAATAAATTAAAAACACCCGCACTTTTCATCTCTGCTTTCCCTAATATAACAAGACTATTTAAAAATAAAGCTGCCCCTGAAAGTAATAATCCTACATAACCCATATATATTCGTGTGAAAATCTTTACCTTTCACACTTTTAACCTCCCCACACTATAAAGTGATACTTATATTATTTTTCTTCCCATTTAAAACTACATACATAATTTTTCATTCAAATAAGTCAGACCTCCTACCTCAAAAAGGAGCGAACTTAAAACGCTTTCAATAATAAATAATCCTATTAAAACATGAACTAGGATTCCTTGATTATAAACGGACTCTATCAATGATACAAGTGTTGGAATACTTTTCAATAATACGCTTTCAATTTCTATAAAAAATTAATAAAATAATACATTCCTCTATCTCATTCTACTACCTTCTAGCATAAGATATTGTAAAATCACATCATTTAAAACAGCGAACGCTCTTTTCTAGGTTCGCTAATAAAATTAATAAAAAATGACCTCTTGCTTTTATGCAAAGGTCATTTTTTTATATTCATCATTAAACTTCTAAATAGCCATTTTTATTATTTGATTGCCATTTCCAAGAATCTGCACACATTTCTTCTAATCCGCGTGTTGCCTCCCAGCCTAATTCACGCTTTGCTTTCGATGCATCAGCAAAACATACTGCCACATCACCTGGGCGACGCTCTGTAATTTTATAAGGAACTTTCTTACCCGAAACTTTTTCAAACGCTTCAACCATCTCTAGTACACTATAGCCCATACCTGTTCCCAGGTTATAAGCATCTACTCCCGTTGTACTCAGTACTTTCTCAAGCGCCTTTACGTGACCATTTGCTAAGTCCACAACATGGATGTAATCACGGACTCCTGTTCCATCTTTCGTTGGATAGTCATTTCCGAATACGCTTAATTCTTTTAACTTACCTACCGCTACTTGCGTTACATATGGCATTAAGTTATTTGGGATTCCATTTGGATCTTCTCCGATACGCCCACTTTCGTGTGCACCAAATGGATTGAAATAGCGAAGTAATGCGATACTCCATTCTGCATCTGCAAATGCTACATCACGCATAACTTGCTCAATCATTAATTTCGTTTGACCATATGGATTTGTTGCACTTAATGGAAACTCCTCCGTAATCGGTGACGTTTCCGGGATACCATATACAGTTGCAGATGAACTAAAGATTATCTTCTTTACATTATGTTTCTGCATTACTTCACATAGCACTAACGTGCTTGTAATGTTGTTATGATAATATGTTAATGGAATCGCTACTGACTCCCCTACAGCTTTAAATCCTGCAAAGTGAATAACTGCTTCAATTGCATTTTCTTCAAAAATTGCGTCAAGCGCTTCGCGATTTAAAACATCTTCTTTATAAAACTTAAATTGTTTTCCTGTTATTTCTTTCACTCGATTTATAGATTCTACCGAGCTATTCGAAAGATTATCCACTACTATAACTTCGTAACCGCTATTTAGTAATTCTACACATGTATGACTACCAATATATCCTGCTCCACCTGTTACAAGTATTGCCATAATTATAGTCCTCCATATTTCATTCATTATAAACTTCTCAAAGTATATCACATATTTCTTATCCTATGTTTAACATGCGAACACAGAAACTTACATTTTATCCCATAATAAATTTATAACATATACGATTCTAATCAGGTAATAAAAAAAAGCCACATAATTTTTATTATGTGGCTTTTTTTTATTAAATTACATAACAATATACACTTAGAAAATGCGCAAGACTACCTAATAATACAAAAACATGAAAAATTTCATGATGCCCCATATATTTAAACTCTAACCATTTTGGCTTTGTTCCATAAATAAATCCACCAATTGTATAAAAAATGCCCCCAAGTACTAAGAAAATAATGCCTCCTGTACTTAAATTCTCAGCTAACGGTGCAAAGAATAACACAATTAACCAACCCATCGTAATATAAATTGCTGTCGATAACCATCTTGGACAATTAAACCAAAACATTTTAAATACAATGCCACAAATCGCAGTTGCATAGACTAAACAAAATAATAGTAAACCACTTGCTGAATTTAATGTAATTAAGCAAAAGGGTGCATATGTACCTGCAATTAATATAAAAATCATAGAATGATCTAGCTTCCTAAAGAAGTAAATAACACGTTCATTGGCCACAACACTATGATACACAGCTGACGCCGTATAAAGGACCATCATTCCAATACCAAACAAAATAACAGCTGTAATTGCAGCAAATGATGGCATCTTGATAGAAACTTTCACAAGCATAGCTAATAAGGCAATAAATGATAATATTGCTCCACCTAAGTGAGTAAATGCATTAACCGGTTCCCTTACATAAGTATTCATAATAACACCCCTCATATAATTACATGTAGTTTTGATAACTACATGTAATTATATACACATTTCTTTTTAAGGTCAACATTTACAATTCATTTGTTTCGTAATACCATATTTAAAGATATATTAAACATTAAGTTCCACTAAGTTATAAAAGTGAGGGATTCTACGTGGAAAATATAAATGAATTACTTGAGACATTGCATTTAGAAAAAAACATTAAACTTGAGGATATTCCAAATGTTGACTTATATGTAGATCAAGTTGTTCAACTATTTGAGAATACTTATGCAGATACAACGAGAACTGATGATGAAAAAGTATTAACTAAAACCATGATTAATAATTACGCAAAAGGAAAACTATTCATCCCCATCAAAAATAAAAAGTATTCAAAAGAGCATATGATTTTAATTAGCCTAATTTATCAATTAAAGGGAGCTCTCTCCATTAACGATATAAAAAGTTCATTAGAAACTATAAATGACTCCTTATTAAATGATGATTCATTCGAATTAAATACGTTATACAAAAATTATCTTGCTCTTACTGAAAGCAATGTCGAAAGCTTTAAACAAGACGTAAATAACCGTGTTACAGAAGTAAATGAGATTTCTTCCTTAGAAGATACAAAGCTAGAAAAATTTCTACTACTAACATCCTTCGTGACTATGAGTAATATGTATAGACGTTTAGCGGAGCAACTAGTGGATGATTTAAAAGAATCATAAATAAAAAACTATCCACCTATTAAAGTGGATAGTTTTTTATTTACTTAATTGCTTCATGAACTTTTAGTTGTTTCCCTTTAATCGTTGTAGTCTTCATGACTTTCAAGACGAGTGGTCCTTTTCCATTTAATATTTCAACATAAGAAACATTATCTTGTATCGTAATAATACCTATATCTTCTGCTGTAACACCTTTAATTTTAGCAATTGTACCGACGAAATCTACCGCCCTAATTTTCTTTTTCTTCCCGCCATTAAAGTACAGCTTCATAATGCCTTTGTTGATGTCTGCATTTTTATCTTTCTTTATAATTGGTTTAGCATGTAGCTTTTCTTCAAATGCAGCTTTCTCTTTCATAACTTCTTCTTTTGAAGGTCCAATTGCCTTTGGAATTTCAAATCCAATATACTCCTCAATCTCTTCTAAAAATCTATTTTCATATGGTGTTATAAATGTAATAGCTTTTCCACTATTTCCAGCTCGTCCCGTTCTTCCAGTACGATGTACATAGCTTTCTTTTTCAAGTGGAATATCATAATTAATAACATGTGTAATATTATCAATATCAATTCCTCTCGCAGCTACATCTGTTGCTACTAAATAACGGAATTTTCCTTTTCTAAAATCATCCATGACTTCAAAACGATCTTCTTGTACCATACCACCATGTATTTTGTCACAGGGATAGTTAGCTCGTTTTAATTGTCTATATACATGATCTACATTTTCTTGTGTACGGCAGAAAATAATACAGCTATCAGGATTCTCAATCGTTGTTACATCTTTAAGTAGTGAAAGCTTCTCGTCTTCTATCACCTCAAAAAGAGTATGTTCAATTTTATCCGTCGTAATCCCAGCCGCTTTAATTTCAATATGAGTTGGTGAATTCATATATGTACGAGACAATTTCTCAACATCTTCTGGAAGTGTTGCTGAAAATAACATCGTCATTCTTTTTGTAGGTAATTCATCAATAATTGCCTCTACTTGATCGATAAAGCCCATATTTAGCATCTCATCTGCTTCATCAATAACTAAATACTTCAAACACTCTAAAGAAAGGGTACCCTTCTCAATATGATCCAACACACGACCAGGAGTCCCAACTACAATATGTGTCTTTTGCTTTAATTCTAATTTTTGACGTGCAAATGGAGATTTCCCATAAACTGCCGCAGCCTTAATCCTTTTGAATCGACCTATATTTGTAATATCTTCTTTTACCTGTACCGCAAGCTCTCTCGTTGGTGTTAAAACTAATGCTTGTGGTTTATTCTCTTCCCACTCCACCATTTCACAAAGTGGAATACCAAATGAAGCTGTTTTTCCACTTCCAGTCTGGGACTTCACAACAAGATCCTTCTTTTGTAATGCAACTGGAATAACCTCACCTTGTACTTCTGTTGGATGATCATACCCTAACCCAGTAAGTGCCCTTACAATTTCCTTACTTAATTTATAATCAGAAAAACTTTTTTTACTCATATATTAACCTCATTTTATTCTGTATTATTTTCTTTTTTATCTTTTGTATACGTTACTATCACCCTACTTATTATACTTGAAACCTCACATAAAAGGTGAATCATGCCAGATTCATCTTTTTATATAGAAATAAACCTTTTCATTTCATATATTGTTCAACTACTTGATAACATCTTTTGCTCGTATTGTTAGCATTAACCTTTTTATAGTATCCTACATCCAATCAAAAAAATAAAAAGAATACATACAACCTTGTATAATTATCTTAATTTTTCAACCCTTCCCATAAACGAACAATAAAAACAAAAAAATGTTTTAAATTCGTTTTTAACGTTTTTTTTCAGATGTAAAATCTACTTTTTTAAAAAATGTTAAGAAATCCTTTGACTTCTTAATAAAAATAATGTAAATTATCATATGGACGAACATTTTTGATTAATAAAAATAAAATATTCGTATTTTAGGGGTGTAAATGATGGAAAACGTATTTGACTATGAAGATATTCAATTAATTCCTGCAAAATGTATTGTAAATAGCCGCTCTGAATGTGATACAACTGTCACTTTAGGAAAACATAAATTTAAATTACCTGTCGTGCCTGCAAATATGCAAACGATTATTGATGAAAGAATTGCAACTTATTTAGCTGAGAACAACTACTTTTATATCATGCATCGTTTCCAACCAGAGAAACGAATCTCATTCATTAGAGATATGCAATCACGTGGATTAATCGCTTCTATCAGCGTTGGTGTAAAAGAGGACGAATATGAATTCGTACAACAATTAGCTGCTGAGCAACTTACACCTGAATATATCACGATTGATATCGCACACGGTCATTCTAATGCTGTGATCAACATGATTCAACATATTAAAAAACATTTACCAGAGAGCTTCGTTATCGCTGGAAACGTTGGAACTCCAGAAGCGGTAAGAGAATTAGAAAATGCTGGTGCCGATGCAACAAAAGTTGGTATTGGACCTGGTAAAGTTTGTATTACTAAAATTAAAACAGGCTTCGGAACTGGTGGTTGGCAGCTAGCTGCACTTCGCTGGTGTGCAAAAGCTGCAAGTAAGCCAATTATCGCTGATGGTGGTATTCGTACACACGGCGACGTAGCTAAATCTATTCGCTTTGGGGCAACTATGGTCATGATCGGTTCTCTATTTGCTGGTCACGAAGAGTCTCCAGGGGAAACAATTGAAAGAGATGGAAAACTTTATAAAGAATACTTCGGTTCTGCTTCTGAATTCCAAAAGGGTGAGAAGAAAAACGTTGAAGGTAAGAAAATGTTCGTTGAGCATAAAGGTTCTTTAGAAGATACGTTAATCGAAATGGAACAAGATCTTCAATCTTCTATCTCTTACGCTGGCGGAACAAAATTAGACGCTATTCGTACTGTAGATTATGTTGTCGTGAAAAACTCGATTTTCAATGGTGACAAAGTATATTAATTCTTAAATTAACTCGAAGGACAAGCATTTTCATGCTTGTCCTTCTTTTTTGTATATGAAAATGTAAAATATTTTAATTTAACTGAATTTTCTAGTATTATGTGTTTAGATAGTCTTAATAAGGGGGAGATACGACTTGAAAAATGTAATAGAAAATCGCCTTAATCGCGCAGAGGTACCCGCTGAACTAACATGGGATTTATCCGATTTGTATAATTCTGATGCCGAATGGCATACTGCATTAAACGCATTGGAAAATGATATACAGAAACTTGATTCATTTAAAGGGCATTTACATACTAGCTCCCACACTTTATTAAATTGCCTACTTTTAGAAGAAGAGCTTTTAATGACGTTAACAAAACTGTACTCATATGCAAATTTAAAAGAAGCTACTGATCGTACAAATCCAAGTATTCAAGCGAACTCTTCCAAAATTTCTGCTTTATGGACGAAAGTACATACTGCACTATCCTTTATTCATAATGAAATCCTCTCATTCGACGAAGGAACAATTGAAAGATGTTTAACTGAAGAAACAAAACTCGAACCTTTCCGTAAATCTTTACTAGAAATACTACAAAAAAGACAGCACACACTCTCTCCTGAAACAGAAGAAGCACTTGCTGCACTTGGCGAAGTTCATAGTTCTCCATACAAAATTTACGGCATGACTAAATTGGCCGATATGGATTTCACTTCTATACAAGACGAACAAGGAAACGAACTTCCTGTTTCATTCTCATTATTTGAAAGCAAATATGAATTTTCTCCAAGCACATATATACGTCGAAAAGCATATTCATCATTTGTTTCCACACTAAAACGATATAAAAATACAATTGCCACAACATATGCTACTGAAGTAAAAAAACAAGTAACACTTTCTCGTTTACGTAAATATGAATCCGTTACTCATATGCTATTAGAACCACAAAAGGTTCCACTTGAAATGTATAACAACCAACTTGATATTATTTATAAAGAACTAGCACCTCATATGCGCCGTTTTGCAGATTTAAAAAAGAGAGTATTAGGACTCGATCAAATGCTTTTCTGCGACTTACATGCACCTTTAGATCCCGAATTTAATCCGGCGATTACTTATGAAGAAGCAGGCACGCTCATTCAAGATTCTTTAAAAGTATTAGGCGATGAATATAGTTCCATAATCCAAAAAGGATTCAAAGAAAGATGGGTAGATCTTGCAGATAACGTAGGCAAATCAACAGGGGCATTTTGCTCAATTCCATACGGCTCTCATCCCTATATTTTAATTACATGGCAAAATACGATGCGTGGATGCTTTACATTAGCACATGAATTTGGACATGCTGGTCATTTCTATTTAGCAAATAAAAACCAACGTATCATGAACGTACGCCCATCTATGTACTTTGTTGAAGCACCATCAACCATGAATGAATTACTATTAGCTCAGCATTTACTAGCGACTACTGACGAAAAGAGAATGCGCAGATGGGTCATTCTACAACTACTTGGCACATATTATCACAACTTTGTTACTCATTTACTTGAGGGTGAATATCAACGTAGAGTATATGCTCTAGCAGAAAAAGGACAGGCCCTTACAGCTACAACTTTAACTGAAATTAAAACAAATGTCCTTTCCACATTCTGGGGAGATTCTGTAGAAATCGATGAAGGTGCGGGCTTAACTTGGATGCGTCAGCCTCATTATTATATGGGTCTATATGCTTATACATATTCCGCAGGCCTCACTGCATCCACTGCAGTAGCTCAAATGATTAAAGAGGAAGGACAACCTGCTATTGATCGCTGGTTAGATGTGCTTCGTGCTGGTGGTACAATGAAACCACTTGAACTAATGAAACATGCCGGAGTAGATATGTCAAAACCAGATACAATCCGTAAAGCTGTTTCTTACGTTGGTTCATTAATTGATGAATTAGAGCATTCTTATCAAGAATAAAAAAATAAGCCCTCGCTTTAATGAGGGCTTATTTCATATTTACTTCCCAAAACGTTTGCGATATCCACATTTCCTACAAAGTTCTTCAACCGCAACTCTTTTCGAAAATCCATCGACAATGTTTGTTGCCCTTTCACCTTCAATAATGTTAGAAAATGAATCATTATTAATATTCCCAAGGTTAATAATCCCTTCACCATCTAAACAACAAGGAATAACTGTTCCATTCGCTAAAATACCCGCTTGATTACGAAGTCCATGACAGAATCCTTTCCCATCATCCTCTTCCTCATGTAATGCTGGCCACTGGAATTCATAGTCTTGATTAATAAAGACACGTTCTGCAATTTTTATACCTTTTCCTGGTGTAAGCTTCTCTTCAATTTGATAAGATAGATCAAATTCATTTTCAATTATAGATAATAACTCTCTATTTTTCTGGATTTCAGCATTTGTTTTATTATCCTGAGTTAAATTCCATAACCTTAACGATACAATTAAATCTGATTGACTTGTCGCTTCCCTAATGAAGGAAAGTATACTCCTTACATAGCCCTCTTTATCTTGCGAACCTGGATGTCCATCAAAACTATGCAGTGAAAAATTCATTTGTCTTAACGCAGGCTTATTTAACAGCCTATGTCTTCTCTTATTAATTAACGTTCCGTTCGTTGTAATATTAACTTTAAATCCTTTTTCATGACTTAAGTCTAATAGTTGATCTATTTTCGGGTGGAGCAACGGCTCACCCTTCACGTGCAAATAAATGTAGTCTGTGTGAGGTTTAATTTGGTCTAATCTTTTAGCAAAATCCTCCACAGAAATGAATTGCTTCTGCCTTTCCGTCGGCGGACAAAAGCTACACGCAAGATTACATACACTCGTAATCTCCAAGTAAAACTTCTTAAACTTCTTCACCTTTAATTCCTCACTTCTCTAACTACTTATACTTTTTCCTCTTCATATTACAGCATATTTTTATGGAAATAGAAACATACTTATTTTAGGAAATCTACATACCATCTAATAATATTTAAAAGACCATCGGTAATTTTTGTCCAATGGTCTTTTTATCCTTTTATATACAAAGAATAAATTTATTTATGATACGGTTCATCGTAACTATTCTAAATAAGGTTATTTTTTATTATTTTCATAATTAAATTTAACAAAAAAGGTAGTGCCTTCCGATCCTGTTTGAATTTCTATTTTTGCATTATGGCGGGCAGCAATGGCATAACATACACCTAACCCCAATCCAGTTCCATTATCTTTGGTCGTGTAAAACGGCGTACCCAGTTTCTCTAATACTTCAGGCCTGATACCTTTTCCTTGATCCCGCACTGCAAGCACCACACAATTTTGACCTTCCTTGTAAGTGCTAATGGTTAGAACTTTCCCTGTATTCATCGCTTCTAAGCCATTACGATATAGATTCATTAATAATTGCCGTATCTCATTACGATTTAAAAGTAATTCTGGAATGTCATTTGTATCGACTTGAATATATTTATTTTGATTGTACGTATCAATCTTTATTAAAGGAATAATATCGCGGATAATTGAATTTAAATCTAACATCTGCAAATCCAATTTCCTTGTATTACCCATTGAGAGAAATTCAGTAATAATAGAATTGGCACGGTTAAGTTCTTCAATCATTAAATAAAAGTACTTATTATGTTTCTCATAGGTATTCTCTTCTTTTAATAACTGTAAAAATCCCAGTACTGTTGTCATTGGATTTCTAATTTCATGGCTGATACCTGCTGCCATTTGCCCTATTAAATCTATATTGGATAATCTTTTCAATTCCTGTTCATATTTCTTTTTTTCCGTTATGTTTTTAAAAATACAACAAATACCATCATCATATGGGTATGCAATAACTTCGTGCCAATATTCATCTGCAGTAGAAAGAAATTCGAAATGAACTGTAGTTCGCTCTGACATCGCACGATGAAATTCCTTATACATAACTGTGTCAATTTCACTCGGGAAAACATTCCATATATTCTTTCCTAATACATCTTTTGCTGTTTTTCTTTGCGGAAAATATTGGTGCTTATTTACGTACGTAAATTCCCATTTATTATTTAAAATAAAAAATCCATCCGTAATACATTCAATCACACTTGTAACTTTTTCATTAGCAGCAGCTAACTCTCTCGTTCGCTCTTCCACTATGCTCTCTAGTTGATCCATATACAACAAATTCGAAAACGTAGGGGCTGTGGCATCAACGATAGATTTTGCTAGTTGAAGTTGGGAATCATCATAATTGTGAGCTTTTCCTTCTTTGCCAACGACGATTACCCCTAATACTTCTCCCATTGAAACCAATGGAATCATCAATAGACCCTTACTATCTATATTTTTTGTTTGAATAACCTCTTGGATCTTGGCTTCATAGCTTTTCTCTGTCCAATCCGCTTCTGTCCAATGACAGTCCTTACTTAATTTCGTTGTTTTAATTGTTGTTTTGTCTAGCGGATCTAGAAGATGAGCAGTCATATTTTTACTCTCTAAAATCTGTTCTAGGTAAAAAAAGCATTTATCAAAACTCTCCTGTATCGAGGAACACATCGATAAATCACGTGTAACATTTAGTAACAGTTGTTTCTCAGCAATAAGGTTTTCCTTTTGTTTTAAATTATTTGCGTTTTGAATTGCAACCGCAGCCATATTTACATAAGCTTCAACACTTTGAATTTCTGAATCTGTTAAGTTCATCGGAATTCCATAATCAAATAAAAAAACCAGACCAAATAACTCTTGCCCAAATGAGATAGGCAGAGCTAATAAGGACTTAATTTTGAATGCATTAACCGGTCTCGGATCTGGTCGATGATCCTTTGAGGTATCAGGAATATAGATGGTTCTTTTCGTTTCAATAACTTCTTTTGCCAGTAAGTCTATTTCAGGATCAATTACTTGAGTATCGAGCGTTACACCATTTATAGTCTCTGGTTTTCCTGCAAACCCTCTAAATGTTCCATCTTCCTGGGGTAAATAAATTCCAACAGCGTCGCACCTAACAATCTCCTCTGATATCGCCATTGTCACACGCTGCAATACGTCACGTAGTTCTAATTTCGTATTTATTATTTTTGTTATATTCGCGAGCCTAGAATATCTCGTCTGATCACTTACCATTCACATAGCCTCCAGTTATAGGCATAATAAAATAAATATGATAATATCAGTGTTTTATATAGAATACATTACTTATGATACGGTTCTCCACGATTAATCCGAAACGCTCTATACACTTGCTCAAGCAACACTAATCGCATTAATTGGTGTGGTAACGTCATCTTTGAAAAAGAAAGTGATTCGTTTGAACGCTTCATCACTTCTGAACTTAGTCCGAGTGATCCACCAATTACAAATGCGACTTTACTCTTTCCGTATGTAGCAAGGCGATCTAGACTTATCGCGAATTCTTCTGATGACTTTTGCTTTCCTTCTATAGCTAATGCAATCACATGCGTGTCATCCGAAATTTTATCCAGTATACGTATACCTTCTTTTTCCTTTACAATTAACATTTCTGCTTCACTTAAATTTTCTGGCGCCTTTTCATCAGGCAATTCAATTACTTCTACTTTTGCGTATGCAGATAATCGTTTTAAGTATTCTGCTATACCTTGTTTCAAATATTTTTCTTTTAATTTCCCAATTGAAATAATCGAGATATTCACACGTATCCTCCACCTTACAAACATGTTATCCACAAAACTTATCCACATATCCACAAATACTACCCACATATTGTGTGAGAATCTGTGTTCGATACAACATATGTCGCCTCATTTTGACAAAATTCACATGTTTTTTTCTCTTTTTTCGAGTTATCCACATTGTTGATAACTGGCGCAACTTCACACTCATCCACAATAATATCTAACGCTAATTCAACATGCTCTAAACAACAAGGTAAATTCATTTTCTTCACCTCACTTTTCTACAATAGAAAACAGGAGGTAGGCCCTCCTGTTTTTAATACTTTTGAATGCCTAATTTCACTGTTGTTGTTACTCTTTTTGTGCCACGATAAAACGTAAGAGTCATTTTATCATTAATTTCCTTATCATATAAGGCCGTACGGAATCCAATAATATCGCGAATCGGTTTTCCATCTACCGCCACAATAACATCATGTTCTCTTAAACCAGCATCCGCACCTGGCGAAGGACTTTTCACATCCAAAATACAAACTCCCTCTGTTACAGTACCTGGTAAATGTAATGTTTTTGACCAATAATAGTTTGGAATTTCATTTAATGACCTAAGTTCAATCCCAACATATGGTCTTCTTACTTTTCCATACTTCTCAAGTTCATTCATAATCGGAACAGCTCTAGTCACCGGAATAGCAAGGCCGATTCCTTCTACTTCTTTTGCAGCAATTTTCATTGAATTAATACCAATTAATTGTCCTGCTGCATTTACAAGCGCACCGCCACTATTCCCGGGATTAATCGCTGCATCTGTTTGTAACACTTCTACTTGCCAATCATAATGTCCATCTTGATCTAAATCTACAGGGACAATACGTTCATTAGCTGAAATAATGCCTTGTGTAACTGTTCCAGAAAATTGCAGTCCAAGCGGGTTTCCAATCGCAATAACTGGCTCTCCTCTGCGAACAGTATTAGAATCGCCAATTTCAATTATTTTTTTCACATGCTTTGCATCTATTTCTAATACAGCTAAGTCTGTGACTACATCGGTTCCTAATACTTTTCCAGGAACCTTCTTACCGTCACTTAGACTTACTTCAATACGATTCGCTCCAGCTACAACATGATTATTCGTTACAATATAAGCTTGACCATCTGTCTTTTTATAAATTACTCCTGATCCTGTACCGGCCTCTGAATCTGCCTCTGAAAAGTTATCTCGTTGAATGTTAATAACACCCACAACAGCTTCAGATGCACGATCAACAGCATCTACAAAGCTAATCTGTTTAATCCCTTGAGCTTCGGCCATATTACTTCCGCTTGCTTCAGCTTGCGGAAGAGTATCAGCAGAATTTGAAAATAAAGGCGCTCCAAACGCGAATAAAGAAGCTCCTACAATTGTTCCCGCTATACTAGAAAGAACTATACCTTTGTGCTTCTTTTTTCCTGCACGTTTCATACGATAATTTTCTTCATCAATAAAGGACATATTTGTTCACCTATCTTCCTGAAAACAACTATATTCACCTTTATTGTTTACTAAAATGAAGAATTATACGTATTGAATTTTTGTAGGCATTTTTGGATCTGTATCGTGAATTTCAAAGGATTCACCCACTCCAAATCCTTTTTCCTCTAGTACTTGTGATACTGACATACGCGCTAGTTCTTTCATGTTATTATCTAAGCTTAAATGGGCTAAATAAATATGCTTTGTCTCATCTGTAATTACATCTGCCATCGCTAATGCAGCATCCTCATTACAAACATGCCCAACGTCACTTAAAATACGTCGTTTAATGCTCCATGGATAACGTCCCATACGAAGCATTTCTACATCATGATTACTTTCAAATACGAAAGCATTAGCTCCCTTAATAACGCCTTTCATACGGTCACTTACGTATCCCGTATCTGTAATAAGCGCTAACTTCCTATTATTGTTATGGAAAGCATAAAACATCGGTTCTGCCGCATCATGAGAAACTCCAAATGACTCGACTTCAATATCACCAAAGGTTTTCACATCACCAACTGAGAAAATAAACTTTTGTTCAGTTGGGATATTTCCTATTAAATGTTCCATTGCATTCCATGTTTTCTCATTCGCATAAACAGGTAAATCATA
Organism: Bacillus cereus group sp. MYBK95-2; assembly: GCF_051915225.1. Taxonomy (NCBI): domain Bacteria; kingdom Bacillati; phylum Bacillota; class Bacilli; order Caryophanales; family Bacillaceae; genus Bacillus; species Bacillus cereus group sp. MYBK95-2. The sequence continues at coordinate 35,163 of NZ_JBQAEH010000004.1, read as the reverse complement.
TTTACGTGCCAGTACACCTAAACCTTTAATATGATCACTATGCTCATGCGTTACAAGAATACCTGATACATCATTTATATTCAGTTCTGCTTGTTTAAATAAAGCCTCTGTTGCTTTACCACTTAAACCTGCGTCGACTAGTAATTTTTTTTCATCGGTTCCTACGTATAGCATATTTCCTGTACTTCCACTTGCAAGTACGCTAAAATGCAACCCCATTCTTTCTCACTCCAGTATGTTCATCAACCACTTGATTTTCCTTTTCTCCTAATTCCATAACTTGTCCTTCAATTGCATTCACAAAGAAGTCCTGCTTCTGCTCCGTTTTCAAATTCCACGTTGGAGCCAGTACTTGGTTATTAGAAGTAGATGCGGTAAGAGTGGCATAACCAATTTGTGCTTCTTTAACATGCGTATTTCCATGAATTTTATTTTTTAAATACAAATTTTCTAAAGCTGTTTGAGCCGTAATAATTTCTTGCTCTTTCGTTTTTTCACCTTCGCCCATTTCTTTTAAATCAGTTAGCATTGTCTGCGTATATGAAACAAGTTCATTTTTTTCATTTAATTCCACAACAATCATCGCCTGATTATTATAGAAAATAGGCTTATCTTTATATTTTTGGAAGAAATAAATTTTAGAGTCTTTCACCGCTCCAAATTCATACTTTTGTCCATCCAATACATAGTTCTTCAAAAATTCATTATACTTATCTTTTGATAATGATTTCGTATTTAAAAAAGGCTCTTTTAGCTTACTTTCTATCTTGTACATATTTTGTATATGCACTGTTTGATTTTTCAAAGACTGTATATCTTCTTCTTTAAAGGCTTTATTTTCTGCTCTAATAAATGACTCTTTTTTCGGTTCTTTAGGGATATTTCCCATCGTAATTTTGTTTGCTTTTAATTCTTGATCTATCTTTGTTTCTGCAATAAGCTCCAATTGATTACTATCTTGCTTTTGAATGAATTGGAAAATGAGAAAGAGGTCCAAAACAAAAAAGGTCACAATAAATATGGTTTTAATCCGATCCCAATCCATTTAGTCCTCCCTCACTCCACTCATAGATTTTCTGTTTACCTGTTTCATCTTCAATAAGCTTTACATACCAAATTGGTTGTAATCGAACTACTTGTCCATCTAGTGATAACTTGTATCCAATACCAATATCCTTAATTACTTGTTTCTTTATCTCTGGATTATTTTCTAGGGATGCTATTACAACATGCCCTGACGGAAGAGTAACCTTCTGTTCTATACCTTTAGTATTTAAAGACAGCAACGGTCTTTCATATTCCATTACTTCTTCTGATCCCCATATTTGTCTCAATTCAGCTAATCCATCTTCATTGAATACTGAATATCCATCTTCATTTAAACGAAATACTGTCTCTCCTTTATTCATATAGTCCAAACGATATGAATCCAAACTTCCACTGTGACCACTTACGAATTCAAAGCTTTTTTGTAAAAGCATTAAATTATCTATCGTTTTCTCAGTTAAGACAGAAGAGTTTTTATACTTTAGCATGTGACGATCGTTTTCAATTTCCATGGATCTAATACCATCTGTAAATGTTTCTTTTGACATCTCGGTAATCGGACTTAAATAACGAGGATCACTAAACAGAGCATTCTTAAACGTATCAACTGCTAAATTAGATGAAATATATGTTATATTGTTTAACTCTGTCGTTCCATCTGGTAAAAATAACTTTTTCATATCATTAAGTTGATAATCAAAATAAGGCTTTGCTGATACTATAAATTGATTTTGGGCATTTACAATATCTTTTAAATACACGCCACTTAATTTTGCCTCGTATATTTTAAAGTTATCACCATCAGAAACAAAGTTAATTTTAATTTCTTGATCCTTACTTCGAGAAGGATCGAGGAGAATACGGTTAAAATGTTTAGGCTTATCTGTACTCTTCTCTTTCATGTTAAACATGGATTTTACTGCATCAAATGGGATATCGGTAGGGAAAACAAGTTCAACTTTCCCTTCACCATGCACATATGAAAGGAAATCACCCTTAGTGATTGATATCTCTTTAAAATCATGTAGTTCCCCTACTTCCAGAGGCTTATAGATTGATTCTATATCTGCCTCTCTTCTGCTCCCATAATGATTTTTATCTTTATGCACGATGATAGAAGTAGGACGGACAACATCGGAAATTTTAGTTTGGTTCATTCCTTCATTTCCCTGCACAAATTTCGCGTTTTGCATGGATGTAGAATCTGGCACATACGTCCATAGGTTAAAAGTAAGAAATAGGCTAATTACAACTAGGTTAATTAAAACTATTGTTTTAAAGTTTTCCATACTCATTCCCAATCGTCCTCTTCATCTGCTGCCATTGGTAACGTGAAATAAATAGTTGTCCCTTTTCCTTCTTCACTCTTCGCCCAAATAGAGCCACCATGTGCCTCAATCATTTCTTTTGCAATTGCTAATCCAAGCCCAGTACCACCCATTTGTCTTGAACGAGCTTTATCTACGCGATAAAAACGTTCAAAGATTTTATCAACGTTTTCTTTTGGAATACCCATTCCTTGGTCACTTACACTAATTTCTAATAAATCACCGCGATCACGTAAACGATATGTTACTGTTCCACCTTCTGGTGAATACTTTAATGCGTTAGAAATAATGTTATACAGCACTTGAGTAATTTTGTCAGTATCCATATCAATAAATCTAGATTTCTTAGAGAAAGATCGTTTGAAACTTACATTTTGCTCTTTAGACATTTCAAAGCGATCAATAATATTATTAAAGAAATCAGTAAAGTCGACCCATTCTTTCATTAAACGATGCTCTGTACTATCAAGTTTAGATAGCTGTAACAACGCATTTACAAGTCTAATCATTCTTTCTGTTTCTTCTTGTGTAACCGTTAAAAATTGTGGTGCAATATTTGGATCCTGCCATGCTCCATCTGTAAGTGCCTCTAAATAACTGCGCATCGTCGTTAATGGCGTCCTTAATTCATGAGAGACATTCGCCACAAACTCACGGCGTTCCCGTTCTATACGCTCCTGCTCTGTTACATCATATAGTACAGCAATTAAGCCGTTTGCCTTCCCTGTTTCTTTTTGAATAACAGAGAAACTAGCACGTAAAATATATGGTTCGTTTCTCGTACTAAAATCTAATAAAACAGAATCTGGCTCTTCATATAAATGATCGAGCGTAAATTCTTCCTGTATCCCTAATACTTCTAAAACAGATTGATCGAGCGCTGTTTCACGAGAAACATTTAACATCTTTTCCGCAGGATCATTTAGTAAAATAATATCCCCTTTTCGGTCAGTAGCAATTACTCCATCTGTCATATGTGATAAAACAGATGATAATTTACGCCTTTCACTTTCTGTAGAAGAACGAGCTTGTTGTAATTTTTTTGATAAATTATTGAAGGATAATGCCAGTTGTCCAATTTCATCATGGCTATGCACTTTTACTTTTCTCGAATAATTTCCTTTTGCCATTTCGATTGCTTGTCTCCGCATATCTGAAATTGGTCTTGTAATTGTTTGAGCCAATAAAATCCCAAGTACGGCCGTTACTAATAAAGCAATTACTGTTCCCGTAGCAAAAATTTGATTTATATCCTTCATTTGTTTATATACATCTTCCATAGATGCCACAATGTAAATAACACCAAGCGCATCCTTACCGTTATCATCTAGAATCGGAGTAAGCATAACTTGAACACGATGACCTGTACTACCATCCTTCTCAATTTTCACTTCCGGCTTTTTTTGTACTAACACTCGCTGAACAGCTATATCAGTTGATGTTCGATTCACCTTATTCTGCTTTGATTCATCTGAAATAGCCAGTAACTTTCTGTGCGAATCAAATACACTTACCTCTTGTATAACTTTCTTCTGATCAGAGGCAAATTTTCGAATTGAAGTTTTAATCGTTTCATCTGTTGACTCTGTTTCTGCTTTTGTATAACTTTTTTTAAACTCTTGCTTCAAATTATATGATAATAAGTTTGTTTGCTGCGTTAAAGAATCCCTAAAACCTTGTACTAAGCTCTTCTCTAATTCCCTTACGAAATATACTCCAATAACTTGCATCGCTATTAATATTAATAGCATATATATAAGCACAAATTTTAAATGAATAGATTGAAAAAAACCAACTTTCTTCATATACTATTCCTGCTCTGGGTCACGCAAGTAATACCCTACTCCACGTCTAGTTACAATTAAAGTAGGATGGCTTGGATTATCTTCAATTTTTTCACGCAAACGACGTACTGTAACGTCTACTGTGCGCACATCTCCAAAATAGTCATAACCCCAAACTGTTTGTAATAAATGTTCGCGTGTCATAACTTGTCCTAAATGTTTCGCTAAATAATGTAGCAACTCAAATTCACGATGTGTAAGCTCGATATTTTCCTCACGCTTCGTTACACTATATGCATTTGGATTAATCACAATTGGTCCAATAACCATTTCTGTATTTTCTTCTTTTTCCGCAGCACCACCTTGTTGATGGCGGCGTAAATTCGCCTTCACACGAGCAAGTAATTCCCTCGTACTAAATGGCTTCGTTACATAATCATCTGCCCCAAGCTCGAGCCCTAATACTTTATCAATCTCAGAGTCCTTTGCTGTAAGCATAATAATCGGCATTTCTGAGCTTTTACGTATTTCACGGCAAACCTCTAAGCCATCTTTACCTGGTAGCATAATATCTAATAAAACCATATCTGGTTGCTCTTCATTAGCCTTTTCAATTGCTTCATCACCATCATGCGCCATTACTATTTCAAAACCTTCTTTTTCTAGGTTAAACTTCAAAATATCTGCAATCGGCTTTTCATCATCAACTACTAAAATTTTCTTTCCCATCATCGTCTATTTCCTCCTTATAAAAATATGGTCAATAATCCCTAAACATATTGATGTTTACATAGTATGTCCTATATGACCGCATCCTTTGTTTAAGTATTTTCTCCTCTATTCTCATAGACTCATGTATGATCCACTTTTACACGGCATCCTATACGATCTATAGAAAAACCTCTAGCTTCAACTGCTAGAGGCTCCTCGTTCTATTTTAAAATAACTACTCAGTTTTGTAAAATTACATAAATAAAAAGGATATTAAGTGGGCCCACTTAATATCCTGAGAGTGGCTCGGGACGGAATCGAACCGCCGACACGAGGATTTTCAGTCCTCTGCTCTACCGACTGAGCTACCGAGCCAAAACTATATATAAAACCACTAATGGTGGTATAAACAAAAGTGGCGGTCCCGACCGGGGTCGAACCGGCGATCTCCTGCGTGACAGGCAGGCATGTTAACCACTACACCACGGGACCAAAAATAAGCAAAAAAAAACATGACCCGTACGGGATTCGAACCCGTGTTACCGCCGTGAAAGGGCGGTGTCTTAACCACTTGACCAACGGGCCACGAAAAATAAAATGGTGAGCCATGAAGGACTCGAACCTTCGACCCTCTGATTAAAAGTCAGATGCTCTACCAACTGAGCTAATGGCTCATACTCACCAACGTCATATTTTCGTGACGACAAGATGTATCATAACATGTATTCTGTATTTATTGCAATACTTTTTTTGTTTTTTTATAAAAGAATAAGAAAAAAACTCATGCAGACATGAGTTTTTTTCAAAAAATGTTAATTAAGCTTCGTATACGTTACGTACAATATTTGTTTGGTTACGATCTGGTCCAACTGAGAACATAGATATTTGAATTCCTGTTAACTCAGAAACACGTTCTACGTATTTTCGTGCATTTTCAGGAAGTTCATCTAATGATTTTACACCAGTAATATCTTCTTCCCAACCTGGAAGCTCTTCATATACAGGCTCACATTTCGCTAAAATGTTTAAGTTAGCTGGAACTTCATCAATAACTTCGCCATTGTATTTGTAAGCTACACAAATTTTAAGAGTTGGAATACCTGTTAAAACGTCGATAGAATTTAATGATAGATCCGTTAAACCACTAACACGACGTGCATGTCTTACAACAACGCTATCGAACCAACCTACGCGGCGTGGACGACCAGTTGTCGTTCCATACTCGCGACCAACTTCACGAATTTGATGACCAATTTCATCATGAAGCTCAGTAGGGAATGGACCATCACCAACGCGGCTTGTATATGCTTTACATACACCTACAACGCGAGTAACTTTCGCAGGACCAACTCCAGTTCCAACTGTTACACCACCAGCAATTGGGTTAGAAGATGTAACGAACGGGTACGTACCGTGGTCAATATCAAGCATAACACCTTGCGCACCTTCAAATAATACACGGTGATTATTATCTAATGCATCATTTAATACAACAGACGTATCACATACATATTGCGCGATTTGTTGCCCGTACTCGAAGTACTCTTCGAAAATTTCTTCTACAGTGAAACCTTCTGTATCGTACATTTTTTCAAATAAACGATTTTTTTCTACTAAATTGCGCTCAAGCTTCTCTTTAAATGCTTCACGGTCTAAAAGATCAGCCATACGAATACCAATACGAGCAGCTTTATCCATATATGCAGGACCGATACCTTTTTTCGTTGTACCGATTTTGTTATCACCTTTACTTGCTTCTTCTAACTCATCTTGTTTTAAGTGGTAAGGTAAAATAACATGTGCACGGTTACTTACACGTAAATTATCAGTACTTACACCACGATCGTGTAAGTATTTTAACTCTTCAAGTAATGCTTTTGGATCTACCACTAATCCGTTTCCGATTACACAAATTTTCTCTTTATAGAAAATACCAGATGGAATTAAGTGTAATTTATATTTAACTCCGCCGAAAACAATTGTATGTCCCGCGTTATTTCCACCTTGATATCTTGCAACTACTTCCGCATGCTCAGAAAGAAAATCAGTGATTTTACCTTTTCCTTCGTCGCCCCATTGTGTTCCTACAACTACTACTGAAGACATTATTAAAGCACCTCCGCAATTTTCAAACGATCTATTCAAACAATATAATTGTACCAAAACCGAAAGAGAAGTCAACCGAAAAGCGAACATTTTTTCACAAAAAAACATTTTCGTTCGTAAGAATTATATATTTAACTTATGAAAGCCTTATCTTTCTTATAAAAAAAAAGAAACACATCTTATTATAAGAAATGTGTTTCTTTTTTATACTGCCTTTATGCCGGTGGAGCATGTCCATCCTCAAAACGACGTTCTAAGTTAACGAACTTATTGAACTCTTTGACGAATGCAAGTTCCACTGAACCTACTGGACCGTTACGTTGTTTTGCAATAATAATTTCAATTGTATTTTTGTTTTCCGTTTCTCGATCATAGTAGTCTTCACGATATAGGAAAGCTACAATATCAGCATCCTGCTCAATACTTCCAGATTCACGAATATCAGACATCATCGGGCGTTTATCTTGACGAGATTCTACACCACGAGATAACTGTGATAAAGCAATAACAGGCACTTGCAATTCACGCGCAATCCCTTTTAAGGTACGAGAAATCTCAGATACTTCCTGCTGACGGTTTTCTCCTGATTTCCCACTTCCTTGAATAAGCTGCAAATAGTCAATCAAAATCATACCAAGACCTTGTTCTTGCTTTAATCTACGGCATTTTGCTCGAATCTCATTTACTTTAATACCTGGCGTATCATCAATATATATACCAGCATTTGAGAGACTCCCCATTGCCATTGTTAATTTTGCCCAATCATCGGAAGTTAATGAACCAGTACGAAGTCTTTGTGCATCAATATTCCCTTCTGCACAAAGCATACGCATAACAAGCTGATCAGCACCCATCTCCAAACTAAAAATCGCTACATTTTCATCCGTTTTCGTCGCTACGTTTTGTGCAATATTTAATGAAAATGCCGTTTTCCCTACTGATGGACGTGCTGCCACGATAATTAAATCATTTCGTTGGAAACCTGCTGTCATCTTATCTAATTCAGTAAACCCAGTTGGTATCCCAGTAACTTCACCCTTTTGATTATGCAAAAGTTCAATTTTGTCATAAGCATCTACAAGAACATCTTTAATGTTTTGGAATGCTTTTGCATTCGTTTGATGGGATACTTCTAATATTTTTTTCTCAGCCTCGTTTAAAAGACCATCCACATCATCTTCTCTCTCGTATCCATCCGATACAATATGAGTCGCCGTGCGAATTAAACGACGTAAAAGCGCCTTTTCAGCGATGATGCGTGCGTAATATTCTACGTTAGCTGCAGTTGGCACAACTTCTGCTAACTCTGCTAAGTAAGAAACCCCACCAACCTCTTCTAGTAATCCTTGATCAGCCATTGCTGATGTCATCATTACTAAGTCGATCGGCTCTCCCTTATCAGATAGCCCAAGCATGACTTCAAAAATCTTTTGATGTTTCGTTCGATAGAACGAATCAGGTACCAATAACTCTGATGCTGAAGTTAACGCATCTTGATCAATCAATATGGCCCCTAAAACCGCCTGCTCAGCCTCTATATTATGCGGAGGGGTACGATCAGCAAGTACATCACTCATACGCAATCCTCCTTGCTTAATTTATTTTTATTGTTCACTAACATGAACTTTTACTGTTGCTGTTACTTGTGGATGCAATTTCACAGTAACGTTTGTATAACCTAACGCGCGGATTGCATCGTCCATTTCAAATTTACGTTTATCAAGTTTAATCTTGTGTGATTTTTGCATTGCATCTACGATTTGTTTGCTTGTGATAGAACCAAATAAACGGCCACCTTCTCCAGATTTCGCCTTTAATTCTACAGTTAATTTCTCTAAAGTCTCTTTTAACTCTTTTGCATTTTCAAGCTCTGCTGCTGCATCTTTTTCTTCTTTACGCTTTTGAGCTTCTAAAGTTTTCATACTGCTATTTGTTGCTTCAGCAGCTAATCCTTGTTTTAGTAAGAAGTTGTTTGCATAGCCATCTGGTACGTTTTTTACTTCTCCTTTTTTACCTTTACCTTTTACGTCTTTTAGAAAAATTACTTTCATGATTGTGTGCCTCCCTGTAAATAGTCATCAATAACAAATCGAAGCTTCTCCTCAGCTTCATCTACTGTAACATTTTTCATCTGTGTGGCTGCATTCGTCAAATGCCCGCCACCGCCTAAGTTTTCCATAATTAGCTGCACATTCACTTCACCTAAAGACCTGCTGCTAATTCCAATGAGATTCTCGCCACGTTTCGCAACAACAAATGATGCAATAATCCCTGTCATCGTTAATAACGTGTCTGCCGATTGCGCAATAAGCACTTGATCGTAGTAATCATCACTATCAACTTTAGCAATCGCAATTCCATTTTTATAAATGTACGCATTTTTTATAGCTTTTGCAACCCGTAAATACTGATCCATATCTTCCTTTAAAAGTTCTTGTACAAGTACAGTATCTGCACCATGTGAGCGTAAATAAGAAGCAGCATCAAATGTACGAGCCCCTGTCCGGAATGTGAAACTTTTCGTGTCGACAATAATACCCGCTAACAATGCCGTCGCTTCTAACATTGTCATCTTTAAATTTTTAGGTTGATACTCAAGTAATTCTGTAACCAATTCTGCCGTTGAAGAAGCATATGGTTCCATATAAACTAGCAATGGGTCTTCAATAAAATCTTCTCCACGGCGATGATGATCAATAACTACTACATTTTCAATTTTATGTAACAGTTTTTGCTCCATCACCATAGAAGGTTTATGCGTATCGACAACAACAAGTAACGACTCATCATTTGCAAATTCCATCGCTTGCTCTGGAGTAATAAAATGAGACCATAACTCCTCATTTTGTTTCACTTTGTCCATCAAACGCTTAATTCCTTTATCGGAATCATTTTCATCTAACACAATATATCCTTTACGCTCATTTAATTGAGCCACTTTTAAAATACCAATCGCAGCACCAATTGCGTCCATATCGGGAGCCCTATGCCCCATAATAATGACATTACTACTTTCTAATACTAAATCCTTTAACGCATGCGAAATGACCCTGGCGCGTACACGGGTACGTTTTTCAACCGGATTTGTCTTACCTCCATAGAACTTAACTTTACCTGTCGCTTGTTTAATAGCTACTTGGTCTCCCCCACGCCCAAGCGCAAGATCTAAACCAGATTGAGCCATTGCTCCAAGCTCTGATAAAGGTAAATCACCTGATCCGACACCCACACTTAATGTAAGTGGTATATTCCTTTTAGATGTTTCTTCACGCACCTGATCTAAAATGCTAAATTTCCCTTTCTCCATCTGCGTCAAAATACTTTCATTTAGCACAACGAAGAATCTTTCTGAAGATGCACGTTTTAAATAAGCACCATACTTAAGTGCCCATTCATTTAGTCGCGATGTCACAAGACTTGTTATATTCGTACGTAATTGATCATCTAATCCTTGTGTAACTTCATCATAATTATCCAAATAGATGACAGCTAAAACAGTCCTTTGATCCTCGTACATCTTTTCGATTTCTGTTTGTTCCGTTACATCAAAGAAATAAATTAACTTTTCTTCTTTCCTTACAAAAACGCGAAACTTTCGATTATTTAAAGAGACTATATCATCAGAAGTTTCTCCTTTAATGAAAAGAAGTAATGTTTCTGATACATCGTAAAGGTGCCACCCAGCTAATGCGTGCTGTCCCAGACATGAAGATAAATAAGGATTTGCCCAATCAATCCCATAATCCTTATTGTATAACAAAATACCAATCGGCATTTGGTTAAATGCTTCATTACTTACTTTCTTTACTCTTGTAATCATATCTGTCGTATGCTTTTCGAAATTCCTTTGAAAATTAAGTTCAAATCGTATAACGATAAAGAATACGATACAAAAAATGACAAAAGCAGCTATACCCATAATTAAATGAAAATAACAGAGAATTGAAATGAGCACAAACACAAAAAATGCCAATACATAAACAGGATATAAAAACCACTGTTTCTTATCAAATTCAGGCATGTATACAACTCCTATAAAGTAAAACTAACTTACCTTCCAGTTAGTTAAACAGATTAAAATAGTATAAGGAATATTATTTTATCCCCCTATTTTAGAACGCAATGAAATCCCTAAGTCAATTATACCTAAGATTGTCACAAGAGGAAACAGCATCGGAATAAACATGCATGCAATAAAACTAATAATAGGAACCCCTTTAGTAAAACCTTTTCTATACGCTAAAAAGGCGATAAATGTCAGACCTTGCAGTACAAGCAATAGTGCAAATATGACATTTAGGTTAGAAAATACCATATGTAAATATGATGTTGGTTCTACTTTTATAAAAGTTGCTAACAAAATAAATATAACGTAATACCAAATGATACTCTTTGGTAATTGTATATCTTTAAATTTAGGCCAAGATATAACTTCATGTTTTAACTTTTTCAAAACACTACCTGATATTATCACTGTAATCCAAGAAAAACATACTGAAACTAGCACAAGTATACTTGGAAGTAACGATTGTAATATATCATTCATTTGTGCAAGTAGCTCTTTTTGTTCCTTACTAATCGGCATACCTGTAGCACTTACTATCTTTTCGCTTTTCGCCATACTTTCACTAAACATACTTTGCATTTGCTTCATTATATCTATGTTGAAAAACTTTATACTCGCAACATAAATAAGTACAAAACCAATTAAGTATGCAAGCGTCCCCGCTATTAAGATTTCAACTGGCTTTTTTCTTGTTTTATACATATATCCTAAAACAATCCCTATCAATCCAAACATAATTGTCTTCACTAAATTCAGCGGTTGACTCACAATAATAGTAACAAAAAGTGCTGCTACAAAAACCACGAGCACATTAGATAGTTTATGTCTTATCATTAATAGTATAAATGGTAACGGCAACGCAAAAGTTACAACTGTACCCAAAATCGGAACATACATAGATATAAGCAATACAATTGCATATATAGCTAATAATGCTGCACCTTCTGTAATAAACTTTGTTTGTTTCACATTTTAACCTCTCTTTCAAAAAGAAAAGCATAGCAAAATGCACAGTAGAGTCCGACTCTACTGTGCATTTCATACGCTATTATTCACCAACATATGGTAAAAGTGCCATTTGACGAGCACGTTTAATTGCAACTGTAAGTTTGCGTTGGTATTTTGCGCTTGTTCCTGTTACACGACGAGGTAAAATTTTACCACGCTCAGAAACGAAACGTTTTAATAAATCAACATCTTTATAGTCAATGCGAGTGATGCCGTTAGCTGTGAAGAAACACACCTTACGACGTTTCGCACGTCCACCTTTGCGTCCTGCCATGTCTATTTCCCTCCATTCTTTGTTAAAACTAACAAATTTACTGTATTAGAACGGTAAATCGTCGTCGGAAATGTCGATCGGTTGACCTACATTTGAAAATGGATCGTCATTCTTCGTAAATCCAGAGTTACCTTGGTTACCTGAATTACTAGATTGACCAAATGGGTTAGAGCCTTGGTTACCGAAACCAGCTCCTGATGGTTGCTGATTAAATGAACCACGTTGCTCCCCACCGCCATTACGCGGCTCTAAAAATTGCACGCTTTCCGCAAGAACTTCTGTTACGTATACACGTTTACCATCTTGTCCCTCGTAATTACGAGTTTGAAGACGTCCATCTACGCCTGCTAAGCTACCTTTTTTCAAATAATTTGCTACGTTTTCTGCTTGTTTACGCCATATTACACAATTAATAAAGTCAGCTTCACGCTCACCTTGCTGATTGGCAAATGCGCGATTCACAGCTAACGTAAAAGTAGCTACTGCGACACCATTGGGCGTGTAACGTAAGTCAGGGTCCTTAGTTAAACGACCAACGAGGATAACACGATTCATCAATCGAACCACTCTCCCTTATATATCAATTATTTTTCTTCTTCTTTAACAACGATATGACGAAGGATGTCTTCGTTGATCTTAGCTAAACGGTCGAATTCGTTAATCGCTTCTGCGTTAGATTTCACGTTTAAGATCATGTAGAAACCTTCACGTAAGTCGTTGATTTCGTAAGCTAAACGACGCTTACCCCACTCTTTCGTGTTAATGATTTCTGCACCATTGTTTGTTAAAACACCTGCAAAACGTTCAACTAAAGCTTTTTGAGCTTCTTCTTCAACGCCAGGACGAATGATGTACATAATTTCGTACTTTCTCATTACACTTTCACCTCCTTTTGGTCTAAACGGCCCGTAATGGGCAAGGAGCAATTAATTTATAGTAATTACTCACGAGTTTAGATTATATCATAGTAAGTTATATGAATCAACTCACCAATACATAAAAAACTTGGCAAACATATAATATATTTGCCAAGTTCATATCTTTATTTTTCCTAGGAAATATTAAATTAAACGTTAAAACGGAAGTGCATAACATCTCCGTCTTTTACGATATATTCTTTTCCTTCTAAACGTACTTTTCCAGCTTCTTTTGCAGCTGTCATAGAACCGTTTGTCATTAAATCATCGTAAGAAACTGTTTCTGCACGAATAAATCCACGCTCAAAGTCTGTATGAATAACACCAGCACATTGTGGTGCCTTCATTCCTTGTTTAAATGTCCAAGCACGTACTTCTTGAACGCCAGCTGTAAAGTACGTAGCAAGTCCTAATAGGTCATATGCTGCACGAATTAATTGATCTAAACCAGACTCTTCAATTCCTAATTCTTCAAGGAATACTTTTTTCTCTTCTTCGTCTAATTCAGCGATTTCTGATTCGATTTTTGCACATACAACGATTACTTGAGAATTTTCATTTGCTGCAAATTCTTTTACCATTTGTACGTATTTATTTTCCGAAGGATCGATAATATCGTCTTCACTTACATTCGCTACGTATAACATTTCTTTTGTTGTAAGTAAATGAAGGCCTTTAACAATCTTCATCTGCTCTTCTGTAAATTCAACAGTACGAGCTGGTTTTCCCTCTTCAAAAGCTTCTTTTAAACGAACTAAAATTTCATGCTCATATACCGCTTCTTTATCTTTTTGTCTTGCTAATTTCGCAACACGCTCGATACGCTTATCAACAGACTCTAAGTCCGCTAAAATTAGCTCTAAATTGATTGTTTCAATATCATCAATTGGATCTACTTTCCCTGAAACGTGCGTAATATTTTCGTCTTCAAAACAACGAACAACTTGGCAAATTGCATCTACTTGACGAATGTGAGATAAGAATTTATTTCCTAAACCTTCACCTTTACTAGCACCTTTTACGATACCTGCAATATCAGTAAACTCGAATACAGTCGGAACAGTCTTTTTCGGTTCTACTAATTCCGTTAATTTATTTAAACGCTCATCTGGTACTTCTACAATCCCTACGTTTGGATCAATTGTACAGAATGGATAGTTCGCAGATTCTGCTCCTGCTTGTGTAATTGCATTAAATAAAGTGGACTTCCCTACGTTAGGTAATCCAACAATCCCAGCCGTTAATCCCATATTTTTCACTCCTATGTCTCAATCTTTCATCATTATAGATAGTAACGAAAAAAATGACAAGTTTCCGCCAAACGAAAAAAAGTAACAGTTACCTACTGTAACTGTTACTCTTCCTCTATTCTTCGTGCTTCACAAGTATTTTTTTCACCTTACGATCAAACTCTCTTCGAGGAATCATTACTGAATGGTCACACCCCTCGCACTTAATGCGGATATCCATTCCCATACGAATAATTTTCCAACGATTCTCGCCACATGGATGGGCTTTCTTCATTTCCACAACATCATACAAGTTATATTCCTTTTGCTCCATTCTCCAAACTCCTCTCCATACTAAATTGCTTTTCCACTAACTAATTCTTCACGATTATATAAAACCATACGTGGATATGGAATTTCAATTCCATGTAAATCAAGACGATTTTTAATCTCTTTACGAAGTGCCCTTGCAATAACTGCATGTTGCATCGGTTCTACTTCAGCAATAACACGTAATATAACTTCTGATGCAGCTAATGTTTGCACACCTAATAATTGAGGCGTTGTTACCATTTTTTCGTACTTTGAAGGTAATTCTACTAATAAATCTTCAATAACTTGCTCTGCTTTCGCAATATCAGCCTCATATGAAATAGATACATCAACAAACGCTACACTATTACTAACTGAGTAGTTAGTAACTTGAATAATACTTCCATTTGGTAAAGTATGAATTTCACCTGTCCAACTCTTTACTTTCGTTGTACGAAGTCCAATTTCTAAAACGACTCCTTCAAATTGACCGATTTTAACATAATCGCCAACTGAAAACTGATCTTCTAACAAAATAAATAAACCTGTAATAACGTCTTTCACTAAACTTTGAGCACCAAATCCGACTGCTAAACCAATTACCCCAGCACCCGCTAATAAACCTGATGCATTAATATCAAATACACCTAAAATCGCAATTAGCATAATGAACATAACAACGTACGCTACAATATTTTCAAGTAATTTCGCTACTGTAACTGTACGACGTTCTGAAATTTGAATTGGAGAACGACTCCCCATACGAAACGCATTTCGTACAACCGCCCTTGCAATTCGCACAACAACTGCACCAATTGTTAAAATAATACATATTTTTAATGTCGCAACTCCAATATGAGCCCAACGATCAGCATCTAATAAATACTGTTTCATAGAATTAAACCACTTCGCTAATAAATCCATGTACCTCTACCTCTCTAGCTAAAATTTCTTTTTAGTTACCCTTATTATTGTATCAGAAGTCCCCTAATTGCTGAAAAAATTTTATGATTTTAATCCTATTTTATCCCCGACATCCAGGTATAAAATGGAACGAATATATATATACTAGTACTATTATTTCCGTTTTCATTCACATTTTGCAAAAATTACGCACTTATAACTTTCCATTTTCCTCACCATATAACATATATTGAAAATTTATTAAAAGGATGGGTGCTTCATGAATATTGGAAGTTTTCGCTTACCATTTTTTGAGAAAGAAACTCAAAACGTTATGCACCAAGATCTAGAAGCCTCTGAAATAATCAGTAATTTCTTACTTACCCATATTCCTATTAAAACTAATATACCACTCATTCTCGTTTGTATCGGCACAGATCGCTCTACAGGTGACGCACTCGGCCCATTAGTTGGTACAAAACTTGAACAAATAGACATCCAAAACCTCCAAGTATTCGGTACACTAGATGAGCCAGTACATGCGCTAAATTTAGAAGAGAAAATTCAGAATATACAGAAAGAATATCCTACTGCATTTATAATTGCTGTTGATGCATGTTTAGGAAAGTCCCAAAATATCGGATCAATCACTACTGGAAAGGGACCTAGTAAACCTGGAGCTGCTATGAATAAGAAATTACCTGCAGTTGGTGATTTGCACATACACGGTATCGTCAATCTAAATGGGTTTATGGAGTTTTTCGTTCTTCAAAATACAAGATTAAGTTTAGTCATGAAAATGGCTGATGTAATCGCAAAAAGTATAAAAGAGACGGATCAAAAATTATCCGCATTAAAAAAAGCAAACCATCTATAAATAATAAGATGGTTTGCTTTTTAATTTTTCTGTGCTAATAGTTCTAAAATACGATTTAAATCTTCTTTATTAAAAAATTCAATTTCGATTTTACCTTTTTCTTTTTTCGTCTCTTTAATTTTCACATCTGTGCCAAACTTTTCTCTTAAGAACGTTTCACGTTCTACGAAAAATATATTTCGCTCTTTTTTCACTTTTTTTGTTTCACGTGAAACGTGTTGATTAATCTCTTGGACGATTTTCTCTAATTGACGAACATTTAATCCTTCTTTTTCAATGCGTTTCAATAAGGACTTCAATTGTTCTTCATCTTTTATCGTAAGTAAAGTTCTCCCATGAGCCATTGAAAGTTGACCATTTGCAATCATATCTTGTACGAAAGAAGGTAGGCTTAATAACCGAGTATAATTTGCAATGTAAGGTCTGCTTTTACCAAGACGTTTCGCTAATTGTTCTTGCGTTACATTTAGCTCATTCATTAACATCTGGTATGCCATTGCCTCTTCCATAGGATTTAAATCTTCTCGTTGTAAGTTTTCTAACAAAGCAAATTCCATCATTTGCTGTTCAGTTAATTGTCTTACAACCGCAGGTACTTTTTCTAAACCAGCCTCTTTTGCAGCACGAAATCGTCTTTCACCTGCAACAATTTCATATCCTTTAATACTCTTCCTAGCAATTAATGGTTGTAGAATACCGTGTTCCTTAATCGAAATTGCTAATTCCTGAATCGCCTCTTTATTAAAGTGTTTACGCGGTTGATATGGATTCGGCCTTAATTCAGTTACAAGAATCTCCTGAATTGTTTCCTCTTCTTTCACATCTAAATCAGGAAAAAACACATTAATTCCTCTTCCTAATCCTTTAGCCACCTGCAATCACTTCCTCTGCTAAATCTATATACACTTCTGCTCCTCTTGATTTAGCGTCATACTGCATAATAGGTTTCCCATGACTTGGAGCCTCGCTCAAGCGTACATTACGCGGAATAATCGAGCGATATACTTTATCCCTAAAATACTTTTTCACTTCATCTATAACTTGAATCCCTAAATTTGTACGGGCATCCAACATTGTTAACAATACACCTTGAATTGCTAAATTTTTATTTAAATGTTTTTGTACAAGTCGAACTGTATTTAATAGCTGACTTAACCCTTCTAGTGCGTAATATTCACACTGTACAGGAATAATAACAGAATCTGCTGCTGTTAATGCATTAATCGTTAATAACCCTAAAGATGGGGGACAGTCGATAATAATATAGTCATATTCATCACGAACTGGCTGTAATGCTCTTTGCAAACGTACTTCCCGGGAAATAGTCGGTACCAATTCAATTTCAGCACCAGCCAATTGAATTGTAGCGGGTAGAACATCTAAGTTTTCAGTTGCGGTTTTCTGTATAACCCCTTGAACATCTGCATCTTCCACAAGAACGTTGTAAATACATTGATCTAATTCAGATTTTTCAATTCCCACACCAGTCGTTGCATTTCCTTGAGCATCAATATCTACAAGAAGGACTTTTTTACCTACTTGCGCCAATCCAGCCCCTAAATTAACAGATGTTGTTGTTTTTCCAACACCGCCTTTTTGATTAGCAATAGCAATGATTTTTCCCATGATGTCACCTACTTTCAACCTTTCTATCTTATTCTAGTAACAATTACGTTTATTGTAACATGAAATAAAACTTTTTCTTTTACGTCCTTTATTAAACTTCAAAATTTATTTCTAAACTCCTTCTTCATTTAACAAGAAAATATAGTAAAAGAGACCTCTCCAATAGGATAAGGTCTCTAGCACGTCATTATTATTTTTTCTTTGGAATTTTAATTGTAATTTGATAGTACTCATCAAATTCTTCTTCCTCAGAATTAACATTCAAACCACTTTCAGTAACCATTTGTAAAGATTGTCTAATTGTATTCATAGCAATCCTCGTATCTCGACTTACTGCTTTTTGCTTTGCCTTACGCTTCGGTTTCGCTTCCTCTAGTAACTTCGCAATTCGTTCTTCTGTTTGCTTTACATTTAGTTGTTTCTCAACAATTTCCTGTAAAACCTTCAGTTGTAATTCCTCATTTTTTAAAGGAATGAGAGCGCGGGCATGACGTTCTGTAATGCTTTTTTCTAATAATGCACTTTTTATTTCTTCAGGCAACTTTAACAAGCGCAACTTATTTGCGATTGTAGATTGTCCTTTTCCAAGTCGTTGTGCCAATGCTTCTTGTGTTAAATTATGTAACTCAATCAGCTTTTGATATGCCACAGCTTCCTCGATTGCCGTTAGTTCCTCACGTTGCAAGTTTTCAATTAAAGCTACAGAAGCTGTCTCTGTATCATTTAAATTCTTTATAATTGCAGGAACCTTTTCCCAACCTAACTTTGTTGCCGCGCGAAAACGTCTTTCTCCAGCAATAATCTCGTACTTATCATCCTCATATTGCCTTACAACAATCGGTTGAATAAGTCCATGTGTACGAATTGTTAATGCTAGCTCATCAATACGCGCATCATCAAAAACTGTTCTTGGTTGATAACGGTTAGGGGTAATATTTACTATCGGAATTTCTTGTATTTCTTCATATACCTTTTTATCTATCTCTTCATGGCTTTCGTCTTGTAATTCGAATTCGCTCTCTTTATCTCCAAAGCCAAATAAACGAGAAAACGTATTTTTCATACATATTCCACCACCTTTTAGGCCTATTGACTATTCTCCATAAAATGTTTCCTATGAAACATTTACGTTTTCATTTATATAATTTAATCTTACGTCTAATAAGATTTATTTTTCAATAGGTAATTTATTGGGTGTTCCCGGTTTGCGTGGATATTTCTTTGGTGTCTTGCGCTTTTTCTCGATTAATAAAATATTACGTTCACTCTCTTCAAATGGTAATTGGAAAGTAGACATCTCTTTCAACTCTCCGCCTAGCACCTCTAAAGCATACTTGCCATTTTCAATTTCTTCGTTTGCTGCTGCACCTTTCATTGCAATGAATGTTCCTCCAACTTTTACAAGTGGTAAACATAGCTCACTTAATACAGAAAGACGCGCAACTGCACGTGCCATTACAATATCGTATGATTCACGTACACCTTCTTTTTTCCCAAATGTTTCTGCACGATCGTGACAAAATGCAACATCACTTAATTCTAACTTTTGGGCTAAGTGATTTAAGAAATTAATACGTTTTTGCAATGAATCTACAATTGTTACTTTTAAGTGCGGGAAACAGATTTTTAAAGGAATACTTGGGAATCCAGCCCCTGCACCAACATCACAAATTGAGAATGGTTTTGAAAAATCATAATAAAAAGCAGCTGTAATGGAATCAAAAAAGTGTTTTAAATATACTTCTTCTTTTTCTGTAATAGCCGTTAAGTTCATTTTTTCATTCCACTCTACTAATGTTTCAAAGTAGATTTTGAACTGCTCTAACTGTCTAGAAGAGAGGGTGATTCCCTTCTCTTCTAGCATAGATTGAAATTGTTCTATGTTCATCTAGCAATATCTCCTTACTATTTATTGGTTCGATACGCGTGCAATTTTTCCTTGTTCTATATACACAAGTAAAATGGAAATATCCGCTGGATTTACGCCAGAAATACGTGAAGCCTGCCCCATTGAAAGTGGACGAACATCTTTCAATTTCTGTCTAGCTTCTGAAGCAAGGCTAGAAATCGCATCATAATCAATATCTACAGGGATTTTTTTACTCTCCATTTTCTTCATACGCTCTACTTGCTGTAAAGATTTTTCAATATACCCTTCATACTTAATCTGAATTTCAACTTGTTCTTTAACTTCATCACTTAATTCTACTTCACTTGGTACTAAAAGATGAATATGCTCATATGTCATCTCTGGACGACGTAATAAGTCACTTGCACGTATTCCATCTTTCAATTCACTTCCGCCAATATTGCGAATTAATTCTTGAACTTCAGGACGTGGTTTAATAATAATGCTGCTTAAACGTTCCTTTTCCTGTTCAATTTGTAATTTTTTATTTGTAAATCGCTCATAGCGCTCTTCTTTAATTAATCCAATTTCACGACCAACTTCAGTTAAACGAAGATCAGCATTATCGTGGCGTAATAATAGACGGTATTCTGCACGAGACGTTAATAAACGATATGGTTCATTTGTACCTTTCGTTACAAGATCATCAATTAAGACGCCAATATAAGCATCCTCGCGACCTAAAACAACTTCTTTTTTACCTAAAGAACGGCATGCTGCATTAATTCCAGCCATAAGCCCTTGTCCTGCCGCCTCTTCGTAACCAGAAGTTCCATTAATTTGTCCTGCTGTATATAAATTTTTAATCTTTTTCGTTTCAAGTGTTGGCCATAGTTGTGTTGGCACAATTGCATCATATTCAATTGCATAACCTGTACGCATCATTTCAACATTTTCTAGGCCTGGAATTGTTCTAAGCATGTCACGTTGTACATCTTCTGGTAAGCTTGTGGATAAACCTTGTACATATACTTCTTGTGTATTACGCCCTTCTGGCTCTAAGAAAATTTGATGGCGTGGTTTATCATTAAATCTTACTACTTTGTCTTCAATAGAAGGACAGTATCTAGGGCCTGTTCCTTTAATCATACCAGAATACATAGCTGAACGATGTAAATTTTCATCTATTAAACGGTGTGTTTCTGTACTTGTATATGTCAACCAACATGGAATTTGATCCATAATAAATTTCGTTGTTTCAAAAGAGAACGCACGTGGCTTATCATCACCTGGTTGAATTTCTGTTTTACTGTAGTCAATTGTATTACTGTTTACACGCGGAGGTGTCCCTGTTTTAAATCTAACAAGATCAAATCCAAGTTCCTCTAAATGCTCAGATAATGTAATAGACGGTTGCTGATTATTTGGACCGCTTGAATATTTTAAGTCGCCCATGATAATCTCGCCGCGTAAAAATGTTCCAGTTGTAATTACAACGGTTTTTGCTGTATATTCTGCACCAGCTTGTGTAACTACCCCTTTACATACACCTTCTTCAACGATTAAACGCTCTACCATTCCTTGGAACAACGTTAAGTTTGGTGTTTCTTCAATTGTTTTCTTTAATTCATGTTGGTAAGCGAATTTATCAGCTTGCGCTCGAAGTGCACGTACGGCTGGTCCCTTACCTGTATTTAGCATACGCATTTGAATATGAGTTTTATCAATATTACGTCCCATTTCTCCGCCTAATGCATCAATTTCACGAACAACAATCCCTTTTGCTGGTCCACCAACAGAAGGGTTACATGGCATGAATGCTACCATATCCAAGTTAATTGTTAACATTAATGTTTTTGAGCCCATTCGTGCTGCCGCAAGACCAGCTTCACATCCTGCATGACCTGCACCGATTACTATGACATCGTATGAACCGGCATTGTATCCCATTGTTTATTCCTCCTAATAATCTCTATCTTTCTACAACTTCACTATATTATTTTCCTAAACAAAATTGAGAGAACAACTGGTCAATTAAGCTTTCATGCACTGTGTCCCCAGTAATTTCACCAAGTATTTCCCACGTTCTTGTTAAATCAATTTGTACCATATCAATTGGTACACCATTTTCAATCGCCTCAACTGCATCACCGATTGTTTTTCCTGCTTGTGTTAATAATCCAATATGTCTCGCATTAGAAACATATGTCATATCTGCAGAATCGATTGTTCCTTCAAAGAATAAATCAGCTATTGCCTTTTCGAGTTCATCTATTCCTTGTTCCTCAATTAAGGATGTTGTAATAACACGATTTCCCGCGGCTAACTCTGTAACACGTTCCATATCAATCGCTTGCGGTAAATCAGTCTTATTCACAATAACAATAAAGTCTTTTCCTTGTACCGCACGGAATAGATCTTCATCCTCATTTGTTAAAGCCTCGCTATAGTTGACAACAACTAATACTAAATCCGCTTGGCTCATCATTTCTTTTGAACGTTCCACACCAATTCGTTCAACAACATCTTCTGTCTCCCGAATACCGGCTGTATCTATAAGTTTAAGAGGTACACCACGCACGTTAACGTACTCTTCAATAACATCACGAGTTGTTCCTGCAATATCAGTTACAATTGCCTTTTTCTCCTGAACAAGACTATTTAATAACGATGATTTCCCAACGTTAGGTCTACCGATAATTGCTGTAGCAATACCTTCACGTAAAATTTTCCCCTGTTTTGATGTTTCTAATATTTTTTCGATTTCCGAACGAACATGCGTCGCTTTCTCAATTAAAATATTATGTGTCATCTCTTCTACATCATCGTATTCTGGATAATCTATATTTACCTCAACATGAGCTAATGTTTCTAATATTTCTTGACGCAAAAGACCAATTAATTTAGATAATCGCCCTTCCATTTGATTAATTGCTACATTCATCGCACGATCTGTTTTTGCTCGAATCAAATCCATAACAGCTTCTGCTTGTGATAAGTCGATACGTCCATTTAAAAAAGCACGTTTTGTAAATTCGCCCGGTTCTGCCAATCGTACTCCTTGTGCTAGAATAAGTTGCAATACTTTATTTACTGAAACAAGTCCACCGTGACAGTTAATTTCCACTATATTTTCACGTGTAAAAGTCCTTGGTGCGCGCATAATAGACACCATAACTTCTTCAATAACTTGATTTGTATCTAAATCAACAATATGACCATAATGAATAGTGTGAGAAGGAACCTCTGTTAAATCCTTCCCCTTAAAAATACGATCAACTTTCTCAACCGCATCATCCCCACTTACTCGAACAATGGCAATTGCACCCTCTCCAAGCGCTGTGGAAATCGCAGCAATTGTATCAAATTCCATGTCCTTTCACCTCACTTGCTTATTTATCTCTATTTCAACATGATTATTTCTTTCACTAAATTATTAGGATACCATAACGAACCTATCTACAAAAGAAGAATAACTCATTTTATTATATCCCCATGTAAAAAACACTAAACTTATTCACAGTGGATAAGTTTAGTGTTTTTTAGTTATCCACATCTATTTTCCGCTCAAAAAAACCGGCACTCATTTGAGCAACCGGTCATTTAGGAGATATTACAACATGCCGATGTGGTTCATTTCCTTCAGAAGTTGTATTGATACCTTGATGATTTGATAATGCCTGATGAATAATTTTTCGTTCAAAAGATGGCATCGGTTCTAAAATAACTCTTTTTTTCGTATTAAATACTTGTTTCGCTAATCGATAAGAAAGTGATTCTAACGTACTTTTTCTTTTACTACGATAATTTTCAGCATCTAGTGTAATACCGATATACTGCTTCGTGTTACGATTCGCGACAAGTTTTGTTAAATACTGTAAAGAGTTCAATGTATTACCTCTTTTTCCAATTAAAACACCTACATTATCACCAGAAATTGTGAATTCGATTTCGCGTCCTTTTACAATTTTACTAATCTCGACTTCCACACCCATATCGTGAATAACATTTCTTAAATATTCTTCACATTCTTGAATTGGATCTTTCTTCAATACAACTTCTACTACTGCAGGGCGATTCCCAAATAAACCTAAGAATCCCCTTTTACCCTCATCGACAATATTTATATCTACTCGATCTTTTGATGTATTTAATTGCCTTAAAGCATCCTCTACTGCCAGCTCGACTGTTTGTCCTTTAGCAGTAATTACACTCACTTGCTTGAGCCTCCAGCTTTACCAGCCTTACTAGCCTTAATCTCTGGCCCTTTAATAAAGTACATTTGAGCAATACCAAAGATATTACCAACAACCCAGTAAAGTGATAATGCAGCTGGGAAGTTAATTGCAAAGATTAAAATCATAATCGGCATAAGCCAAAGCATCATTGCCATTTGTGGATTTTGACCAGCTGTTCCTGCCATTGCAAGCTTTTGCTGAATAAATGTCGTAATTGCTGCAACGACTGGTAAGATATAGAACGGGTCTGCATGTCCTAAATCGAACCATAAGAAACTATGTTGTTTAATTTCAGCTGTTCTCATAATTGCATGATAAAAAGCGAACAGAATTGGCATTTGAATAAAGATTGGTAAACAACCAGCTAATGGATTTACACCATTTTTTTGGTATAACTGCATCATTTCTTGCTGCAGTTTTTGCTGTGTCGCTTGATCTTTAGAGCTATATTTCTCTTTTAACTTCACCATTTCCGGTTGTAACGCTTGCATCGCTTTCGTACTCTTCGTTTGTTTAATCATTAATGGTAATAACGCAAAACGAATGATAAGAGTCGTAACAACAATTGCTAAACCATAATTACTGTTAAATAAGTTTGCAAAATACGTGATTAACTGAGAAAGCGGGTATACGAAGTATTCATTCCAAATTCCAGTGCTTTTTGGTGTAATTGGCTGATTTACTTCACTACAGCCAGCAGTAATCGCCATTAATGCAATAAGCATGGCTAGTAAACCTAATTTCTTTTTCAAAGCCTACTCCTCCTTGTATCGGTATGTATATAGTGTAATTCATTTCCTTACGCTACTTTTTTATTCTTTTCATACCAGAGCGTTTAAAGACATGAATTAAGCTTTTCTTTACTTCTTCATATGTCATCTCTGCACAAGGCTTCCTTGCTATTATAACAAAATCTTTTCCAGAAGCTATCTCATCTTTTAACTCTGTAATAGCCTGACGGACCATGCGCTTAATTCGATTACGAACTACTGCATTTCCTATTTTCTTGCTAACAGAAAGGCCGATGCGAAAGTTTGGCTGTTCTTCTTTATCTAATTGGTATACAACAAACTGACGATTTGCATTTGATTTTCCTTTTTGAAAAACCGCCTGGAATTCATCATTCTTCTTTATACGATGTTTTTTCTTCATATCAATTGACACTCCTGTATTTCATCAGCGGAAATTCACTATTATTAGAAAAAAAGACCACTGAACGATCAGTGGTCTACGCAGATAATACTTTTCTTCCTTTACGACGACGAGCTGCTAGCACTTTACGTCCGTTCGCTGTGCTCATACGGCTGCGGAAACCATGTACTTTGCTGCGCTTACGTTTATTTGGTTGGTAAGTTCTTTTCATTATATGACACCTCCCTGAGGAATATCTGTTAAAGACAGTCCTATAAATTATAGTTAATTAA
The DNA here is from genome assembly GCF_051915225.1 of Bacillus cereus group sp. MYBK95-2. NCBI lineage: Bacteria > Bacillati > Bacillota > Bacilli > Caryophanales > Bacillaceae > Bacillus > Bacillus cereus group sp. MYBK95-2. The sequence continues at coordinate 9,464 of NZ_JBQAEH010000004.1, read as the reverse complement.
CTAGGAAAATGTCAATGGTTCTAGAAATTTTCATCAAATATTCATTTTGAACCTATTCACATACTTTTTCACAGCACCTATATTTCCTTGTGGATAAATATTTTTTCGCGCTTTTTATATCCACAAACTTTTTTCGCACTTTTACACAGTATATCGTGTTGTGGACAAGTTTATTCCACAAGGTATTGATTTTGTGGATAACTTTCTTAAATTCATTGCTATAGCCACTTTTTTTTGATATTATAGTTGTGTTTTCACTTTGAATAAGTTTTCCACATCTTTATCTTATCCACAATTTGTGTATAACATGTGGACAGTTTTAATCACATGTGGGTAAATAGTTGTCCACATTTGCTTTTTTTGTCGAAAACCCTATCTCATATACAAACGACGTTTTTAGGTTTTAAAATACGTTTCGTATAAATATACATTTTATATTTATTAGGTTGTACATTTGTTGCGCAACCTTATTCTTTTACCAACTTAGTAAAGGAGGGACACCTTTGGAAAATATCTCTGATTTATGGAATAGTGCCTTAAAAGAATTAGAAAAAAAGGTAAGCAAGCCTAGTTATGAGACATGGTTAAAATCCACAACGGCTCATAACTTGAAGAAAGACGTATTAACGATTACAGCTCCGAATGAATTTGCTCGTGACTGGCTAGAATCTCATTACTCCGAACTAATTTCAGAAACACTATACGATTTAACAGGGGCAAAATTAGCAATTCGCTTTATTATTCCCCAAAGTCAAGCTGAAGAGGACATTGATCTGCCTCCAGTTAAGCCGAATCCAGCACAAGATGATTCAGCTCATTTACCACAGAGCATGTTAAATCCAAAATATACATTCGATACATTTGTTATTGGCTCTGGTAACCGTTTTGCCCATGCAGCTTCATTAGCTGTAGCTGAGGCGCCAGCTAAAGCGTATAATCCACTCTTTATTTACGGGGGAGTTGGACTTGGAAAGACACATTTAATGCACGCAATTGGTCATTATGTAATTGAACATAATCCAAATGCAAAAGTTGTATATTTATCATCAGAAAAATTTACAAATGAATTTATTAACTCTATTCGTGATAATAAAGCTGTTGATTTTCGTAATAAATATCGTAACGTAGATGTTTTATTGATAGATGATATTCAATTTCTTGCTGGAAAAGAACAGACTCAAGAAGAGTTTTTCCATACATTTAATGCATTACACGAAGAAAGTAAACAAATTGTAATTTCTAGTGACCGACCACCAAAAGAAATTCCAACTTTAGAAGATCGTCTTCGTTCCCGCTTTGAATGGGGACTTATTACAGACATTACGCCGCCAGATTTAGAGACACGAATTGCGATTTTACGCAAAAAAGCAAAAGCTGAAGGGCTTGATATACCAAATGAAGTTATGCTTTATATCGCAAATCAAATTGATTCAAATATTCGTGAATTAGAAGGTGCACTTATCCGAGTTGTAGCTTATTCATCTTTAATTAATAAAGATATTAATGCTGATTTAGCAGCTGAAGCACTTAAAGATATTATTCCAAATTCTAAGCCGAAAATTATCTCTATTTATGATATTCAAAAAGCTGTCGGGGACGTTTATCAAGTGAAATTAGAAGATTTTAAAGCGAAAAAACGTACAAAATCAGTTGCGTTTCCTCGCCAAATTGCAATGTATTTATCGCGCGAGCTTACAGATTCCTCTTTACCAAAAATAGGTGAAGAATTTGGTGGACGTGATCATACAACAGTTATCCATGCCCATGAAAAAATCTCTAAACTACTAAAAACCGATACGCAATTACAAAAGCAAGTTGAAGAAATTAATGGTATTTTAAAGTAGTAGCTGAATAGTGTGAATAACTTACCTTGTTTTACGCACAGTCTATCCACATGTAGATAGACTGTTTTTACATCCCTTAGCGGGGTTATCCACATATCCACAAGCCCTATTACTATTACTACTATTTTTTATCTTTATTAATTAAATAAAATCTTATACTTACCGGAGGTTTTTCTTTATGCGTTTTACAATACAAAAAGACTATCTTGTAAGAGGTGTACAAGATGTAATGAAGGCAGTTTCTTCTCGTACAACAATCCCAATTCTTACGGGAATTAAAGTTGTAGCAACTGAAGAAGGAGTTACATTAACAGGAAGCGATGCTGATATTTCGATTGAATCGTTTATTCCAGTCGAAGAAGATGGAAAAGAAATCGTAGAAATAGCTCAATCAGGAAGCATTGTTTTACAGGCAAAATATTTTAGTGAGATTGTAAAAAAACTACCTAAAGACACTGTCGAAATTTCTGTAGAAAATCATTTTATGACAAAAATAAAATCTGGAAAATCAGAGTTTAACTTAAATGGTTTAGATTCTGCAGAATATCCGTTATTGCCACAGATTGAAGAACATCATGTATTTAAGATACCAACAGATTTACTTAAACATATGATCAGACAAACTGTATTTGCAGTTTCTACTTCTGAAACAAGACCAATCTTGACAGGTGTAAACTGGAAGGTATATAACAGCGAGTTAACTTGTATTGCAACAGATAGTCATAGGCTGGCACTTCGAAAAGCAAAAATTGAAGGACATAATATTGCAGATGAATTCCAAGCTAATGTTGTTATCCCAGGTAAGAGCTTAAATGAATTAAGTAAAATTTTAGATGAGTCTGAAGAAATGGTAGATATCGTTATTACGGAGTATCAAGTATTATTCCGTACAAAACATTTATTATTCTTCTCAAGATTGTTAGAAGGGAATTATCCTGATACCACACGTTTAATTCCGGCAGAGAGTAAAACGGATATTTTTGTGAATACAAAAGAATTCCTACAAGCAATTGATCGCGCTTCACTATTAGCAAGAGATGGCCGCAATAACGTTGTTAAATTATCAACTTTAGAGCAAGAAATGCTAGAGATTTCTTCGAATTCACCAGAAATCGGAAAAGTTGTCGAAGAAGTACAATGCGAAAAAGTAGATGGAGAAGAGTTAAAAATATCTTTTAGTGCAAAATATATGATGGATGCATTGAAAGCTTTGGATAGTACAGAGATTAAAGTTAGCTTTACTGGGGCGATGAGACCGTTCTTAATTCGTACAGTAAATGATGATTCAATTATTCAATTAATTTTACCGGTTCGTACTTACTAGGTAAGGAATAAGGGTTGCTAGTTTAAAGATGCTAGTGGCCCTTATTTGATTTTTGGGTATTACTTTCCTAATGCTAGTTTATTTAGTACAATGAAAGAATGAACACTTTCAGAAAGTGAGCGATTTTATGAAACGTATTAAAATTTCAACAGAGTATATTACACTAGGACAATTTTTAAAGTTAGCTGATGTAATTGATACAGGTGGCGCTGTAAAATGGTTTTTACAAGAATATGAAGTGTACGTGAACAACGAACTTGAAAATAGAAGAGGTCGCAAACTATATGCGAATGATGTTATTGAAATTCCAGGAAGCGGAACTTTCCAAGTTCAGGCATAAAGGGGGAGCCCTTTGTTTATTTCAGAAATACAATTAAAAAACTATCGCAATTATGAAAAATTAGAGCTTTCCTTTGAAGATAAGGTAAATGTAATTATCGGCGAAAATGCGCAAGGGAAAACAAATTTGATGGAAGCTATTTATGTTTTAGCGATGGCGAAATCTCATAGAACCTCTAATGATCGCGAACTTATCCGCTGGGATGAAGATTTTGGTCAAATAAAAGGGAAATTACAAAAAAGAAACAGTTCTTTGTCTTTGGAATTAAATATTTCGAAAAAAGGTAAAAAGGCAAAATTAAATCAACTTGAACAACAAAAGTTAAGTCAATATATTGGCGTGATGAACGTTGTCATGTTTGCCCCAGAAGATTTAAATCTTGTAAAAGGAAGCCCTCAAGTAAGAAGACGCTTTTTAGATATGGAATTAGGACAAATAGCTCCTGTATATTTGTATGAATTAAGTCAATATCAAAAGGTGCTCACGCAACGAAATCACTTGTTGAAAAAAATGCAAGGGAATAGTAAGAATGAGGAAACGATGTTGGATGTATTTACACTTCAACTAATTGAGCATGGTGCGAAAATACTGCAAAAACGTTTTGAATTTTTGCATTTGCTACAGGAATGGGCAGCTCCAATTCATCGAGGTATAAGCCGTGGATTAGAAGAGTTAGAAATTGTCTATAAACCAAGTGTAGATGTATCAGAATCAATGGATTTGTCGAAAATAAAAGAAGTATACTATGAAAGTTTTCAATCTGTGAAACAACGTGAAATTTTCCGTGGTACGACTTTAATTGGTCCTCATCGTGACGATTTACAATTCTTCGTTAATAGTAAAAATGTTCAAGTCTTTGGTTCGCAAGGACAACAACGAACGACCGCACTATCCCTAAAATTAGCTGAAATTGAATTGATTTATTCAGAGGTTAAAGAATATCCAATCCTTTTGTTGGATGATGTTTTATCAGAATTAGATGATTATCGTCAATCACATCTTTTAAATACAATTCAAGGAAAAGTGCAAACATTTGTTACAACGACGAGTGTCGACGGAATTGAACACGAAACATTAAAAGAAGCGAAAACAATTCATGTAACGAACGGCACTGTAGATTGTGAAATAGATAGGGAATAACCCCTGTTTAAATGGAAAAGTAGGTGATCTTTGTGTCAATGGAACAAAAGCAAATGCAAGAAAATGCATATGATGAAAGTCAGATACAGGTGCTTGAAGGACTAGAGGCAGTTCGGAAACGCCCTGGTATGTATATTGGATCTACAAGTGGAAAAGGGCTTCACCATCTTGTTTGGGAAATCGTAGATAATAGTATTGATGAAGCACTTGCAGGTTATTGTGATGAAATTAATGTTAGTATCGAAGAAGATAATAGTATTCGTGTAACGGATAATGGGCGTGGTATTCCGGTTGGTATACAAGAAAAAATGGGACGTCCAGCTGTAGAAGTTATTATGACTGTTCTCCACGCCGGTGGTAAATTTGGCGGTGGCGGTTATAAAGTTTCTGGTGGTTTACATGGTGTTGGGGCATCGGTTGTAAATGCTCTATCAACAGAATTAGAAGTATTTGTACACCGTGAAGGTAAAATCCATTACCAAAAATACGAAAGAGGTATTCCGGTTGCGGATTTAAAAGTCATTGGTGACACCGATCAAACAGGAACAATAACTCGATTTAAACCAGATCCGGAAATTTTCCAAGAAACAACAGTATACGATTTTGATACGCTAGCAACTCGTATGCGTGAATTAGCGTTTTTAAATCGTAATATTAAATTAACAATTGAAGATAAACGTGAACATAAGCAAAAGAAAGAATTCCATTACGAAGGTGGAATTAAATCATACGTTGAGCATTTAAATCGCTCAAAACAACCGATTCATGAAGAGCCTGTGTACGTAGAAGGTTCAAAAGATGGTATTCAGGTTGAGGTTTCTCTTCAATATAACGAAGGATACACAAATAATATTTACTCATTTACGAATAACATCCATACGTATGAAGGTGGTACACATGAGGTAGGTTTTAAAACAGCTTTAACTCGTGTAATCAACGACTATGGTCGTAAAAATAGCATTTTAAAAGATGCGGACAGTAATTTAACTGGTGAGGATGTTCGTGAAGGTTTAACAGCAATTGTATCAATCAAGCATCCAAATCCACAATTTGAAGGACAAACGAAGACAAAACTTGGGAATAGTGAAGCGAGAACAATTACAGAGTCTGTATTCTCAGAGGCATTTGAAAAGTTCTTACTAGAAAATCCTAATGTAGCGCGAAAAATTGTAGAAAAAGGTACGATGGCTGCACGTGCACGTGTAGCTGCGAAAAAAGCGCGTGAATTGACACGTCGAAAGAGTGCGTTAGAAGTTTCAAGTTTACCTGGTAAATTAGCTGATTGCTCTTCGAAAGATCCAGCAATTAGTGAAATTTACATCGTAGAGGGTGACTCTGCGGGTGGATCTGCAAAACAAGGACGCGATCGTCATTTCCAAGCAATTTTACCGCTGAAGGGTAAAATTATTAATGTGGAAAAGGCGCGCTTAGATAAGATTTTATCAAATGATGAAGTTCGTACAATTATTACAGCAATCGGTACAAATATTGGTGGAGACTTCGATATTGAAAAAGCACGCTATCATAAAGTTATTATTATGACCGATGCCGATGTTGATGGTGCACATATTCGTACCCTATTATTAACGTTCTTCTATCGTTATATGCGTCAAATAATTGAGTGTGGTTATATCTATATTGCACAGCCGCCATTGTTTAAAATACAACAAGGTAAAAAAATTCAATATGCTTACAACGATAAGGAACTTGAAAAAATCTTAGCTGAGCTACCAGCCCAGCCGAAACCAGGAATTCAACGTTATAAAGGTCTTGGGGAGATGAATCCAACTCAGCTATGGGAGACGACAATGGATCCAGAAGTACGTTCGTTACTTCAAGTTTCTCTTCAAGATGCAATAGAAGCAGACGAAACGTTTGAAATTTTAATGGGTGATAAAGTAGAACCGCGTCGTAACTTTATCCAAGAGAATGCAAAATACGTGAAGAACCTTGATATTTAAATGAGTAATGACAGGAATCTAAGTATTCCTGTCTTCTACATATAAATCAATGTATGTGTAACGGAAATGTAAGAGGAGGTGCTCGTTGATGTCAGACAATCAACAACAAGCACGAATTCGAGAAATTAATATTAGTCATGAAATGCGTACCTCATTTTTAGATTACGCAATGAGTGTTATCGTATCTCGTGCATTACCAGATGTTCGTGATGGATTAAAACCTGTGCATCGTAGGGTTTTATATGCGATGAATGATTTAGGAATTACAGCTGATAAAGCGTATAAGAAATCAGCACGTATTGTCGGTGAAGTAATCGGTAAGTATCACCCTCATGGTGATTCAGCCGTTTATGAAACAATGGTACGTATGGCGCAAGATTTTAGTCAACGTTATATGCTTGTAGATGGGCATGGTAACTTCGGTTCTGTAGATGGAGATTCAGCAGCAGCAATGCGTTATACAGAGGCAAGAATGTCTAAGATTTCTATGGAATTAATACGTGATATTTCAAAAAATACAATTGATTATCAAGATAACTATGATGGTTCCGAAAGAGAACCGATAGTACTACCAGCGCGTTTCCCTAATTTATTAGTAAACGGTACAACAGGTATTGCTGTTGGTATGGCAACAAATATACCGCCGCATCAGCTTGGCGAAGTAATTGATGGTGTGCTGGCATTAAGTCATAATCCTGATATTACTATCGCAGAATTGATGGAATATATTCCTGGTCCAGACTTTCCGACGGCAGGTTTAATTTTAGGAAGAAGTGGAATTCGAAGAGCTTATGAAACAGGTCGCGGTTCCATTATGCTTCGTGCTAAGGTTGAAATTGAAGAGAAGTCAAACGGTAAACAATCTATTATCGTAACTGAACTACCTTATCAAGTTAATAAGGCGCGATTAATTGAAAAAATCGCAGAATTAGTTCGCGATAAGAAAATTGAAGGTATTACAGATTTACGTGATGAATCAGATCGTAATGGTATGCGTATTGTCATGGAAGTACGTCGTGATGCTAATGCAAACGTACTATTAAACAATCTATATAAACATACAGCGCTTCAAACAAGTTTCGGTATTAATATGTTGTCTCTTGTAAATGGGGAGCCACAAGTACTAAATTTAAAACAAAATCTATATCATTATTTAGAGCATCAGAAGGTAGTAATTCGTAGACGTACTGCTTATGAATTAGAAAAAGCAGAAGCACGTGCTCATATTTTAGAAGGATTACGAATTGCTTTAGATCATCTTGATGAAGTTATTACGTTAATTCGTAGTTCAAAAACGGCAGATATTGCAAAGCAAGGCTTAATGGAACGTTTTGGTTTAAGTGAGAAACAAGCGCAAGCGATTTTAGATATGCGTCTGCAACGCTTAACTGGATTAGAACGTGAAAAAATTGAGCAAGAATATCAAGACTTAATGAAGTTAATTGCTGAATTAAAAGCGATTTTAGCAGATGAAGAAAAAGTTCTTGAGATTATTCGTGAAGAATTAACAGAAGTAAAAGAGCGTTTCAATGATAAGAGACGAACAGAAATTACAATTGGCGGTATGGAATTTATTGAAGATGAAGATTTAATTCCTGAACAAAACATTGCGATTACGTTAACTCATAACGGTTATATTAAGAGGTTACCAGCTTCTACGTACAAAACACAGAACCGTGGGGGACGTGGTGTGCAAGGAATGGGTACGAATGATGATGACTTTGTTGAACATTTATTAACAACGTCTACTCATGATCATATTTTATTCTTTACAAACAAGGGTAAAGTATACCGTACGAAAGGATATGAAATTCCAGAGTATAGTCGTACTGCAAAAGGACTACCAATTATTAACCTATTAGGGGTAGATAAGGGTGAGTGGATTAACGCTATTATTCCGATTCGTGAATTTGGTGACGATCAGTTCTTATTCTTTACGACAAAACAAGGGGTTTCTAAGAGAACGCCACTTTCATCATTTGCAAATATACGTACAAATGGTTTAATTGCAATTTCTCTTCGTGAAGAGGATGAAGTAATATCTGTACGTTTAACATCGGGTGATAAGGATATTATTGTCGGGACAAGTAACGGTATGCTAATTCGTTTCAATGAACAAGATGTTCGTTCTATGGGACGTAATGCTGCAGGTGTTAAAGCTATTACGTTGGGCGATGAAGACCAAGTTGTAGGTATGGAAATTGTCGAAGAGGATGTAAATGTTCTAATTGTAACGAAAAATGGTTACGGAAAGCGTACACCGATTGATGAATACCGTCTGCAAAGTCGCGGTGGTAAAGGTCTGAAAACTTGTAACATTACAGATAAGAACGGTAAATTAGTAGCTGTTAAGTCTGTTACAGGTGAAGAAGATATTATGTTAATTACAGCGGCAGGCGTTATTATTCGTATGCCAGTTGATCAAATCTCTCAAATGGGACGTAATACACAAGGTGTTCGTCTAATTCGATTAGAGGAAGACCAAGAGGTAGCGACGGTAGCAAAAGCACAAAAAGATGAAGAGGAAGAAACGAGTGAAGAGGTTTCTTCAGAAGAATAAGAGAGGGGATTTTCCCTCTCTTTATTTTTTTATAATAATACTTGCATAGGGAAGAGAAAGCCTATATAATAGGCAGAGTCAGCAAATGAGAGATACAACTTATCAAAAAAACTTGTTGACCAAAATAATATAGTATGATATATTATAAAAGTCGCTGAAACGCGATGTTGAACTTTGAAAACTAAACGAAACAAACAACGTGAAACGTCAATTTTTATTTTAGATGCTAGACAAACTAACTTTATTGGAGAGTTTGATCCTGGCTCAGGATGAACGCTGGCGGCGTGCCTAATAC
>NZ_JBQAEH010000003.1:0-643299 GCF_051915225.1 Bacillus cereus group sp. MYBK95-2 | reverse complement strand
ATTTCTTGCACTTTCTCTTCTTCTTTAACTTTTACTTCTTCTTTGATTTTTGCCTCTTCTTTAGGCTTTACTATTTCTTGTGCTTTTTCTTCTTCTTTGACTTTTGCCTCTTCTTTAGGTTTTACTATTTCTTGCACTTTCCCTTCTTCTTTAGGTTTTACTATTTCTTGCGCTTTCCCTTCTTCTTTAACTTTTACTACTTTTGCCTCTTCTTTAGGCTTTACTATTTCTTGTGCTTTCGTTGTTTCTTTCGCTTTTGCTACTTTCTGCGTCTTTACTTCTTTCTTTTCTTTAACTGATTTTTGTCCTTTCGCTACTTGCTTCGTTTTCTCTTCGGTTTTCTTTTCAGTTGGTGCTGTACTTGATAGGAAAGAAACGTTTGCATAAGCAGTTTTTCCTTTATACTCAAATTGCAGCCATCCGTCTTTTACTTGATGCGTTGATTCAATTACATCATCTTTTTTTAGTCTGCCAAGAATTTCTGAATCTGTGTTTGCTTCAGTACGTACATTTAACAAATTCGCCGTTACATGATATACATCTTTTGTAAACTCCGAACTTACAAACACTTCTTTACCATTCAACTCAATTTTTGACCAGCCATCTTCGGTATTTATGACTTTTAACTCTTGCCCATTCTTTACTTTTTCGACCACTTTTGATTCTGTAGTCGGTTTTTCACGTACGTTAAGTACATCTGCTGTTACGATTGTTTCTGCGGTAGCAGTTGTGGTAAACGCTCCCAATCCAAAAACAGTTGCTGTTGCTGCGCCAATTACTTTTTTCATATTAGCCTCCATTAAATTTTTTTGAATTTTATCAAATGCCTCCGTAAAATTGTATAATTTTACATAATATCAAAACATTTGCAACAGCATATTAATATTGTTTAATATACTGTTATTAAAACTCCTTACTCCAATACTATCAAATTCTCATTTCTAATTCTATATATTATAAATCTCCTTATCTTTTATAAAAGCTCCATGCCCTTCTTCACACTAAATAGTTGTGGCAATTCCCGCCAAAAATAAACTTACGATTGCTAAAATTTGAGTAGCGACAATAGCCCCTCTTAAATGAAACTTATAATCTTTATATCCTTTCATACCTTCCGTACTAGGAATCACAACAAACCTTGGAGTAATCCAGCAAAAAATTAGCCAATCAATTATAAGTAAATCTACTAAATTGAAAATCATTAAAATACCAAAAGTGTGTAAATAGGCATCCATATACATTAACTTTTCATGCTTATGTAGTATATATGTAGAAACGAAAGGAGTACCGAAAAGAATAGTATTATATACAATATTAAAATAAATGGTTTGCTTTTTTTCATGAATCGATTTTGGAAAAACTACTTTTTGAATATCTTTCGGATAATCAGTTAACGAAAGTCGAGGATTATAATATAAGGACCCTAAAATCATTACGGATAGTACAATAGACATGATGACACCAACGTACATCATTTGCTCAAATTGATTCATATGCTTCATTCACCCTTTTCTGTAATTACTATGATGGTCACTCACTTAATTACATATTGTATGTACGTACATAATCAAAAATTAACAACTAGCTTTAATAGCGAAGCAAAATTGTTGCAATGCAAATGCAAATTTAATACAGTGGAAGCCTAATTGATACAGATAGGATTGGTGAAACCTATGAAAATTGAACATATTGCAATTTGGGTAAATGACTTAGAATGTATGCGTGATTTTTATATGAAATACTTTAATGGTAAAGCAAACTCTTTATATCATAATAAAACGAAACAATTTGAATCTTATTTTATTACGTTCGAATCTGGAGCAAGACTTGAACTTATGCGTAAAAAAGGGATTGAAAATAAGCCTAATTTAAACATAACCGGCTATACTCATATGGCTTTTTCTGTCGGTAGTGAAGAACGTGTGAATGAACTAACAAAGGTGATAAAAGATGCTGGTTATCCTTTATTAAATGGACCACGTTTTACTGGAGATGGCTATTATGAAAGTGTAATAGGCGATCCAGAAGGCAATCAAATAGAAATTACGATTTAACTTACCCTTTTCCACCACCTCCGTATTTTTCCACAGATTAGGCGGTGCTGTTGTTGAGGTGCCAAATGAGGCAACTGCTTACTTTTACCGAAAAGCACTATCAAACATGCCAATATTCGCTACTTGGGAACAGCCAGAAGGTGCTGGTGGAAGTATTCGATGGGTTGAAGACTTCCGCTTAGCAATGCTTCCATTTACAAAAGGTGTCTATGTTAATACTCCTGACCTATCCATTAAAAATTGGCCAGATGCATACTTCAGTTGCAACTTTGACCGATTAATGGAAGTAAAAGCGGAATACTTTGCGAAAAATGTCTTTAACTTTCCGCAAAGTATTCCGCTTTTTTAAACTATATATTCCACCTAATATATCAAAATATAAAACATCCATTTTTTTATGGGTGTTTTACAAAAAGAGTTTACATAATATAATTATTAGTTGCTTCTTTTACTAAATATCTATTCAGCAATCGAAAGTAACACTTTCTCAAGGTCTTTTTTAGATAACATACTTTCGTTTATATAGCCATTCTTTTAATTGTAATTCATCCAAAGCTCCGTTCCCCTCTCATAATCCTTCACACTATATTCGCTCGTTTTTCACAAAAGGTTCATTTTACATGAAAATTTATTTATTACAATAAAAATATAAGGTATATTTTTATGAAAAGGAGGAATTCAATAATGAATACAGAGGATAAAATTCACGCTGAAAAAGTGTTAAAAAATCTATTCATCGGATCACAAGTTGATGGATTACAATTTGGTATTTCTCCAGGCGCTATAAAGATTCATTTCACAAACTTTCACGACTCAGTTGATTATGACGGACAATTATATATCAATATCGAATCCAAATGGTGTTTATTTAATAAACCTCAAAAAAGCTACCCATTAAATGAAGATGAATTTGAAGTTTATTCTGAGAAAGAAGAATATGAAAGAATATGTAAGATAAGAAGACAAAAAGTTACCGATATACAACTTGGCTTAGAAAGCCCTCATTTAATTATTACATTAGAGAGTGGACAAATTATTTTTTTAAATGGTTTTCATGATTATTATGAATGTTGGCAAGCTGGTGTCCTATGTGAGGAATGGCTTGTAGTCGCTGCACCTGGGAATGAAATCGCCACTTGGGCTCCCGATGAGTTTACCGATAAGTAAACTGTCTTCACGAAGAAGAAACGAAGATGTTTTATGAAGTACTATACTAATGAACTACATAATCATTTCTATTATACGTAAACAAAATGACGATTTTACTTCTCAAAAAAATTACGAAGATTATACACCAGAGAAATATCATTGTATATCTGTTGATGATGATATTATCAGTAGTTTAAATCAAAATTTATCAATTATGAAAACCTACTTCCATACAGTCAAAAATCAGAAATACGGTTTAGCTTATTGTGGTATTACAATTATCCCGCCTGAATCATTAGCAATTTTCTATGAAACAGTTACATCCTCAAAGTTCTTCAGAAAATCTGATGAGCTGAATGAGTTAGCTTCAAAAATTGTACAAGCTGCAGCAGAACAGAAGTACATGATCCATTATGGGGTTTAAATGTAATTCAAAAAATGCTTAGGATTTCTCCGAAGCATTTTTTGTATGTTACTAATACATTTATTCCTTAACCATTTAGTCAATGCTTGAGCCTATGGACCCATCTTTTACAAGTGAGGGCGCCCCTATTAATCTAAATAGGCGTCTCATTTCCAATCTTCCAGCTAAACCATCTCCCGTGCCCTTCTGTTTCTCCAACCTTTTCACGATATTCGTTTTCGTTAATATAATAATCAATATGAAGGTCACGATCCCACATGTTGTTATACAGGTGGAATACATCACGTTTTGCTCCAATTTCTTGTATTTGTTTTTCTAACTTATGTTTTACTTGTTCTGGTATTTGATTTGCAACATGTGTATGGAAAATACAAATAACAGCTTCTTCACTTATTTGTTCAATAATAGATGATAATAGCTCTACACCGTCTCCTTCTATTAATTGGACAGATTCATTTTTCACTAAAGATGCAGCTTGATCAAACATCTCAAGCCTTTCTTTATGTTCTGGCCAAATTAAAGCACGTAACCATAAATAATCTTCCTCATTATGTAAATCATTCACATGTAAGTCCAGTCCAATTCTTTCTACGACAGATGGGCTTTCTTTTAGAAAATGCGGCACATTCGTCCCTCTTATTTCAGAAGTTACATGCACATTTGAATTTATATTTCCGTACATTTCATCCGTCCCGTACGAATAACTATATTGGTCCCAGAACAGTTGCAACCCAGAACTTGTCCCAATTTCAATTAACGCTAACGGCTTCTTCACTTTGTTAAATATGTAGCAGAAACTTGGGTATAAGTATGCGCACCGTCTTACTTCATTTGTTTGAACCAGTTTCGTTTGTAACAAAGTAATGATTTCTTCTCGGTACTCTTTACAGAAATCTTTAAAATGATTAAAAGCTTTATCTAAATTTGTATCAGCATTTTCAACTAAACTACTATAATACGTTTTTAAATGATGTTCTTTCCCTGCTAGCAATAAATAATGTACTGCACCTAATAGTAAGTTTGGGACTGGTTGACCTACCTGAGCATAGGACGATAGTGTAAGTACTTCCTCATCTTCAGCAATTTTCATTGATAAATATTCATATAAATCACTTGACCCTTTACATTCCTTTATTGAAAAGTTTCGAAATAAGTTTGAAATTTGTTCTTTTGTACACATTAGAGTCCCTCCTTTTTATTTTTCAGAATAATCTTACCATTATAGAAAGAATAATCCTATAAAAAGGTACTCGATTTAGTCACTTAAGGATACGTAAGCTTTTTCGAGATAATTTCAAACTGTAATTTTTTTCTATTTATCACCTTAAAAGAGCTTGTTAAATAAGATTTTTAGCGAATAAAACGTTAAATAGTTTAAAATTATCAGATAACACTAGATATTTTAGTCTATTAATTATTATAATAGAGTATGAGATGGTTATATAATTGAGACAAAAAAGGTATACACCTAGGTGGGGCCTAGGCGGTGTTTCTCTTTTACGGCTTAGACATAGAAAACACCTACACTTTTTTGCCAATATAGGGGATGGAGAGATTATCATGAGCAACATGCAGCAAAAAACAGACGTTATCTTAATTGGTGCAGGAATTATGAGTGCAACGTTAGGCTCATTACTAAAAGAATTAGCACCAGAATGGGAAATTAAAGTTTTTGAAAAACTCGCAAGTGCCGGGGAAGAAAGCTCTAACGAATGGAATAATGCAGGTACAGGGCATTCTGCGCTATGCGAACTGAACTATACTTCCGAAAAAGCTGACGGATCTATAGATATTAGTAAGGCTGTAAAAGTGAATGAGCAATTCCAGCTTTCAAGACAATTTTGGGCATATCTTGTAAAGAGCAAATTAATTCGTAATCCACAAGATTTTATTATGCCACTACCTCATATGAGTTTAGTACAAGGGGAAAAAAATGTTGAGTTTCTAAAAAACCGTTTTGAAGCGCTTTCAAAAAGTCCACTGTTTCAAGGAATGGAATTTTCTGATGCTCCTGAAACATTAAAAAAATGGCTTCCACTCATTATGGAAGGCCGCACATCTAATGAACCGATGGCGGCAACGAAGATTGACTCTGGAACAGATGTTAACTTCGGTGCATTAACACGTATGTTATTTGATTACTTAAAAACAAAAAATGTCGAGCTAAACTACAAGCATAGTGTCGAAAATATTAAGCGCACGAAAAATGGTTTGTGGGAAGTAAAAGTACACGATATGAATAGTGGTAAAATTGAGCATCATACTGCTAAATTCGTCTTTATTGGCGGCGGTGGCGGTAGCCTACCTCTACTTCAAAAGACTGGTATCCCTGAATCAAAACATATCGGTGGATTCCCGGTAAGTGGACTATTTATGGTATGTAAAAACCAAAAAGTTGTAGAGCAACATCATGCGAAAGTGTACGGTAAAGCTAAGGTTGGTGCTCCGCCAATGTCTGTACCTCATCTAGATACGAGATATATAGACAATAAAAAAGCTTTACTGTTTGGACCATTCGCAGGCTTCTCACCTAAATTCTTAAAAACAGGTTCAAATCTTGACTTAATCGGTTCTGTAAAACCGAATAACGTCTTAACGATGTTAGCCGCTGGTGTAAAAGAAATGGGACTTACAAAATACTTAATTCAGCAAGTTATGTTATCACATGAAAAACGTATGGAAGAATTACGCGAATTCATTCCGAACGCGAAAAGTGAAGATTGGGATATTGTAGTTGCTGGGCAACGTGTACAAGTAATTAAAGATACTGATGCTGGTGGTAAAGGGACACTTCAATTTGGTACAGAAGTAGTAAGTGCAGCTGACGGCTCAATCGCCGCATTACTAGGCGCATCACCAGGTGCTTCTACTGCTGTTCACGTCATGCTTGAAGTATTAGAAAAATGTTTCCCAAGCCGCATGATAGAATGGGAAGAAAAAATAAAAGAAATGATTCCTTCATATGGCATTTCACTAACTGAAAATCCAAGATTGTTCCAAGATCTTCACACTTCTACTGGTCGTACACTTGGATTAAACGAAAAAGAAACTGTTCATAATTAATGAAGAAATAAAAAAACGTCCGATATATTCGGACGTTTTTTTGTCTACTAAAAATTATACTTATCAATATTATCTTTCGTAAATACAACTCGTTCTGGTAATACGATAATTCCATTCCCTTCTGCCTCATAATCATATCCTTGAATGGAGTTTGGCTCTACCTTCACTTTTCCAATTCCTTTTACTTCGAAGCTATCCCCTACTTTTAACTTCTTCCCTTTTACAACAATTTCATTTGCTACATACGTTGCGAGAGCACCTTGTTGTTTTACATCCCATAAACCAAATTGTGCTACTGTTCCTCGTTTTACGTAATCACGCATAACGTTTGGTGTAGAGAAGCCAGTTACGACAACCTTTTTATCCATTTTTAAATTTTCAGCTGCTTGTGCCATTGCCGGAAGTGCCGTTGCATCTGGACAAATGACTGCATTAATATCAGGATACGTTTTTAAAATATTCTCTCCTACTGACAAAGACTTTTGTGCATTATTTTCACCGTACTGCGTCGTTACAATTTCCCAGTTCGGATATTTCTTTTTAATAATTTCTTTCGCTTTCGTTACCCATTGGTTTTGATCCGTTACTGTCGGGCTAGAATAAAAGAAGGCTACTTTTCCTTTATCTCCAATTTGCTTTGAAGTCATTTCTATTAATAAATTAGCAAGTTGGTCTGGTGTTCCTTGGCTGATATAAAAAGAACGATCTTTCGGATTCACATCAGAATCCCATGTTAACACCGTCATCCCTTTTTTCTTAGCACGTTGCAGTGATTGCGATAACCCATCCACTGACGTAGATGAAACCATAATCGCATCATAGTTTTGATTAATGAAATTGTTTATATATTTAACTTGCCCTGAAACACTCGCTTCAGACGGTCCATCATACTTCACTTGCACGCCTAACTTATCTCCCATCTCTTTTGCCCCTTCACCACCCGATGTGAAGAAACCAACTCCTGTTAATTTCGGAATAAATGCAAATTTCACATCATCAACCTTTTTCTTATCTGCTGTTTGGCTAGAACACGCAATTAAACCGATTAAACAAATACATACAATCAATACAATCCCCAGTTTTCTCTTCATGACATTTCCCCCTTATGCAAATTCTTTCTTTTCTCCGCTAAGAATTGATGTAATTTGAAATGTCTCATAATAACTGAAAGAATAAGGATAATACCTATTACTACATTGGATTGTTCATTTGTTAAACCCGTCATTTGCAAGCCATACTGCATGAGCCCAATGAAAATACTCGCCAGTAAAGTACCAATAATGCTTCCTTTTCCGCCTGTAATAAGTGTACCGCCTAAGACGACTGCTGTAATGATTGGTAAAATTGTTTCACTTCCCATATCAGCACGTGCGGAACCGAAGTAGGCAGTTAAGAAAGCGCCTCCTAATCCACCTCCTAACCCTGAAAGTATGTAAGCAATAATGACTACTTTTTTCGTTTTAATCCCGGTGTATTTTGCTGTATTTTCGTTCGCACCTGTTAATTTTACATGGCGCCCGTATATAGTTCGGTGAAATAATACAGTACATAAAACTGTTAATACGATCAGTAGCCATAATAAATTCGGTATTCCTATAAAACTACCATTTGCCAGTTGTACAAATGTGTCAGGTAAACCGCTTATTCCTTCGTACCCAGAAGCACCTGCCCCTCCTGAAATGACGAGGGCAATTCCCCCGTATAAAAACATCGTTCCGAGTGTAACGACGAGTGGTTCTACATCCGTCATTTTTATAATGAGTCCGTTTAAAGCGCCTGCTAAACAACTAATTATTAGGGCGATTATAACAGCAAACAAAATAGGTATTCCGTTCATCCAAAGTACACCGATTAAGATTGAAGTGAGCCCCATTATTGAGCCGATCGATACATCAATTCCTCCTGTTACTATAACAAAAGTCATTGGTATCGCCGCAATTGCGATAAATAGGAAATCATTTGTACTAAAAAGGAGATTACTAATATTTAAGAAATCACTATTTATTAAACTAAAAAGGATGAATTCTACAAGAAGTAATACAATTAGAACCCCTTCCCATCTATATACATACTTCATAGATTCATCCTCCTTTCTGCCTTCCACTTTTTCATAACACTATCTAATATGATGATAAGTAATAATAAAAAACCTGAAATAGCATTATTCCAAAATGCTGGTATTTTTAAAAAGACGAGTGAGCTACTTATTGTTTCTAAAAATAACGCTCCTAATGCAGCTCCAAATAAAGATCCTGTTCCTCCTTTTAACTGAATTCCTCCTAGTACAGCAGCTGCGATTACTTGTAATTCTAATCCTGTACCTGTTTGATTTGGCACGAAACCGATATTCATAACAAATATGCAACCAGCGAGCGCAGCGCTTATGCCTGAAATCATAAACGCATATATCTTCACTTTATTAACAGGTATACCAATAAGCCTCGCGCCATCTTCATTATCACCTACCGCATAAAAGTATCTTCCCAATGGCACTTTTCTTAAAAAGAAGTATAGTAGTAGTAAAATAATAAGAACGAACCATACAGTTATAGGTAAACCAAGAATGATGATAGATGACAGCTGCTTAAAATCGTTTGGAATATCTTCAATCCACTTCCCGCCTGTGAAAATTAACATTGTACCTCTAATAATTCCTAACATGCCTAATGTCATAATAATGGCTGGTACCCGAAACTTCGCAACTCCAATACCATTTACGAAACCAATAATGGCCCCAAGTATAATAGCTACAAATATCGACAAGAATGCACTATACCCATTCGTTAACATCATTCCGCAAACTGCTGCACTTAACCCCATGCTTGAACCAACTGATACATCTATATTTTTCGTAAATAAGACGAACGATTGACCGATTGCTAGCACGACTAAAATAACGCTTGATTTCATCAGTAAAGATAACGAGTTAAATTGAATAAAACTAGGGTTTATCATTCCTACAATAGCTATATAAATTAGTAGTAACAGTATGATAGACGTTTCATGCATTTTTAACATATGTTTCATTCCGCTACACCTCCGTATGCAAGGCGTGTAACTTCATTCACACTCAGTTGTTCTTTTTCCAAATGAGAAACAAATTGCCCATTTCTCATTACATATACACGGTTTACTAATTGGACAATTTCTTCAACATCTGAAGAGATTAATAAAATTGCGAGTCCTTCCCTTTTCATTTTTTTTATCGTCTCATACACTTCAAGCCTTGCTTTCGCATCAATTCCTCGAGTCGGCTCATCAAGAATAATAATTTTAGGATTACATGCAAGATACTTCGCAAGCACGACCTTCTGCTGATTACCTCCTGATAAAGATGCCAGTTCTTTATTCATATTCTGTACAACAATTCGGAACTGTTCTATAAATGAATTAACTAAAGCGCTTTCTTTTTCTTTATTTATAAAAAAGCGATTATTTTGATATAAACTTGCTGCTGCAATATTTTCTTTAACAGAAGCAATTGAGAAAATTCCATTCCTCGCCCTATCCTCTGGCACATAAACTAGTCCTTCGTCTAGCCTTTTATGCAAAGAACACGTATCAATTGATTTTCCACCCAATAAGATAGACCCTGATTTTATAGTTTTCAATCCAAATATCGCTTCTGCTAATTCCGTTCTGCCAGATCCTATAATGCCAGCAACACCTACAACCTCACCCGCATGTACAGTGAATGATATATTTTCGAATGCGTGACCATTTATATCAACCACTTCTAATATTTTTTTCGTCTTTACTGTCTCTTGAACTACTTCTATTTTCTCTTTCTGTTTATATCCTTTTGGCAATAGTCCCTCCATCAGCATGTCATATGTATAGTCACATACATCACCTTGGCTTACAACCATTCCATCACGTAGTATTGCTACTTTGTTGGCAATTTCAAAGATTTCTGGAAAACGATGCGTAATATAAATCATCCCAATTCCTTTTTCTTGTAAACTTTTCATCAACACAAAAAGACTCTTAATTTCGTGTGTTGTTAATGTCGATGTTGGCTCATCTAGAATAAGAATCTCAGCTTCTCTTATTAATCCTCTAACGATTTCTACTAACTGTTGTTGCGCAATCGATAATGTTCCTCCTAGTTTATTAAGGTCAATATCCCATCCTAAGCTGCTAATCAATTGCTGAATCTGTACTTTTAGTTTCTTTTTCTTTTCTTTTAACCCGATACATATATTTTCTTCAATAGTCATATGCGGAAAAATGAGTGGTTCTTGCGGTATTAAATAAATACCTTTTCGGTGTGCTTCTGATGGATTTGAAAACTGTTGCTTCCTTCCTTTTACATACATCTCTCCATCATCATACGAATATAACCCCGTTAATATTTTCATTAATGTTGATTTCCCGGCGCCATTTCCCCCCACTAAAGCGTATATATCTCCGCGCTCTACTTGTAAGTTCACTTCTTTTAATACAAGTTGATTTAAAAACGCCTTACTCATTTTCTTTACTTGTAATAAAGGTACGTTCTCCACATGATGTCACCTGCCTTTATCCAGAACATTTTTTGAGAAAATGATTATTTGTTCTACTTGTTTTGTAGCATTGTATATTCCTTTTTTTATATCTAGAACACTTTTTTCTACGTACTATTAATCGTTTCAACTGGAATAAACAAAATATATGGTACATATGTTTAAGCTGTGGTCAATTGTTGAAAGGGATGAAGAGTATGACTCAGCTGAACTTTGAAGAAAATTTATTAACTAAAGTAGCTTGGTACTATTATAAAGACCAATTAACACAACAGGAGATCGCGTCACTTCTTCATATTTCAAGAAATAAAGTCGTCCGGTTATTAGATAAAGCGCGAAGTGAAGGTATCGTTACATTTCACGTAAAAGGGACTGGTTTGCACTGTTTAAGTATTGAGCGTGACCTAATGAAAAAATTCCACTTAAAAGATGCTTTTATTATCCCTACCCCAGTAAACAATTATCACGCTTCTCTCGGAAAAGCTGCTGCACAATATTTAGAAACTCATCTCCAGCAAGGCGATTTACTCGGTATTGGCTGGGGAGAAACAATTAGCAAAATGCTAGAAAACATTCATTTTGAAAGTTCTATCAACCTTTCAATCGTAACGCTCACAGGCGGGGTAAATCACTATCTCCCGAGAAAACAAAACTATTTACACTACATGCAAGGCGAACTTCACATTATCCCTACGCCGTTTCTAGCGTCTACAACCGAAATGGCACAAAGTATTCTATCAGAACCGAGTGTAAAAGATATGCTTCAAGTCGCTTCACTTGCTCATACGGCTGTTGTCGGTATTGGGGGATTATCTCAAGACGCTACGATTGTAAAAGAAGAAAAATTAACACTACGTGAGATGACATATATTCGTAGTCAAAACGGTGCTGGCGATATTTTAGGACAGTTTTATAATACAACTGGCGATTTATTAGAACTCTCGCATCACAATCGTCTAATTGGCACGCCCCTCTCTATTTTGCGCAATATGAAGCATGTCGTCGGTGTTGCTGGAGGTACTGAAAAGATAGATGCAATTTATGGTGCCTTAAAAGGAAAGTTTATTCATTCATTAATTACCGATGAGGAAACTGCCCTCTCCTTATTACGAAAGGATGGTGATTGTTAATGTCCCATTTATTAGCTTTCGATGCTGGTACAGGGAGCATTCGAGCAGTTCTTTTTGATTTACATGGTAATCAAATTGCAGTAAGTCAAAAAGAATGGATTCACAAATCTGACCTTCGTTATCCAGGCTCTATGAACTTTGATGTAGTAGAAAATTGGAAGCTAGTACAAGAATGTACGAAAGAGATGCTTCAAAAAAGCAACACTCCTGCCTCTTCTATTCTTGCTATTAGCGCTACAAGTATGCGAGAAGGATTTGTTTTATATGATCAAGATGGGCAAGAAATATGGGCGTGTGCAAATGTTGATGGGCGCGCATCCGTCGAAGTTAGTGAATTAAAAGAAATTCGGTCACATCTTGAAAAAGATTTATATACAAAGTCTGGTCAAACTTTTTCATTAGGTGCTTTACCACGCCTACTCTGGATAAAAAAACATGAACCCGACGTCTATAATAATATTTACTCTTTTACAATGTTAAACGATTGGATTTTATATAAACTAAGCGGCGTACTACAAATTGATCCCTCAAACGGATGCACGTCAGGTATTTTTGACTTACAAAATAGAGTGTGGGATAACGATGTCGCTAAGGAGTGCGGTCTATCTTTGCCATTTTCACCAACAGTAAATGAAGCTGGTACAGTAATTGGCAACGTTACAAAAGAGTGTGCAGCATTAACTGGATTACGTGAAGGGATTCCTGTCGTCGCCGGGGGTGGAGATGCTCAAATGGCATCGCTCGGAACAGGAATCGTGAAACCAAATCAAACGTTAATATGCGGGGGTAGCTTTTGGCAACAAGAAGTGAATGTTACTGAGCCAATAACAGATCCACATGCTGCGATTCGAGTAAATTGTCACGTCGTTCCGAACCTATGGCAATATGAAACAATCGCCTTTTTCCCAGGTCTCGTTATGCGCTGGTTTCGAGACGCTTTTTGCCAAGAAGAAAAGAAACTTGCTGATAAACTTGGTGTAGATGCTTATGAATTACTAGAAGAACAAGCGAAAGACGTACCTGTCGGTTCACATGGCATTATCCCTACTTTTTCAAACGTTATGAACTACATTTCTTGGCGTCATGCCGCACCTTCATTCTTAAATTTAAGTTTAGACGCTGACAAATGCGGAAAAAAAGAACTGTTTCGTGCTATTGAAGAAAATGCAGCCTTCATTACACTTGGAAACTTAAAATTAATAAAAAATCTAACTGGCACATTCCCTTCTGAAGTTATTTTTGCTGGCGGTGCTGCTAAAGGAAAACTATGGCCACAAATTCTATCAGACGTACTCGGTATTCCTGTAAAAGTACCTGTTGTGAAAGAAGCAGCTGCTTTAGGAACTGCGATTGCTGCTGGAGTTGGTGCTGGCATATATTCATCTATGGAAGAAACTGCCGAAGAGTTTGTACAGTGGGAGCAAACATTCGAACCAGTTACTGAAAATCACGAACTATATAAAGAGTTCTATGAAACATGGAAAACTGTATATGACAGTCAGCTCGCTTTAGCTGATAAAGGGCTCACCTCACATATGTGGATTGCGCCTGGTGCACTGTAACACATTACATAAAGGAGTGAACTGTATGTTAAAAGCGAATGAAAATGACTTCTCCTATCGCTTCGGTGATAACGGGCCGAAATATTTAATACAAGGGCCAAATATTGATCTTGGCCTTGTTGTCATTCAACCGGGCCAGGAGTTTCAAAACCATTATCATACGACGTGCGAAGAGGTCTTTTATGCATTAGAAGGTGAAATAGACTTCTATGTAAATAACGAAAGAGTTCCGATTAAACAAGGTGATGTCCTGCAAGTTCGCCCTCATGAATCTCACTATCTGATTAACCATTCTGACAAACCTTTTAAAGCTGTTTTTATAAAGTCACCACATTTACCAAATAAAGATACGGTACAAACGGAAAATCCAACATTAACGAAGGAGTGATTTTGAATGACTTGGGGATTTAAAAATCGATTAAATACAATTTTACCTGATGGTAGAGCGGTTATGTTAGCAATAGATCACGGCTACTTTTTAGGGCCAATTCACGGGCTAGAACAACCACTTGAAACAGTTAAAAACTTACTTCCGTATACAGACTCCCTCTTTTTAACACGCGGTGTACTTAGTTCCTGCATTCCTGAAAACTGCAGCACACCGATGGTTATGCGTGTATCTGGTGGCGCTACTGTCGTCGGTAAAGATTTAGCGAATGAAACAATTGTTACACCTGTAAAAGAAGCAGTGAAGCAAAACGCAATTGGCGTTGGCGTTTCTGTTTTTGTCGGATCAGACTATGAAACACAAACTGTTACAAATCTCGCAAATGTAGTTTCTGAAGCTCATGATTACGGCCTACCAGTACTCGGCATTACCGCAGTCGCAAAGGAATTACAAAAACGTGAAGCTCGCTTTCTAGCACTTGCTTCCCGCGTATGTGTTGAAATGGGTGCTGATATTATTAAAACGTATTACTGCGAAGGATTCGAAAAAATAACGAGCACATGCCCTGCCCCAGTCGTCATCGCGGGCGGCCCAAAACTAGATTCAATTGAAGACGCATTAAACATTACGTACAATGCATTGCAAGAAGGAGCAATTGGAGTAGACATGGGCCGAAACATATGGCAATCCGAGCACCCAGCTGCGATGATCCAAGCAATACATGGCATTGTGAAAAATGGATTGAATGTGAAAGAGGCACTTGAACTTTATGATGATGTGAAGAATTAATGTGAAAAGACAGACTATTTATTAGTCTGTCTTTTTTACTTTACAGTGAAACTTTCATAATCCGTCTTCTAATATGATACATACTTAAATTTTATACACCTTCAAATGATTACTCTTGTTGATCGCTATTAAGCTTTGAAACTTTCTTACCTTCTCTATAATCAAGACAAGACACTTCAATTAATAAGCCATTAAATACTGTAAAATAAAAACCATAACTACTACCTCGCATCGAATAAGGTTCCTTATCTATTTCAATGCCGCCTGCTACTAAACGATTATACGCTTGATCAACTTCATTTGAAGTATCCACTAAAAAACCAATATGAAAAGCTTCAGGATACATCACTTCCTTATTCCCCTTAAATGCTTTGGGGTCGCTTAGCACCAGTATAAATCCACTCTCATCACTCATTACTAATAATGCCTTTCCCTTTTGCTCTAAAAATTGAAAATCAAAAAATGTTTCAAAGAAATGTCTCGCTTCTGATAAGTCATCAACACATAAATTTAAATGATTCAGCTTCATGTACTCATCTCCTTTTAAAAAGAAGGGATATAGACTCATTTTCATAACCCTTAAATATGTAAGGCAAGATATTCAAGCGTTCCATCTAAGACTATGCTTTATAAGTCTAATACTTTTCTCCATAGCCTAGAACGTTTTTTATGACTGCAATTATATAAACTGTTCGACGTGAAATATTAATGTACCTATATAAAATAGTCTCATTATTTATTTTCCAGATTGTGTAGAACCCACTCAACCAGGAAAATTGCTGAAGGGATGCGCTCTGTTGTATCACCTAAAAATAGCTTATTAAGTAACTCATCTAAATGAATTGGCTTATTCGGCAACGTTTGAATATACCTTAAAGCAGATCCCGCTGGCGGTACTGGCTTATTATTAATAGCCCATATCCCTTCTAACAATGTCCAAGTTGACGTATGAACTAAGTATGAAGCTTTTAACTCATCATTTGCTTTTAAAGCAGATTGAATTTTAATAAGCGAACTATGCAACCAATGAGAAATGCCCTTCATTTTGTCGCTTGAAACACGATAGTTTTCAAATTCATATGTAGCTATTTCCTTTAACTTTTTTAACTCACCGCTTTTATCAAACAAAATTTTCCCTTCTAGAAATGAGTATAGTTCCATCGGATTGTTTTTAAAGTTTACTTGAATTTGATTAAAATCTGCACCCTTATATTCAACTAAAATATCTTCTCTCATTTCAGAATGAAATTTCTTCTTTTGTCCGTCTTCTAAAAGAATATAGAAGTCTAAATCAGATTCAGGATATGCATCGCCTCTTGCAACAGATCCAATTAGCATGAATCCATTTACCTTTTCCATAGATAAGACTTCCGCTACTATTGTTTGCACTAATTTTTTATGTTGTTCATATGTAATGAATGCAAGTTTTTCTATCATTCCCATCCCCCCAGTCATAAAAAAGAGGATACATGATTGCTTCTACAACATGTATCCTCTACTTATATATTACGACTGTTGATAAGCCGATTTCGATGATTTCACATAATAAACTGCATGATCCACATTAATAATATGATCTGGCTTTGGTTTACCACGGCCCGCTCTATGTCCAGCTAAGTGTTCTTCACTTGTTTCCCAGTTTTTCCATGCTTCTTCAGATTCCCAGCGAATCATTACGACAACTTCTTCGTCGCCGCGTCTTACTTTTTTCACGAGAACACTTAAATCGATGAAGCCTTCAAATTTTTCAATAATACCTTCTCCAGTGAAACGTTCTACAACTATATTTGATGTACCTTCTTTTACTGTAAATGTTTTCGTTTCGATAAACATATATCCCACTCCCTCTTTGTTATACGAATACTAGTATTCTTCTATTATAATTGATTATGATAATTATTTTCAATTGTAAAGTTTTAATTTTTTGAATTATGCTGATTTCTTTTCTATCGCCTCATCTAAAAATTTGAAATATGGAAGTAACATCCCTATTAAAGATGTAACACATATAATTGCACCGATGATTACATATAGCGCTCTTACTCCCCACATTTCACTCAATATCCCCCCTACTAACACACCTAATGGCATAGCGGATCGTATAAAAAATAAACGCACTGAAAATACTTGTCCTATCATATTATTTGGGACGGTTTGTTGGCATATTGTCGTGTTATGAACATTGAAAAATGCAATACAAATCCCTGCTATTACTTCAATTATTATTGCAATGATAATACTATGATTGAATCCTAATGAAATGTATGTGAGTCCCCCTATAAACAATCCTCCAAGCATAAGTATACGCCGGCTTTTATATGTTACTTTTCCGACTAATACTGAGCCAATTACGTAGCCAAGTGGAAAACCTGCCATGAAATAACCGTACTCTGCATATCCCGCTGACAGCTCGTCTTTTATATAAGGAAGATTTGTGACCATCGTTACCCCTACTCCAAACTGCACGAAAGTAAGAAATATACCGAGCCAAACGATGATTGGTTTTGTAAAAAAATATGTAAAACCGTGAAAAAACTGTTCTAGCCACGTTTTCCGAATAGGTTGCGACGTTCTATTTTCTTTTATATAAAATAAGAAAGTGCCACTAACAAATAAACATATGCATACGAAAGATAATGTAAGTTCTGTTCCAATCAAATGAATGACTACTCCGCCTAATACTGGCGCAAGAAACATCATAAGGCGAGTCATTCCATCAATGTACGCATTTGCATCTTGAAGTTGTTCTTTCCCTACAATGCTCGGTGTAATTGCTTGACTTGCAGGTGTATAAAGTGGTGTAATAAGTCCCACTACAATTTGAACAACATAAATGTGCCAAACTTCTATACTACCCGAAACTAGCATCACCAAAGGTAATAAAAATACGGACGCTCGTATCCATTGTGAAAATATCATAATCCACTTCCGGCTCCATTTATCAATAAATGGGCCACTTATTAATTGCAATATGAGTGATGGGATGAAATATAATAACCACATACTACTTAAAGCCATTTCTGATCCTGTTAACTCATATACTAGAATTGAATTACATAACGTTCCGAAAGCCCCTCCTAATTCAGAGATTGCACTACCAATCCACATAAAAAAGAACGAACGATTTTTCAATACACTCTTCATTATAGCTCACCAACTTTTCTCTTAAATTCCTCCCTTTATGTACATTCTTGTTGCATATTATCTACTCAAAAACGCTTCTAATTCTTTCGCTAACGACTGCACTGCTTTCTTCCTTAATACATACTTTCCATCATGTATATCAACTAACTTCGCTGCACGTAACAATTTCAAATGATGGTGTACTGTCGATTTACCGAGTTGCAATCTTTCCGTTATTTCCTGTAATGTACGTTCTTTTTCAAACAACATTTTTACAATTCGCAATCTCGCTTCATCTCCAAGAGCCTTATGTTTTTGAACTAAAAAATAATTCGGTTCATACGGATCTTCAGGATGAATGCTTTCATTCGCAACTGGATAATGAAATACTTTCGTATCATCAATATCTGCTTCAATATTCCACGGTCTGTACGTCATTTGCGGAATAAGAATTACGTGATGAACACTTGGCTCTGGCATATAGTTCACGCCACCAGTCGCCCACTCGACAAACTCTTCCGGCTTCATCTTTTTATTCATTTCATTTTTTGCTTCATAATCTCGTTTTAATATAGAAAGTATTTCTTCTTCCTCACTCTTAATTACACTCCCATACCAACCTGTCATTACAGCGATTAAATGAGATTTCAGCACTTGTACATCTACATCACATATAAAGCGAATGTACGTAGAGAAAAACTGATGATCATGTGTTAATTCCTTTAGTTCATGTATTGCAGTTCCATCTCTACTTGCGGCTAAACGTCTTTTTTTCTCATATTTCTCCCCTAAAAACGGTAAACATATATACTTCAAATCTTCTTCTGAAAGTGAATCGATTTTAACATGAAACTGTGATACATCCTGTATGTCTTCTTCATACAACAACTGAAGCAATGCTTTCCACGTATTATTTTCTTCGACAAATTGTAAGTGCTCTCTCATTTCTTCTGTTAATGATTTCTTAATTTCTTCCCATTCATTTTGACTCTTTTCAAGTGTATCAATTAACCTCTTATGAGTAATTGCTGCAATGCCAAGCGCACATTCGAAAAGTATCGAATATTTCACTTGAACGTTATACGTTTCCCTCTTTCTACTCGTTATGTGATAGACCTCCATTTTTATCCCCTCCTTGTTTGCTATATATCAAATTCTATTTTTATCGAATTTAACCTTCTATATTTTTAGAATTATTTTGCGACTTCAAAAAAACTCTAATCCATGAGCAAATAGAGAAAAGTTTATACTCTTTTTCATTCTGACTCAATTAAAGCCTTGATTATTAAGTATCATATTAAAAAGAAGTTTTTTAATGGCTCTGTTATAAGTTGTCTTTCACCCTCTTGTGCAACTATAGAAAAGGTTTATTGAAGAGAAAAGAGAATTGGTTTTATTAAGAAAAATGAACAGGAGGCTATACGAATGGGAAGAAAAGAAATGTTGCAAAATGGAGTCCAACAAGTTTTTTACGAAGAAGAATGGTACCCACCAATATCAGAAGCGTTAAAGAATCTTACGGTTGAACAAGCATGTTGGCAACCAGAAGGTGCTGCCAGTAATACGATTTGGGAAAATGTGAACCATTTATTAATCTTTAAAGAACGCCTACTTTCCCGCTTACATGAAGACGACACATTTGTTGCTCCACAAAATAATGATGAGACGTTTATCCAAGGTGGACCTAATGATGATGCCGCTTGGCAGCAAACCGTAAAGCGAACACTTCAAGTACATGATGCCTTACAATCTTCATTAACCGCCCTTCAAGAAGCAGAACTAGATCAACTAAGTCCTTCTCTACCAGTTTGGCAACAATATATGAATATCCTTTTGCATGATGCTTATCATACAGGACAAATTATACAGCTTCGGAAACTTCAAGGTTCATGGCCAACTCACCGTTCTTATTTATAAAGTGAAATTTTAATCAGCTCTTACCAATCGGGATTTTGCGGGCAGCCCATCCCCACCTCACTTCTTTGCTTTCCTTGAATTTTGAGGTAAAAATCTTACTGTCCGTTAATCCGGAATAAACGATGTTTAAAATCGCATACGTTTAATATCCAACAAAACAATTGAAAACAGCTAATTGTTCGATAATTACTGCGATTTCTCAAAATAAAGCAAATTAAAATACATTGATTCCTAACATAACTTACATGCTTCATAACTTCTAATCATAATCCAAATTTGGAAGAATAGATGCTTTTTTATATACAAATAATAACTCTCAAGGAGTTGTTGACATGTATTTCATATTGAATATGTTAGGGATTTTCGTTGTCATATTAATCATTTTCTTATGTTCGCCTAATAAAAAACATATAAAATGGAGACCAATTGTAATTCTCATCCTATTGGAGCTTTTTATTACGTGGTTTATGTTAGGCACAAAGCTCGGCAGTATTATCATTAATAAAATTGCGTCATTTTTCAGTTGGCTACTAGCATGTGCGAATGAAGGTATTCGATTTGCATTTCCTTCAGCTATGGAAAGTCAGCACATTGATTTCTTCTTTAGTGCGTTACTTCCTATCATTTTTGTTATTACTTTTTTCGATATTCTTTCTTATTTCGGAATCTTAACTTGGATTATTGATAAAGTAGGTGCAGTTATTTCAAAGATTTCTCGTTTACCAAAGTTAGAAAGTTTCTTTTCGATTCAAATGATGTTTTTAGGAAACACCGAAGCACTTGCGGTTGTTCGTGATCAATTATCTGTTTTAAAAGAAAATCGATTATTAACTTTTGGAATTATGAGTATGAGTAGCGTTAGCGGATCCATTCTTGGTGCTTATTTATCAATGGTTCCAGCAACATATATTTTCAGCGCAATCCCATTAAACTGTATTAACGCATTAATTTTAGCCAATGTATTAAATCCTGTGGAAGTTTCGAAAGAAGAAGACGTTGTTTACACACCTTCAAAACATGAAAAAAAGGATTTCTTTTCTACTATTTCAAACAGTATGTTAGTTGGGATGAATATGGTTATCGTTATTTTAGCTATGGTAATTGGTTATGTAGCTTTAACAGCATGTTTAAATGGGATTTTAGGATTTTTTGTAACGGGGTTAACAATTCAAAAAATCTTCTCCATTATCTTTAGTCCTTTTGCATTTTTACTCGGTTTATCAGGCAGTGATACTATGTATGTAGCTGAATTAATGGGGATTAAAATAACGACGAATGAATTTGTTGCAATGATGGATTTAAAATCAAACTTAAAGTCGCTACAACCGCATACGGTTGCGGTTGCAACGACATTTCTAGCTTCTTTTGCTAACTTTAGTACAGTAGGTATGATTTACGGAACTTACAATTCATTATTTGGAGGAGAAAAATCATCAGTCATCGGTAAAAATGTTTGGAAGCTTCTTGTTAGCGGGATGGCTGTTTCTTTATTAAGTGCTATGCTCGTTGGGCTATTTGTATGGTAATTAATTTTAATAATAAAAGACACCCAAGCCAATTGAGTGTCTTTTATTATTATTTTCGAATTTGTCCATTTCCACGAATCACATATTTTGTAGAAGTTAATGCTGGAAGCCCCATTGGTCCTCTTACGTGTAACTTTTGTGTACTGATACCAATTTCCGCTCCGAATCCAAATTCGGATCCATCTGTAAAACGAGTCGATGCATTATGATAAAGTGCCGCGGCATCTACAGAAGTAAAAAACTTGCTGACGTTTTCCTCGTTTTCAGTAATAATTGCTTCAGAATGCATAGATCCATACGTATTTATATGATGAATCGCTTCTTCAACAGTGGAAACCATTTTCACTGCTAGTGTGAGAGATAAAAACTCAGTTTCCCAGTCTTCTTCTGTCGCAAGTAAGATAGAAGAATCAATCGCCACTGCTTTATTATCACCACGTAGCTCCACTCCTCTTTCCTTCAAGGAAGAAAACAACTCGCTACCATATTGCTCTGCCCAATTCTCATGAAGTACAATCGTCTCAATTGCATTACATACAGATGGGCGCTGTGTTTTTGCATTTATAATAATATTAAACGCCATTTGTTTATCTGCTGTTTCATCAATGAATATATGACAATTTCCCGCACCTGTTTCAAGTACTGGAACAGACGCTTCTCTCACAACAGTATCGATTAATTGTTTGCCACCTCTTGGTATAAGAACATCCAAGTACTCGTTCAATGTAAACAACTGTTTTGCACTATCTCTCGTTGTATCTTCTATGAGCTGTACACTTTCTGAAGGCAAGCTAGTTTGCTTAAGCGCCCGGTGAATAACGCTAACGATGGCTTTGTTAGAATGGATAGCAGAAGAACTACCACGTAGTATTACTGCGTTTCCTGTTTTTAAACAAATTGTAGCAGCATCAACAGTTACATTCGGTCTTGCCTCATAAATCATCCCGACAACACCAAGTGGTACGCGCATCTCCTGAATAGATAGTCCATTTGGCCTTTCCCATGCACTTACACATTCTCCTACAGGATCACGTAATTCAATTAGCTGCTTAATCCCCTCTGTCATATCAATAATACGATTTTCAGTTAGCAGAAGACGATCAAGGAGTGAATCAGAAAATCCTTTTGCCTTACCTTCTTCAATATCCCTCTTGTTTTCTTCTAAAATATAAGCTGTTTCTAATATTAACTGATCAGCTATTGCGGAAAGTGCTTCGTTTTTTTGCTCTGTAGATTTAAGCACAAGCTCTCTAGCAACCTCTTTTGCTTTTATCCCCTTTGCCAACACTTCATTCATTTTTATTTCCTCCTTTTTAAAGTGAAACCCAATGATCCCTATGGATGACTTCATAACTATGTCTCTCGCCTCTTACTTGAATATCTTGGCTTTGCATACCTTTTACATCTATTAGTTCCTCTGCACTATATGTGCATTGTCCTTTTCCTATTACGCGCCCTTGTTGCGTTACAACCTCTACAACTTCACCCACTTGGAAAAATCCTGATACATTCGTAACACCAGCTGGAAGTAAACTCTTACCATGCTGAATGATGGCAGTAGCTGCCCCAGCATCTACTTCAATTTGTCCGCTAACAAGCGAATGTAAGGCAATCCATTGCTTGTTCATCTTCATTTCTTTTTGAGGAGCATTACCAACATACGTTCCATCACCCTTACCCTTCAAAACATCTACAAACTTTTCCTGTCCACGTCCTGTTCCGATAAATACACTCACACCAAGAGAGAGCGCTGTCTTTGCAGCGTCGATTTTTGATTTCATACCGCCAGTCCCAAGTTTTGAGCCAGCATCTCCTGCAAGAGAAGAAATTTCTTCCGTAACTTCAGGAAGAAAATAATATTTTTTTGCATCCGCATTTTTCTGAGGATTTTTGTCATATAACCCGTTCACATCCGTAAAGATCATAAGCATATCCGCCGAAACAAGCCCGCTTACTAAAGCTGACAGCATATCATTATCACCGAACGTCAGCTCCTCTAAAGAGATGGAATCATTTTCATTAATAATTGGAAGAGCGGAGCGGTTTAATAATTCTCCTAACGTAGCGTAAGCATTACTATATTGTTCTTTTCTAGAAAAATCACTCCTCGTCAGCAAAAGTTGCGCAGTAACGATGCCATATTTACGGAATTCCTCCGTGTACGCCTGCATTAACAAACTTTGTCCGACAGCTGCTGCAGCCTGTTTCCCTTTAATCGTTACAGGTCTGCTAGGATATCCTAGCGCTGAAAAACCTGCAGCGACGGCTCCAGATGTAATTAACACAACCTCGTGCCCATCTTCTTTCAACCGAGCCAATGCGGCAACGTGATCTGAAAGCTGTTCTGTAGAGATGCCTCCGTGACTATCTGCCAAGGAACTACTCCCAATCTTTACAACAACTCGTTGTTTTTTCACTTTTTTATCCCCCAAGTCTAAAATCAAAGTTTTTTATAAATTACACTTCATTCACTTTGTAACTATATCTATTCTCATCAATGCTGCAATGAGGTATTTAAGAGCAAAATAAAAATGACCGCTTCGCCCTTAATAAAATAAAAAGGACGAAACGGTCATTGTTCCGCGGTACCACCTTAATTGATATACATAGATATCCACTTGGTGCCTATAACGCAGGCGAACGCCTAAACTTTCATTTAAGACTCAGGGATAGGTTCGATATATTCTATACGAGGAATCTTTCAGCCGGTGAATTCCACTCTCTTTCGCAAGAAGACATATGTACTAATTCCCTTCAACGATTTTCAATCTAATTTTTTTATATTATGCGATATAGTTCGATTCGGTGTCAAGAGGTATTTTTAAAAATAAATAGAGCCGCAAGTTATTTGTATGAAATTATCGCCCTACTGAATGAAAATACAAAATGATATAAGTTTAACTCATATTCATAAACATAAAACCTTACATTATAGTGTATATATTTACATAATGTCGAATATAATTAATTTTTATCTTTTAGTGTTGCAAAAAGGAATATATTCTCTTAGAATGTTTCTTTATATTGCACAGGGATGTTATTCTTATTCTAAGAAAATAATATCAAACCGATATAATTGATTATAAAAGGAGCAAGATTGAGTTATTATGGATAAACAAATTGGATTCATCGGTTGCGGAAATATGGGAATGGCTATGATTGGCGGAATGATAAACAAAAATATAGTGTCTTCAAATCAAATTATTTGTTCAGATTTAAACACTGCTAATTTAAAAAATGCTAGTAAAAAATATGGACTAACTACAACTACCGACAACAATGAAGTAGCGAAAAATGCTGATATTTTAATTTTATCAATCAAACCAGACCTATACGCGTCAATAATTAATGAAATAAAAGAAGTAATCAAAAACGATGCTATCATCGTAACGATCGCTGCTGGGAAAAGTATTGAAAGTACTGAAAATGCCTTTAATAAAAAAGTAAAGGTTGTAAGAGTAATGCCTAATACTCCTGCTCTTGTTGGAGAGGGAATGTCTGCATTATGCCCTAATGAAATGGTGACAGAAAAAGATTTAGAAGATGTACTAAACATTTTCAATAGTTTTGGTCAAACAGAGATCGTAAGTGAAAAATTAATGGATGTTGTAACATCTGTAAGTGGTTCTTCACCAGCTTATGTATATATGATTATAGAAGCGATGGCAGATGCTGCTGTACTAGATGGTATGCCAAGAAATCAAGCATATAAATTCGCTGCTCAAGCTGTGTTAGGCTCTGCAAAAATGGTACTAGAAACAGGAATACATCCAGGTGAATTGAAAGATATGGTTTGTTCTCCTGGCGGAACGACAATAGAAGCTGTAGCAACATTAGAGGAAAAAGGACTGAGAACAGCGATTATTTCAGCTATGCAGCGTTGTACGCAAAAATCTGTTGAACTATCTGGTCAAACTAAAAAGTAAAACTGTAAAAGAGATCGCGTTAGCTATGAATTCATATGAATTTAATTAGAAATTCACTACATGATAAACGGCCAAACTCATATATACTTGAGTTTGGCCGTTTCAGTTTTAATTATATTAAAATAATTTCATTCAAATCTTCTTTACAGATTCTGTTTTATCCCTTACCTATTCCCTACTATGATTGTGTAATTTTATTAGAAACTAATAATTTTTCAATGCATTTCGGTAACATATCTAATAGCGTTTCAAATGCGTAGTTTACATCTAGACGTTCTGTCCATTGATGTGCATCTTTTCCTACCGGCCCCATATTTAATACTGGAACATCAAACTCTTCTAATTCCTGAAGCGGAATTGAATAACCTTTATCCCATAATGGCATATTGTCTACAAGCGAACTCATTGAATCCAGTGGATACTGCAAGCCTACATAACTTAAATCTGAAATCCCCCCAAAATAATTTTGGTTTTCAAATGTAATTTTATGATTGTAGTGTGCATACTTTTCCATTTCTACAACTACCTCTTTTATTAAAGGATTGTTACGTGAACTCACAGCTGGATAGTACGGCGGAGCGAAGAAAAGTACAATCATCGGTGCCTTTTCTTTACATAAAATCGCTAATTTATCTACTAAATCAATCGTTACCGCACGATCATCTTTATCTCCTCTATTTTTTATAATATTAGATTGAATATGATTTATTTTTTCTCGTCCATGTTGCTCAATTGCATATGTGATAAGCTCTTCATAAGTTAATACATTTACTTTGAGATTAGGTGGTATAAATGGATTATATTTAGAAAAACGATATGCATGTTTTTCATACGACTCTTCTATTTTCTCTGCTACTTTCGTTACTTTTTGACGTAACAATGAAACTACATCTGTTATTGATTTTTCTAATAAAAACAAATTAAATAATGTAACTGCACGATGCGGAATTTGTACAGAATAATCCTCTTTTAAGTCCCTTTGAAGTAAGTTAGTTGGCGGAGGACTCGCTTCCCCTTCTACAATATCACAAAGGTCTGTGTTTAACTCTAATTCTGCTGTTATTAATGAAGCCATATAACTCCCATTTAACCCTGCAAAAGGTTCACCTACATGTGTCTCTTTTCCGTAGCAAAGAAAACCAGGTAACACTTTACCAATAGAGCCAGTGTAAATATACTTATTTTGGTCACCAGGATGTCTTGAAAACATAGGCTCTGAGTTTAGTACCGTTTTATACTCTAAATCATGTTCTCTTGCTAACTCTAGTAATCTTGGAACAGCAGCTCTCATCCCTACAGAGTTTACTTCTTCATCTGGTACAGCCAATAAAAGAACATTCCCATCAAATCTTTCTTCGCAAGCTTGCTCAATCATTGCCATTTGTAATGCGAGGCCGCATTTCATATCCATTGTTCCTCTACCAAACAGCCATTCTCCATGTTCTATATCTTCACGTACATGGTCTGGAAGTTCATCTTTATGAGAATAAAACATAGATGTTAACTTTTTAGGATTAAATGCATCTTCTTTCCACATTCCGTAATCTTGTACATCTACAACATCAAAGTGACTTACTAGAATTACAGTATTTTTTGTACTATCGCTTTTCTTTACTAGTGCTGTAACAAAATATCGTCCGTCCCCTGTCGGATTTTTTTGCAAATGGTGCGGGTTTTGTTTGAAATACTGTAAGTCAGATAATTGTTCCACAACAAAGTCTGGCAATATTACTTCAGCTTCTGAACCGGTAATACTAGGAATTTCAACAAGACTGCTTAATAATTGAACCAATTGTTCTTTTGATTGCCACTTTGACATATAAATCCCCCTATTTTCCGCATTATGAAAACTAATTCCAGTATATGAATAAAAAATGACGACAGCTATCAAAATTATAGTTCTGATGTACTGCCGATTTTTATTGATATTTCATGAGCCGCTTGTTTTACCTTGCTAATAAGAAAAGATAGTCGATCATCATTAATACGATGACTAATTAACCCAACACTTAATGCTCCTACTACTTTATGATTAAATCCGATAATAGGTGCAGCTACTGAAGCTGTCCCTTCTGTTTTTTCACCATAACTGACAGCATATCCTTCATTTTTTATTTGCTTTATTTGATTAAGAAGAATTTGCTTTTGTTCTGGTAATGAAGGAAGTAAATACTCTACAATATGTTCCATTTCATTCGTTTTCATATTGGCAAGCATCGTTTTATTTGCAGCACCAATTGAAAGTGGAATTTGTTCTCCTAGATTATCGATAACTCGAATTTTTAAAGGGCTATCAATTCTTTCAATGATAATAGAATGTGTTCCGTTTGGAATATTCAAATAGACACTTTCTTCCACTTCAGAAGCCAAACGTTTCATCACTTCTCTTGCAACAGATCTATAGTCTACCTTCTCCAATTGACGCAACCCTATTTCCATCCACATTGGTCCAATTTTGTACTGTTTTGTCTCTGTAATTTGTGTAACTAACCCATGCTCCATTAGAGAGTTAAGTAATCTATGTACTGTACTAACCGGGAGATGTGTTCCATCAGCTATATCAGAAATAGCCCAATACTCTTTTTCATTTGTAGAATTCAATAATTTAATAATACTTATCGCTCGATCAATGGACTGTACCATAACTCGCCTCAACTTTACTCGTAATATGTTAGTACGCTTAATTAACTATCAATTTAGCAAACATTCGAAATGAAATCAATCTATTTATTTAATTTTCTAACAATAAAAACATATCACTAACAACGAATTGAAAACGCAAACAAAAAAATATTGACTTTTCTTTTTAATTATCTGAAAATTATAACAAGATTTCACATCACGGAATACATTCCATAATACGGAAAAACATCAAACGTTATTCTATCAACTACGAAAGTGAGGAAAACAATGGCGCAAGTAAGCAATACAAACAATGAATTAAAACGTACGATGAAAAGTAGACACTTATTCATGATTGCACTCGGTGGTGTGATTGGAACCGGGTTATTTAACGGATCTGGCTTTATTATAAGTCAGGCTGGACCTGGTGGATCCGTACTTGCCTTTATTGCTGGTGGATTATTAATGTATTTCGTTATGCTATGTCTTGGTGAACTTGCTGTAGCCATGCCTGTTTCAGGTTCTTTTCAGGAATATGCTACTAAATTCATCAATCCTGCAACTGGCTTTACAATCGGATGGTTGTATTGGTTAAGCTGGGCGAATACGACCGGTCTTGAATTTACAACTGCCGGTATTACAATGCAGCGCTGGTTTCCTGATATTCCTGTTTGGGTTTGGTGTTTAATATTTGGCGTTACCATCTTCACTATTAACGCATTATCTGCTCGTAGTTATGCAGAAACAGAATTTTGGTTTTCAAGTATAAAAGTATCTGCCATTATAGCTTTTATAATTCTTGGTGGCGCCGCTATGTTCGGTTTTATTGATTTAAAAGGCGATGAACCAGCTCCACTTCTTTCAAATTTCGTAAATCATGGTGGTTTATTTCCGAATGGACTTGCAGCTATTCTATTAACAATGGTTACAGTCAATTATTCCTTCCAAGGTACAGAGCTTGTCGGAATCGCAGCAGGTGAAAGTGAAGATCCAGCAAAAACTTTACCTCGTTCTATTAGAAATATTATATGGCGCACAATGTTTTTCTTCGTCTTAGCAATCTTTGTTCTTGTTGC
The DNA here is from genome assembly GCF_051915225.1 of Bacillus cereus group sp. MYBK95-2. Classification (NCBI taxonomy): domain Bacteria; kingdom Bacillati; phylum Bacillota; class Bacilli; order Caryophanales; family Bacillaceae; genus Bacillus; species Bacillus cereus group sp. MYBK95-2. The sequence continues at coordinate 614,045 of NZ_JBQAEH010000003.1, read as the reverse complement.
TTTAATTCCTTGGGAAGAAGCTGGATTAACAAAGAGTCCATTCGTTGCTGTTTTTGATAATATCGGTATTCCATATGCAGCTGATATTATGAACTTTGTTATTCTTACTGCTGTTCTTTCTGTCGCAAACTCAGGACTATACGCTGCTACTCGAATGCTTTGGTCTTTATCAAAAAACGAAATGGCTCCAGCATTTTTAAAGAAATTATCATCACGTGGGATTCCTCTCAACGCTTTAATCATGACAATAGCTATTTCTGCTTTTTCTCTTTTGACAAGTGTAGTAGCTGCTGAAACTGTTTACTTGTGGCTCATTTCAATTTCCGGAGTTATTACCATTATTGTTTGGATGTCAATTTGTGTTTCTCAATTCTTTTTCCGCAAACATTATTTAGCAGACGGCGGAAAATTAGAAGACTTAAAATTTAAAACGCCACTTTATCCACTCGTACCAATTCTTGGTTTTGGATTGTATGGCATTATATTAATCAGTCTTATTTTTATCCCAGAACAACGACTTGGAATCTATTGCACTGTCCCATTTATCATCTTTTGCTACACTTACTATCACTTTAAAGTTAAGAAAAGAAATTCTACTAACACTCATAGTGAAACTAAAATTAGCGAGACTTCGTAATATTTGACTATACATAAAAGACCACACATAGCGTTTCACTTCATGTGTGGTCTTTTTTCATTATTTTAATATGATTTCATCTGAATTTAATGAATATATCCCCTTTCCTACAAAAGTAGTAGAGTGTTCATTTAAACACTTACTACCTCAGTGGGATTTATCACATTCCAATTTCAATATAATAGTAAATAGGTATATCGGATATAGATGTACATTACTAGGCTTATACATATTTCAACTTTAGAATTATATTCACTATTCAATTGGTAGTTACCAATAAAGAAAGGAATGATCATAATAATACAGAACATATACGAAACTCATTTACATGTAAGAAATTTAGAGAAGGCAATAAATTTCTATCAAAACAAGCTAGGATTAACGTTAGCAAGAAAACTCTCCAAAAGAAGAGTGGCTTTCTTTTGGGTCGGAGAAAATAAACAACAAATGCTTGGACTATGGGAAGTACATAACATTGAAGACTTTGAGCCGAGACATTTTGCTTTTGGTGTAAATTTAGAGTTTTTAATGACTTCTAAAGCGTGGTTAGAGGAACGTGGAATAGCAGTGATAGGAAGTCAAGGAAAAGGAAATCAAGAGCCAATTGTCCAAAGGTGGATGCCTGCTGCAAGTGTATACTTTCTAGATTGTGATGGAAACAAATTAGAATTCATTTCTATGCTACATGAGAATCCAGATGAATTAGAATATGCGTCCTATTTAAGTGTATGGAATGCGGAACACCAAGAAAAATGAATGGAATTTTCGTTCAAGTCTTTTCTTATTTTTGGATATAATGTTGTACGATCCCCCCTTTTACTATGAATTTGTTAACATAATGCATTTACTGTCATCTTATATTTGTACTTACGTACGAGCAATTCCTAATCTGCTTCAATTACAATTTGAATTATGTAAATTTTCCTCTTATCTGGCATCTACTCTTTAAACACAAACTCCCCTTAAATCGAAAATGATTAAGGGGAGTTTTATATACGATGCAATTATAGTTCAGATTTCACTCGAACAGAAACATTATTTTTAATTATATTTTTGACATCTTTAAAGCTAACAAAATTGTTACTTTTCTCATCCCAAAGACGGAAACGTAGTGATTGTAAGCTTGTAGCAAGCGTAATCGTTGGTACATTTTTTAACGGAAGCGTATTATTGTGTGCCTCTTCTAGTTTATAGTTAGGTACCCTTGGGCTTAAATGGTGAACATGATGGAATCCAATATTACCAGTTAAGAATTGCAAAATTTTAGGAAGCTTATAAAAAGAACTTCCTTCCACTGCCGCTTTCACATATTCCCAATCTTTATCCTCTTCAAAATAAGAATCCTCAAATGTGTGCTGTACGTAAAACAGCCAAATCCCTACTGAACCTGCTATTAAGAATATAGTACCATGTACTAACAGAAACGATTGCCACCCAATTGCCCAGCAAAGTATAGCTACTACAGCAACAATTATAATATTCGTCAAATAAGTATTCATACGTTCTTTCTGCCTTGCACCTTTTCGGTTAAATCTATTTTTAAGCAAGAAAACATAAATCGGACCTAATCCAAACATAACGAATGGATTGCGATATAAGCGATATGCTAAACGAAGTCTAAATGGTGCAGCTACATATTCATCAACTGTAAGCGTCCAAATATCCCCTGTACCCCTCTTATCCAAATTACCACTCGTAGCGTGGTGAATAGAATGTTCATGCCCCCACTGATCAAATGGGAATAATGTTAAAACACCCATACACGTTCCAACTATTCTATTTGCACGTCGACTTTTAAAGAACGAATAATGGGTGCAATCATGAAAAATAATGAAAATTCTTGTCATAAATCCAGCGGCTAACAGTGCTGGAACTAATGTTAACCAATAAGAAACTGACAAACTTTTATAAGCAAGATACCATAAAATAATAAATGGCACGATTGTGTTGATCAGTTGCCAAACACTTTTTTTAATCGTTGATTTTTCAAAAGGAGCAACTTGTTTTTTTAAATTTTTAGTATTTTCTAAGGTCATTGTTCTAATTCCTTTCCTTTTTGTTGCTAATTCATATTATAGCACACTATTAGTATCAGGTGTTAAAAGTAGCTATAATAAATATTATATACTATGAAAATCTCTTTTTTCTTACTCATTACTTACAAATTACTTACGCCCAAAATAGCTTCTATAATTGGACAGGCGGAGTATTTTATTTATAAAAGAAACTTCGAATTTTTCCAATAAGTACATAAAAAAACAGCAAGTTTTTTCACAAGAAGAAAAAAGCTGCGATAAGTCAGTTTCACCGACTTATCGCAGCTCCTCTTCGTTTTACCTTATTTTATCGATGAAGCCACACTGCACCTGCAGACTTGTCTTCAGCTTGGCCTACCACTTCAAACTTCAGTCCTAGTTTCGGTAACTTACGTCCTGCATCAGGAATAATGCTGTTGATGTATTGCTTAGAATCATCAAATTTTGCCACTCCTGGTAATCCTTTATAATCGAAGATACCGCGAGTTGGTGAATTTACTTTCCATGCTGGTGTTTGATCAAATGAGAATGCCGCATCGGCAATTTGGTAACGCGTACTGCTCTTCACAGTAGGTTGTCCGTTTAATGTCCCTACAATTGCCTCTGGATGAGAATCTACTACTCCTAAGAACCCTTCACCTGGATGAACGCCTACCCAGTTATCTGTAAAGCTTTGATCCGCATACCATACAACCATTCCTGTATTAAATACTGGGCCACGTGCATGTTGTAACGCAGTGTCAGAACCAGCGTAATTTCTCCACTCTACATAGTAATTATGTTTTTTCTGTTCAAATCCGTTAGACACAGTAAAGCCTTTTAACGTCATTGCTGGCTGACCTTCTGCATCATCAGAGAAAACAACTTTTCCATCTACAGTTAATGCTGCATTATCTAACGCAAACCCTTTATAAGCTACTGCAATATCTGTTAAGTACTCAAATTGCAGTTTTACTTTTTTTCCTTTGAATTGGCTTAAATCGTATGATTTATCAACCCACTTACCATCAGTTGTATCCGCGCCGCCTTTTACATCTTTTTCGCCCATTCTATCAATGCGTGTCTTCGTTCCATCTTCTGCAATCGCATATACGTCAAGGAAATCATACTTCGCTTCAAGTTCGTAAAATGCCTTATAATCGAACTTAGCATCCTTTGCATTTGTTAAGTCAAATACTGGTGTCTCAAGTGTTGTATGAATGTCATTTCCTTTTGTACTGTAATAGAACTTCTTACCAAACGCTGATTCGATATTTTTTATATCTTTGTCCGGCAAGTTAACACGAACGATTCCAGGTCGTTTAGATTTTGTATTACTTTGATCTACATATGTCGCAACACCGATTCCTTTGCTAAGTTTGTCATAATCCACTTCAAGGATATTCGCCCAGTTCCCCTTCATATTCTTTTGGAAAAACTCTTTATTTTGTGGTGAGAAACTCGTTGGCTCTGTTCCTGCAATTTTTCCAGCCCAGCTACCACCACTCATAATAGACCATGACTCAACAGGTTCACCTTGTCCTGAGTACTTTGTATCATATTCATCTGGTAAGCCTAAATCATGGCCATACTCATGTGCAAACACACCAACTGCCCCGTCTTCAGGCTCGATTGTATAATCATATGCAGCCATCTTTCCGCCCCAGTTCGAAACAGAAGATTTCGTGCCATCAATTGCATATGGTTTTGAACCTAGTTTTGAACGATGTGACCAAATCGCATCATCTTTCAATTTACCGCCGCCAGCTTCTTGACCAACGCCAGCATGTACAACCATTAAATGATCAATAATGCCATCTGGCTCATTTTTATTTCCATCACCATCTTGATCGTATTGATCAAATTGGTCATAGTCTGCTAAATTGACTCCTTTTGCTACCGCTGCTTTTAATGCTTCTTTCACAAAATCTTTTGGTCCTAAAGGCCCCTTGTTATCATGCCCAGTACCTGCATCAGCACCATAATCTGATGCTTTTCCTGGAACAGTAAGCCATTCTGTTACAGTCCCATCAACTGTGTAGCTACCACCAGATTGTTCTTCATAATATTGCTTAAATGTGTTAATCTTCGATCCATCAAATAAAGTAAATGGTTCATCACCAAATAACATTTTTTGATAATGTTCACGATTAAAGTCTTTAGAATACATGTATCCTGGCTCTTGATCAATATTGTTATGCTTAAAATCGCTAAATTCTACAAGTAAAACAAGTACTTTATCTTTTCGAACAGCTCCATTGTATTCTTCTTGCTTCGCTGATGTAGTAGGTACTTTTCCATTTAATTTCCCAGGGTTCAATGCTGCACCTTGTCCAGCTACCGGGCCTACTTCAGGCTGCTGCGCCTGTTCATTTTCCTTCATTTTTGCATCTTTTACTTTTTTCATAAAATCAGAAGCTTCTTGCGTAAGACTATCTCCTGTTAAGATTTCTTTCCCAGGGTTTTCCCCTTTCTTTTTCTCAACATATTTTTCGACAGCCTTTGACGTCTCAGCTTGCGATGCAGATTGATCAATTACCCCCCGTTGTTTTAGGGCTTCAGCCAAACGCTCCTCCGGTATTAAGTGCTCATCTATTGGTAGAGATGATGTTGGTGTCTCAGCATACGCTGCGTGACCTCCAAAAGCAAACGTACTACTTAGTACTGCTGCTGTTGTTAATACCGCTAATGGTTTTAATTTCTTTTTCTTTTTCAATGTATTTCCTCCCCAGTGTCTGCAAATTATCGTTTTTTGCCGATAACAACATAATATTCGTTATAATACGAATATTCAATCTTTTTCAACAAATAAAATGTTGAGAAATATTTTTTATGCAGGGTGAAATACATAAGATAGAAAAACAAACTCACCTATAAATAACAGTGAACTTTTTTAGTAAAAATAAGAATTAAATATTTTCTATACTACTTAATCTATGGGTTACCATATTACTCACTAATCTCATTATTACAAGCTAATAGTGGTTCGTACATCATTATAGCGTGATTCTCTGTTACATATTGATCTTCTATTAACTGTTTCTGTAGATTATATACTTTACGTTGAATCACATTATGTCGTATATAACCGCCCCAGTATGCAGGTTGAATTGAGTGTTCTTTCTCATACACTTCATATTGATAAAGTTGCGGATAGACTGTTCTCCATTCACCAACTAAATGTTCATCTGTCATATAAAGGTGAAGTTGATACGGTTGATCCGTTTCATTTTTAATTTGTAAATCCAAATAGTTATAGGAACAAGTTGCCCCACTCCCAAACGGTTGAGTTCGCCTAGAATCAGGAAAGACATCAAAGCTATGACGATATCGTTCGGTTACTGTCAGTGGTGTATGTAGAGTCATCCAATATATTAAATTTGAAAGCTGACAAAGACCTCCTCCAATACCTGATTGAAAAGATCCGTAGTGTAATACCATACCTTCTACATACCCTTTTTTCCTCGTTGGCTTACCTATTAAACGCCAGTAAGAAAATGTTTCTCCCGGTCTAATGACGATACCATTTAGTTTTTTAACAGCAATTTTCAAATTAACAACCTTATTCTGTTGATACCACATATCTACATCTTTGAGCTTACGAAGTAATATTGTTTGGTGCTGAATTGCTGTACAAGGTAGCTTTTCTTGTTGGAACCTTTTTGCATATGTTTTTCCGTCTGCTAACCACTGAATGTGCCTCTTTGTAGAGTAATACCACTTACCTAGCATAATGCGATACTTAGACCGCTGTTTAGGACGTAAGTGCACTATATTCATTTTATTCCCTCTCTCTTTCTTCAACTAAATTCTAATATATTTCTAATTCAATAAATTACAGTTTTCTTAACTGCATAATAATTTCCGCAAAAAAATAATAAATTTACTCTAGTGGAGATTTTATTTTGATGATTGCTTTATAATTATATAAAACTGAGCTTCAATACAATAAATTGAAATAAACACATTATAAATATAACGAATAACCTTAAATAAAAAATAATGAACATTAAAGAAATTCTAAAGTATTAATATATTTTTCGTAAATATTAATTGATAACCCATTAGACTTTACTATATGTATAACTTCTTATTCTACAAAACGAAATTTTTTAATGTAAGAAAAAACTATACTTTCCCTTTAACATTGATACCAGTCTCATATGGAAAACTTTACAAAACAATTCGAACACTTACATTTAGAATAAACACAAAAAATTGCCACCAGTTAGCTTAACTGGTTGGCAATTTTTTAACGAGAATGCTTTACAAATAGTTGAATTGCTTCTTCTGGTACATAGCACTTTCCATTACTCTCTACAATAATACTTCTTAATTCATACCCTTTACCATTGATACGAATTATATTTTTGTTACCAAATAATTGTGCTTCTACTTTATTATGTTTTACTACGAGTAACGGGTTTGCTCCTTCGGTTTTGTTGGCTGTTACAGTTGCACCGATCTTCTTAAAGGCTTGTTCACTCTCTAAAAATATTTTATTCGTTACTTCTTCTAAGTTAAAGCCCATCGCTTTCGCCATCGTCTTCGCAATGTCTGTATTTTGGATTAAGCCTTCTGGTTTTTGAGGTCCATAAGAATGTAAGAATACATCCTCACCTGTATGTCCTCCTGTCGTAAAGCCGATATTTGCACGATTAGCCAATAATGTAGTAAGAATTCGTCCTACATCCATTTTCTTTTTTGCCGCTTTTAATTTTTCTTTTTCATCATGAGTTAGATTATCCAAACCGTATAGTTTAGCTACATCTTCTACATTTGATAAATCAGATTTCAGTTTATTTATAGTTCCTTCAAGTGTCATTTTCGCCTTTTTCAATGGATCAATGTATGCAGAAACCGGTGTAGTATTGTATCCTTTTGTCGTATTCCTATTCCCTATAGAGATGCCGCTGTTACCATGATCAGTTAAAGCGATGAGCATCGTATCCCCATCTTTCTTCGCAAATTGTAACGCCTTTGCTACCGCTTCATCAAATGCCAATATATCACTAATCATCCCAATTGGATCATTAGCATGGGCTGCCCAATCAGGCTTACTACCTTCTATGAATAAAAAGAAACCATCTTTATCTTTTGATAATGTTTGAATTGCTTTTTCTGTCATTTGAGAAAGTGTTGGTTGTTCTGGGTTTGTTGCTATACGATCCGTATCAAACGCAAGAGCATGATGTGAGAAAGAGCCCCAAATTTTATTAGATTTGGAGTTCAATAACGCATCTTTCGTTTCAACAAAATCGTATCCTTTGTTTTGAATCACCTTTACTAAATTTTCACCATCTTTTCGGATTCCATTACTTTTCATAGGTAACAGCGCCGCTTTTCCCCCGCCTAATACGACATCTATATTTTGATATACTTGCTGCTTCGCAATTACGTCAAATTGCTTGCGATTGACATGGTGAGCCGAGAATCCCGCCGGAGTAGCATGCTGAATTTCAGATGTAGCAACAATTCCAGTTGCACGGCCAGTACGTTTTGCACCTTCCAATACGTTTGCGACCGGCCGTAACTTGTCCTCTTCTTTTATTGGCTTTAAGCTAGGCGAACTTACAATAGAAGGTAGTACGCCTACATATCCTGAATTCGATTTATTTCCAGTTGCTAATGCTGTTGCTGCTGGCGCTGAGTCTGTAATAGCTGATTCCGCCGAAAACGTACGAACTCCTCCTGTTACAATTTGATCTAACGTAAGCGGTGCCCCTTTATACCAGCGAGCCAATGTTGTCGCCGTTGAACTCGTTCCGTCCATAACCATCATAATTATATTTTTAGGCTGATGTTCTACTTTTTTCACCTTAGCTTTGGCCGCATGATAATTCATCATACTTTCCATACTTAATACGCTTACTATTATAGCTGCCACTAATAGCAACTTTTTCATCTTCACACCATAATTCAACATGATTGTTCCTCCATAAACTTTGCATTCATTTAAATACACACTATTTCCTTTTCCATACCAAAACCTACATATGTTTTATTAGTTCCCAATTCTCATAAAGCTAACAATAGTTACTTTCCCTTTCTTTCCTTTATTAAATATCGGTATGTATCATCTATCTTATAAAAAAGATTTAACATCCTTTTCATTAATTACTTGTTTAACAATAAATCCTCGATCAAAAGAAATAAAAATTTATTGTTAAACAATAAATTTCATGTTAAATTAATAAGATAATAAATAAATGAGGTGCTTTTTATGAAACAAGGATCCACACTCTTTTTAAAGACCGTTGTGATTCTGATCGGAATCCCCGTTCTTGCTATGTGCATTTTTTTAGTCCCTAAAATAGGAAATTTCGCCGCAGAATTATATCCAGATATTTCATATATTAAATATCTTGTATTTATCAATTTATACGCAACAGCAATACCTTATTACTTCGCACTGTACCAAACATTTAAGCTTTTAAACTATATTGATAAAAACAACGCATTCTCAGAGTTATCTGTTCAAGCTTTAAAAAATATTAAGTACAGCGCATTGGCAATTAGTGTATTATATGTATTAGGTATGCCACTTTTCTATCTCGTGGCAGAGAGAGATGATGCCCCTGGCATTATTATTATCGGAATGATTATGATTTTTGCTTCAATGGTAATCGCGGTCTTTGCTGCCGTTCTCCAAAGACTATTAAAAGATGCTATAGATATAAAATCAGAAAATGATTTAACGGTCTGAGGTGAATAATATGGCAATTATTATTAATATTGATGTAATGTTAGCAAAAAGAAAAATGAGTGTAACAGAACTTTCGGAGAAGGTTGGAATTACAATGGCTAACCTTTCTATCTTGAAAAATGGAAAAGCAAAAGCAGTCCGTTTTTCAACTTTAGAAGCAATATGTAAAGCATTAGAATGCCAACCGGGGGATATTTTAGAATATCAACCTGAAGATACCGAGTAAAAAGAGTCCTTCATACGAGAAGGACTCTTTTTATTACACATTACGGTGCAAAACTAATTTGACCAGTAAACAATAGGATAATCGCTATGATCCAAAATATAAAAAATGATGAGGACAGTATTAATGAAAGGATAGCAATCCCCTTCTTCTCTGTTTTTTTCGTCATTGTGATTATTGAAAGCATGATCCCTACACCTGTCAGGGCAATTGTAATATAATCTCCAACTATATTACCTGCATTCGCTATCCTTGTTGGCGTTATAAAAACGAATAGAAAACACAAAATGCCGATGAGTAAAGATATATAGCTTATTATACTGTACTTCTTTTTAGGAACTATTTCTGTTTTCATACTAATCCCACCCCTTCTATATAGCTATGAGTTTATATTAGCATGAATAACCATAATTTAGTTATGATAAAAAGCAGATAAAACGGACGCTATCACTTTATCTGTCTATTTCTATCTAACAACTAACCTGACTATTTCTTTACTAAAGATATACAATCATTCTTTAATCCACGGCAATTGGTATATAATAGCTCTAAAAAATAAAGACTGTACCTTTAAAATGAAAGATACAGTCTTTATTAATAACTTTTTTTATAAAGAAAACTCTCTATCACTCACTACCTTAAAAAACTCCGAGTAATGTGATAAAGAATAATCCGCTACATCACAATTACCTTGAAACATACATGTTGAAATACCTAATTCTTTTGCAGGTAATAAATCTAATTCTCTATCTCCAATAGCTAAATCAATATTGTATTTTTTATGCAGATGATTATAAGCTAAAGAGTTTGGCTTTCGAGGAAAGCCATCGTCAATTGTAACCATATCTACGAAGTATTTTTCCCAGCCGTAATATTTTAAAATGCCCATAACCCCTTCCCTATGTTTATGGGTCATAATCACATTTTTATTTGCAAATTTCAAAACCTCTTCGACACCTGCAAAAGGTTTCATATCTTTTGGCGTGAATTTCTCCTTCAAAACTTTAATCTTTTCTTCCTGCTCGCATGAAATATTATAATACTGAATTGCATGAGAGTATGATATTTTTAAGTTTTTGTATATTTCTTGTTTTTCTACTGAGTCACCTAATATTTCAGAAAGCATCATTGTATATGCAGGATACGTATCAAATAACGTCCCATCAAAATCCCATAAAATATTCATTCTATTCACCTTCTATTTTCAAATCATTCAATGACTAAATCCGCCCTATCCCTCGGCAATTCCGTTTCTAAGTAATAATCCTCTGCTTTCCAATACCTATTTTCAAATTTTGAAAGGTTTTTCTGTGTCTCCTCACTCTCACGTAGAAACCTTGTCTCTCTTGGACAGTCCAAATAGACCATATAATGAAAGAAATCTCTCCATTCTTTTCGCTGCAGAAAAACTCCTTCAATAACAATTACGCCTACAATAGGAATCTGTACTTTTTCCATTTCACATATATCTGTTTCTTCATGAAAGAAAGGTAATTTCAATTTTGTTTCATGTTGTAGCTTTTGAAAAAATTTCTGCCTTAGCCATTCAATGTCCCATTGTAAATAATAATACTCGTACCATTCTTCATATCCAGTATGATATCGTTTATTACGCTCCACTATGTGATCATCAATATGGAAAATATGAAACGGAATGCCTTCTTGTTTCATATTTTCTTTTAAATTGGCTACGAATGTTGTTTTTCCAGATCGACTTAAACCATCTATCCCTAAAATAAAGCGGTTTTCTTTATGCTTCTTCATAACATTTATAAGCTCATTTGTACTCATTACTTCTTCCACTCTTCTTTTAATAATGAGTATAGAATGGTATCATGAGCGACACCATTTTGAATCATATGTTTTCGAAGTAATCCTTCTTCTTGAAATCCTGCTTTTATTAACAATTTTTGAGAAGCTTTATTTTCTACATATACAACCGCTGCGATTCTTATTAGTTGCAGCATTTCAAATCCATAAGCTAAAATCGCTTGTAATGCTTCCGATGCATATCCTTGTCCCCAATATGTATCATCTAATTCATAACCAATTTCAGCTCGTTTATGATGATTATTAATTAAATGAAATCCGCACGTTCCGATTAATTGGCCCGTCCCTTTTTTCTCGATTCCCCAGCGAAATACACTGCCCTCTTCATAACGATTTTTAAACGTTTGAATCGTGGTTTTCGCTTGCTCAATATTTTCGAAAGAATCCATTCCGAAATAACGTATAACTGATTCTTTCGAAAAATATTGGAACATCGTTTCTGCATCTAATAGTGTAAGTTCTCTTAAGAATAAACGTTCTGTTTCTAGTTTTGGAAATCCCATCTCTCTTTCTCCCTCTATTCTAATGAACTGCAAATTTCAATATAATTTCCATCTGGATCAGCAATGTAGGCAATTGTTTGCCCCCACGGTTTTACAATCGGTTCAACTAAAATCTTGATTCCTTGTTCTCTAAATTGCTCAATCGTTTCTTGTACATTCTCAACAACGAATCCTAATTCGAAATGAGAAAACTTTAATTCACCTTCTGTAAGCGGTAGTCCTGTTAATTCTTTCACATCTTGCCGCGTATTCATCGCTAAAATGGTAGTTCCAGTATTAAATTCAATATATGTACCGTGCTCTGCTTTTATAGGTAACTGTAAAATATCTTTATAGAATTTTAAACATTCCTCAAACTTTTCTACATATAAAATGATGTACTTCATTTTCAAATCCATTTTACATCCCCCCTTGTATCTATCCCTAAAATTTCGACAAAAGTCTCACAAAAACCTTGTTCCTTGTAGTAATGAGCAAAAAAAATGAGGCCGATTTCTCGGCCCCCCAGCTTATTGGCATAAAACAGGAGATTTGGTTTGGACATAACCAGTTCGTACTTTTATTATATTTTATTTTTTCTGAATTTTAAATACATTAAACACCTATTTATATTGAGAAAGTTTTTTGCTTGCATAAAATTAAAGATTTTAAGAAATGATACAAATGGAGGTGTATACATATGGAACCAATGCTATGTCCAAGTTGTAAAACGAACCGTACCCGCTTTAATATTCTTGAGCAACAAGTAAAACCAGTCAAGTTAAATCCACAAACTGGTCAAGTAGAAGAAGAATACACAAATGAAACGATGAATGCTTTTCATATGGCTTATCAAGGACCTACATACCGTGTCCAATGTGCTGTATGCGGACTTGTTGAAAACCCTGAACAATTTATTAAACCTGCGCAAAATCAGTCTTTCTAATAAAAACATGATTATCCCTTGTAGAAATAGATTTTTCTATAAGGGATTTTTTCGTTTAATACGTTAATTAAAAATGTATTTCTTCCTTATTATATGTTAAACTTCGCACTCTTTTGGAAATGTTTACATAAGCGAGGTAAAACAAATAATAAAAAAATAACGCTTCCATCAATATTTCTACTATTAACTTGTCATATAGTCATCTTTTACTTTTGGATCTTCGATTGGGAGAAAATCTCGACTTCCTACGGTTTAGCTATATGGATACTTTCTACTATTTGTGGTCTTTTACTTTATTTCCTTTATAAAAAACAAAAATCTAATAAAGTGATATTCAAGTTCGTTATTATTAATTACTTCTTCATTTATGATTTTTTTAGGTATTGTTACTGGTACATCTTTGTAACTGTTAGTTCTATGCCTTAAATATACAATATTTTATTATATAAAAAATACCCAACAAAACAAGGATATATAGAAATTAAAGAAGATGATTTCCATTCAATATACAACCATCTTCTTTAATAAACCCAATCTTTGTTACAACATTTCATTTTTTAACTTTTTAATCTTCCTAAATAAATTAATAAACGCATATAAATATATACAAACTAAAAACCCAACCATACCTTTATATAATCCTGATTCTGATACTCCAAGAAAACATAAGTAAAACACTGGAATTAACATTACAAACATAATTGCAACGAACTGTATCAATTCAACAAATTTTTGTATCTTCGTTTCTTTGTCTGAATAAATATCAGGTAACTCATTTTCCTCGTCTACTTCTTTACAAAAATAATTCCACTTCGCAAAACTCGTTACATGTTTCCATCCACACATTTCATATATTTCAATATATTCTTTTTGTTTTTCTTTTGAATCTTTATAATCCAGTCTAAAATCCGCTTTATATACTACATCTTTTGGTTCAGTTTTCTTAAACGTATACATTACATTATACTTTTGTAAAGCCCATCCCTTTTGATGCATTTTTCTTAAAAAAGCTTCTTCTTTTTCCAAGCTCCATATCGCAAAAGGTTTGAATACCTTCTTTGTCTCCATTTCCCATTCACTCCCCTAATATACTATTTCCATTCCTTACAGATCTCTGCAATCTGTTATATTCTAGCTCTAACACTTCTCTCCCAAACGGCGTTAACTCATAGCACTTCTTTCTATCTGTAGAGGCAACTTCAACAATTAATTTTTCTTTAAGTAATTTCGTCGTATTCCCGTATAAAGTACCAGGACCGAGCTTTACTTCCCCATTTGTCATCTCTTCTACCATTTGCATAATTCCATATCCGTGCATTGGTTTCACTAGTGATAACAATATGTAATATGTCGCCTCAGTTAACGGAATATATTTTTGCGCCTTCCCATTCATTATAACTACCTCCGATACATCGCCTTATGATATATCGACTTACGATACATCGTATATCGATATTGTATAATTATATTCCAAAATATGCAAGAGTAATTTAATAATTAAATATCCATTTCTTTGAATTAAAAAACCATACAAATTTTCTGAATAATTTGTTAAAATATAGAAATATTAGCTCTTTTATAATGAAAGGAATGGTACATATGGTACATATGATAAATAAATTGAAAGAAAACATCGGATCTGTGTTTGTTGGGAAAGAAAATGTTATTGATCTACTGCTCGTTTCACTTCTTGCTGATGGACATGCACTACTCGAAGACGTGCCTGGTACTGGGAAAACGTTACTGGCAAAAACCATTTCCAAAAGTATTGGTGGTAGTTTTTCTCGCGTTCAATTCACCCCCGATGTACTTCCAAGTGATGTAACAGGTATTGAATACTTCAACCCAAAAACAAGCGAATTCGAATTAAGAATTGGACCAGTTATGACAAACATTTTGCTAGCAGATGAAATTAACCGTGCAATGCCGAGAACGCAGTCGAGTTTGTTAGAAGCGATGGAAGAACGACAAGTGATACTCGAAAAACAATCTACGCCTCTGCCGAAACCGTTCTTTGTTATTGCGACGCAAAACCCAATTGAATCACAAGGGACTTTCCCTCTTCCAGATGCACAGCTTGATCGCTTTTTAATGACGATTTCAATCGGTTATCCTACTCCTGAAGATGAGCTACAAATGATGCGACGTTTTCGGAACGATTTACCATTAGAAAGTGTCACATCTGTCATCTCATTAGAAGATATTTTAGAATCTCAAAAACGAGTAAAAGAAATATTTGTTTCGGAACCGTTAGAACATTACATTATTAAACTTGCTCATGCTACAAGAAATCATGATTATATCGCTAACGGTGTAAGCCCACGTGCCACATTGGCTTTAGTACGTGCTGTTCAAGCTTTAGCCTTTTTACGCGGGAGAGAATATTGCACACCAGAAGATATACAATTGTTAGTTCCTTCTGTTTGGAATCACCGTATCGTCTTATCAATGGAAGGTGCCCTGCGCACGACAAAAAATGATATTATGAAAAGTATTTTAAAAGAAGTTGACGTACCTGTGGAGATTGAGCAAGCATGAATGGACAGCGTGTTGTAACTGTGCCTTTATTTTTTCAACTCCATATTATTCAACTAACCGTTCCAATCGCGTTACTTTTCACATTCTTTTTCCCGCAACGAATGCTTATGTTTCTCTTTTTCTTCTATTATTTATTTGCGATTTTTATTTATAAATATGTCGCTTTCATAGAGAAGAAGTTTCAAATCATAAATGAGAAACAAACTACACGGATTTTTCCTGAGGAATCTGGACAGTTTTTTATTCATTTAAAAAATGGAGCCAGCATACCAATCGTTAATGGTGTTTGTTACTTTCATTTAAATTCGTCCCTTATACCGCATAAAGAGCAAGGCATTGAACAAATATCAAAAACGTTATTCTCTTTCCCATTTTCACAACCTGCACATTCGGCACAAAAATGGGGGTTAACATTAACCGCCACGAAGCGTGGTGTGTTTCAAATTGAACAATTTGAATGTGTATTAAAAGATCCATTTCATCTATTAACTGTACATTTACCTGTTTTTGATAAATTAAGGACTGAAATTATTGTGTATCCTTCTCCTAAAGAAGTAGCAGGTTTGCAAGAACTTCAGCAACTTTTGAATGGATCTTATCGAACGAATTTTTCTTTTTACAATGATGAAACATCTATTATCGGTGTAAAGCGATATGAGCGTGAGTCTTTCCGCTCTATTCATTGGAAGGCATCTGCTAAAATGCAACAATTACAGGCGAAGCAATATGAACCTGTAAAAAATTATAGTTGGACGATTTGTCTTTCTTTAGCTGCCGATCGTGGATTTGGTTGGAAAGATAATGTAGAAGAACTTATTTCATATGCAACATACATTTTCCAGTATGCAACGAAGCACCACATTCCGTTTGAATTGTTTATTAGTGTATTAGCAGAAGGCGGTGCATTACATGTACCGTTAAATGAAGGACAAACACAATATGCAAAAGCTTTAGAAGAATTAGCCCGTATTTCAGATGATAGTACGTTACTTCCGAAACAAGGATTCCTTCATTATGTAAAGAGAAAAAGAGAACGATCGTCTACAATGATATACATTGGTTTACAAAGAAATGAACTCCCTCTTCTCTCGCAGCCAACGTTTCTCATTACTAGTGAAGGGATGGTGGAACCAGTTGAAAACTTGGCTATATCACATTCATGATTTCATTCTGCTCCTTCTGCTTTCATTATTAACAGAAAGAGATGAACTAATTAGTATTGCAATATTTTTAACAACAGGCTATATTGGAGTATTTCTTATTCATAAATTTATGCAGAAAAAAACAACAGGATTTGTAATACTTTTAGTTCTTCAAATCGTTCTTTTCTCTTTATTTTTACCTTTTTCTCTATTTGGCACAATCATATTACCACTATTTTTCTTTATCGTACATGTGGTCGGACCTGGATATCCAGTTCAAAAATCTTTAGGTGGTATTGTATGGTTTGTCGTTTCAGCTATATTTTATGCACCCTTTCCACCGTTGTGGAAACTATTAATGTTAGCCTTGCATCTTATGATTACATTTTGGTTAACCGGGGCCAATCGCAAACAACAACTATTACGTTTTTCTTCTATCATTACGATTGGCTTAATGAGTATATTAATTGTTCAAGTATTTCCTTTCATTCGACTTATTTTTGGTTTTATAACGGAAGTAGTCGCATTAGGCGTCGGCTATGCTTTAATGCCATTAATTAAAGCAGCGGAATTAAAAGATACTGAAGATGTTTGGGCAAATAAAGGACATCTCTTAAAACCAAAAATTGAAGACGGAAAAAAAATTCCTGATTTTGATCCAATACTCATAAATAGCACTACAATAATAGTCTGTACAGCTATCGCTATTTACGTCGTTTGGAAAATAGTAAAAAAACGAAAACATTTAAGTTTACCAAATATGCCCGCCTTCGAATCTACTATCATTACTGATAAAGAAGGAATGAGCCAAAATCGTTTTAAACGAAATAAACCGCCACATAACGAAATTCGGAAGGAAATTTTTAAGCTAGAGAGTAAGTTAACCTCTCCTTTAAATAGAAAACGGGGAGAAACTGTTGAAACTTGGCTAGAAAGAATAAACGATGAAGAAGATGTAAATATTCAAAGTGATATTATTATAGATGCTTATAATACGGTGCGTTATTCAAATGGTGCAAACACTGTACTTCTACATGAATTTAAGGAAGAGATTCATAAGCTTTATGCATATCAAAAAAGTTTGAAGAAACGAAAGAAATAACGTAACAAAAAGACTCCTATATTCATAGGAGTCTTTTTGTACTTCTACGTTGCTTTTTAAATGGAAGCATTCTTCCCTGCTTCAATTTCTAATGACTCTTCATGCCACCAAAGTGTTTCTTCAGGGTCTTCTTTAGCGATTTGGTGTGCTTCTTTTTTCGTTTCTACTGTAGGATATGAACCTTTTAGCGCACGCCCTGAAGTTGTAACGAATAGTACACTAAATACAACTAATCCAATAATACTTACACCTGCTAAATAAAATGCCGGTGCGAGCGGGTTACCAGTTGCATGAACTAAGTATGAACATACAAGCGGTGTTGTTCCACCGAATATCGATACAGAAATATTAAATGAGATCGAAAGTGCTCGATAACGTACATCAGTGAAAAAGAGTGATGGTAATAATGAAGGTAATGTTCCTTCATATACACTTAAGAAGAAACCTAGTACGAAAATACCTGCAAATATAGCTGCAATATGTCCGTTACCTATTAGTAAAAATGCCGGAATTGCAAATACAGTTAAACCAAGTAAACCAATTTGCACAACGCGTTTATTACCAATTTTATCACTTAATTTACCGAAATATAGTGCTAGTGGAATCATAAGTGCCATCGTAATAGAAATAATTAATAAGCCTGTTGTTTCTTCGACTTTAAGTACTTGAGTTAGATAAGAAGGAATATACGAAAGAATCATATAATTTGTAATATTAAAGAAGGCGACAATTACTGTGCTTAATAAGAAGTCTTTTTTGTGATATTTAATAATATCCATGAATGAAAATTGTTCATTGTCTTCAGATTCCTCTTGTGCTTTTTCCATCTCTTCAAAGATTGGAGATTCATCTAGATGACGGCGTAAGTATAAACCGACCAAACCAATTGGTGCAGCTATTAAGAACGGAATACGCCATCCCCAGCTGAGCATTTGCTCATCTGTTAACAATAACGTCAAAATGGTAACAATTACCGATGCAGCAATGTAACCTGAGAGTGTTCCAATTTCAAGACCACTACCGAGTATACCACGCTTTTTATCTGGAGAAGATTCTGCGATATAAACCATTGCTCCTGAATATTCGCCGCCTGTAGAGAAGCCTTGAATCATTCGGGCAACTAAAAGTAGTATTGGTGCCCATACACCAATTTGTTCATAGGTTGGTAGTAATGCGATGAATAATGTAGAAAGTGCCATTAAAATAATAGTAGTACTTAACACGATTTTTCGGCCGTACTTATCTCCTATTCTACCAAAGAATACACCTCCGATTGGTCGAACGAGAAAGGCTGCTGCAAATGTACCGAATGTAAGTACAAGTTGCAATCCACTATTATCAACACCAGAGAAGAATAATTGACTTAAAATTACCGCTAAATACGCGTATAATCCGAAGTCAAACCACTCCATTGCGTTCCCTATACCAGTAGCAATTACTGCTTTCCTGGCTTGTTTAGGATTAACAATATTAACGTCTTGAGGTTCAAAATTTAAATCATTATTTTGTTGCATATAATAAAACAGCTCCTTATTTAATTTAACTTCTTTAAGCACACCTTCTCTTATTGAATAAAATTAATTCGAAGCACTTAAGGAAAAGCAACGTCTCCTTATCTGTTATTATTATTTCACATAATTAATTATTTGTCCAATTAAATGCTCTTTTTATATAAAATTAAACCCTGTTTAACTTGTTATAGAATGACGTTCAGCTTATATAACACATACCTTTACACTACAAATGAAACTTTCATTTATTTATATTTATAACGTTTCTATAATTGCTTCCTTTAACCTAGAAATTAGTAACTTTTACTAAAGATTTGCATATATTTAAAAAGTGAACTCATTAGCTCGAATTTTGTCTTATTACATTCAACTATAGTATTATTATAGATTTAAAGGAGGCTATTTTATGTTGGAAATAATACTTTTACTTGCTACTGTTTCTTTTCTCTTCATTATTTCTGGATTTTTCATTACCTTAAAACAATATAAAGAAATAAAAAATATAAAGACTATATTAACTACAAAAAAAGAAAATGAGAAAACTACATCCAAAAACTCAATCCCTATGCAATTAGACCTTAGCGTTCTCAATAATTTACTCGCGTCTGGAATAAATAAAGGTTCCAATTCAAGTAATGAAAATTCTAAGTCTGATAAAACTAAATAGTGGTTACGTATATAATAAAATATATATCTCCTATTTTATCTAACCTTATTAATAACTACCTCTGATTAAAAAGGAGACTACTTATGTGTAAAAATCCGATTTCTATTATTATTCGTATACAGCATAACATAAAAGTTTTACCTGAAATTTTGAAAGCCTGTGAACAACTACACCCTTTAGAAATCATCCTTACTATTAACGGATATATCGATGATTCCATTGATATTGCACAATCTTACAATTGTAAAATTATCACATTAGAAGAACCGTCAGAATTAAATAATTGTTATGTAATTGGTGCCACAAAAGCAAAGGGTAAGTACCTCTTATTTTTAGATGCAAATTACATTATCCAATCTTCCTTACTTACACAATTTCTTCAACCATTACTAGACGAATCAGCTGACATAGTATTAAACAATTTAGATGACTTTTTTTATCAAAAGCAAAAGCCAACTATAGAAATGATTTGGCAGCAGGTTACGAATCATTTTTTTCATCGTCCAGATTTACATGTTAACTCACTATTATTTCCTCCCTATGCAATAACAAAAGAGATTCTTGATGCAATTACTCCAGAAAGTTTATTAAATCCGATATTGGCACAAATGAAAATTATTAAAAATAAATTTCGCATTAGCAATCATTTTAAAATTTCTATACCGCAAATTCCCTCCTTCCCCTCAAAACAACTCATTCGTTATCACCTAGAAGCAATTGAAAATTGGATAAATATATTACAAAATTCAAGAGGAAACTATACTGATAATAATCGAAGGCGAGATATTATTTTAGAACTTCAAAACGGCGAACAAAGAGCTATACCCAAAATAATTACAGGTAAAAAGTTTTATTCAAATACTTATGGAAATAAACAATTATCCATCATTATCCCTGTTCAAAATGAAGAAAAAACGATAGAATCTATCATTTTTGAGGTGCAGAAATTAAAACCTTTAGAAATCATCATTATTGTTAATGGATCAACAGATAAAACAGAGGAATTGGCGAAGAATTGCGGTGCAACAGTTATTACTTACAAAGAAGCACTCGGCATTGATACCGGACGTGCCGTTGGTGCATATTTTGCAAAAGGTGATATATTATTATTTATTGATGGTGATTTCTTAATTCCTAGTTCTGATTTATTACCATTTGTACAATCTGTTCAAAATGGAAACGATTTAGCTTTAAATAAATTAGAGCACTACTACATGTATCGTGTTCCTTATACTATCGTAACTGCATGTAAGCATGTTGTTAATTTAGCATGTAATCGAAAAGATTTAGGTATGGGCTCCACAACTGCTGTCCCTCATGCTTTTAGTCGAAAATGCATTGATACAATTGGGTTTGATTCTCTTCTTTCACCAACCTTAAGTCAAGTTAAAACAATTTTAGCAGGATTGCATGTACAAAATGTTCATTCTATCGACGTTGACAAGATAAATCGAGTTCGACCAGAAAAACACTTCTCGCAGGAAGGCTACCTTTCATTAGCAACGCAACAAATCATTGGTGATCATATAGAAGCAATTTCTTACCTCATCGAACAAAAAAGAAACACTGAATGCTTTTAATTGTATATTCTTACCACCAAATAATATATGAATTCATTTTAAATATATAGCAAAATAAAAAAAGATGGTTGTAACCATCTTTTTTATTTTTACATTAGATCAAAAGAAAAGTAGCAGGCAGGCTTTTCATTTCTGTATCTTTCTTAAGAAGTTTGAAAATAGAGGCTTGTTAATGAAGAGTCAACACTTAAATCATCTTTTAGTGCAATTGAGAAACATGCAACTAATGGTAAAGTAATAACAATTGATCCACTAGGACTAATTACAATAGTAGGACTTGTCCCACATGTGCCTCCACAATCGACTACTGCATCAATTCCACTACCAGGGGTAATTGTAATTTTAAGACACACATCTAAACAAACATTATTCGTAGTACATGCCATAACTCTCCCTCCTTTCTTTTAACAATATATGCAGTTAATTAAATTTGGACACGACTCTCTTACTAAGTCTTATAAATTAGATGTTATTTTATTATTAACTGCATAGAAAATTAACGTTTTATTAAACTATCTAAATCAACTAAAAAACTCAAATCATCCTTTACTGAAATAGAAACACATGCAATAAACGGTATTACATTAAAATTAGATAAACATTCATCATTGCACCTTACGAATATTTCTGCCCCACCATTTGGATTGACTTTAGTTTCTAAAGAAATATGAAAACAACTTTTATTGATGCAAGACAAGATATTCCCTCCTTTCTTATATCTAATATCAATTTATCCAAAAATAAAAATACCGTTACAACTTTATTTACTCTTTACCTTCCATACTTAAAATAAAAAAGATAAAAGCTTCTTCATATATATAAAGAAGCCTTTACCTTTTAGTTACTTGTTCATTTACTATCAGTCAGTGAAACATGCTCTTCACTTGTACCTGAGCTAAAAATAATAAAAATTTTTGATTTTAGTTTCATTGCAATACTAAATATCGTCAAGTTGCATAAATGAAATGTTTAAGTTACTCATTCAATAGACAAATTTACCTTTTAAAATAAATCTTTAAAATCCTTATTCTTCAATAAATATGAAAGTCCTTCTAAATGATCCCCAGTAATTCTCAATACAGCTGGTGGATGTCCTATCGTCGCAAAATGCTCTTGTGGCCGAATACGATTTGGTTTCATTACATCTACAAAATGGACACATTCGACTTTATACCCTTCTAATATTGCCTTTACTTGTGCAACACACGCTGTGTGAAGAGTGTCCCAGCCAATTCCCTCTAAACATTTTCTACTAATAGCATGGGGAACAGCAATTGTAGATCCTACCCCTAAATCTTTACGGTTACAAGCAATATTCAACATATATTTATATAAACTTACAATATATAGAGGAAATCTAAGATTTAAATTTAAATCATTTAAAACCATATCAACACCATCCGCAACAGCTTGCGTTAACGGATGAAGATCTTTTGCTGGAATAGCAAAATCAGCATCAATAAAGAGAAGTATATCTCCTGTCGCTTCTTGTGCACCAATTGCCCGTCCTACATCATGCCCTAATCTTTCTTCATAAACAATTACTGTTGCCCCTGATTGCTTAGCAATTGCTTCTGTTTGATCTGTTGACCCATTAATGACAACAATTATTTCTTTCGGTTCAATTTTTCTTGCCTCAAGAATAACTTCTTTAATCGTTGATTCTTCATTTTGTGCTGGTATAATAATTGATAACTGTTTTCCATTATAAATAGAGGAATTCATTCCCCATCCTTTATGGAAACGTGAATAATTCTTTTGGTTTTTTAACTGCTCTATAATTTCTCTTTTTCTTCCTCCATCTGTATAATTACCTCTATCATCTTTTCGTTGTAACCAACTCTCCAAAGCTTTTATATTTTCTTTAATCTCATATACTTCTAATTTAGTTAATCCATTTTTATAGAAAGAGGTTTTGTTTGCAGGCATATTATTCAAGGAGGTGTTAGTGATGGCTGACGAGGATTGTAGTCGCCACCCTTTCTCAATAAGAGTTACTTGGGACAGAATAGGGTTCTGCAAGATATCATATCCAATGTCTTCAATTGCTTTTTTAGTAATAGCATATGGCATAGATAACATCGAATCATATTTTAAATCCATACGCCCCAATACATCGTTTACTATTTTTCTATACACCATAGCAATGCTTGGCCATTCTACTCTCATCTTTTCAAAACAAACCGAGTCTATATTATTTAAAATTACATCCTGTTCCTTTTTTAGTATCGGTTCTATAAATCGTTCTAATTCTACCGAAAAAATAACATCTTCTCCATTTAAAAATAAGACTACATCACCATTGGCGACTTTTGCCCCATGAACTGGTGCTTTCCATTTACTTTTCTCCTCAATCACAACAACGTTACTTTCAACAAATGTTGGTATAGATTGTATCGCACTCATTCTATCATCAGCTACAATAATAATTTCTAGTGGTTTTATATGCTGCACTTTATTTAAAATTTGATTCAATTTTGATTTTTCTTCTCCTAAAACTATAACAACTGATAGGTCCACTTCTTTTTGTTCTTCTTTTACAGTCTGATTAGGTTTTACTTTTTTTATATATTCAATTGTTTCACTCTTCCCTACAGCTGCATGCCCTGCTTTTTTATCAAAATATAATTCAATTATAATTTGATTTACTTCCGTGTCTTTATCAAGTTGCTCTAATTCGGAAATAAATGGTAGCAAATGATTTTGCACATCAAATTCACACGCGAAATTTTGTAAAAAATAAATATTCGGTACATATTTAATGTGATTAAAAAATTTCACAACATTAATTCTTTCGCCAAATTTCTCTTCAACTTCTTCTCTTGATAAATTTGGATAAGACAAATCGAAAACTAGATTTATTGGTACAGGTATCCATTTTAATAAATTTGTTTGAGGATTATTAATGAAAGCTGTGGAGCCCTTAACGAATCCAGCTAAAATTAAAGACATAAATCCTCCCCCAGAACTGCCATAAAACAACACATTTTTCGAATCAACTTTTAACTTTACAAATACTATTTCTAAAATATTTGCTATATCTTGTAAATAAAATCTATTTAACTCTCCCTGTCCCCAACCTAAAGATAATTTTCCAAGATATAACGTAGGGTCATTATAATATATAACAGTATCTTCAAATTCATCCATCCAAGAATGTCGATGAAAAATAGGTGGACCAATTGGCTGTTCTTGAAACCCACCTGCTCCGGATCCAAAAACAATAGTGTTAGAAGCATCGGGCTTAATACGAATTAAAAATTCATACGTTACTTTATCCCAATCAACCTTGAGTATAAATGGTTCTGTAATTTGAAAATCCATTTGCCATAATTGTTCATATGAAATGTTAATTATTTTATACTGGTCTAACAGTTTAATCACCCTTTCCATCCATTTCGAGTTGTTCTATCAAGTAAGAGAGAGCTTCAACGTGATCACCAATGATTCTTAATACTGCCGGAGGATGCCCCTTGTGACTTACATTCTCCATTAAACGAATTCTATTCGGTTTTACAACATCAACGTAATGTACACATTCTACTCTATACCCTTGTAATATTGCTTTTACTTGTGCAAGACTAGGGCATAGTAAGCTTTCCCAGCCTATTGCATCTAAACATGATCTACTCATAGCATGTGGAATTGCTACTAATGAGCCATTGCTTAATTCTGGACGATTATATGCTAAATTAAGCATATATTTTACGACGTCTACAACATAAAACGGAGGGTGTAACATCGGATTCAAATCATTTAATGCTATGTCTACACCAGCTGAAACTGCTTTTGTAAAATGATGCAAATTACTTCCTGAAACACTAAAATCACCATCAATAAATAAAAGAATATCTCCTGTAGCTTCAAGCGCTCCAATAGCACGTCCAACATTATGACCAAGTCGTTCGTTATATTCAATAATAGTAACACCAAGTCTTTTAGCAATATTAGCTGTTTGATCTGTCGAACCATTTACAACGACGATGATTTCTAGTGGTTCTATTTTTCTCGCCTCAAGTATTACTTGTTCTATAGTCTCTTCTTCATTTTGTACTGGTATAATGACAGAAAGTTGCTTCCCATCATAAATTGAAGAATGCATTCCCCA
Organism: Bacillus cereus group sp. MYBK95-2; assembly: GCF_051915225.1. Lineage (NCBI taxonomy): Bacteria > Bacillati > Bacillota > Bacilli > Caryophanales > Bacillaceae > Bacillus > Bacillus cereus group sp. MYBK95-2. The sequence continues at coordinate 588,558 of NZ_JBQAEH010000003.1, read as the reverse complement.
CCCTTGATGATAGGAAGGGTATCGCTTACATTCACCTAGTTTTTGAACAATATCTCTTCTTTTTCCTGCATCAGTAAACCCTACTCTTCTTCCTTTTTTCTCTATCCATTTAGCTATACCGCGTAAATATCTTTCTACTTTCTCTTTTTCATTTTTGGATAACTCTTTTTTTATTAAATATCCTCCTTCCTCTATAGTCTCATCTTTAGATAACGTATTGATTGCATATTGATCGTTAATCCGCCACCCTTGATTCACAATCTTCATATGAGATAGAACGATATCTTCCATATAATTAAAGCCGATATTTTCCACTACTTCCTTCGTAAGCGCATATGGTAACGAAAGTATTGAATTGCTTTTTAAATCTGGTCGACTTAAAATTTCATTTAACATTTTTCTCCATACAATATCCATATTTTGACATTTACCTATTTCTATCAATTTATCTATTTTATTTAAAACTACATCGGCTTGATTTGTAACAATTGGCTCAATAAATCTCTGCATTTCATTTGTGGATAACGAAAAATTGCCATCTAAAAATAATAAAACTTCTCCTTTTGCTGCCTTTATACAAGCTCCATATCCATCATAATGCTTATTATATTTGTCCATAAAAACAATATGACATTTATGTTTCTTTGCTATTTCATACAAATTACTTCTATCGTTAGGAACTAAAATTATAATTTCAAGAGGATTTAGCTTCCATATAGATTGAATTGACTCTTCTAATATTTGCTCTCTTTCACTGTACAAAATAATAACCGTTAACGATTTCATTACACGCCCCCTTTACACATCATGTGACATAAAATATTAAGTATTACCATTTCCTATGAATTTGCTACTTTATTAACATATTCAAAAGTGAATTATACTGTGTGAAAACAAACGTCTATTTTTAAAAATATAAGTTCTGCACTTACCTCCTTTCTCTTATCATTGTTTGTTACAACTCTCACCATAAAAAACAAAAAAAGTCCTAATTTCTTTAGGACTTTTTTAAATAAATTTATCAATATTATTAATTTTATATACTACCTTTTTCCATGTTATACCGCGATCTTTTGTAGTAAATATTTCTTTTTTATTACACGCCCAACCTTTACGCCGATTAAAAAAATGCAAACAAAATACATTTTTTAACAATGGATTGCTTGATACTTTAATCCATTTTGCTCCTTTTTTTATTATTTGATACACACTTCCATTTTCACTATTTATAACCCAGCCATAATAGGAACTAAAAAACGAAACAGCCACTTTACTAGTATTTATTGTTTTATTTGAAATATGCCACGAATTCCCCTTATCAAATGAGTAATTCATTAAAAATACATCATCATTCTTTTTAGTTGGTATTACTAATAATTTATTTTTATAGATTGCTTTATAAGCCATAGCAGTCCCATTGTTAATTCCTTCAAGACTTGGAATATCTTTTATAGGATGCCAACTTTCCCCACCATTTATTGTTTTAAATACCGTTGATGTTTCATAATGTTTTTGTAATGAAATAAACCCAATTAGATCGTTTATAAATGTTATCCCTGAAATACTATCACTAATACTTATATTTTTTATTACTTTCCAAACTTTCCCTTTCGTTTTCAAATAGTATAAATTATGTTCAAATTTATTTGATGCAAGCTTTCTAGATAATACAATCCATATACTATCCATATTCGTAGCATGCAATTGCACTTGAACATCAGTCGATTTCTCCCAATCTTCTTCAACCGGTAAAATAAACTCACTCCACCTTTCTCCTCTATTAACTGTATAAAATATAGCTGGCAATAAATCGTCATTCTTTTTTGTTAAACCATATGCCCAAGAGCTTCGAGCGTTTATTGGATACCCAAATAATACAATTGAATTAAGAGGATTGACAACATCCCATTCTACTCCTCTATTTTGAGTATATAAGATAGCCTGCTTTTTATTTGTATATTGAATACTAGCCCAACCATATTTATCCGTTCTCATTTGTAAAGAAGTAAATTGAATATCCTTATTTTCCAATATATCACCTCATTCTTATTATTTATATATTCGTATGCTGTTATTTTCAAAACGTTCTATCATTAGTTATTTAAACCACCCGCTTTATCTACTATCTTTATACTTACTTTCCCTTTTCTTCACCACTCAAATATAACGAAATTCCTTCTATTTTTCCGTTATCATATACAAACGACTGTATTTTACAAAATTCAACTATAAAAAATGCACCCCAATTGTAAACTATCCCCAACAATTAGAGTGCACTTTATATAAAATATAGCTTTAATTTTTAAGCACTTACTACAGCAGCAACTTTATCTAAACAAATAATAAACTGATTCATAAATGCGTCAATTTCCTCTTTCGTAATAATATACGGCGGAAGTAATCGAATAATATTCCCTTGTGTTACATCGACTAACATTCCTTTATTCATTAGCTCAACCTGTAATTTCTTCACATTTTCATTCGTATCATTCAGACTAATTCCAAACATCATGCCAGCATGACGCACTTCCTGTATATAATAAGAATTTTCTTTCTGAATGTCTTGCAGTTTGTCATTCAAATATAGTGACGTTTCATAAGCTTCTTGCATTAACCCATCATCAAGTAATGTATTTAATACCGTTAAACCTAAAGCTGTTCCCATTGATGAATGAGCAAACGTTGTCCCGTGATCTCCTGGTGAAAATACATCACATAACTTTTCACCTACAATAATTCCTCCTAGCGGTATCCCGCCTCCTGCTCCTTTACCAATTTGAATAATGTCCGGTGTGATATTAAAATTTTGATAAGCAAATAGTTTTCCCGTTCGACCCATACCACTTTGAACTTCATCAACGACAAGAAGTACATTATATTTTTCACATAAATTTTGAACACCATGCAAATATTTACTTGATAAAGGATAAATTCCCCCACTTCCTAAAACAGGCTCTAGCATAATCGCAATTGGTTTTTCTTTAATAATGGTCTCCTCTAATTGGTCTATATTCTCACGCTCTACTTCGTATACAGGAATAGATGTTTTAGGGAAATTTTGATATACCTTTTCTTGTCTCGTAAAATGTAGTGCCCCTAACGTCCTCCCGTGAAAACTATCTTTTAACACAACTACTCCGTCACGCTCTTCATTCGCAATAGATCTATATTTATCAATTAATTTTAATGTCGTTTCTGTCGCTTCCGTACCAGAGTTTGTAAAAAAGACTTTTCCGCTTTTTAAAGTACACTCTACTAATTTCTTTGCATACTCAATTGCAACTGGGTTTAAGAAATGAAACGGTAAATGCAACGATTTCACAACTTGCTCCATTGTCGTTTGTACAATTTTAGGATGATTGTATCCTAGTACATTTACTCCTACGCCAGAAAATAAATCTAAATACTCTTTACCATCTACATCATATAGTTTACATCCTTCTCCTCTTTCCATTGCAACCTCTGTCCGACAATATGTAGACATCATATATTCTTTATCTAATTGAAACCAATCCGACATGTTAAATTCCTCCTAGTTATTTTTCCTTTTTTAACGTTTATTCTCTATATAATCGTTTATAAATTAAGTTTTAAGATTGAAATTTTAATAGTGGTTTTCTTCCACATTTTTTTTTAAAACGTGTGCTTTCTCTTCCCGATATTCATTTTTCCATAATTTCTTCTATTTCAACAGGTCCACTACATATGTGTTTTTTTCATCTAGCGGTATGTTACTGCTTTGAACTTTGTATGTCATACATAATCGAGACTATAAAATCATATTTAGTAACAATCGACGAAAAAATTTGGAGGCTATATCGATGAATGAAAAATATGATAAACATAGGAAAGAATTATTAGAAGAAGACTTTAATAAACATCGAGAACTTACTGAACCAGCTAAATTTCACTCTCAAACAGTTGGTTCACGTGGACCTGTACTAGAGCAAGATAGTGTACTGCATGAGTCATTACAACAATTTATTCATGAAAAAATTTTAGAAAGACCTGTTCATGTAAAAGGATTTGGTGCGTTCGGTTATTTTCAAACGATATATTCGATGTCTGAACATACTAAATTAAGTTTTTTACAAAATTCTAATGAGAAAGTTCCTGTTATGGTTCGATTTTCGTTAGCTGTTAGTACGAAAGGAACACCGGATACTGCTAGAAATGTACGCGGTTTTTCCACAAAATTTTATTCAAAAGAAGGCATTTTTGACCTTTTATGTAATCACATTCCTGTTTTTTCTGTCCGTGATCCAATGCGTTTCCCTGAAACGATTCAAGCATTATTGCCTTCACCTAAAAATAACTTAATAGACCCTAATAGATTTTGGAGTTTTGTCGCTAAAGCACCTGAATCTATTCATTTTGTTGTCCGTTTATATTCTAATAATGGTACGGCCAAAAGTCTTCGCCACATTCCAGGACATAGTGTTAATACATACGTATGGAGAAATGCGGAAGGTAATCGAAAGTATGTAAAGTATCATTGGTACCCATTTGAAGGTGTACAGTACATTACTAGTAAAGAAGCAATTAAATTAGCTGCTGAAAATCCTGATTATAGCGGGAAAGATTTATATGATGCTATTGAAAATGGTAAACCAGTGGAGTATGGTTTATACGTCCAGCTCATGGATCCGAAAGATGAAGCGCACCTTTCTTATGATCCTTTAGATGACACAAAAGTATGGGATGAACAGACGTATCCTCTCATACCAGTCGGGAAAATGGTATTAAATAAAAATCCTGAAAATTTTATGGAACAAGTAGAAAAGGTCGCATTCTCTCCTTCTAATTTACTGGATGGTGCAGAACTATCAGATGATAAAATGCTGCAAGGGCGCGCTAACATTTACAGTGATTCACAAAGAAGAAGAATCGGTCCAGAATTTCGCAAATTAACGATTAACCAGCAGCAAGATTGGACACCTGCTAATCAAATTACAACCGGTGAAGGAAGGTACGTTGAAGGTAAACTTGAAAGAACTTCTATAATGAAACAGGATGACTTTACGCAGGCTGGTGAATTTTATACGAAGTTACAGCCAATAGAAAAAGAACATCTCGCTGAAAACTTAGCTAGTGATTTGAAAGTTATATCCGATGATATTAGGGAGATCGTTTTGGGGTATTTCAATCAAGTATCAACTGATTTGAAAACAAGCATTGAGACAAAAATGAAAGAGCATTAAGAAGATTAAAACATGCTTTACGAATGAGAATTCAAATCTATATTAATTATTTTCTTGTCAAAATCCAATGAGGTTATTTAATTTGAAAATATAAAGCCAACATATCCCTGTTCTATAATTAGAACAGGGATATGTTGGCTTAGTTTAATGTTTAACATTACATACTTTATTTCGCTAAAAAATGCGATAAGTAGCCTTTCAAAACAAACTATAGTAAACTATTTTACTTGTACCGTATAATTCCCTGTTCCACCACCATACTTATATACACTTAAGTAATATTTCCCTGGCTTTGCATTATAATTTCCAAGCAATTTGTTTCCATCACGTTTTGTTGCATAAGCTACATAATTATTTAAATCTGATTCAGAATATAATACCCAGTTCAGTCCAAGATTTTGTTCGTTCGTAACAGAAATTTGTAAATCTTTTTGATCCTTTACATCAATAACAAATTTATCCCCCTGATCTTGATCGCTCAAGGTTCCTCTTAACAAAATATTCAAAGATAGTGGGTTTGCTGTTTCAAATGAATTATTTGGTTCTTTTTCTACAGCCGTACCTTCTTCCGTATTCACTCCGCTAAACACAACATCATATTCAAATTGCCCAGTATTATTTACACGGTAATTTACAAAATAAGCAGTCAATGTTTTATATCCAGTCCACTCTTTTCCTGAAAGACGTTTCAACATATCATTTGTTGCTTCATTCATCACTTTCCAGTCCTCAACTTCTCCTTTAGCCACACTTCCTGTATATGTTCCCTGTAGTGTAAATGTATTAAAGAATTGTGATTTATTCTTTGTTACTTTCACATCTTTTAATTTCGCTTCATTCGTAATATCTGAAGTAACGTCCGAAAGCGATTTTGGATCATGTTGAGTTAAATATTCATCTGATACTTGTGGAATCGTATACTTATCGCGATTATCAATAAGCATTTTCATATAAGATTGATATTCTTCATTTAACTTATTATCTTTGCTTAATGTATCACGGTATGCATCGTAACTTGAAACATCATTTGCGCGAATTAAATCATGTACTTTATCGAACATTTCTGGGCGCTTATTATACATATATGATTGCAGCGCAAACGAATAATTATAAAAATCCCACGTTCCATATTTCGCATTTAACGTTTGTGATGCTGTATAACGTTTTGCAGGATCATTAGATAACCCGCCAATTATACTTTTGCGCGGTACTACACTATCTAATCGAGTTGCACCTGCAAAGAACTCTGCATTCCCTTCTTCAAACCATGTTAAACGTTCATTTTGATACATTTCCCCTTGGCCCCATAATCCCTGAACTTCGTACCTTCCCTGTAAGTAGTGCGTAAATTCATGGCGGAACAATTCTTCCAGACTATAAATACTTTGCTCTGGTGTACGTTCATATGTAAAGAAAGTTCCTGTCCCTTCAATATAAATCCCACCATTATTCGTTTCATATCCGTACAGTTGACGATTAAATTGATACTCATCTGGGCTATTATAAATAACCATCGTTAACACATCATCAGCATGTCCACTTTCAAGTGGTTTATCGCTACCAACTGTACGATAAAATTGAGAACGCACCTCTTTTGCCGCCCAGTATAGACGTTTAATTTTCTCTTCGCTAACTTTATCCCCAGCTTTAAAGACAATTGCTCCATCATCAAACGTATACGTTTTCGGTAAATATTTCTTTTTACCTTCTTCTCGAATTTGATCTAAATTTACAGTTTTTCCATTCGCATCTATTCCTCCATAATTTGTAGTAATTTGTTCTGCCGCAACAAAGTATTGCTCTCCTAAATATGGGTAAATTCGCATTGCATCTGTAACAACTTGTTGTCCTTTTGTCGGCGTGCTATGAAGCTTGCCCAATCGGCCAGCATAATAAATTCCATTATTAATTAACCATCCGTTTTTATTTGTTACTGTACCAAGTAGTGCAAAACGATTTACTTCATTAATAAAGTTATCGATATTCCGAAACCACATCGTATCTTTTGGCTCTTTTCCAGTCGTGTACATATCCGTCTGAATATCAAAGTCAATTCCCTTCATCAACTCATATATAGCGTCTCCTTTTGTTCGGTCTTCAATGAAAGTTGCAAGATTATCATTATATTGTTTAAAAATTTCACCTGCATATAAAACCGTTTCAACATCTGCTGATGCATTTCCAATTAATTTTCCATATGATGCAATTACTTTATTTTGTTCTGATGTACCAAGTTTGAAATTTGGATTTTTTGCAATTGTTTTTAAAGCTGGTAAACATTTATCATGGTAGCTACGCTCATTTAGTTTGCTTAATTCATCATGGTAAAAACCTAAATAAAATGCTGCACGTAGAGCTTCTACTAATGTTTCAATCCCTTTTGAATCATCTTTCGTATAAGCTTGTCCTTGTTCTGCTAGTTTATTAATAATTGCTTGCATTCGGCTATCATCTTGATAGAATTTAAGACTATCACTATTAAACTGAAATAATTCCGGAATTTGATACCATTTAATTGTCACAAGAAGATCAGTTAATTGTTTATTATTTAATTGATTTAACTCAGCCATTGAATACTTTTTTTCTTCAGCTAACGGTTTAATATTATCGGTTGGTGCTAGTGGACGCTGTGATAAATCCGCTAATTTTAACCGTTTTGTAAAAGATGCATTTTCTTGTACTTTTGAAGGGTGCGCCAATTCATCAACAGATTTCTGTATTCCTACCGGCTCCATTTGTAATACGTTCTTCACATTTTGCTCTTTTGTCTCTGCTTGAATTTGCAAACCATTACATGTTATTGTCACTAATCCAACACCAAGAATCCACTTAGAAATTTTCGAATATTTAACCATCCCATTGCCCCCTAATAATTTAAAAGAAAATTCAGAATTTTGAAATCAAAAAACCCACTTATTTGTATGTATTTACAGTTCCGCTATAAATACAACTATGATTAATAATGCAATAGTAGCTTGTTTTATACTATTACGAGTACAGATTCCTTACATACAATCTCCCTTCCTTACATGTAATACAAGCAAAAACCGTGCCAATCATATTTCTTATGAATAGCCAACATTCTTTTATAAATACTGTAGAATAAAATATACATAGGTGGTTCGGCAATGTATAAATCATTTGACACAAAATCTAATGTTTATGAAGAACAAATTCATTGAATATTATAAGTTCATTAGCCAGTAAATAATCCCCAATTATTAAATCTCTCAAAAAAAGGTAAACAAACATATTCCATAAAGCTAATATGTTCGTTTACCTTTTTCTATTTCACATCAACAGCAAAATATCGTTGAATAAAAACAGTATGAATAAGTATTTTGTTATTCATTTCTCTTTTTCATATAATCTTTTTCACATTGCAACAGCTTGAATTTCACTTTTTTCCCTTTCTTCTTTTTCGTTTTTATAACGAGCCATTCCCCTTTTTCAACGTCTAGTTTTAGGCGTTTCATTACATTGATATTATCTTTTTCTTTATAAAGTAAAAATGCTTCTTGCGCCCTCACAAATAAGCTGGGCTGTTCGCTAAATCCACCACTATCATAAATTTTAGTTAGCGAATTATAATAAGAATCATTTTCCTTTCCACCATACATCAAATGAGCAGCCTCCAGATCTCTTTTACTTACTTCCCAAAAACTATGTTCATCAATATTTAAATTAAATGTGGATTTAATGTCCTGTATTATATTCTTCACATGCTTTTCATCTCTAACTTTTCTTTCTTCGAGACAATCCGAAGATAATTCTGGTGCATCTGATTGGGAATGTACAACGTGTTGTATCGATACACACAGAATAAATACGCTTAAAATGTAAAATATTTTTTTCATATTTACATATCACCTCAAATGATTTAGATACTATATCATTTGAGGCTTACAATATTCTTATGCTAATAATGAGAAAGATCCTATAAAATTTTTATAGGATCTTTCCTTTTAATATTGCTTTATCAAATTCACGGGCGGGGCAACTACCTTACTACTTTTCACATCATATAATCCTGTAGGTGTTACTCGTATAAAAGGCAAGTGCGTCGCAGAAAAGAATAAAATTGTAAATGCTGGATCATCATACGCGTAGCCACGCTCTTGTAGTAATTTCACCATCTGTTTCTCTTCCTGTATTAATTCACTCATTTTTAAATTAGACATAATCCCGAGCAATGGTAATGCTATTTCGTGTAACACTTCATTGTTTTCTGCTACGACCATTCCACCACCGAGCTCTTTTACTCTACGAAAAGCTGTAAGCATATCTTCTTTACTTTTTCCAATGAGAATCATATCACCTGTGCCGGAATAAGAACTAGCAAGACCACCTAATTCTTTCGCAAAACCTTTTACAACTGTACTTACTCGCCAAGTACCATCACGAGCAATCATCATGAGGAAGCATTCATCATGATCTGTGGATAATTCATCACAGTCTATATTGATTTCACTAGTATATGGTTTTGTAATAACATTATTTAATAAGTGTATCCCCGTTTTATTAGAGAAAATCATATCCTCTTTTTCTATTGACCAATCTAATGATAATGGAGTTACTTTATATTTACTCCAGTCTATATGTAATGCTTCATGCGTATTTACACCGTCACGCTTCACCCATTTCCCCTTTGCAAGGACACTAATTGGTACTGGGTTTTCTTTACTTTCTAAAATATTGATATTAGCAATTCTACCTGTCGCAATCGAACCATGTACATGTTCCATATTATAATAGCGAGCAATATTATAACTTGCCATATGGTATGCATCTATTACTGGCACTCCTTGTTTTATCGCGGTAGAAATCATTACGTTTGTCATTCCATTTTCATAAAACGAAGGATGTGAGCCGTCTGTTGTAAAAAAGAATCTATCAAACTGCTTTACGCCTAGTTCCAACAATTCTTTCAGTAAAACTTCTAAATCTGGGCGGATTGAAGAATTTCTTAGGGAAACAGTGTAACCTTGCATAAGACGAGTGAAAACTTCCTGCCCTGTCATCGCTTCATGATCACAATCTGTACCTAACAGTTTTAACTTCGCTAAAGTCGTTTCAGATGCACCCGGAAAATGTCCTTCTACTTTCTTTTGCAATCGCTTCGTTTCCTGCAGCCACTCTATTATTTCTTCACGATTAAACAAAGATTCTCCGTTTTGCAATTCAGTCTGTCCATCAAAACGGCACCACCAATACATACTTGCTGGAATCTTATTGAATTCATCTAATAAACGAAATGCTTCTTCACGCTTTAATGTGAAAAATAAAGTTAAATTATCATTAATAAAAGTTGTTGTCCCAAACTGCATCGCATGATTCGCTAGCGTCTCTGGGTTATACAACTGATACGGATGTGCATGTGGTTCTATGTAACCGGGTACGACATACTTTCCTTCGCAATCAACAACTTCACACTCCGTTAATTGCTCTGGCAGCTGCTCCCCTACGTATACAATTCGATCATTATATATCCAAATATTCGCTGTCATCCACTCGCGCATATAAGAATTTAAATATGTTGCATTCTTTAATAATATGTGTGTGCTTCTCTTACCATCTAGTACTTCAACATGTTCTCGTAATTGTTTATTACTCCATTTATAATGATTTTTCCCCATTGTATTCAACTCCAAATCAACTCATAATTATTTTGATTAAAACGAGTAATATTTAACTAACTAAAGTATTTTCCATTCATAACTCCCCTATTGGTGCCCCTATACCCTTCATTATATGTAAAAATTTAAAAAATAACAATTTTCAGAACTATACACATACCTCTTTTATCCAAAATAAAAAGAATGTCATGTAACTGACATCCTTTTTTATTTTGTCGTAAGCATTAAGATTGATTTTCACTTTGGAATACACTTGATGTCATATCATAAATGCAACTACTGTCCATAGTTGCGAACTTAAAAAAGCACCGCTTTTAAATACAACTATAACAAAATTCTATTCATTTTCTTTTCATCTATTTATTAAATTCAATTTGCATCATTTTATTTAACTGCGGAACAATATCGACCCCACCTATTGAGTTAAGACTGATAGCTAATGTATGTTTGCCTCCAATTACTCCCCCAGCAAAAGTTGCAAATCCAGGAATTCCTCCTCCATGCCCCCAAACTGAAACACCGTTTGGAAGTTTAGTCTCATAGATTCCAAGACCGTATGCGTCACCAACCCCTTTGCCTTCTATAGGAACTGTAGTAAGCATTTCTTTTAGCTCGCGTTCCTTCAGTAACTTACCACCAAGTAAAGATGAAAAGAACTTATTTAAGTCATCCGCATTAGAAATCATATCTCCAGCTGCATTAGCTAAACTCGGATTATAATACGTAATATCTTTGAACTCGCCTGTCCCTTCCATTTTCACATATCCACGAGCATGATTCTTTCCTGGGATGACGGGTGAATTTCCTGGTAAAAACGTATTTGATAGATCCAAAGGTTCAATAATTCGCTTTTCGATTTCTTCCGCATAACTATTTCCAGTTATTTTTTCAATAAGCATTCCTAGTATTACGTATCCTGTGTTTGAATACAACCAATCTTTACCCGGCGAGAAATCTGGAGGCAGCGAAAGGCCTATTTTCACTATTTCTTCTGCTGTATACGTTTTTTTCGAATTCATTATGTCCGCGTCTTTTGACTTTAAGTATTCAGCGATACCACTCGTATGATTCAAAAGTTGTCGTATCGTAATTTGATTACCATCATACCCATTTCCTTGCACGAGACCTGGTAGCCACTTTTCAATTGGATCGTTAAGTTGTAAGCGATTTTCTCCTACTAATTGAAGCACAGTCGTCGCAGTAAACGTCTTCGTCACACTACCAATCCGAAAGCGATAATCCGAATTCACCGGTTTCTTTGTACTTAAGTCCGCCACGCCAGCAGTAAAACTACTAGTTTTTCCGTTGTTAGACGCCTTAGCTAATATTCCTACAGCACCAAGCTGTACTGTTTCCTGCATTACTTGTTTCCAGCCATTACGATTCTTTTGATCATGTACTTGTGACGAACTAGAAATATTTTGAGCTGACTCTGCAGTCACAGTAAAACCAGGTGTGAATAGAACAGTACCCGCTAATAAAACTGCAAAACTTGCTAACTTAATTGAATTACATTTTTTCATAAGGCTTTCTCTCCTCCATTAATATCGGATTGATTCAAGCTATACTTTCATCCTATATGATAAATCTCTCTTTTTTCTTATCCATTCCTTACGAAATACTTACGTTTAAATTTAAATACGGTAAACTGAGGAAGAGTTATGCATGCAAATAAAAAGAGAACATGTTTTCATTTTTTATGTAAACATGTTCTCTTAAACATTTAAAATTCTATATCAACTTTTCATCCTATTCTTTACACAACTAATTTATATTCCTTTTTACCAGCCCGCACTAGCATTCATACCATTTCCAATAATAGAAAGTAATAGCGGCCATAATACTGGTCCTAGTGTAAGAAATATATTTAGAAGTATGAGCATTCTATATCCAACGGTGAAATTGTGATTTTTACGATTAACAAATACTAAACTGATTAATGATATTATAGTTGTTAAAAATAATACTAACATTAGCAACCAATACCACACCATTAAACTAAGACTCCACGGTGTTAATAGCTCATGTATGATACAAAATGAGATTCCTAATACAGCAAAACTAAAACTAGTCACCGATGTTTTTATAAGCCATTTATTTATTTTTTTATCGTATGTATTTTTACAATATAAATCTATTAAAGTATATAAAGATAAATATGCCATTAATACACCTATCCAAGACAATAACCAGTCTCCGTCTCCTTTGAATAATACGTACAGTAACCAACACATACCTACTGCTGAAAAAACAAAGGAAATAAGTATGCTTTTTAATACCGATTTCATTACATTTTCACACCCTTAAAAAATCAAAAATTAATTATAATTTATAAAAATTAAGTATAGGTTAACATGTAATGAAGTATAAGTAAATAAAGTTAATTTTGTTTACCTATTTGAAGACGGTTTCATATAAGAAAATAATTCATGTTAATCAAATTTCCGTATAAAAATAGAAAAGGTGGATATTTATGTATCCACCTTCCCGTCTCCCTCTACCCACTTCATTATTTCTTCCACATCTAAATCCGTATACGTCTTTTCGCCATAACGAACAGACTCATATAACGAGATAATATCCCTTGTTCTACAAATTCTTTTTAACCATTGTTGTATCGTTTCATAGGACCTTCTCTGTTCATGAAATGGTAATGTTCTTTCCCATTCAACTAACGTTTTTCTTATCTTATCTGTCGGTAACGGCCGTTCTAACTGATGAATGACTTTTTCATTCTTTATGCTTCTTACCGCAGTTTGCTTTGTGATCGATTCTTTCTCCTGTACTATTTCTGTTCTCGTCAATTTGTTCCTAATATACTTGTAGATGGCATATATAATTAATATTGCGATTATCACATAAAAAACTATAGTAATCCATACATTTGAAAGAACAGAAAGCACGTCACTCCATAGACTTTCTCTTTCGAAAGGTTGAAATTTTTTACCCGTTTTCGTTCTTATACCCGTATCTTTTACTTCTTCATATTCATCTTCATCTATTTTGGAATCATCAAAATTTTCACCTATACTAGTAAAGTCATAATTTCTTTCCGATATTGTCTTAGTCTTACTGAAAAAACGCTCTTTTACTATGTCTTGTACATACACAACACCTTGCGATAACGTTATCGCACTAATCGCAAAGAAAAGTATGATTAAAGTTCTTACACTCCATAACTTCACTTTCATATGCCGCTTTTTATTCACCATGACATAAGCCCCTTCTTATTCTTTCATTACAATCCATTTATTCGTTCTACTGTATTTTTTTGGTGAAGTACCAATAATTAAAGGAACCGCATCCAGTTCCTTTCGACGAAAGCCTGCTGTGTAAAAGTAAGAAGAAGATATAGGCGTATCTTGGTCTGATATCGAGGCAAGTACCCTTAATACATTTTGCAAATGTTTCCGATTATCCCCATTTTTTATATGTAGCAAACCGTTATCTTTTACACTATTGATCCATACTTCAAACGAACAGTTTTGCATAAGAAGTTGTTTGCATATACCTGCTGTTAATTCAATTAGTTCCTCTATATCATTTCGCAAAGAAACACCACTTTTATTTTGCAAGTTGAGATAAATCGCGTATTTATCACATTGTGTTCGCTCATACTTTTTCGCAATTATCATCCCTGCTTTCGCTGTTGCACTCCAGTGGATGGAACGAAAATCTTCATTTTCATAAGACTTTACTCCCATTACTTTCGTTTCATCATATAAGGGTGAAGACATCGCTTTTCGAAATCCTCGTGACCATTCTTGTAATTCAGGAACTTGTATTTTCGGAACAGCTGGTAAGACTAAATAAGAGGGCGTATCAACTTGTTTATATGTTATATGGTTCGTTATAAATCCAAAGAGATCAGTAATAACAATTTCAACTTCTTCCCATTTCGCGATGCCTCTTTTTAACGCTACAGCTTGCAAATCAAATGAAACTGACTCCCTTCCTTTTAAATTAAAATTCATATAATAATTTGAACCTGTACTATGATTTTTATTTATTTCATCATGATTCCAAGTTAGCTTATTTTCACATTTAAATCGAAATACGATATTAAGAATAGGAAATATCGACTTGTTTGAAATTTTCATTTTGCACATATTCGTTTCACCTATAAAAACATTCGAATTCCCTTGACTGTATTCCCATTCAACACGAGATACTTTACGTATATATACATGCATAGCACCTATTAAAATTACATATAAAAATACGAGAGATAAAAACAGTAGATTACTTGAAAATACACTTAAAATAACGGCTACAACTGACATAACCCCCATTACGAAAGGCTCCGCTAAAGGTGTATACACAAGCTGTTGATTCATCGTACATTCTCCACTGGCACACTAATCGTATGAAGAATTTCTTTCATAATTTGTTCTTTCGTCGTTTTCATCTCTCCCTCAATCGTTAACGTTAAACGATGAGCACAAACTGATGCAGTGAGCGTCTTAATATCATCTGGCGTACAGTAATCTCTTTCATTTAATATTGCCCGTGCTTGAATCGCTCTCATAAATGCCAACGTTCCCCGAGGGCTTACACCAATTTCAATTAACTCATGGTTACGAGTTGCTTCAATAATTTCAAGAAGATAATCTTGCACATCATTCCCTACTAACACTTCTCTTGCACGCTTTTGCATCATAATAATTTCTTCACTTGAAATAATAGAGTGTAATGTTTCTAACGGATCATTCATTTGAAACCGATTCATCATTTCCTTTTCAGCTTCTCTCGTAGGATAACCTTGGCGAATCGTAAGTAAAAATCGGTCTAATTGAGCATCAGGTAAAGGAAATGTGCCCGCTGATTCGAGTGGATTTTGCGTTGCTATAACTAAAAAAGGTTCTGGTAATGAATGTGTCTGTTTCGCAATTGTAACAGTACGCTCTTCCATAACCTCAAGTAACGAAGATTGTGTTCTCGGTACAGCTCGATTAATTTCATCCACTAATACGATATTTGCAAAAATAGGACCTAATCTCGTTTTAAAATCCGATTCCTTCACATGAAAATATTCAAGGCCAATAACATCTCCAGGCAAAGTATCCGCTGTAAATTGTATTCTTTGAAATTTAGCGTCCACACTTTTAGCCAAACTTTTCGCTAATGTTGTTTTTCCTGTCCCAGGTACATCTTCTAATAAAATATGTCCCCTTGCTATTAGAGCAATGGCTGCTAGTTCTATCGATTCGTCTTTTCCTATAATAACCTTCGAAATATTATTAGTAATTTTCTTTAATGTACTCATATAGTATCTACCACCTTTTAATTATCTAAAAATTAAGAATATATTTTTTCCAAATTATAACATGTAATTCAAATATGAAATAGAGCAAAAAGAAAACTTATATTTTTTCTTCACTGCACGCAAAAAAGCACCTATTGTCGTATATTGGCAATGAGGCGCTTAACTCAATCCAACAGCCTTCTTTCCCTCTAATTTTTAGTAACAATACATCCTTTTTTCTCCCACGCATGCATTGTTTTCAATTAACTAGTAAAATGCATTCTAATATTACATATAATAAAAACCATTTCGATTTGTTCGTTATAGAACTTCCTCTACATCGACACTCTCAATCTTCACTTCATACATATTTGGGATACTTGCTTCTTTTGGTACCCATGCATAATAATTTTGATCATTTTCTAACATAAATTGAACTAACTTTGTTTCTGAAACATTCCAGAAATTTTTAAGATTATCAATGTAGTCCTCTAAATCTTCTTTATAGTCCAATTGTAATATATAATCTCTTACCGTCAGGGCAAACACAATTAAACTTCCTAATAGATTTTTTTGCTCATTTTCTTCTTCATACTCTTGTGGTAAGAACCACACTTGACCTATTCCTATCGTTTTTTTGTATTTTTCATAAAAATTACTATCATTCATATTCTCATAATCATGTATTAATTCATTGACCAATGAATGCCATTTTGGCGGAATCATGTTTTCCAATGCAGGATTATGTTCAATTCCTTCTACTATATCCTCGATTTCTTCTGTCTCATCTTCATAGTGATATTCACCTAGGTCTATATGCTTAAATTTCATTTCATTTTTATAATGTGCCAAATCATATGGATAATGGTTATTACCTTTTAAACTTGTATCATCAAGTTCGAGTATCTTTACTATTGCAGCTGTCTCAAAGCTCCAATACCCTACATATCCAGGTTCTTTATGCGCATTTTTCCATTCATAATCATAATGGCCTTTAAACCATTCTTTCTCCATGTACGTTTGCAATCTTTTAGACGCTTCTTTTTTATCTGTTTGTGCAAATTCTATAATCTCTCTCATTTTTGCATATGGATTTTCTTTATAATATCTATTCGTCATGTTTGTGTATCCGATATCACTAGCGCATAAGAGGAAATCGATTACTGCATCATTCACATTTTTTTTATCAACTATCTTTTTTAATCTTTCTATATTCTTTTTATCCGTTTCTAACAAAATCCCTAAGGAAATCATCCAAATCAGACTTAAATATCCAATTTCCCTACTTCCTGTATTCTCTAAATCATAAATTGCATTATAAAAATCTTCTTCTATTACACTAACATCTTCCCCTGAAGAATACTTTGCCCTAATATCCTCCATCTCATATCTAAAATTGGCTAGATATGTCCCTTCTATAATACTCTTATTATCTTTAGAATATCTTTGAATTCCATTTTTAGTATCTTCTTCTAAACTTTTAATATCTTCTCTATTTTCCTCTATAAACTCTTTATGATATTCAATTCCTTCTCTACACTTTTCTTCTATACATAAATAATCTCTCATACCATTCAATTCCTCCTCGCTTCTAAATTATGGCCATTCTCCAACAATGTTACCCTTTGCATCTATTCTAAATGTTTTCACATTTCCACTACTATCAACCTTTGATAACACTCTCTCAACTTCCTGATCTTGTAATGCTTTCGTAATCTTTGATGCTAATTTTGCATCTCCATCAACTGCCTTCAATATTCTACTTTTTCGGGTCTTCGCACCATTCAACCAATCATTTGACATTTGTCTTCCATCTTTAGTTTTGCTTAGTTTAGCACCACCACATAATCAATTTGAACAGACGAAAGGTGAGCCCACATTTCTCGCAAGCCCACCCTGTCTATTTCTGATGCTTCTTCATTCATTTTTGCGCAATTAATTTCTTTATCTCTAAAAATATACATCGAGTACAATCCTTGTTCTTCACAGTATACTTTAATTTCATCTTTTTAATATCTGAAGCTACATCCACCTTTAACTTGCCCTAGTGTTGAAACTGGTTTATCCCTAGAAATTTTTAACTTTCATCTTCCTATTACATAAATTGTAATTTTCGTAACGATTTTTAACAAATATTCGGACATTTACCCTATGGAGTACACTCATAAAAGTTTTCTAAAGAGGGTCACTCTTTTTAATGAGACTACATTTTCGAACTGTAATCACTTCTTAACAACTACTAATCTACCTCTATTATTTATATCCCTTCTTTGGTTTCTGCACAATCATTAATGTTTCTTTTTAATACTCATCTTCAAATAGACAATTATATATAGTAACACCTGTTTCCTTTAACTCTAACGAAACATCCTCCACTTCAATACTTAACGTTTCTTTATCAAGATTCTTTATTCCGTTACTATCTAATAATTTTAAAATACTACTTCCTATTTTCTTAGATTCATCATTGTATGGCGAGGACTCTTCAACTAGCTCGATTGTACCATTAGTATATCTATATCTTAAATATTTAACCACTGCATATGGCGCGATTGCCGAAATCATTAGCATTACACAATTAATTTCTGATTGCTTCCGAACGTACTCACTGAATTCTACAGTACCAAAACGAAATTTCACATCTAGTGGTAGAAGAATGTAAGAAAAACATGTTGAATAACTAAAATCAGTAATATTATCAACGTTTATATTTGATATTTTATTAATTTCTCCATCCCAAAAATGTTTATCAACAAATTTCCCCAAAACATATTGGAAATCACCTTGTTTATATAATTTATTAACAACTTTTAGTATCTCATCACTCATAATTATTCTCCTTTATTGTACAGGGTACCCATGTATATTTCCTTTACCATCCATATGAACCTTTACCCTCGTTTCTCCATTTGGACCTATTGGCTTTCCAAAATCATGCACTCTAACACTTCCGTCTGGCTTTACTGGTGTTCCTTTCACCCATGCTTCTTGTGTCTCTACTACTCCATTTTTCCCTGCTCCCCACTGCGATTTGGTTGAGACATTATTCCCATGACCAGGAACATGTTTACCCTGTTTTCCTGCATCAACTTTTGGAGCACCTGAAACGCCAGCATCAACATGCCCTTGACTTGCTAGTTTATCATTTTTTCCAATGTTCCCTGCTACACTGGCTCCCTGACCATCAACACCTGTACCCTTACCTCCACCAGAAGACTGGATTTTTTGAAGAGTATCCTTAGCATTTTGAATCGATTTATTCCAAACAAATCCACCATGCGCAAAAAGACTAGCCCCAGCAGCTGTTGCTGCTATATCTAATGGAATAACAATTGGTGATGCTAACCCGCCAGTTCCTACTTCTGCCACGATAGTTAAGAAATTAGATCCGCCTATGAGCGAGATACCTTCAAACATTTCTAGAATGGACCCGGCTATTTAATAATTTTGCCCTGTTTTTTTTAATGTTTTTTGACATTGAAAAACATACTATATAGCATCAATTGAAGCCTATGTGCCTGTGAAATGCAAGGTACGAAAGTGCATTCGCTCAAATAATAATTTTCAATTTAAATCAACAAAAGAGACCTCAAATGTGAAGTCTCTCTTGTTGATTATTTTCCATAAGTAACTCGCCATTTATTTGTTTATTTTAAGACAGATAACATGGTTCATTCAAATATATATCCTAAAGAAAAAATTTTTCCTGCCGTCATAAGCTAGTAGAATAGATTCAATTAATTCTTATTAATTGCGATAAACTCACTAGGAATCTCATCTGCTAACCAAACTTTTTCATTTCCTAAATAAAATTTAACGCCTTCTTCTCTAGCTTTTTCAGTATTAACTTCTAAAATAATAGGATGCTTATCTTTTCTTTTCCCCACTAATTCAGCAGTTACAATATCTTCAGAAAGATGGACATATTGTCTAGACATAGGTGATAGCCCATTTAATTCAATAGAATTTAAAAAGCGAGGAGATGTACCATGATAAAGAAATTTAGGTGGAACGCCTTCTTCCTTTACTATTTTCATGGGAATAGAATGTCCATACAACGCACGAATTTTATTTTCTTTTAGCTCATGCCTTTTTTTCTCAGATTTCTCAATCATTATTTTTAAATCTTCTATCTTCACATCGCTCCATTCAATGGATTGGTGAAGTGCTTGTAAAAGTTGCTCAACAGAAACCCACCCATTCTCATCTAACTCCAATTCGTATTCCCATGGAGCATGACGTAAAGCATAAGATACTTCTTTACTTAAATTTGTATAGAATTTTTGTTTATTCAATTTCTTCACTCCGATTGTAATCAATCATTTCTTTCATAGCAGCTTCGACCCACTCCCAAAAATCATCAAACTCTTTTCTTTGTTCAAAGCCTTCAGAAGCAAATTCATGAATAAGTTGAACTTTACTTCCTTTGCCGATTTCAAAACATGCAGTATCATCATTATCAACTCTTTTAGCAAAAGGAATCAGCTTACGATTAGGATATCTTTTCTTCATACCAGAGTATATGTTAGTAGCCTGTTCTGATTCCTTTAAAAACCATATATCAAAATTAACTAAATCTAATTTGACTAATAAGGTAACAGTTTAAATGCCACCTATTATTTACACATTTTTCTTTCCCATACTCTTTTTCCGTCAGTTAAAAACACTGCACTTGGCGGATCATCATAGAGAGAAATTTCAACCAATGAACTTTTTTCTTGTTTTAACCAATTATATACAGTACCTTCGTTTGTATTAGGTCGAGATAAAATATTATTTACTCTAAATACAGCTGCATCATATTCTGTATAATTTATATCATCCTCATCTAGTCCATTGTCTGTTTCAAAAACTGTATCTAGTTCTCCAATAATCCTCAATCCACTTTTCCATTCTAGTATCATGTCACTATGTTCATAATTTATTAATGTTCCAATTAAAGAATCGTACCCCATTTGCATCCTCTTTTCTTATGATTTTTATGGTCTTGATGGTACTATATGAGCGCCATCTTTTCCATAATGAATCAACCCTTTAGTAGTCTCATGGTATTCACCAGTATTGCGGTCATAATATTTTCCTATTGGCTCACCAAAGTCTACTCTTTCTCTACCGTTTTTTAATAGTTCACCTTTCCCGGCGAACTTATCAAGCAATTCTTGCGCTATTTTATTATCGCCATAGAAAATGCTCTTATTTTTTCCATTTGCTAATTCTTGTTTATAGTTCGGTGTATCAGGAATATGCTTTTCTTGAGCTCCTGTTTTCACTTTTATTGGATAACCATTTACTTCACGGTATGGACCTTTAGGTACAGAATCTTTTCCATAAGAAGGTATTCGATTACTCGCACCCTTACCTCCACCAGAAGACTGGATTTTTTGAAGAGTATCCTTAGTATTTTGAATCGATTTATTCCAAACAAATCCACCATGTACAAAAAGACTTGCCCCAGTAGCTGTTGCTGCTATATCTAATGGAATAACAATTGGTGATGCTAACCCACCAGTTCCTACTTCTGCCACGATAGTTAAGAAATTAGATCCGCCTATGAGCAAAATACCTTCAAATATTTCTACAATAGACCCGGCTATTTAATAATATTGTCCTGCTTTGTCTAATGTTTCTTGACGTTGAAAAACATACTATGTAACAGCAAATAAAGCCTATGTGTATGTGAAATACGAGGTACAAAAAAGAATTCGCTTAAATAATAATTTTCAATTTAAATCAACAAAAGAGACCTCAAATATGAAGTCTCTTTTGTTGATTCTTTTTCATCTATAACTTCCTCTTTACTTATTCAATATCAGACAATCTTCCTTATTGAAATATAATAAAATCCTAATAAAAACGCGTTCTTCAAAAAGTTCTTTTTCTGCCCTACGAATCTAGTAAAATGGCTATAAGATATTACAAATTTAAGCTACGCTTAACTTGCACTAATAAATCCATTAATCCATTTCTTTCTGGATTTTTTTCCACTTCTTTTTTCACATGTTCTTCCAAATAATTATAAAAAGTTTCAAAGTCCAAATACACTTGTTGTTCAAACTCAACAGCTGGAGAATCTAATTCAACTAACACATGCTTATCATCTAAAGGTGTAGGTAGCTGTGACATATCAAATCCATCTAAATCAGACTGAAAATGAACGAATACTATTTCTTGTCCAAACCCCTCTTTTTTTACAAAAAAACTCAAAGCTCTTTCCAAGTACTTACCGTTTATAAAGTTAAAATATATTGACATCAATTGATCATTTTTCTCTTTATCTTCAATAAATTCAAAATTACTATTCATTTTATCCTCCTATAAATATTGTATCTTGATAATATCAGTCTAGAATTGGGAAAAAGTTAGTTATCTCCCCAGCATCATTTAAATAACCTCTGAACTTCAATCCATTTATTATGGATATTTAGATAAAAAAATCCAGTGATAATTCCTAATTAGTTCTGCATCAATCTTACTTCTAGCTCACTAGATCCCTTACCAACATTACCCTTATAGCTACTTTAACACAAACTAAAAAATCCACAGTGTAAAAAGTTGAACACTGTGGATTTTTACATTTATTTTCCTTGATAATGCACCATATCATAAGGGTAGTATAAAGTATTTTTTAAACTTGAATCATCTAATTTTAAAATCTTTACGATTGCTCCGCTTTCGTAACTCCAATAACCATTGTAGATATCATTTTTATTTTCATGTGAATCATACCAGCCTGTATCACTATGCCCCTTATACCATTTTCCCTCTAAATATTCTTTCAATTCTTTTACTGATTCTTCTTTATTCTTTGCATTAACCACACGATAAATTGATTTATATGGGTCTGCAAAGATAAATTCCGTGTTATTCCCTTCCCAATTTTCATCTTTATAACTAAATAAAAAATCAATCAAATAATCATTCAATTTCTCTTTTTCTACCAATTTTTCTAATTCAATTATATAATCTTTTGAAACATCTAGCATTATCCCAATAGAAAGAACCCACAATAAATCTATATATCTATATTTGCCACTCCATCCCTTTTTCATCGCCTCAATTATTTCGGGGTAAAAATCTCTTAGTACTTCCATAGGTCTTCCCATTGAATATAAACAATTAAATTTATCAATACAAATTGATTCAATATATCCATAAGCTCTTTTAATACTACCTAAATCATTTGGTCTTTCATTTTTTACTTTTATTGCTAATTCTTTATACTTTTCTATTCTATTATTCTGTCTATTTAAATAACCCTCGAAATAATCTTCATTTTTTAAAATATCTCTCATTTCATTCTCCTCACTCAATTATTTTCTTCCCAGAAGAATCCAAAATGCTTTTAACCACATTACCATCCTTATCAACATTAATTAGTATATTTTGTACATTTTCAGGATTCAAAAGCATTTCTTCTCGAATTTTATCTGCCATTTCTTCTCCAACAGTTGATTCCAAACGTCTAGAACCATCTATCCATGTTTCGCTCATTTGCTTTCCATCTTTTGTATTTGAAAGTTGCGCAGTATTATACTTAGCCTCCGCTATCACATACTTAGGTGGCGGAGATGAATTTTCATATACAGCATCTATTCCCTTAACAATTTTTTGATCTAATGTTATTACACGATCATCACTAATTCTGGTATATGTTTGACTTTCAAAAAAGTCATCCATCTTCATTTCACCATAATTCCCTTTACGCTTCGTTGTTTTTAAAGCTACTTCGCCACTTTCTACTGATCCTATTACCTTACGCTGTTGTGCTCTAGCTACTTCTAATGTTTGGGCTACTTTTCCAGATTCCTTAGCTATTTCACCAGTTTTACCCGTACCCTTACCACCATCTTTAGACTTCGCAAACTTATAAAAAGCTTCTAATAATTCGCCTTGAGGTATTTTGGTTACAATAGTTCCACCAACACTAGAGAATGCATAGGAAGCATTTCTCTTAAATGATTGTAACATTTCAAGCGTAGGCTTCAATTCTTTTGCTAATTTTACTGCATTAGCAAATGTACTTACTCCACTTGATGCTTTTGCTCCTTTTGTGATATGGCCTACTTTATTTAGTGCCCTATCGCCTAATATTGTGGTAGCTATTTGTGTTAATCCATAGGTAGTCAATTCTGTACGACTCTCTGCATCTCCCTCTATCATATCTCGTTTTATTTTATTTGAAAATGCATGCCACATATTTTTTGCAGTTTCATCCAAATGGAAAAGTGCATAGGTTACATTAATAAAAGTTCCTATGTCCATATTACTTAAAGCTATTGCGGACTCGATTTCATCACCAATAGCTTTCCCCGATCCTCTTTGAATAGCTTCCCACATCTTTTTCGCTGTTTCAAACGTGCCAACTATACTGTCTGTCGCATCGTCACAAGCATTTCTAACCGGAGATTTCTTCTCAATTATGTTATTTGTTTCTATATCTTTAATTGACTGATCATTTTTTCGAGCTGTTTCTTCTATAATCCCCTGAATCGAACTCACCCAATCCATATTCAACCCTTGTGTACTAAACGTACCACTCACAGGACTAAATCCTTTCCCACTTTGCACTTCAGCGAGTCCGGCTGTGATGCTAGCTGCTAATTGGAGAGCGGTGCTGTAGTTGTTGCTGGATGAATGATTGAATTCATATAAATGCTCTAGTTTTTCTTCCAGTTTTTTTCTCATTGTACCTAATACCGTTACAATTGCACCTACTCCGGGCATTGGTGTAAGTACTTCTATTGCTTCTATACTTGTAATCGATTGATTAATTCCCCTTATTTGTTCTCTTATTTCTTGTTCAATCACATCTGTCGAAACAACTTTCGCTTGGAACTCATTTGGAAATGCTTCGTTTTGGCGAATTAATTCTTCACATAAGCATATAATTCCTTGCGCTAATGGCCGAAATGTTTGGACAAGGTAGGATTTTGCACTACTGTATGTTTGTCCTTGTAATACTGTGTCTATCGCAAAGGCATCAATAGATTGAATGACTTGTTCCATACTTTGAATCGTAGCATTACATATAGCGTTCATACTTTGAGTTTGACTTTGTACTTCTCCCAAATACATGTTTAAACTCATGTATTTGCCTCCCTTTGTAGTTGCTGCTGTTCATAGGAAAGGTCGTTTTCTTTCTCACTGAGATGCCGTTTTTCTTTAAGCAACGTCTCTTTTTCATTTTCTAATTCGAATGTAAGTTTTCTTTCATACTGTCCGATTTCTTGCCGCATATTCGTAAAAAGGTGAAACACTTCTTTGTCGCCGTGCCAAGTTTCTAGTATTCGGTTAAATAAACGATTACTTCTATTTTTCCATACATGAAAACTAACCTCAGCTCGTTCTTGATTTTGCAGCGCAATTCGGTTTTTATTTTGTTCTTCAAATATAATTCGTAATTTTTGATTACATTGACTGATTTTCGTTTCAATTTCTTGACTCATCTTTTCTCCCTACCTTTTCCCCTTTACGTAGGTTGTTACATTATTGAAAAGTCTTTTGAAGTCCTGTATCCATTTTCTCAAATTCATTTGCTACGGAATGGATATTATCAATCGTTTGTTGAAAAGCAGCGCAAAACTGTTTCGTGATTTGTAAATTTTGTTGATTTGCTTCTTGTGCTTGGAAGTTCACAGATAGTGTCGTACGCGTTGCCTTATTTATAGAGCGACTAGTAGCACTTTGCATCCTATCTGAAGCATTTCTCATTTTCGTTGCAAGTTGCGTTGCCGTATGCAAATTACTTTGAAATTCTCCCATTACTTACTCCCCTCTACCTTTTATTTACAAGAAAATTATAACACGGAAAAATATCCCAATAAACCAAATGTTCGAATTTAACATACAATTCACCACAGTTACTGAGGATACGAGCAACACTTATCAATCAACATAACTGAGTCCAAAATGGATTCTACTTATACAAAAAAGATGACTTCAGCCATATGCTAAAGTCATCTTTTTCTACCTTATTATTTTACTAACTCTCCATTATAAGCTTTTATATCAAGAGGAGCAGTTAAAAATTGTGCTGCTTTACTAACGAAAGATGTGAAGTGTTCACTCGTATTATGGCTCGCAACTGCTGCTTCATCTTTCCATACTTCTACCATCGTATAAACACTTTCTTTTTCTGTATCTTTATATAAGTCATAAGATACATTTCCACTTTCTTCTCTTGAACCATGAATGAGTGGCTGAATTTCTTCTAAAAATGCTTGTTGTTTTGCTTGGTCTACTTGAAATATTGCGTGAATAATAATCATGGTGCTTCCCCTCTCATCTTTCACTTATTGAAGTTCTTTTATAAAATTATTTCCACTCTGCAACTTTTTCAATTGGAAGACGTACTGATTGGTAACCACTGTCTGCAGCTTTCCCGATTGAAATTAACATAACTGGTACGTAGCGTTCTTTATCTAGTCCAAATGCTTCTGCGATTTGGTCTTTTTCAAATCCACCAATTGGACAAGTGTCATAACCGTGCGCACGAGCTGCTAGCATAAATTGCATTGCTACAAGACCACCGTCAATTAATACCGTATCTTTCATTACTTCTGGTGTAACCATTGAGAAGTAAGCTGAAAGTTTTTTCATTTGGTCTTCTTTTACTTCTGCTGGCATTAAGCCACGCTCTACTGCTGTACCGTAAATTTCCTCTGCGTTATCAAAATTGTTTAAATCACCAAATAAAGCAATCATTGCTGAAGATGTTTCTACTTGAGATTGATTGAATTTCGCAAGTGGCGCAAGTGTTGCTTTCGCTTCGTCACTTTCAATCACTACGAATCTCCATGGTTGCATGTTTACTGAAGATGGTGCAAGTGTTGCTTCTGTAAGAATTTCTGTCATTTCTTCTTTGCTAATTTTCACTGAAGGGTCGTACTTACGAATTGAACGACGTCCTGTTAAAATTTCGTTAAAATCATTTGTTTTTACTGAGTTAGTCATAGTTGTATTCTCCCTTTTTTATAATTCTTTTATATTTTCTTGAATGTGATTTAACATATTTAAAAGATTATCGCGTTCTTCCTCACTTAATCCTTTAAATGCAGATGCGGCAAAACGTTCTTTTTCCTCTTGAAACGCCTGAATTTTATTTCGCCCCTCTTCAGTAAGAGAAACTAACGTAATTCTGTTATCATCTGGATTTTTACGTCTTACAATCATTTCATTGGCCTCAAGCTGCTTTAAATGCCTTGTTATCGCAGCATTATCAATATTCACTTCTTGCTGAAGTGCTTTTTGACTAATTTCACCTACTTCAAATAATTGAAGTATAAGCTCTAATCGAGACTGGCTCATACCCGTACACCCTTCAAATTTCGAACTTACTTCTTTATTTAGAAAGTGTAATTTATATAAAATAATCGCTTCTTTTGAGCATGAACTTGTCAAATTAACCCTCCTTTACAATCAAAATAAAAACATTTGATGTATCAATAGTTGATATGTCAATTAATATAATCTATATCGATTTAGAATGCAAGCATTTTGTTTTCATTTTATTTTTTCCAAATTAAGGCGCTTTGTAGCGTTACAAATAATGTTAATTGCACTATAATAGTAATAATTTAAATGACTGGAGAGTGATTGATAATGCGGCAATACACAAATAGAAATGAGGAAATGAAAATGGAAAATGAAATGAGGATATTCATAAATGACAACAATAAATATAGGGATTGTCGCGCACGTAGACGCTGGCAAGACGAGTTTGACTGAGCGTATTCTTTATGAAACGAATGTGATTAAAGAAATTGGCCGAGTAGATAGTGGTAATACACAAACTGACTCAATGGAATTAGAAAGACAACGCGGCATTACGATTAAAGCATCTGTCGTTTCTTTCTTTATTGATGATGTAAAAGTAAATGTCATTGATACACCTGGACACGCTGATTTTATCGCTGAAGTGGAGCGATCATTCCGCGTTCTAGACGGTGCGATTTTAGTTATCTCTGCCGTTGAAGGTGTGCAAGCACAAACAAAAATTTTAATGCGAACATTACAGAAACTAAACATACCGACTATTTTATTCGTTAATAAAATTGATCGTAGTGGCGCAAACACTGAAAAAGTTATGAAACAAATAAAAGAGGTTCTTTCAAATGAAGCATTCCCCTTCTACTCTGTTCTAAACGAAGGAACGAAAGAAGCCCGGATCATTGAATACAAATCATATGACGATTGTATGGAACTGTTAGCACCATTTAATGAATCGTTACTTGAATCATATGTAAATAACGAAATAATACCGGACGCACTATTAAGAGAAAAACTAGAACAGCAAATACAGCAAGCAAATGTGTATCCAATCTTTTTCGGTTCAGCAATGACAGGTATAGGAGTAACTGAAATACTTGAAAAACTTCCGGCCCTAATGCCAGCTCTTACATCGGCACAAGAGGAACCATTATCTGGTGTTGTTTTTAAAATTGAACGTGAACCTTCTGGAGAAAAGGTTGCGTATATAAGAGTTTTTTCAGGTAGCTTACATGTTAGAAAATATGTTGATATACAGCGCGATGAGTCTCTACCACATAAGGAAAAGATAAAAAAAATGTGCATATTTCATAATGGAGATGCCGTTCAAACTACTACCGTTCCTAGCAGTGAATTTTGTAAAGTGTGGGGACTGAATGATATTAAAATTGGTGATATTATCGGTGAACGTACGGATTATATAAAAGATACTCACTTTGCCGAACCACAAATGGAAGCAGCCATCAATGCAGTACCAAAAGAACGAATTCATGATTTATACGCTGCACTTATGGAACTATGTGAAGAAGATCCGCTCATTAAAGTGTGGAAAGATGATATTCATAATGAACTTTATATTCGCCTTTTCGGTGAAGTACAAAAAGAGGTTATCGAAACAACACTTTATGAGAAATATAATTTGCAGGTTACTTTTTCAAGTACGCGAGTTGTATGTATGGAGAAACCAATTGGCATTGGGAATTCCGTTGAAGTCATGGGTGAAAAAGCGAATCCTTTTTACGCAACAGTTGGATTCAAAGTCGAACGTGGTGAACTTAATTCTGGCATAACATATAAATTAGGCGTTGAACTTGGCTCACTACCTTTAGCATTTCATAAAGCAATTGAAGATACTGTATTTCAAACGTTAAAACAAGGTTTATACGGATGGGAAGTTACGGACATTTCTGTCACGTTAACACATACTGGTTATGCTAGTCCTGTTACAACAGCGAGTGATTTTAGAAACTTAACACCACTCGTACTAATGGATGCTTTAAAGAAAGCTGAAACATATGTATATGAACCAGTAAACGAGTTTGAATTAACTGTACCGAAGCAAGCAATTAGTACCGCAATGTATAAACTTGCTACTATTCCAGCAACTTTTAGAGAACCTATATTAAGTAATAACTCTTACCAGTTAACAGGATTATTACCTGTTGCGAAAACAGAGAATTTCAAACGAATGCTACATTCATTTACTGAAAAGGCATATTTACAACGAAGCCAGCTGGTTTCACAAAGCTTATGGCTCCCTTCCCTACTCGAAAACGTGTTGATTATAATCCGCTGAATCGTAAGGATTATTTACTTCATGTTTTGAAGGCTTATTAAAGTAAAAGAGGTGCAATTCGCACCTCTTTTGCATGTATTAATAGGTTAGTTTGTCCTAACAACTTCTTTAAGTTTTCCTATTATTTTCGCTATAGCCTCAATTGAATTTTCCGTTTCATATCCCCCAACATTTACAGAATGATTTGCATTTTTGACAACTTCAATCTGTAAATTTGTTTTATGTAGCTGATCAACTTGATCTGCATTGTATTGATGATCTTTATCCCCCATAACTAAAAACCCTTCGTGATTACTATGCAAGATAGAATCAAAAATCGTATCAAACGTCAGTAACGGTGTCAGTAATATCATTTTCGACTGTAAAAACTCTTCTCTCTTCATTAAATCATTCGCAATTGGAATTGTTCCGAGTGACTTCCCTAAAAATATAGTATCGTTGTATTGCTCAGCTTTTAATACTTCCTTCATTACAGGATTAATATCATCCATCATTATTTTTGTTACTTCTTCCATTGGTTTATTCATTACTTGTTCGTCGTAAGAATAATGAATATGTACAACATCAATTTTATGTTCAAGCATAAGCATCGTCGCGTAATAAAATAACGGCTTATCATAATTGTATCCTGAACCTGAAAACATAAAGCAAACGGTACTAGAACCTTTTTCGATATGTGTGTAATAAATTACTTTGTCATTTATATGTATCTCTTTTTTAATCCCCTTCATCCTTTTCTCCTCCGAATACATTTAATCTTGTAAAATGATATGTTCTGTATGAACTGCTATATTCTTTACTTTCTCTTTTATAAATGCAGGCTGTAAATTATATGCATGTAACTCTTCTACCGGCACCCACTTAAACAAATATGTTCTATCCTCTTCTTCCAAAATATATTGATCCGCTCCATTTACAGGTAATTCATGTAGATCTACTTCATAATAAAAACTAATCTCATGAAACTTTTGCTCAGAAAGTGTAAAGAAATTTTCTACTGACCATATTATTCTCTTCCCTTTAATAGGAGCAGCTAGTTCTTCTGCAAGTTCCCGTTGTAACGCATCCTCACTGTTTTCTAACATTTTCACTCTTCCGCCCGGTACGTACCAAAAATCTTCACCGTCACCTTGCAGAATAAGTATTTTATTATCCTGTTTACAAATTGCTCCGACTCGGTAGTTAAAACATGTTACCTCAACTTTAAACGTAAGATCCATCCGTAACGCCCCCTTATATAAATATCGAATTATTACAAAACAATTATGTAATTACTGTACAAATAAGGTTACTAAATTTATCCACTCCATTCAACGGTTTTTGAATTTTCTAAACTATTATTTTTCATCATTACAAGTGTATATACATATGTTACAATCATATTGCACACTAGAAAACATTATGGGGGTACGGATGGAAACGTTATTAATCCAGCAAACTGAGAAATCAAATAAGTTTTGGAAAATCGTTGTGAAAGAAAAAGACTATGTTGTGTTTTACGGAAAAATCGGCACAGCTGGCAGTGTGAAAGCGAAAGAGTTTGAAACAGAAGAAGAATGTATGAATGAAGCTAATAAACTAGTTGCTTCCAAACGTAAAAAAGGATATACAGACCCGTTGCCTGGGGAAGATTACATAAAAGAAAAAACGATAACCGAAGAAGAATTTTGGGAGCTACTTCATCGTGCAAAAACGAAAGGTGAGGACCAAGAAGAACAAATAGAATGGCTTACTTCTCACCTTGCTAAACGTACAGTACATGAAATTGTAGCTTTTGATACGCATATGCATCGCCTTTTGAAAGACTCCTATACCTCCCGTTTATGGGCAGCAACCTATATTATTATGGGTGGCTGTTCAGATGATACTTTCGATTACTTCCGCGGATGGTTATTATATCAAGGAAAAGAGACATACGAAGCTTGTATTGAAGATCCAGAACGATTAATTCCTGTATTAGAAAATTTGAGTGAGTATGACGTCCCAGAAATAGAAGAACTTTCTTTATATTTCGGTTTCACTGTATATGCAGAAAAAACTGGTGACGAAGATGATACTTACTTTACACTTTACCATGTCTTATCTAATGAAGAATTCGACGATGTAGATTTTGAATTTGACTGGAATGAAGACGATGAAGAAGGTTTAAAAAAGATGTTTCCTAGGCTATGGGAGATGTATGGGGAAGAACCGATTGAGTGGTAGATTAATTATTCGTGAAAAAGTGCCTTGTTTCTTTAGTAACAAGGCACTTTTTTTGATACTATATTTAAATTATCATCTTTCCACTCTCCCACCACTCCATAAAAGTCTTTAAAGAAGGAGCAACCCACGTTCTACTATCATTTTCATGGTTCCATACATATATATCATCTCTTTGTACTTTTCCATTCAAAATAGAATAGCCAAACAAATCACCATTTCCCCCATCAGCAAAAAATAATAAACAGTCAAAAGGCATGTATAAATCCTTAAAATCAACTATATTTCTCATACTCATATTTTCAGTTTTAATTTTTGAAGCAGACCATATAAAGTCACCGTATTCACCTTCTATACCGTTTGTTTCCTGTAATAATTGATATAAATCATTCGGTAACTCCACATGTAAACATTTTTGTATATCAGTAAGTTCATCCTTCGTAGCTGGGTTTTTCAAGCTTAAATTTGATGAGATACTGTGAATGGTGTCTTTCCACATCACCTTTTCCTCCTTATGTGCAATCAAGCATATTCAAAGAACTCCGCTAAATTTATTGATACCATCTTTCTAACAATTCCTTCTCCCTCTCGCCTGAAATACCTGCTTTTAATTCCCATTCTTCCGTACTCTCCATCCACTCATACACATCTGTAACTGTCTCTTCTATTCTTCTAAAAGTAAGCCCTTCATTAACCGCACTTTTAATACTAATAGAAAATCCACCTCTCCACGGCTTCTTTTCCCCTTCTAATGGAAAAGTTTCCGGAAGCCATAATGGCATTTCTGTCCAAGGCTGCACATTATGTTCACTCATAAACGATTCGTCTACCCAAACAAATTCAGCATCACTATTCGTAACCTTTTTACACGTATTTAATAGCTCTTCCATCGTCAATTCATCATTCGGACCTGTTATATTGAATGTACCTGCTTTATTATTTTCTGCCATGTTGAGTCCAAATCTCGCTACATCTTTTATATCAACTATCTGCACTGGACGATTTTTTCTTCCTGGAACTAACACGTTACCTCTTTTTGCTACACGCTGAATCCAGTATGGAAGTCGATCTGTATAATCAAACATTCCTGAAAGAAGTCCTGCTCTTACATGTAACACACGCCCCGGCCAATACTTCTCTGTTTCTTTTTCACATAATACTTTCAGTGCACCATAATACTCATAAGGTGAAACTTCACCATTCTCTACAGCCTTTATTTGATCATCCGTCGGTTCGGGCTGTAATATATAATCTTCTTTTATGTCATGCGGAATCCAA
Organism: Bacillus cereus group sp. MYBK95-2; assembly: GCF_051915225.1. Classification (NCBI taxonomy): domain Bacteria; kingdom Bacillati; phylum Bacillota; class Bacilli; order Caryophanales; family Bacillaceae; genus Bacillus; species Bacillus cereus group sp. MYBK95-2. The sequence continues at coordinate 555,432 of NZ_JBQAEH010000003.1, read as the reverse complement.
TCTTTATATACGGAAAGGCTTGAGATGAATACATAGTGTTCAATATTATCTTTGAGCACTTCTCCAACATTCCTAATATGATGTGGAGAAAATCCACACGTGTCTATGACAACATCCCACTTTCGATTTTTTAAACTTGATACATCGTTATTTCTGTCACCGATAAGCTGCTCCACTTCAGGAAAGATTTCTTTGTTTGTTCCGCGGTTAAATGATGTAACTTCATACCCTCTGTTCAAAGCCTCTTCTACAAATGCTCTTCCTAAAAATCGTGTACCGCCTAGAATTAATATCTTCATAGTTCTCCCCCATTCTTGATTAATAACCCTTCCTAATGTTTAACGATTTTTTATTGAGGAAAGTTACGGGGCTCGTTTAAATTTTTCTACAAGTTCACCATTACTCTTTTAAAAGTATATACTCTTTGATTAATCTCCATCTATCCTTTGCTTCTGGCACAACTTCAGAAGCCATCACCACCACCAATTCCTTCTCTGGAATACAACAAATCATATTCCCCCCATCACCCATTGCACAGTATGAAAAGATTCCATCTTCTTCTCGTAACCACCATAAGTAACCATATTGATTTGGGTTCATTTCTGTCGATTCTTTTATCCATGATTTTGATAGTATTTGTTTTCCATTATGAATACCTTCATTCAAATACATCTGTGCAAACTTCGCCATATCTCTAACCGTTAACGTTAGTCCCCAGCCACCCTTCGAAATACCATTTGGATCGTGAACCCATCCTTTCACATCTTTTCCGAATAAGTCATCAAATCCAAATGCTTTCATATTGTAGTTTGGAATTTCTCTCATGCCGAGTGGCTGAAATAAGTATTCATTCGCAAATTCACGCGCATTTTTTCCTGTTGCGTTCGTTATGATCGCTGATAGTATATGAGCTCCTGCAGATCAATATTTAAAAGCCCCAATTTCTCCGCCTTGTCCTATCCTATTTAACGTATACTGTACCCAATCTCGTTGCATACATAGTTCTTCTAACAGCTCCTGCCAGTCTACGAAAGGATGTGGAGCTGTCATTGTCAACAGATGTCGTACTGTTATTTCAGATGAATTAACGTTATATTCCGGGAAAAATTCTATTACTCTTTGATCAACGCTTTTTATATAGCCCTTATCTATACATATCCCAATTAGCGCAGAGATTATCGTTTTTGTGACTGACGCTATGTGAAATGCATCATCTGGACCGTAACCGTTATAATATTTTCCAAAAATAACATTACCTTTCTGCACTACTAACATACCATTCATATTTTCATATTCTTCTTTTATAATCTGATCTAACTTTTCAGCAGTTTTCATTATTCCTTCCCCTTTAACCTATAATTAAAAAGGTTCGATAGGTACATATATATCAACTATATGTTTATGCTTTGGATGCTGCTTTGGGTCATTTCTATATACTTCAAAAGGATACGAATCTCTCGGTTTATATCCGCTATTTGGAAGCCACTCACCATATATAAAGTCCCATGCTCCTTTATATTCATCTTGGCATATTTCAAAATGTCCTACTGCATACTTTCCAGAAGGTATTACCATTATTCCAACGTCGTTCGTTTCTACTGTGGATTCATCTGAAATTGTTACACATAAACTTGTTCTTAAATGATAGTCCTCAGTAAATTCATGATGATCGTGGTAAATGGTTAATACTTTCGTATCCTCAAATACATGATAGTTTTGCTTAGCTGCGTAATGAAATAATTTCTCTATCATTTTCGGAAAAGCTATAGTTAACTCTTCATATGTACCGATATGTCTTATGTATGCGACGTTTATATTGTCTGCTGTTACAATTTCAACATTTCCTCGAACCTTCTTACATTCATTGTATTGAGGAATTCCCCTTACGTCTTTGCAATTCTTGCTATTGTCGTTTCGATATTGAGATGGACTTACGCCGTAATAATTTTTAAATGTTCGGGAGAAAACTGCTGAATCTGTGAATCCGAAGTGATACGCAATATCTGTAATCGTCATATCTGTCCGATATGTAAGTAGATGTGTGGCCCTTTCTAACTTCAATCGGTTTACATACCGTGATAATGACTCGTTTACTATCCCCTTAAAAATCCGATGAAAATGAAACTTTGAAAATCCTGCTACATCCGCTAACTCTTCAATTGAAAGTGAATCATTTATGTTTGATTCTATATAATCTTGCACTTTATAAATGCGTCGTAAGTATTCATTTCTACTTTGTTTACTCTCCATACTTTTAGCTCCTCACAACAAAAAGAACCATCCTAGAATACTTTTAGGACGGCTTTCTATTCGTAATAGATTCTTCCATATTTTATTGTTAAATCGATATAATTTCACTATATTTTTTAAGCTGATGGTAATGTGGCGTTATCCTAATTTAATTTAAAGAAATAACTATTTTTTTATAGCCCTACGCAAGTTAATAATATTATTGGGATTTAGCTCCCATTGTCTCATAAGTTCTCTTTGTCTTGTTTTTAAGTCCTCAAATGGTTCTTCCACCATGTCGATTTTATTAAATTTCCCTTCGAAAACTAAAGCATTTTTTATCTTTTTATATCCACCAAAACCTAAGTCATCATTTAGTAACCAGACTACTCTCTGTATTTTTGCAAATAAAATACCACCTGTACACATTGGACACGGTTCCAACGTGCTATAAATAGTAAACCTCTCATTTTTTATTTTTGCATCAAACATTGCTTCCCCTGCATTGCGAATAGCGTCTAACTCTGCGTGAGCTGTTATGTCTTTTTCTGGATGCACTCTATTCCTTCCTCTTGCAATGACATTATTATTTCCATCAACAATAACTGCTCCTACTGGATATGTGTTTTCTTTTAATGCCTTTTCTGCTTCTTCCAATGCCATCTGTAAAAAATATCTATCCCTCTCAAAATTCATATAGATCCCTCTTTTTTAGATGAAATTATGTTATGGAAATTCCTTTCGACTATCATACTAGCTTCTATCAAGCTAACAAAGTCAGCTATTCTTTATGCAACGGATAACATTTTCATATACATTTAACTCAGTGGGTTTTGGTAAAGCTTATTTTTCTACACATGTTTCAAAAATAAAACTCTACTACCGCCGTTCCCATCATAATTTGTATGTACCGATACACCTTCTATCTCATCATCTCCAGCTTCAATTTGAAAGCCAATCTCCCTATGAAACTGTATCGATTTTTTATTAACCGGTGACGTGATTGCTTTTATAACTTTACGATTGTTTGCACGAGCTACATCGAAGAAATAAGAATACAATGTCGATGCGATTCCTCTTCTTCTATACTTCGGATTTACTCCAATAAAATGAACGTACGCTTCCTCTTTATGCGTTTGTGAGAAGAATCCGCATAAGAAACCTAACGTTTCTCCCTCTTCTTCAATAATAAAACTCGTTTCTTGAAAGTGAATGAAGAACAATTTTGGCAACATGGCAGCCATGTCTCTCCCGCCCCACCAATCATTTAAAACAGAATGAATCTTTACATAATCTTCCCCTTGGATGTTTCTTACTCGCATATGTTTCTCCCTCTCACTCACTTCATTTTTTCATAAATTTTAATGACTGTTTCTACTAAAAGGATGAATACCCATATCCCGCAAAATACAAGAATAGACTGGAATAAAGAACCTAGCATAACAATACTTATTAAACCTAATTCTGGCCCTGAAATGGACATTTCATCAAATCCTATATTATGTATAAATGGACCAGTTGAAAAAGCCATTAAAATAGATCCTATTAAATAAATCACACTCATTATTTTGAATATTTTTATAGAAAGATACGAAGTTTGTTTTTCTTCCACTTGTGATAATTCGATTTCTCCACTCGCAATTCCTTTTTGTAAACAGTCCTCACATAGAAATTCTTCCTTAATTTTTTTACCACCGTGCAATGTACCTGTAATTTCTTTACAGCGCGAACACTTTCGATTTATCATTTTGTTATCACTCCAATCTCGTAAGATTATACTTATACAATTCTGTTTTTACCTTATTATTCCTTTTGTGTATTTTATAGAGAGGTGACGTGTTTTATGATATCTAAACTTATTTTTGGTTATAAAAAGCCTACTGAGCAATATGTATTACGGCCTAGTTGTTATGCAATTATTTTTAACTCAACTTCTTCAAACATTGCTATTATCCAAAAAGGAGACCGTTATTTTTTACCTGGTGGCGGTATGGAAGGTACCGAAACAAAAGATGAATGCTTACATCGTGAACTACTGGAGGAATTAGGATGGGCAATTGAAATTAATCAATATATCGGTGATGCAATGCGATATTTTTATGCGGAAAAAGAAGATACATATTATTTAAACGATGGATTTTTTTATATTGCGAACATGGTGCAGACACAAACTGAAAACTGTGAGGAAGATCATGTTTTGCGGTGGATGTCTCCTTTACTTGCTGTAGAGCTTCTCATTCATGATCATCAAAAATGGGCTGTTGAACAAGCGCTTTTATTACAAAAACCAAAAGGATCTCCTTCTATATGAAAGAGATCCTTTTTATTGTTAACTTACTTTTTTCAAATTGAGAGCTGGCTTTTGAATTCCACCCTTTTTTACAACATATAAGCCGATAAAGATTATAAGTCCGCCAACGAGTTGCATCATGTTGATTTGCTCTCCGATAGTTACTGCCGCGAAGATAACTGCGAACAATGGTACAAGATACATATAAACCATTACTTTCGTTGAGCCTATTTTGCTAATACCGACATACCACATTGCAAGTCCGAAGATTGTCGCGAAGACGATTGAATATGCTAGAGACCCCCAGCTTGGCATGTCTACTGGCCACGTTAATGTATTTACGTTGAATAAACAGTATATAACGAGAGGTACAATTCCAATTAAAGTAGACCATGATGTGACTCTCATTGCGGAATATTTTGTTATAAGAGGTTGCGCTAATATTGGATACCATCCCCACGCAATCGCTGCGACTAATCCAATTATGTTTCCGAGCCACGCATATTCGTAAGTAGTTCCTCCTGTATGTCCTGTTAATAAAACGAATGCTGCACCAATAAACGCTACTATTGAACCAATTTGTACTTTCATCGAAAAACGTTCTTGTTTGTGCAATACTGCTAATATCCCTGTAAAAATAGGTGACATCGCAATTAATAATGAGGCGTTCGTTGCTGAAGTATATTTCACAGATAGCATAAACATCGTTTGATACATTGCCGTACCAACGATACCGACTGCTACTAATCGTAACCAATCTTTTCTTTCAATACGTAATGAGCGTTCCATTAAAAATGTAATAAGTAATAATACCGGTGATGCTACTAAAAATCGTAAACTATTAAATTGAATGGATGACATATATGCCACTCCATACTTTCCTATTGTATAATTTGCTCCCCATACTAATGCAACTGATACTAGGAGCCATTCCATTTGCCATCGTTTCATCCGAATCTCCCCTTCCCTATTTAGCATAGTAAAATTGGCTGGATATAACACCGTCCAATTGGCTGTTTTTTTACCCAGCCAATTTGCTATACTTGATGTATATAAGAGATACGGAGGCGTTTTTTATGGAATGGAAACTAGATAGTGACAGTAAAATCCCTATTTATCAGCAAGTTGTTGACTTTATTGAAAAACGTATTACATATGGAGAACTTCCTCCAGGAAGCTTCCTCCCTTCAGAACGGAAATTAGCTACGCAGTTAAATGTAAACAGAAGTACAGTAACGACTGCTTATAATGAACTACGTGCTATGGGAATTGTAGAGAGTACGACTGGTAAAGGAACACGCGTGAGTACACATATGTGGGGTGTTTCTCCAACATTAACGCCGAACTGGAGAAATTTCGTAGAAGGTGGTACTTTTTTACCAAACTTACCACTACTTCGCCATATTCGGGCAGAAGTACAACAAAATGAAAATATTATTGATTTTGCAAACGGAGAGCTCGGTTGTAATCTTTATCCCCACGATCAACTACAAGCGATTTTACGTGAACAACCGTTAACGCATTCATTAAGTTACGATCATCCGCAAGGCTATCTCCCGCTAAGACAAGCGGTCGTAAAATATATGAAAGAATATTTAAAAGTTGAGGCGACTGAACAATCCATTATGATTACATCTGGCGCACAGCAAGCACTTCATCTTATCGTACAATGTTTATTAAATCCAGGTGATGCTGTTGCTTTCGAAAGTCCTTCACACTGTTATTCCCTGCCTCTATTCCAATCAGCAGGTATTCGTATTTTCCCATTACCTGTTGATGAACATGGGATTAACCCAGATGATGTACAGGAGTTATATAGAAAACACCGTATTAAAATGATCTTTTTAAATCCAAATTTCCAAAACCCTACGGGAACGATGCTTCATCCAAACCGTAGAAAAAAACTATTATCACTTTGTGCAGATTTACGAATTGCAATCGTTGAAGATGATCCGTCTAGTTTACTTACGCTAGAAAAGAAACAACCTTGTCCTACTTTGAAATCAATAGATGAAAACGGAACTGTCATTTATGTACATTCTTTATCAAAAATGATTGCACCAGGCTTACGAGTTGGTTGGCTTGTTGCCCCGCAGTCTGTAGTAGAAAGGTTATCCGACGCAAGACACCAAATGGAATTAGGTATGAGTATTTTCCCGCAGTGGCTTATGCAGCAATTTTTCGAAACTGTGCCATTTCAGTCGCATATCGTACCGTTACGAAAACAATTAGCGGAAAAAAGAGACGTTATCGTTCGCGCCTTAAATGAGCAACTTCACGACAAAATCTCTTTTTCAAACCCTACTGGTGGTATATACATTTGGGGGAAATTAAAAGAACCTATAAACGAAAAACAACTCATTATGCAAAGTTTAAAACAAGAAATCGCCTTTATGCCGGGTAGTATTTTCGGCGCGAAAGATGGTTATATTCGTTTATCTTATGGAAAAGTGAATATTGATCAAATTGAGGAAGGGATTTCTCGTTTGCGGGAGGCTATTTTGGTTTGTGAAAAATAACGTGAGATAAAGCTTTCTCGTTTGACAAAAGAAAAATCTACCATTATTATCAACACGAACCTAGTTACCCCGCATTAACGGGCAATAAAACTCCCAGCTCAAAATTCAGCTGTAACAAAGAAGTTATGTGGGAGATTAACTGCCCGTAAATGCCCGATTGGTTCAACTAATAATCAGTGGAGGGTAAATCCCCCCACTGATTAAAGTTTCACTTTATAGGAGTGGTAAAAATGAAAATTTACGTTGATGCAGATGCTTGTCCTGTAAAAGATGTAATTATTTTTGAAGCTACGAATGCGGAAATTCCTGTTACACTCGTTACTAGTTTTTCTCATTATTCTAATGCAGAGCAGCCGAAAGGTGTGGAAACAATATATGTTGATTCCGGAGCAGATGCTGCTGATTACCGAATTATGCAGTTAGCAAAAAAAGAAGATTTAATCGTAACACAAGATTACGGTCTTGCTTCGCTCGCTTTAGCAAAAGGCTGTATCGTACTACACCATAAAGGCTATAAGTATACGAATGATAACATTGAACAATTGTTACAAACACGATATTTAAGTTCAATGGTTCGAAAAAGTGGTAAGCGTACAAAAGGACCGAAACCATTTACAGCAGAAGATAAAGAGAAATTTAGAGCGCTCTTTAAAAGTATGATCGCACTTTAAAAATGAATCGTCTATTTGCTAGGAAAACTTCGCAAAACAAAGAAGAGAATATCCAAATGAACATTCTCTTCTTGAGGTTTACCCGTTTAAAATGAAGGTAAATTATCTAAGTTATTTTCTTTTATTCCATCCGGTTCACTACGTATAATATCTCTGCCATACTTATGAAATACGTCCACATGAGCTAACTTCCCTGATTTCGCTTCATTAAGAGCAGTCATATAATCTAACTCTCTCCCGCTACTTGTTTTAAAAGCAATCAAATCACCTTCATCATTTTTACGAACAGCAACAATTTGTTCTGCTCCTGAAGTAACTTCCTGAGCTATTTCAAATTGAGCTTGCTCTTCCCCTTGATGTAAATAATCATTATACACTTTTTCAAAATCTTTTTTGTCCATTAAACTCACCTCCAACACATTTTATTAGTATGGTTGGGAGGTAGTGGTTTTATGTACTTTCCTCTTAGAAAAACGTATTTTTAATACCTACGCAACCCTTTCAAAGTCTCCAATATATCATCTGTAAAGGCTGTGCTACCCTCTGTCTCTAAAACTCTAAAATATAAACTTCTTAAGAAAGCTCTAATATTTTGTACTAAAATATCATATTGAGGATGCGGGATGTCTTCAACAATTGCTATACTATGTAACCAGTTGCTCCACTCTTCTTCAGTTAAAAGATTTTGGTTACGTAACGACATAATTGGTGCTACTAATCTCTCATCCTCAAAGTGAATGTATACATAGTCATGTAAGCGTACCTTCTGACGAACGGCAGCTAATATTGCATATGAGAACTCACGATTTTGGATTGTACGCGCTAAAGCATCAAGCGCATCTGCTGCATGTGCAGTAGAGTGTGCCCAGCCTTTTCCTTCTACGTAGCCCCTTACATCTTCTTCTAAATATACATATTCCAACACTTGTTCTGCCACACTGTACAATTGTTCTTCCGATAACAACGGTTCTCTTTCATGAACAGATAAAATAAGTGGTGGAATTAATACGGAGAATGCACGTTTAAATACAGAGTCTGTTCCCTTTTCACCAATTTTATAAAATAAATAATCAGGACTAATTGCTTGTAGCATTAACCCTCGTAATTCTTTTTGTCTAAACACATCATTTGTAATCCATGTATGAAGCGTACTATAAATAAAATCATCACGTAATTCAGCATCTGGTGATCCGATATAATCTAGCATCCACTGCGCATATGGATATGCATCTACGTCTTCTGGTACAGCATAATTGTTATTTTTAATTTGTAGTAGTTCTTCTTTTAGTTCGAGTACTTCATTCATTATATTTCTTGTCCCCTTTTTGCGTTTTTTATTGTCTTATCCCCTTTTATTTGCTTCATAAAATTAATTTAATTATAACAATAAACAAAAGGCTATACATATATTTCTGATTATGTATTACGCTCTTTCATGAAATATAACTTCTGGATTTCCTAAATCACTATTCTTAAATATAACATTCGCACACTCTTTTGGATTATGCTCATCTATATACATCTTACAGGCCGCATGATATCTGTTCAAAAATATCTTCTCTGCTTCTTCATAACTTCCAAAAGCTTCAGTTTCCCGCTTAGCACCACGTTTTCTCGCAATCTCAAAATTTGTATCTACAAAGATTTTGTAATCAAATAAATACGCAACGTCTTTTTTCAATAGAAACGTTCCATCTACTATGAATATCATATTTTGCGTGGCCAATAGCGGCTCATTATGTACAGACATATCCGTTATTAAGTTATGAGAAATCGTTTCATACTGTAAATTCCCGTTAGGTCCTAAAGGCATTAATAATCTTTCTTTGAAAGCTGTATAATCGTGTGCATCTTCATAATACCCTCTTGCAGATTCTTTTCCTTTTGCATAGCGAATCACTCTTGGATTATGAAAATCATCAATGCTTGCGCGTGTTACTGGTAATCCTCGTTTTTTTATTTCTTCTGCTAATTCGTTTGCAAATGTTGTTTTTCCTGATGCTGTAATACCACTTACTCCAACTCTTGTTGGATAGGTTAAGTTTAGCTTTACAATATGATTTGCAATTTCTTTGATTCGTTGTTTTCGGTTCATGATATCTCCCTTTATAATTAGTTTACATAATATAATTATAAATAACAATTCATGTCACTATTTGTCGGTAAATCGATATCCTTTGTCGAATCGTTGATATATCGAAAAAATCGTTGATATATTTTAAGTTATGATAGATATATTTGAAAAATCGTTGATATATTATTAGCTTACTTCCCCTTAAACCCCCGATATAAGGCCGTCCGTAACTCTTGCTTATACTCTTCAATTTCTGGCATTTCGAGTTCTTCTGCTAATCTGATAGCTAATTCAATATCATACGGTACTCGTACAAGTTGAATAGAAAAGCTCGCCGCTTCTTTTTCATTATATGTTCCTTCAAATATTAAATAGGAAGCTTGCGTTATTTCAAGTGGGTTTCCTACGCTACCGGCATTACATAACGTTTTCCCTCTGAAATTTTGAACGAACGCTTGGTGAACATCACCGTAACAAACGACATCTGGTTTTCTTTCTCCTTCTATATTTTCTGTCAGATCACTATTTTCGAACATACTAATACGTTCTTCTCTTGAAGCGTGTGGTTGAATTCTTTCATATAAACTTCTCGGTGAAGCGTGAAACATACGAATGAGTTTTCCACTCATAAAAAATTCGATTGAAAATGGTAAACTTCTTAAATAATCATTTTGTTCTTCCGATAATTGTTTTTGATGCCATTTTAATGCTTCAAATTCAGTCGGCTTTGTAATAAAATCATCCCAGTTTCCCATTACGACTACTTCACATTCTTTACGAATGATTTCAATTGCTTCACTGGAATGAGGTCCTTTTCCTACTAAATCTCCAAGACAAATAATGCGCTCGATTCCTCTTAATTTAATATCATTCAACACGGATTCTAATGCTTGAATATTACCGTGAATATCTGAAATTACTGCTATTTTATCCATATAAATTACTCCTTTATTTATTAAATTCGCTTGATTGATACCATTTTGGAATATAGGATGAAAAATCATTATGATCTTCTAAAATTCCATTTAATCTTTCCTTCATATCATCTAATAAATATGGTGTGCTTCGGTTTGTCCATACGATATCAGCCGGGAATATCATTGCTGCATATAATGAGTACAGTTTCCAAAAATGTAGATCAGGTTCTCCTCCGCAATAACCGTGAACTTGTCCAACCGCAAATGGTTTGCTTATATTCGTTGTAAATAGTGCTACTTTATAAAAATCATGAATAGGATCACCAATATCGAATCTAGCAAAATCAATGACAGCCCGAAACTCATTTTGGTCAATCATTATATTAGCCGGATGAAAATCGTCATGTAAAAATACGATGGGACGATTTTTTAATAAATCTTTATGATTTCCTACAAAATCTATCACTGTATTTAAACGAAAAAAGTCTACTTCATATTCTTTCAACGCTTCTAAGTATCTCTCATATTTACTCCATATAGACATTTCCCATGAATTACTTTTATCTTCTTTTTCAACTAAATGAATCTTTTTTAGTACTTCTCCAGCCTTTTTTCCAGCCCTATACTGCTCTTCTGTAGACAACGTTCTTAATATATCTTCACCATCTAATCCATCAATCCATTCAAAAACTTGTACACATTTATTGAATTTAGTAAGACTAATAAAATGAATTAATTTTGGCATAGGAATATGTAAAGAATCTAGCTGCTGCATATATTCATATTCTTCCTGCTTCCGTTCAAAATATGATGAATCGCATACTTTAATAAAATACGAGGCCCCACTCTCTAATTCAATTTTATATTTCTCATCGAATGAAAAGCCTTTTGAAATAACAGTCGCTTTTAACATACGAGGCCATTCTAGTATTCTCTCTATCTCCCTAAGCATTTCTTCCACAACGTTCACCTCTATTAATATATGTACAAACTACCTAGCACTTCATGCTCTCGTTTATTTCCACCTTTAAACTCTACTGCAAATGGATATTCGCCATTCTTATTCAAATGTTCTAGTACTAGCCCTTCTCCAATCGGTTCACAAAACTGCACATGAATATTTCCAAACACTACACTTTGACTCTCAGCATTCCATTTTTCATTTTTCACAACTGAGCTTGTAGATAGTCCCATTACTTTTTTCCATTTCCATACTGTTTCTCGAACGTTTTTTACTGCGTAATGAATCGTTTCAATTTGTTGCACTTTGTTTTTATGTTCAGTGATCATCCCACTGTTACGTAAATCGTTTCTTCTTTCTTCGTCCGTTTCATTCCACTGTATAAAGAAAGGTAATTTCGGTCCGTTCTCTTCTTGCTTAACAAATAACATTTTCCATTCTAAAAGCCGGCCATCTTTTCTCATGCGTTTCCCTTCAAATGGCCCTATCGTATGTAAGCCGTACTTATTAAAGTTAACTGCTAGCTCCTCAATTGCATCTGTTCGGATCGCGATTTGTAGCATTCCTTCTCCATTTTGTAGTTTCACCACTGTTTCTTGTACTAATGGATTTTCTGCTTCTTTCGCTTTTTCTTCATGCTGAACTGCTAAAAATTCTATGTATGATAAGTCAAAATAACTTAAACTATTCCAAGTACCCCAAGTAGTATGCTCTCCGCCTAATACAGTATGAAATCCAAGCTCCTGCATTTGTTTTGCCGCTTCCTCCGGTGTACATTGCACTGCGTGAACGAGATGATCAAATGCTAACATATTCTTTCTCCCCTTTCTCTCCATCCTTTTATTGTATATTTTATTTTTCTTTCATTCAATTCAAAAACTTTAAAACCTAGTTGATTTATACGATTAATATGTATTATAATGAAACAAATTTAATTATTGCTGATTGGAAAAACCAAAGGCACTTTTCTCATACGGGAAAAGTGTCTTTTTCATTTATTATTACAGGGGGATTATTTATGCAGAAATTAATTGTCTTTGCTATTATTGGATTTTTCGCTCAACTGATCGATGGAGCACTCGGAATGGCGTATGGGGTAACGTCTACTTCACTATTATTAATGTTTGGTATTGCACCGGCTGTAGCTTCCGCATCGGTTCATTTAGCTGAAGTCGTTACAACTGCAGCTTCTGGCGCATCTCATATCAAATTTGGAAACGTTGATAAATATACAGTTTCCAGGCTTACATTACCTGGGGCAATCGGCGCATTTGTTGGGGCATGTTTTTTAAGCAATTTACCTGGTGATGTAATTAAACCGTACATTTCCGTATTTTTATTTACTTTAGGGGTTTATATTTTATTACGATTCATCATTCAAAAACAAATTGTCACTTCAAATAAGCGTATGTCTGCAAAACAACTTGTGCCGCTTGGTTTATTCGCTGGATTCGTTGATTCAACTGGTGGCGGTGGTTGGGGGCCGATTACGACACCTGTTCTTCTAGCAAGAGGAAATGAAGCTAGAAAAGTTATTGGATCTGTAGATACGAGTGAATTTCCTGTTTCACTCGCTGCAACAATCGGCTTCTTCATCTCACTTGGCTGGGAACAAGTAAGCTGGGTTTGGGTATTTTCTCTCATGCTCGGTGGTATCGTAGCGGCACCAATCGCGGCATGGCTAGTTCGCATCGTTCCTTCTCATTTACTTGGCGTATTAGTTGGTGGTCTTATTATCTTTACAAACATTCGTACACTGCTTACTACATTTAAAGTGGATCCAACTATTATTTCACTTTCTTACGTTGCAGTTGGTCTTGTCGTTATTATTTCTATTTTCATTGCTGTTCGTAATCATTCCAATCGTCCTAATACGTCAACGGCTGAGTATCCGAATGATCAGAAGCAAATGCTACCATAACTATAAAAAATACCGCTCAATTTAGAGCGGTATTTTTTATTTTTCTATTTTCCAATTAATCATCATTTCTGTAGCATTTACTCTCTTCATATGTAACTTTTCTAAAACACGCATCGAACTATAATTATCTAGAAGTGTCTCTGCAATTATTGTTTCTACCTCACCTGTTTTGAAAGCCCAATCGATTAGTTCTTTTACAGCTTCTGTTGCATAGCCCTGATTCCAATATTTCTCAATGAATCCATAGCCAATTTCTACTGTTTGATCCTCGTTTGGTTTCCCTTTAAACCCAATATCACCTAAAACGCTATCGTCTTCTTTTCGAAGAACATACCACGCCCCCCATGGTAATAAAGCCTCATCTTGTTTCACATTCTCTACATGCCCTACAATATGCGGACCGCTATTATATCCTTGCTCGTTAGCGACTTGAATCCTCTCTTCTGTACACGGCACTATATAGAGCCTTTCTGTTTCTAATTTCATTTTGATTTCCCCTTTTTGCTTAAACGTTACCCTAATTATAACAAATAATATGACTTTATTATGAATGTCGAATTATATTTTTCTGAATTTTCTTTTAATTTAGAGGGTTTTTCAATATTTTTTGCGAAACATTTGTATAACAATTTTTTCTTTGCTTATTGCTACATAATAGTAGGTTCGGGTGGAGTTTTGCAAGCGTTTCCTATACAATAACCGATATTTTTTGACTTTTCCTAACAAAATATCTTGCAATATATTCAGAAAGTCATTACAATTGCCATATATTAAAAATCTTAGCAATATATAAATCCTCATCAATCCGATGAGGTAGAGGTTGCGACTTTTAATAGTAAAACGGACGAGACACAGAGAATGTCAGCTGACTCCGTTTGAAAGGAAAAGTTGCCGAAGTTTATATTTCTTCTCTGGAAATATGAGCTGGGGCTGTCTCCGAAAGGAACAGAACTGTCACGTTTACAAAATTACCGTGTAAACGTGGGGTGCTATCTTAACGGAAGGGTATGATGGGGTGGTTATTTGTGAAACGTTCCGCCAAATTCCTTTGGCGGTTTTTTGTATTTTTCTCCCCCGCTCCTTCCTAACCTACAAGAAAAGGAGTGTTGAACATGAATAGCGCAACAAATCAATCTACCTCTAAAACGCAAACTACACAAGGACAAGGTGAATTAAAACGCGGATTAAAATCTCGTCACCTTACGATGATTTCTCTCGGTGGTACAATTGGTACCGGACTATTTCTTGCCAGTGGTGGTGTCATCCATACAGCTGGACCTGGTGGCGCATTAATTGCATACGCCGCAATTGGAATTATGGTTTATTTTTTAATGACAAGCTTAGCTGAACTTGCAGCTTACATGCCTGTTACTGGATCTTTTAGTACGTATGCAACAAAATTTGTTGATCCATCACTTGGCTTTGCACTTGGATGGAACTATTGGTATAACTGGGCAATTACGATTGCTGCTGAACTTGCAGCCGTAACATTAATTATGAAATTTTGGTTCCCAGATACCCCTTCTCTTATTTGGAGCGGATTATGTTTAGCTATTATTTTCCTTTTAAACTATTTATCTGTTAAAGGGTTTGGTGAATCTGAATATTGGTTCGCACTTATTAAAGTAGTTACGATTATTATCTTTTTAATTGTTGGTTTTATGATGATTTTTGGAATTATGGGCGGTGAAACGGTTGGATTTAAAAACTTCACTGTTGCAGATGCACCATTTAACGGCGGTATCATGGCAATTATCGGTGTGTTTATGGCAGCTGGTTTCTCATTCCAAGGTACTGAACTATTAGGAGTAGCTGCTGGTGAAACTTCTGATCCAGAGCGTAATATTCCGAAAGCGATTCGTTCAATCTTTTGGCGTATTCTTTTATTCTATATCCTTGCAATTCTCGTTATCGGTTTATTAATTCCTTATACAACTGAAAGCCTTGCTGCAAGTGATGTTACAGTAAGTCCGTTTACACTTATTTTTGAAAAAGCGGGCGTTGCCTTTGCTGCTTCTGTTATGAACGCTGTTATTTTAACGGCAGTACTATCTGCTGGTAACTCTGGTATGTATGCATCAACTCGTATGCTTTGGGATTTAGCTCGCCAAGGAAAAGCACCAAAGTTTCTTGGTAAATTAGATAGCCGCGGTGTACCTGTTAACGCATTAATCGTAACATCGATTGTCGGTAGTATCGCTTTCATTGCTTCTTTATTCGGTGACGGTGTTGTATACATTTGGTTATTAAATGCATCAGGAATGTCTGGCTTTATCGCATGGGTTGGAATTGCAATTAGTCATTACCGTTTCCGTAAAGCATATATCGCACAAGGAAAAGATTTAAATGACTTACCATATAGAGCAAAATGGTTCCCATTTGGTCCAATCTTCGCATTTACACTTTGTATCATCGTAATTTTAGGACAAAACTACGGCGCATTTATGGGTGAATCAATCGATTGGAATGGCGTACTCGTTTCTTACATCGGTTTACCACTCTTCTTAGTACTATGGTTAGGATATAAATTTACGAAAAAAACAAAAGTGATTCCACTTGATAAATGTGAACTAAAATAAAGTGAAACGAGCAAACAAATTTGTTTGCTCGTTTTTTGTTGCAAACCTCTTTGCTTCCCTATTGCTCCTGTTTTTGCCATAATAGAAGAAATATAAATAAAAGGTTGGGATACAATGAACATTCGCATTACTGATGAAGCAAAAGCAGCTATACATAGATTAGAACGTGAAGACAAAAAGATCATTCGCATTAGAGGAACAATGACAAACTCTTGTAGTATTTTCGTTGATGTCGATTTAATTTGGGATACATTTAACGCAGATGATGTTGTATATGAAGATGCGGAGCTTATCGTACAAATGGATTCATTTACGAAAGACTACACTGGTGATACAGTGAAGCTTGATTATAAGACGACAGGTTTTAGTATTACGACTCCGAGTGAGACTTTGGTTTATGGATTGTCGATTAAAAAATAAAAATTGTTTTCATTTGACCACCGAGGTGAAAAAATGGGTAAATATGTTCCGTTAAAATTTTTATTTAATGAAGAATTAGCAGAAAAAATAGCTGATTCTATTTGTAAACACGATCCTTGTTTCTCTAAAAGCATCTTTGTAGATTCTGTAGCTTGTAAAGTTGAAAATTTAGAGTTAAAACAGCGTATTGAAGTAATTGCAGATGAATTACACAATGCTTTACAAAAAGATTTTAATGCCGCAATACATATATTACTGAAAACATTAGGACCAGAAAATACAACAGAAGTAGGCACATTTACAAATGGATATATGTACATGCCTGTTGCAAAATACGTTGAAAAATATGGGCTTAACGATTTTAAAATCTCGTTTAATGCAATGTATGAAATAACGAAAAGGAATACTGCTGAATATGCCATTCGGCCCTTTCTTGAAACATACCATGAAGATACACTAAACATATTACAACAGTGGATTCATGACGAAAACAGCCACATTAGGAGATTAGTTTCTGAAGGTACAAGACCAAGGCTTCCTTGGGCTAAAAAAATAGGAGCTCTAAAAGGTGATTTTCAGTACAATTTACAACTTCTTGAACCATTAATGAATGACCCTTCTAAATATGTTCAAAAATCTGTAGCCAATCATATTAACGATATTACGAAAGAAGATAAAGAACTCGTTTTTCAGTGGTTACAGCAATTACGTGATAAACAGCATCCTATTAATCCTTGGATTATAAAACATGGGTTAAGAACAGTTATTAAAAATGGTACTTTACCAAAAGATTTTTGTTTTTAAATATTTTAAACAAAACCGCTTATGCTTCAAAAATGAAGTATAAGCGGTTTTCCTTTTGAATACAGAAATAACAAACGTAAAAAGCACTTTAAATTTCTTCTTTATATCATTATTTTACTAGCTCTTCTATGTTATTACTTTCCTTAATTTTTTCGGATGATAGCCAGAGTGAATAACTTGTTCCATCCTTGTTCCTTAAAAATATGTTAAATTCCTTATTATAATATAGTTCTTCTTTAAGAATAGTGACTACCTTTCTCAAATCCTCTATTACATATGGATCATTTCTATATTTTATCTCACTGTCATTGAAAACTAATGTCAATTCATACTCTAGACAATTGCCGTCTTTCGGGTGTGGACAAATAATATCCTCAATTTCAAAGTGGCTATTTTGTATCTCATTTAATCTTTCGCCTACTTTGGTTTCAGTTTGAACCAAATATGTCCAATAACCGTTTACTGTGTTTTTCATTGTTAAAAGCAGTTCTTCTTTCGTTATAGCTTTTTGTATATTTTGAAAAGGGAAACCTATAGATTTACCATTATAATCCTCAATTTCAAGTTTTGTTATCTTTCTATTACTCTTCTGAATGAATTGGATTAGAGCATATAAACGATCTAATTCTTTTGATTGGAATTGACTGTAATCAATCTTGTCACTCATTTTTAAAGTTAATAATAACGTATCCGTTGGTTTCTCCTCTATATCATCATCCACTATATATTGAAAAACATTTTTATTTTCAGGTTCCACGTAACCTAATTTTTTAATTTCTTCTAGCATTGGTTTAAATTTCTTATATTCCTCATATGTTTTTTTTCCGTATTGATATTCATCACCTTTTATTCTTGAGTATACTAAGCCATCAACCTCTACTCTAAATTGAATATTTTTATTGTTTTTCGCTTGAACAGTATGGTATGTATGCCCCATATTCCCTTCGTGTATAGCACCCCAATCTGTTACAATCACATCAATTCCGTGCTTTTTTTTCACATATTTTTTCACCTGATCTTCATCTTCATAATTACAACCACTTAAACATAAGAAACATAACAATAGTAACATTACATTTTTATTCTTTTCATATAGCACCTTGCCCTCTTTTCGCATAAACAAAATATTCCATATACAAAGAATACTAAATCGTTGAATGTTTTCAAAGAATTAAAATATTTTTACAATCAGTTTATATATTTATTTCTTTTATTAATGGCTCTAATAAATTTTACTATTGATAATCGAATATAATAAAAAGAAACCTAAATTTAAGGTTTCCCATTTTTACCAATAATTCAGATTTTAATAGATATTTTTTAGCCAAGTAATAATTCGTAGTACCTGAACCGGCTCAAACCAAGTAATGAAAAACAGGACAACAAAGAAAAAGATAAGTGATATGAATTTTACTCTTCCATCTTCACGTCTAGCAATTGCTATAAAACTTAGAACCATTCCAATTTAAAAAGAAATATACCCTAATAGGATAATAGGCTCAGAATAGCTATCTATTATCCTATTTAATCCAAATAATAATAGTCCAAAAGTCATCAAGATTATTGAAAATACACTAAATTTTTTCATAATTCAACCTCCAATATAATTTTACTATTTTATGGAGAGAATAATTTTTTATGCGTATGAATGAACAATTACACTATAAAAATAGATAACTCAATTTATTTTTTCATTAAACAACTGCCTTCTTTTATTCCTTCAAAGGATTTCCACTCAATTATCCCGAATATATAAATAACCATTCTCACAAGGAGCGAATTTATATGAATCTATTCGAACACGAAACGTAAAACCGCTTCTCTTTCATAAGAGGTCCTCCCGTTCTCCTTTCTCATCATATCATTCATTGAAAAATAGGAGGACATAATTATGAAACGTGATCCATTATTTTTAACTTTATTAGAAAGTGCAAATACACATTTTAGCGGTTGGGATTTTTCTTTCATTTCAGAAACGGGTCGAATGAAGAGCGAGCCTTTATCGTGGTCGTACGGCAGCATTGCTTTCCTGCTTATGCAACGTGCAAAGTCAATGCTCGATATGGGGACTGGCGGCGGAGAGTTTTTATCTATGTTACAACCGTTCCCGTCAACTATTTATGCTACTGAGGGCTACGCTCCAAACGTGCCAATTGCTCGAAAGAAATTAGAGCCTTTAGGGGTTACTGTTGTAGAGGTGAACGATGAAACTGCATTGCCATTTCAAGATGGTCAGTTTAATCTAATCCTAAACCAACATGAATCATATGCTGCTTCTGAAGTAAAAAGAATCCTTTCTCAAAATGGGATTTTCCTTACACAACAAGTTGGTGGTCTCGATTGTGTGGAACTTAATGAGCAATTTAACGCACCGCTAAATAACGAATTTGCAAGTTGGTCACTTGAAGCAGCATGTAGTGAGTTAGAGGAAACTGGATTTACTATTTTAGAAGCAAAGGAAGAATTCCCTTTCCAACGCTTTTATGATATTGGCGCTATCGTCTATTATTTAAAAGCAATTCCGTGGCAAATTCCTGATTTTACTGTCGAAAGGTATTATGAGGAGTTATATCGTATACATGAAATTATCTTACAAAAAGGATATTTTGATGTGAAACAACATCGGTTTATCATTAAGGCGATTCGTGACTAACGGAAAAGAGGTGGCAAAGCCACCTCTTTTCCGTTTACGTATGTTCTCTACTCTTTCACCATAAGAAAAGTTATATCATACATATTACAATTCTGACCAATAAATTGTATTTCTGAAACATATAATCACTTCGTATATATAATGAGAACAAAAACGTGATTTTTCACTATCCTCTTCTATTGAGAAATGAGTTGTTTTTCATATCGCTTGTTCGCATCATCTTCTGTCAAACATGCAGTTGTGTAATTAATAATATTCCGGTTATCGTACGTGAATATATGTTTTAACTTATTTTCTTCTGTTATTACTGTCGGTAAGTATTTTGGTAAGTTGCTAACTACACCTCTATTATCACCATCTAATATCCAATCAATTTCTTTCCATTCTAATAATCCTTCAGCCGTACGTAATGGTGTATTCATTTGCATTCCATCTGGAAAATCAGCAACGAACACATACATTCCTTCACTAGCCTGGGGCTCATCTTTACCTTTAAAAACAACAGTCCCTTTATACGTTACACTTGAAAGTTCTATACCCGTTTCCTCAAACGTTTCTCTAATTATTCCTTCGTATGGCGTTTCATTCTCTTCTATTTTTCCTCCAACACCATTCCACATCCCCATATTCGGCTTTTTATTTCTATTTAATAGCAGTATTTTATCGCTTTTTCTAATAAAACAAATTGTGTATTTGTACATACGATCATTTCCTTTCATTTTCCACATGAGTTATTTGGCTTATTTTCAAGTAAAAACACTCGCCTTACAATTCCTTACTACATAATATATAGTACAACTTTCATGCGTAAACACTTTACGTCAAACGAGAGAATCCTTTTTAGAAAGGAGAATTTAAAATCGATAATATAAGCAATGAATTTCTAAACCAATATTACAACAGCCTCGTGTGGTTAAACGATACACACTGGTTCGGGGTTCCAATCTGTAAACTTCCCTCTGATCTCTTTTTGTATCAAGAAATTATTTATGAATTAAAGCCCGATTTAATTATTGAATGCGGGACTTTTCACGGTGGTAGTGCACTGTATTTAGCTTCTATGTTAGATTTAATTGGAAAAGGTCACGTACTTACTATCGATATAACTCCGCAGCCAAATCGGCCATCACATAATCGGATTACGTATTTAACAGCATCTTCTGTTTCTGTGCAGGCCATCCAAACAATTGTAAGCATGCGCAAACCTGATGATGTGGTTTTAGTTATTTTAGATTCTGATCATAGTAAAGAACATGTCTCCAAAGAACTATTACTATATAAATCTATCGTCACTACTGGCAGTTATATGATTGTAGAAGATACCTCCATTAATGGAAATCCGCTTCTTCCCGATTGGGGTCCTGGCCCGATGGAAGCTGTGGATGAGTTTTTAACTAAAAATAATAACTTCATAATCGACGAGTCTAAACATAAATTTTTCATATCATTTAATCCAAAAGGTTTTTTAAAGAAAATAAAGTGAAACTTTAATAAGTGGGGTTTTGCTCATCCCCCACTTATTCTATCATTTTCATTTTTGAAAAAGGATAATATACAAATTCCACCTTGCCTATTATGTTATCTTCTTCAATATATCCTAAGCCATTTCGACTATCTCTACTTACTTCGCGGTTATCTCCCATTACAAATAACTTATTTGGCGGAATTTTTGTCTTTTGAAAATTATAAAACACTTGTGTGTTGTTAAATAAATCTTTGTTTGTATATGGTTCTTCTTGCTTTTTATCGTTCACATATACCTTTCCGTTCGTTATGTTAATTACATCACCAGGAAGCCCTATTACACGTTTCACATAATATTTCGATTCATCCTCTTCTTTTATAATGACAATTTCTCCGTGTTGTAAATTAGAAAGACGTACTACCGCTTTATTTACAAATACGTAGTCTTCTTCATATAAAGTCGGCTGCATCGATTCCCCTTCCACCTTACATAAAGTAAAAGAATGGTAGCCTATGACTATCACCAATATAAATAGTATGTACTTTCCCCAGCCTCTCTTAATCTCCTTTTTCATATCCATTCCCACCTTATAAAGCGCTTTTTAACTCAAAAAATATATCACTGCACAATATGTTTCCATGCAGTGATACTATTTTTACTGTGCCTTGTTCGGTTGTTCTACTGGAATTGAATTTGCATTTGATCTATTTGTTTTTAATTCAAAATACGCATCCAAAATCTCTTTACCAATCGCAGAATTAATTCCTGATTTATCATCATTCACCCATGGTACAACAACTGAAAAAGCTACTTCCGGATCCGCATCATATGGTGCATAACCGGCAAGAGTTAAATTATAACATTTTTTTCGGTTGTTGTTCTCATCTCTTCCAATATCACTTTCTCCACCATATACTGTCTCAGCTGTTCCTGTTTTTCCCGCTGGTTTATATGGTAGACCTTTAAACGTTCCGGTACCTGTTCCGTCAGCTTCTTGAAAAACTCTTCTAAATCCTTCTTTTACATGATTAATGTACGAAGTGTCCATATCCACTCTATTTAATACAACTGGTTCAATCGACCGAACGACTTTTCCTACATCCTCTGGTCTATTCGGTTGCTCTCTAACTTCTTGTACAATTTGTGGTTTCATTCGGTAACCGCCATTTGCAATGGTTGAAATATATTGTGCAAGCTGAAGCGGCGTATATGTATCATACTGTCCAATCGCGTAATCAAGTAAAAATCCGGGTATGTTATCAGTTCTACCTATTTGACCGATCGATTCATTTGGCAGGTCAATACCAGTCGACACACCTAGGCCAAATTGTCTAAAATAGTAGCGCATTTTATTAAATGTTTCTTGTTTAATATCTAATGGATTGTTTGGAACATAATTAATGCCTGCCATTTTTAAAGCTGTATTAAACATATAAACGTTCGATGACACTTGCAAAGCTCTTAAATCATCAATATCCCCAAATTCTTTCCACGATTTCTTCGGCTTAGAACTTCCTTTAAAATACATTGGCGCATCAAAGAAGTGTGTATACGGCTTAATCGCTTCTGTTTGATATCCAGTTAATAAAGTAGCCCCTTTTACAGTTGACCCTAACTCGTAAGAACTTGTCATCGTTCCTAATGCATAATCTTCTATTTGCATACCGCCATCTTTATTTACAATTTTCTTTCCTGCCATTGATAAAATTTGACCGTTTTTCGGATTCATCATTACTACGAACGCACGATCCATCATCGGCTCTGCAGCATGAAAGGCTCGTAAATTCTTTTCAAGGCTGCCCTCTACTCTTTTCTGTAAATCCATATCGACTGTTAACATCAAGTTATTTCCACTTTTTCCTTCAGTCACTTTTTCTGTTCGAACAATCTTCCCTGCTTTATCCATAATATTTTTAGACTGCTCCTTCGTTCCATGTAGTGCATCTTCATATTGTTTTTCAATGTAACTTTTACCAATACGATCGTTTCGATTATAATCACGAACTAAATAATAATCTAATTGTTCTCTTGGCAATCCTTCATTTTCATTAGAAACGCTACCTAGTATAGAGCGCAGTATTTTATCATTTGGGTATTCACGTTCCCAATCTACTGTCGTATCTACCCCTGGTAAGCTTGCCAACCTTTCACTAACGACAGCATATTCATTTTGACTTACATCTTTTTTAACGATTTGCGGCGTCATTTTATATCCCGCATTCATTTTGCTTTTAATTACTAATACTTCTATATCTTCCTTTGAAAGCTCATTTAGTTCTTCTTGTGTAATTCTTTCCCGGCGCAGTTCTTCTACTTTTTTATCTAACTCTTTTCCTTCTATTTCTTGCTTTCTAAATTTACTCTCATCTTCTTTTGTTACTTTCGCCGCTGCCCGCTTTTCATTTAACTGCATCCAAAAATCTTTCTTATCTGTCTCTGTTAACTTATCCATGTCCTCTTGCGACATTTCAATTAGTTTGGCTAAATCTCTTGCTACTTGTAAAACTTCTTTCGAGTCTACTCCTCTCATTTTCGTATATGTAACGGTTCGCAATGGTTTATTATTTACAATAACGTGACCTTGCCGATCAAACATTTTCCCTCTAGGAACGGGAGTGCTTACCGTTACATCTTCCTTTTTATTTACTTCATTTCTATACGTTTCTCCATCAATGATTTGTACTTTACCTAATTGAATTATAATAGCTGAAAATAAAAGAAAGACAATAAAAAATAGTACATTTAACCGAAATGGAATATGAGTCTTTTTCTTTTTCGATTGTTTTTTCTGCTCCTTTTTCTGTCTCATTTCGCTCCCTCGCTTCATTCTATTAACATTTCTACGCAAAATCATTATGTATCAAATTTATTTATATGATATATATAGAATTTTATATTAATTATAAAAGAAATAAAAGATTTAATTTTCAGTTTTTTGTTTTTACATCCTATTTATTACCATTCCCTTAATGCACAATAACATGAATATTATTCTAAAAGAAAAATGGGCAAATTGATTTTTATAAATTATAGAGATGTTGTTACTACATTATCAAAATGTTTTCATATGGCTTAAAACAGTGATTACTCAAATAAAAAACTGAGGCAGATACCTCAGTTTTTTCGATAACTTATTTCATTGAAGATAACCCTTCAACAAACTCACCAATCTTATTTTGAAAAACAAAATCAAAGTTATATTCCTGTCCTGTTAACTCTTCATTTACTAAAATAGTTGTTGCTCCTACTTCCCTCTTTGCGATTTCCGGGAATGAAGCGACAGGTTGTACTTTTAATGACGTTCCCATAACGAGAAGTACACCTGTTTCATATAAACGTTTCATCGCATTTTGATATTGCGGCAGTGTATCTCCGTATAAAACAACATCTGGATTTAAAATAAAATTACACTTCTCACAACGCGGTACTTCATGATCAATCATATACTGTAAATCATAGCCTGATTTACATTTTGGACAATGTGCTGTTTGAAGTGTTCCATGTAAATCAATGACATGCTTACTGCCACCTAATTGATGTAAACCGTCAATATTTTGCGTTAAAATCGTAATATCTTTCCCTTGTTCTTCTAGCTCAGCTAAAAAGCGATGGCCACGATTTGGTTTATATTGATGGAACGTATTAATTTGAAAGATTTCTTTATAATGCTTCCAAAATTCTTTCGGACTTCGGTTATAGTACCCTCTTGATAAGTACATCTCCACATTCGCATCAGCATACAATCCATTTGCTGAACGGAAATCTGGAATACCACTTTCCGTACTTGCACCAGCACCTGTTAATACTGTAATTTTCTTCGCTTTTTCTAAAATTGAACGTACTTCTTCAAATTGTTGCACAAAAATCACCTCTATGTATTTTCCTATTCTTATTATACCAGTTGTTTACAGGAGGTGTTGTACAATTCATTTTACTTAATGCGTTGCGCCCCCAACCTCTACAATATCTACTTCAACTGTCGTCGTTACTTCGATTGCCAATTCTATCCCCTTACGAATAGTAGAAAGTGACATACTCGGTTGCCCTGGATAATTACTCGCTTGTTCTGGTAAGAACGGAATGTGAATGAATCCACCTTTTATTTTCTTATCATGTTTCTCTAGTTCATGCATAAGTCCATAGAATAAGTGATTACAAACGAATGTGCCTGCCGTCTGTGAAACAGATGACGGTATGCCCTCTTCGCGAAGTTTTTTTACGATTGCTTTCATCGGAAGTGTAGACCAATATGCAATCACTCCTTCTTCTACAACTGGTACATCTACCGGCTGATTGCCTTCATTATCAGCAATTCTTGCATCATCAATATTAATTGCGACACGTTCTATCGTAATATCTGGTCTGCCCCCAGCTTGTCCGATACATATAATAATTTCCGGCGCTAGTTCTTCTATATACTCTTTTAATACGCTTATTGATTTATGAAATACAGTTGGTACTTGTTTGCTTATTATCTTGTATTCTCCAATTGTTTTTTCATGCAAACCTTTTGCTACTTCCCAAGCTGGATTGATATTTTCTCCGCCAAACGGATCAAACCCTGTTAATAATACTGTTTTCATAGTTTTATCCTCCTAATTAGAAACGATATACAAGGCCGTACATAATAAACATATTTATGATAAAAATTGAAAGAGCAATTGGTACTTGTGCTTTAATAACCGCATTTTTATCCTTTAGCTCTAAAAGCATCGCAGGTACGATATTAAAGTTTGCTGCCATTGGAGTAAGCAGCGTTCCGCAATATCCAGCAAACATACCGAGTGCTGCCATAATTGCTGGGTTTCCGCCGTGCATTTGAACTATTAAAGGTAAGCCAATTCCGCCAGTAATAACAGCAAACGCTGCGAATGCATTTCCCATTACGACTGTAAATAGCATCATGCCTAAACAGTACGCCATAACAGCAACGAACGGATACTCTGTCGGTAGCACTTGTCCAACTAAGTCTGAAACAACTTGTCCAACGCCAGACTTCGCGAATATACCGCCAAGTGCTGCTAACATTTGTGGTAAAATTACAGCCCAGCCAACAGCTTGTAATAGTCTGCTTCCTTCTTGTACAGGTGTTGTTATTTTTGATTTTGTAATACGCATCGCCGCAACAAATGCGAGTAATGCACCAAGCGCTAGTGCAACTAATGTTACTTTATCTGGATCAACAAGAGAGACATTTCCCCATTTAATTTTCCCTAAGGTCAACGTACCGATAATTGTAAAAATAGGAATTAATAGTGCAGGCATAAAAATTTTATTTTTTAATTTCTCAGCATGTTTCACACGTTCTTGTACTGGAACTTCTTTTTCCTCTGATTTTGTTACTTTATTTAGCGAGGCTAAAACGACCATAGCGAGCACGATACAGCCAACGTAAAACGAAGGAATTACATTTCCAAATAAAAATGTAACTGCAAACAATGCCCAAAATAAACTAGAACCGAATCTGTTTGGATGTTTACAATCGAATGCGATACGAACAGCGATAAAAGCAACGATTATCCCTAATACATAATAGATTGTATCCATTGTGATGATGTTCATATTAGATTGCCTCCTTCTCTTCTTTTCCTTCTGCCTTCATTGTTTTCTCTATATATTTATCAAACCTTCTAAATCTAATCCAGCTTACAATAAGTGCAGATATTGCTGTCGGAATGCCCCAAAGTGCCATATCCCATACTCCGACATGCATACCTACTGAATCGAAGAATCCTTTCATTAATAAAATAGCTCCAGTTGCGATGAAAATATCTTCTCCGAAAAACCAAGCTGTATTTTCAGCAGCTGCTGCGTTTGCTTTAATCTTTTCTCTTAATTTTTCAGGAAGTTTACCGTATTTACCTTGCGCGGCCCCTTCTGCCATCGGTGCAACGAGCGGCCTTACTGTTTGCGCATGCCCACCAATATTAAGCCCTAGTGCTGCTGATGATTCTCTTATCGTAAAATATGACATTAATACTCTTCCAGTTGTTGCTCCTTTTGATTTCGTTATAAGTGCTTCTGCTCTTTCTTTTAAACCGTAACGCTCTAAAATTCCGATTACCGGTAAAGTTAATATAATTGGCATAGACATATATCTATTTTCTATGAAAAATTTACCGAACATGCTGATCACATCATAAAAACTTAATCCTGAAACCATACCAGTAACAATACCTGCAACCATAACTACTAAAAGTGTATTTAATCTAAATAAAAAGCCCACTGCAACAAGTAGTATTCCGATTAATTTAATCATTTCTAGCACTTCCCCCTATTTTTTATTTCGGTGCACAAATAGAAATATCATTAAGTTTGAATGTTCTGTATATTCTTTTTGCAAATTGCACTGCTTTTTCCCCATCACCGTGTAAACAAATTGTTTGCGCCTGAACTGCTACTTTCTCTCCATTGACCGCATTTACATGGCCTTCTTTCACCATTTGAAGTACTTGCTTTATCGCTTCGTCTTCATCTTTTATAAGCGCATTTTCTTCTGTACGGCTCGTTAATGTACCATCTTGCTTATATGTACGATCCGCAAAAGCCTCTTGTACGAGAGTTACTTTGTATTTTTCTGCAGCCTGTATAAACGCCTCGCTATTTGCTAATCCATAAAGTAATAGACTTGGATTTATATGATAAATTGCCTTTGCAATTGCATCTGCAATTTCCGGATTAGACGCCGCCATATTATATAAGGCACCGTGCGGCTTTACATGCTGCATTTTCCCGCCTGCCGCTTTCACAAATGCGTCTAATGCGCCTGTTTGATATAAAACATAATCGTATACTTCACTTGCTGAAACATTCATGTTTCTTCTACCAAATCCAATTAAATCAGGAAATCCAGGATGCGCCCCTACTGCTACGTTATGCTCCAAAGCTTTTTCAACAGTTTGACGCATAATAGACGGATCACCCGCATGAAAACCGCAAGCAACGTTTATAGAGGAAACGAACGGAAGAATTTCATCATCATTCCCCATTTTATAAGCGCCAAAACTTTCTCCTAAATCACAGTTTAAATCGATTGTAGTCATAATGTATTCCTCCTAATTTCAGCTTCGTAAAGCGATGAATTTCTTTAATAGATTCATATTTACTTCTTGTTCTATGTACAATTGTTCCGCTTCTTCAAGCGTAATTTTCTCAAAAGAAACATAGTCCCCCGGCTTTAGCTGGGCAAGAAGAGGTAAATCTACTGAAATGATATTTCCCATTCTCGGATAGCCACCTGTCGTTTGCCTATCTGCCATTAATATAATCGGCTGTCCACCATTAGGAACTTGAATGGTTCCAAATGTAACAGGACTCGATAAAATCTCTTTTTCTTCAATCCTATTTAATACTTCTCCCTCAACCCTATAGCCCATACGGTCAGCATAATTAGATACCTTATACTCTTTCGTAAAAAATGCCTTTCTACTTTCTTCTGTAAATTGATCGTATTCAAAGTCAGCTATGACACGAAGCTTAGGATGTTTCTTATACTTTGGTAGTACACTGTTGCTAATTGCCCATTTCGTTTTTATACGCTCATCTTTTTGTAAGTCTTGTATGAAACGATTCGCCATTTCTGGTTGTGCACCAATTTGGAAGTAGTCACCCTTTTTCAGCATTCTTCCTTCTATACCACCAATCGCAGCACGTATGTACGTACTTTTGCTTCCCATTGTACGCTCAATATGTATTCCACCCGCAAAGGTCACATACGCTCTGCAACCACTTTTCACTTTTCCAAAACAAAGCATACTACCTTCTTCCGCTAAAATTGGACGCCATAAGGGGATACGTTCTCCATTCAATAACGGTTCCATATCTGCTCCGCCAATCGCAAGTAAAGTCGTTTTCTTTATTAACAATTTAGGTCCCATAATCGTCATTTCGAGTCCCGCTTCATTCTCTTCATTACCAACTAACATATTGATCATCTGAAGTGCACTTTGATCCATCACCCCGCCAACTGGCACACCGTATTGTTGATAATGAGATCGCCCTAAATCTTGGACTGTTGTAAACATTCCCGCATGCAAAACCTCTACATCCATTTTTTAGCCCCCTCAAGCGATACGTACTCTTCCTTCGTTATTGGAATAAATCGTAAATACATACCACTTTGAATATATGTTGGTATTTCTTCTTCCGGATTAAATAATGAAATAGGAGTTCGGCCGATAATATTCCATCCTCCTGGTGTTTCAAGCGGATATATACCTGTTTGATTTCCGCCAATACCTACTGAACCAGGAGAGATTTGTAACCGTGGTGTTTCTTTTCTAGGTGTTTCTAATTCTTTTGATAGTCCTCCTAAATACGGGAACCCTGGTGTAAAACCTAACATATATACAAAATATGTAGTTTCACTATGTATTCGAATCACATCTTCTACTTGTAAACCTTTATAATGTGCAACCTCTTCTAAATCAGGTCCATATTCTCCCCCGTAGCACACTGGTATAGAAATATGTTTCACATCCTGTTTTACTTCTTCTTTATAAGAATCACACAGCTCCTTTATATACTGGCGAACGTAATCATGTGACCTTTCACTTCTCTCATTTCCCTTCCATACTTCGTATACATTGTAGTAAACAGCTAATGAAGTAAACGACGGAACGCACTCTATCATTCCTGCAAACGGATGTTGCTGCAGTGCTTGAAATAACCGCTGTACTTTCTCATATATATCCCTCTTAATTTCTTCACCAAATGTAACAATAATTGCTTGATCCCCTAACGCAGAAAATTTCATCCTACTCCCTCTTTCTATGCCAAAAAGCCGAGTTCTTTCGAAATGCGATGCGCTGTTTCTTTCACCTTCGCAATAAAATATGAAATGTTACTTTCGTTGTACTCAATTGCTAATCCCGAAATACTAATGCCTGCTACAACCGTTCCATCGCTCGCGAAAATGGGTGCTGCTATCGCGGCTGTATGATTTTCTAACTCAGAATAACTAATGGTGTAGCCTTCCTTTTTTGCCATTTGCAACACTTCTAACAATTGTTTCTTATCCACGATTGTTCCATCTGCAAACTGTTTTAAATCCACTTCCTCTATGTATCTCCGTTTCTCTTCCTCAGAGAAATACGATAGTAAAATTCTTGGACATGCGCCAGCATAAAGCGGTGCTCTTCTTCCAACCGCCGTATACACGCGTACCGGCTGAACACCTTCCATTTTTTCAACATAAATTGCGTCATTTCCATCCTGAATTATTAAATTAACTGCCTGTCCTAAACTATCTCTAAGTTCTTTCATATAAGGAATTGCTATATTTCTTACTGATAATCGTTGTGAAACAAGTTGACCGAACCGTAAAAATACGACCCCTAAACGATATTTCCCCTTTTCGTTTTTTTGTAAAAACTCCATCTCTTCCAACGAGCCAATTAAACGATAAACAGATGTTTTCGGCATATTTGTAAGCTGAACCATCTCTGTTAAACTTAGCTCTTCATGCTCATAAAACAACTCCAAAATATCCATTGTCTTAACTGCCGTTTTATTTATACTCATTCTATCTCCCTTTCGTTCCGAATTACGGAACTTAAATTCCGTTTTTCGAAACAAACATATAATTTAAAATTATAAAATATTCTTTCAATTCAATCAATAGATTTTAAGCAAATAAAAAAGTATGGAAGAATATCTCTCCCATACTTCACCACACTTTATAACGCTCTTACTTGTTCCAACGGCCAGAAAACAGCTTGTCCTTTTCCGACAATTTCATCTTCTGAAATAAAGCCAAACATGCGACCATCCTTAGAAACTTCACGATTATCCCCTAAAACAAATACTTGGCCTTCTGGCACTTTCGTTTTCCCAGTGATTTGTTCTAACGTAAAGTCTGGAGTTAATACACGGCCTACTGCTTTTTCTTTAAACTGTTTTAAATATGGTTCTTCCATCGCTTTTCCGTTTACATATAAAACATCATTTTTATACTCAACTGTATCGCCTGGCAAACCAATTACTCGTTTTACTAAATCGTATCCTTCTTTCCCGTGGAAGACGATAATATCAAAGCGATCTAATCCACTTATACTATAACCAATCTTATTCACGAGAACTCTTTCGTTATTTTTTAAAGTGGGCATCATTGATTCACCTTGTACTAAAGAAGGTGTAAATAAAACACCGCGAATAATAGCAATTAATACAAGGGTAAAACCTATCGTTTTAGCCCAAGAGAATAATTCTTTCTTCGTATTTTCCTTCATCGTTTCTCCTCTTTCTTAAGCACTTATTTTATTATTTCAACTAATTCTTGTACTAAATTAGGATCTATTTCAGAAAAACATGATTTTCCTTCTCTTACCGCTGTACCGACATGCGCCTGCGTGATTCCAGTTTCATCTAGCAATCGCTTTATATTTTCTTTCGTCACGCCAGCTCCAGCTACAAGCTGAATTTGACCCTCACTTACCTTTTGCATTTCTGTAAGCACCGGAATATTCTCTACTATATTTCCTTGTCCACCTGAAGTTAAAACGTGAGTCACTTTATGAAACTTCTTTAAAGTGCTCATCGCTTCTACTGGATTTTTTATATCATCTATCGCACGGTGGTACGTTACATTTATTCCATCTACAACAGATAGTAAATCCGCTAATTTCTCTTCATCCACTTCATTTCGTTCGTTTAATACGCCTAATACTACCCCAGCTGCTCCTAACTTCTGTGCAACTATAATATCTTCTTTCATCATTTCAATTTCTTCTTCCGTATATGTAAAAGACTTCGCATGCGGACGAATCATAACATGAATTGGTATACTTACCACTTCTACCGCTTTTTTTATAAAAGCATAACTCGGTGTTAAACCACCTTCTGTATAAGATGAAATTAATTCAATCCGCTTCCCGCCAGCACTTTCAATTCGTTTTACATCTTCTAAACATGTTGCAATAACCTCTAGCATGAGATGACCTCTTTTCGTGCTTTTTTCTTATTATAACATTAGTAAAAATAAGAAGCCTAGCTTTCTCCTTTAAAACTTAAAAAAGAAGAATGAAAAGAAAGATTTTTTATTGGCAACGATTATTGGTAACATCCTATTATTCATGTACACTCCTACCATAATGAAAAAAGCCCTTCATTTTGACGGATTTTTCTAATTTCAAGCTTTTCTTTCCTCAGTTTTCATATCAATGCCTAATTGATCTTCCAATAACTTTACACCTTTCTCTGTAAGATGGACAGCTCGGTTCTTATCCGTTTTCGTAATCCATCCCTGTTCAAAAAGCAGTTTTGCAATTGCAGACCCTAACCAACCAGAAATATGGTAACGCCGTTCACTCCAATCAAGGCAAGGTTTTGCAAATACCCTCCTTTTTGTATCTGCCTCATCAACATTTATTCCAAAATTCAGAAACCATTTCTTACCTTGTTCCGTTACAATGTATTCTCCATCCTCTAAAATTATAAATTGCCTATCTAGTAATTTTTCAGTTATCTCTACACCGAG
This sequence comes from Bacillus cereus group sp. MYBK95-2, assembly GCF_051915225.1. Taxonomy (NCBI): domain Bacteria; kingdom Bacillati; phylum Bacillota; class Bacilli; order Caryophanales; family Bacillaceae; genus Bacillus; species Bacillus cereus group sp. MYBK95-2. Next base: position 522,453 of record NZ_JBQAEH010000003.1, on the reverse strand, counting down.
TTTGCCTGCAAGATGATCATAACAAGTTCGAGCATAACGAATTTGTTTTAGTTGGCTTGATTGTTTTAAAGAGCGAACTTGAACTGTTGGTGCAATTGTCCCTAACTTTTCAAGCACTTCTGCAACTTCTTGATTAGCAAGTCGATAGTAACGATGTCTACCATGTTGTTCAACTGTAAGTAAATTCCCTTCTACTAATTTAGAAAGATGCGAACTAATTGTTGGATGTGACACTTTTGCCATATAAGCCAATTCACTAGCAGGTAGTGCCTGATTATTCATTAGACAATCTAAGATGATTGCTCTTGTAGGTTCCGCAATTAGTTTAGCTATATATGAGATATTCGGATATACATTCATATTTCGATGATACCCTAACTATTAAATTGATACAATTATTTTAAGTTTAATAGTAAAGGAGAATGTATTATGAATGCAATTGATCTTAGTATATTAAATTTAAAAGAAACGAGAAGGCGCTCAGAAAAATTATGGAATTCTCTTCCCGATAATTTTCTTAATTGGAAGCCTGATCCTGAGGCTATGTCCTTTGGTGAAATGATTCGTCACGTATGGAGCTCAACTTTTTACTATCATATGATTATAAAAAACAACGGTTCAATAAACGACATACGTACCCCGTATGATGACGAGCCAATTACTTGTGTAAAAAAAGAAATTGAATTGGCACAATCACACTTTACTGACTTCATAGAATATGTTCAATCAATAAGCATAGCCGAGCTAGATTCAAGACTTATTGATCGAAGCGATGTTGGCTATCAACGATATTTAGGTGATATGCTATTACGAATTGCCTATCATGATGCGGTCCATGCGGGTCAATTTTTACAATATTTGCGAATGGTTAACTTGGAAAGACCTTTAATTTGGGATTAAATACGAAAAATGTTTATACAGCCTCCAAACTGGCATTACAATAAGAATTTTTCAACAAGAAACAATCACAACACCATGATAATCATTTATATTAAAAACCTACATCTCCATTAAGTACTTCATACACATAAAAAGCACGGGTTTGATTACTAATCAAACCCGTGCTTTCAAAACAACTATAATATCCATAAACAATAAAATGTAAACTTCAAAAATCACGACCGAAACGCCGCATCCGCCAGCATAGACAATGTTGCATCATCCATCGGTGGATTGTGTAATCCTGCTCTGACGTTTAAATAGTAACGATGGAGCGGATTTTTTTCTGATAAACTTTTTGCTCCTACGATGCGCATCGATTTATCCACTATAGATATCGCCGCATTTGTTACAGCATATTTCACAGCTGCTAATTCTGCTTGCAGTGATAGTTTATCTTCTGCCTCATCGTACTTTTTCGCAATTTGATATAAAAAGACACGAGCTTGCATAAGCTCAAGTTCTAACTCTCCAACTAATTTTCTAACATTCGGCAATAAACTAATAGAATGATTTAAACTATTTGGCTTGTATGATTCCGCAAATTGAACTGCATAATTTCTTGCTGATTGTGCAATTCCTAAATAACATGCTGGTATATGTAGCAACCAGCCAATACCCTTTTGTTTCACTTTCCCGCCTTTTACATCCGTAAAAAAGCGGTTGTCTATCTCTACATTTTGTAAGACAAGGTCGTGGCTAGCAGTCCCTCGCATTGCAACGCTATCCCACGTTTCTTCAATAGATACACCGAGTGTATTTCTTGGAATAACAAACTCACCAACTTCTTCACGGCCTTCCATACTTGCTGAAATAATAAAATAATCAAGTACTGGCGCCATCGTTGTAAAAGTTTTTCTTCCATTTATAACCCACTTCTCGCCTTGTTGAACCGCTATTGTTTCTGGTTTGCCGCCACGCGTCGGACTCCCTGTTTTCGGTTCTGTTGCTGCCCTGTTAAAGAGCGCACCATTACGTACTTCTTCGCAAAACCATTTGAACATCTCATCATTCCAAGAGCGATTTTCCGCTAGCTCCTTCACAATGCCAAGATGCCAGCCAATCGATAATGCAGTAGCTCCACAGCCTTCCGCGATTTTCTCTTGAAATAAAACGAAGTCATATAAAGAAATGGCACTACCACCAAATTCCTTCGGTAACGTTAATTTCGTATATCCGATATCTTTCAAATCATTTATATTTTCATACGGAAATGATCCTAATTCACTTAGCTGATGCTCCCTTTCCATGAACTTCGGAATCAATTTATTTATTTTCTCAATAATTAAAGACTGTTCTTCTGTTTCAACAAATGAGAGTGCCATACTATAATCTCCTTTATGCTCGATTCATAAACCGTTCATTTTGTCATTATGATTATATGAAGCTACCTCTCTATTGTTTCACTATTCCGATAAAAATACAATGTTTTTGACTAATAAGAAAAGTTCCTATTTAAGGATAGATCCTTTTCTTATATTAGTCCCCCTTCAATGCTTTTAACGGCAAAGAGGTTACATATCCAATATACGAGAATAATTCTTTAAAGAAGAATGGTATTTCTGTATCTAACGTTTTATATGCTGATGTCGGCGTTGGTGAAGCATACGCTTCAATATTAATATGTTTTGCGATTCTCATTGCGCGTTTCATATGAAGTGGATCACTTACAATCGTGTATGTTTGTATGCCGTTCTCTATTCCAACTTGCTTCGCATTTTTTAAATTTTCTTCAGTGAAAAGGGATTTAGTTTCAATTAAAATATCTTCCTCTTTTACACCTTGTTTCATTGCATATACTCTTGCAGTACGTGCTTCCTCAAGTTCTGCCTCGAACTTTGTACCACCTGTAAAAATAATCTTTTTAATATTTCCGTTCTTATATAAAGAAATCGCATGATTAATTCTTTCTTTAAATACAGGAGATGGTTTTCCGTTCCATGAAGCTGCTCCTAGTACGATACCAGCATCCGTTTTCACGTCATCATTTGCTTTAAAACGATAACTCCAAATATCGTAAGCTGCATAACTTACATATAAAATAGCAGAACAAATCATTAGTAAAAATACTTGAAAGATTCGTCTTTTCTTACTCTTCTTATTTTCTTTCATTTGTAATTGCCTCCGTACATCATCCATACTTCTATAAAAAACATTTATATCAAATCGTTTTGTTTGAGTTTATTTAAAAGAAGGAACTTTACTTGTTATTTATGTATAAAAGGGTTTTCATTTAAAATTGAGGATTATCAATTCATTTTCATTTGCGGTTTTCATTACATTTTTTAAATTCATAAGTTTATTACCATACAACTACATTGTAACGAATTTTTTCTCAGAAGGGAACGATGAAACAAAAGGAATTAAAATAAAGTAGCATTTTGTAAGAAAAAAGGTATATTTTTCATATCTCACGAACAATATACCTTTCAAAACACGAATTATAACTTTTCTTTATACAACTCTAATTTTTCTAACAATTTTTCTTTTACGCTTGGCCATTCACTCGAGATAATACTGTACACCACCGCATCTCTCACATAACCATTCGGTAATTTTCTTTCATTTCGAAGCACACCCTCTTTTACTGCGCCTAACCTTTCAATTGCTCGTTGTGCTTTTTCATTTCTTGCATCCGTCTTAATTTGCACTCTCAGCATATGCAATTTTTCAAAAGCATACTGAAGAAGCATATACTTACACTCTGTATTTATACTCGTACGTTGCACACTCGGATGATACCACGTTTGCCCTAACTCAACTGTCTTATCTTCTACTGAAATATTATATAAACGTGTACTTCCTACAATCTTATTCGACTGTTGATCTACGACTATGAAAGGTATTTGAGTACCTCTTCCGTAACCCTTTATCGCTTTTTGAACGTATTGTTGCATATCTTGCACACTATCCATTTTAGAGATTAAATACGCCCAAATATCCCGATTTCCTTCTACAATCGAAAACAAAGTTTCGACATCAGTATTATCCATTAACCGCAACTTTGCTCTTTCGTGAATAATTTCCATTTTTAAGCCCCCTTTGTTGTTACTATATCATAAGAATCAAAAACGCATTATAAGAATAAAAAAATATAAAGAAAAGAATTCTTTTCAAATATATTCTTCTCGTATAAGGTAGGAAGACTCATCAGTAATCATTAAAAAAATAATTTTTTGATAATTTACAATAAATTCTTTTTTCAATGATAAACGGGAGGGGATAAAAAATGCTAGATCAAATTACTTTGGGAACGCCAGGCAGCTTATTATGCTTAGGATTCTTTTTTGCGGGACTAGGAATCTTCTTAAGAAGCGTTACGTCATATACGAAAAATAAATAAGAATATCCCGCTTTTAAACAAAAGAAGCCCTCTTTTTACAGACGGCTTCTTTTGTTTAACTTTATCTTATTAAAACTTCAAAGCAACAAATAAGCAATCGGCGTAATAATAAGCAACGTTAAAATCGTTCTCTGCACATACAGAATAATGAGTTCAGATACTTTTAACGGAATATCTGTTGATAATATACAAGGAATGGAAGCGGAGAAAAACAAAATAGATGATACGGAAACAACTGCAATAACAAACTTTGTCACGAGTGGTGCACTTACTACTAATAATGACGGTAAAAACATTTCTGCAATGCCAACTGATGCGGCTTTAGCAGCTAAGTCTGCTTCCGGTAATTGTAATAACCATGTAAACGGATAGAAAATATAACTGATCCAATCAAATATTGGCGTGAACTTCGCTAAGACGATACCAATTAATCCTACTGACATAATGGATGGTAAAATTCCCATTGTCATAATAAATCCGTCTTTTAAATTCACTGCAATATTTTTCATAATGCTCGGTGCAGACTTTGATACTTCTAACGCATCTTCCCAAGCACGTTCCAACATTTTCTCTTTATAAACAGGCTCTGGGAACCCTTCTTCTGTTACATATGTATCTGGTTTTCTACTAAGGGGCGGGATTCTTACGGTGATAGCAGTCACGATGAATGTTACAACAAGTGTAGTCCAAAAATAAACATTCCATAAATGCATAATATCTAATGTTTTTGCGATGATGATCATAAATGTAGCGGATACTGTAGAAAATCCTGTAGCGATAATCGCCGCTTCTTTTGTCGTATACTTTCCTTCTTTATACACGCGGTTCGTAATAAGAAGGGCAAGCGAATAACTTCCAACGAAGGACGCAACTGCATCAATCGCCGATCTCCCCGGCGTATTCCATAATGGCCTCATAATCGGACGACAAAATGTACCGATAAATTCAAGCAATCCATATCCGACTAATAACGCTAAAAACGCCGAGCCAATTGGAACGAGCAAACTTACTGATATGACTAGCTTCTCATACAAAAACGGCCCAATATCTGGCGCAAAGAACCAAGCTGGTCCTACTTTTAAACAATATAATATGCCAAAAACAACGCCAACTACTTTTAAAATAGAAAAACAAATGTCTACAATAGATGCATTCCATTTCTTCGTATAAAATGGATAAATCGCACCAATCGCCATAACAAATAATGCATAATAAGGTACTACGCCAGGAACCGAAGCCCTAATCCACGATACGATATGATCAATCATAATAGACGATGCACCGTTTATCGTAACAGGAACGAAAAACATAAACACTCCAACGAGACTAGCAAGTATAAACCGAAGAATAATCCCCTTCTCTCGCCCTGTCTTAATTACATTACTCTTTAATTCAATTTCACTCAAAATTCGACACCTCCCGTTATCTAAATATTCCGTACAATTATATTATATTCCTTCTTTCCATTTCTACTATTTAATCATATGAAAAAGCCTATTTTAAAATAGGCTTTTCTATTACCTCTCATAATCATCCACAATCACTTGAATGAAACGATACGACTCTTCTGCTACTTTTTCATTACTCTCCCTATTCGCATCATATGTAATTAACGCCTTCCAAAGTGCCCATCCTCTCGCTCTATTCCACGTTTCTTCATCCATGCGTAATACTTCTTTAAATACATTTCTACTATTTTCATCAAAAAACGTCCACGCCATCGCTGCATCACAAGCAGGATCTCCTACACCTAAAATACCAAAATCAATTACAGCACAAAGCTTTCCATCTTTAACGAGTAAATTCCCTGGCGCTACATCTCCATGAACCCAAACTGGCTTACGATCCCATGTTGAACTAAGTGCTACATTCCAAAGGTGTTTTAATAATGCCTCGTCAAAAACATCCTTATTATTTTCAATAGCAACTCTCGCCTCTTCATCATATACAGATATAAGTCCGCCTCGGTAAAAATTATGTGTTCCAGCTAAAGGTCCGTTACTCGCATTAATAGATTGCAATTCTACTAAAAAAGATCCTAAGTCCGCCGCAAATTCATTTAAATCCCGAACGTTTTGTTTCGTAACTGTTTCTCCCTCTATCCACTTATTAATAGACCAAGGCAATGGATACGCTTCAGACGGATTTCCTTTCGCAAGTGGGGTAGAAATCGGTAAAGAAAGCCCCTTATTTAATATAGGAAGCCAACTATTTTCTTTCTCTACTTGCGGTGCATATGCCACATCACTTGGCAATCTTACACTCATCTCATCCCCTAAGTGAAACGTCCTATTATCATACCCACTAAACTTTACAGGTTTCACTTCTAAATGGGCCCATTCAGGAAACTGTTCCTGTATTAACTTTTCAACTAAACTTACGTTAATTGGATGCATTCACATTCTCCTTTTCTTTTGAAACTTACTAAGCCCATCCGTACTTCCAACATATTCAAAACTATTTTTCTTATAAAAATCATTCAACGTACGATTATGCCCCACGCAATCTAACTTCAAATACTCTTTATCACATTGCACATTCTCTTCTACCCACCGTAAAATCCATTCTCCTATTCCATTTCCCTTATACTTCCGTTTCACCGCAAATCTATGAATATATAATGAATTAGAAACTTCCTCTTTACCAAAAATATGTTCATCCCATTCATTTTGTTTAGGAGAAACTGTAACCGTACCAACTATTTCAGCTTCTTTCAGAACAACATATGTATATTTCTCTCTTATACATTCTAGTATTTCAGCCGTAGCTTCCTCTCCTAAAAGATACTGCCACTGATCCACTTCTTTATATTGTAGCCATTGTGCTACCTCTTTTAATAAAAGGATAATACTATCACTTTCATTTTCAGTAGCAATTCGAATTGCATATTCTTTACTTATATTTCTCTCCATATTGCCTTTCCCCTTTCAAATTGCTACCATACTGACAAACGAGTCCTTCCATCATTTTCATCTGTAATATATTCTACATAAAATCCTTGATTCACTGCGTTTTCATACATTAATTCAATCGATTTTTGATCTTTCGCATAAATTTGTATGTATTGAGCATCCACCGCTAATACAACTACCTCACACTTGCTTTCCTTAAACTCTTCGTATGTTTCAATATCTATCGCTATTTCTCCTTTAGGATATGCTTTTAAATCTGCAAAAATAAGATAATATATGTTGTCTTTAACTAACTTTTTCAACGCTAACCCTTCCACTACACTTGGTTCTTCTGGAAATAATGCCTCATCCAATTCACCACGTGCTATTAAGTAGGACTCCTCATCCCTCACTCGCCAATCAAATACAGTAATATCAATTGGCTTTAATACTTTCCAAAGTAAATTATCATATCCATCTAGAATATCTACTGTAATCCCTCTTTTCATATGTCTGCTCCTAGCTTATTTATTTTTGTTCTATACATTATATATCAAATTTAATTACTATATTTTGTCGATACATAAGTACATCATAAAAAAACCGCTCCACTACTAGCGAAACGGTTTCCTTCTACTTACATTTACATATCTTATTCAATCGTTGCACTGCGTTTTAAAATAACTTCTAATATATTCACCACATCAGTCATTCTTAATGCTCACTTCGACTTCACGAAGTAATATAAAAACCATACTGCATGATTTTGTTCATCCGCAGCTATTCTCCGTAACAACTCTTTCAAATGTACATCCGATGTCTCATCTGAAATTTCCAAATAAAAATCTACTGTTTTTTGTTCATCTTGTATAGCGAACTCTAATCCTTGTAAATACGTATTTGGGCAGTCTTCAGTAATTTGTGGTTTTGGCTGCCTACCAGTTAAGTTCGTATAAATTTGTACAAAGTTGTGGAAATGCTTTATTTCATCATTACGAATTTCAAGAATTTGTTTTTGTTCTACTTGATTTGGAGCCATATTCGCTAATTTTGCATAGCAGCTTATAGCGCTATACTCTCCATTTATAGCTTTTTCAATATCACTAATTAACTTATCATTCTGCCTATACCAATCATAATAATTCGAATTATACATCATATCCCCCCATACTTTCGCTTAACATTTTATGCATTTAGAAATAGTAGGAGCCTGTGTATATAACGGGACGGCTTTAGATTGAAAGAAAAGTTTGAGAAAAGGGTCTATTTTGTAAAGGAATTGCTTATTCATAAAGTGAAACTATAATCAGTGGGGATTTTACTACACGGCAAATAGCGGATAAAATATCACTATTTTTTTGTACGCTGTTGCTATAAATTCGCGAATGAATCAGGTTTCCAACCAGATGTGGTGTTGAGATGCGAAGCTATTATGAATCCAGTCATATAACTAGGAGGTACCACTATGCCATCTTTATTTAAAACTATGGCCTTCCAGCTGAAAACCGAAAGACTTGAGCTTAGTATGTGGGAGGAATCCGATTCCGTTTGGCTGAGCAAATTAATTGGCGAACGTGGCGTGGACATTCCAGCCGTTGATTCCGTTCGTAACCGGCTTATTGAGATGCGCAAGAAGGCAGACGAAAATGGTATTTCCCTTCTCACTATTCGAAGGAGAGACGAAGGCGATTTCATTGGGTACTGTGGCTTAATTATCGGTCGTTCCACACTTGAAGAGCCGGAGATTGCATACGAGTTGTTCCGCAGCGCTCATGGTAAAGGTTATGCGACTGAGGCCGCATCTGTTGTACTGGACGCGGCGATTGCTACTGGGCGCCAAAGACTTTGGTCGACTGTAGGTGCTTGGAATATCGCTTCCCTCCGGGTACTAGAAAAGATAGGATTTAAGCGGCATCACAGTACGTGGGATGATGAACGTGGTGAGATTGTTTGGAACGTACGCGATCTTTAAAGATTTCGCCTTAATTCTAAACACTACACTTTTCAACAATCAAGCATTTACATTGAGAAAAAATCACAAACAAGCCGTTTCACTAATTAGTGAAACGGCTTGTTTTTAAGCGTTCAATTCTGTTTTATGCCCTTTTACTACACTACGTTTGAGTGCAGTTGCTAATATAGTAACCATACTTACTATACCAATCCAAACGAGTACAGTAACAGGTGTATTCCAGCTTAACCCTTTTCCGAAGAAGAAGATTTCTCTTAGGCCTTCAATCATAAATTTCATTGGTAACCATGAGTAAACCCAGTCTTGATAAAACGGAGACAACATCTCAGGTGCTAATGATAATAACGGTGCCCCGAAGAATAGTAATAAAGCGAATAAACCGATTCCTTTTAGCCCAACTAATGATAGTACTGCAGATATCATTAAGAAGAAACTAAAAGAAGTAATGGATAAGAATAGAGCTGTATCCGTGAAGTTCGAAATATTTAACCCTACCATCCCATCTGCAATCCATGTAAGACCAAACCCAATTACAAGTGTCGCAATAGCTCCTGTTACGATTTGTTTTACTTTTAACAGAAAGTTTTCTTTTCTTGAGCTTACTGGCATTTTACTAATCGCAATAAAAATAATCGCTGCACTAGCTAAACTTGCAATCCATAACGGCTGGAATAATGATATTGGTGAGTTACCGTTCGCACTATTTTTGCCGACCTCATTCACATTTTTGACGTTCTTTACAATAGGTGTTACTAATTTCTCAGCTTGATCTGTTGTTACAGTAGCTCCTTTTGCTTTCAACCCTTCTAATATTTGTGTACGAACAGTATTGTTCATATTATCAACAATCGCCTGTAATATTTGCCCTGCCATAGTTGATGCAGCCGTATTCATTCCTTGATTAATATATATTTCTATCTCAGGTGAAGATGGCTGTGGTGTTCGTAACGACGCTTGTTTTGCGCTAAATTCTTTCGGGATGACTAATGCCGCGTAATACTCTTTATTGTTTAATCCCTTTTGAACGGCTTCTTTATTTTTTACTTCTACCCACTTCACTGCGGGTTCTTCCTCTGATTTCGCTGTTTTTTTCATGTTATCAACGATCGTTTGCCCCATATTCATTTTCGGTTGATTTGGAATTTCTACACCTTGATCCTCATTTACAATTGCAATTGGCAAGTTTTTCGGCTGCGGTTGAACAGTTGGAAATAGCGTTAATGAAAAAATAAAAACAACAAGTAGTGCAATAACTGGTGATAAAAATAAAAGTTTATTTTTAAACATTTTCTTTTCTCCTCCCTTAATTTGATCTATAATAACCAACAACGTGTTGTTTATTTATATTTTGAATTATATGTTCGAGTTGAACCTTATACAATAATCAAAAATCGTGAATGTGTTGGTTATAAGACACATTTTCCAAATGTGTTGAGTAAAATTAAGGAGGGATATGCTTTGCGCGATAATAATTTAGATTTGCGTGTTGTTCGTACGAAAACTGCCATACGAAATGCATTGGTGGAGCTAATTGAAGAAAAAGGTTTTGACGCCATTACAGTGAAAGATATTACAACGAAAGCAAACATTAATCGCGGTACTTTCTATGCGCACTATCAAGATAAATTTGATTTAATGACAAAATGCCAAGAAGACATTATGTACGAGTTTTCTAGCATTGCTAAACAGAAATTCCCGGAAGTTATTGCTGACCTTGGATCAAATCCTTCTCCAACAATGCCATTTATACTTATCACTTCTATTCTTGAATTTCTAAATGAAAATAGTGATTTTATGAGAGCTGTACTAAGTCCGAAAGGAGATTTATCTTTCCAAACAAAACTGAAAGACTTTATGTGGAAAACATTATTTGAAGATACGAATGGTCCTCTCATTAATAAGGAGAATTTACTTGTTCCAAGCGAATATTTAACTTCTTATATGGCATCTGCACATATAGGTGTCATCCAACAATGGTTAAATAATGGACAAAAAGAAACACCTGAGGAGATTGCTCGCTTTTTATCAACAATCGCAGTTCATGGACCTTTTTATGCTGCTGGCTTAAAGAAATAAGCCCGCTTGCTTAGTAATTTCTATTATTTTATTAATAACTTGAAATTTATGTTTCTGTAAAAAAAGCTGTTGAAAGGACTCCCCTTCAACAGCTTCTACATTATTAACGATATAAACGAACTGCACCTGCAGAATTATCATCTGCTTGTCCAACTACTTCAAATTTCAATCCAAATTTCGGTAATTTACGTCCTGCATCTGGGATTAAATCATTTATATACAATTTAGAGTCATCAAACTTCGTTACACCTGGTAATCCTTTGTAATCATATGTTCCGCGTGTTGGAGATACCACTTTCCATGCTGGCGTTTGGTTAAGGGAGAACGCAGCATCTGCGATTTGGAATCGTGTACTATTTTTAACAGTTGGTTTGCCGTTTAGTGTTCCAACAATTGCCTCTGGGTGAGAGTCAACAACTCCTAAGAAACCTTCACCTGGATGTAAACCAACCCAATTATCTGTAAAGCTAGAGTCTGCATACCATACTAGCAGACCTGTATTATATGGTACACCACTGCTATATTTTAACGCTTGATCAGCACCAGCATAGTTTCTCCACTCTAAATAGTAGTTATGCTTCTTCTTATCAAAACCGTCTGCTACAACAAAACCATTTAATTTAAATTTCGTTTCGCCTTCTGCATCATCAGAGAACACAACATTTCCATCTACAGTTAATGTAGCATTATCAAAAGTAAAACCGGTCGGCGCTAAACCACCATCTGTAATGTATTCGAATACTAATTTTACTTTTTGACCTTTGAATTTGCTTAAGTCATAAGACTTATCTACCCATTTACCATCTGTTGTGTCTAGACCATTTTTCACATTTTTTTCACCAATTCGATCCACTAACGTTTTCGTACCATCTTCTTTCACTGCATGTACTTCAAGGAAGTCATAATCCGTTTCAATTTCATACATTGATTTATAATCAAACCTCGCATTTGTTGCATTTGTTAAATCAAACACTGGCGTTTCTAATGTTGTATGAAGGTTATCACCTTTTGTACTATAGTAGTACTTCTTACCGAATGCAGGCTGAATACCTTTCACCTCTTTATCTGGTAAGTTAACACGAATCAGACCAGGACGATTTGATTTCGTTACACTTTGATCTAAATACGTCGCATAGCCAATACCACGATTTAATTTATTATAGTCAACCTCTACAATATTGGCCCAGTTTCCACCTATGTTCTTTTGAAAGAACTCTTTGTTTTGCGGAGAGAAACTCGGTGGCGTTGTTCCTGCAATTTTACCAGCCCAGCTACCGCCACTCATAACAGACCAGGAGTTAATTGGCTCACCTGCTCCTGTGTACTTCGTATCATACTCATCTGGAAGACCTAAATCATGACCAAATTCATGTGCGAATACACCAACCGCTCCGTCTTCTGGCTCAATTGTGTAGTCGTATGCTGCCATCTTACCGCCCCAGTTATCAACTTTTGCTTTTGTTCCTTCAATTGGATATGGTGTTCCAAGGTGCCAACGATGTGACCAAATTGCATCATCACCTAGTCTACCACCGCCCCCATCTTGCCCAACTCCAGCGTGAATGACCATTAAGTGATCAATCAGACCATCTGGTTCATTTTTATTGCCATCACCATTATTGTCATATTGATCGTATTCGTCAAATTCAGATAAATCAATACCACTTTCTACAGCCGCATTTAATGCCTCTTTTACAAAATCACGAGGTCCTTTTGGTCCCATATTATCATGACCGCCATCTCCTGCATCTGCGCCATAATCTGCCGCATTACCAGGAACTGTCAACCACTTTGTTACTGTGCCATCTACTGTATAACTACCACCAGATTGCTCTTCATAATATTGTTTAAATGTTGGTACTTTTGAACCATCAAAGAGTGTAAATGGCTCATTACCAAATAACATTTTTTGATAATGTTCTGGATTAAAATCATTTGAATACATATAACCTGGTACTTGATCAATATTGTTATGCTTAAAGTCCGCAAACTCTACTAGCAATACGAGAACTTTATCTTTACGAACATCACCGTTATATTGTTTTTGCTTCGCTGAAGTAGTTGGTACTTGGCCGTTTAATCCCCCTTTAACCGGCTCTTGTCCCGCTACTGGACCACTAGCAGGTTGATCTGCTTTTTCTTTCTCATCTGCTTTTGCATCTTTAACTTTTTTCAAAAAGTCAGCCGCTTCTCTCGTAACACTATCCCCCGCTGCTGGTTCTTTTCCCGCATTTTCTCCTTTTTTCTTCTCTACGTATTTTTCAACAGCTTTTAATGTGTCTTCTTTCGACGTAGATTCATTAATTACACCGCGTTTCTTGAGCGCATCTGCTAAACGCTCCTCTTGAATTAAATTTTCATCAATCGGACTTAAAGTTCCTCCATTAGACGGCGTTGCCGCATAAACAGATTGACCCCCATACCCAAATGTGCAACTAAGCACAGCTGCCGCCGCAAGCGTAGACAGCACTTTAAAAGGTTTTTTCTTCATCCCTATTCCTCCCCAATATTAAATACGATACAACGTTTATATATTACGGAAAATTCAGAAAATTATCAATGCATTGTCTGAATTTGTAATATTTTTGAAAAAATCCTTTGTTTTAGATGAACATACATTCTGATTCATCAATATTTCAGAAAATATTGATGAAAGTTGATAAAACTATTAAAATCATAAAGAAATCGTCCACTATATTTAGTGGACGATTTCTTTATTTATCTAAAATACAACTACAACACTTCAATATATCCTTCTGTTCCATGTACCCGAATTCGTTGCCCGTCTTTTATTAGTTTCGTAGCGTTCTCTACTCCAACAACTGCTGGCAGGCCATACTCACGTGCAATCACTGCTCCGTGCGTCATAAGCCCGCCGACTTCAGTGACTAACCCTTTTATAGAAACAAACAAAGGTGTCCACCCAGGATCGGTAAATGCCGTAACTAATATATCTCCATCTTCCAAATTCGCGTCTTCCATGTTTAAAATAACGCGTGCTCTCCCCTCAACCACTCCAGAAGAAACAGGCAAACCTACAATTGCTTCAGCCGGGAGATTTTCGCGTTTGTACTTACCTGTAATGATTTCTCCATCAGACGTGATAACACGCGGAGGTGTTAGTTTTTCATATAATTTGTACGCATTTTTTTGTTTATGAATAATCTTGTAATCTAGTTTATTTGTGCGGACGACTTCGTGAAGTTCTTCAAAAGTTAGATAGTATATATCTTCTATTTCATCCAGAACATTATTTTGCACAAGTTTCTCTGCTTCTTTCAGTAATGCCTGCTTATATATGAAATAACGATGAATCATGCCGTATTTCGGATATTCACGATAACCGATGAAATTGCGGAGGTTACAAATCATTCTCTTCGTCTCTTCTACTTTTTGTTCCCCATCCGGCAAGTGCTGCAATCGCTCTAACAGCTCTGCTTCTTTTTTCAAAGCTTCCTGCAGCCCTTCTTCAAACTTCCGCTTACTAGCACCATATTCAAAGTCTCTTATATGATTTAAAATCATCGGTATAATTGTAGCTGGCTGTTCACTCCAGCGCGTTTTCGTAATGTCAATTTCTCCGCTGCATCTCATTCCATATTTATTTAGAAAGGCATCGATTGCATCCCGAACTTTTTCCCCGCCTTTAAACTGAATTAATTCATCTAAAAATCTGTCATCTTCTACATGCTGTAAATACGCAATGACTTCCGGATACGGCCGGATCACATCTGCCACATCCAATAACGCTAGCCCCATTTCTGACGTAATATTATGTTGTACAGATTGTGAAAGTACATCTGCTGCATTCTTTTCCCCTAGCCATTGTTCTATTTTTTCATTGATCCATGATAAAGCATTCATACCTGCCATAATTACAGCCATACTTTGCGGATCAAATAATATTTTCTTTAATTGCTGGATATCTTCTAAAATAAAACTAAGTACATCTGATCCTGATTTCATTTGAATGTTTTGTTTTAACTCTTCGATCGATGCTTCACTATTCTTTATTAAATCCGTAACGATTGCTGGATCATTTTCGATTTGTGGTTGTGAGCCTGCAGGCGGCATTCTCTTACTATTTTCTTTTTCATCATCCGGTAACAATTTGATAAAATTATCTCGCTCTATTACAGTCATTAATGCATCTTTAATAAGCGGCTCCGACTCACCTATTGTATTTAATAAAAACTCCCTACTTGCAGGTGAAGCCAATCTTTGTGCAACATCAACAAACAACCTTCCCCCAGCTTGAAACCTTGGTCCGAAAGATGTTAACTGAAATAAAGACATTCCTAATGGCTTCAAAGGATCAGTCATCATTTGCTGGTGACCGACCGATACATATACGTGATTTTCCCCATCATTTACTTCTGGAATTGGATATAAAGTCGTAATCGGCCTACTTTGGACTATATAAAATGTATCATCAACTAAGCACCATTCAATATCTTGCGGACAACCAAAATAAGCTTCGATTTGTCTTCCGATGCGTGCTAGTTGTAAAATTTGTTGTTCAGTAAGTGTTTGAACTTTTTGCTGATTAGGAGAAATTTTCTTTCTCTCTGTTCCGCCTTCTTTTCGTCCATAGATGGCTAATTTTTTCGTTGCGATGACCTTTTCGACGATTTCGTCTTCTTTTACCTTATAATTATCGGCAGAAACCAATCCAGATACTAGCGCCTCGCCAAGTCCAAAGCTGGCATCGATTGACAACACCTTCCTATTCGAAGTAATCGGATCCGCAGTAAATAAAATCCCTGAAGCCTCAGGGAAAACCATTTTTTGAATGACAACACATATAGAAACTTGATTATGATCAAAACCGTTTTGCATTCGGTATATAACCGCCCGATCTGTAAACAAAGAAGCCCAGCATTTTTTAATATGCTGCAAAATGTTTTCTTTTCCCATAACATTTAAATACGTATCTTGTTGACCAGCAAACGAGGCATACGGTAAATCTTCAGCAGTAGCACTCGAACGCACTGCATATGCATGTTCATCGCCAAAGTGCGAGAGATAATGAGCTACTGATTCCACTACATCAACTGGAATTTCCACCGCCATAATGACTTCTCTAATCTGCTTACTAATTTCACCAATTCGATCTCGTTCCTCAATTTTTAGCATTGCTAATTGATTCAATAAAGTTTGAAACGCTCCATTTTTTCCAATGGCCTGTTCATACCCTACCGTTGTAACACAAAATCCTTCTGGCACTTGTATCCCTTGAATATTGGATAACTCCCCTAAATTCAATCCTTTTCCACCAACGAGAAAAAGCTGCGTTTTTTCTATTTCCTGAAAATCGAGAACGAAAGAACTCATTTGGCACCTCTCCTTACTATTCATGTGTTCTTGATTGTAACAGTAGTAAATGAGAAGAAACAGTCTATTTCGAACGTAAATTACATGCTATAATTAAGTTAGGAAGAGATCATCACTTCTATTTCCCCTCTAATTCACTTCAATTACATCACCAAACTTAAACATTCTTTTATTATGAAAAGCAATCATTAGACATAATGGATTTCTATCGACATTTGTTATGTGTTTTTTATATAAATCCATATTGTAATATCTTTATAAATCTTTTATTAAGCCATAAATTCGCCTCGAAAAATAGTAGAATCTGTGACTTTAAAAGCAATATTTTTTGTTTGCACTTTATATAAATTGATATGAATCCCTCTTAATTCTAGGACTAAATTATTGTTTTTTAATCTCATATTAATTCTTTTCTAAAATTCGTCAAAATGAATTTTCAAGATTAGGGAACTATAATGTCGTATTAAAATATATTAAGGGGGAGAAAAATTGGACAATGAAATGAATTATGGAAGTGATTACAAGTTTATTCCAGCAACTTCAATTGAGAGTGGTCACGGCATCGAAGTATTACCTGATTTATTTTGTTACACGATTCAAATCGTCAATATATGCTTTGTTGGAAATCCGCATACCAATGATTTTGTTTTAGTTGATGCTGGAATGCCTAAATGTGCAAATGAAATTATCTCTATTGCTGAGGATCGATTTGGTACCAATAGTCGCCCAAAAGCAATTATTTTAACTCACGGCCATTTTGATCATGTTGGGGGAATAATTGAACTCATCAAGTATTGGGATGTTCCCGTCTATGCACATCAAATGGAGATACCATTCCTGACCGGACAACAAAGCTATCCAGAACCAGATCCTACAGTTGAAGGTGGTATGGTAGCGAAAATGTCTCCTCTGTTCCCAAACGAACCAATTGACTTAGGAAATAACGTAAAAGCGCTACCCATCGATGGAACTGTTCCCCATATGCCAGAGTTTAGATGGATTCATACACCAGGACATACTCCAGGGCATATTTCATTATTCCGAGAAAAAGACCAAACTTTAATCGCTGGGGACGCTTTTGTTACAGTGAAACAGGAGTATCTGTATAAAGTAATAACTCAAGAACAGGAAATAAGCGGTCCGCCTCGTTATTTAACAACAGACTGGAAAGCTGCTAAAGAGTCAGTTATTAAGCTAGAGAAGTTAAAGCCTCTAACCGCTGTTACTGGACATGGGGTACCTATGTCGGGTGAATTGCTATCAACAAGCCTCAAAACACTCGTTCAAGAATTTGATAAAATTGCTGTGCCTGATTACGGAAAATATATAGATAAAAAGATGCATTAAACGCGAAAATACTTTGTTTATTTTTATATTAACGAATCAGAATATGATACAAAATCAAAACACCAAAAATATTAAGTTTAATATGAACAAAACTGTACTTAGGCAACCTCTCTATTATAAGAATGGAACTACCCTTTATGAATAAAGCTCGATATTCCGCAAATACTATCCATAGTATAAGCCTGCTTCTTACCCAGGTTGTACTTCTTACCATTAAAGGGTGATTAAAACGGGTTACGCTATATAAAAGCATAATCCGTTTTTAATGAAATATTTTATTCCATATACGTTTAAACAATGGAGGAAAATGATGAAACATATTGTTGCTTTATTAATTAAGTACACAGCGATAACTGCAGTATTGCTAATCATGCTCAGTATCTTTCAAGGCATTTCAATTCCTAGAGTATTACTAATTTCTCTTTTTCTTACGGGAACTGCCTATTTAATCGGAGATCTCTTCATTTTACCTAAATACGGAAATGCGATTGCTACAATGGCAGATTTCGGTTTAAGCTTCTTTGGAATTTGGTTATTAACATCCTTGTTTACTAATTTAGATGCTACTCATAATATTGGATTTTCTTCATTTATAGCCGCTTTAATTATTGGTGGAACAGAAGTTTTCTTCCACATTTATATGAAGAGGCTAGTGCTACGTAACGACGATAAATTAACAAATCACAATCATATTCAACATAATAAATATGCTATAGAAATGTCAGATGAATATATAGATTCTTCCACCATAAATAAATCCAAGCTTAAGGATACATCTAAAAAATAAAAAAGTGGCCAACGCCACTTTTTTATTTTTGTTTATTACGCTTGGTCAGAATTTCTTACATGTAATGGAGGTGGAACTACCCATCCCTTTTTCTTACTTAAACGTAGCAGAGTTACACCTGCCTGCGCTTTTTTCATATGAAATTGTCCGAATAGCATACCTACATCTTCTCGAAGGCATTTTCCCATTACTTGACTACATGTCACAAGTCCAGCTGCTAATCCTGTAGAAACAGCTGCAGCAATTTCAACATCATTAATACGTGCTCCAGGAGGAATGTCTTCGATAGATGCAACTGGTCGTTCTGGAGGAGCAGGCGGTAAAGCGACCCCATTAATCTTTAAAAGAGCTTTTAATTCTTCTATTTCCGAATTCATATCATTTTCAATTAAGCCTTCTAAAAACTTCTTCAAATCTTCATCACCTGTGTGATTCATAAATACTTGATGGCTTGCAATTGCACCCTGTGCAGCAAGAAGATAACTCCAAATGTCAAATACTTCTCCGTAATGTAAAGGTTCATTTTGAGGATTTCCACTTAATATACCCATTTTTAAATTCCTACCTTTCGAAAATATCATAATAAATATTGATTTCAATATTGAAATCAAATTTTTAAGTATGCTTTTTCCTGCAAAAGATTTTCTACTATGCATGGAAAACACCTTTCCAACACTGCGTGTTTATTGTTTAGGAAAGTAGTTTACAAATTAAATACTCAAAGATTATGAAAGAAGATTATCAATAATCTTTGAGTGAGAATCTGTTTAATATAAGGTTTTTTATTTTTATGAATACACAAAAGAAATTGATTTACATATTTGCTATATTTTAAGCCAATTTACTTAGCGGTTAGCTCTACCACCAAGTTGTTGTTCTGCCATTGCTACTAAACGTTTTGTAATTTCACCACCAACAGATCCGTTTGAACGAGCTGTTGTATCTGCACCAAGTTGTACACCAAACTCTTGTGCAATTTCATATTTCATTTGATTAAGAGCTTGTTCAGCGCCTCGAACTAATACTTCATTACGACTTCCACTATTATTTTTTCCCATATTGTTTCACCTCCGATGTTTTTAATATGCTACAAATTACGAAAAAATAATTATCCTTTTTATGGAAATTAGATTATGAATAAAAATTGATTTTTTTCTTAAAGTAGGGCAAAACATATAAGAAAGAATAACTGATATAACATACTTTCATAACAACACTATGTATACTTTCTAATTCCCTTCAGTAAACAAAAGAAAGATTTCTATTTCACCAAGAGATTAAATAAAATTATGTTTTGAGACATAACCCAAAAGGAGATATGAGATGAAGGCTGTAACCTATCAAGGACCAAACCAAGTACAGGTTAAACAAGTGGATGATGCAAAATTAGAGAAAAAAGATGATATTATTGTAAAAATTACTTCAACCGCTATTTGCGGTTCTGATTTACATTTATATCAAGGCAACATGCCCTTACCTCAAGGATACATTATCGGCCATGAACCAATGGGAATCGTTGAAGAAGTCGGGCCAGATGTCACTAAAGTGAAAAAAGGCGATCGTGTTGTCATCCCATTCAACGTTTCTTGTGGACATTGTTTCTATTGCCAACATGAAATGGAAAGTCAATGTGATAACTCAAACCCTCATTACGATTCTGGTGGATACTTTGGTTATACAGAGAAATTTGGTAATCATCCGGGCGGACAAGCAGAATATTTAAAAGTTCCTTTTGGAAATTTCACTCCATTTGTTATACCGGAATCATGCGAACTTGAAGATGAATCCCTACTATTTCTATCAGATGTTTTACCAACAGCCTATTGGAGTGTAATAAACGCAGGCGTTAAGCCAGGTGATACTGTTATCGTCCTTGGTTGTGGACCTGTTGGATTAATGACACAAAAATTCGCTTGGATGCAAGGTGCTAAACGTGTAATTGCAGTGGATTACTTAGATTATCGGATGAATTATGCAAAAAAGATTAACAATGTTGAGGTATTTGAGTTTACAAAATTCCCCGATATGGGAGAACATTTAAAGGAAATTACACGTGGCGGTGCTGATGTAGTTATTGATTGTGTGGGGATGGATGGAAAAAAATCGCCTCTAGAATTTCTGGAACAAAAATTAAAATTACAAGGTGGAACTCTCGGTCCTATTCAAATCGCTACGAAAGCCGTAAGAAAATATGGAACGGTTCAAATGACCGGCGTTTATGGTGGCAATTATAACGCCTTTCCACTCGGTGCATTTTGGGTTAGAAATATTAATCTTAAAATGGGACAAGCACCTGTCATTCATTTTATGCCGGAACTATTTGAAAAAATAACAAATAAAGAATTTGATCCAAAAGAGATTATTACACACAAAATTCCCCTTGAAGAAGCGAGTTATGGTTATCAGATTTTTAATAATCGTGAAGACGACTGTATAAAAGTCATTCTGAAGCCTTAAAGCTACAATTCATTATTCTTAATGAAAAGATAAGATTACATTTCGTAATCTTATCTTTTTTTATTAAATGCTAAGTATCTATCCCCTATTTTCATCTCACATCTAAAATAGTTATTTTCAAAAACTTTGCATTTTGAGGTAATAAATAATTGGTAAAAACATGAATTAAAGTATTAAGTAACCAAATAGCGGACACGATAACAATGTTAACTAACTTAAAAGTGATGTTGATTATATTGCTGCTCCTCTTAATTTTGTTTCTATGAACTATTAAACGCCACTGTTACTTACTTATAATCTCCCTACCTCTATTCACATATAAAATCCCTATATTGTAAACAAAGAGGAGGGACTTGTCCCCCCTCTTCTTTTAATTTTTCTTTAAAAGAGTTGCTCCTGCAATCCCTGGATGTGTCATTTCGAATGGATCTAGAATTAACTCTAAGTCTTCTTGTGACAATACACCATTTTTCACACAAAGTTCTCGAACGGATTGCCCTGTTGCAATTGCTTCTTTCGCAACGCGAGCTGCTGCTTCATAACCGATATGAGGGTTCACGGCTGTAATAATTCCTACACTTTTCTCAACATACTCTTTTAAGCGATCTTCATTCGCTTCAATTCCTTTTAAGCAATTATCTGTAAAGGCACGGAAACCGTTATTCATAATGCTAATCGATTGCAGTAAGTTGAAAACAAGTACTGGTTCCATCACGTTTAATTCTAATTGTCCTGCTTCTGAAGCAAGGCAAATTGTATGATCATTACCTATTACTTGGAACGCAATTTGATTAATAACTTCTGGCATAACAGGGTTTACTTTCCCTGGCATAATAGATGAACCTGGTTGACGAGCTGGTAACATAATCTCTGCTAAACCAACACGTGGACCTGATGCCATTAAGCGAAGGTCATTCGCAATTTTAGACATATTCATCATACATACTTTCAGTGCTGCAGATACTTCTGTGTATGCATCTGTATTTTGCGTTGCATCTACTAAGTCTTCTGCACCAACTAGTGGTAGTTCACTAATTGCAGCTAAATGTTTTACAACCGCTTCAATATATTCTGGATCTGCATTTAAGCCTGTACCAACTGCAGTTGCTCCCATGTTCACTTCATATAAGTGTTGACGTGATTGCTGAATTCGTTTCATATCACGTTCAAGTACACGAGAGTACGCCTTAAATTCTTGTCCAAGGCGAATTGGCACAGCGTCTTGTAAATGTGTACGACCCATTTTAATCACATGATCGAACTGTTCTGCTTTTAATTCAAATACATCGTGCATATAACCCATCGTTTGTAATAAACCTTCTAATGCGTTTAATGTAGCGATATGAATCGCTGTTGGGAATGCATCGTTTGTTGATTGCGCCATGTTTACATGACTATTTGGACTAATATAATGATAGTCTCCCTTTTCCATCCCTAATAATTCAAGAGCACGATTGGCAATGACTTCATTTGCATTCATGTTCATTGAAGTACCCGCTCCGCCTTGGATTGGATCTACGATGAAATGATCATGCCATTTTCCATCAAGAATTTCTTGAGCAGCCTCTGCGATCGCACCGCCCTTGTTCAATTCCAATCTTCCTACATCTGTATTCGCAAGCGCTGCTGCTTTTTTTACAATTGCGAACGCTCTAATTAAACTTTCATGAATTTTATACCCTGTAATCGGGAAATTTTCAACAGCGCGTAAAGTCTGAATTCCGTAATATGCCTCAATAGGTAATTCCTTTCCTCCCAAAAAATCATTCTCCACTCGCACGTTCTTGTTTGTCATTGCCATTTTAATTTATCCCCCATATTAAATGTAAAACCTAAATAAATCATATGAAGTCATTACCAATCCTTATCAGATTTTATTGTTAAATCGTAGGCTAAAGGCTCTTCAATAATTTTTTTAATCTCTTCTAATTTATTAGTTTTCCCAAGCGCCCACATCAATTTTGCTATGATGGCTTCCGTATTCATATCTCCAGACAATATTACTTGATGTTGCGCCACTTTCCGTCCTACTTCATAGAGAAGTATGTCTTCTCCTTCTTCCAGGCATTGAGTAGTAATCACTACAGCAATCCCCATTTCAGTCAACTCTTGAATTTTCGAAAGCAAGTTCCTTCCTTCAAAAGGTAATCCACCGTTTCCAAAACTTTCAATAATAATCCCTTTATACAAATCTTTTAAACAATCAAATACCTCAGGCTTTGTACCTGGATACAATTTCATAAGAAAAACATCCGTACATAAATTAGTATTTATTGAAAGTTCACTATGTGAGGAAGTTGGCTTCCAATGATATTTCACCTCATCTTCATTTACCTCAGCAACATATGGATAATTCACACTTTCAAATGCATCATAACTTTTTGTTCGCATTTTAACTGCTCTCGTCCCAATAATCACCCTACTATCAAAAACAATAAACACACCGCCAACATCCTCACAGGCAAACCTAAGAGCATCAGCTACATTTTTTTTTGCGTCTGTCTTTTTAAAACTAATAGGTACTTGTGAACCTGTTAAAACAACTGGTTTTCTTAAACCTTGCAGCATATAAGATAACGCAGAAGATGTATAAGCTAACGTATCCGTTCCATGTGTAATCACAAACCCGTCATAGTCATCATAGTGATTAAAAACAGCATTAGCTATTTCTTTCCAGTGCTCAGGTTGCATATTGGTACTATCAATATTCATTAAGATTTTGCAATCTATTTCTAAGTTTCGAGAAGACTTCGAAAAATAATTCAATAATTCCTCAGCGGACAATCCTGGAACAAGCCCCTCATTCCCCTCCACAGATGCAATTGTCCCACCAGTTGCAAGTAATAAAATTTTCTTCATACACAACCCCTCCATAAAATAAACAACGATATATCGTTCGCGTAATGCGTATTTATATTTATCATTATAGAACTTAATTTGAATTAATCAAGATTTTGTATTCAATACGCGTACTTTTTTTCTATTCTTGATTCTTTTTCTATGTTATAATTAATTTAATAAAATTAGATGGGGTATGAGACGAATGCTGGAACGTTTATCTAAATTAAGAAAAAATCAAAAATGGTCCTTACAAGAGACAGCAGATCGACTTGGGATTGCGAAAAGCACCTATGCCGGGTATGAAAATGGTTATAGATTACCTTCATTACAATCTTTATCAAAAATAGCCGATTTATTTGATACATCTGTAGATTATATATTAGGCCGAATTGAACATTCACATCAAAACAAAGATGTAATTGATATTACAAGACTCCTAAACGATCCAGATCCAACACTTTTAATAGATGGAGAAGCACTGTCAACAGAAGAGATAATAGATTTTATTGCTTTTGTGAGAAGTAAACGAGAACTAAGTTCCAAGAGAATAGAAAATATTGAACCAACATGTAAAAGTTGATTCAATAAAAAACGAAGACACTGTACTCTTTAAACTTAGAAATACTTAGACAATTAATTTGCAAACGGTTTATATAATGAATTCTTAGCAGCTAGCCTCATTCGGGGACTTATACTTGGAAACAATCCCATTGGTTATATGATTCAATTATTTTTCATCATTGTATAGTGGTAGCAGCTATTTTCGGAGGTTTCACATCCAATAAATCAATTATCATGAAACAAGGATTTCTCGCTATTTTAGCGTTGCTTGCCCTTTTATCTGTCATATAGAACTAAAACTTTTCAATAAAGGAACTCACTTTTGAAGAATACGCCATTCTTTCTGTAGATTTATAAGAAAGAATGGCGTTTTTGTATGTCTATTTCTGTATCGAAAGAATTTGAAAGTATAACAGAATTTAAACAAGAATTAGCAAAGTATATAAAGTACTATAATCATGAAAGAATCAAGGAAAAATAAAAGGAAATGAATCCAGTATTGTACTAGGCTCATTCCCTAGAGGCTACTTAATAAACCGACCTTTCTAACTTTCGGGGGCACAGTCTAGTTGAAGTGCTACAAGCAACGAATTTACTACTTTAAAGTTAAGTGTTTAACCTTGAAGTACTGAAATTCTTTTTTTCCAGACAAAGCATACATTATATCTTGATGCTTTATTGTCCTCTTATAATTATGTGGTATCGGGAATTTGTTTCGTTGTTCTTTTATTATAATTATGATTACTATAAGTGATAAAGCTACAGGTATAAAAACGATTAACAAAGCATCTTACTATTTATGAAATTCTTTGTTAATCGTTTCTCTTCTCCCTAATCTCCTGCGAGACTATATTTTTTTATTAAAATTTCCCATATCTTATTTGATTTATTCTGTAACACCAGATTGGGTTACTTTTACATCAGCTGTTACACGAAAACGTAAATGTTTATAGGATTCTTCCCATTCTTGACTGTTCCATTTTCTTACGTGAGTTCTACCAAGCTTTCTAAGTCCTATAGGATCTGTGTCTTTTTTAATAAATCTCTTTATCAATGTAGTTGCTTTTTTTTCTATTTCTTTTTCCATAATTTTTTCTAATTTTTTTATTTCTTTAGGATTATCTAGATTTTTTGTTTTTGTAAATTCTTGAATTTCAGCTTTAACTTGAATATGAGCATTTACGAATGGATGCTTACTATTCCCCTCCATCTTATATTTTGTTCTAGCTTTTATATTCTCTATCGTGGCGTAAGTATTTGAGGAACCAGGTAGTTTGAATTGGTATGTACCTTGTTTAAAATTATCTGTCAACAATTTAAATACAAATAAATCTTTAGGGTTTACTTTATCAACCATTTTACATCTTTTAAAAAGGGCTATTCCATCTAACTCCAACACATTACCTTTTTTAGATATTATCGGTAAATATGAATCTCTCGCATCATCATTAAGTTGGTTTAAAAACATAAAAAAATTTGTTTTTGGCTGCGTTCCATTATCCATATTTTGCTCCAGTAAAGAGGATAGATAGGAAGCAATTTCTTTTTCTTCAGAATAATTCCCCTTTAATAGTGATTCCCCTTTTACATTTGTAATTGCTAAATAAATTGCATTTCCTACACTAGGATTTCGGTTCAAAGTCTCTAAAATTTCCTGCATTCCCTTATCAATTATTTTTTCATTAAATATAATAACACGCAATTGCCCCAACTCTAGAGGTCCAGAAGATTTTTCGGATGCTCTTGCAAGAACTTCTCTACCAGTCTGGCCTGATGCTGAATAGATTTTCGTTTCACCTTCCCCGCCTCCTTTATAAGCTGAAATCGCAAAGGTTCCTTTTAGCTTACCTTTTGCTTCGGTATCATATGCCGCAACTTGAACTAAGTCAATGTCATCCACAATTTTCGTTTTAGCACAACCTATTAAGAAGACACTTACTATAAGGAAAAGTATCCATCGCTTCATGTTTATCTCCTTAACTTTATTTTGGCGGTTTGAATTAGCCATAATATAGGTAGGTATACATATATATATACAAAGCCAATTTGACCTGTCCAAGTATTTAATAAGTTAATTTTATTACGGTTATTCAAGAAAAATGATAAAACAAAGATGAACAGGATGATAACTGGCAAAACATATTTTTGCTTTATTCCCAGTGCCTCTTTTATACCACGACTTACTCCCCATAATGTAAAGGAAACATTGGGTAATATAAAAAAAGCCCAAACAGAAACAATAATGTATTCAAACCGCTCTATAAAGGGAAATTGTATAATTTTAATCATGCTTAAATATGCCCATATCGCGCTCGCTAGTTGTTTTTCACTAAAAAACGCAAGAGTTAAAATCATAAGGTATGTGTAGACAATAGTCGTTACTAAATTTGCATAGTGCGCATATTTTTGAGACGTTCTTGCCTTTTTAATAAATGGGTAGTATAACAATAACATTTCAAATCCAAAAAAACTAAACATATTTCCTTTCATTCCTTTCATAATTTCTAGGAATGAATGCTGTGCAATTGGAAATAAATTTTGGAAATCTGCATACTGCAAAGGATAAAAAAATGTGAAGATTAGAATGCTTGGGATAACGATTCCAAAGAAGCCGATTCCAGCAACTACACGAAATCCTCCAGTCACAATGTAATAACATAGACCCAAAAAAGCCCCTGCTATAATCCAAGATGAAATGGAAGGAAACATCCAAACATGTACTACTTCGATATAGGTATGTAGTGTTGTTGCACCTAACAATACAATATAAGATAAAAAAATGAAGTTGAACAATCCACCAATCCATTTTCCAAGTACGTCTTGATTGATTGCAATGATATCTCCATTACCCTGATTTAAAATCTGATATATAATCCAAATCATAAGATTAACAGATATTCCAAAAAGCAGCGTGCTAATCCACGCATCATTTCCAACTAATTTTGCACTAATCCTTTCAAAACCAAGCATACCAACCCCCATCTGTATAGTAATAATTAAAAAAAACACCATATATGGAGAGACTTGATACTCAATTGGGATCTGTTTCATAATGCTCCTCCCTGTTAATTTCAATCATCAAAATCATTTCGTGATTTGATTTTATTTTTCTCTACCTCTTCTGGATTAAAACGAAAACGCTGTTTAGATCTTGAAAAAATAGGACGTCGAAACATCGCTGAGATCGGCAAACGGATAATGCTGTCTTTCCAATCTGTAGGGCGTGTAGGATAAAAAGGAAACAAATAAGGACGTCTTAATGATTCTGTACGTAATAAACGTGCTAAAAGCAAAGAGCTTGTTAAAACAATTCCTAATAAACCCAACAGGTGTGCAGATATTATAAAAGGAAAACGAATTACTCGAATTGTATTACCAATTCGATATATTGGTGCTGTAAATGAGCTAAGCGCTGAAAGTGCAACAATAATAATAAGTACATTACTTGTAAGACTTGCCTCTACAGATGCCTGTCCAATTACAATACCACCTACTATACCGACAGTTAGACCCACTTTAGTTGGTAAACGTGCCCCCGCTTCTCTCAGTAATTCAATCGTTATTTCTAAAAAAAGCGCTTCAATTAATGGAGGAAAAGGTACTTTACTTCTCGATATGATTAACGTTTCAAGAAGTTCTTTTGGAATAAGCTCGTAATGATATGTTAAGATTGCAACATATAATGGAGTCGTTAAGACAGAAAACATAAAAGCAAAAAGCCTTAATAGACGAAAAAAAGAGGCAATAATCCAAGGCATGGTGTAATCTTCTGTCGTAGAAAAAAAGTCAATTAATGTTGTTGGAAGAGTGATCGCATAAGGTGAGCCATCTACAAAAAGTGCAATTTTCCCTTCTGCCAATACAGCTGCTACACGGTCTGGTCGTTCTGTATTCAAAAATTGAGGAAATATAGAATTCGGGTTGTCTGCAATTAACTGCATCAAATACGTGCTATCCAAAACGTGGTCTGTTTTTATTAGACTCACCCTTTTTATAATTTCTTGTAGATTTTGATCATTTACAATTCCCTCAATATATACAATCGCAACGGTTGTGTTAGATAGAGAGCCTACTTTCAATTCCTTCATTTGTAAATAAGGTGTTGGAAGCTTTCTACGTACTAAATTTAAGTTTACATCTAAATCTTCAACAAACGCGATTTGTGGACCCACGATATTGTATTCAATTTCAGCTTTTGTAATATCTCTTTTTTCTTTCTTTGCCACATTGATTAACAAGCCATTTAATTTATCTGTATCAAACTGAATAAGTATATAGCCGTTTAAAATACTATCCTGAATATCTTCCATTTGATTTGTTATTTTTGAATTTTCAAAGGGTAAGACAGACCGAATATCTTGTAATGAATCGAAGCTCTTCTCTTTTATATAAGTTAAAACCTCTTCATGAAATATATTTACATCGATTAAGGTTCTAAAATATGAAATGACTATAGAGGATTTGTTTGAAGCGATCTCCAACGTTATAAAATCTTTAGATTTTTTTAGTAATTGCATTAATTCCTGCAAAGATTTTATAGAGTGAACAGGTACTTTTTCATGTGGTTTCAATTGATAATACCCTTCCTTTCAAAAAGAACCTATATATAGTTTTTAGAAATTTCTATTTTAAAAATGAGGGATATTTATATGTGAATATGCTCCTTAAAAATAATGCCTTTTTAACTAACTTAACCAAAATTAGTTAAAAAATGTATTACAAGTAAAAATTTGAAATGCCCCCAAGAAAAATTACAATATTAAAAACATCCTTTCTTTTGGTTCTAAAGAAAGGATGTTTTTATAACAGGCTTTTTCAAGTGTCTATTCTATAGGGTACATTTACCAGTGTTCTTCTCTTTATTATTTCATTAAGTAACATTGGCATTACATTCTGTATGGTTTCTTAAAAAATTTCAGTAAGAGAATATCTTAATTTTGAAGTGTACAAATAGGGAGAGTGACTTCAACTGTAGTCCCCTTATTCATTTCACTCTTAATAAATATCTTTCCCTGATGTGTTTCAATGATTTTATAACAGATCATTAATCCTAAGCCAATCCCCTCTTCTTTAATACTATAAAAAGGTTCTCCGAGGTATGGTATACGTTCTTTTGGAATCCCACACCCTTGATCGATAAAACGAATGCTTACTTGATTATTATCAAGTATATTTATTTGAATCAGAATTTCTCCTCCCATCGGCATAGATTCAATTGCATTTTTTAATATATTAACAAATACTTGTTTTAATTGATTTCCTTCACATGAAATCAATGGAATACCAGGGTTAAGATCGATTCTAAATTTTATATTATGCATCATTGCTTGAGGTTGTAGTAGCATTAAAACTTGATCCATTAGCACACTAATGTTATTAGGTTGCATTTTTACTACCTGTGGTTTGGCTACCGCCATAAATTCAGTTGTTATGCTCTCTATACGCTCAATCTCTGATGATACTATATTAATATAACCCTGATTATTCTCATTTTCCGTTGATTTTAGTAATTGCATGAACCCTTTCATTGCAGTTAATGGATTATTAATCTCATGAGCCATTACAGTCGCTAATTGTCCTACAACAGCAAGTTTTTCAGATTTTCGTAATAATTCTTCTGTTTTTAGCCGTTCAGTGATATCACGAGAAATACTTAGAAAAACTTTTTTACCATTTAAGTTAAAAACACGAACACTAAACTCAGTTGTTATTACTTTTCCTGTTGGAAAAACATATTCATCTTGCAAAGTGAAGGAAGTTTGTCCTTTTTTAATTTTTTCTAATAACCTTACGATTATTTGAGAATCTTGTGGTACTATATTTGAAAATGATAATGAGAGCAACTCTTCTCTACTATATCCAAATCTTCTACACCCAACAGGGTTTACCTCAATAAATCGACTTGGAGCATTATCTTCATTCAGCTCTACTACATATACCGCATCAGTTGCTTGTTCGATTAGTGCACGGTACTTCATTTCACTATCTCTTAATTGCTGGTGTAATTGATGCCGTTCTCTTTCTGCTTGTTTTCTTTCAGAGATGTCTCTACATATTGCTGATAAAGCTATCACATTTCCTCTTACATCTAGTATAGGAGAAACTGTCAGACTGATATCAAGAAGACTCCCATCACTCCGTTGTCTAACAGTTTCTAATCTAGTAACCACCGATTCTCCTGTTAGAATTTTCTGAATATTTTTAAGCGATTCTTCCATTAAAAAATCTGGTACACAAGGTAATCTCTTACCTATGATTTCTTGTGATGACCACCCAAATATCTTTTCATAAGCTTTATTGGCTTGTAAAATATGCCCTTCTCGATCAGAAATGGTAATAGCATCTAGATTGTGCTTTATAAATGATTCCAATAATTCTTTGGTAGCGCTTAATTCTGATTCTACCTTTTTCCTTTCGGTTATATCAACTGTAGAACCAACAACTTCAATAACTTGTCCATTTCGTTTAATCGGCCTAAGCGCAATAAGAATAATAGTTTTATCATTTGGCCAAGGTAATTCAAATATAATTTCTTTTCCTTCCCATGCCTGAAGATAGTACTTCATCAATTGTGGAACTAAATGTGGAGGAACAATAGAAGCATCAATAGTACGTAAGCTTTTTCCTACCACCTGTTCAGAATAAAATCCGTTTTGATAATAAAACTGTCCATCACATAAAGTGTGTATAAAGTGCTTATCCACTTTTTTAAATTTAAAAATTCCTCCTTGAAGCTCATGTACGGTATCTGCAAGTTCTTGCTTCGATTTTTTTAATTCTCGATTCATTTTAGATAAGTCCTGTGTTAAATAATACAATCTCTGGTAGGCTTCCATAAGAAATAGCCCAATTAAAAGTCCTAACGCTATATATAATAAGCCTCCTGTGTAAAGTAATGTAGTATTAAATAATACGCCAACTAACCACTTTATTCCAATAAAAACAGAAAAATATAGCGATGCACTTTTAAAAGGATGTAGTTTTTTAAAATAAGTTTTAAAAGTAGAAAATAGAATCCCCATACCTAAATAAGCAATCACAGGAGGTTCCCAATACCCTCCAGTGTAAAAGATACGCATTACAATTATGCTAATTAACGTAATCCAACCAGCAATACGACCAAAGTAAATAAAAGATAGAATAAGAGGAACAACTCGAAGATCGTAGGAAAATCCCATGTATGGAAAAGAAAAGAACATTAACGTAACTGCAATAATCCCTCCATAGAGCTTTTCGAAATATCGACTAGAATTAATTGTAAACACTTGAATAAATATTGCTGCGCTAACTAATAAAGAAAAAATAGAAAGGTTGATGAAATAATCTTTAATAATCATGTAATGTCCCTCCTTGCATTAAGTGTATTCGACAAAAAAGCTAAAAATCCTACAAATTGTATAAACAGTTCAAATGCATAAATTTTAAACTAGAATAAAATCTGGAAAAGTAAATAAGGAGCACAGCAGATGAGATATTTTAATGAAAAATAGTTCAAAAAAGATAATAGTAACCGTTGACTACTATTATCTTTTTTCTTTAAGTTATCGTAATACGTATGAAACTCTAAGGGACGTGGTATGTCATTTCATCAAACAATAATTATATCCTGAGTCATGAATATAGAAATTTCAGCAGTAATTTTTGAAAAATAACATAAAAAACAAAACTATCTTTGAAAATGGAAAAAATCTATATGAATGTCAACTAATCTATGTACAAAAACGTTCACTTAATTTTGCATAAAATCACTCCACTTAGGAAGCTAAGTAATTCTTCAAGGTCGATAAGAACATCTGTAGATGCTTCAGGATAACTACATAATTGTATGGGTAATGTACTTGAAACCTTTCGGTAAAACCATACACATAATACAACTAACTCCTTGGTTCAATATTTACTTTTTCGCTGAACAAATTCTTTTTCTTGAGCAAAATATTCTAGGATATAAGGAGATTTTTCGATTAACTTGGTGTCTAGTTTATTCTCCAGCTCCAATTACTTCGTTACTTTCAGATTCAGTTCATTATATTTTGTACTTTGTCTTTATACACAACATATTCTTTACCATCCACTACTGCTACTACCGCAAATTCATCATTTGGATTGAATGAAAGCCAATCAGCCCACATGTTAGTATTAGCCCCTCCACTCCACATATTATGAACAGTGTTTTTCGTTAAATTCATAACTTTATAAGACGCATTTGGCGCATTTGTTCCAGTCTTTATTTCAAAAGTGTATGCGTTATGAATTTTTTTATAAAAGTAGAAAACGTTTGATGGACGAAGCTGATTCAAAAAATCCTGTTCTTTTTTCTCTGCAATTTTTATCCCTTCTTGCAAAGTGACAACATCTGTTTTTAATGTTTTCCAACTGTTTTTCGCTGCATTCAAGCTAGGGGTTAAGAATTTATATTTATTTTGATCAGCTTTTTGATCAGCTTTATCAATATGTCCCAGTACACCCGAATATTGAGAATCTAAATCCTCCCATTGCGTAGACATATAAGTAAGAGCAGTGATAGCACTATCAAGCATACTATGCATATCACTAATATTATGAAATGCAACTCCAACTACACGATTCAATGTTATTTTATAATCTACAGTCTGACGCAATTTTGCTAATTCAGGTTCTAGCCAACCTAACTTACCTCTTGCATCACCTATCATTATGCCACCAGCAATCAAGGTTGGAATAAAGGGGATTTTCACCATGTCTAACCCCTTAGATTCTATGTCTTTCTGATATTTTACTTGTCCTAAAAGGTCCTCTAGACGCTTTTGGTCCGCCTCCACATCAGCACCTTGGTTTTTTAAAATCGATTGCAATGTCTCTTTATGACTTCCAAATGTTCTAACATCTTCTCCAATAGCATTTTTTAATTGCATTAATTCTTCTATTAATGCTTTTGCAGACTTTTGATTTTGTTGAATTCCTCCCTGTAGATCTTTAATCCCTTTTTTTAAAGTATCTCCATTTCCAGTATTGATCGCCTCTACTAATGTTTCATAATGATTTTCAAATTTTGTATCGTATTCTATAATGCCTGTCAATGTATCAAAAAGTTGTTTTTTTACTTGTGTATTCCATGTAACAGCATGTGCTCTTGCATTCTTTTGATCTTGTACAATTTTACTAGGTAAATCTGCATTTCCATTAATAGTTATTCCTTCAAAACTCACATCTGGATTATTAATTAGCAAATAAGAGTATTCATTCATAGCTTTTGCAAATAAACCAGCATCTTGCAAAGCTTTTTTCATCTGTTCTTCATTTGCTGAAAGAGATATATTTTCAATGTTCGTTTGTTCAATTTCAATTGCAAAAGTTTCTATTGGTATGACTGCATAAGTAGTTGTTATAGTTATAAACGCTGATACAGCGAGTAGTTTATTAGGGATTTTTTTCATCATTTCGTATTCCTCCTATATAAGGTATGGTTTCAAGTTCTAATCTTATTAAAAAGCGATGTCTTTCAAAATGAGTTCTACATCTTTTATCAGTATCGTTTGAACTTTCTTTAGCAGCCTTCAAATCATTAAGTATTAAAGAAAATGTATATAATCTACTTCAAATTAACCGATTCTGTTGCAAATTTTAAAAAAGCAATTAAACTACAAGGTTATTTTTTATTCGAATCATACTTATATATAATTGAAAGGCGAAGTCTTTAATGAGACTCCGCCTTTCTGTTATATAAGGATTTATTAATTATTACTTTTCTGTTTAACAGTGTAATCATAGACTTGCTATGTTTTAGTTCACTTTACAACAGAATTAATATTTCCCTATTTTTGTGGAGTAACAGTTTCCACTTTTAATTCCTTTATTCCTTCTTTTAATGTAACAGCATCTGTTCGTAATGTTTTCCAACTGTCTTTCGCTGCATTTAAATTAGGTTTTAAGAATTTAAATTTATTTTGATCGGCTTTTTGAGCTGCATTCTCAATATGCCCTAGAACGCCCGAATATTGAGAATCTAAATCATGCCACTGCGTGGACATATAAGTAAGAGCGTTAATAGCATCATCAAGCGCCTTGTGCATTTCATTAATATTACTGTAAGCAACTCCAACTACACGATTTAAGGTTACTTTATAATCCACGGTCTGACGTAATTCTGCTAATAAAGGCTCTAACTTACCTAAATTATCCCTTGCTACTCCGACTATAATACCGCCAATTATTGGTAGACCCAAAATAGCACCCTTCATTACATTAAACCCATCAGATTCTAATTGTTTATAATAGTTTACTGATCCTAATACTTCTTCTAGACGCTTTTGATCGGCATCAACATCTGCACCTTGATTTTTTAAAATTGACTGCAAGAGCTCTTTATTACTTCCAAAAGCTCTAACATCATGTCCAATAGAGTCTCTTAATTTAGTTAATTCTTCTATTAGTTGTTGTGCATACTTTTGATTTTGTTGAATTTCACCTCGCAAATCTGTAATCCCTTCTTTTAAAGTTTCTCCATCCCCTGTATTAATCGCTTCTACCATTGTTTCATAATAATTGTCAAATGTTGTATCGTATTCAACAATACCATTCAATGTATCTAAAAGCTGTTTTTTTACTTTCGTATCCCAAGTAACAGCATGTGACCTTGCATTCTTTTGATCTTGTACGATTCTACCAGGTAAATCTACATATCCATTAATGGTAATTCCCTCAAAATTCACATCAGGATTCTTAATTAACATATAAGAATAGGCATTCATAGATTTTGCAAATAATCCAGCCTTTTGCAAGGTCTCTTTCATTCTCGCTTCATTTGCAGAAAGAGCCGTATCTCCATTGTTCGTTTGTTCAATTTCACTTGCAAAAGTTGTTACTGGTGAAACTACATTAGCAGTTGTAATAGTTAATAGCGTCGATACAGCGAGTAATTTATAAGGGATTTTTTTTATCATTTCATTTTCCTCCAATTTAGGTTTTATATTTCAGTTCTACTCCTGTTTAAAAGCAATATCTTTTGAAATGAATTCTGCATCTTTATGAATATCATTCCAACTTTCTTTAGCGGCTTTTAAATCATCTGGTATTAAAGAGAATTTGTGGTCTTGCATAGAATCGATATTATCCAGTAAATCTGTATAATTTGCGCCCATTGTATTCCATTGCTTTTGAATATTTGTTAGAGACAATATCGCTTGATCTACAGTCTGATATAAATATGCCAATGTTTCTTTCGCGTTAGTAAGCGAAAGAACTGCTTGATTAGCACGATCTGCTTTCATACTTAATTCTCCGATTTTGTTAGAAATTTCATTATAGGAGTCCATATGCTTAGATGCTGTGACACCAGCCGCTGTTCCTAAACCAATACCAGCTGCACCAAGAGCCGAGAGTCCACCAACAACAGCCGGTGTTGCTGTACCGCCAGTTACAACAATAACGACCGCTCCTCCAATAGCTGCAATAACTAAAATAGCTGCTCCCAATCCACCACCAATTGACCATGCTAATACATCATCAAAATGTTTTTTCTGAGTAGAACGAAGTTGCTCAATTTCAGCTTGAAGTTGTGGAATCGTTGCCTGTTGACCTGCTAATATTGCAGTTAATCCACCTTTCCCATCTGGACCACCAACATTATTTTTAAAATCTGTAGAATTTTGATATAGTTTCCCTTTGAAGTCTTGTAGCATCTTAATCACATCTGTAACTTCTTTTGAATTTGTATTGATTGTAGTAATTAAATCATTTATACCCTCTTTTAGACCTGCCTTATCTTTCTTTTGTACAGTTTCTACTAATGTGTCGTAATAATTTTGAAATTGTTCATCGTAATTTACAATATTACGAGCAGTTTTTTGAATCTGTGGCTTCGCTGTATCTAACCAGTAATTCGCATTGATTCGTGACAGCTCTTGATTAAGGTGAATATTTTTGAGCAACTCTCCCCCCTCTGAGCCTAAATCGATATTAGATAAATTTACATTTGGTTGCTTAATCATTGTTTTTGCGTATAAATCCATTACTAGAATATGAGACCCTGTTTCAGCTAATGCTTTCTTCAGTCCTTCGGGGCCTAATGCATAATTGCCTACTTTTTGTTCTTGAGCGGTCGTTTCTTGTGCAAATGCATGAATAGTGTTACCGGTAGTAGCAGTTATAACAGTTGCTAATGTAGCTAAAGTTAGTACTTTGAATGGAAATTTTTTCATGACTATTCTCCTTCTTTCGCTAAATGCTTATAATCTTTATGAATTCCTAAAAAACGCAATATTAAAATTTATATACTTGTTCTTCAAGGTAACTTATTACATTTTTTAATTGTCTTAATGTATCTTTTTGAGACTGCTCGCTAGTTGTATCAACATTAGTAGATAATTTTGTAATGCTATTTTTTATTAGATTTAAATCTTCTTTATAGCGCTTTAGTAGATCAAGTTCTACATCTATTTGATTTGCAAACGTATGCAAATCATTTTGTGTAAGAAGAAGCATTGATTTTTGTAAATCAGCTATTGATAATTTCGTTGTTAAATCATATATTTTTTGATTTTGTTTCTCTAAATCATCTAAATATGCTCGCTGTTCTGCTGTTAATTTATTTACTTCAGCAAAAACGCCAAATGTTTTCTTAATCTTTTCGGTATCAATGACCTTCATCAGGTCATACTCTTGTGTTTTTGCTGCGGCTGCGGCTGCTATTTCACCTTGTTTGCTTTTCTCAATTGCTTCACGAGCTGCTTTTTTTGCTGATTCAATCTCTAGAGCCGTTTTACCTTGCTCTGTTGCTTCTTGCACTGCTTTTTTCTCAGCTTCTAGAATAGAGTTGTTAATTTCTTTTCCTTTGTTATATGCTGCCACCCCTGCTTGCGCAGCTGGTTCAATAATTTCTTTTGAAAGACTATAAACTTCTTTGAATATAGCAAATCCCTGTTCATTTAAAGCCCCTGGTATTAATGCAATTTGCTGTAAATCATTTTGAATTGCTTTTTTTGTATTTAATATTTCATTTTTTAACTGATCTATTTTTCCTGTTCCATCTGTACTTAGTATGCCTTGCGCAGTTGCCACATTGGTATCAAAATCTTTTAATTTTTTATCAAGCTGTAATTTAAGATCTGTTAATTCATTGATTTGCCGTTGCGTATTTTCTTGATTCGTCATAGCCATTTCTTGAAGTACTTCAAGTCTATCCGAAAACCCTTCTCTATCTTCTTTATTGTCTACAAACGATTTTAATGTCGGGTAATAGCTATTAAATTTTGTTACAAATCCTTTGCTTTTTGAATTTAATAGAATTAACTGTGGATAGAGTTCCGATGACCATTCCTTCATATCTTGTTTGATTAGGAATTGATTTGTATTTAAAGCTGTGACTTCCTCTAACTGTACATTAGGACTCATTAAAGATTGATCAATATACGTTTGGATTAATTTAGATTGCGCACCTAATTTTCGTAATGAAGAGGAAATATCCATGCCTTCCTGTTGAGTTTCCGCTTGAACGATTGGTGTTGCGAGAGTATTGATAGGAATATTCCCTCCAGTTACAATGGATGTGACTAATAATCCTGTAATTATTTTAGTTTTCATTCCGTACACTCCTTTACCATTGTTTTTATAACTTAATTCATATAACTTGTACGACCTCTCTCTTTGTAAACTGGTTAAGAAGGAGAAATCTTTCAGATAGGATAATATCGTTATTTTTTACTTCTAATAGGATGTAAGGATTTTACTTACTTCTCACTTCGATACTTTATTTTTTCAAATATAAATAACAAAAATTTATTAACTATATTTGAATCAAGCACCCTATGAATAGTAAATGAGTAATTCTTCCCTAGAATTGCGGTTTAACTTACAGAACTGCGAGAATCAATAAACCAATGCTTACAGTTAATCTTGTCATAACATTGTTTAATTTAAATTTAATAATATTACTCTTAGTTTTATCAGCAAGCTCCTTACTAGACTACAAAAGGTGAAATTATACTGTACATCGCTTATACTTTTATTGCGGAATAACTTCACTTTTGTTATGCAGAAACTTAGAACAGGTTTATTACAAATTTGATTCTTGACCTCTTGTAAATAAATTGACTATTTATAAAATTATTAACGACATAATGTTACTTACAACTTCACTATAATTCCTATTAGCGTAACCTTATCCTTTCTGTCTGGTCATACCAGTTATGTTGTTCATTAAAACATTAAATTTTTAATGCGTAAATAGAAAAATTTTGTCGATTACGATCGATAATTTACTGTTAAATAAAAATATGAACCGAAAAAAATTATATAAATATAGTTATCCGTAAATTTCATTTCTGTAATTGTAATGATTACAAATTAATGTGTATACGGTTAAAAATAACTATTTTAGCTCAACCAAGAAATTTTATTTTAGAAAAAATACTTATAGAATAATATAATAGGTCTTTTTATACTTTTTTACCTTTATTTAGTTATGTATAATTGCATAAAATGTAGATATATTTAGTAATATATGTTATATTGTTGATTTTTTCACAAAACATCATAATATCATTATTAATAAATATTCAGTATGAAGATAGTAGTCTATAAACTTATCATCGTTATAAACATAGGTTTTAAATTACAAAAAAGCTGCAAAGCTTACTTGAAACACTTTGCAGCCTTCTGTCTTTTTGTTTTCTTTAGCAAAATAATGGTTAGTGTATTTTCATTTTTTGGGATACTTATACCCATGTTTAAGTCTTTACATTGAAGACAGCAGATAACAAGCTTATATTACTGTATATTTTTCACGGTACTGCCTAGGAGTCATACTAGTGATTTTTTTGAAAACTCTTATAAAATAACTTTGGTCATTAAAGTTAAGCCACGCACAGATATCTGATAACGAATAAGTAGTGAGTGTTAATAATTTTTTTGCTTCTTCCACTCTTTCCCTTTGAATATATTCGCTTAAAGTAATTCCCATTTCTTTTTTAAATAGTTTAGACAGATAAGTAGGCGTAATTTCTAAATGATTAGCAAGTTCATTCAGAGATATTCCATCGTAAACATTTTTATTAATATGTTTTATACATGTAGTAACCGCGTAAGAATACTTTTTTGCATTGTATTCTTTCACACGATCTGCAAAGGTACGTAAAGCGTCCCCTGACAATCGCTTTACAGATTCTACATTATCTAATTGTTCTAGGGTTTGTATATATAAAATACTATGGGCAAAAGCAATATCTGGTGGCAGGTTTCCTTCTATTGCATATCGAGTGGCTAAGGTAATCGCAATAATTCCAAGGTTTTTTTGATTCCTGAGCGGATCCTCTATTAGCATAAGTTCAACATCTTCTTGCGAAACCGCATACATATACTGTATTAACTTTTTTTTATTCCCTTCTTTAATAGTCGAAAAGAAATCATTTACTAATGCCATATTGTGCGTTTTAGGTTTGTTTTGTCGGCGTTTTAAAATATATAAATCAGGTTTCACATTTTTATTAGGAATTTCCTCTAGTACTTTATTTTTTTCCAAGACAATATCTACATCTAACTTTTCATTGAAAATCATGTAATGTAATAAAATTCCCATATCAATTAATGTAGTTTTTTTAATCTCAGATAAACACTGATAATAGGCAAGTCTTTCTTGAATGTTATCATTTGATTTAAATTCTTTCTGAAATTTTATGATCATATCATCTGAATCTTTTGGATGTATAGTAGGACCGATTATGATAGTCCCTTTAATATCATCATGATTTTCTATATGAATTAGAACAAAATTTTCAAGATAGTTGTTACTTCGGAAAAGTGGCAAGTTAAAGGGATCGTTTTCTTGATAAATATCAGTAAGATGTTCTTCTTTTGAAGAATAAAAAGGACTACAAAC
Organism: Bacillus cereus group sp. MYBK95-2; assembly: GCF_051915225.1. Taxonomy (NCBI): domain Bacteria; kingdom Bacillati; phylum Bacillota; class Bacilli; order Caryophanales; family Bacillaceae; genus Bacillus; species Bacillus cereus group sp. MYBK95-2. Next base: position 482,055 of record NZ_JBQAEH010000003.1, on the reverse strand, counting down.
ATTATCAGATGTAGAATGATATAAAATTTTTTTGTCTGCAGATAAAATATGTACAGGGGCATTAAATGCTTTATGTGCAAGATCACACAAGTGTTGTATATCGATAGAAGTATTCATTACATTCTCCTTTATAGATCCATAAAATATATTCTGTTATATATAATTCACGACAAATAATACTATAAAATATCAAATTAGTACAATTCACAACAAAATATTACTATATCTTTTTTATAAAAATCATATATTATTTAATTGTAGTTAGCATCTAAATATCAGAGTAGATAAGTAAAGTAAAGGAAATAAGCTAAGTTCTTTTCTTAATTCTACAAAATATAATTATTGAACTTGAGAAAATAGTGAAGTACTACAAAATACAGTGGTAGTCAATGCGAGGACCAAGCTGGAAAAAGATTTAAAATAAAGCGAAGTAACAGGAGATACTGTACCACCGCAAGAAATAACAGTCAAAGTTCCAATTCAATCCTTTCTACAAATTGAATTCAAAAAATAAATACTGCTAATTTACATGTGAAACTGAAAAACTATTTTCCTCCAAATTTTAGAAAAAGATAATAAAGAAGTTGTGAATTTGGAAACAGATGAAAGCGATACGGCTATTTTTGAAGCACTATGCTTTGAAAAGTACAAGATGGAGGAAATTCAAGTACTCAACTAAACATTTAATTGAGAGAAAGGTCTTTTCATCAACTAAAAATAAAAAAACGAATGGAATTTTCAAAAAAATGACACTATATTACTGGTCGCAACATTAGCTTACTTTCCACAAAAGAGGAAAATATATATAGACTTTACAAATACTAAAAATAGCAAACTAGATGATTTTAGTACCGCATCACATAAAGTGAAACTTTAATCAGTGGGGGTTTTGTTCATCCCCACTGATTATTAGCCCACACCAATCGGGCTTTTACGGGCAAATAGCGAGATAAACTTATTATTAATTTCCAAATACAATAGTTGTTAATCAACCAAAAACTTCAATAACCAAGGTGCACAGTAAATTGACATCAAAACAATTCTTACTACAATATCAAGTTTTGCTTATTCTATAAAAAAAGAAATATCACTTAAAAACTATTCCTTTATATCGATTTAGACATAAAACATTTTATTATATCGGCTTAAGTATTATGGAATTAAAATTGCAAATAACACCAAAACTCTTTAAAGGGTTCATACATCGCTCGTATCGAATTTATCACCTTTCGATACCTACGTCATTAACATAACTAAAAAACATCATTACAAAGGAATCTGAGAGGTTTTTTTCAATTTCGAAATTTATTTTTTTGTAAATTAAAGGAAAAATAATCCGTATATATACGGATTATTTTCTTAGTGTAGTCTGTATTGACCTGTTAACTGTTTTTCAGCCATTCGAACTAAGCGTTTTGTAATCTCTCCACCGATCCGAACCATTTGCAGATGATGTGATGTATCAGGTCCCAGTGTGACTCCTAGTTCAAAAGCAATTTCATACTTCATTTGCTCAATAGTACTTGTAGTAGCAGAAATAAGAATTTCATTTGTATCACTTTCGTATCTTTGAATATTTATAAATAACATGTGCCTAATTATGCTATTTATGCATGATCAACCTAATTTATTCCAGTATTTTTACAGGAACCCTTTCCCTCCCCTTATTCCACCAATTAAATTTGAAACACAAATGTACATTGCATTTCAATATAACAATAAAAGCTACAAAAGCAACGAATTTACTACTTTAAAGTTAAGTGTTTAACCTTGAAGTACTTAAATTCTTTTTTCCAGATAAAGCATACATTATATCTTGATGTTTTATTGTCCTCTTATAATTATGTGGTATCGGGAATTTTTTTCGGTATTCTTTCATTATAATTAAAGTTTGAAGTTCTATGCTCAATACTTTTGCGAGGATATGATAGTTATATCCATTGTTTAACAGAGAAATTATGTCATAAAACATAGTTTTTCCACCCACTAATTTTACTAATTTATTCTTTAACTCATCCCCCTTTTCTTTAGCTTTATCAATTTCTAACAACATAGATTTTTTATTTGTCTGCTTAATGTATTGAGTATACAACTCTGGGAATTCTTTTTGTACTTCTTTGTTTAATACTGGTCTATATTTAATCATATAAGTAACTTGTAACAAAGAGCGTTTTAACAAACTATCTTCAATGAGATACGCTACTTTATTAAATAAATGTACATATTCCTCAATATTGGAATAACTATTAAAATGAGCTAATACTCTACTTTTTATACTAAAAGCCTTGCCTACATAAATAATATTGTCATTATAGTCTTTAATGAAATAAATACCACTGTCAGATTTTTTCAATTTATTATCCAATTCTTCTATACTCATAAAATGCAATTCACTCATACTTCTCTCTCCTTAGCAGCGTTAAATCGTAAAAAACAAGCAAGGTTTCTAAAAAAGTACTTAGCTGCCCTAGCATCTCTTATTTTATCTCTTGCTAAATGTCAAAAAACTGTTTCTATGTTACTCAACTATCAATATGATTATTAATAAAATTTTCGATCGTTATTATCTCGCAATTTTATCATCTAATTTCGAGATCGTTTCCTCATTTAACTTACTGTATTTTATCGAATAAAGGAAATATACTACTACCCCAATAGTAATCCAAATACTAAAGTACACCCATGTCCTTAACGGTAAATTTAGCATTAAAAACACACAGCATACAATTGCAACGCATGGTAATACAGGTACAAAAGGTACCATAAATCCACGTTTTAAATTTGGATGTGATTTACGAAGGATAATAACTGATAGACAAACTAACGCAAACGTCACCAAACTACCGATATTAACTAAATTAACTAATTCTTTCAAATCAATAAACCCAGCTATTATAGAGCTCCCTATTCCTGCTAATCCAGTTATAAAAGTGGGTGCTCCAGTTTTCTTATTAACTTTCGCAAATGATTTCGGTAACAATCCATCACGACTCATTGCAAAGAATACTCGTGTTGCCGCATACATATTGGAAAAAATAACAGCCATAAGGCCAATTACAGCACCTGCAGCAATTGCACCAGCGACTTTTCCTTGTCCTACAACTTCCATTACATAAGCCATTGCCTCAGGAACATTTAATTCTTTATAGGAAACCATTCCTGTCATAACAAGGCATACCATAACATAAATAATTGTACATATGATTAATGATGCAATAATACCGATTGGAAGATTACGTTTCGGATCTTTTACTTCTTCTGCTGAAGTTGCTAATATATCAAAACCCGTAAAAGCGAATAAAATAGCTGCTCCACCCGTAAAAATTCCACTTAAACCGTATGGTGCAATTGGTATCCAGTTCATTGGTTTTACATAGAATATACCAACCGTAATAAACAACAAAATCATTCCAATTTTAATCAATACCATTATATTATTGATTCGTTTACTTTCTCTCGTACCACGAGATAACATCCATGCCAATATCAATGTAATAATTACTGCTGGTAGATTCACAATACCACCATGCGAAGGAATCGTTACTAGAGCTTTAGGTATCTCTAATCCAAATCCCTTTATTAAATTGTGGAAATAGCCTGTCCATCCAGCAGCGACAGCTGCTGTTGCCACGATATATATTAACAGCAATGACCAACCTACTAGATGAGCAACAAACTCACCAATTGTTGCATATGAGTACGTATATACACTACCAGACGCCGGGAGTGTAGAAGCAATTTCCGCGTAACATAATGCTATAAATCCACATATAATTGCTGCAAGTATAAATGAAAAAACAACTGCTGGACCAGCATTTGTTGCTGCTACTAATCCAGTTAACACAAGAACACCCGTTCCAACTATCGAGCCTACCCCTAACATAATTAAATCAAATGCTCCTAATGTTTTCGTTAAAGTCTTGCTTTGATTATGCTCTAACAATTGTGTAACGGATTTCTTTTTTAGTAAATTACTCATATTTTCTGTATCCCCTTTAAAATAAGGTTTGTTCTTCTCGTTAGTGTTGTATATAAATTTACTTAGTTATTAACTAGCCTCATAATATTTCTTTTACATTAAATAGATTTGAAATATTATATAAATTCGCTTCTCACTTACTAGTTAAACTAGACATTTCCATAGATTTTTGCGTACAACGTTTCATAGCTGAAATGATAGCTGTTCTTAAACCTTTTTCTTCTAGCGTTACTACAGCTTCTATCGTCGTTCCACTTGGAGAACAAACCATATCCTTCAATTCACCTGGATGTATTCCTGTTTCCAATACCATTTTTGCAGAACCTAATACAGCCTGAGCCGCAAATTTATAAGCTTGTTTTCTCGGCATACCGCCAAGTACAGCAGCATCTGCCATGGCTTCTATAAACATATACACATATGCTGGAGAAGAACCACTAATAGATGTAACAACATCCATTAGTTTTTCATTTATGACCTCCGTCTGGCCGAAAATATTAAATATGTTCAGTACCTCTTTTATATCTTTTTCTGTAACCATTTCATTAAAACATAACGCAGACATTCCTTCTCCAACAAGTGCCGGTGTATTAGGCATTACTCTAACAACCTTTAACTTTCTACCAAATTCATTCTCAGTGCTCTTAATACTTTTTCCTGCAGCAATAGTTACAACGATTACATCATTTTTTATTTGATCTTTTATTTGGTTAATTACCGATGAGTATAAATCTGGTTTGATTGATAAAATTAAAATGTCAGCACTGTTAGCGACTTCATTGTTGTTAGTAGTTATAGTTATGCCATATTCATTACTAGCATTTTTTAAATTAATGACGTTTAAATCTGAACAAATTATTTGATCTGGAGAAACTATATTTTTTTTTATCATCCCACCTATCATAGCAATACCCATGTTTCCACATCCGATGAATCCTATTTGTTTATTCATAATAATTTGCTCTTGCTCCTTCTACTCTAAATTTTATTGATTTTGAAATTATTATTCTAAATAAGGGCTATTACAATTACTTGGTTTATCAATAGAATTTCAAAATTCTCCTTCCTATATAGAGCTTACATATACCTCTAATAACTTCTTTGCTTTCGCTGAATTTTGAGGTGGGGGTCTTGCTGCCCGGCAAATAGCGGGATAAAATCATTTCTTTAATCTATAATAAGAAGGACATAAAAAAACAAAAAGTTACAAAAATTTTCAAATTAAAATTTTTGTAACTTTTTGTTTTGATGCAAATATAATTTCAATTAAGGTATCTCACCGTTTTAAACTTGACGCTCCATAATCTTGTATAGTTACATTTATATGATATTTAATCGGTACCTTACTAAATGTTTGATCCCAATTTTTTTTGACTTTCTCCCATGTTCTCGGGTGTTTAATTCTTAATTGGTTGCCAAAACCCGCAATATCGACTTGGTATTCTTTTTGTATTTTTTTTGTAACATGATGTACTAAGTGCTTTACTTCTTTTTCAATAGCTTTTTCTTCCCTTTTTAAAAATTCATTTTCAAAATCTTTTCCTGATTGTATCCAATTTTCAGACAAACGCCCTTCTGATTCAATGTTTACATCAAAGGAAATATTATTTCCGTTAACATGTGGTATGATTTTGCTTTTTATTGACTTTATTTCGTATATAATGAGTTTCTTTGATTCTTTATCAAAAGTTTTTACCACACCACCATTCCTTTTTCCGTTTATCCATACTACTCCTTCCAATTCCTGTTCATTTAAAAAGCCCATCAACTTTTTTGTCTTTCCTTTAATTACAGCAGCTCCTGCAAATTTTGTTTCTCCTTTTATCGAGATTACATTTTGCAAAAGAAAACTGGACCCTGACCGCATCTTTCCTTCCAATTTAGCGAGCGATACAGGAGGTAAAATCCTTGTTGTTCTATTTCTATTATCTGCAATTCCAGACAAACGAAATGCTGGGATTTCTCCTTTTTTGTTTGATTCCAGTACCTCCTTCGCTAGACCCTTGCTAATTAAGAGCATACAGCTAAGCCGAACTTCATTGTCACGGAGATACTGTTCAAGTAATTGTTCTAAACTGTATGTACGTACAAGACTATCACTAATAACAATGTTTTTTAAATGTGGGCTGAACATTGTGCTCTCTCTTTTCAATGAAAACTCACGAACAATTTGATGAATGGAATCACCGGTCTCAGAAACATTTATATAACGTTTTTGTTGTCCATTTCCTTTACTTTGTGCTTGCGAACTAACAATTTGATAAGTAGCTGTTATAAGATTTCTTTTAGGATAACCTCCTTCCTCATCCTCTTTCTCAATTGTTGAATCCTTCCCTTTATCTAGTGCTATACCTGCAGTTAAACTCAACTCTTCTACTTCTTTACTGCTCCAACATCCTGTTAAAAATAGAAGCAAAAGCGTCCATAACAAAGCCAAATAGAACCGCATATAATTAAATTTATGTTTCACACTACTCCTCCTTTTAATCGCGTAATAATAAGAAGAAGCAGTGGTAGTAAACCAAATAAAAATAATGCAAAATTACCGAGCATATCCCCCAATTTAAGCAAGTCATTTATATTTTTCGAAGTCATAGCAATGATGTAAATGATTGGAATCAAAGCAAAAATAAACGGATGAATACTCTTTTTAAAGAGTTGCGCTAATCCTAATGCAGCTGCATAATAACTAATCGTATAGGTAGCAAATATTTGCATAATCCATATTACAAGCAGTAAAGATTCAAAACGTTCAAATATCAAACCAGAAATTTCAAAACTGCGCATAAGGTCAATTGTCGGCCATGTTCTTGTTACAACCCCATCAATTGATAATGCACCAATGACCATTACAACAGTTATTACATAAAAGATTAACGGAATAGAAATTCCAACTAGAATAGCTTTTACTGCTTTCTTTCGTTGTTCCATAAATACCAAAAGAATTAACATAATTTCAGGACCTGTATATGCGAGAGACGTTGTTTTTATCCCATCTAACACTGGTTTAATTCCCAAACCTAATACGGGACGGAGATTATCTATCTCGAATATTCCGATACTCATAAAGGAAATGATTAAAAAAATAAAAACAGTAATAGGAAATATTATTTCAAACATCCGTGCAATTGAATTAATACCACCCATAATCAAATAGAGACCTATCCACATAAAAGGCATAACAATAGCCCATGTGGGGGTTCCTTCGAGCAAAAAAAAGCTTATTACTTCTGCCATTGAACGAATTTGAAATGCTGAAGTTGTAAGAAAATACCCTATAATAAGAGAACTAAGCAATCTGCCTATCCATTTCCCTACAATATCTTGACTGTATTGGTAAAATGTTTTTTCTGGAAACTGCTGACTTAATTTGACCATAATTACTCCTGAAACCATTGCGAGTATCCCACCTAATATCACACTTAACCATACATCTGGTGTTTTCACTTTTTCCACAGATGCTCTGGGCAAAGTAAGAATTCCTGTCCCAAGTATGTAATTTACAATAATAACAACTGCTTGTGAAGTTGTTATTCGGTCTTTAGGTATAGTAATCATTGAAGGCCACTTCCTTTCGTCATCAGCTACCTTTTGCGGATAGTTTTTTTGGTATGCATTATTTTCGGTCGACGTCTCATTATTTTTAATGGCATGCGAACCATAAAATCTTTCCAGTCACTGAATCGATATGGAACAGCAGGGCTGGTATAAGGAACGCCAAAACTTTTCAGTTTCACTAAATGACTGCAAAGTAAAAGAAAGAAGAGAATAACTCCATACAAGCCAAATATCGCAGCACAAAACATAGCTACAAAACGAAGAATGCGTAACGTAATTCCCACACTATATTGCGGAATAGTAAAAGAAGAAATAGCTGTTACCGCAACAACAATAACCATTATTGGACTAACAATTCCTGCTTCTACGGCAGCCTGACCAATTATTAAACCGCCCACAATTCCCATTGCCGGTCCAATCGGTTTAGGCAGACGTAAACCTGCTTCTCGTAAAACTTCGATAGCTATTTCCATAATTAACGCTTCTATTAAAGCGGGAAAAGGAACTCCTTCTCGCGATCCGATAATAGAAATAGCGAGCTTAGTGGGAATTAATCCTGGATGAAATGAAATGAAAGAAATATACAGTGCTGGAGCAAATAATGAAACAAAAGCTGTCATGAAGCGTAATAAGCGGAGAAGTGTACCAGGAAGCCACCTTTCATAATAATCTTCTGGTGATTGCAGCAGCATGCTAAATGTAACTGGAGCAATTAAAACAAATGGTGTTCCATCTAACAAAATAGCTACTCGACCTTCCATCAAAGCACTAATAACACGATCAGGTCGTTCTGTATTTTGAATCTGCGGAAAAGGACTGAGATAATTATCTTCAATAAGTTGCTCTATATAACCAGATTCGAGTACACTGTCTATGTCAATTTTCTGAATTCTGTTTTTTATTTCATCCACCAATTCTGTACTAGCAAGATCTTTAATAAATGCGACAACTAACTCTTTCTTTGCACGTTCTCCTACTGGTAGCTTTACTAATGATAAGCTCTCATCCGCACAGTGTCGTCGCAAAAGTGAGGTATTATCACTTAATACTTCAGTAAAACCGACCCGTGGCCCTCTGACTAATGCCTCCGATACTGGTTCTTCAATGTTTCGTTTATTTGCTTTTGTTGTACCAAGAATAAACACATCTGCTAAACCATCAATTAAAAGAGCTGTTGAACCTATCAATACTTTGGGTATTAAATCTTTTATGTAATGGACTTCTGCTACTTCACTAATTGTAAGAACTTTATTTTTAATATATTCTTTTGAAACAGTCCCCTCCACATAAGAAGATTCATTTTTATATTCATCAGAAAAATCATCCATTAGTAATTTCATAATATGTTTGTCAATTATCTCTTTATCTGATAGACCATCAACAAAAACGATCCCAGCCTGAATATCTGTGCGTCCAATATTAAACTTCCGAAAGCGAACATCAGAATTATGTCCGATTTGTTGCTTTATAAGTTCTAAGTTAGAGGCAAAATCATTTGTGAAATGAACGTTTGCATTTTGAGATGGTTTATGCTCTTGTTTCGTTTTACTTTGAATATTATTTTTTTTCACTTGTTTGTCTCTTGACTTCCACCAACTCATTCTTCCCACTCTTTCTCTGACATACGAACCCAATGAAAAAATCTTGAGATAGTATACGGAATTAAAAACAAGATAAACGCTTGTACAAAGACTTTCCAATCTGGAAGATAAGAAGTAATTATGTTCCACATTTTTATCACCCAATTTATATACTCTGCTAGGATTGAGATTTCTAAAAAACGATATGTACTTAATAAAAAATAACGATAAGATTAAAGAGCAGAAAAGCGAGACATTATGCTTATTTAGTACCAATAACCTAATTAGTATAAAAACATTTCTGACCTAAAATACCATTTCCAATTATAATTTGTTAAATATTATCTCCTTTTCCCTTATTTATATGCCCGCATTTGAATTTCAAATAATATAAGGATCAATGATATTTCCTCTTAAAGAAAAAAAGATGCTAGAAGATAGCATCTTTTTTTAAATTCAACTTACTATGTATTTATATTTTATTGTGAAAATACTCGTTTTTTTTTATGAATATTAATGTTGAAAAAAATAAAAACTACATATTCTTTTGTTCTAAGTTCCTACACTTCTATCGAATCGATACGGAATTTTCTGATTTTAAAACTAATATGAAATAAAAGAGAATAAAAAGAAAAATTATTATCAATCTATCAATTGAAAATAATAATTAGCAAGAGTTTATCATCTTAACTCCAGGTGTATTCGTTTTGCTTCAAAATAAAGAACTTGAATAAATTTTTTCGTATCAATACGAGCAGGTAATGTTGGTTCATTATTCAATTCTGTCATCTTTCTCCTTACGGTAGTAAAATCAAAAAATCTAGAAGCATAATTTTCGAACTTCGGGTTTAAAAAATCAGTAAGTCCAAGGGATGCTAAATGGTTTAATGATTGATAAATTGCTCTCCGAATCCGTTGTTTGGAAGCTTCTATGAACCTTTTTAATTCGGCATCTTCAGCTGAATCCCCAAGTTTTTTTTGAGCCAAATTCATAAAAATCTCTTTTAGTGAGGGAAAGCCTTGTTCCAACGTGTTATCTTGTTCATATTTATATAAATAATCTAGCATATCCATTAAATCTTTACTTCCACTTTCACTGGCTATTCCTAATTCAGACAAAAGAAAATGAATGGAATTTTGAAAATGATTGAAAGTATTTAAATGTTTTTCACTACGGTATTTTTCTTGCGTACTTAAATTACTATCCAATTTTAGTACCATATTAAGCGATTCTTGAATGTTTTTTATTGATTTTTCCAAACGAATTCGTTCAATGACTTTCCGAACAACTGTTAATACTTCAATCCGGTTAATTGGCTTAATAATATAGTATTCAACACCAAGCGAATAAGCTTCAGCAATTAATTCTTTTGATTCTACTTGAGAGACCATGATGATTTTCCCTTTAAACGAAGGCTTTATTTGACGAATTGTTTTTATTCCATCTTGATTCGGCATTAACAAATCGATAAATAAAATGTCTATATTTTTAAGGATTACCATTTGTTGCTCTAAAGATAAACCATCCTCAGCTTCTCCTATAACCTCCCCAAGATCTTCATCCTCGATAATTTGAGCCAACATTGAGCGAACCGCTTTTTCATCATCTACTATATAAAAATACATAGAATCACCCTTTCGAAATTATATGATCAATCCCTAATCTAATTATAAAAATTGATCCTTTTCCTTCGGTTCTGTCCTCAAGCGTAACATCACCTTCAAGTTGTTCGACCATTTCTTTAACATACGATAATCCGATACCTGTCGATGGGTTGCCTAAATCATCATATTTAGAAGTAAACCCAGGCTCAAAAATTGAATCTTTATATTTTGAAGAAATACCAGGACCATTATCGCCTATTTGAAATTCAACAAAATGGTGGTCTTTATTAATGTCAATTGTGATGGTTCCCATACCTTGGATAGCTTCTACAGCGTTTGTAACGATATTATTTATAATAGATAAGATTGTGTAAATATGATAATGAGGATGCACACCATCAATTTTATACACAAATTGGATGTCTTTCTCTAGCAACCGTGCATATTTCGTATTTGCCCGTATAATGATATTTACTAGTTCATGCACAGACATATAATCTGTAAAACTTTCATCAGAAATTAATTTTGAAAGTCCCGCAAAAATACGTTGGTTATCCTTTTTAACGTCATGGACCTCACCAGCAATTTGTAATGCCTGTTGCCTTAAATCCTCAAACTGAAAATCCATCTGTTTGTGCTCAAAGGAGTCTAAGGTTTTATATAAATCATAGGATTTTTTTGTTATATTCTCAGCATCTTGTAATGTTTTCTTTAAATGAACAGCATCTTCATATAAATTAGAGATGAGCATGAGCATGTGTTCATTTTGCTTCTTTATATGTCTCTCCCTTGATTGTGCTTCATACAATTTCATCATATTGAAAAAGCTTAGAACTATAAAACTATGGGAACATGCGATAACAATGATCTCATTTATTGCCTCGGATGTGATCGATGTTTTTAATACGAAATATTGAATCATTAATTCCACACAGTCTGACAGTATTTCAATCATGCAACCAATAAAACCAATCATTAGTGGTTGATGATAAAAACGTTTGATTTTTGCTAAATGAAAGAGATACGAATAAGTAAAATAAAAGAAAAAACTAGGATAGTGAGTATGAAAAGCGGCTAGCCAATCCATATTTCCCTTTATAATGACATCCATTGAGATACGAAATACTACCACGACTATCGCTGTTAAAAAACCCGGTAAAAATGCTGGAATTCGTCGAAACAATAACAAAAAAAAGAAAAATGTTGGTGCGCCAAAGCTCATTCTAAATGTTTCATTTAAAGGAAATGACTTTATTTCACCTACTAAGGGTACTGTAAGTATCATTAAAACGAGAATATAGATGTCTTTTTTTACTAAATTACTAAGATTCAAAATAATCACTTCTCACTTTCGCCTAACAGTCAGTATACAAACCTATTTGCATTAATACAATACTTACTCTATTTTTTTCAAAAGCTGATAAATAAGATATAAACGAAAGCATTATAGATTGTGAGTATTCATTACACCCTTCTACTTTAGAAAGATACTTTATAACTCAAAAATGTTCAGACACAATATAAGGTCTGAACACTTTTGGACTCGCTCTAACACCAAAATATCTGTGCTCCTTTTTAAAATATACTTAAATCCCATTCTTTTGCAATATGTTCTAACAACATAATTCCTGGTAAACTATTCCCATACTCATCAATGGCTGGTCCGTAAATACCAATACCACATCCATCTTGAAACGATAAATCCTTCCTAGATTTTGAGGGAACAAGTGTCATAATTCCGCCCGATACCCCACTCTTAGCTGGTAATCCAATGAAAGCAGCAAATTTTCCGGAAGCATTGTACATTCCACAAGTAAGCATTAAAGCTTTTGTTAACCTAGCTACTTCTTTAGGGAGCACTTGTTCTTTGCGAATAGGATGATATCCATCATGTGCTAGTATAAGCCCTATTAAGGCAATATCTTCTGTATTTATTTCAATCGAACATTGTTTTAGGTAAACCTCTAGTGTCTCCTCCACATCTGATTCTAGAAAACCATTCTCCTTTAAATAGTATGCTAATGCTCTATTACGATGAGCCGTTTCCCATTCTGATTGAAATACTATTTCATTAATAGCGGGACGCTTCTCTATCATTTTTTCAATTAATACGTATAGAGATTCTAATTTTTCTTGCACCGATGTCCCTGGCAAAAGTGAAGCTATCGTAATTGCTCCAGCATTGATCATAGGATTAAAAGGTTTTCCTGGTTTATGTATCTCTAAACGAATAATTGAATTAAAGGCATCTCCAGTTGGCTCTACGTCAACTCGTTCTAATACATAAGAAATACCGCGACTTAAACAAGCGGCTATAAAACCGATTACTTTTGATATACTTTGTAATGTGAAAGGTATCTCCCAATCTCCTGATTTTATCATTGTTCCATCTGGCTTTACTATACAAATACCTAACTGCGATACATTTATTTCCCTCAGAGCAGGAATATAACTGGCGCTTCGTCCCTTAGCTGCATACGTTCGATAATGAGCTACCCATTGATCTAAGCAAACTTTTTCTTGACTCTCAACTTGAACGCTAGAATCCTTTATCATTTAATCATATTCCCCCGTACTATTAACTTTATATAGAATGATTTTTTCTTTACTATAATCAATAATATTTGCACTAGAACCAAGAAAAATATTCAGACATATTGCAGTCTGAATATCCTTCTTATTACACACTTTTCTTTTTTGAAGTTTTCTCATAACTATCCCAACATTCAATATTTTCAAGCCCTTTAATGTTTTCTTTATAAAAAATAGGATCTTTACCAGCTTTTTTCTGGTTTATATAATCTTGTAACGCCGCAAATGCTACTTTTGAAAGTAAGGTAATAGCAATTAAATTAATAATAACCATAAAGCCCATAAATAAGTCCGCTAAATCCCATACAATTTGAATCTTTGCAACAGAACCAAATACAATCATAGCCAACACACTTATTCTGTATATCATTAACCACACTTTACTTGTATGTAAGAAGCGAATATTTGTTTCACCATAATAATAGTTGCCAATTAACGCACCAAATCCAAATAAAAAAACAAAGATAGCAAGACAACCCGATGCCCAAGGACCTATGTGTTCACTTAATGCTGCTTGTGTAAGTGCAATACCATTTAATCCCGGTTGTTTATATGCATCAGACAGCAAAATAATAAAGGCAGTGCTAGTACAAATGATCAGTGTATCCGTTAATACACCAAATGCTTGAATCAGTCCTTGTTTCACCGGATGACTTGTTGTTGCTGTTGCGGCAACGTTTGGTGCACTTCCCATACCAGCTTCATTTGAAAATAAACCACGTTTAACTCCATTCATAAGTGCTGCACCAATTGAACCGCCTGCTATTTGTTTAAAACCAAATGCGTTTTGAACAATAAGAGAAAGAACTTCCGGCATTTTTGATATGTTGGTAACTACAACAAATAATGCAACTCCAATGTATAATACCGCTAAAAATACCACCTTGTATTCAGCCATTTTTGCAATACGTTGTACACCACCAAAAATAATCGCAGCGAAAGCAATGGCCATGATTATCCCAACTGTTAGACGATCTGTACCAAATGAGTTTTGAAAAGCAATTGTAACTGTATTTGATTGTACTGAATTGAATACAAGACCAAAAGTAATTGTGATTAAAATAGAGAATAATACTCCCATCCAACGTTTATTCAACCCTTTTTCCATATAATAGGATGGACCACCGCGGAAACCAGTTTTATCTTTTACTTTATATATCTGTGCTAATGTGCTTTCGACAAAACTGGAGGCCGAGCTAATAATAGAAATAATCCACATCCAAAATACAGCTCCAGGACCACCTAATGCAATTGCAATCGCAATTCCTGTAATATTCCCTGTTCCAACGCGGGCTGCCATACCAATACAAAACGCTTGAAAAGGAGAAACTTGATCTTTAGCACCACTTTTTCCCTCCATTAATACACGGACCATCTCTTTTAACATTCGAAACTGTACAAAATTCAATTTAAATGTAAAATAAATTCCGCAAATAACAAGCATAATAATTAACAATTTAGACCATAAAAAATCATTTGTTGATCCGACTAAATCTACAAAAAACCTTTCCATATCATCACTCCATACCAAAATTTATCTATCATAATCTATATAAAAATCACCTATATTTCCTGGTATAAATACCTCTTTCATATTCAAATACAACAAGGATAAAAATTTTCTATATGAATCGGATTGGCCTGTTTAAGCAAACATCACAACATGTAACCGTAAAATTGAAATTTTGAAGTACTTAACAATTATACAAACGGATGCTCTACCCCTTTCTGCAAAACTAATATTTTTATCCACTAACATTGTTGTACTACTATGTTTGTTTCGTTTACCGGTGATTTAAATCATAATAATCAATAGTGATTAAGTGGTTTTTTGTTAATCTTCTCAAGAACATGGAAATATCTCCTTTCTCACTACTAATCTCAAAAATAGGCTAGGTAAAAACTTCGCGAAAAACTCTATAAAGCGCTTTCACTATTCAACTAAGAAAATCTTGTCTTTAATTTATAATTAAAAGTACAGAATGTTACGAAAAAGTACAGATTTTTATAAAAACAAAAAATATTTTAAGTTTTTTCCATCTAAAAAACACTGAGATTTTGTAAATTTTATACAGTATCCAAACGTCGCAGATTCTGTTCTACCTAACCTTTGACAAGCCTCTATTTTCTTCATAAAAAACATGCATACTTTTTCTCTTTTAGAACTTCTTATAAAGTATTTGAAATCAAGAATCAATAGAATATTATAAGAATATTAAAAAAATAAAGCATTTAATTTATTTATGGTATCATACAAAAAACATTTGTTTTCTCAATTAATCCCCCTAGCTGGATTCGTCTATATTGCACATATTTACAACATGAAAGACACTAAGCAAAAAAGGATTTTATTGAAGGGATGAAACATTACAAAACTCTTATTTAGGAACTTATGACATCCTCTTTTCTAGCAATATCGAGTTATCCCAAAAAACGTATATTTACTAACATAGATTACAGGTGGTGTATTGTGAAAGAAATAGTATTCGTTCAAAATAAAAAAAGACTCCTTATGAAATTCGGATTTTTAAAAAAAGATTTAGTACTTACCATTTCACTAATACTAGCAATTGTAAGCTGCTTAATACATTCGCCAAAGATCGAATATATTAACTTTGAAGTGTTAATTAGCTTATTTAATCTAATGGTGGCCATTAAGGCCTTGGAACAGCTAAAGATATTAGACAAACTTGCCGTTGCCATTTTAAATAAATGCAATAACAGCAGGTCAATATCTATTATTCTAATTTTGTTATGCTTTATTTGCTCCATGTTTGTAACAAATGATGTCGCTCTCCTCACTTTTGTACCAATAACACTTGTCATTAGTAAAAAAACACAAATGAACATGATGGATACAATCATCTTGCAAACAATTGCGGCAAACATCGGTAGTAGCTTGATGCCTATGGGAAACCCACAAAATTTATACCTATATTCTTACTATGGAATTAAGCTCATCCCATTTTTAGGTTCAATCCTGCTTTTAGCTGTACTTGGAATTAGTTTGTTATTTATATGTACTCAAAAACTTCAAAAAACAGATTTGAAAATAGAACTACCTGTTATTACCGTGAAAAATCGAAAAAAAGCTAACGTCTGGATTTTAATACTTCTCACTATCATTGCATCTATTTTTGGTGTCATTAATTATTACATTGCACTAATAGTCACATTGATAGCAGCATTTACGTTAGATAGAAACTTACTATTTAAGATCGATTACTTTCTTCTAATAACCTTTGTCTGTTTTTTTATTTTCATCGGAAACATTTCACATTCGGATGCACTGGAGACATTTGCTCGCGCTAATTTAAGAGGAGATACTTCAGTCTTCTTTAGTTCCATATTTTTGAGTCAATTGATTAGCAATTTTCCTACTTCAATTCTTCTATCAAACTTTACTTCTGATTGGAAAGCTTTATTACTAGGAGTAAATATTGGAGGGCTCGGAACAATCATCGCATCTTTAGCCAGTGTAATCTCCTATAAACTATTCATTCAGGCCAATGTTAAAGAGAGCAAGGCGTATTTAATTAAATTTAGCATTTACAACTTTTCATTTTTAATCATACTTACATGTATACAATACTTTATGTTTAAATTTCTAAAAATTTTTTAAAAAATTGATTCCTTTAGAAAAACCCAAATTTCTCAATTTAATGCTGAGATATTTGGGTTTTAATATAGGTATGTTTAAAGAGCTACAACAAAGTTACCATCAATTTAATATTTTGAGATGTTCTCACAGCGAAAATCTTTTAGCTTTTACGTTGTTTATTAGATTTCAGTTCATTTTTGAAGTCTTCTTCACAAAATCCTTAATGCCCCTCAATTTTTTCCTGCTAATATTATCTTTAATGGTTGAATCTATTTCAATTTCTAATTTTGCAAATGCTGCTCCTACACAATTATAGATACTTAATCCAAAAGCAAGATGTCTTGCAGTACCACTAAATGCCTTTTTAATATCAATGTCAGGACGATAAACGTTGAATTTATCAGGCCTTTCAAATACGTTAGAGTCACAATTTGTTGCACCAATCATACAGTAGTATCCACATAACTAGTTACATTCTCCTTTTTTCTATTGTTAATAGCTTCGTAATAAAAGCTGTTAAACATCAAAAGTGCGAAGTCTTAAATTAAACTTCGCACCTTATACAAATTTATAATCCGTGACGATACCAATACAAATGCAATACTAGATACATACTAATCACTCATTATATCTGTTGCTCTTTTAATTGGCCAATGTATAAACAAATCCTTTTACTTAGCCATTCTTCATGATTGGCTTGATTGTTTCTAGATACTTAATCCCTCTATACTCTTTCAAGCGGTAATCCATTCCGATGGAAATTACAAATGACAAAATTTATCCGTTTTTCCTACTTTCTAAATTCAGCAAGTAAAATGTTCTTAAAAACTTCCGGGTTATTAAGGTTTAAACTGTTCGAATTGATAGCGAGTGTATGTTTACCTCCAAGTGTTCCACCAGCAAAAGTGGAAAACCCTGGAACGGCACCCCTGTGTCCCCATACCGAGACACCGTTCGGAAGCTTAATTTCAAGTATTCCAAGACCATATCCGGTTCCCTCTCTATTTGTAGGAACTGTAGTAAGCATTTGTTTTAACTGCTGTTCCTTCAGTAATTTGCCACCTAGTAAGCAAGAGAAGAATTTGTTTAAGTCGTCAGCAGTAGAAATCATATCTCCATCCGAGCTACCTGGGTTAATATAAGTAACATCTTTTAGCTCACTCGCTCCGTCTAGTTGCAAGTAGCCACGGGCATGCTTGGTGCCTGGAATCACGCTTGAATTACCAGGTAGAAATGTATTTGACAAATCCAGCGGTTCAATAATCCGATTTTCAACCTCTTCCGCATAGCTGTTTCCTGTTACTTTTTCAATAAGGATTCCTAGTATTACATATCCTGTATTTGAATAAGACCAACCCTTTCCTGGGGCAAAGTCTGGGGGAAGTGAAATCCCCATCTTTACAAATTCTTCAGCCGTATACGATTTTTTTATATCCGTAATATCGAAGTCTTTTGAATTTATATAATCAGCAATACCACTTGTATGATTCAATATTTGACGGATAGTAATCTGGTTACCATCATATCCGTTTCCTTGAATAACGCCAGGTAACCATTTTTCAATGGAGTCGTCTAGATTCAAACGGTTCTCTCCAGATAATTGAAGTAGAACTGTTGCAATGAACGTTTTCGTCACACTGCCAATGCGAAAGCGAAAATCTGCTTTCATTGGTTTCTTAGTTCTCAGATCCGCTATCCCAGCCGTATAACTCCAAGTTTTACCACCCTTAGAAATTTGAGCGAGTATTCCCGGGTATCCAAGTTGCAGTTCATCTCGCATTGCTTTCTTAACGGAAGTACGATCGCTTTGCGTACTTGTTTGTAACGAACTAGATACATTTTGCGTAGGTTCTGCTTTTACAACTGATGTTGGTGTTATGTATAACAGGGAACTTCCACCTATTAAAAGTGCTAGACTTGCACATGTAATTTTACTGCGTGTTTTCATAAAGAATTCCTCTCTTCTATTTAAATTGTATTGATGGCTAATAGCTGTCTCATATACGAACCACACAGCTATCAACTCTCCCAATGATAAAAGTCAACACTGAATTTGCAATCAACGTACTAATCATTATTTTCACAAACACCATTGTGTTCTAACAATCTCTAAATCACTCTTTTTCCACATACATATTAACCATAGAAATTACTTCTTTTCCTTAAAACACTCTTGTTACTGATTATTTGTTTTATATGTAGGCCGTACTTGTTCCCCCCTTCATGCCTCCTTATATTTTTATCCTACACAATGAAAATCTCTTTTTTCTTACCTATTCCTTACAAATTCCTTACATACAAAATCACTTCTACAATAGGATTGAAGTAGCATCTGTGCCCGAAAGCGTAAAAAACACCGATGCTTTTCGCTTCAGTGTTTTTGCGCTTTACATATTGTAAGATTCGTTTTACTCTTAACAGGTTAAACTGCTGATTTTTTCTAATGCGATTATTCTTCTTGCTATATAAAACAAATTTCATTGTGTTATATGAAACACTATGAAATTTGTCATTAAGGCACATGATTCTAAATTTATTGATGTACTTGAGATGGACTCACTTTTTGAATTTGAACAAGTATATCAAACGCTTTACCTAATGATATATCAACAGTTTTTGGTATATCAGGCCCTTCGGTAGTTATTCCAGCGAAAATTGGATGTTGTTTGTTTAACCAAGTTTTTGTCACGCCGTTCGCCTTACGTAAATCAATAAAAAATTGATCTTTTTTAACTTGTCCAAAGATGTAGTTATAACTGTTTGGATTATCCGATTTTAATGTTCCATAGGGGCCAAATTCACCATTGCTATTCTTCACATTGTATTGTCCTTCATAAACTGACGTTCCAATAGATACGTACCGTTTTCCGTAATATTCTGCTAAATGCTGCCCTGCTACTTTAGGGTATATAAAAGAAAGCATATTTGTTTTCGAAACGTGTCCATTATGTCCCCATACAATGGTTTTTCCTAAATGTTCTTCAGTCCACTTCGCATTTTCATACATTGCAATATCATGTTTCAAATAAAAATCCGCTGGTTTATCAGGAGGTGTCGCTAACATTGTAGTAAACTGTTCAATAATACGAGCATTTTGCTTTATCCATACGAACTCTTTAGATTTCCCATTTAAATGACTTTTATTTTCCTCTAATAAAGCACTAATTTGTTTAGCATCTAAAACATACTTTTCTTTTTCTTCTTTCGTAAGGCTTTCAAAAGTATTCATATCCTTTGTTACAGGAATAAGCCCTTTTATCTTCTCTTCTACTCTAGGCAACAGTTTTGAATTATTCGCTTTAATATATTCTATTATATTATTATAAACATTTTCGTTTACTGATTGAATGTCCATCCCGATGACACGTACTTTCGATTTATGTTTTGGATTAGCATTATATTGCCGAATCCAATCAAGTAAATCTAGCATTTCTTTCGTCTTAAATACAGGTGTTAGATGTTGGCTTGGGTTTCCCTTACCAGTAAGAACATATCGATCAAGTTCCAAGGCCCTGTCCCATCCCTCTTCTAAAACTAGATTGGTAAAGCCCTTTTCAGATACTAAATACTTAACAATGCGGTGTTTCATCGTAAAAACTTCATGAGCCCCATGCGTAGCTTCACCTAAACCTACAATTGAAGCTGAACCTACCATATCCTTAAGTGGTTTCAAATCATTAAGAGATGCAGTTGGATTAGTTGTTTTTAAAGGCTTTGCATGTGCTTCTAACCATTTCGCTATTTGATTTGTATTATAGGGAGCTGTAACAGAAACCTCTGTTTTCGAATCTGCATAAGTATTTCCTACAAAATGAGTCATTGTTATAGCAGAAACAACAATTGCAATAATCATTTTCTTTTTCATAAAAAACCTCCTGAAATATTTACTTATAGCTTTTTGACATACTCTGCCAACTTCCGTTTAAAACATTCATTTTCTTATTACTGTTAAGATACATTTATTCTAGTTCCTAAAACTCACTTATTTCTTAATAGGTTCTTAAGAAATTCTTAATTCACTTATACGAATATAAAACTAAATAAGCTTCAATTCATTGCATTGTAAATTCCTCATTGCATAACATTATAATGTACAGATATTCATTATAAATGATGTTATCTAAAGTATTCAATTTCAGTATGTATTATTAACGTAGTTAATATATGGTTAATATGAAGTTCCAAATTTTGATTGTTTGTAGTCTCTTTATCATAGAGTTAATTTAGGGGTTATTTTTTGTTCACTTCATTTTTTTCGGCACTCTGCATCTAGACGGTATACCCATTGGCCACAGTTAGACTATTTCAAATCAAAAAAATAGATTACCTGCACACTAAAGAGTATAGCGCACAGGTAATCTAGTTGTTTTTGAGATTAATAAAAAACTAATTTATCTTTTGAATTCTTCCATCAATAATAGACTGAATTGGTTCTTTTGATTTTTTTATATAATCTACTAATGCTTCAAAATCAGTTGGTCCTGTTTCAGCATCTTTACCGTTTTTAAAGGATACAAATCCATCTCCACCTGAAGCTAGAAATGCGTTCGCAACGACGCTGTAAGTTTTAGAAGGAATAATTTCTTCTCCATTTGTTAAGCGAATACTTGTTACTTTTTCTCCATTAGGCTTGTTCGCATCCCAAGTGTATTGGATACCTGAAATTTGAAGCATTCTTGTTATGTCTTTTTGCCATTGTTGATTTAAAATATCACGAATGTCTTGACCTGTTAAATTTACTTTTATTAATTGATTTCCGAATGGTTGAATACCATATATCTCTCCCCATGTAATATCACCAGCATCTAAGTCATTACGAATACCACCAGGATTCATAAGTGCAATTTGGGATTGCATTGTTGTACGCTGAGCATCAGCAACTAAATTTCCAAGAGTAGATTCACCAGCCATATTTTGTTTGCGATCTAGTGGAGCGATAGACTTACCTACAACTTCATTAACAAGAGGTGCGATTTTTGCTTGATATTTCTCCATCTTCTTCTTTATTTTTTTATCAGGCTCTATGCCTTCATGATAAGTTGTAACAATTTCTGCTTTTTTCTCAACAATATCTTGTGTCTTACGATCAATCTTTACATCAACATCAGCAAAAGCCATACCATAAGAATTTGCTTGTACGACAAGTTTATTATTAACAGTTCCATTTACATAGGTGTGGCTATGGCCACCAAAAATAACATCGACTTCTGGATCAGTCTCATTTGCTAATCGGACGATATCACCATTTGTTACGCCGTTCCCATCTGTTATACCTCCGTTATGTGCAAGAACAACGATAGATTTAACGCCTAGTTTTTTTAATTGCTTTACGGATTTGTTAATAGCTTCAACTTCATCTGTAATTTCTACATTCTTTAGCATAGTAGGCATAACAAGGTTAGGAACATCCGTTGTTACGACTCCGATAAAGCCAACAGGAACTCCTTGTACCTTTTTTATAGTGAATGGTGGTAAAAATAAACGACCGGTGGATTTATTATAGAAATTTGCAGCAACATATGGGAATTTTGCTCCTTTAAAATTTCCTGTTTTCTCATGGTATCCACCATAAATAAGGCGGTTCATTTCTTCAACACCTTCATCAAATTCATGATTTCCTATCGTTCCAACATCGAATTTCAAATCATTTAGAAATTCAATTGTAGGTTCGTCTTGTAATAATGCTGAAACAGGAGTACTTGCTCCAACAACATCTCCAGCATGTACCTTTAATGTATTTGGATTTTGTTTTTCACGATCACGTAAATAAGCCCCTAAGTACTCAATTCCCCCTGCATCTTTATTGTTAATTTTTTTTACAGTGTCTATTTGCCCATGAAAATCGTTAATACCGAGCATTTGTACATCTATGTAGCGATTTTGTTCTGTACTTGCTTGGATTGAAGGCGCAGCAAATACACTAGTAAAAGTAACTGTACTTAATGCTAAAGCAACTGGAATAATTTTTTTCAACATAAAATTTCTCTCCCCTAATTAAAATCTGACATAATACGATGTTATTTTAATATATTAAGAGAATTATTTCCATAAAAATTCTACCAATTATAAAAATTAATAAGATTTTATTGTTTTCTGACAAGATATTTCTTCCTCAAAAAATGTACATTTCTTTGTTTTGAGGATTATTCAAAATATTATCTTGATAGTAATATAGCAATACATCTAAAAGACCTAAAAAACTCTAAACAATAAATTTTTGCTGTTAAGAAGAATATTCAATTCGAAACTAATGAAGATTTATCAACCTAACATATCAATACCACCATTTAAAAAGATGCTCCTGGATTTATCCAAGAGCATCTTTTATAAAGCTTTATTTTTTACTTATTTATAATTTATCAACTAACAATTATATAGTTGTAATCAGTCCTTTAAAAATAATAGGAGTGCTTCATTAAATTCTTTAGCATGCGTTGCATTTAGCCCATGTGGACCACCCTTTATTAAGGCTACTTTAGAATTAGGAATTGCTTCATGTGTTAATTTCCCACTATATTCATATGGTACAGTTGCATCAGAATCACCGTGAATAATAAGAGTAGGTATATTAAACTTCTCCAAGTCTTTTCTAAAATCTGTCTTACTAAAGGCGGTAATACAATCAAGTGTTCCTTTAGGTGATGCACTGGCTGCAATATCCCAATTATATAAACGGAATGGCTCACTAACTAAATCTGTTCGATTACCAGCCGCGAAAAATCCCTTAGTAAATTCATCAAGAAATGCAAGGCGGTCATTTATCACACCACTTTTGAATGCTTCAATTGTTGCATCATCTAAGGCCCCTTCAGGATGATCCTCTGATTTGTATAGATACGGAGGAACTGCCCCAGCAAAAACAGCCTTTTCAATACGATCTGTTCCATACGTACTAATATACCGGGCTACTTCGCCTCCACCCATAGAAAAACCAACAAGTGTGACATTTTGAAGCTCTAAATGTTCTAATAGTTGATGTAAATCAGAAGTAAAGGTATCATATTCATACCCTTCCCACGGCTGAGATGATTGTCCAAATCCTCGACGATCATATGTTATAACTCTGTATCCAGCCTCAACAAGAGCGGGAACTTGGTATTCCCAAGATCGACCACTTAACGGCCAACCATGAATGAGTACAACTGGTTTTCCTGTGCCATGATCCTCATAATATATCTCAATTGGTTCTTGCTTTTCGGTTCCTACAGTAATTTTAGCCATGCTTCTACCTCCCAAAAATATTCCAATACATATCCTTTTCTTCAATAATCTGGATGAATGTCATAACCTATTCATGCACGTTTATGTTGTGAATTCTAGGTATGAAACTCTATTGTTCCAATGCATTCATTTTCTCCTTTTGGAACAATCCCCTCTCTAATACCTTTTGCATCATAAAATAATTACTGAACATTACTCCTATTCAATTGTAATAACAAAAATAGGTGACTATCAATATCGTTCTATCTATAGGATGTATAGGTAAAACCAATCTATTTTATAGTGAAAACAACTATAGTTACGACCTATACGAATTATAGATAATTTAGAATTGATTAACGAATCAGTTTTCAAATACTATAAATTTGTATAGCACTTCATGTTCTGTGAATGCTGCTATAACCAATATTATTGGTCAGCTTAGTTATAAACGAAGAAACTTATGATAGTATCCGACTATTTAAACTTTCTTCGATTACTTAATTTTTAGGAGGAATACATAATGACTGATCTCTATTCTCGTATTAACAAAGATGATGCTGTTGTGCTTTTAGTAGATCATCAAACTGGTCTTATGTCCGGACTAGTACGTGACTATGGTGTTGATGAATTCAAGAACAATGTTTTAGCTCTTGCTCATACTGCTAAGTTTTTTAATTTACCAGTTATTTTAACAACAAGTTTTGAAAACGGGCCTAATGGACCTTTAATGCAAGAATTGGTTGATCTCTTTCCTCATGCACCAAAAATAGCTCGACCTGGACAAATTAACGCATGGGATAATGATGATTTTGTAAAAGCAATCGAAGAAACTGGAAAAAAACAACTTATCATCGCAGGCGTAGTTACGGACGTTTGTGTTGCTTTCCCGGCACTTTCCGCTATAAAAGCTGGATATGAAGTATTTGCTGTTACTGATGCTTCAGGAACTTTCAATAAACAAGTTGCAGATGCTGCCAATACACGTATGGCACATAGTGGCGTGCAACTTATGAACTGGTTTAGCGTAGCTTGCGAATTACAACGCGATTGGCGCAACGATGTCGAAGGTTTTGGCAATTTGCTTGCTAGCAATCTTCCAGGCTATCAAAATATAATTGGAAGCTATAGAGGAGCTCAGCGAGATCTTAGTAAACAAAATGCATAAATGTATCTCAAGGAAATAGCTTTAAATCACCTTTTTTAAAGTAGATAGTATAAATTTAGTGCTGATTAAATCAGCACTAAATTTAAATTAAAAAGTATAGTAGAGTTTCAATTGACAGAAGATACATTACTTTCAATAAACAATTGAAAAAGGAGCGTTTTATTATGAGTAATTTAGAATTGTTAAATCCGGAGAACAGTGCCTTAATTTTAATTGATTTTCAACCTCAAATGACTTTTGGAGTTGCAAGTATTGATAGACAAACATTGATTAATAACGTTATGCTACTTGCTAAATCAGCAAAAACTTTTAACGTACCTACTATTCTTACTACAGTTGAAACACGCAGCTTTTCTGGTTATTTTTGGCCACAAATTCTTGATATATTCCCAAACCATGAAATTATAGAACGTAGTTCAATGAACTCTTGGGAAGATCCGAAATTTGTTGAGGCAGTTAAAGCAACCGGTAGAAAGAAATTAATATTTGCAGCACTTTGGACTGAAGTTTGCCTTGCATTCCCTGTGCTTGAAGCAATTAAAGCTGGCTATGAGGTATATGCAGTTGATGATGCTTCAGGTGGTACTAGTTTGACAGCACATAACGCTGCTATGCGTCGTGTAGAACAAGCTGGTGCAATTCCAGTGACAGCAATTCAAGTTTTACTTGAATACCAACGTGACTGGGCACACAAAGACACTTATGATGCTGTAATGGAGATTGTAAAGGAACACACTGGTGCTTATGGTCAAGGTGTAGAATACGCATATACTATGGTGCATGGCGCGCTTCCAAGCAGGAAAATATGAAACAAGAAGGAGTAGCTGTCGAAGAGACTTATACAGGGAACACGATGGATGCCGGCAATCCAGTAACAACGATTGTTACATGGGAAATTCAAGAAGGTAGAGAAAAACAGTTTGAAACATGGAGACATGAAATTGAGGCTGCGGCTACTAAATTCCCAGGACATTTAGGTGTAAATCTAATAGTCCCAAGTAACGAATCCAGAGAGTATACTGTTATTTTTCGCTTTGATACGTATGAGCATCTACGTACTTGGCAAGAATCAGATGTTCGCCGGGATTTGTTAAAAACGGCGGAGCAATTTCAAGCCACTAATCCAACTTACAAAACTGAAAGCAGTTTGGCTTATTGGTTTGTTACTCCGAAAACGCCAGTTCCACCGCCAAAATGGAAAATGTCTATCGTTACCCTTCTGGGTGTATGGCCTCTTAGCATGTTAGTTCCTAAAGTGATAGGACCTATTATAAAACATATGAATCCTATTATATCAGCTTTTTTTGTTTCTGTATGTATAGTGTCCTTGCTATCATGGGTAGTCATGCCGATTTTCGGTAAATTATTTCATCCATGGTTACAAAATAATAGAAAGTAGACGAGGTGTGAACATGAATTTACCGGATATGATTTTATATAACGGAAAAATTACTACCCTTGACCCTTCTCAGCCTGAGGTATCTGCTATCGCCATAACTGATGGTTTAGTCACTGCAGTAGGTGGAGATGAGCTTCTTAATAGTGCCACGGAAAAAACAAAAAAAATAGACCTTAAAAGAAAGAGAGCTATTCCAGGCCTGAATGACTCCCATATACACGTGATTCGTGGTGGTCTGCATTATAATATGGAATTACGTTGGGAAGGCGTGCCATCACTTTTTATTGCTCTAGAAATGCTCAAAGAACAGGCAAGGCGTACACCTGCTCCTCAGTGGGTAAGAGTAGTTGGAGGTTGGTCTGAATTTCAATTTAAAGAGAGACGGATGCCAACATTAGAAGAGATTAATGCTGTTTCTGAAGACACGCCTGTCTTTGTGCTACATCTTTACGATAGAGCACTTGTAAATCGTGCAGGGCTACGTGCACTGGGATACACGAAAGATACCCCAGACCCTCCAGGCTGTTTAATTCAGCGGGATAAAAGAGGTAATCCAACGGGCCTTTTAATTGCTAACCCTAACGCTTCTATTCTTTATTCAAGTTTGGGTAAAGCTCCAGTACTTAATCTTGACGACCAGATTAACTCAACTCGCCATTTTATGCGTGAATTAAATAGATTAGGTATTACAAGTGCCATCGACGCAGGTGGTGGTTTCCAAAATTACCCTGATGACTACAAAGTTGTTGAACATTTAGCCGAGAAGGAACAATTAACTTTGCGTATTGCTTATAATCTATTTACGCAAAATCCTAATCATGAATATGAAGACTTTGCTTCATGGGCAAAAATTGTTTCTCCCGGTCAAGGAAATGATAAGTATAAAATGAATGGTGCCGGAGAAATGTTAGTATTCTCGGCAGCCGATTTTGAAAAATTTCAAATGCCACGGCCCGAACTAGCTACAGTAATGGAAGCCGACTTAAAGAAAGTAATTTCTCTATTGGTGGAAAACCGTTGGCCATTCCGTTTACATGCAACTTATGACGAGTCAATCACACGTTTCTTAAATGTATTTGAGGAAGTTAACAGAGAAATTCCTTTTAATGGGCTACGCTGGTGGTTTGATCATGCAGAAACAATCTCAGATCGTAGTATGGAACGTGTTAAGGCTTTAAATGGCGGTATTGCCATCCAAGACCGCATGGCTTTTCAAGGTGAATACTTTGTTGACTTATACGGAAAGGAAGCTGCAAAGCATACTCCTCCGATTTATCGTATGTTAGACCTTGGTATACCTGTTGGCGCCGGTAGTGATGCAACCAGGGTTTCCAGCTATAACCCTTGGGTTGCTCTTTACTGGATGGTTGCTGGAAAAACCATTGGTGGGCTTTCCATATACGATGAAAAAAATAAACTTGATAGAAAAGTAGCCCTGGAATTATATTCAAAAGGAAGTGCGTGGTTCTCTGGCGATGAAGGTAAAAAAGGAACCCTGGCAGTAGGTCAGTTTGCTGATATTGCTGTATTGTCTGCTGACTACTTTACTGTGCCGGAAGAAGAAATCAAAGACCTTGAATCATTGCTCACCATTATGGGTGGGCAGGTTGTTTATGGAAATAATGAATTTAAAAACTTATCACCTGAATTGCCGCCAGCATCACCTGATTGGTCACCGACGGGCGTTTATGGTTATGGTGGTGCTAACCTAGCCAACACTATACTTTCTCACGATTCCCATGATAACAAGTTACATAGTTGTAGTAACCCTCTCCATCAACACACTCATACCGTAATAGGAAAAGATGGAACTAAATGGGGTATTGGTTGTACTTGCTTTGCTTTCTAAATCAAAACCACCGGTATAATGCCGGTGGTTTTCTTTCTACAATAAGGATATATAAATTCAAAATAGCAGTGTATATCCCTACATGGAATCTGTTACTATGCGATAAGACCGAAGAATTGATTGATTAACTTAACTTGTTTTTGATAGCCTTCTCTCCTTGCAAAGTCTGTCCTTTTTTCCTTAATTAAAAGTCAATGGTATCCCCCTTTTTGATAGACTACACCACACATATAAATCCACTGTCCTTCGACTTTAATATAGATTTTAATTTTTTCAATTGTTACACTAGGATCATTATTATTTCTATTACACTGATACTTTTTGAGAATCATTTAACTTCTGCATAAAGATGCGTGCTGCAAAACTTAAAAATTTATCATCAAAGTGTATAAGATTAATATCTTGACTTGGTGTTGGATCAGTAATACGAACTATGCTCAAAGTATCATTATTAACAAAGTTAACCAGTGAAAGAGGTATTATGGCAACACCATGTCCATTGTATACAAGGCTCAATAGAGAAATAGAAGATTTTGTTTCTATATTTGCTTCAGATAAAGATAACCCTAAACTCTCACAATATATCTTAATAGATTCACGACAACTACATGAAACCATTACTCTACTGAGCCCTACTAATTCTCGAAAAGAAACAAATGATTTTTCATTCAAAGGATGATTTTTTGGAATTACAAGGACGAGCTCTTCACTATACAAAAGGGTGTTTGTTAATGTGTCTGGAATTTGAGCACTACGTGTAATCCCGAAATCAATATTTTTGTCAACGATTTGATTTACAGCAACTTCGGATTCTATAATCTTTACTACAATGTTGGGATAATGTTGTTGAAACTTCATAATATAAGGTGTTAAATAAGTGAGATCCTCTAATAAACCTCCTATAGTAATCACACCTCTTTTTACACCCTTTAATTCAAAAATTTCATTATAAACGTCATCAAATTGTTGCATGATAAATTTTCCTTTATCAAATAGCAGCTTACCCGCTTCTGTCATTTTGATACCTCTTCCAACTCGATGAAACAAGGGTGTATCAAGTTCACCTTCTAAAACTCGTATTTGTTGACTTAAAGTCGGCTGTGAAATACCTAGAACTTCCGCAGCTTTAGTAAAACTATTATTATTACAAACTTGAATAAAATACTCTAAATGACGTAATTCCATTCTTGATACCCACTCTCCGCTTTATGAAAGATTTATAATTTAAAGGACGATATGTATACATTAACATAACAACTTTATTTCATATTATACCGATTGAAATTACACGCTTTATTCATTTTGTATTATAATAAATTTACTACCATTTATTAATTTTTCCTCCTATTTATTTAAATTATATTTAATTAGGACATTACTAATTCGAGATATATTTCTAAAGATTTATAGTTCGAGTGCATAATACCCTAATTTTTTCAACTTTTCGATTATCATTTTTTTCTCAGTATAGTCCAAACCACCAAATATTTGCTGAATCGCCTCTTTATGCTGTGGAAAAATAATATCCATTAGTTCAATACCTTCTGAAGTAATTGACGCATACGTGACACGGCGGTCTTTAGGACATGGTTTTCGTATTAAGAACCTCTTCTTTTCCAACTTATCCACTACATACGTGATACTACTACTTGCAAGTAATATTTTGTCTCCAATTTTTTGTATAGGCTGATCGCCTTTACTATACAGTAGCTCAAGCACTGCAAATTCAGTTGGATTAAGTCCATAACTTTTTATATCCTCTTCAATACGCTTAGTAATTGACTGTATTGCCCTTGATAATATAACAAATAACTTTAAAGATAAGCTCTCATCGTTAATCACGCTCATAATTACCAATCCTTTACAAGTTATCTTGAATTCGAGATTCATTATATTATCGTCAAAATATTATGTCAATCATTCATTTTAGCTTTATCAATCCATTTATAATTTATTTCTCAACATATGACATATGGAATTAGAAGAAAACAATTGTTACTATATAAGTATCTCAATTACGTTATTTCTTTTAAAGAGAGCTTGTTTTTAATCGCAAGTTCTCTTTTGCCATATTCTAAATTGAATCCGGACAAATTTCAGAGTATATGATATAGTTTTTAAATAAAGATTAGAGCTCTCCTACAGGAAGGAGAGCTCTAATCTTTCATATAAATATTCACCATTTTTATCATTGCGAGGACATCAAAACTTTAACTTGATGGGGATATGGTGCTATCTCAATTAATAAATATTACAAACCATATATCTATCATATTTTTTATAAACAGGATTAATTAGATTTAAAAAAAGATTTCTTTTTCTTTACTCGTAATAAGTCACCTGTCCATCCTTTGAATCGCATATACATACCCGCTGTTGTGAAAATAATAAATAAGAGAGCGATTAAATAGCTATATTTCCATTCTAGTTCAGGCATGTATTTAAAATTCATACCCCATAATGCTCCTAAGGCTGTCAAAGGCGTACTCACAGCAGTTAATACAGTAAGAGCTTTCATAATTTCATTCCCACGATGAGAAGAAACAACTTCTTGTAAATGAATCATCGTGTCTAATTCTTCTTGGTACTCTTTAACAAGTTGTAATCCACGCTCTAATTTTACGTATGTTTGTTTATAACAAAGGGTGTTTGTTAGTTTTTCTAACCAAGCTTCTTTTAGGCCTTGTAACACTTCTTGTATTAAGCGAAACACATGTGTGTTCATAAATAATTCATGACGAATATGATAAATCCTTTCTAAAACTGCTATGTTATTATGATGATAAAAATCCCATAATACATTTCTGAAATTGTTTTCAAAGTAGTCAACCTTTCGCAAATAATGAGATATAAACATTGATAAGATAGCACATAATCCTTCAGCGGAACTATTACAATTTTTTGTACCCATAGGGAAATTATGTATTAATTTTTGGAAATCCTCTTCCTCTTTTTCCTGAACTGTTATCAGTATTCCATCAGCTACGAAATAATGAAGAAATTTTTGAATTTTGGCGTCCTTTTTATCTTGATCATATAAAAACGAACCATATACACAAGTTTGACTTGGTGATAACGTATAAACATATAATCCATTTTCACAAGGAGAACTTATTTTCTTTACAAATTGAGCGAAATAAGATGTTACATCACGAGGGATTATAGAAGAAAGTTTTTCAAGCTCACTAGTTTTCACATGATACCAACTCCATTTCGTCATTTTTATGCATTCCATATTATTCTTCCTTTCTAAATAGTTTTATGTTTGATCGAATCATATCCGTAATACGAAATTTGTATGTAGGTATTCATGTCTTGGAGGAAGAGTTTTTAGATCATCTAAATTACAAAATAAATAACATAGGAGGTCTTATTCTTTTAAAAGGAAGACCCCCTATATATTAGTTATTTTTATTTTCAATTTTAAACATTTCCTCTATACAAGCACTTTTTATCTTTTCTTATAAAGAATTTATTATATGTGGAAAAGAAGCTACATAATTTGGCACGTCTATTCAACGAACTCCATTTCATTCGTTATTATAATTTGGATTCATATGCAGATTTATTGGTGATGTCCTCAAATACTTGACTCCCAATAATGTAGTATCCATGGAGTGCAGCCTCTTTCGAAGCGTCTACCATACGGAAAGAAGAAATTTCACTTTGCATTTTTTCAATTCGTTTTTTGTGGAGATCTACTATTCCTCCTGTCCAAATAATAGTGTTATACTGTTCTAACTTAAATTGTTCTTGTAATACACGCATGACGTCTTGGAAGTGTGCATCCAACTCTTTTTGAATCAAAGTATGAACCTGACTTGCCTCATGATTTTCTTCTCGACATTCATATCCTTTTTCTAATATGTTTGGCATGTCGTTAATATGCAATTGATTACTTTCACCCTCATGATTCTGCACGATATTCTTAATATTTCTCAAAGGCTTGCTACACCCTAGTTCCGCCTCATAATGATTTAAAATGACATTCTGTTTCATATCTGTCATTTCTACGGTACGAAATCCGCCATCAATAATTAAGATGCGATCTCGTTCCTGAATGATTCCCTCTTTTAAGAAATAGGCATGTAAAGCGACCGGTTGCTGAAGAATCAAAGCATTTTCCACCGTAATATGAATAAATTTCCCATCAATTTGTACGGAAGTTTCTTTTTTTAGCGCACGTCTTAATTGCTCATGCTGACTACCAAAACAAGTAACGGGGAGGCCGGTAACAACTAGAGGTAACACGACATTTTCTTTATAATCCTTTGCAATGCAACCAAATATTTGTTGTTTAAATCGTTCGCTTTCATAATAATTTTCTATTTCTTCGTCAAATGGAGGAAGAAACGAAGCGTCAGATTGATGTGCTTCATTTCCCATGTAGTATGCAAAATCTAAGTCTATAAAACTTACCTTTGTTAAATCTTCACTTTCAGCATGATTAGGTACAGGGGCTAGTGTGGAAGCTTCACTCTTGATTGTCATCTCAGAATCTACATCCTGTCGATATGCCCTTTTGGTAAAGCCAATTCCTACATCAATTGCATACAGAGATTTCATACTTTTTTCCTCACTTTCTATTTTTAGAATTAAATCTAGGCACTCTCTTCTTTCCCTTCTTTCACATATTTCTTTTCATTTTTCGTTTTTTCCCCGTCTAAGTTCTTACTATTTTCATTTATTTCGTAATCCTTTTCACCTGTTTTCTTTTTATTATTTTCGTTTTCTGTTAAGTCTTTAATGGTAGAAATGACAACTGGTGTGGCTGTAAGCAGTTGTGGTAATGTTTGTTTTGCAACATTAGCTGCAGTTACAGAAAATTGTTTACTTGTCTCAGTTACCTTCTCCAATGTTTCCTTTATGTTTCCTTCTTGTAGTTTTTCTTTTACGCTTTTTCCTTTTGTTTGTATAGCTTTCCGATTTTCTTTTTTTAATAGGGAGACTATGACTCCGGTCGTAATTCCAATCACAGCATATTTAAATATTGTATGTTTCATTTTTCTCATCCTTTTCTATTTTTATTTTCTTCCATGCTACAAACTAAAATAATTCCCTTACCTATTTATCAGATGTTGCAATCTATTACAGAGAATGATAGTTTTGCGGCTGCCTAGCATTCGCCATTGGTACTTCAGCTGTTACTAGGAGTAAAATCTTCCCTTGATCTAGTTTTTCTTCATATAAGTTAGCTTCCTCCTTCGACAACCCCATTTCTTCCATTTGATTTCGAAGTTCGTCCCCTTTTTTGGAGAAAAAGTTGATAATACTTGTTCCCAATCCTTGTTCTTTTACTCCAATCGTATTTGTGTTTGTATCATCCGCAATCCTTTTTGTTATATGTTTTTCGTGTGCTAAAACATAAATGTCATCGTGGCGAACCCCTTGCAATTCTAGCTCTTTTACTTTCATAACTACTTCCTGTTCATTTTGATATTCATAAACTACCGTTTTTCTTTCATTCATATGCATCGTATCTTTCCTCCTTTAGATTTTTTATTTTTTTATTTAGTTGTTATGTAATATGTAATACACCTATTTTAAAGATGTTAAACCTAAATTTTCAAAAAATTTTACAAAATAGGTTATTCATGTTTTTAATATCAAAGAAATGTCACAAGCACTTTGCTTTGATAAAAGCGCTCCAAATAACGATTTGTTTGGAAGGTAAGCCCATTGTTTTATAGAAATCATAGCAAAATAAAAAAGCACTCCTTTTCAAAGAGTGCTTAAAAAAAACATACAACCTAATCAAAATATTTCTATTTTGATTACGGAAAGAAAGTCCTTATTAAAACATATGGTTGCTAATTTAATTGCGATCTGCCTTGCACCCAAGCAGCAATATCATTTATAACATACTCAGGGATATTAGCAGGACTATAATATTCATCTGGCTTACTTATTTCCCCATCACCCTCTGTAAAGAAATGATTTAACTTTGGATATAGTCGATAATCTACGTTATCTCGTTCTTTTAATTGTTCTTTCCAAAGAGGAATTTCAATTTTTGATTGAACTTGATAGTCTCTTTCTCCTTGAATAATAAGAAGCGGTGTCTTTTGTTCTTTTGACATTTCTGCCGCTTTAATTTTCCGTATAGAATCCCAAAATACTGCTGACCCTAAGTAAAAATCTTTTGGGGGATTCTGACCAGAGAAATTGGGATCATTTAATAATTCAAATTGCGATTTGTAGAATTTATATTGATCCAGGTTCATTGCTCCAATAGAGAAAAGGTACTCAAATTGATCTAAAACAACGTCTTGGATCGTACGAGCTGGCCCTCCCATTACAATTGCTCCAGCAATATTTTTATTTTGGTCTTTTTCAATCATTTTCGGAAGCATCATTCCACCTTGACTATGACCAAGAATATATATTTGATTCTTATTTATTAGAGGCTCATTTTTAAGAAATTGAGTTACAAGAAGAGCATCATCTGTTGTCTCTTTATCAACTGTATAAAAGGGACTGAATTGTGTTTTCAACCCATGTTCATACGTTCTTTTATTATAGCGAAGGACAGCAATTCCCTTCGATGCAAGACCTTCAGCTAAATCGCGAAATGGTTTTAAAGCAAACGCTGTTTCATCCTGATCAGTTGCTCCTGATCCTTGAACAAGAATAACCGCTGGAAAAGGCCCCTTTCCTTTCGGAACCGACAATGTTCCTGGTAATGGAAATGCACCACTTCCAACTACTACTTCTTTATCAACAAATGACTCAGGCTTACTATATGATGGACGCTCTGCAACAGGACTAAACGACATGCTTAGTTGAAAATCGTCTATTTTTCCAGATGGATCTAGTTTAATTAGTAAAGGTACAGTCATTTTTTCAAAAACTAATTGAATCTCCACATTTGTATGAACAGGATTTGTCTCTTTTTGTGTAACCTCTCCAATTTCTATAAAAGAACCTGCTTGTAATTGCACTGGGAGTCCCTCCCAATAGCTTTTCAGCCATTCTTCGGATATTATTTTCTGTAATGACCTTGAGGTTAAATCAAATGCAGATTTATAATCTTCACTATTCATATGGCGAATAAATGAAAGAGTAGTAGATATAATAGGATTTTCATCATCACTATTGTCTACTTTTTTTATAGTTGTGTTTGCTTCCTTTAATTTCGAACTAAATTGGTAGTTAAACGGATAATTATATGTATCAGGATATAAGCTTGTTTTCAATATTTCCGTATTCCGTCCCTCATACAAACTTGAAGAACTCGTAAAATTTTCAGGTGAAATTACTTCCTCCGCATATGAGACTGAAGGAATTGCTATTGTAAAAATTGCACTGACAAGTAATAACTTATTACTTATTCTTCTTTTCTTACCCATAATTATTGATTCTCCTTCCAAAATTTAAAATTTCTAATAGAACATGCCAACTATAAGGAAAATAAAAATTATTAAAGAGATTAATAATCTATTTTACGATCCCCCCTAACTAGTTAAAAATCTATCATTAACAAACTTCAATAAAAAATGCCTTCCCCCTCTTTTTTTATCATTGGATTTTTCAGTGACATAGAAGCGCAGCGCTGCATTACATGTAACTGACCCATGTGATTCTCTATTCTAAAAGAAAAAAGCAATCCACTAGATGCTTTCTTTAATTGTTCTCACTCTAATTTTTTTAGATAATTCTCTTATTACTGTAAGATACATTTATTCTAAATCCTAAAACTCACTTATTTCTTGATAGGTTCTTAAGAAATATCAAAAAATAAAGAAAAAAGTTATTTGGTTATTCATTCCGCAAGCTTAATGCTCAAGTTAGTTTTTTTCACATGGTGAAACTTTATTAAGAAAACTTTAAGGAATTTCCCTCTATATTTATAAGAATTTTTTTCTATACTGAAGCATGTAAATGAACAAGAGGAGAAACGATAATGAGAAAATTTGTAATTTGCATATTAGGAATAGGCCTTCCTATATACTTACTACCTTTCATATTACGCGGGGATTTAGACAGATTTAATCCGATTGCTGAAGAAAAAAATGTATATGCCGTTGCGAAAGGATATGGTGTTCCGGATTATCATCAAAAAGGAAAAGCTATGTACTCACTAAAAGCTGTTGATGAATTAAGCAATGAAAAAGAATATAATGTTGGAACGAACACGCCTAATGATTTTATAAGAAAAACTTACTTAAAAATTCATGTGAAAGGAAAGTATGTGTATTCTTACGATATTATTTCTAAAGAGGATATTCCGGAGAAAATAAGGGGACAATTGGAGATAGCAAATAAATAAAAGAGCCAATTCATACGATTTGGCTCTTTATTCTCTCTCCCATCTACCGTTTGGATAATTCTTTCGGTAGATTTATTAAATTCGTTATCATTGTTTCAATAACCATTCTTCAATTACTTTCACTGTTTCATCTCGTTGTGCTTTTGCCGTAATTAAACTCGCATTATCACCTTTTTGCTCACCATACATGCCAAAATGAGCATGATTGCCCCCTTTTATCATGTGCATAGTTGTATTCTTTGACATGAACTTTTTATTGTTCTCTATTTTTTCTACAGTTGCTAAAGCATCTACTTCCCCGTAAATTGATAACATCGGAATCGACTTAGTAGAGAAGTCATCTGCAGGATACGAACCTAAGAAAATAATCCCGTCTACCTTTTCTTCATGTTGAAAGGCATACCTAGAAATCATAGCTCCTCCCATTGAATGCCCTGCAACATACCATTTTTGAACTTCCGGATACTGTTCAATTACACTGTCTACCTCATTTATTCCAAATATCGCTAAATTTAATGGTAACTTAGGCATTACTACAAAATGCCCATCTTTTGCAAGAGCTTCTCCTAAGTAACTATAAGCCTCGGCTTCTACTTTAGCTCCTTGATAAAAAATAACTCCTATTTTTGCATCTTTCTCTCCAAAAACTATATAATCTTCATCTTTTTTATCATCTACTAAAGACAAAGCCTCTTTCGTTGGTTTATAAGTAAACTGAGACCAAGTTAAAAAAGTAATACTTCCGATCATTAAAATACCTAATACAGAGTACAGAACAATTTTTATCCATTTCTTCACACATATGACCTCCCTAAGATGTGTATATTCTATACTTTAGATTATCATTAATAAACATAAAAACTCGAGCATTTTCATTGTGCTCAAGTTTTCATTTACGTCTTTAATTTATACTATAAATTGTCCAAGATAAATATGTAGCAAATGCAGACCATAAAAAATATGGGATTAGCAACCATGCCGATACTTTAGATAAATTGGAAGAAAACATAATGAGAAGTAACGTAGTAATAGCGACTAGTAAACAATCTACTGTTGCTAAAAATACATTTTTTTCACTAAATTGAAAGTAGCTGAACGCTTGATTACATATATAATTTAAAAGGAATAAAAACCAAAATGTTTTTGACTTGAATCCATAGTTGTTGTAAATAATTGCAACTGATAATGCAATAAGTCCAAATAATACAGCCCATATTATTCCGATTGTCATACCAGATGGTGTCCAAGACGGCTTTTCTAACGCATCATACCAAGTACGATCAATAGGGAATAAAACACTAGAAACATAAAACAAACCATATGTTAGTAAAAATACTATAATACTAGATTTTTTCATAAACATTCTCCTTTTTACTAGAAGATTATAGAAACTTTATATGATTAGTATGTCCTTGTAATGGATAAAATTCTAATATTAAAATTCAAAATACATATTGTTTAACCTATTTCATACAAATTCTTTCATACTTTTATATGCACAAAGGGCTCTCTCCCGTGCTGCCTTATGATCAACAATCGGAAAAGGATATGTATCCCCAAGTTTTATATTGGATTTTTGTAAAATATGCTCAGGTGCTTCCCAAGGCTTATGTATATATTTGTTTGGGATATCTCTTAATTCTGGTACCCATCTTCTTATATATTCTCCATTTTTATCAAACTTTTCTCCTTGTGTGATTGGGTTAAAAATACGAAAGTACGGTGATGCATCTGCTCCGCTTCCAGCAACCCATTGCCATCCCATTGTATTATTTGCAATATCAGCATCTAGTAGTGTATCCATAAACCATTTTGCTCCTTCTTGCCACGGAATTAACAAATGCTTTACAAGAAAAGAGGCTACAGCCATTCTTGCCCGGTTATGCATAAAACCTGTTTGCCATAGTTCTCGCATTCCCGCATCAATAAACGGATAACCCGTTTTCCCCTTTTGCCATACTCTTAATAACTCCTCTTCCTTATTCCACGGAAAATGTTCAAAGCTCTTATTAAGAGGTTTATATACTGTAAATGGATAATGGTATAGTAAATAATAAGAAAACTCTCGCCAAATTAATTGACGTATAAAGCTATTAACTTGTTTTTCAAAAAGACTACATTGTCTTTCGGTACTTTTATTTATTAAGTAATGAAACATTAGCTTTACTGATATTTGACCAAATGAAAGATACGGTGCCAACATCGAATGGACATTTTGACCTGGAAAATCTCTTCCTTCACTATAAGAGACTAATTTACGAGAGAAAAATTTCTTGAATGTTTTATATGCCCCTTCTTCTGTCGGATCCCATATTACTTCCATATGAGATGTCCACGGTATAATCGGCAACAATTGTAATTCTGAAACAGATAAGCTTGCTGGTAAAGAGTTTCCCCACTTTATACTCTGCACTCTGCTAAAAGGTTTAGGTATTACCTGCTTTTGAAATGCATTGTAAAAAGGCGTAAACACCTTATATTCAGTGTTATCTTTCTTTTTAATAATCCACGGTTCTAATAATAAATGCGAATTAAATTCTTTACAGATAATACCTTTATCCTCTAACATCATTTTCATTTTTTGATTAGATTGTAATCTGTCCGGATCATAACAAATATTCCAATATACAGCCGTTATATCTAATTGCTCTATGAGAGAAAGTATTTCTTCCTCCGTACGTCCTTTACGAATTATTAAAGTAGAGCCCAATGCCTCAAGTTGCTTCTTTACATCTATTACAGCATGGTGCAACCACCACTTTGACGCACTTCCTATTGAAAAAGTTTCATCTTGTATATATACAGGAAGAACCTCACCAGACTGAACAGCCTCAAATAGAGCTGGGTTATCATATAAACGAAAATCTTTTTGAAACATAACAATAATTTTATTTTGCATGGCTATCCTTTCCCATTCTTAAAGCAAAATTCATTCTTTATTAGAACAAATACTTCTGTTATTTTTAAATGATTATAAGAATCATTTTTTGTAATTGCAAACAAACTCTTCTATTCTTTAATGGATTTTTCCAACTCTTAATAAAGATAAAAATATAATGCACTTTGTACTTATCTTAAACTCTTATAAAATAAAAAAGAAAATGGAGAGAAAGATGAAAAAACAATTTTATAAACAATCAAACTTAAATACATCTATAGATTCAACAATCCTATGGA
Source organism: Bacillus cereus group sp. MYBK95-2 (assembly GCF_051915225.1). Lineage (NCBI taxonomy): Bacteria > Bacillati > Bacillota > Bacilli > Caryophanales > Bacillaceae > Bacillus > Bacillus cereus group sp. MYBK95-2. The sequence goes on along the minus strand of NZ_JBQAEH010000003.1, from coordinate 442,078 downwards.
CTTTTCAAAACCAAAATGCCATAAATACACTTTTGAATGAAGGTAAGCTTATAGCCGATCCTATTTTTGTTAGTAAAGAAGATTGCACAGCATATAAATACATTGTAAGACACATGAAACAGACAGGTATTGACTTTATTATAGATTTACCCATTTGGGCATGGCATTCATGCAATGGTTACCAAAAGAAGCCTACTTATGAGACTGCAAGAGAATTACTATCAGATATTCAATTAGAGAAAGAAATATACCTCATCGAATTCACATGTCCTAATTTTTTATTCATGTTAACAAACTATAGCGGATGGTGCGACATTTATTTTAAACTTACTGGCAATCCTAAAGCAAGTGTAACAAATGATGAAGAAAAATACTTATTTAATCTTTACCCTACCATTGAGGAAGAATGGGAATATCATCATATCCAAGCAACTCTACCCTACCTAAAAAAAGAATGGATTTAACAAATAACTGAACTTAGTAAAATGAATGGATTTAACAAATAATATTGTTTATGAATGCTTTATTTAAGCATTCATAAACATAACAAATAGTCACATGAAACTAATACATTTAAAATAGCGTTTTTTTATAATGGAACCCTAAATAAGCTCCTTACTACTATGATTTTGTATACATGCAGTTTACTCATTTAGTTTTGGTCTAGTTTGTAAATATAAATTCAAATCTGGACTTGAACCGTTAATAACTATATCTCGAACAATTTTAGAAAGTACCATGCTATAAACTAATCCATTATCTCCATACGCATAGATAAAGTGACAATTTGGAAACTCTTCATACATTCCAATTATAGGTAAACCATCATGAGTACCACCATAAAAAGCACTTAAATAAAATTCAGGTTCAACTGTTATATTGGGAAAGAGTTTATTAAATTCATTCACTAATTTCTCTTTTTTATGGATTAATTTTGAATCTCTTTCTTGAGCAATGTTTGTATCTTCATCTAATCCACCTATAATAATCCTATTATCTGCAGTAGTTCTCATATAAATATATGGTCTCGCAGTTTCCCAAATGAGAGTGCGTTTATACCAAGAAGATAAATCTTCCACAGGATTAGTAACAATTGCATATGAGCTAATCAGTGTAGCGTTCTTTTCCTTTTTAAATTCCAATCCTTCATATCCTGCAGCCACAATTACTTTATTGGCAGTAATAGAATTGCCCTCCTTTGTATAAAAGATAGCACATTCTTTCTCTAACTTTTTGCCAACAATCTCTGTATCTTCATAAATGTGAACTCCTTTATTAGAGGCTTGTTCTAATAAACTATGTGTAAATTTATAAGGATTTATTTCACCATCATTATACGTATAAATAGCTGCACGTTTTTTAAATGGATATCTCTGTCCAATTTGTTTTTCTGATAACCAAGCCGCTTTAAAATCATGCTTATGTAAATAATACAGTTCCTTTTCTAATTTCTTTATATCCTCTTCATAACTTGCATAATATAAGCTGTCACGTCGTTTAAAGTCAGAGCAATAAGGCAAGTTTTGATCAGCATATTCAATATCAGTAATAGCTTGTTCACATAATTTCATATGCTTAACTGCATACTCTTCCCCAAATGTATTTACAAGTTCAAAAAACATCTTATCACCTAAATATTGAATAAGTGCTGTATTTGTAAGGTTACTTCCATGTCCTACCTTTCTTTTATCAACGATAACAATATTTAAATCTGATTCACTCAAATAGTATGCTGATTGAGCACCCGAACTTCCTGCTCCTATTATTAGTACGTCACATTTTATATCTTCGTCCAAACGAGGATAAGAAGGTGTATTAGAAAAAGTCGTGTTCCAATATAATTTCCCTTTCTGTAAATCCATTTTAATTGCACCGTCCTAAATAAAATAGTTATATCCCCATCGGTATCTCCAAATCATTCTTACTATATACTTCTTATCAAAATTATCTTGCTATCATGAATAAAGGTTTTCATAAACCTAAAAGCCTTGTCTTAAAAATTTCTTTCGAAAAAACGTCAAATAATTTTTTATTTTTATTATAAAAAGAGCAAAAGATCTCCATTTATAGAAGATTTCTTTTACTCTTTTTAAAGGAAACAACTCCAAATATTTAACATATTATAGTATCTACCAAATAAAAGTTGCTTATCTATCGATAACTTACACATAAGAATGCATTTGTTTCACTACTTTATTAACAGAAACTTTAACAACCGTTTCTTTTTCCCCTGTTCTATCAATCTTGAAACCATAAACTTTAACATCAGACGGTACTAGTGGATGATGACAAATCATATCTATACTCTTCTCAATATTTTCACTAACATTTTCTTTTCCACTTAGCCATTCATCAAGGCTACCGCTTGAAAATTCAGGCATGCAATTTTCAAAGAGATAGTCTAGTTCCCTGTTATTTTTTATGGAATCACGTTGAATTTGTAGATTAACTACCTCAGTTTCTTTATCCTCTATTCCTACAACAAAAATTTCTTCAACATTTTCTTGATAAATAGCAATAATAATAGATCTCATTATATCTCCATAAGGATGTACAATTACAGAATCGTAGCTGTGTATAGTCAATATGTTTTCTTGTTGAATGTTAGTTACTTGTTGGATAATAGGCTCTATTTCATGTTTAATGTCTGTTAACAATAAAACTTTTTTATTCTTTGAATTCATATGGAGCACTCCTTCTTCATTATTGTATTTATGCAACTTTTAAGTTAGTAACAATAGTTGATAATTCATTACATGATTGTTACCAGTTTTTCCAGTGTCCCTCTGGATCAACACTTGCAAGTCTAACCCATCCATTTTGAACTTTTTCTCGAAATGTGAAATCATTTTTTAGCAAACGTTCTATATATTGACTAGGCGCTTGAATTACAATTAGTAAACGAAGTGGTGAATGATACGTCTCACTATCTGACTGCATAACGGATTGCCAAGGTAAGCCTGGCAACAAATCACTTGCATTTCCCTGCATAACACCTAGACCCGCGGTTACAGTTTGGGTTGTTTTGTTTCCACTACCATAATAATGAGGAGCTACAGTTGAAGCGTAATATTGTAGATTTATCCACTGAGCTACTGTTCCTGGTCCTGCAATAATGTTAGCTAATATATCGCCACTTTCATCCTGTTTCCAATCATAATTATGAAGGAAAGCCCTACCTTCTAAGTCACAATCCTGAGTTAATTCTCGTTGCCCGATAATAAAAGATGCATTACGAGCTAATCCCCATTCTGGACGTATTTCACTCCAATCTTCTGCAAATCGATGTGCCTCTTTACTCGCATTTTTTATTTTCGTTTTAAAATTTGGTAATTGCGTTAAACGCTCTCTATTTGCATGTTGGCTCACATTTGGCATAATCGATTCGATACAATCAAATGCTTCTTGCGCAGTTTCCGAAAGTTCTGGGACGTAAATCCATTCCAATTCGTCCACTGTTGTTTTATGTTCAGCTGCTGCAAAAATGGTATCCTCAGGAATTTTAATACCTTCCGCAAACAACGCCTCTCTCACTTCTGGGAGATTACATAAAGTAGCAAAAACTCTTGCATTGAATCCTCCTGCTGCTCCGCCACAAGCACCACACTCAAGTGCTGCAGCATAAGGATTGTTCGTACTTTGACTACTATGTCCGCACATTACAACTAAAGGAGCAAATTTTTCTGTCAGTCCCACCATTTTTAAAGCTTGACGCACATAGTTCACTTTTTCTTCTTTCGTAAAACCGATAGGTATCTCGCCCTTTGTGTCATGAACATGATTAAGCGAGAATGTTGTATCAGGTTTTTGTAACATAGTTTTACGAAGGTTACGAATGAAACCACCAACTCCTCTTGGGACAAAGCTTCTTGTCACCATCTGTAGACCAAGTAAAGGACCACTTAACTCAGGTAGCGCCATACTTGTCAGTACGTTCTGTTTCATCGTTTTAAAAGTATAACGTACCGAACTGCCTACCCTCTTACGTTGCTCATAAGATTTAAGTTCATTTTCATTTGTGAGCTCTTTTATTTGATGTTTCGGTTTGAGTATAACTGGCAAAGAAGGATGGTTGTTATTACTACCTAGTTCACTAGTTGCAATTGGTAACCCAAAGAAACCAGCTATTCCAAATGTTTCAAACGGACCTAATTTTTCAAGATGGCGACGAAACGGTTCTGAACGTACATCAATACAGAATGCTAATTGAGCTACTACACGCTTTTTATCATTGGTTGCACGTTGTGTAGAAGCAATCTTCTCCCTTAATTGCTCTGCATGCGTTTGTTCCCAAGCTTCCAGCCAAAGTTTCTTGCGAATATTTTCATCAAAACGATAAGCGAATACTAATAATTCACTTTGTTCAGTAGCAGGCATTTGTAACCATTCCCGTGTTGAAATATTCCCCCAATAGATCCAAGAAGCTATAAGTGGGACGATCGAAACTTTTTTCTCAACCTTTTGATTTTTTAAAGGTAAATAAGGTTTTACAATAGCCAGCTCCATAGAAATTCGAACTGCTAAATATTCTATGAGAAGTTCCTGTTCCTGAATTGATTGTTGTGAGCGCCATCGTATCATTCCTGCCCACCCAGGCAAAGAAAGTAAGTGCCCTTCAAGGTAAGATTGTATGTTAGATTCAGAAATTCCTAGTTCAGATAATGCTCTCGCTAAAGCTACTTCGGCATCTTGTGGCCAATCTTTTAAAACCTTACGCTCATTTTTACTGAGCGCTGGATCAAATGTAATAAGGTGTTGCCATGCACGATAAAAACCTTTCTCTCGATTTGGCATCGTCCAATTTGATCCGGATTCATCAAGATATAATTTACACCATTTAATGATATGATAATTAAGAACATCAGATAGGTTTTCACTATTTTGACTCTCTATAAGCGAACTTATTGGCTGCATAACAGAGGCTTGCATACTTGCTGTATTTATATAATTCATTTCTTCTGCCAATTTATTTACTTCTGGCGATGATAATAGACTAGAAGGTAATTTTTCTAACTTTAAAGCTGCTTGGCAAAATCGCTCTGCTTTCTCTCGCGGAATATGAAAAGATTGTGAATCCAGCCAACGAGACAAACTCATTTGTAAAAATGATTCCTCAATCTCACCTTTCGCTTTTGCCGAATGAATCATGGAGGCACTAGGATAAATATCCACATTACGAGCTTCTTTTAACCAATTTGCGACTTGTTCAAATGATTGCTTTTCAAGTCCCATCCAAGGGTGGTGAGCTGCAAACGTAGAGATAGGCCAAAGTGGCGCAATAACTCGGCTAGCAGATGCAACTAAATCATTTATATTATTTTCTTGCATATCAATGTTTGTATCTTTCTTTAATATTGACGGTATGCTCATCACGAATTACCTCCCTTTGATACATAATGTTTCAGATAGCTTGGGTGACTTTCTACTGACTTTCGTCTCGCCTCACCTACTCGAACTAACCAAAGATAAAGTACAGCGAATAAAGTAGAAGATTGATGACGAGTAACGAAAGTACTAATAACACTACTAAATAGTAAAATACATATAACAAAGATAACGGCTGGAGCTGAAGGTTGAACACTTTGATAAATATCAGTATGCAACCATTTATAAAGAGAATTATGAACGGTAAAGTAAATGAGAGAAAATCCAATCAAAACAATTACGCCAGCAATTCGTCCCATTCTTCCCTCTCCAAAAACAACAAGCTGTTTCCATGAAAAGTATAGTGACCAGCCTAAGATTAACGCACTAACTAGTTGATACCCCTCTCCAGAAGTCATAAACCAGAAAGTAATTGCTATAAATAATCCTAAAACACGCCCAACTATAATCCATAAATTGGACATCTTTTCATTAGACTGATTCGCTACCCCAAAACGTTGCACGGAAGAACCAGCTTGTAAAAATAGTGTAGCTTTAAACAAACCATGTAAAATTAAATGAATAATAGCCGCTAAATAGGCGCCTAATGCACATTGAATAAGCATAAATCCCATTTGTGCAATAGTTGAACCTACTAGCTGACGTTTATAATCAACTTGGACTAAACTAATTCCTGTACCTATTAAGATAGAAATACTAGAGAAAATTAGTAAAATGATTTGTGCAATATCATCATGAAAAAGAGGTGAAAATCTAGTTAACATGATACCGCCAGCATTTACTAAACCCGCATGCATAATAGCAGAAACAGGAGTTGGAGCAACAGCAGACTCAATTAACCATCTTTGAAAAGGCCATTGTGCTGCTGGAATCATCACAGCTAATATAATTAATAAGTTAATTCCTGTTCTCTCCAATGTTCCATGTAGCGCTACATTTTCATTCGTTAAAACTGATGTTAACTGCCACTGTCCTGTTACTTGAAAAAGCCAAATGATAGCTGATAGCAAGGCAATCCAACTTATTGTAAATAGGTAGCCAGAGATTTTAGTTGCTTCACTAACTACTTTCCACCCTTTATTTAGCCCTATAAGTAGAACCAATCCTATAAGCGTTGCTCCCCAACAAATGAGCATTAAGCGAAGATCATCACTTAACCATGCAACCGAAGATACACCTGTAGTAAATGTAAAAAGTGCAAAGTATTTTCGATATGAGTGATCCCCCATTAAGTAACGTACAGAGAAACGCTGAATGATTAAACCAATTGTAAGAACAAAGAAAGCCATTAACCAAGCTAAAGTATCTAGATGCCAAGGCCCCACAACTCTATCTCCATTGTTATTAACAAGTGCGAGTAAAGAAACCAATGAAGGTAAAGCAGCGATACCAATATGGATATGAACAAAACGTAAAGGTACCCTTGCATGTAAAAATAATAATCCACTTAGCCAAGAAGCACTAAGCGCCATAAAAAATAAAGTTAACAGTGTTGATGAACTCAGCGAAATTAACATGTTAAATACTCCCTTCTAAGCGAAAATAGCCTATAAAAATTCCTTTTCATTACGATAGTTTTTTTAATTTCAATTTTCATTCACTCTTTTTAGTACATCGTTTTTTCCCATAAAAAAAACCGACAACTTCCATAATTCAATGATTTTATATCATCATTGAATTATGGAGATTGTCGGTTTCACTTCAACTAACTTCAATAAAGTTTTTTGAAGAGCTCCCATTTTATAGAGGATAGTAATGTATGTATTACTCCTATTAAAAATAACAGTATATCTCTGATCTCCTAGATTATGCAATCAATATATCAATTTATGTTATGCGCTATCTTTCAATTAAGAAACTTTTTCATTTAGTCAATATTACATATTAAAAAAATGCTAAAGCCTTAATTATAGCAAACAGTTAAAATAAGCATCTATTAATTTTTTAAAACAATTATAAGATAAACTATATTAAGCAGTTTGTCAATTTATTTATCAGTTTTTTTGAGCGTTATTCCAATTAAAATTCAGTATACGTAAATAATTTCAAGTTATTAATTATTATCATGTTAATAAATTTAAATAAAGCGCAAAACTTTTAGGTTTCTTAATTATCTCCCACTAACCCTACGATGGTTTTAATTTTTAAAATTTTTCCTCAAGATTATGAAACAATTTAAAAATCATTACTCGTTCACCAGTACGGGAGCTTATATCCGTATGAAAACTTTTCACTTTTTCTCCAGTTAATTCTAGTATAATCTCTTTCAAATCGTCAATTCCAGATTCAACTAGCTCCGAACGATTTTTCTTTATCGTTAGCATACCGTCTTTCGTTTCGCAAACCGTATATTCAGCCGGTGTTAAAATACCTTGTAAATTTACGATAATCATATCCCGCAATATATCTGTCTTAACGGATATAGATCCGCGTCCTAGGTAGTCCTTTTCCCAGTGAGTAATTGCTTTGCTTATCTCTGATTCAATCGAGCCTTTTGAGTTTTTCATCTATGTATCCTCCTTCAATAAAATGTAATTACATTTATAATTACAATAACAATATAATAATCTGGATTGATTTTATTTTCAATTATTGAGAAGAATTTATAGGAATCGTTGTCATGTATCCTTTAGTATTAAGGTGAATTTTTATATTGTAATATACGTTTTTTTGATTATCCCCGACAAAATACTCTTACTATAAAGACTCTGTTGCATAGATTTCAAAAAAGGACATTCCGGAGAACATAAGAAAACTCTTGTAACGTAATACATAAACGAAAGAGCCGATTTCTTTATAAAATAAGAAATCGACTTTTGGCTTAGTTATTGATTTAGTAATGGAAAACACCTTTTTAAAATAATTATGTTTATACTATAGACGTTGATCTTTCTGGAAGTTTAGTTGAAAATGATCCGCTTCATTGTATACCCCGAATTCATATCCTTTTTCCTTATAAAATTTAATAATTTCCGGAAGCGCTTGTAATGTCTGTAGTTTTTCATGCATTAGAACTACTTCCACATCTTCTGTTGTTGTACGCTTTACATTTTCTATAATTTGCTGTGGGTTACCTTTTAATTTCCAATCATTTGAATCTATCGTCCAATCCCAAACTTTTATTCCTGCTTCTACAATTTTGTTACGAATGTCCTGCCCCTTTAATCCTGGTGCAGATCCATATGGGGGACGGACTAGTTTAGGAGTTGTACCTGTAATATTATGAATAAGAGCTAACGTTTCTTTCATCTCCGTTACAAATTGTCCTTTTTTGTATAGCTTATCACTATTATGTGTCATACTATGTGCACCAATATAATGTCCTTCTTTTACTGCTCGTTTTACATTTTCCTGAAAACCAGTATTCTGTAAATTGCTACCTTGCATAAAAAATGTCGAAGCAACATGTTGCTCTTTTAGTACATCTAAAAATTTTCCAGTTAATTCGCTAGGGCCGTCATCAAATGTTAAATAAACAACCTTTCCTACTGGTTTTCCATCAGGTCTTTTCTGTTTTTCCAGTGATATGTCCTCTTTCTTTTCTTGTTGTTGCGTATTAGCTAGCTGAATACTTTCATTAGCTACCCCTTTCGCTGGGATAGAGTTCCATTTCCCTATTAAAAAAAACGTAAAAAAGGTCGTTGCTAAAACAACTACTAGAGATAGTATTGCCTTCGTTACTACACTTGTTTTTTTCTTATTTTGTGATTCTTTCATTATGTTTCGATCCTTTCCCTACTCATTTTCATCTTCATTATTTATGCAGCTAAACATTAACTTCAGCTGATATTTACAATAAATAGATTAATAGAAGAAGGTGAAGATAAAATGCAGATAATGTCGAAATTAGTTAAAGAATAGCGTATTGCATCCACTCTTTAAAAAAATATTTGTTTCTCTACTACAGTTAAATTTGAAAACTGGATATACATCCAAAATAAAAAATACTACTCTTTCTAAACAATATTTTCATATCAAGATAACAGCATACTGATATAAAGATAAAATACAAAGATAGCCGTACTATTGAAATTCTATTATAATTTTGTAATTGGAATTTATTTAAACCAAATGAAGAACTAGAAGAAATATTATTATGTGGAGGTGCCCCGATGAACCTTGTAATTAGAGAGTTAGAAACAAATGATTTAGATAATCTCCCGGAGATTGATGACAGTTTTATAGTGAATGCTCGGTTAATTCTTTCTCTTTCCAAAGGAAATAGACGTATAAAATATACAGTAGAAGACGTTCCAAGTTATGAAAAAAGTTATTTACAAAATCAAGATGATAATGAACAACTGCCTTACAATGAATATATAAATAAACCTAATCAAGTCATTTACATAGCACTGTTACATAACCAAATCATTGGATTAATGGTATTAAAAAAGAATTGGAACCACTATGCTTACATAGAAGATATAACGGTAGATAAAAAATATCGTAAACTCGGAGTTGGTAAAAGATTAGTTGATCAAGCAAAGCAGTGGGCAAAAAAAGGCAATATGCCAGGTATCATGCTTGAAACGCAAAATAATAATGTCGCAGCATGTAAGTTCTATGAAAAATGCGGATTTGTAATTGGTGGATTTGATTTTCTTGTTTATAAAGGTTTGGATATTGAAAATGATGAAGTTGCAATTTATTGGTATTTGCATTTCGACTCTTAACGTTAAACTTAGTCAAAATAAAAACCCCAATCTCTCAATAGTAAAATTGAGAAATTGGGGTTAATTCACTTAACAATATTTTCATTTAAAACAAGTAACTAATTAATAATCCTGCTGACAACAAGAAGCCGAAAATCGTATTTGTCATCGCTGTTGATTTCATTGCGATGCGCATATACCCAGGATCCTTTGCCCCTTTTTGGAAACTTTGAATCGCAGAAATTGGCTTTCTCAAACCTAGGAACATAACTAGTGCCCAAGGGCTTATATAACCCATTAATACAATTACGGCAATCCAGAAATACGCAATGAAAAAGGCTACCGCTAGTGTTACCACAGCTTTCTCTCTTCCAAGGAGGATTACTAATGTCTTTCTTCCACCTTTAATATCTTCTTCGATATCTCGGATGTTATTCGACATATTGATTGCACCTACTAAAATTCCAATTGGAATGGAAATCAATACACTTTCAATCGTTACAGTATTCGTTTGAATAAAGAAAGCAATGAGTACAAAACATGTTCCCATTAACAATCCAGAAACTAATTCTCCAAACGGGGTGTACGCAATTGGTAATGGACCGCCTGTATATAAATAGCCAACCGCCATTCCAATTAAACCGATGACGACTAACCACCAGCTGCTATTCATACAAATATAAACTCCAATAATTGCTGCTACGACATATAATAAAAGCGCAACTGTTAACACATTTTTTGGCTTCAATCCATGACGGACAATTCCGCCACCGATGCCAACGGATTCAGCAGTGTCTAATCCACGTTTAAAATCATAGTACTCATTAAATAAGTTCGTTGCTATTTGCAATGCTAAACATGCAAGCATCATCGCAATAAATAACAGCCAATCAATTTTGGCAACATAAAGTGATGCCACTGTTCCTAAAATTACAGGAGAAAACGTCGCCGTTAACGTATGCGGGCGCGTCATCTTCCATATTAATTTAGCGGAACTAATTTCTTTTTCTGTCCCCATAACTCAGTTCAATCTCCCTACATTTAAGTATAAATTACTAGCAGTATCTTTCTATCTATTTCCTGCCACGCATCCATTCATTATATCAATAAATGATTGTCCTTTCTAACAAATCAACTTTTAATAAAGTAAAATTTATAAAATGAAACTTTAATCAGTAGGAGTTTTGTCATCCCCACTGATTATTAGTACATATGGATTGGGCTTTTATGGGCAACCCTCCCATTTAAAATAGGCTAAAAAAGAAATTAAATTACTTCCAAACAACACCTCGCCTCTCATATTCCATTCTGTATTCAACAGCAGCTGCAATTTTAGGACTTGCGAATCTTTCCGTGATCCAAAGTCCCAAATCAACTCCTGAAGTGACCCCTCTTGCAGTGATAACATCGCCTTGATCTACAATTCGGTAATGAAGAAGCTCTGCCCCGTATTCACTCATTTCATCCTGTGCCAAATAGTGCATCGTTGCCTTTCGACCGTTCAATATACCAGAGGCAGCTAATAGCATACCTCCTGTACACACACCAGCAACGATTGTTCCTGCATTGTGCATCTCGCTAATCATTTTAGTCAAAGTTCCAAGCTCTGCTTGCTTTCGTGCCCCATGCTCTGCTTTATGATTCCAGCCACCACCAGGTACAATTAACAAATCTGGACGGTTATCCATTCGTAAAAAATCATGTAATTTAACCGTAACTCCAAACGAAGTAGTGACTTCTTGTTTTTGTTCACTTGAAACGAATTCAATCGTAAATGGAGCCCCTCCTTCTATCGCTCTGTTTAATACTTCAAAAGGTGCAAAGGAGACAAGCTCTCCAAAGCCATCAAACAATACAATTTGTATTTTCATTTTTAGAACACATCCTATGGTTTCTTATTTGAATCCCAAACTAGGAGAATACATGTTATGTACAAATTAATAATGAAGATAGTCTTTCTCCCCTCAATCTATAAACTTCTAAATGTTCTTCTAATTCCCTCTCATCACTTATTACACTTAGCGTTTTCTTCACAAAATTCCAATTCAAACTACCGGATAACCATAACAAGGAAGAAAGTCTCTTATAATCATTTGGTGTTAAAATATTATGGGCCTTATACCCTACTAAAAATGCACTAGCAACACTTGAACATACTTCATGAGACTGTATTCCTTCTGTTTGAGAATACCATTTTATTAAAAAGGCTAGTCCTTCAATGCGGTCTACATATCCAATTGATTCAAAATCTACAATTCCTTTTACCTGTTGATTTGAGTCCCATAAAACATTCAAAGGATTTAAGTCTGTTTGTACGATAAACTCTAATTCACTCGTATATGCGCACTCTATATGATATTTAGCTAGATTTATATACTCCCGTACATCTTTACATGCGCTAGCCTTACTTTCTAACATATTAATAAACTCAACATACCCATCTAAATGAGATTTCTTTTGAAAAATTGAACTTTGAAATGTACTAGAAATATCATGTATCTTTCTTGCCTTCTTTCCAAACAATTCTGCGATAGATTCTGTGCAGTGTGTAAGATGCTCTCCTTCAATCCAATTAGACAATATAAATCGGTACTGTTCATCATTCCAAGTGACTAATGTAAATGACTCCCCTGACTTATTCTTGTTAATTTGCATAAAAGGCATTCCATGCTCACGTAAATAATACGTAAAGCGTACTTGCTCTTTCAATTCTTCATTTGATAACGCTCCAAAAGCTGGATTGATTATTCGCTTGCTATTCATAAACCGTGCGGAATATCGCTTTCCATTTACCATAATTTTATAGTGTAAATCTGTATGCCAGCTATTTTTATGTAATTCTTCTTCTACCATTAGTGTATGGATTTCTTTAAAATAACTTATTAATACGTCTCTTATTATTTGTTTCATCCTTTTTCCTTTCATCTGAAAAATTTTTATTACACACTACTTTTATGATTACTATCTCGATTACTCTAAAGACCAAAATTTTATTCATTGTTAATGACCAATATTGTTCTATACATATTTAATAGAGGCATACTACTATTCTAACTATATCATTCTCACATAATATTCTGTATTCGTTGAGATAGTTGTTATAAGCCAATGCAATAGTGACTATATATAGAAAAAAGAGCCAATCCCCTATCCAATAGAAGATTGACTCTTTTCTTTATTTATTCCCCAATTTCAGAAAATCGCTTTATACGTTTACCAATTTCATCGCGAACACGTTGAAATTCAGACCATTCTTTTCCTGCTGGATCATCAAATCCCCAGTGAACACGATTCACATGCGGCGGAGTAGATGGGCATACAGCATCTGCATGACTACAAAGCGTAACGACTAAATCAGCACTATTTAAAATGTTTGCATTAATTATATCTGATGTTTGATTTGTTATATCGATATTCACTTCATTCATTGCTTTAATAGCATTGGGATTCACTCCATGTGCTTCAATGCCTGCAGAATATACATTCCACTTATCTCCTAAATATTGTTTGCCCCACGCTTCTGCCATTTGGCTTCGGCATGAATTTCCTGTACATAAAAAATAGATTGTTTTTTTGTTTTCCATGTTGTTTTCCACCTTTATTTTTAAATTTAGACTGATTGATCATTAAAATATTTACGTTTAAACCAAAAAGCAACGTTTACAAGTGCAATCATGACAGGTACTTCAACTAAAGGACCGATAACAGCTGCAAATGCTGCGCCTGAATGAATACCAAACACACCAACTGCTACAGCAATTGCTAACTCAAAGTTATTACTACCTGCTGTAAATGCTAATGTTGTCGTTACCGGATAGTTTGCACCAATTTTTCTTCCCATAAAGAAAGAAACAAAAAACATTACAATAAAATAGATTAATAACGGAATTGCTATTCTTACTACATCTAGTGGTACGCTAACAATCATTTCCCCTTTTAAAGAGAACATAACGATGATTGTAAATAGTAATGCAAGTAATGTAAGTGGACTAATCTTAGGTATAAATACCTTTTCATACCACTGTCTTCCTTTTAGCTTAACTAGTACAAAACGTGTTAACATACCTGCTATAAAAGGAATTCCCAAATAGATAAATACTGATTTTGCTACTTCTATCATTGTAATATCGACAATAGCACCTTCAATCCCTAACCATTCTGGAATTACAGTTACAAATACGTATGCATAAACTGAAAAAAAGAGCATTTGAAATACCGAATTAAAAGCAACTAAACCTGCCGCATACTCTTTATCCCCATCAGCAAGATCGTTCCAAACAATGACCATTGCAATACAACGTGCTAACCCAATCATAATGAGACCAACCATGTATTCTGGTTTATCAGGAAGAAAAATAATTGCTAAAACAAACATAAGTACCGGACCAATAATCCAATTTTGTACTAAAGATAGAACTAACACTTTTACATCTTTAAATACTCGGCCCATTTCCTCATAGCGAACTTTCGCTAACGGTGGATACATCATTATAATTAAACCAACAGCAAGCGGAATAGACGTCGTTCCAACCTGTAATGTATTCAGTCCGTCTACTACACTAGGAAACACAAACCCTAAACCAATCCCAACAGCCATCGCTAGAAAGATCCATAGTGTTAAATATCGGTCTAGAAAAGATAAACGTTTCATTTTATTTTCCATCTCCTATTAACAACAAGAATTTTTAGCTACCTCATTTGAAGTCGTGCAACAAGATGACTCTTCTATTTTGTGAACATCACTATGTGCTTTCGTATAAAAGAACTCCCACTCGTTCCCATCAGGATCCGTTACCCAAAACTTATCTTGAACTGCATAGCAACAAGTCGTATCCATCTCATCACGTGCAAAGAATCCTTCTTTTTCTAATCTTTCTTTATGCAATGTAATCTCTTCAGCTGTATCCACTTGGAAACCAAAATGATTTACTTGATTTCCCTTCACCTCATCTCGTACGTTCAGCGTAAAATTAAGCCCTGGCGTCTCTAATAAAAATTTTGCATAATCTGATTTCACTTTAACTGGTGAAACACCAAATACCTTTTCATAAAATTCAATAGACTTCTCTAAATTCGTAACGTTTATACCAACGTGAACATATCTCATACCTTATTCCTCCTCTTTATATATCATTAATCAATTTTTTTTGATTAATAAATTAAAATTTTAACAGCAGCTACCTTTTCCTGTTTTTCTAAAGATACAACATAATTCTTCTGATAATAAATTATTTACTTCCGCATCATTTAAATCATAATAACTCCACGTACCTTTTGTTTCTTTTACAATTAAACCTGCATCTAATAAAATCTTTAAATGATAGGACAACTTAGATTGCGTCATTTCAAAAATCTCTGTTAAATCACATACACAAGTCTGGCCTCGCTGGCAAAGTTCATACATAATCTCTAAACGCTTTTGATCCGCTAATGCTTTGAATTTTTTCTCATAGAGCTGAAAATCTTGTGCCATTTTAGTTCCCTCTCCCTTCATCAACTTTTTTTGATATTTATAGTATATACGCTGATTAATTTATTATGCAACTAATTAATCAATTTTTTTGATTTATAAAAACTTCCTCACATCATATCTTTGCTACAACTAAAAAGGGCCATAGCCTTTTCAAAAATAAAAAACTATGGTTCTTTTTACAACTTAATAGTTACAATATTTCCGAGGAATGGAGTCTCTATAACTGTTTTCAATTTTAATTTGACCATTATAGAGTAGTGCCCCATCACCATCAAGCTAAGAAAAACAAATACCCCCAAATGAAAAAAATTGATATAACTCTTCGGCAAATAAAGATAACTCTTGTTTTTGGTGCATATTCATAAAAAGCACGTCACCCTTTCTCATTAACATAAGAGAATAGTAATGTGCTTTTAATTTCAAAAATAGTCTAAATCCTTAAGTTGATGGTTGTGGGGCGGGACCCCATGCCCATCAACTTAAGAATTTGCTTTACCCCCAAGTGTAAAAAAAACGCCATCCTTTCCTATAAGTCTACAGAAAGAAAGCGTATTTTTTCATTTTAAGGGGTATTTTATTTTGTTAGCTTGATAGTGATGGGGCGGGACCCCAATAAGAACGGTATCTAAGATTGTATGAGAGGTGTTAGTTCCATTCCAAAGGCCTCAGCCAACGATTAACTCAAGTACCGATTTCGGATGACCCCCATGTGATGAAGTTCGTGTCCTGCTATGCCGTACGCGAGGGCGCGCGCCGTAATGCTTAGGTTGTTGGCTGTGCCCTTGCGGGTCCACGCCTCCGCCGATAGCCCGCGCAGCAATGTGATCGTTGATTGCCGTACGGCCCGGTAGTCTTCGGCCAATTGCGCGGTTGTCCAACTTCCGAAAGGAGGTATGAACAAGTCCTGATCGAAACCAGTCAGAGGCGTCTGATCCCCTCTTGCGAACCGGAGCAGGCGGTAGGTCATGACGCGTTCTGAGTCTGCAATGTGGCCCACGACTTCTTTCAGCGTCCATTTTCCTTCCGCATACCGATACGCGTACTGGCTTTCGGTCAACGATGCCAGGAGCTCGGTCATTTGCTTTTCCTGGGCGAGCAGAATATCGATGATTTCACCGTCCGGTACCAAACGGATATATTCGCCGGAGTTCCCGGCGTATTCTTCTTCTGACGGTCTTTGATTCATGCGTAGTCACCTCTTTATGTAGATATAGAAAATTATAGCACTCGTCTATGTCTAATAAATTCGCGAAATGATAGAACTTCCCTTCTAATAATTGAGGAGAAGCAACTATTTAGTTGGTCGGTCGCCACACTATCCTGATTCGTTAGCACAATAATCAATGCTAATCAATAATGCATAAAAATTATCTGTTATACAATATTTCGAAGGTATTAATATATAAAGGTAACACCTTCTTTTTTTAATTTAAAGATGAATTTTCAATTATATTTTGAAATGAACCGGAGTAAAATACACTAGTCTAACTACTTTTTTTATACTCTATTAACAAGGCAGTTATAGCATCCTGGTTTAGCGTTAAGAATGTGAATATATTCTACTTCTTTATTATCAAAAATTTCATCTATATTTTCTCTTAAATTTACACCTTCTGTAACCCTTGCTTCTACAATCATTGAGTCAGCATTGTAGCCGCGTACAGATAGATACCTATGATGTAACATATGCGGAATTTCATTTACATCTAGCTTAGCAGTAGTTGCTCCCTTTCGTATAAATATAGGACCACTTGCTTTATAAGGCGAATTAACACTATGATATTGGTAATTCAGTAAAATTACCTCTTCTCCTACCTCTGCATCCTTCAAACTTATCCTGCAAGGATATCCAGGATTTTTATTTGCTATTATTTTGACTGCCCCGATACTTTTTAATACTTCTTCATTCATTAGAAATAGGTTATTAAACTCCTTCTCTTGTAACGCAATGATTTGAAAGTTATTTCTCATATTCTATCCCTCCTTAATTAGTTGTTATAAAGCATTTCACTAATGATGCTACCACTAAAGTTCATAAAACTTGTTCAATAATCCTGCCCGTTTGTTGAGGAGTGAATTAAAAAGCTTACAATTCTATAACAGAGAAAAAATGGCTTATTATTGTTCAATACAAAGTTGTTTACTTTTAATCAATCAGTAATGATTTATCGAAAAATACGATGAGTACAAAGCACTCTTGTTAATTCATGCTATCTTTTGTTAAAGAACGTGAATTCAGTCAAGTTCTTGGTTTACGGTATTTCCACTATGGAAAGCACGGAATTGACTCGGTGAAAATCCTGTATTTCTTTTAAATGCATTATAAAAGCTAGATACACTTTGATAGCCTGTTTGATAACCAATCTCTGTACTATTAAAGACCGTTGTCAAGAGCAGTTCCTTTGCTTTCTTAACTCTGATCCTTTCTAGATATATTCGAGGAGTATACCCTGTTCTTTCTTTGAAAATCCGATTTAAATGAAAACGACTAACTCCTACCCTTGATGCAATTTCATTTAAAGACATGTTTGAACATAATTATTTTTTATCAATCGCATAGTATCTTCCAAAACGCATTCGAACGGGTCGTATATTTTTATATTTAGATCTGATCGGCATCTTTTGCATGGGCGATAGCCTGCCCTTTGAGCTTCGTGCACATTTGAAAAAAAGGATACATTTTCATAATTAGGAACCTTAGACTTGCAAGAAGGCCGGCAGAAAATTCCAGTTGTCTTTACTGCGTAAAAGAATATCCCGTCATACGCTAAATCACATGATACTGTTGCTTTCCACATGGTATCTCTAGAAAGATTATTTTGATCCTTCATTAGATTTTAATCCTCCCTTGTAGGCGAAAATCTTGATGCCCACCATGCCAGTGTGTTCTTCCTAAATAATTTAACGCCTGCTGCCATTGAAAGAACATAAACTATAATCCCAAGAGAAGTCGGTATAAACAAAATATCATCAAACGTTAGTGACAAAGCTTTTGTCACTAACACACCTGCTACCGAATTGCGTTAGGCTGGCTACAAAAGCATTCGCTGTCCCTGTACAAATAATTAAAGCTAAAACAGCTGTAACGACTTTGGCACCTCCACCTACTGTATCTCCCATTATAACACCAATAGGAGACAGGTTGCTTTCTTGACTGCCATACGTGGCCGTTCCAATAGTGACAAGGCTTAGCGCTAAAAATAATAATCCAATGACAACTGCACTAATAACTGCTCCTTTGACAATATCTTTTTCTGGCCTTTTAAAGTGCTCAGCCAGATTACAAATCGCCTCCCAACCGAAAAATGCCCAAAAGATAACCGTTATAGCGTTCCCGACAGAAAACCATCCATTTGGAACAAAGGGAGTAAAATTCCCCCATTGTATTCTTGGAAACGCCACAAATACAGCTGACGCTAAAAGGAACAGTAATAAGGAACTTAAAAACACTGCAACTTTACCACTAACATTTACGCCGTAATAATTGGAAACACCTGCAATTACCAAAATAAAGACGGCAATTATAATTGTTTCAAAATGCGAAAATCCAAATGCCTGACTGACGTAAAAAGCACCAGTTAAAGATACAATCGTTTGACCAACTGCTGCTGTTACAAAGTAAAACCACCCAACGATATTGCCAAGATGATATCCAAAAGAATTTCTAACAAAGGTTGCTGCTCCACCGGAATCAGGATATATCCGTGCCAAACTAGCAAAGGAATAAGCAAGCGGAAAACTAATTATAATAACGATAAACCAGGATACAATAGATGCAGGGCCCGCTATTGAGGCCGTTACCCCCGATAAAAAAAGGACACCTGATCCTAGAATAGCTGAAATGTATAACGCAATTCCTTGAAATAATCCAATGGCTTTATTGTTCATAATCTCCCTCCTTTTTATAGCATTTAGTGTACTAGTAAAGGGGGGGAATTCTTCTTGTTTTTTGCGGTTTAATTCGTTTAATAAAACAATCAAAAGCATTTTTATTATATTTCTTCTTCAACAATCTAGCCCAATTGTTGAAGAAAGTAGCCTGTTCCAATAAAGAACTTTATTGTTCAGTAAACAACTTGTCATGAAACCATAAAACGAACCGAAATTTTTCTTAAGAGTAGAAAATTCGGCTCGCTTTATGTTGGAATTTGCTTAGCGTATATTTTCGTTAAAATGTGAGCGGGATCCCATGCCCATCAAGCTAACATTTTATAGTACCCCCAGAACGAAATTTTGTACTATCTTGTAACAAAATGCTCATTTTTTCGTTTTGAGGTATTGGCGTTTCTTAGTCTGATGATGATAGGGGGACCCAAAACAGTACGATTTTATTTCAAAGACACAACGATCTTACTACACACTTTTTATTTATCCCACACTCTCATCTGCTACTATTACTATTTTTTATTACTAATGTTGCCGTTTCACTCGGATGGCTAAGAGGAAAATGATGGCCATATGGAACAAAATCAACCTTACCAAGATGCGATGGAGCAGAATAGGCTCTGTCATACTCCCCCCAAATAATGTGAAGATTATACTTTGTTACTTCATTGAAATCACCTTGATCGTTTTTCAGTAGTACACTGTTAAGCTGAACCGTAGTATTTAAAATTCTAGGAGAAGTAAAACTTTTACTTATCTTTTCAATATAATGTTCAGGGATGCTCTCCGTACTTTCAAACAAACCATTACTTAATAAATAACGCCCTATCAAATTAGTAGTTGCTAATTTTAATGTCCATTTGTTCATAAATTGAGGAACATTTAGCGATTTAGCATTTTTTTTAGCAACAGGTGGCTGAAGTAAAGTGATTGCATACTTCTCATCTATGTACTCTTGTACCAATGCTTCCAGAAGAATAAACGCACCGAATGAATGGCCAATTAGATGTGCACCATTCGTAGCTTTCTCCAATAACTTTTTCACTACATTCAAATAGATAGCTAGAAGATTTTTCTCTCGTTTAAAAGGAGAACGTCCCAAACCTGGAAGATCCAAGATCCATACAGGTTGACCAGTTTTTTCATGAAGCTCTTGCGCTAAAGGAAATAAATCCTCTCCATCACTCAATAAACCATGTAATAAAATAAACGGTTTACCCTTTCCTTGTAATTGGTAAAGGGTAGTGTTATCGCATAATGTTCGTTTAAATAAATGATTATGCCGGCCATTTTGATACATCATTCGATAATCCAGATCAGCTACTACAGCAGGGAAAAATTTCATTACACTCGTCTTCTTAAACCAATCTCCTCCCATAATTTTTTTCGCTGAAACATTTGAAAATTTTTGTTTTGTAATAAAATTCAGTCCATCAGAAGGAATTTTTGTTATTTTACTTCCTCCACTATTCATAATTGCTTTCATAAATGGCATTGGAACAGAGATTTTTGGTGCCCTCATATTCATACTTTCCGACATAATACTTAATAATTCAGCAATGTTTTGATCGTGCTGTTTGTCTTCAACAAGTGTATATGTTTGAATAGTCGGTTGCTCCAATCTGAAAACCTGCACAATAAACTTCGCAAGCTCATCGTTTGAAATAAGTGGTAACCTATATCCCTTACCTCCAGGAATCACTGGCATGAGCCCTCTTCGCATACTCATCACAAGCAAACCTAATCCTGCTATCTGCTCTGTACTCCCTGTTTTACTACTACCGACTACAGTTGGCGGATTAATTACAGAAAGCGGATAACCTACTGCTGATGCCTGCTGACGGATATAAAGATCTGCTAAAAATTTTGTTCTCTCATATGGATTTTTTATTTTCAAATAATTGTTTCCTTCTTTAAACACATCAATTGCAATCTTGCTATTTTTATCATCAAAAGGACTCATATAACCTACAACATGAATAAATTGTTGCAAACCCTTCAATTGATGAATACTTTTAGCTAATTCACTAATATGTTTGGCGCCATTTAAAAATACGGAAGCTGCTTCTTTACTTGTCGCTTGAATATCCATGGGGCCTCCTGCGTGAATAATCACATCCGTTTTCAATACCCTCTCCTTATCTTCAGCACTTAGACCTAAATCTATTTTCGTCAAATCACCTTCAATAAAGTGCATAACTTCCTTTTTTAAGATGCCTCTTTCTTGAAAAAGGCGTGTTGCTTTATTTTTCGACCTCACTAAAAGAAGAATTTTAACATCCTCTTTGGCTAATTCTTTTACTAATTGCTTTCCAATAAAGCCTGTTCCACCAGTTAAAAATACTGTTCTCATATAAAATCCCCCTTTTAGTACTATTTAGTACTAATTTGATGTAAAAAAAATGCTTCTTTTATCGAAGCAATTTTAAAAAATGATCTGCTGTTTTCGTGATTACAGTTGCATCCTTCAATGTTTCTGAAATAAATAACGCTCCTTCAAGATTTGTAATAAAAAGTGATGCAACCTCATCAATATTAATCGTATTTCTGAATTCTCCATTCTCTACCCCTTGTTTAAGTAATAGAGAAACTTTCTTTTGTAATCCTGTAAAAAAAAGACCTATTTTTTCTTTTATTTGCGTGGCCTGTTTAGGACTTTGAATATAAAGAGTAATAAATGGACAGCTCCCCTTATACTCCCTCGACTGAACTCCTTGTGATAATTGCTTTAAAAACAGTTGGATACGATCTTCAACTAAAAATTGGTTCTGAGAAAGTATGTCATCAATTGCAGATTGATACATTTCAATCCAATAATCAACGACCCCTTCTAATAATACTTCCTTATTAGAAAAGTGATAATACACATTAGACTTTGAAACTTTGCTTACACGTACTAATTCATCCATACTTGTATAAGCAAACCCTTTTTCTAAAAATAATGTTGCAGCTACTTCAATCACACGTTTTTGATTCATTAATTTTACCTTTGTCATAACTAGAACTATATAGTACTAATTTAAATATTGCAAGTATTTATGTTAATTTTCAAAAAAGTTTGATTAAAAAAGTTCCACTAACATTGATTTTACTGCAAAAAAATCTTATTTTAAATAAAGTTGAACTGAACCCCGAAATCGTTAATTTACTACCGTCTAATAGGGGGTCACCATACATGCCCATCAACTTAAGAAAAAGAAATGCTCCCAAAATGAAAAAATGAGCAGCTTCTCAGAATAACTATCTGTAGAGAAAGAAAATTTTAATTTAGGGAGATATGAAAATATTAGTTTGATGGTGATGCGGCGGTACCCCATATAAAGAAATTTTAAACATCTTAATCTGCCTTTCTTTTATGTAAATATGGGAATAACGAAATTACCCCAAGGATAGCTAAACAAGCTCCAATCCATAGCGGAGATACAAAACCATATCCTTTACTGATCCCAAGACCACCTAGTGACGAACCAATAACAATACCTAGCGTAATAAAAGAACTATGAACGGTATTTATCATTATGCCATTACTAGCTGTCTTCATCACCCTCGCAACCATAGCTGGATTCAATGCTACACCAGTTAAACCAATAAAAATCGTAGAAATCACTGCAATGTATTTATTCTCTGCACTTAAAGCAAATAAAGACAACCCTATGATTAATATAATTAGTCCACCCATAAGTATTTTCATTGTAAATTTATCAGCGAACTTGCCAATTATTATATTCCCAATTACCGTCGCACTACCATAGAGAGCAAGTAAATATGGAATACTTGCACTTGAAAACCCTGTAACATTTGTAAAGATAGGAGTGAAATAACTAAATGCTGCAAACGTACCACCAATAATGAACATACTTGTTACGTACGCTGCCCAAAGATGAATATTCTTAAATCGCAGAAGTTCGTCTTTCCAATTTAATTGCTCTTTATTTGAAGATGATGGTAACAACCGTTGAATCATAATCCCTGATACTAACACAAGAATAGAAACAGCCCCAAAACTAATACGCCAGCCAAAATATTGCGAAATAACGGTTGTTATAGGTAAGCCTAATACAGTTGCGAACATTAAACCTGCAAGTACAATTGATGCAGCTTTTCCCCTTGAATCAGAGTGAACCAATGTTGCAGAAAAGGAAATCGCAACTCCAAAAGCTGAAGCTGAAGCAATACCAGTTATAATACGTGAAATCATCATAATATCATAGTTCCAAGCAATAGCTCCGAGCGATTGACCAATTAAAAATACGAACATTAAAAACAATAATGCTTGTTTGCTGCGCATTCGTAAGAGGATTGCAGTTAAAATGGGGCCTCCTATTACCATTGCTCCTGCATAAGCTGAAATTAAATACCCAATAGATGCTACAGAAACCTGGAATGAAAGAGCAAGTTCATTCATCATACCTGCAACCATAAATTCTGATGTAGTCATACAAAAGATTGCTAAAGCTAATAAATAAATAATCGATGGCATAAAAACACTCCTTATTCATTATTGTAATGATCGGTACAGAAATAGTGCAAAAAAAGAGCGCACTAAGCGCCACAAATAGACTCTATTGTTCCTTTGATAACTTGTTCAGACAACATCCGATTTTGCATCGATACATTAAGAACACGGAATCCGTAATAACTGCTTAAAAGCAGACTAGCTAATTCCTCAGCTGATTGCTTCTTTGAAATTTCACCTGTTTGCAATCCTTCCTCCATCACTGTTTCAATAGCTTGTTTAAGAAGTTCAACATGCTTCGAGAAAATTTCTTGTACCATTAAATCGTTGTTAGCACGTTCTATACTGGCATTAATCAATAAACATCCTTTTTGATCCATATTCTCAAAGTCTTCTTTCAATGCCCATTCAAAAAAATTACTTAATCGTTCTTTAACTGGAATTGGAGTATGTAACAATTTCTTTTGTTCCCTAATCCCAATTTCATGGTAGCGTTCTAATACTTGTTTATACAGTTCATGTTTACTACCGAAAGTATTGTATAAACTTCCTTTTCCAAGTCCTGTATCACTGCATAAATCTTGTGTAGAACATCCTTCATATCCTCTTAACCAAAATGTTTTCATTGCAACATCTACAATTGAGGAATAATCAAACTCTCGGGGTCTGCCGCGTTTATTCAATCGTATCCTCCTCTCATTTTAAAGATAACATGAATAGAATACCCCTTTTTGTACCACTCAGTCAATAATTTTGTTTTATTGCTACTGTAAAATAAAATTTGATTATTTTAGATTACGAATAATTAAAAATAGCCCCCTTATTCCAGTTGCCTAGCGAAAAAATCACGTTTTAATAGACTTCTTTAGTATGTCTATCTTTCTATAAATTAGCGTGATGAGTATGGAGTAGTGCCTTTATAAGCAAAACCCTCCAGAAACATCTAAAATCTGCCCAGTTACCCAGCGGCTATCAGAAGAAGCAAGGAATGCTACTGCATCTGCAATATCTTCAACTTGCCCTATTCGTCCGAACACAGATGAATTCATAGCAAAATTTCGTATTTCCGGATCATCTAGCAATTTTGCATTGATATCTGTCTTCGTATATCCAGGCATAATTGTATTCACTGTTATACCTCTTTCTCCAAGATGTTTAGCTAGAGGCAGTGTCATCGTATTTAATGCACCTTTACTTAAGCCGTATGCAATGGACCCTGTAAAACCAAGTCGCACTTCAGCTGATGAAATGTTAATCACACGGCCCTCTGCTCGTATTAATGGTAATGTTTGCTGAATTAAAAAGAATGGTGCTTTAATATTCACAGACATAATTTCATCAAAAACTTCTTCTGTCGTATTTTCAATCGTTCCTTGTGTACCTATCCCTGCATTGTTTACTAAAATATCAATCTCTGATGTACCAACTTTTATTTGTAATTCATTCTTTAACTGTTTTACTAGCTTTTTGACACCATCAATTGAATTGAGTTCAGCTTCAATTAAGAACGCTTTTCCTCCATTAGATTCAATCTCACTAATCGTTTCATCTGCAGCTGTTTTATTTCGGCCGTAGTGAATCGCAACTAATGCTCCATCTTTCGCCAATCTCATCGCAATCGCACGGCCAATTCCGCGACTCGCTCCTGTTACTAACGCTACTTTTCCATCAAGATTCTTCATTTTTTCCATCCTTCCTAAATTTCCGTTTGATAAAAACCTATACTTATATTTTCATGTAAACACCAATCATTTTAAATATAGATTTATAGGTAATTTAGTTCGTTCGCTTATGATATTATAGTTACAATTCGTAATTTACTTTAGAAAACAAAAATAAGGAGGCTACACAATGCAAAACGCCGTAAAACTGGATGAAATCGATCATAAAATTATGAACTTGTTGTATGAAAATGCGAGAATTTCTGTTTCAGAAATAGGAAGAATTATATCCATGACGCAACCTGCTGTAAAAGAACGTATTAACAAGCTTGAAGATCAAGGAGTTATAGCGGCTTATCGAACGAAATTTGAGCCTGCAAAAATTAATAAAAACATTCAAGCATTCATCATGTTTAAAACGAGCCAATGCTCTGATTTTATCCAATATTGTAATGCAGCTCCTGAAGTAACAGATTTATTTCGAATTAGTGGGGAATTTAATTATATGATGAAGGTCATGAGCGATTCGATGGATTCCCTCGCTGCATTTTTAGACTCCTTAATGCAGTTTGGCTTATCATCTCCTTTAATAGTATTAAAGAGTGAGTTTGAGGAGAAATTGTCGTTTTGATAAAGGGATACGTATTATCCTCACTAACAGTAAAAGTTTCTCTTTCTTGAGAAAAACCAACAAAATCAATGATTAGTAACCAAAAAAAGAACATTGATTTTCAATGTTCTTTTTTATATCTCTACTTATTAATTAGATTGCTATTCGAAAAAAGCACCTTAATCCCCTTACCCTTGATTCCTCTGCGCCTCTCTAAACTCCTCCTTGACCTTCTCTAACAACCCTTCTTCCGTAATTAATCGATACGCCGTATTTGCTAATGCTTTTGCCGATGTAATTAATGCTTTATCTCCAAGTTCTGAACGTGCTGCTTCTCTAAATTCATTCGTATGTGCAATTAAATCATCTGGTCCGATTTTAATGTACGGATGAATTGTCGGTACAACTTGACTTACGTTTCCTGCGTCGGTTGAACCGATCCCTACTCTTTCTTTACGATTTACATCTTCACCTAATAGTTCTAGTTCTTCCGCTACAATATCGTTATATGTTTTTGTTACGAGTAATTCATCGATTTCATTTTGGAATTGATGGATTTTTACTTTTGCACCTGTTGCTAACGCTGCTCCCTCAGCAATGTTTCTTACTTTTTCTGTTACTTCCGCGCATCTTTTTCGCGTTGCTGCACGGATGAAGAACCTAGCTGCGGCATAGTCAGGAATAATGTTAGGTGCTTTTCCGCCTTCTGTAATGACGCCATGAATTCTCACGTCTGACGGAAGTTGTTGGCGAAGTGCGTTTATACCGTTATAGAGCTGAATAACCGCATCTAATGCATTAATCCCTTCTTCCGGCGAAGCTGCAGCATGAGCTGTTTTTCCGTAAAAATGAAAATCAAGTGGATCGACTGCTAGTGAAGGACTCGTTGTCGCTGTCTTTCCGCTCGGATGAATCATAAGCGCCGCATCAATGTCTTTAAATAAACCTGCCTTTACATAACTTGATTTCGCGCTACCATTTGGCCCGCCTTCTTCTGCTGGTGTACCAAACACAACAACTTCCCCGCCAATTTCTTCAAGCGTTTCTGATAATGCGATTGCTGCTGCAACGCTAATTGTGCCAATTAAATTGTGGCCACACGCATGGCCTAATCCTGGTAAAGCGTCGTACTCCGCTAAAAATGCAATTGCCGGTCCTTGTTTTCCAGAACTTTTTCGCGCGATAAATCCCGTTTCATGTCCAGCTATATTGTGCTGCAACTGAAATCCTGCACTGCCTAGCAATAAACTTAACGTTCTAGATGCATAAAACTCTTGGTTACCAATCTCTGGATTCGCATGAATATCATGACTTGTTTCTATGTACTTTTCCTTATTTCTTTCGATACTCTCTTCAATTGTTTTTCTTTGTGACGTTACTCCTGTCGCTCCCATTGTTCTTCCTCCTTTTATTTTCACATAAAAAAGCCTCTTTCTAAAAGATAGAAAGAGGCTTTTTTATATACAATCAAAATGAGCTTCTTTCTTATCTTTCAAGTTACCTTGCTGGAATTGGCACAGTATTCATAACGAATCCGCTGCCGAGGTATCATAGGGCCAGTCCCTCCACCTCTCGTGATAAGAATTTTCATAAAATTATATTAAATTATTTTTTATTCTAAGTTCATTCCAAGTAAAAGTCAAGGAATTCCTATCCGAATTTACCGAATATCTAAAAATCCTTTTAATACACCAATTGTCTCAGGTGCTTGCAGTCTTGCACATACGTACGGAAATTCCGTACTACCTTCAAACATCATTTGAGATGTAAGCGGTGCGCCTGCCCAGAAGATTTCATCATCAATTACGATAAACGGGAAAGCTTTATTTTGTCTTTGTAACTTTACATTTTTCAGTGGAACTGGTCCGTCACTATAAACTGTTATCTGTGCATTTGTGCGCATTAACGCTTGCCATACTCGCTTATCCACTTGTTTTGTACTTGGAAGTGAAATAATAATTTTTCGTTTTGCGGCTAAAATATCTTTCAATAACCCTTTCGGCTCTTCAAGATTCATTTCCATAAACCAGCGTAATCGTTTCGATATTTTTCGTTCCCACAATTGTCTTGATGTCGTGCGATCATACACATCTCCGTGACGTTCTATATGAGCTGTTAATTGTGACAACGCTTGTTTTCTTGAAAGATTTTTACGCATATAATGGCAATCTGATAATTGAATGAACTTCCCTCTCGCTCTTGTCACTGCTACATTGACGAGGCGATGGTTTTTATGGTCAAAGAATAATACGCCAGGTCGTTCTTGCGGATAACTGTCAACCGTATCAAAGATCATCATATCTCTTTCAGAACCTTGGAACTTATGAACTGTCGCCGCTAAAACTGGTATGTGTTGATATTTCGTTCTCTGCAACATTTCTCTAATACACGTCGATAAAAAGCGTGACTGCGCCCTGTAAGGTGTCACAACACCAATCGACTGAACACCGTCTAACAATCCGATTAACATCATTTGCATCGCTACTAAACCAGACATAATGTTAAAACGTGAACCAGAAGCAGCATCTTTTAACGAAAAAGCTCCCATTTGGCTCGTATCAAATAAAACACTCGCTTCATTTGCGAACGGTTGCAATTGCGCAAGTTCTTTACGCTCTGAAACAGACGGATGATCGTATACTCTATTTTTATAAATAAACGAATTCGTAAACTTCGATATATCCGCATGCATACGTCTTTGTTCCTGCAACATAAATAGGTTTGGGTGTGCTTCTGATTTATTAACAGACTCAACAATCCCAGCATGGTAAAACATATCTTCCCCAAGCCATTTGCGAACGAGTTCATGATTTGCCATCGCAATTGGAGGTAACTGTAAAAAGTCACCACAAACGACGATACGTTTTCCAAGTGAAGCAGCTAATGCAATTTGCGGAACATATGCCATACTTACTTCATCTACGACAACTAAATCAAATGTACGCTCATAAATAAGTGAATCAATGGCACATTTCGATAAAGTTGCGCCGATTACTTTCGCATTTTCAATGTATTCTTTTTCTACTTCTTTAATTTTCGCTTTTTGCTTTCGAAGATCACTTTCAATCTCTTGAATACGCTTCTTATCAGAGGCCGTTGCTTGATACGATAAGATTTTTTCTCGAAGCTCTTGGCGTGTTTCTTCTAAATAGAGCCTTTCTTCTCCCCATGATCCGTTCGTCGTTTCAACTAACTTCGACGCAAGTAACGTTTCATGATTTCGTATATGTTCGTGTTGACTATAACCGTAACGAACAATTTCGCCAGGCGTCCATTTCTTTTTCTTTTCAATTTGCTTCGTTACTTCACTCATTAATACGTCTACTGCCGCATTACTATGAGCTAACACAAGTACCGATTTTCCTTTTTGATAATGGGCCGAAATAATACGTGATAAATTGTAAGACTTCCCTGTTCCCGGCGGTCCCCATACGTACGTTGTCGGATTATAAAACGCGCGATATGCCAGTTCATTTTTTGGATTTTTCATCTTCTCAATATGTTTCGGGCTGCTCGTCCCATCAACAAGACGCTTTATACGATTACGTTTCAGCTTATCTTTACGTGCTTCTTTCAATCGCTCTTGCAGTTGCTCTAAAAGTTGCCACGGTTCACTGTATAAAACCGCTTCTCTTATTTCACCTTGTATATAATCATTTAATTTCAGTTCTATTTCTAATCCATGTACAGATAATACTTCTCCTGTCGCTTCCTCACCATCGAACTCAATTCGAATCGGTGAACCTTCAGGTAAGCTTACTTCCGAAATAAGCTGAAATACGTATACTGTACTTTCATAATCTGTATATAAAAAACGACCATTCATGATAGAAATTTTACTACCACCTATCGTTTTCCAATGTTTAATTTCATATGCTAATGCATAATGCCACTCTTTCATCGTTTCCGATAATGAAGGAGTTTGAGTATTTGTATTCATCGTATAATCTCCTTCCTTCTCCCCAAACATACTTTCTCACTATACCATATAACACGCTAAAATTTGTAAGGTTTTTATCTTGCTTATTTTCTTAATTTTCAATAATATATTGTATATAATTTTCAGAAAGAAGGAATCTACATGCCAGTTAGAAGAATAGAACACGTTGGACTTATGGTTGCAAACTTAGAAGCATCTATCTCATTTTATGAAGAAGTAGTCGGCTTACAGCTCCTTAAACGTATGGGGCACCCGAACCCAGACTTAAAACTCGCTTTTTTAGGTGTGGAAGAATCGAAGGAAACGATACTCGAACTCATTGAAGGTTATAACTCTTCTCTTCCGGCAGAAGGAAAAGTACATCACATTTGCTTTAAGGTAGATTCATTAGAGGATGAAATTGAAAGAATACAAAAACACGGCGTAACCTTTTTACTAGGAGAAGAAATCGAAACATTACCAGATGGAACACGTTACATATTCTTCGCTGGCCCTGATGGAGAGTGGATTGAGTTTTTTGAGACAGAGAGATAAAGTGAAACTTTAGTCAGCCCACAATAAACGGGATAATAACTTTATGATTCACATAAGGAGTAGAAACTGATGAATACAGTTTTTATTATCGTTTTTTGGGTACTTATACTATTTCCACTTCTTAATATAATTCTGATAAAGAAGTGGAATATAAGTCCCATTGATCTCATGGGGGTATTTGGCAATTTAAAAATGCTGTTTACTTATAGCACTTTTACGAATGCAAAAATAGCCAAAATACGCAAGCAGTTTCGCATAAAAACTTGCATATTTTAGGCTGTTTAATTGTACTCCTTATTTTGTTAAAGTTACCCGTCGGTTCAATTCCAAAGATCTCAGCTGAAGATTAACTCAAGTACCGATTTCGGATGACCCTCATGTGATGAAGTTCGTGTTCTGTATCCGCTACACTATCTGTAGCAACAGTTGCTATCTCATTTTCTTCAACACTTGACAATGTAACACCTTCTTTTCAAATTCAAAGAAAAGTTTTTATTTTTCAGCATAAAGCATTATAACTAAACTGTTCTCATACAAAATTTTATAAAAAAAAGAAAAGCGAGGATCCCTCATATCCCCGCTATATCAATGATGTATAAAATCCTATATAAGAGATACATAGACAAAAACAAGAACCCCTGTACATACAAGGATTCTATGAAATTATTTGCTACCGATAATGGGGCGTTGTGTTAACTATATACGAATATCATATTCATCCAAAATTGCCCTTATTGATGGTACAATTAAAGTCTTGGAGGGGGATTATGGGAATTATTTTATATTTTGCATTTTATTTTGGAGTACTGTTTCTTATAATTGGTACTGCATTAGTTTTATTTATTATGGCTGCATTACCAAAAATCTGGAGTAAAAATCTATCATTCGTAATGATCGGTTTAGGGATAAATATACTTACTATTCCGTTGTCTTTTTTTATAGGTGGGATGGCAACAGATTCTCCTGATAGTACTAGGTTAGATTTTTGGAAAGGATTTTTCTTTATTCAAAAAATACCGCTCTTTTTACTGAGTTTTTTATTATTTTTAACTGTGGTGTTGTGGTTTATTCGTAAGAACAAGAAAAGAGTAAACATATAGAATTTCAAAACGACTTCCAATAACAAGAATTATGTAAATAAGCTGTCCATGTGGACAGCTTATTGTTTTTTTTGCTTAGCGTGCAAAATTCGAGTCTTGTTGGCGGTACCCCATCGCTATCAAGCTAAGCTCATACAACATCAAAGTCATTACAGCTCCATGAGTGCCTAATACTACTTTCCTTTTAAACATATAATTACATTTCTATTATTTATTTTACCACTTGTACAGATGCTGGTTTCCACCCTTGATTCTCTACCCAATCAATATTAACCTTATATTTTTTATTACTTTGTTTATCTCGTACATTACCGTAGGCTTTATTATTACCATTATTTCCAATAAAATCGAAAATCAATTGGCTCTCTGGAACATCAACAGCATAAGAGATTGCTTTTTTCATCTCACTCCAATCTACTGTTCCTTCTTTAAATTTCATATCAGGTTTTGCTCCTTGCTCTGTACCAATTGGCTTCCATGAAGGATTAGTTTGAGGATCCTTTTCTTGAGATACCGTTTTTTCTTCCTCTTTATTTTCAGTTCCGTTCGTTTTTACCGATTTTTCTACTTTTTGTTTCCCTTCTAACTGTGCTGCTTCTTTATCTTCGCTTTTCTTTTCTTCTATCTTTGCTATTTCTTTATCTTTAGTTTTCTTCTCTTCTAACTTTGTTGCTTCTTTATCTTCAGTTTTCTTCTCTTCTATCTTTGCTGTTTCTTTATCTTCAGTTTTCTTCTCTTCTATCTTTGCTGTTTCTTTATCTTCAGTTTTCTTCTCTTCTATCTTTGTTACTTTCTTTTCTTGAGCAATTGCTTTCGTTGATGTATTAGAAGGGGTAAACAATTGGTATGTCACTATACCAACTGTCACTAATACCAAAGTAAATGCAATATTAAAAATTGCCTTTTGACGACGATTCTGTTGTTTTTCTTGAAATCTGCTTACTTGTCCCATTCTTCAAACCTCCGTGTTTACTTTCTCCTCTACTCTTTATGTGTTATCCCTAAAATTCTTAATATTTTTATTAAACAATAGAAATAAACTACACTTTCCATACAGGATTTCATATCATAATAAAATTTGTGTTTTTTCAAGTATCTGACATATGTTATTCAAAATAGTTTAATACATTAAAAATTGATAAGCTTCTGCACTTAAGAAACCTTCAATTTTATTCAAAGGTGATTCCAATTACGTCCACATTAGATCTCCTGTAGAAAGCTTTTTAACAATTAAACCTCTTCTTCCCTTATTAATAATTTTAAAATTAAATTTCCCTCTATAGTATAATAAAGATGTTTCGTTTTCTAATGGGGTATGTCGTAAAATCAAAAGAGATTTTATCTCTTTTACCTTCTTTTCAGAGTAAAGTTCACCACTAGGAAATTCTATTATTCCTAATGTAATCTTTAATTCGCTCTCATCAAAAGTCCACTCTTTATTAAGTTCTCTTATCTTTTGTATAAAGCTTCTTTTGGTTTGTCCTATATAGAGCAATGTTATATTCTTAGCAAATACTCTAGAGATTGCAAATATCCCCTTCTTAGAAGCTTCTTCCCTATTATAAAAGTCATTTATACTATACATGCCATACCACTTAATATGTACTGTTTCTATGAACCTCACCTCGTTTTTAGACAATATTATAATTTCTGAATGTTCGAATTATTATGGGTACATATGCTTGATTACTTGAATTATAAATTGTGCTTTTCAATAATACATTTTATTATTACTAATTTCAATAATGAAGAAAAAATACAATATTATAGTTTAATTACAAAGCTTTATAAAAAACAAAGTGATTTCGTGCCACATATTTTCTTTTTTTACAATATCAAACTATCGTGAACGAAATTTTGAAAGTTATGGAATAAAAATACAATGTGTATGTACATACATTTCTATTAATTGAAGAAAAAGAGTAGAAATTTAATCTCTCTACCCTGTTAAAATTATTCAACTCCCAAAAAACTGTACATCTTCTAGAGATACTAATTTTCTAGTTTTGATGTTTTTATAGTGCTTGAGCGTGATATTATTCAAGTTTTTTCATTGAGAATGCATAAATACAAACAAAACCAGTAATACATCTTTTCTGTGCCGTACTGGTTTTGTTTGAGATCATCTTAAATTGTAGCTAGTTCACCGAGATTGCAAATTCCGATTTCGGTGCCCCAGCGAATACGATTGTTCCGTTCTTCGGCAGTTTCGCCTTGTTATTGCCACTCACGATGCTAAAGTTGACACAAACTCCCTTCTCATCATACACCGCAAACGAACCCTTTGGTGGCAACGTCACGGTCATTCTTTTCTCTGCTGCCGCTTGCGGAATTGTAAACCATTTCGCATGTCCATTTGCTCCCAGCGTAACTTGGGATGATTGGCCTATATCAATTGGTTTTACATTTGATTCACTTACGTATAACAACCCAGCCATCTTCATATATTCATTTCCACCTTCTGTATAGAAGTGTGTTTCCGTTGTATCACGGCCATTCATTACGGGAATTTGGAGCTGATGCGTTGCGGTATTCGGACCTGTAATTTTTCTGCCCCCCCAATAACCTGCTGGGCCTTCCTTGCGAGTAATTTGTGTACTAAGAAGTTTCGGTTGAACGAGATATTGAATAGAACTAAATTTCTCGTTTACAAGATAGAACTTGACACCTTCCCTCTTTGCCCATGCAGCAGCGGTTTTCTTCGATAGCACGTTGTCTTCTAGTTTCTCAGCTAAATAGTGGGTCATCACACTTTGCCCTAAACCTGGATGCGATTTATATGCGCTCTCCTTCAAATAAGTTCTTCCATTCTTCTCGGTTACGAAGTTGAGCTTGGAAGTACCCCCCTCATTAATAAAGCTTCCATCAGTAGTATATACATATTTTACTTCTGGATTAGATGGTAAGAATAGTTCACCGTTCTTCGTAATTTCAATTTTGAAATGAGTTTCGCTATTGCCATAAAATCCTGCTTTCTTTGCTACGCCTTGAGGCATTTTGACTTTGACCGGCTTACCAAAGGATTTGTTCGGCTTGATTTCCTTAATAGTACCTTTTTCTTTAAGCGTAGCGAGCAGCAATTCAGTTGCCATTAGCTGATTTGTAGAGCTCCGTCCACCAGATGTCAATACAGCCGCTGCTATTTTCTGTTCCGGAAGCACGACTAATATAGCATGTTGCAATGCCGTATCGCCGCCCTTAGCCAAAGCTTTGATCCCATATTCACTGAATGGGTATAGTTTCACACTATCCCAGCCAAGACCATAGTTAAAAATATTCTCGCCAGCCCCCGGCCACATTCCTTTTTTATATTCCTCTTGCTCCATTGCCTTAACTACCTTATCAGAGAGGATTCCTTTTCCCTGTCCCATAAATAGTTGTGAGAATCGCACCATATCTTCTGCCGTGGAAGATATACCTCCCGTACCAATAACATTCACCGATTCAATTGGAAGTTGCCCTTGGTACGCCGGGTAATATAGTCCAGCCCGATTTTCATCCCTCCATTTGTCCTGCGGCGTTTTCGTATGATTCATTTTTAAAGGCCCTGTAAAGTTTTGATGTAGAAATTCAGTAAAGCTCATACCACTAACTCTTTCCACCAAAATTTCGGCCAGCGTAAAACCATCGTTACAGTATACCGAGAAAGCACCAGGGTCCGCCTTCAAGTTTTGATTTGACAATTGCTGTAACAAGGTATCATGGGCATAGGTATCATTATCGTTAAATAAAAATGCATTACCTAACGTAGAACCTTGCAATCCAGAGGAGTGATTCAATAACATACGCGGTGTAATACGTTTGTATCGACCGTCCTTCATCTTAAAATCAGGAACATAGCGGACAACAGGAGCATCCAAATCGACTTTTCCTTCATCGACCAATTTCATTACAGCCGCTGTTGCATACATTTTACTAACTGAACCAATCCCGTATAAAGTATCTTTGGTTAGCGGCTTTTCCCCTTCCATATCGTTCTTGCCAGCCTGACCAGACAAAATAAGTTTTCCATTATCAATTAGTGCATACTGCACGCTAGCTGCCCCATGGGACTTCGTAAGTAGCTCCGCTTTCTCTGCTGCAATCTTCTTCAGTTCCTGACTAGCTACTTCTTCACCAGTTACAACAGTAGTCTTACTTTCAGAAAATGCTTTCGCTCCTGTTGGTAGAATCATAGTTACCGCTAATGCAGTGGCTAACACACCAGTTAGCTTATTTTTCATCACGGAATTACCTCCTTAAATAATTGATCGTTTTCATCATTCCTTTGTGTAACTATGAAACTATGATAAATTTTACCCGTTTTTACTTTTAGACTACTTGCTAAATTCAGCAAGTAAAATATTTTTAAAAGGATCAGGAGTATCAGCTTTAAGGCTGTTCAAATTGACTGCCAATGTATGCTTGCCTCCAAGTGTGCCTCCAGCAAAAGTTAAAAAGCCAGGAATGGTTCCTCCATGCCCCCATATCGATTCACTGTTTGAAAGCTTCATTTTGAAAATTCCAAGCCCGGAATCACCAAGCTCATCTACTCCTGTAGGGACTGTTGTAAGCATTTGCTTTAGTTGCTGTTCTTTCAATAACTTGCCCCCAAGTAAATAAGAAAAGAATTTGTTTAAATCATCAGCTGTAGAAATCATATCTCCGGCCGAGCTCCCCATACTTGGGTTATAATAAGTAACATCTTTTGGCTCACTTGCTCCGTCTAATTGGATATATCCACGGGCATGCTTGGTTCCTGGAATGACGCTTGAATTTCCAGGTAAGAATGTATTCGCTAATTCAAGTGGTTCAATAATTCGATTTTCAATCTCTTCCGCATAGCTGTTCCCAGTTACTTTTTCAATAAGAATTCCTAGTAATACATATCCTGTATTTGAATACGACCAGCTCTTTCCTGGAGCAAAATCTGGAGGCATGGATATTCCCATCTTTACTAATCCTTCAGCAGTATAAGATTTTTTTGTATCCATCATATTAAAATCCTTTGACCTTGTGTAATTAGCGATACCACTTGTGTGATTCAATAATTGCCGGATAGTAATCTGTTTATCATCATATCCATTTCCTTGAATGACACCAGGTATCCATTTTTCAATAGAATCGTCTAGATTTAAGCGGTTTTCTCCTGCTAATTGAAGTATAACTGTTGCAGTGAACGTCTTTGTCACGCTGCCAATTCGAAAACGAAAATCTGTTTTCATTGGTTTCTTAGTACTCAGATCAGCTACACCAGCCGCATAACTCCATGTTTTTCCACTCTCAGAAGTTTTAGCAAGTATCCCTGGATATCCTAGTTTCAATGTATCCCGCATTGCCTCTTTGACGGAATTATGATCTCTTTGGGTGCTTGTTTGTAACGAACTAGATACATTTTGAATGGACTCCGCTTTTACACTTGAGGTTGGAGTTGTATAAAACAGGGAACCTCCAGTTATTAAAAGGGCTAAACCTGTACATGTAATTTGGCGATGCTTTTTCATCAAAATATTCCTCTCCCCTATTCATATTGTATAAATGGTTATTTGCTGTTTGGAACTAATCACACAGCTTTCTTCTTACCCCACTGCAAAAGGACGACATTGAATCTGTAATGTCTCTTTTCCTCCAAACAAGTCTTATTAATTGATTTGTTTTTTATAGAAATATATAGTATTTTTCTCCTCTCACTCTTCTTTACATTTTCATCTTACACAAGGAAAATCTCTTTTTTCTTACCTCTTCCTTACAAATTCCTTACGTTCAAAATTACTTTTATAATTGATTATTTTTTATGCGAGTCCCCTCACCATCAATTTAAGAATTAAAAAAAGAAGGGGATTATCCCCCTCCTTTTTACACTTGCTCCGACTGTCGGAATTATTTAATATAACCACGATTCAATTTAGTTAAATTTTCATTGATGTTAAAAATTCTTACTCTAATATCTTTAACACCAGCTGCTTCAAGTCTGCTCTTGTGCATTTCCGCGTATTTTTCAGCATCTTGTTTTTCTTCAAATACATAAATGCCTCCAGCTTCTTTTGTTTCTTCATTCTCAGTCCATATTTTCCAGTGGAATCCTTCTTCTTCGTTAATACTATTTGCTAAATCCCAAAATCCTTTTTCCATTTCTTCACCAAAAGGACCTTCAAACGGAAAATCAACTTGTAATAAATATGCCATTTTCACTCACTCCTATTTTTAATATAAAATTCTTCCCATTCTTTTACTGATCATGATTCGAATGATAGTAATGTCTAAATCCATATTGCTATTATTATTCAAGCACTAATTGGAGAATCCCCCTATTTGTAACATAATCACAAAACGATAGTAACTTGAACGCATAAAGTGAAAGTTTAATAGTTTTCAGTTATGTTTAAAAAATGTGATACAAACTTATCCCTAAACTAAGGATAAACAAAACAAGTGCAGGTATTGCTTTCTTAAAGGGATCTCTCGCTAATACAATTAGAGTTAATGCGGCTGCAAGCATCGTACCGCCTAATAACAATCCTGCCCATAAAGCTATTGTTGGAATCCAAATTTCTATCAACATTCCAATCGCTCCTACAATCTCAAAAGCTCCAGTTAAGAAATTAAAAAACGAAGGTAAACCAAATCGTTTGAATTCATCTGCCATTTTCCCCGATATAATTTTCGTTCCTGTCATTAAAAAGAACAGAAACAACACTACTTTTACAATATTGATGAAAATTAAAATAGTAATCACACCTTTCTTATTATTTGATAAAAACTCAGTATTGTTCAGGTAGTAGTCACTACCTTTACCCTATTTCCTGAGATTACCAGTATGGAATTCGCTTTCATTTACATTACCCATTTCCATATTAAAGGGCCGAAAATTACATGCTATAGCATATATAATGCAGGAATTTGACTGGTACTAGGCAAAAAAGTTAACCTGAATCAGATATGATACAAAATAAAGTTATCTTTCCATTCGTCCAAACAAACAAAAATTATATGCTATAGCACATATAATACCTAAAACAAAGTTTGTTCCTTATGAATAGCATAGCATCAATAAGGAACAAATATTAATAGCGTGTATCATACAATTTGTTTAATAACGATTGTAATACTTTAATTTCTTCCTCGCTCAAATTACTCGTAACGAAATGGTGAGCGTCTTTCACTACAGGCAAGATTGTTTTCTTTAACTCGTCACCTTTTTCAGTTAAAAAAAGGTTATGTGAACGCCTATCTTGGTCATTCAAAGCCTTCCTTACAATCCCTTTTCTCTCCATTGACTGTATCATTCTAACAACAGTAGTTTGATCTTTATCAATAGCTTCCGCCAACTCTTTTTGAGTAGTGCTCCTTTGGCTACAAAGAACACTAATAATCCCCCACTGCTCTGGCGTCACTCCATACGGCTTTAATTTCTTCGTAAAATAATTGGTCATTTTCACATCAGTACGATGAACAAGATAGCCTATTAAATCATGTAAGTTCATATATCACCTCTATAAATTAAGATATAAAAGGATACAGCATACCAGTCACTCATCCACAATGAATGTATTTGTTTCACCATATATATGCTATGGCACATATATTAAAGTAGATTATTTTAATTGTCAAATGATTTACCTATTATTTTTCGAAAACAAAATCGCCCCCCCTTAGATTATAGAAGGAATGACTAATTTGACGTATCTCTCTGACGATTTCTCCCTTATCATTTTATGATATGCTAATAACATTTGATAAAATATGGTATCTACAAATAGTCAAACACCTTTAAAGATACCTCGTCCAGTTCTTGCTGTTGCAAGATAAACAGCATATAATCCGTTAACCACCCACATTAGCAACGAAAACATAAAGAAAAGGCATTCCAAATATGAAACACCTTCTTTCGTTTTATAAAACCATCCACTTAAATCTATTTTACAAATATAACATTCAACACGCTGAAATCTTCTATTTAACGTAATCACTCATTTAACTAAAAAACTTAGTTAATTGCACAATGCTCTTCTCACTTTTCTTGCAAAATTTAGTGGATCATCAACGTCTTCGATATTAACGTAAATCAAATTTGGATCATCACATAACCACTCATTGTGTATAGACGAAACAATTATTCCTTGTTTAATAATTGTCGCCACAAATTCAGTGACTTCTTTTTGTAAGAGTGCTACTCGGCCTAGGCATAATGCTCGTCCAGTTTTATTGTCTCGTGATTCGAATGAAAAGGAAGTTGTTACTCTAAAACGTTTTCCCAAGATTGTTGCTCGTATTTCATCCCTGTTTATTGTTGCCACGCATTTCCCACCGGCGAATCCTTCTTGCCCGCCGATAATTCTTGCAAACTGTTGACAAATTAATTCATCATTAAACGCCATACCTTTAATCATCCCCCCTTTTACTGTTAGGTTATGAATGAATACATAGGTCTGAAACGGTAATGAATCTAATGTATTATAAAAAAAATGATGACAATCTATCGAGAGCTATTAGCTCAATTATTCTTGATCGTATGAATTGTTATCAGAGTTTAAATGGTGCAGAATTTTCATTTTATGTTTAATGGGCATCGGAGACTGAAAGCAAAACTCAGCTATTATATGATAAGACATTTTTAAAAAGCATAAAAAAGACACCCTAAGGTGCTATCCTCCGACTTGAGAATCTTATCTATGTATGGAGAAATTTAGAAAAGACAAATACAAAAGAGAAAATTCGAACTATAATTTATAGAACTCTTATGCCATGAATTACTTACATATTTCCTTATTTACCAGAAGAAGAATCTCAGTTACATTATTTTCTGAACAGTCTCGTTAAAGCCATCCCAAGAAATCCAATGCCCATTCCTATTAGCCATCCAGTTTGGGCATTACCTAACATAGATCCCACTCCTCCACCAAGAAACATACAGCCAACGAATACTAATCCTCCAATTCCCCAATTTGGCCGTTCCATAATTCAATCACATCCTTTCAATAAAACATATGCGATTAGCTCCCTCAACTTTCTTCTATAGGATAGTTCATTATTTTGCTTAAGTTTAGCGCTTCAAGGAATTCATAAGATGTGAAGCTTGAGCCATTTATATAGATTGTAGAAGTATGAAGATTTTCCACATTTTAAAATAGTAAAGTATAAACATGAAAAAACTCCAAACAAATTTTGTTCGGAGTTTTTTCAAATACGCGATATTTATTTAATCTTCATTATCAATTTCTATTGTACCTGTCCTTGCACTAACTTTTAAAATATTTAACAGATTATCAGGTGTCTTGATTTCCACTTCATATTCAAATTTTGATTGTGCTAAGTTGTCATCTTCTAATTCGAATTCTTTTTTCACATTAATAATTTCTCCATTTGTATGAGCTAAAGAAATTTCACGAACTTGTTTCTCTGTGTAGTTTTCATTCTTTTTTGCATAATTGTAACCCATGCCATAATATCCACTAATAATAGCAATACCACTTACTAAAATAGCAATTACACTTATCATTATTTTCTTTTTATGTTTTAACATTTCCATCCACTCCTTAATGATTAATCCTCTATTCCAAATCTTGCTTCAAGTGCATTTTCTGCTTGTTCTAATTGATCTTCCAGTATATCGTGTTCTCTTTCTTGCGTTTGATATTGTTCAACAGTTATCGTTCCAGCGTGATAATCTGCTTCTAGCTGATTATCAGATAGATCTATCTTGTCATCCAGTTGGTCAATTTCTTTTTTTACTGCTAAGTACGTATTTAGGTTTTCTTCTTTTGCTCCAACTGGTTTCGTGTTATTTGCCTTTTCTACAATAGATGTGACTTCGTTTTTGAAATCTTGTGTTTGCTTCGTATCATTCGTAGCAGGCCCTATTTTGCTTGGTTCTTGTTGTAATTGAGCAACTTCTTTTTGTAATTTATCATTTTCCACTTTCAGTTGTTGTACTTGTGTATTGTTATCAGCTTGAGTAGAACAAGCTGTTAACAATACACAAGACATTGCTCCAATCAGCATCCATTTTCCCATTCTGTTTTCCTCCCTTTACATGTGCACCTTATCCTTGCCTTTATATTACTCAACAAACATTAAAGGAAGATTAATGTACAAAAAAATAAAGTGAAGGCTTTTACAAGTAGCCCGACTCCCCCCTCGCATTCGCCGAATTTTGAGGGAGGAGTCTTACTACCCGTTAATACGGGATAAAATGATATAATTAACTAGTTTCTAATCTTTCTTTAATGTTTCGGAATTATAGTGATACATATTAATAAGAAGAAAAGGAGAATGTTAATGCGAGTTCTTATTGTCGAAGATGAACAAGACTTACAAAATATATTGGTAAAACGA
Source organism: Bacillus cereus group sp. MYBK95-2 (assembly GCF_051915225.1). Classification (NCBI taxonomy): domain Bacteria; kingdom Bacillati; phylum Bacillota; class Bacilli; order Caryophanales; family Bacillaceae; genus Bacillus; species Bacillus cereus group sp. MYBK95-2. Next base: position 400,068 of record NZ_JBQAEH010000003.1, on the reverse strand, counting down.
TTAAATGCAGAACATTATAGTGTCGATGCATGTGGGAATGGAGAAGATGCCCTGGATTATATAAACATGGCTACCTACGATTTGATTGTACTTGACATTATGATTCCAGGAATAGATGGTTTACAAGTATTACAAAGATTACGCGCGGACAATAATACAACTCCTGTCTTGCTTCTTACAGCTAAAGATACAATTGATGATCGTGTAACAGGACTCGACTTAGGTGCGGATGATTATTTAGTAAAGCCGTTTGCTTTTGACGAACTGTTAGCAAGAATTCGAGTGTTAATGCGAAGAAAAACAGGAAATACATCGAATGTGTTTGAAATCGCTGATCTAGTGGTAGATTGCAATATGCATAAAGTAACACGAGGAGACCAAGTTATCACTCTTTCCAGTAAAGAATTTGCTATTTTAGAATATATGATTCGTAATAAAGAAGTTGTGCTGACACGAGATAAAATTGAGCAACATGTGTGGAATTACGACTATGAAGGCGGCTCGAATATTATTGATGTTTACGTCCGCTATCTTCGTAAAAAAATTGATAGCCAGTTTGAAACGAAGTTAATTCATACAGTGCGCGGAACTGGTTACGTATTGCGAGTAGAACCATGAAAAGACTATCAATAAAAATGAGAGTGACCCTGTGGTATACGGGGCTAATTGTAATTATTATGGCACTCGTGTTAGCTTTTATTTTAACTTCTTCAGATAAAGTTTTACTTTTTAATATGAAAGATCAATTGAAGAGCACAGTAAAAGAAAGCATGGAAGATATCGAATATAAGCATGGGCAGTTAAAGATTGACGATGATTTTGAAACCTTAGAAGATGGAGTAAATATAAGCATTTATAGTAAACAAGGTGAGCTGTTGGTAGGACATAGTCCAACAAGCTTTAATAAAAAGATATCCCTTAAATCCGATGAAATACAAACCATTAAAGACGGCAATAAAGAATGGATAGTATATGATTTTCTCCATAATGCAGGCGGCGATGAGCAAGTCTGGGTTCGTGGAATAATGACTATGAACCAATTATCCTCAACGATGAATACGCTTATCGTGGTAACAATCATTTCATTCCCATTACTTATTCTTATTGCGGCATTCGGAGGATATTTTATCACGCAAAGGGCGTTTCGACCTGTGCAACAAATGAGTGATTCCGCCAGTAAAATTGGTGATGGTAAAGACCTTTCGAAGAGAATTAATTTACAAGGTTCACCGAAAGACGAAATGTATCATTTAGCACAAACCTTTGACAAAATGTTTGAGCGATTGGAGACATCATTTGAAAGTGAAAAACAATTTACATCTGACGCATCTCATGAATTAAGAACGCCAACATCTGTTATTATTTCACAATGCGAATACGCTTTATCGCAGAGGAATAACCCGAAAGAAATGGAAGAATCGTTAGAAGTAATTTTAAAGCAATCACGTAAAATGTCCGCTCTAATCTCACAACTCTTATTATTAGCAAGAGCTGACCAAGGAAATCATAATACTTTCCAATTTGAATGTATCAATATGAGTGAATTAACGGAAATCGTTGTAGAAGAACTTTCATTAATGGTTCAAGAAAATTCGATTGAAATAACAACTAATATAGAGGAAGACCTATTTATTAAAGCCGATCAAACATTGATGATGCGTTTATTAATGAATTTACTAACGAATGCGATTGCTTATAGCAAAGCGAGTGGAACTGTGAATATGCAACTATTCCGTGATGAAACCAACATAATAGGTAAAGTCTCCGATAATGGCATCGGCATCAGCGAGCAACATATTACTAAAATATGGGACCGCTTCTATCGAGTTGACGCAGCACGAACATCTTCAAACATCGGAAACACAGGTTTAGGATTGTCGATGGTAAAATGGATTGTCGAACTACATGGAGGAGAAATTACGGTTGAAAGTAAATTAGGAGAAGGCAGTACTTTTACATTTAAACTACCAATTGAAAAAAGAGCATAATTTATACGTATCTGTCGCTTCAGAATAAAGATTGATTCAAAGGCTCTCTACAATCCTTATGTAAAAATAACTGACGCATTTTAAACATCATCGATTTTATCATTTTGGACAACCTATTCTGTTAAATTAATATACATGCGAAAACACTATCAAAATAAAACCCCAGAAATCCAATGGTCTCTGGGGCTTCATTATATATTTAGCTCTTTTTGCTTTTTGTTTTGTTTATGTCTATAGAGCAATTTACGACTTATTAGAGAAATCACTAATAAGGTCAGAATTAATAAGATAAGTTGCATAAATGATAAATCAAAATATTTAGCACCTGTAACGATTAAAAGTGTAGAAATCGTGCCTTTTACAACGAAAAAAATAATAACCCATAATCCGCCTTTTTTCCAGTTCATTTTATATTACCCTTTCCTACGTTTAAATTCTTAAAATATTTAATGATAGTTCGTAAATATGACAACTTAATAGAAATCTATTATATTAACAAAAAATTCATGTCTAATTAAATGCGACGATTCTATATTAAGTGAAAATGATATTCATTGTCAATTTTATTGATTATTTGAATACTTATTCTTAATCTCTTTCTACTTTGTTTCTTATAAGCAATACACTCTTGTATTCAAACAAAAACACCTCCATTGCATTTGCACACTTAGTATGCGAATGCAAGAGGTGTTTTTTCATATACCATCAGATAAGATTTCCTGCTTTGTTTATTTCTTGATACGTAGCTATTTTCTAGTACACGATAACTGGATCATACGTGTTCAAACTATCATATACAGTTTTTGCAACATTAGGAAGAAGGTTCACACATCCACCTGATCCTCCTGTTAAATAAGCATTATTTCCCCAGTCTTTTCGCCAGCCGGCATCGTGGAATCCTTGACCACTATTTGTGAATGGAACCCAGTAATCTACTTTAACCGCATAATCAGCTTTTCCTACTGCGTTACCTCTTAGCGTATATGGTGTTCGTTTATATAGGACGTACCACACACCTGGTGATGTATCTTCACCAGTACTATGTTTACCAGTTACTACATTTGTTGTAACAACTAATTTTCCATCTTTGTAAATCCAAATTTGTTGCTCTGCAATTGAAACTTCCGCATACGTGTCTCCGATGCCATTATTCGCTGTTGTTTTATAACCGATACCTTCCTTCTCCCAACCATTTCCGTGAATGTTAGAAGCAGAAAGCGACTTTTCGCCTTTCTCAAAGGCTTGTTGAACTTGTTTAGTTTCTTTTTCAACATCTAGTGCCCAGCCGTAGCCTTGCCCTTTTACTGATATGACTGAACCAGAATGCGTTTTAAATGAGAAATCTTTATTTAATGTTGATTTGGCATTATTAATTTCAGTAATTTTATTCTTAATGTCGCTCGCGTCAATTGTAACTTTCATATCCTTTGACATAGAAGCATTTTGAATTAAATCTTTTGCTTTTAAAGGATAAACTTCATTCTGCACTTTATACTCAACAGACTGCCCAAGAAGATTCTGTAGTGCTTTCTCCTCTTTTTTGACAATCGGATCGTCTTCTTTAATAGGTTTTATGTATGCAGACTTCAGATGAATTTCGCTTTTATATTTTTGCTTATCGTAATCTTTCAGTAGACTAGTAACGTCATACTGTTTTCCTTCAACACTTTTCGAAATAACAATTTTTCCTTGTTCTAGCTTCGCCATAGCATCTTGAGGCGCTTTTAATTTCTCATTCATAGAGATGAGCTTTTCTTCTACAAGTTTTTTCATCGTTTCACTACGATACTGATCTGCCTTCTCTGGTAGCAATGAATAATTTTCTCCCTTTGAGGAAGGGAAAAATGTCCACTGACTTTTTAATAGTTTCTTAACTTGAGGCAAATCTTTTTCCGTAAGTTCCGTTTTTGTATCTTTTTCATCTAAAATTTGTTGTTGATCAACATAGACTTTGTTTGCTAGTCCAGATGTCTTTAATTTCTGTATTGCCTGATCAGCGCTCAGACCACCAACTTTTGTGTCATTAATTGTAACATTCGAATTGAAGTGAGTTGCCTGATAATAACTCATTCCCCCAATAAGAAGTGCAATTACACCAATACCCGCTGCGATAAACTTCCAATTTGTATAACGTTTGTTTGATCTTACTCGTTTTTGATCAATTTCTTCAACTGATTCATTTGTTGTATTGTTGTTCATCAATCTTTCCCCCGTATGCATTAACGTCAAACGATTTTCAACTAAAATCATAGACTAGTGTACCTTATTTTTCCTAAAATTTCATTATTTCCGACCACATTTTATCGCAATTTAATGATTTAATTTAGATTTTTTAATAGTACGATGCATTGAACAGCCCTTTACAAGTCATAAAGTGAAACTTAAATTAACCGTCATACCAAGAGATTTAGCTTAATATTCTAGGGGGAAATTTTTCTCTTTACGTAAAATACGAATTATATTATCCATTTTTATGAACATCAATCCCTAATTTTGTCAAAAAATAAACGATAGTCCTTCTACATTTTTGATAAAAGGACTATCGTTTTTCAGTTAGAGTATTTGTATAATCGTTTAACTTTTTATTTCCTGAAGGTCAAACGTGATGAAGATGATGAAATTTCATCTCCAAGACTTTAAATGAAAACATTATGTTTTTTTATGGCAACCAAGTTTATTTTCTTAGCTTGATGACGATGGGATATCACAGCATGTCCAGCAGCCTAAGATTAAGTAAGAGTCCGTTCAACTAGATTTTTTCTAATATTTTTAGGAGCATCTTATTTCAGCCTCGTCATATTACACTAATTGAATTTAAAACAAATCCGTATGCTATTTAGTAAAATTTACGATTCGAGACATAATTATTGCAGTAGCCAAGATAATAATAGCGGTTATCAAACCAGATTCTCCAATCCAAATCTCAGTTTGATCTCCTGTACTTGCACGTGCGAAAGGTCCTTGAATAATGGCATTCCAAGTAGTATGAATGATAACCGAAGGCCAAACGCTACCTGTGATAAGTCGTAAATAAGCTGTAATATAACTGAATGGCACAATACAAAAATAGATGCCAAGTACTGAAAGTAGGGCAGATGTTCCTTCTACATATAGACCAGCAATAACAATTGGAACATGCCACGTTGCCCAAATCAATCCGCTAATAAGGATTGGGCGTGAAAACTCTGCATCGATTAGTCTTGTAAGCATATAACCTCGCCAACCCATTTCTTCTCCCATAACTGGAATTAAGTTAAGCAAGCTACCTAATACTCCGCTCAATACTACTATAAAAATGAAACTTAATGGTATGGGTAGATACTGAAATCCAAGTATATTGTAAATAGGTTCTAGCATACCACCTTGCGGGGGCTGAAACTTCGCAATTCCGCTCAACCAGGCGATAGAATAAGTAATTCCACAAATAATCATAGGTATTAGCAGAGCAAAACCAATCCCCTTCCATATCTTTAAGTTACCGAGACTAAAAGATACATCTTTAAACCCTTCTTTCAATATTATACGAGTCAAAATAGAAGAAAATGCCGGGGTAAACATATATACCACAATAAGCGGCATACTTTTAGTAATCATTACTAGTACATTTAGGATAATAGAAGTAATAGTTAAGATACTTAGAAAAAGTTGAAGTCCTATTTTAGCACGATGGATTTTATCTTTATTGTGGAACGATTTTGCGTGTAATAACATTGTAATCCGCCCTTCCCCTTTATTCATTTGTTTATCAAATTTACTTCCTGTCATTTCAACAGCTACAACTTAGAATAAAAATATTTTGACATACAGATCATTCATCTTTAAAATCCCTCCCAAATTCATAATCTAGTCTTACTTGCGATTCAACAATTTAATTATTATTTATAAACTGTCATAGCCGATAGTACAAAAGTGTAATGATTAACCTATGACTTGTGTCAATTAATCTTATGACAATATGTAACTAGAAAATATGATATGGAATAAATAACAATTGAATTAAGGCAATTGATTCGTGCAAGTACATGAATCAATCTTGTTTATAAAAATAATTCAATTGAGGTGGGCAAAAATGAATAAGAAAAGAATGATTGCAATGGTTAGTACAGCTTTATTAGTCACAGGATGCGCGGAAGTAGGAAACGCTCAAACTGTAGCAGTCGAAAATTCAGGTCAATCAGTCCAAAAAAATATAGTTAAATCAATACAATCACAGGCTAACCCATTAAAAACGATAGAGCCGTCAAAACCATTTGAAGATTTAAAACCACTTAAGAAAATGATTGGGAACGCGCAATATGTAGGATTAGGAGAGAATACTCATGGAAGCTCTGAAATTTTTACTATGAAGTTTCGCCTTGTGAAATATTTGGTTACTGAAATGGGTTTTACGAATTTTGCAATGGAAGAAGATTGGGGAAACGGCTTAAAACTAAATGAATATATCCAAACAGGAAAAGGAAACCCTAGGGAATTTTTAAAATTGTTATATCCTACTGATGAAATTATAGCCATGATTGAGTGGATGAAAGATTATAATGCTGATCCATCCAATAAAAAAAAGATCCAATTTATTGGGCTCGACTTAAAGGCATTGGACCAAGGTAGCTTTAATAAAGTAATTGATTATGTAAGGCTCCATCGACCAGATTTGCTGGCAGAAGTAGAAGAAAATTATAAAGAATTGTCTTCTTTTACTGGAAGTATACAGGAATATATGAAACTTGCTCCTGAAAGAAAAGAGAAGTTTAAAGCAAACGCTGAGAGAGTAGCCCGATTACTAAAAGATGAGAATGAGCAAGCCAACACAGAAATAATTCCATCCGAGTACATCTGGGCGAAAGCAACGGCAAGTGCAATAGAGAAATTTACCACAATGCTACTTCCTAACGACTATCCAAGTATAATAAAACTACATGAACAATACTTGGCCGATCATGCAATGTGGGCACAAGAGACATTTGGTGGTAAAACGATGGTATGGGCACACAATATTCATATAGCTAAAGGAATTATCGATGAGAAATTATACCCTTATGTTGCGGGGCAGTTTTTGAAGGAACGTTTAGACAATAATTATGTCACAATTGGTAGTACAACTACGGAGGGGAATTTTACCTTATACAGCGAATATGATCCTTCCACTGGAGGTAAGATTACAACCGACACTATTCCACAAGATGTAAAAAGTTTCAATTATACTCTCGGAAAAGTGCCATATAAAATGTTTTTATTGGATAACCGTCACCTTAAAGGACAAGCAGAAAAATGGGTTAAAGCAAAAAGACCATTACTAAGTATAGGGGGACAAATCCTCCCGAACAGTTCGGTGTATTTTGATACTTCATTGTTTGAGCAATTTGATATTATTTTTCATATTCGAAAAACAAGTCCATCTCATATTAAATAAAAGTACAAAACAATCCCGTTCTTGCAGATGTAAGAACGGGATTGTTTTGTGAGGATTAATAAAGTGAAACTTTAATCAGCAGGTTTTTGTTCATCCCCCACTGATTATTAGCCTTCACCAATCGTGCGTTTACCGGCAGCCCGCCCCCCACCTAACGCTGAATTTTGAGGTGGGAGTCTTACTGCCCAGTAAATAGCGGGATAAAAGCATCTTTTTTAACCAGAAGTAAGCTGCTCTCCCCTTTTTAACATCATTTAGAACTGTCATATGACACTTTTACACTAGTGAGAATGACAAAAAAAGCAGTATGATTCGGTTATTACATAGATAGGAGCGATGAACTTTATGAAATCAAGATTCATCCAGAATGGTTATTTTTTATTGCTAACTTTCGGTACAGGATTGTTTTATTTTTGTTTTTACCTAATAGCTCTGCTATTTAGTTTAACCCTTTCATTTACTGTTGTTGGGATTCCACTAGTTATACGCGTACTACAGACTACCACACCCTTTATCCAATTCGAGCGCATACAGACGAAAATTTATACAGATATTTCAACAGACTCTTACGATAGAAGTATAATAATGGATACATCGAACTGGTCTCAGGTGAAATTAGTGCTAACAGATCGTCGCACTTGGTGTGCTGTCTATTGGCTAATGCAGAAATTTACGATTGGCATTTTCAGTCTCATTAGTGCAATCATTTTTTACGTAATGCCACTTATGTTCCTGTTGACACCACTACTGTATCGATACATCGATATGAATATTATATTTATACAAATAGATACTTTTACCAAGTCACTCTTTGTAATGTTTATGGGTATAGTATTTACCGCTATAAGTATTAGAATAGTCGATGGTTTGACAAAGAAAATTGGGGGCTATACACGTAGTATGATTCGGCAACTAAATCAATAGAAGTTTGCAGTTTGTGAGTAGTATCGTAGTTTTAAATTAAAAAGTATAATAAGGCAGGAAGGATTAAATTATAATATAGGAAGTAAAATGGTAGGCTATTTAGGGGGTAAAGGACTTGTTAGATATGGTTAAGTATTGGTTTTGGTATGATTGGATTATGTTAGGGGTACGCCTACTTGCTAGTGTGTCTATCATTCTAGCTACATTAAATTTTCAGGATGGTTTAACATTACCACTTTGGATTATTATTCTTTGGGAAATTATTGCCTTCTCTGTTCCATGGGTAGCCTTACTATTCAATTATAAATATTATTTGTTCACAGAAATACTGCTGTATGGTGGACTATGTATATATTTAACCTCATTATTTCCAGGGGCTTACAACACATTTCTTATATCAGTGTTTCTAATTGCTGCGAATAGTAAGCATTTGTCCTATTATTGGACAGCTCCAATAACGGTTTTTATAACAACTGGAATTTTCTATGCGGTCTCGCCAAGTAATAGCTATTGGATTATGGTCACCTATTATGGATTCGCATATGTAATGGGCTTCGCTTTTCATTTATTAATCGTCAATCATAAACAAAATGAATCAATTCGTAAACAAAACGCAGTACTTGAGCAATATATGTCTCAGATTGAACGCATTACACTGGCGGAAGAACGAAACAGACTGTCGAGTGAGCTTCATGATACAGTTGGTCACGCTTATACTTCTATTATTATGGGGATGGAAACGTTGCGCACCGAACTTGCTACTGAAATGGGTATACAGAGGCTAGATTCTCTGCTTGAAATGGGACGTAAAAGCATCGAGGACGTGAGAGGTTACCTACATCAAATGGAGTCTCCTTGTCAATCGCCTTCCTTAATTCAATCTCTCCAAAATCTTGGAGCCGAATTTCAGGAGCACGCTCAGGTTAATGTAAGTTTTCGGGCATACGGAGAGGAATATGAATTGTCTCGGCAAGCGAAGATAGCGTTCATTCGTTGCTTACAAGAGTCCCTTACGAATGCAGTACGTCATGGTCAGGGAACTGAAATTATAGTTTCATTGCAGTTTGAACAACAATATACGAGATTAGAAGTTCAAGATAATGGAAAAGGAAATGTAGAATGGCAGGAAGGCTTCGGTCTGAATGCAATGAAAGAACGAGCAATGAATTTGCAAGGTCAATTGTCTGTATATACAAAGCCAGATGAAGGAATGCTTGTTACATGTACCATACCGCGACAAACTGAAATAAAAGATGGACTTATTCGTTTGTTAATTGTAGACGACCAGCCATTTGTTCGGGAAAGTTTGAGGACACTACTCGATAGATATGAAGATTTAAATGTAGTCGGTTTGGCCGAGGATGGCAATGAAGCCATCGATTTGTGTGGGCGCCTTCAACCTCATGTTATACTTATGGATTTAGATATGCAACACATGGATGGAGTCGAAGCAACCAAAAAGATTAAGCAACAATGGCCACATATCCGCATATTGATTTTTACCACTTTTCAGGATACCGAACAGGCGTTGGAATCGCTTCGCAACGGTGCGGATGGTTTTTTACTCAAATCTATTGAAACATTGGAGCTAGCTAATACGATCCGACTTATTCACAAAGGTGGGACACTGATTGATCAGGGAATGTCTCACAAAATATTTGAAAAGTTTGATGCGCAAAAAGAGACACCACAATCAAAAGCAACCGCTTATGAGCTAACAGCTAGGGAGATAGAAATATTGCAACTAGTAGCCAAGGGACTTCGATACACTACCATAGCATCAAGGTTATATTTATCGAATGGTACGGTCAGAAATTATGCTTCCACAGCTTATACAAAGCTAGGAGTCCGCAACAAAGAAGAAGCTGTGCAAAAGGCTCTAGAAATTGGAATTATTGAATAAAAAAACGTTTTTTGTTTCTTTACAGCAAGGTAAAATGTAGTTACAAGGTACAGTAAAAGATAAAGTGGATATTACTGCCGACACCCAAATCTCTATTCCAGTTATTTTAGACTTAAAGGAACGAAAATTGATTTGGACAGATTTGTCTCTTACAAGAGATCTAACTTATGATAATACCATCGAAGCTAATCAAAAAGGTATGATACTAGTTGGAAAGGCTTTAACTAATTTAGTTAAACCGAATTTATATGACTTGTTCCGATTACATATTGAAGCTAGAGGTGAACTCGTTCAAGACATCGAAGAAGCAGAAACTATTTTCTCTTTGAATAAAGGGATTACTCCTTTCGATATCGAAAAAATAATATCTGATTTTATAGCTGACTCAAAAGGCTAACTACATTACAAACATTGATAATGTGTGGAAAATATCGATGTATAATGTCTATGTGAAACAGGACCTAATAGATGTATATCAGGTCCTGTTTTTTATTTAGTAGATACTAAATAATCTGGTTAATCACTATTCATCTAAATACACTATACTAATAAAGTGAAATTTATTCGAAAGAAGTTCATTAGTTAATATGTATCTAATTAAGAAACATTCATATACCAGCCCAAACATCTTTTCCATATCGCCCTTCATCTTGCACACGATCCAACCAATTTCTTGCTTCTTGTTCACTGACTTCATGAATTTCTTGATATGCTTGACAAAGGGTATCTTCTACATCCGGAGCCATTTTACTTCCATCACCACATATATATAAAGATGAGCTCCATTATCTAATAACGAAATTAAATTGATTCTATCTTGTTTTATCAAATGCTGTACATATGTTTTTGGATGTCCCTCTAGACGAGAAAAAGCTGTGTGTAAAGAGATTAATCCATCTCTTTCATCATTTTCTAGTTCTGTACGATAGAGATAATCTTTTTCAGGATGACGACAACCAAAATATAGATGCGCTTGTCCTAAGTTAATACCTTGTTGCTTTTGAACACGACGCGCTTGCAAGAATCCACGGAATGGTGCAATTCCAGTACCTGGCCCAACCATAATAATTGGTGTTTCTGGATTTTTAGGTAATTCAAAGTTTGATTGTGGCGTTCGAATGAAACAGATAATCTCATCTTTATTATGACGCTGAGCTAAGTAATTAGAAGCGACTCCTTCATATGTCCCTTCCCCACTCCATGCAGGCGCATTAACAACACCGACCGTAATGCTCAGACGATTGTGTGCAACGAGTGGAGAGCTTGAAATAGAATAGTAACGCGGTTTGAGCGCAGGAAGAAGTTCTAAAAAGCGTTCAAATCGGATTTCACAAGCCTCATACTTTTCAAGAAGGTCCAACATTGAAATCCGTTTCTTTAATATTTGTTCATGGTAAACTCCTTCTTCTAATAATGCTTCCAATTCTTTTTTATGAGGAGGACATGCTGTGAATGTTACCATTTCTCGTATTTGTGCTCGAGTGGCAGCTTCTTGAACTTCAACACTATAACTAAGAAGGTCCAATAAACTAACAGGACTGTCTAAAGGTATGTGATTTATACTTCGTCCACTTGCACTCAGTATAACTTGATCCTTCCCATTTAATCCAAAACGTTTTAAAATTCGGTTGATATTTTTCTCGCTATTAACTGGCAACACTCCAAGGTGGTCTCCTTCTTTATATGTAGCGCCTTCTGGCAAAGATACCTCGATATGTCGTGTACTTCTATCACTGCTGGATGATTGAAGTTCACGATTTTCTAGTATAGATGCATAAACTGCTTCATATGTTCGTGCAAGAGGAGATCCTCCAAGACGACTGACAAATTGCAGACTCAAAGTACTGCGCTCTTTTTCCATATTTTTGTTGAGCTCCAATCCAAATGCCTTCATCGCATCAGACCACATGTTTTGTTTCCATTGCTCAAGCTGTTCCTCGAAATCACCACTTGCATCTGCTTCTCCGCGTTTAGAAAATCTTGTTGCTCCTTTTTGAGCCATTTGCTCATCAATGTATCTTGGAATCCGTTGGTAGGTACTAGCCCAATTATGATCTCCACAACCAAAAACTGCGTATTGAACCCCTTTTAGCTCATCTGGTTTTAGTTCCTCCAACAATTGCACAAACTGCCCTGCATTACTTGGCGGTTTTCCATTATAAGAAGAAGTCACAATAAGTACCGCTCCTTCTTTTGGCAAACTTCCAATTCGATCGTTAAGAGCTACCACTTCCGTTTGAACTCCTTCTAAACTAGCTGTATCTGCTAATTCTCTTGCAATACCTTCTGCTACACCTGTATCCGAGCCATACAGAACAAGAAGTGAAAGATTATCGGCCCCAATAATAGAAGGTGTCTTCTGGACGTGTTGCTTAATTTCATCGTTTTTCAGCTTGTCCTCTGTAGGTGCAAGAACAGTAGGATGACTAATAGTTTGTTTTCGGGGTAGAATCCTAATCTTAAAATCACCGGGCTTTAGCGTTAATGTTTGTTTTACGTCCAGCTGATAGTTTTGATAATCGATTAATTCAAAATGTTGAAGAAGCATTCCCATTACAAGAGTGGCTTCATGAAGTGCAAATTGCATACCGATACATGCTCTCTGGCCATTTCCAAATGGCTTATAAGCATGATGAGGAACCTTATCCAGCTCTTCAAATCGTTCAGGTTGGAATTCTTCCACATTGTCTCCCCATGCATCTTTATCCCTATGTAGCTGTGGAATAAGAACAGAAATACGATCTTCTCCTTTCTTAATTGGGTATTTCCCGCCAATCACTGTATCTTCTTTTGCATAGAGACTGAATGCTGGAGCGGTAGGCCATAGACGTAGCGATTCATTTAAAATCATCCGTATATACTTCAGTTTCATAACTTGTTGGTATGTTGGAGTAGGATCTGTCAAAACACGGTCTACTTCTTCATAGGCTTTTTTCAATTTATCCGGATTCTTTAATAAGAAGTAAATTGCAAAAGATAACAATCCACTTGTTGTCTCATGTCCAGCTATTAAAAAAGTAATAATTTGGAAACGAATGTTTTCATCATCTAATTTTTCACCAGTTTCCGGATCTGGCACATTTAGCATACGGGAAAGTAAATCATTTTCTTCCTGATCTCCACTACTTTTACGTTCAGCAATAATATTATCTACTAAAGAAAACATAGATTGAATATCATGCTGAAATTGACGTTTCGTTCTCCACATAAGTTTGTCTTCTATATCCAGCCGCTGCAATTGGTGCATCGCCTCATCTAGAGCACGGGTCATGCTAGTAATAAAAGGATGAGGGGTCTCACGATAAAAGCTATTGAATCGGTAATTAAAACCACATAGACCAATTGTATCTAACGTAAGACGTGTCATATCCTCCGGAACATCTACGTTTTCATTCGGATTAAGCCGTGCCCATTTTTGAACGAGTTGTACAGCAATATCGACCATCATGGCATGGTAATCTTTCATTGCCCGTTGGCTGAATGTAGGCATCAAAATATTATGAGCTTTTTTCCAGTTAGGCTCGTGAGTCTCGCTAGTAAATAATCCGTCCCCAGCAAAGGCACGAACTTTTGCTAAAGCACCCTCTATACTTTTATCGAACCGTGTTTCGTCACAAACTTCTGCTACCAATTCATGTCCAGAAACGACAATGATGGTATCACTTAAAGTTTGAATTTGAAAAATGGGACCATACTCTTCCGCTATCTTGATAAAGGATAGGGTCGGTTTATCTTTATCGATTAATGGGAGATTACCCAGCGGTCCATATGTTTTCGGCTGAGGAATGGCAGATACTTTTTTTTCCATTAAAAACACCCTTTCAAAAAAGCATGAAATAAAGATATGTAATTGATTACCTTATTTTATCTTTTCCCTAACTATTCATGATTATGATATTGCGTATAAGCTTGGCAATTAGATTTATAACTTGTAGAAAAATACTAAATTAAAATGAAGCGAATAAATATAGTTGGAGCCTTTTAATGTCGGTATTAAAAGATAATCTAAACTTGTAATGTTTATGAGAAATTGCAAATGGATCTCATCTCTTGTATTTGTTTATAAAAACGATTATTTTGATTCATTTTCTTCTAAAACACCCCAAAATAAAGAAGTTGACGCTCTTAAGATTGTAGCATTCGAAAAATCAGTAGTTTAGTTAAACCAATACAATAAGCAATATACCGTGTTACTAATGAAAGAGGACCTGATATGAACATCAGGTCCTCTTTCACTATATAATTATGTCACTGCTTCTTTCAGTTCTTTTCCCATTTTAAATACCGGCGCCTTAGTAGCAAAAATTTGTATTTCTTTATAGTTTATCTAATCAGCAAACAACTTGTAGGAATCATTATCTAACGTTTTATTCTTCTCTACCGATTTAACTTCTCGACAGCTTCCGCACTTGTATCTACACGTTTAACGAAAAAAACTAATAGTAGTGCAACAACATTCATGCCAAGCGCTACATAAAATGAATATTGAATTCCAGATAATAAAGCCTTCTGAGTTACTATTGCCTTCGTAGTTTCTGTAAAGGTTGTTGGATCTATATGAGACATTAAACTTTCAGCTTTTGTTTTTGTTACAGAGTTCATAATCGTAACAAGAATAGCAGTACCAATCGAACCGGACACTTGTTGAGCCGTATTATTAACAGCTGTACCGTGCGGATTTAAGCGAGTTGGCAATTGATTAAGACCATTTGTCATAAGTGGCATCATAACCATCGCCATCCCAAACATCCGCAGTGTGTAGATAAGAATAATATGTGTGTGACTAGAGTCAATTTGCAGACTTGCCAACATATAAGTTGAAACAGCTGTAATGGAAAGCCCTACTATGCCAAGAATCCGAGGACCATATTTATCAAATAGTTTACCTGTAATTGGTGACATAATCCCCATTATTACCGCACCTGGAAGCATCATCAGCCCAGAGCTCAGCGGCGAAATACCACGGACGTTTTGTACATAAGCTGGTGTTAAAATCATACCCGAAAACATGGCCACCGCGTTAACAATTGCAATTACAGACGCAAGTGCAAACATTGGGTACTTGTAAACACGTAAATCCAATAACGGCTCATCCATTTTTAATTGACGGATAATGAAAGCAATTAAGGCAATAGCGCCTATGATTAAGGCTGTTAAGACAACTTTATTCGTCCAGCCATCGGAGCTTGCAGAACTGAATCCATATAACAGACCGCCAAAACCGACAGAAGATAATAGTAATGAGAGATAATCAAGTTTTGCATTTTTGTTTTGTTTCATGACATTCTCAGATTTCCAAATCCCTAACAGTAAGCTAATGATTGCTAACGGTAAAATCATTTCAAAAAGCAAACGCCAGTCATAATACTCTACAATATAACCTGATAGTGTCGGCCCAATTGCTGGAGCTGTAATCATAACTAGTCCAAAAATCCCCATTGCTGTTCCCCTTTTTTCTCTCGGAAAGCTTACTAGCATAATATTCATTAACAAAGGTCCCATAACTGAAGAGCCTGCCGCTTGAACCATCCGACCAGTAAGTAATAAACCAAAATTCGGTGCTACAGCCGCTAAGGCAGTACCAAGAATAAAAATCACCATAGATGTAATAAATAGGCTCCTATTTGAAAAACGCGTTATTAAAAATGCTGAGGCCGGAATTAATATACCACTTACAAGCATATACCCTGTAGAAAGCCACTGGATCGTTGAATAATCTTGAATGTTTAAATCTTTCATTATTGATGGCAAGGCTACATTTAAAAGGGAGTTATTTAGAAATGAAACAAATGCCCCAATAAAAAGGATTACAAGCATTAAATATGGTGGTTTTCTTTTATGTAATGTTTCACTCATATATTTAATTGCCCCTTCATTATAAATTTCATTGATTCGTTTAAATCGTTTACATATTTGCACAAGAAAACATTACCCTTGCAGTATTTTGCCAAACTCTTCGAATGGATATTCTCTTTTTAGCAATTCCACTTGCTCAACATACCATTTTAAAATCTTTTTGTTGATGAAACCTTTATAAAAACGTTTGTTAACGGAATTTAAATTAGGCTGAAATACAAAAAGAAGCAACTGAAAATACCCTTCTAAAATAAATTGAAACTTTAAATCAATGGGAATTTTACAGGCAGTGAGAAAAATCAACAAGACCACGCACCCATTCCTTTAAATACAGGCTTGTAGATCTAGTTATGTAACCATCCCAAAAAAGGAATATTACATAGGCTAAGTCTAACATTACATTTTTAAAGTGAGGGGAATTAGCGTATGCACCAATATTGGTATTTGAAGTCACAGGGAAACGGGGAACAATATAATAACCAAATTTCATTATATTCACAGCCCGAAATAACTAAGTCTGAGGTAATGAATGATTTGAAGCTTCCTGAGAATTGGAGTTACCGAGTTTATCCAGTTAGTTGGGATTCATCAGCCAATTATACGGGGTTCAATCCCCAACCTCCTCCCTTCTCTTTGGGGCAGCAGCCAATTAATTATGCAGGGATAATACCACAAGGTCACCCTGCTAATTGGACTCCATTACCAGGTCATGCAGGTTTTAATTTTCAAAAACCTCCCTTCCCCTGGGCGCAACCATTCAATCATACAGGGATGTTCGCACAAGGTCATCTTGCAGCTTTACTATCGCCGCCAGCCAAGCCTTTTCATTTCAATACCAATAACTCGGGTGTTTTTGGAAACCCTCCAGGATGGGGTGGTCCGTGGGCCCCAATGGGATGGGGAAATAACGGAGGTAACGGTCAGCTAGGACTGCTTGGAAACTTACTTACAGCAGGAAAAGGCACCATGAGTGGAATAGGAATGATCAGTAGTTTAATCGGGATGGGGAAGTTCTTCTTTTAGTTAATTAGAACAGGAGAATGTGGCTGTAGCTTTAATCAGCCACATTTAAGGACAGTAATCTCCCACCTAACTTCCTAGCATAGCATTCGCGGAAATTTTAGGTGGATATGTATTGTTACAAGTTACTGTTTTACTTTGAGTACTCCTTTACTTTCTTATCAAGTGCCTTACTATAAGCATCTTTGTTTTCCTGTGATAACTCATAAACTGCTTTTTTCCAATGCTCTCCGTCTACACCTGATAAAAATTCAGTACCTTTCATTGCAGCTTCTTGAATCTTCTGTTTATCTTCTTTACCAGCATCCTTAATTAACTTCGTTGCTTTTCTTGCCTCTGTTACCCCTTCTTGTATGGATTTGTGAATGTCTTTGTATGTATCAGGTACTTTTATGTGTTCCATATTATCTAAAATTTTATCTATCTCGTTTGATGTTTTTAAAACAGCTTTTGCTTTTTCTTTATCCTTTAAGGATTCTCCTAAGTTTAGTAATAGTTCATCCTTCTTAAATTGGAACTCTACCACTTGCTCACATATGTAGTACGGATACTGTTGTTCGGAAAGTATTGTTATTGCTTTACTAGTTTGCTCAGTCTTATGAGTAGAATCTTTATCTCCTACCTCGCATCCGACTAACAGCATAAATGGAACTGCTAACGTTACTAGTTTCTTTGCTCTCATTATGTATTCTCCTTGTGGAAATTATTGTAAGTAATTAACATATCAAACTATAACATACATTACATTATGGTTCACTTCCATTACGCTTTTAAAATGTAAAATAAGAATACACCCCATAAGCCACAAATAAGATTAATAGAATAGAAATGCCGAGTACCGTATATATAATCCATTTTAAATTTGAATTCATATCATCCTCCTACCTCTCAATAATTCCAGTATATAACAAAAAAGCATTGGATACCCAATGCTTTTTACACTTACGCAAATAAAGAAGTATTCGCATATAAAGCTGGTGAACCACCTGAATGTACGAATAAAATATTGTCTTCCTTATTAAAATTACCTTTTCTAATTAAGTCGATTAATCCCGCTACTGCCTTACCTGTATACACTGGATCAAGTAAAATACCTTCTGTTTTCGCAAGTAACTGAACTGCCTCTACCATTTCCGGCGTTGGTAACGCATAGCCTGGTCCTACATATTCATCAAAGCACGTAACAGCGTCGCGCGAGATAAAGTTTGGAATACCAACATGTGCTGAAGTTTCATCTACAAGTTTTGCTACTTTCTCTTCTTGCTCAGCTTTTCCTCTACTTACATTAATCCCGATTACAGGAATATGGCTTTGTGTTCCAGAAAAACCAGTAATTAAACCAGCATGCATACCGCCGCTACCACTTACACAAACAACTGAACTGAAATCAATTCCTTGCTCAAATGATTGCGCCATAATTTCTTGCGCACAAGCAACGTATCCCATAGCGCCTGTAGGGTTTGATCCACCAACTGGAATTACATATGGTGTATTTCCTTTTTCACTTACTTCTTTTGCTACTTTATGCATTTCTTCCATCAGGTCTGCTCCGTTCGGTACAACAATGACGTTTTCAGCACCTAATAAGTGATATAAGAAATAGTTTCCGTTAAAGTCTCTCTTCTCTTCTGGCTCAAGCCCTTCCTCTAATACAAGAATACATTTCATTTTTTCTTTTACCGCAGCAGCAAGTGTCAGGCGGCAATGATTTGACTGAATACCACCAGCTGTAATTAACGTATCTGCACCATTTTCCTGTGCATCTGCAACTAGAAATTCTAACTTTCTCGTCTTATTGCCACCGGCTGTTAAACCAAGTAAATCATCTCGTTTAAAATAAATAGTCGGACCACCAAGTGCTTCAGAAAAGTTGTTTAACTTTTCAATTGGTGTATATAATTCTGTATATTTTTTCCTCGGGAATTTAGCTAAATTCATTGTAACGCTCCTTTTGTACTTCTTTCACAATATATGTAACGTTACTATTATTACACGTAAAAATGGTGAAGTCATCTTTCTCGGTTAAAAATGTATTAGAATTTCATTTTGATAAGTAAAACCGTATTAATGATTTTAACTTAATTACGGTACATGAAATTTATATCAACGATTTTTTAAATATATCGTTCATTACTTACAATATATCAACGATTTTTCAAATATATCGATCGTAACTTGCAGTATATCAACGATTTTCTTAATATATCGATCTATCGACAAAAAACGACAGACAGGCAACCCCTTTCTCATCAACAAAAAAAGAGTCCACACATTCAAATGCAGACTCCCTCCAATCACTTATTTACCGAAAAACGAAGTAACTGCGTTAATCCCGGCTCTAAATTCATTTCACCTTTATGGCGTACGTATACGACTTTATCTCCATCAAATTTCGGAGGGTTTGCTTTACTATACGTATGCCACTCATTCGTTCCTTCTATAGTGTACTCCATATATTCAGTTGCACCGACAATTATATTTTTACTATCATCTGCCGTTACATTTGGTGCCATCTGCGCAATTTTTGAATCACTAATTAATAACTTCTTTATATCCTTATCACGTTTGTAATCGTAAGCTGTCACAATTACATCGTTACCATATGCTTTCACTTGTAACCCTTGTTTAAATGAATAGCCATCTGGAGCAGTTTTCTCTCCTCCATTTGGTCCTGCTGACATCCAGCCTGTTTCAATCCCGCCCGTATTTACAACAGTGAAACCTTTTTCATCTCCGCCTTTAATTTTCTTTTTACCAGCCCAGTCAGGTAAGTTTAAATCCCAATGCGTATGACTCGTGAAGAAAACAACTTGCGGATAGTCTTTTAATATATCGTACAATTTATCCACGTTTAAATAATCTTGTAAATATGGTGATTGTCTTGATCCAGATACTGTATCAGGTAAAACGTGATGAGAGAAAATAAAGATTGGCTTATTTTTATCTTTTTGACTGTACTCTTCTAAATTTTGTTTTAACCAACCTAATTGCTCATCACTCATATATACTTCGTCCCACATTTTTGAATCGTGGTATTTCATATATTTTTCCGTTCCTAAAAATAGAAACGGATAACCGTCTAATTCTTTTTTATGATATACCTTTTCTTGTCCACTAAATTTCAGATAGCGGTTAAATAAAGTTTCCTCATTTACACCATTTGGCCATGTACTTTGAGAGAGTTTTCCATCTGCTGTCCATTTACCAGCATAAAACTCATGATTCCCAACAGTAGACCATACATTTTCTGGATGCTTATTTTTATTTAACACACGCTTTACATCATCATATTGTGACTGTTGTCCAGTCGGCGTTATATCCCCATTCATAATAAGCGCTCTAGAAAGTGGCGTCACTTTGTTCATATCTTTTAGCACATGATCAAAATCCCCTAAATCACCTTGAATATCACTAATAACATTAAAAGTTGTAGCTGATTTTCGGGCTTGCTCTTTCCCTTCCGCATGCACTGAAAACGTCGGTAATAATGCCGCCATAACTGCTAACGAAGCAACTGTCTTTTTCATACAAATTCTCCCCCTAATAATAGAATGTACAAACTGACATGTTCTGCTTTCTCTTAGGTGCTTGTCCAATTCACATTATAAAGAGGGATTGTAAAGATAGATGGAGTAAAAAATTAAGTGTTTTTTAAGAGATTTTGTTGTTTTTTGCACTCCACAATTCGCGATTCACGCCAATCTAGCTTTCTAGTCTTTTACATTACATACATGTAAATTTTGATGTTAAATCTTTTCGTTTCATACGTTGTTTTTATTACTTTTAATTTTCGGGAAAAATCCACTAATTAATAATGTTATAATCCATACCATTATTAGAATGAAATTTATTGTATTACCGGAATTCAAACTAAACACTCTCCACAAATCGGCAGCACAAAAAACGAGAACAGCAGGAATAATAAGTAAAAATGTCCTAACTACTAATCCGATGTAAGATTTCTTCTCTTGCTTAAAAATGAACGTTCTTCTACCTTTGTACAAACTAATCACAAACAGTAGCAAATATATACTAAATGTGGCGCCAATAACAATTGATGTAATGAAGTTAGTTTTTCTCTGCTCAGCTAGAGCGAAGTAACTTTCAGGTAATTTTCCAGTTTCATATTCAATCCATGCGTGGTAAATATCCTGTCGTAAGTCTATACCACCTTCACCATTTGTAAGGATTACCAATCCATCCTTTGTATTAGGAATGAAACCATAAAAAGAATGCCAGCCACGATTGTCACCAGAATGATAAAGTAATTTCCATTGATTAGATAGTTTTTTTTCAAATATACCTAAACCATTCTCCCCTAATATCGGCTTTTGCATTTCCTCAACACGTTCACTTTTGATGACACCATTCCCTTTATTATTTGCATCCATGCTTGCAAGTATAAATGCCATCATATCGGTAACATTTGTCTTAAGACCTGCAGCAGCCTGTTCGGTAAATTGGTAACTAGGGAGCTCCGCCCTTTTTTTCAGAATATTCTATCCGTTAATCAGAGTATCCTATTCACATATCTAGTTCTATCGATTTTCATTACTTAACCTTACAAAATTGTAATAAAAATCAAAGATCTAAAGTTTTACTGTTCTTTATCCAAAGACAATGATATTCATCAACAAGATAGACATGAGGTTATATTTATGGTTTCAGTTAATGTCCCTAAAATACTAGTTCGGTTAATCAATTGGATATATTCCACACTACAAATATTCATTTTATAAAAAGAAGGACCCCACACATTTTGAGTAAAATGTGTGGGGTCCTTCTGGCTTCCCTAAGTTTTTATGAAAAAGATTGATTATTTTATGTAGCCTACTAAAAAAAACATTTTGTTCAATCAACTAACAGAACAAGATTAAACACTTATAACTCCTACAAATTACGAATCTTATCCCTTTTTTGCTTAAAAGCGATGTTTTTTTGCCATCGGTTCTATATATGTATTTAATATCCACATTAATACTTTCCATACCTTTTGTTGTCTAGGTGGTAAATGAGCGTTATATACATAACTGTATTCAATCTGCTGTATTGCACCACGATTTCGTTTGAACTCTCCAGCCCCAGCACTACAATGACAAATTAAACCTTTTTCGATAGAATCCATTGTAATAAGGAGGGAAAGTATACGGTATAAACCTTGTTGCTGGTCAGAGTTTGTATTATAGCCAAGGATCGGCGTTGTCATAACTCCATCCCTAATAAAATAAGCAATGACACCATCAATTGCATTCCCTTTTTTTATGGCCTTTATCTCAAATAAACGATGCTGAAGAGCATTCCATACATAAGCGGGTGTAAACATTGGGTTATGGGCGGAATATTTTTCAATATATAGTTGGTTGTATAGCTGGGAAATTTGTGAAATATCATCTTTTGTTAATTCTTCATTCGTAATGATTTCATAATTGCTTTTCTCTAATAAACTTTTATCATTTAATAAGTCTTTTCGTTTTTTTCGATTCATTTTTTTATAGTGTTTCGGATCAAATAAATATATAGAACGAGACATAATTTTATTGTAACCTACTGTAGATAGTGCTTCTGTCGTTAAGGGATATAATTTGTTATTTAAAGAGCGAAATAGAATTGTATGCTCTGGAAATTTTCCAACTAATAATTTCGTTATTTGTTCGATTTGTTGTTCGTTGATAGAGTGATAAAGATTTGTTGAAAGCATCCAATTATTTACTACAATTGCTTTATTAATATTCGTTTGTCTTAGCCAATTTCCCATAAGATGAATCGGATAGGTTAATAGCTTCTCTAGCCATGGTTTTTTCAACTCCCATAGCTCTTCTAACGCATAAGATATGTAATGTGTATAAGGAGAACATACATATGAATTTTCAAACTCAGCGTTATTAAGAGTGACTGGTAAGATGAGATCATCAATTTCTAGTAGAAAGAGCTGCGTGTTAACATTTTCTATAAATGCTGTAACGCCCTTTTGAAAAAGGGGCAAGAAACTATCTCGTACATACGCTCCATCTTTTTTGGATTCCCAATCAATGCTATGCAAAGAATGAACATCATGTAACTGAATCATTTATGTTCACCACGCCTTACAAAACTTTCTATTCTTTTTAATTTTTTATCATATACTTGAATATCGTAATGTGAAAAGAAAAAATGTGGTATCGCACACTTTTTCGTAGACCACAGTGCATGTAACTCTTGCATTACATTGGATTTACATAATTCGAGATCTTCAGGTAGTGCTTTAAGTTTAATTTCAATTTTATCTACGCTATGTTGTATTACTTTAAATTCTTGAATTTCATTAGATGCAAACAAAATTGCTCTTCTAATGAAATCTGGAAAAATAAATATTTCGCTATGATCCACTTCACTTATTCCAATAAATATATCGTCACATCGACCATCAATACGTTCTAATGCTAAGAAAGGTGAGCCACAGCTGCACGGCGTTTTTTTCTCAATTAATATGTCATTGAGACGATATCGTATAATCGGCTGTGTTTTCCTCATGAAATCAGTAATAATGGGAACGAATATCCCTTTCTCTTGATCTAAGTATTCTTTTTCAATATGAACGAGGTCTTCATTTATGTGTAATGTCCCCTGCTTGCAGGTTGTAGCAAGAAAACCTTCTGTGCATTGGTAAACTTGGTGTACTGTCTGCTTGAAAGTTGCAGAAATAAAGTCTCTATCAATATCTTCAAGCACTTCTGCTACAGAGATAATTTTCTTAGGACAAATTGTAATCAGTCCTTCTTGCTGCCAGTAAGCAATTTTCCGTAACATAGACGGAGGTGCAATTAAAATAGATGGCTTTACTTCATTTAATCGCGTGATATGCTGTTGAAACGAATCTAGTAAATCAAAAAAATGAAATGAGATTCGCTTATTTTTTGTCGCTTCGTATAAATTGCTATTTGCACGTAAGAAAAAAGCAATCGTGTGTTTATGTAGAACGCTAGAAGGAAGCACCTTTCCAATAATCGATCCAGCCCACAACGTTTGTTCTTCCTCGGAAACGAGAAAAACCCCGCGATTTCCACTAGTGCCTGATGATAAACCGACAGTTATATTACGAATGGTTGGTGAGAAATTCCGGGTCTTCTCTGCTTCAAATGCTATATGAAACGCTTCTTCCTTTGAAATATGGACTGTATTTAATGTATCAAAATGTTCCATCATTACTTCTTTATCAATAATCGGGAGTGCAGACAAATTTCCCTTTTGAATTTCATGTGAAAACGGTTTATATAACTGGCGATAAAAAGGCGACGCCTCTATCGTGAACAAAAGTTGTTTTTCTATTTGTCGTTTATGAAACTGTTCCAATTGTTTGCGATTTGAAAATCTCAAGCCATATTTTGTTTTCAAGTATTTCTTGAGAATCCGTAGTTTATTCATAGTACACCCCTGCTTTAATTTTATCCCATGTATGTTCACAATGAGTGGGTACAATTTCAATCTCAGGTGATGTTTGTGATAAATAGTGTAACTTCTCAATATTCTTCCGATAAGACTTTGGATCGCTCGTTAAAAGGTTGGCAATCTTACTAGGAAAGACAAGGTTTTGATACGTTTTACTTAGCCACACTGCGTCTGCACAAAGAAAGACAATTTTATTACTCTGTAAATGGACGAATATACCAAATTGACCAGTTGCATGTCCTGTTAAGTCAACAGCAAATAATGAACCATCACCAAATACATCATACCCCTCTTCAAACTTTCCATATGTAGAAGGTAAGTTAAGGAATGGAGTTTGATCAATGAATGTCATCCTCTGCTCTAAATCCACTGGCAGTGTATCTTTTAGACACCCTTTTAATAGAGCACCAAATTTACTTCTCTTTTTAATATCCTCATAAGCTTTTGCGAAGGTTAATATTTTCGCTTTTGGAAAATCGGGTAAACCAGCTGTATGATCACCATGAAAATGAGAAAGAATAATGTATTTAATTTCTTCTGGCTGAATACCATCAAGAAGAAGTTGCTGTTTAATAGATTGTTCTTCCGTAAAATGAACAGGCGTTAATTTTGCATATACAGAGTAAGGGAATTTTTTTGTCGCTTCTTTAAAGTGTCCTGCATATCCAGTATCAAATAAAATATATCCTAATTCTGGATGCTGGAGTAATCCTACTGTAGCTGGAAAACAGATTTGTTTCCAAGTGCCCTTGGAGTATGCGATTTTTTCTGGATGTGTGCAATATCCTGTATCATATAGCTTTAAAGATTTGATTTTCATCGTATTTTCCACCAATCTACAAATTTTGTAATTCCTTCTTCTATACTAACCTTTGGAACATATCCTAGTTCTTCTTTAGCTTTATCAATACTTAACGTCTGGCTTTTTGAAAGGACGCTAACGGTATACTTTGTAAGAATAGGTTCTTTTCCGAATAAAATAGTTTTTGAGATTCCTTCTAATATAGTCGCTAGTGTAAAAGCAGTTTTGTAGGAAATTTTTTTATATCGCACTTCCTTATCAAGGCGCTTCATTACATGTTCTATGACCTCATATAAATTTATACGTTCGTCATTTGTTATATTGTACTTTTGCCCTAATGTATGTTTTGGGGAATGCATACAAAGAAGTAAGGCATCTACAACATTCTCAACATACGTAATATCAACAAGAACATTTTCTGTACCAATTCTCGGTAAGGCCCCTTTTTCACATACTTTAATAAGACGCGGAAGAATCGCGTTATCTCCTGGTCCGAATAAAGCGCGCGGGCGTATTGTGATAACTGGTAAACCCTGCGCGAAAGCTTGATCAATAGCTTGTTCAGCCATGTACTTCGTTGTTGCATAATGATTTACAAACGTATCAGGAAGTTTCGCATTTTCTACTACATTTTGTCGCTCATCATAATAGAAATAAATACTTGGTGTTGATACGTGAATAAGGCGTTTTATACCGTACTTCTGGCTTCCCTCGATAATATGTTTCGTTCCTAACACATTCGCATTATAAAAATCTTCATATTTGCCCCAAGGGGAAGAAAGTGCGCCACTATGAAAGATATAATCTTTATCTTTACAAACTTGTAGCACACGCTCCCTGTCTTCAAAAGGACAATGAACAAACTCGATTCCATTTTGTTCTAATCCCTTACCGATTGTTTTATTTCTTCCCGTTGCCGTTACTTCATAGCCCATATTCTTCAGTCGAAAGGCGAGTTTTTGTCCTAGAAAGCCCGTTCCACCAGTTACTAGCATTTTCATAAATCTTCACCATCCCACGATATGTCATATGTTGTTTGCTCTAAAATAGTCCGTTCATGTTTATAACTTTCACGCCATAATTTGTACATGCTAAAAAACTGATAAAAAAATGGTTTCCAATCATTGTGACGATAAACGATATCTGGATATGAGCATAGAACTTTTAAACATCGTTTACGTTTTTGTTTACTTTTTAAATAAGGAAATCCATATAAAAGCATCGCTAACCGAATTGCACACTCCGAATTTTGTTTTGGAATGAATGAATTGTTTACTGTTTCATTAAAAAAAACGGGCAATATTTCCTCATCGAATAAATGTAATCCACTTGTAGTACGTGGATTACATTCAATTGGAATCGCATCTCCATTCTCTGTAACGATAAAATCAAAAGCGATTTGTCCTGAGAAATTTAACTCTTTTACAATATGCGTAACAAACTGATCAATTTTAGGATGATTCATATGCTTAAACGCAATGGTAGCACCCAAGCCTGCCGTGAATTCCGTTTTATACGTAGAGTGAGCTAACACTTCTCCAGATTGTGCAATACTGTAGGAACAATGCTGCGTCCCTTGTATAAACTCTTGCATAATATAATTCGATTTATGTATCATGCTTTCTTTTAGAGCAGCCTCTTTTGTAATAAATTCCACTTTATCAGAAAACCGAGAATAAATCGGCTTTAATACAAAAGGAGTATGAGCTGGTGTTTTGTGTATCATTAACCTTATCGCTTCTTCATTACTTATTCTGCTTGTTGCAGGTACTTGCCACCCTAAATTCGCTACTAACTGAATGAATTCCCACTTATTATGCAGTAATGAAAGTTTTTGAAAATCATCTACTAATACATGACAAAACGCATTTAATTCCTCTCTATATTTAGATATATAAAATACTTCTTCACAAGTAGGGATAAGCAAATCTACATTGTGACGTTGAATAATGGATAGTAGCGCACGAATACTTTCATTTATTTTCCACTTTGGGGATGGGATTTTATAAAAGTAATCCGTACTCTTTGAAACTTTACTTAACGGATAAGGAATACTATCTGCAATAATAACGGTATGTCCGGCGTTATGAAACAGTCTGCATAAATGCAAAGTTGCTGGTGCACGTGCCCCTGTAATTAATACTGTTTTCTTAGTATTCAAGAAGGATGCCCCCGATAGAAAGTCCCGCAGAAGTACCTAATAATAATATTTTATTTCCGCGTTGCACTTTCTTTTGCTTAATCGCTTCGAAAAGAGCGACTGGAATAGATGCGGAAATCATATTACCGTAGTCTTCAAAAATGGTCATAAAACGTTCTTCATCTACCCCTAATTTTTTACGAATGAGTCTCATAGCTGGTCCACTTGCTTGGTGAGGAACAATTAAATCAATATCGGCTAAAGAATAACCAGTATCCATAAGGAGCTTGTCGATAAACTTCAATAAATACTTAGAAGATAGTTTAAAAATGGCTCTTCCATTCATATCGAACAAGAAGTCTTCTTTTCTTTCCTCACTATACTCCCTAGGATGAATCATCGTTCCACCGCCACGTATTTCTGATAAATGGGCACCAGAGCTATATGTTTCCATATGGGAAGCAATAATAGAAGATGAATGATCGCTTTTTGTTATGACAACAGCTGCCGCACCGTCACCGAATAAAATACTGCTTTCATTTTGTCCCCAATTTAATCCAACAGAAGAAATTTCAGAAGAAATAATAACAACATTTTTATATCTTCCACATTCAATTGCGTAAGAAATTGTATCAAGTGCTGTTATAAAACTTAGACATGTTGAATTGATATCAAAACATGGAATACCAGAATGCTGTAGCCCGAGCTGTTCTTGAATAAGTGATGCAGTAGAAGGGATTGCCTGCTGAATCGTTCCGCTTCCGCAAATAATACAATCGATATCATCCCATGTTAACTTAGCATCTTCTACAGCTTTTTTTGCAGCTTCCGCCCCCATATAAGAAGACGTTTCCTCATCAACAAAGTATCGTGTTTTTACTCCAGCTTTTTTTAATGTCCAGCCTTCTGGCACATGTAGCATACGATCTATTTCAAAAGAATCTACCTTTCGTTTTGGAAGATAGCTACCAATTCCTTTTATACTAATATACCTTTTCATTTTCTATCGCCTCTTAATCTTTTTATAAATTTAAAAATTCCGTCATATCTAAATACTGTTGTGGATAAATACAGATTTTTTCTTGAAATTCTGCCATCCCATTATGTACATCTAATCCTATTTCTCTTCAACAAAGAGCCAGTTCTCTACTTGAGAACTGGCTCTTTTTGCATGAGAATTCTTCAAATACATAATATAGAAAAAACATTTATATCAATCCAACTATATTATAACAATTATCCAAAAATAATTAATAGTATTTTTTGTAAATAAAAGTGAATATGTGGTACAAACTTATGTGAGATGATAGTTTATTGAGCAGCAAATATAAATATATGGAACGTATATACATCTCATTTAAACATCTTCTATTTTCTCTTTTGTTTAAAAAAAGACACAGAGATTCCTTCCTATGCCTACTAATTCCTTACCTCTTCACCGCATGCACATAATGTACCGTCTCGAAAGCTTTCAAATAATCATTTCGTCCTTCAAAATATAATGTATTTATATCCTCTGGTGATAAATGCTCATAAATGAGTAAACCTGAATTCTCTAACAATGCTTCCATTTCGCGATAAGAATAACATGACTTCATCGGTTCTCCGCCTATTGCAGCCATTTTTACCATATTTTCAACTCGGTTAGACAACCCTTTTTCCGTAAATAAATTTTCATCGGGATAATCGAAAACGATAGAACTCCCTTCTGTAACCATCTCAAACAAGCACTCTATTAAACTAGCAAGTTCCTCTTTCGTTAAATAGTACGTAACACCTAAAAGGCTAAAGAAAGTCTTTTTATGTTCAAATCCTTCATTGCGTAACTGTTCATAGGAAAATCCTTTCGTAAAATCCATTGAAACAAAATGAAGGTTTTTTGGAACTTCAAGTTCTGTTTCTTTTATTCTTTCCTTCTTAAACGCCTGCGTAGAAGGATGATCCACTTCAAATATTTCTATTTTATTTTCTAATTCTTGGTGTCTAAAACTGAACGTATCTAAGCCTGCACCGAGTATGACGTATTGTTTCGCTCCCAGCGTAATCTCGTGTAGTAATACTCTTTCACAATATGCCGCACGTGCTAAAGGTGTTGGTGATAATTGCACTTGTGTAATCCATTTTAATATTTCTTGTGGATTATCTTGAAACTGCTGTGCAATGTCTGTATTGAAGAAATGTATTCCTTGAACCATATTCGTTTCAATATTAATTCGTTCTTTTGGCGAAATGAACTCTTTAGCTACATAATCATCAAAGATTTTCGGATTATCAAATTCACTATGATATGCCCTGCTGAAAGCTGATACTAACGACGTTACACTTGCTTCACCTTGTTTCACGCACATACACTCTCCTTCATTTTCACAACAAAAATAGGGTTCCCCTGGCCAGGAGAACCCTATTATACACCTTATTTTTATTTTGGTAAATTATAGCATAAATAAGTTTTTTTGTCAAATTTCCAGCCTGCTACGCTCCAACAATTTTTGTAATCTCTAGCAGGAAGACTTCGATCTACACCGAATATTCCAGTTTATAACAACACAAATGGAGGGCGTCATGAAAAGATTAGTTATCATTACAGTTGGAAAAACTACATTTGCTAAAGAGTACTCCCCTACCCCAAATAAGAGATTATAAAAATTACATAATCATAGATTATTATGCAAATCCTTCCTCTAAGCGCCTAACATAGTATATAATAATAAGATAATCTACTTCTATATGCTCAATTTTACACAAAACAGCTCATGCATATGAAAGAAAAGAGGTACAAAAATATGAAAACAAAACAAACAATTGCTGCGTCTACACTAGCTTTAGCAATGATTGCTGGCGCGAACTCTGCTCAGGCGGAAGTAAATGATGCTACTCCTCAGCAAAGTACGGGAGATCGATTAGCTGAAATTAAGCAACATAAACAAGAGTTAGATGCGAAATTACAGCAACACAAAGAAAACGTGGATCAAACATTAAATGAACTTAACAAAGTTAAGGAAAATGTTGATACGAAGGTGAATGAACTACATGAACGTAAACAAGTTGCTGATGAAAAAATTAACGAGATTAAACAACATAAACAAGAGTTAGATGCAAAACTTCAGCAAGACAAACAAATCGCCGAAGATAAAATCGCTGAAATTAAAGAGCATAAAAAACAAGTAGAAGATAAAGTTGCTGAAGTAAAAGAGCATAAACAAAATATCGATAACAAAGTGAATGAGATTAAAGAACATAAACAAACTGTCGATGAAAAAGTGAATGAAATGAAGCAACATAAAGAGAACATTGATCAAAAGGTTAATGAACTTAAGGAAGTTAAAAAACAAGTAGATGAAAAATTAGCTGAGTTAAAGAAAGCGAAACAAACTGCTGAAGACAAACTCGCTGAACTAAAAGAAAACAAGCCGAATACTGGTAACACGTTAGAGGAACTTAAGAAAATTAAAGGCAATTTAGACAGTCTTTCCGCTAACTTAGAACTAGCTAAACAAGATGTAAAAAACAAACTAGCTGAATTACAAAAGGCTAGAGAAGATTTACTAAATAAAATTAACGAAATTAAACAATCGAAACAAACTGTTTCAGACGATTTAACAAAGAAAAAACAAGACTTAGATATTAAAATCAACGACTTTAAGCATACTGAGAAAAAAATTGACGACAAATTAGCTGAGTTACATACAACGAAGCAAAATGTTGATAACAAGATTAATGAAGTATCACAGTCCAAACAAACGCAAGCAGATAATGGTACTAAAAACAATAACGCTAAAGAACTTCCTAACGCTGGTAGCGAGCAATCAAACAATATAGCTCTAGGAATGCTATCTGTATTAGGCGGGATTTTATTACTTACTCGTAATAAAATTAAAACGTTATTCTCTAAATAAATCCATTAAAAAAAGGAAAACCGCACATACATGTACGGTTTTCCTTTTTTTATATTAACTGTCCATCTCGAAGCGTCAATATACGATCACATACATCAAGCATTCTTTCATCATGTGTAATCATAATTGCTGCTTTTTGGCTCTCTTTCACTTCACGTTTCATCATTTCAACAACTTCACGTGCGCGTTTTGAGTCTAAGCTTGCCGTTGGCTCATCCGCTAATATTAAATCTGGGTTGTTCATGAACGCACGAGCAATTGCTACCCTTTGTTTTTCCCCACCAGATAGTTGATTTGGATAATGATTTTTTCTTTCTCCTAATCCAAATGCCGCTAATAAATGATCCGCACGCTTTTCTGATTCTTGTTTACTTTCTTTTTTTAACTTAGCAATGTAAAGTAGTTGTTCTTTCACATTTAAATATGGAACAAGATTTGCGAACTGGAAAATGAAGCCGATTTTTTTCAAACGAATGTCTGTCATTTCCTTTTCTGATAGCTTCGTAATATTTTGCTCACGAATGTAAATATCCCCTTTTGACGGTGATAATAGTGCACCCGCGATTGATAATAATGTACTTTTCCCTGATCCAGAAGGACCGACGATTCCGATAAACTCTCCAGCTTTCACATCAAGCGACATCGGATGAAGGGCTGTTACTTCCGTATTCCCTTCTCCGTACACTTTACTTACTTTGTCTAATTTCAATAATGAAGTCATTACATCCCGCCTCCAATTGCTTCTAATGCATCAACTTTTAATACTTGGTATAACGAAATAAGTGTTCCTAAAATACTAATTACGATAAAGATTGCTGCGTATTGTGCAATCATCGGTGTTGTTAATAAGAACGGCATACCCGCTGGTAAAATTTGTTCTAATCCTTGTACAAGAACGATACTAATTACCATCGCAACGACTGATAAGAATAACGCCTGTACGACTAAACTATTTGCTAAATACGAGTTCTTCGTACCAATTGCTTTTAATACACCTAATTGCTGTGTTTTTTGTAGTGTAATAACATAGAAGAATACACCGATTAATAACGCAGCGATCACAAGTAAGAACGCAATGATCATCGTTAAAGTTCCTTGCTCTTCTTTAAATCCTGGAATACTTTGCAGTACTTCTTTTTTATCGATAACGTGAGCATTTTTAATTTCTTTATCTGTGTTAAGTGCAATTGCACTATAATCTTTTTGGTTTGGTTGTGAAATAGATCCCCATACGTCTTCATTTACATAAACGACTGGTGTATGGCTAAACATTTGATCTTTCGTAAATCCGACGATTGTAAATTCTTTCTTTGAAACAGGATCGATAATTGTATCTCCAATATCGATTCCCTTCTCTTTAATCGATTCATCAGCAACCATCTCGTTGTTTGCTGTACCTAATTTCTCCCCTTTTACAATGTTCGGTTCTAAAAATGAATCTCGTTCGCTTGAGAAAATAGCGATATCAACCTTTTTCGAGCTATCTTTCTTTTCATACGTTGAAACTTTCACCCGAAACGGAACTGCCTCTTTCTCGCCCACTTGATTTACTACGTTATCTACATCGTCTTTCTTAATTTGTGAACGAAGTAATTTATTTTCCGCATCATCTGCTAAAACGAACTTATTTGCCTCCATATTTTGAATCGATGAAGCATTATCATATGATAATCCATTTGCTAATCCTGAAATAACAAGGACTAAAAATGATAATAACACCATAATCAATCCGATTAATCCGTATCTTAATTTTGATTGTTTTAATTCACGCAGAGCTAAAAACATTTCGCTCGCTCCTTCCTCTTTCTTTCTATGCACTTATCATAAAAAAGAAATATGAACGGAATATGAACAGAAGATTACAGAGATTAAGATTTAATTTTCAGAAAGTATTGAAAACATTCGAAATCCTTGATACAATTCAGTCAAATAATCTTGACCGAGTAATTTAATTTAAGGAGTTGATCATTTTGAAGCCCGTATTAACACTAACTACTTATAGCCAACTAAAAGCATTAAGCGATCCACTACGTTCCGAAATGATGATACGTCTATGCGAACGTCCTTATACTGGACAATTACTATCTGAGAAATTCGGCATTTCAAGGGCGAAAATTCATTATCATTTAAAAGAATTAGAAAAGAATGGTCTTATAGAGATCGTTTATACAGAAGAAAAGAATGGGATTGTTCAAAAGTTTTATCAATCTGTCGCTAAAGGCTTCACCCCTGCTACAGATCTATTACCTCATTTAGAAATATTAAGCGAATCAGGTCGCCAAATCTTTTTACAAATGATAGAAAGAACGAAAAGCCAAATTCTCGCTGCACCAGAAGAAGCTTTTACATTACGAAATGCAAGTGAAGATCCAGCTAAGTGGAATTACGTTTCATCCTGCTGGGAATTTGATGCTACGCCAGAACAATTTCAAGTGTGGGTAAAAAAGTTTTATGAATTAATGGCTGAATTAAACGAAATCACAAAAGGTGCAGATAAAGATCCGAATAGTAAACCTTATTATATTTCTACTACTGCACTTCAAATCGCTGAGAGAACAATGCAGCAATTTATTAAAAAAGAAGAAAAATCGTAATACGATTTTTTTTACATAAACGGTCAAATTTATTTTACCGAATAAATTTATTATAAAGGAGTAGATAAAGTGGACATATTAAAAAACCGGAATTTCCTCTTATTATTTTTAGGGAGAATTTTTACAAACGTAGGAGATAGTTTGTATTATGTAGCAGCGATGTGGCTCGTATACAAATTAAGTGGTAATCCTTTTTATTCTGGATTAGCTGGTTTTCTTACATTATTACCTTCTGCACTTCAATTTCTTACTGGTCCATTCGTTGATAGATGGTCCATTAAACACACCCTCGTCATCACACAAGTTTTGCAATGCATTCTTATTTTAATCATTCCTATTACACACTACTTCGACCTATTAACAGTCCACCTACTACTCATCATCATGCCAATCGTAGCCTTTATTGAACAATTCGCCTATCCCGCACAATCAAAAGCTTTACCACTTCTACTGCATAAAACACAATTATTAAAAGGAAATTCACTCTTTTCATTTGCGTATCAAGGCATTGACTTAATTTGTACGACTCTTTCTGGCATATTAGTAGCACTATTTGGCGCAATCACTTTATATGTAATCGACTCTTTTACATTCGCGATTACTGCCCTATTGTTCTTTTCATTGAAAATGCCAAAGCAAACTGAAGCAGGCACAACACTTTCAACCAAGCAATATTTCTCTGATTTAAAAGAAGGGTTTTCAATCGTCTTTCGTTCATTAATGGGCGTCTTCTTAATCGGTTCCGTTGTCGCTAATTTTTCAATCGGTATGACGATGGCCATACTCCCTTCTTTCGCTGATTCTTTAGGTGGTGTGAAATTATATGGTTTCTTCTTAGCTGCTATATCAGCAGGTAGTCTCATCGGTGCATTATTCAGTTCATGGGTTGGCAAACGTAATGTTGGCCGTGTCTCCATTATTAGCTTTACGACTGGCGCTATCTTTTGGTTTCTCTCTACGATTATACCGTTTCAATGGATGTCTATTTTCTTATTCGGTCTAGCTTGGATTCCAATTGGAGCTACGAACATATTGTTTGCGACAATTAGTCAAATGGTAATTCCAAATCAATATATTGGACGCATCAACTCAGTTATGCGAAGTATGGGCACAATTGCGATGCCATTTGGTTCTTTAATTGGCGGATACACCGCAAATGTATTTAGTAGCCAACTCATTTTCGCACTCGCTAGCATCGGTATTTTATTTATTTCTCTCGTATGGCTACTTCATCCGAAATTACGAGCATTGCCAAAAGCTGATGAGATTACAGCGGATACTTTTGGAGTGCAGTTTAGGGAGGAGCGCGGGAAAGGTGCTGCTTTATAGCCAGCAAACATAACCCCGTTCTAAATTTGGGACGGGGTTAAAAATATAATAATAAAGTCGTTTGAATATCTAAATTTTATTCAACAAAAGCACCAACCTAAAACGGCAGTTAACGCTTTGATGACCATGCCCCCTGCATTTTCCTTAATTGAATAATTTGGCCTGTATGATAAGCATCATGAAGCATGATGTCCAGTAATTTACCTTCAAGTGAATTTTGTTCAAGCTCTCTTTCAGAAATTGCACTTAATACCTGTCTTAAATTACGCTGAGCATTTTCAGAGCGTTCAACGACTTCCTTCCATTCCGTATCATTATTAGATTGCTTAGTAAGATAAAAGGTGTCATTACCGTCAAGATTATGTGTCCATTCACGTCCTTCCAAGTTTGCAGCAAGTCTTTCTTTGTAATAAGTGAGATGATTAACATTCTCCCAAATGGTATTCGTTGTCTCTCCAGCTGGTTTCCACATAGCCTGTTCAGCTGTAAGTCCTTCTATAGCATGTTTAAACGGTGCATACCAACTCTCTTTATCGAATGTTGAATCTAGTTTATTTAATAACAAGTCAATTCGTTTCAAAGTAATTTCCTCCCTACACAGTTCAAGTTTTAATACACTTCCTCTAACTCTGTAGAGATTCTACATTTTTAAATAAACTTCCTCCTAATCCCACTCCATAAACTCATCCGATTATGCAATTAAAATGACTCATATTTTTTCATTTTACACGTATACTAGCGACAAAAAAAGAAGAGGCTGTTCCCAAACAGCCTCTTTCATCTATTTAGGAAGTTCAACCCGAACAGTCGTCCCTTCCCCTTTCGTGCTATATACCGAAACGGTCCCTTTATGCAGTTCAACAATCTTCTGCACGATTGATAACCCTAAACCGCTACCTTCTACGTTTCTTGCTCTCGCTGTATCCACCTTATAAAAACGATCAAAAATACGATCCATTTCTTCTTTTTCCATACCGATTCCGTTGTCTGATATAGAAATTATAACGCTAGACTCTAACTCTTCCACGAAAAACTCAATCGTTCCACCATCGTTTGAAAACTTAATGCTATTCGTGAAAATGTTACTCCATACTTGATGAAGTAAGTTTTCATCACCTTGAATTGTAATGTCCGGCACATCAAATTCAACGGCGATATCTTTTTCCCGCCATTTCCATTCAAGCATAAAAATGACGTCTTTAATTTGTTTTTGTAAGGAAAAGTCTTTTATTTGTAAAACCTTTTCCTCCTTATCTAATGAAGCGAGCGTAAGCAACTGTTTACATAAACTAGACATTCGCTTACTTTCACCTTCAATAATTTGTAAGTAATGATTTCTTTCTTCCTCACTCATCTTTTCTGTTTGCAACGTTTTTGAAAAACCTTGTATGGAAGAAAGTGGTGATTGAAATTCATGTGAAACGTTCGAAACGAATTCTTGTCTCATTTCATCTAGTTCTTTAATACTTTTCGTCATCTTTTGGAAGCTTGTAGATAACGTTCCTATTTCATCTTTTCGTTTTACGTCTAATTCAATTTTATATTCCCCACTCGCAATTTTTTGCGTAGCCTTCGTAAATTTACGGATTGGGCGAACGATATAACCTGCTGCAATCGCTATAAAGATAATGCTTAATAGTACGATAAACCCAAGTAATACCGCTAAGAAAATTCGCATTTCGCCAAATTGGTTCTGAATGTCGGGGCGAATAAATAACGCGTACTGTTTATCACCGTGCTTTACCGGTACACCAACACTATTTATTAATTCATTATCGAAAAATCCTGTAATAAAAAGACGCGTTGGATACGTAGAAACACCATTAAACGTTTCTCCTTGCAATACTTTATGAACAGTAGCATCGCTAATAGACGTCTTACGAAACGCATTACCGATACGCTTTCCATTCTTTTGATCATCGACAATATAAATTTCATACCCTAACTTTGCAATAGAATGCAAATACGTCTCTTGATTTTCTTCACTTTGCTTTTCATATAACGATTTAACTTCTTCCGCATACTTTAAAATCTTTTCACTATTATACGGTTTTAACTTCACTTGATAATATACGTTCGTTAATAAAAAGCCGATAATACTACTAAGTAGCATAATGCCGACCGTCATAAATACAAATCTAGAATATAGTGATTTCATCTTATTTCAACTCCAACTTATACCCGAGGCCGCGCACCGTTGTAATTTGAAAATCATCCGTTCGTTTTGAGAAACGATCTCGGAGCCTTTTCACATGAACATCAACTGTTCGTTCATCTCCTTCAAAATCCATTCCCCATACTAATTCAATTAGCTCTTCTCTTGAAAATGTTCTCCCAGGATAACTAGCTAATTGTGATAATAATTCAAATTCCTTTAACGGAAGTAGAATCGTCTGTCCGTTACACTTCACCTCAACGCCTTTACGATCAATTGTCGTTCCGTGGAGTGTAATAATGTCTGCACTCAGCATTTGATAACGGCGCAGCAATGCTTTCATACGGAAAATCACTTCAGCTGGTTCAAATGGTTTTACGATATAATCGTCTGTGCCAGAAATGAATCCTTTTTCTTTATCCACTAACTGGTCTTTCGCCGTTAATAAAATAACAGGAATATCATGATACTTCCGTATTTCTTCACATAACGTATAACCATCAACAAACGGCATCATAATGTCTACAATCGCAAGATGAATATTTTCCTTCTCTAATACTTCTTGCGCTACCTTTCCATCTTCAGCTTCAAAAACTTTAAACCCCTCTTTTTCTAAATGGTAATGCAATAACTCTCTAATATGTTTATCGTCATCAGCTAATAAAATATGTATCATCTTCATTAAACCCTCTCTCGTTCATCCTTCTACATCACTACATTAAAAAACAATTAGATTTTTTGCAAGAAAAAGAAAAAGAATCTATTTTGAAAAAAGATTATTCAAAATAGATTCTCACGTTTTAGTATTAAGATTATTTTAATCAAAAACAATTTTTAAGCCTTCGAAATATCAACAAATCCTTCTCCGAACACATCACGAACATCGTGTATAGCGATGAAGGCAGCCGGATCTGTAGTTTGAACAATCCGCTTTAGCTTCACTACTTCTTGCTTATTAATAACAACATAAAGAATGTCCTTCGGAGTTTTCGTGTAATAACCATGACCTGAATACACAGTAACCCCTCTACCCATTAAAGAAGTTACCTTCCCGGCAATTTCATCTGGTTTATCAGAAATAATTGTAATGGCCTTTTTCGGATTTAAGCCTTCAATTACAAATTCCATTACTTTCGTTCCTACATATAACATAATAATTGTCAGCATCAGTTTTTCTGCACCAATGATGAAATAAGATGAAAACGCAACGATTAAATCGAAGAACAGTAGACCATAGCTAATACTCCAGCCTAAATACTTATGCGTCATTCTTGCTAAAATCGTAGTACCTGCAGTTGTTCCACCAACGCGAATGATAAGACCAATACCACACCCGATAAATATTCCACCGAAAATGGCATTTACGAGCATTTCATCAGAAGCAATCGTCCAGCCTTCTGTTAAATGAAGAAATAGCGAGTTAGTCACTACAGCGATAATCGTATAAATCGTTGTAATCTTATTTAAAAATTTATAACCGACTATTAACAAAATCGCATTTAAAATTAAGTTAACTAAACCTGGTGACCACTCAAATAAATAGTACGTAATAA
Source organism: Bacillus cereus group sp. MYBK95-2 (assembly GCF_051915225.1). Classification (NCBI taxonomy): domain Bacteria; kingdom Bacillati; phylum Bacillota; class Bacilli; order Caryophanales; family Bacillaceae; genus Bacillus; species Bacillus cereus group sp. MYBK95-2. Next base: position 361,076 of record NZ_JBQAEH010000003.1, on the reverse strand, counting down.
TCGTGATACCTGTTACCCCGCCCTCACCAAACTCGTTCGGAATAACAAATAAATTGACACCTAACGCAAAAAGAAATGCACCGATAATAATAAAAATAATGTCTGTCGTTCTTTTTTTCATACAGTACCTCACTTCTTATGTAAATATTTATTCTGCCATAAACTCTCACTATTATATCGTGGAATATTCAAATCGAACAGTGGTTTGTTTTTATTTTAATATAAGATAAAAAATCAACATTATTTATTATGTACTGCAAATAAAGTTTTGATTTCACCCGTAATTTACTCTTAAAAAGAAATGCTGAACATTGACTTGCACAAATTTCAAATAAAAAAGTACCCATCTAATTGTCATACACAATGATAATTAGATGGGTACTGCATGATACATTTAGTTTTTACATGTATTGTTTGGAGAAAATTGCAAATAACGACTTATACTCGCCTTATTAAGACCAAATCCATACATCATCATTATTTTCAACGTTCGTCTTTGCTTCATGAACTTTTTCAATATGGTCAACTGTGTTCCAGTTAATAGAACTTCCGCCCCACCCTACATACTTCATATCAATTTTCACTTTCTCACCCACATTAAATACTTGTCCCTTTGTTAAGAAAACATCAATAATATCTTTCTTCCCATTTAACGATGGATACTCAACTACAACATATTTAGTAGCACCGTCTCCCTCATCTTCCATCGTTCCTACTTTTGATACTTCTCCAATTACATAATTAGGTGAGCCATCTTCTTTCATGTGCATACCTAACTTGTTTGTTGTATTTTCAACTGCAGTTGCAACCATATATTCTGTAAAATTACGCATCATAGATCCAGTAGCTTTTACTTCATCTCCTACTTTCACGTTTGAAAGTGAATCAATATACACACTAACAGGTTCCTCATATTGCTTAGATTTTACAACAATCACACCGTTATCTACTTCTACTACTCGTCCTTCTAACGTCGAGAAATTCGATTCAATAGAAGCTGCACTCGCTTTTGTTAGTTCTAATCCTGGTACATTTGTTCCTGATAATGCTGCAATCCCTAAAGCACCTGCTAAAATTATTTTTTTCATACCCATATGTAACATCTCCATTCATGATGATTTTTTTTGATTGGATACGACCGACCTGTAATCATTATAGTTACAGGTTATAAAAATAACAACCGTTTTCCTCATGCAATGATGCATACTGTGATTTTCAAATATAAATTTTAGCAAAAAATATTTGTAGATTATTCCTATATTCAGCACTAATACTAAATTCTCAAATTACAGCAGGTGAACTTATTGAAGGCGGAGAAACTAATGTCATGTACAATGTTCTTCAACTCTACGGTTTGTATAGCCGTAGTTCATTACATTATGTAGGAGCGGGATTCATATGTTAATAAAACCAAAGAGATTACAGCCAGGAGATATCGTAGCGACAGTAAGTCCTTCGTGGGGAGGAGCAGGTGATGCTGAAATAAGATGGCGATATGAGCAAGGAGTAAAAAGATTAGAAGAAGTTTTTAGTCTTACGGTTATCCCAATGCCAAATAGCTTAAAAGGTAGCGAATACCTTTATAACAATCCAGAGGCTCGTGCCGAAGATATAATGACAGCATTTAAAGATACACGCGTGAAAGCAATTATCGCGAATATTGGCGGTGAAGATAGCATCCGGTTACTTCCCTATATAGATTTTAATGTGATACGCGAAAACCCGAAAATTTTTATGGGGTACTCTGACGTTACTATTACACATTTATTTTGTCATAAAGCAGGCCTTTCCTCTTTATACGGTCCAGCAATTCTGACCGATTTTGCCGAAAATGTAGAAATGGATCCATACACAATTGAAATGGTAAATCGTACCCTCTTTTCAAATGAAACGATTGGCGAGATTCAACCAGCTCATGAATGGACAAGTGAGCATTTAGAATGGATTGAAATAAATAAGGATACAAGACGTACGATGCAGCAAAACAATGGATATGAGGTACTTCAAGGCTCTACCACTGTACAGGGGCGCTTAATTGGTGGTTGTATTGAAGTATTGGAATTTGCAAAAGGAACGGAACTTTGGCCTGAGAAAAAACATTGGGAGAATAGTATTCTCTTCTTTGAAACTTCTGAAGATCATCCAGAACCAAGTTATATAAAATATTGGTTACGAAATTATGCAGCACAAGGTATTCTGCAAAAAGCAAAAGGAATCATTTTTGGTAAACCGAAAGATGAACAATACTATGAAGAATATAAACAGGAAATATTGCAGGTTATGAAGGAACATAACTTAGAAGATTTGCCGATTCTTTATAATTTAAATTTTGGCCATACTGAACCGAAGTTTATTTTACCTTACGGTGCAATGGCAGAAATTGATTGTGAGAATGGATCTTTCTCTATTTTGGAGAGTGGTGTGGAATAAAGGAAAACTTTAAATAAGTTTAGCCATAAGTTTTATAATTTTTTTTCATTTTAGGGTGTATTTTATTTTGATGAGCTTGATAGCAATATGACAGGACTCAAATAAATAAAAACACTCCTATGAGATATGACAGTGAATTGGTACTTTTTAAATGATATGGAGATTACTTATCTAATGATAAAGGGGGATTTACGTGTATGGAAGTAACATTTACAGTAAGTAAGTGGGATGAAAAACCAATTGATGATAATAAAAAAGATCTCCCTATTAATATTGCTCATGTCGAATATGATATTGATGGGGAATTAAAAGGAAAGGCTTTTGTTGAATACTTATTATATTATTTAGACTCAAATATAAATGATGGTCACTTGGCTACGGCTAAAATTTCTGGATTTTTACACTTTGAAGGGATTTATAAGGGGCAACAAGGGACATTTACAGCTATAGAGCAAGGAATATTTGATAAAGGAAATTTAGATTCCCCAGGAACAATTATTAAAGCTACCGGTAACTTAGAAAACCTGAGAGGATCCTATAATTATCAGTTTACAGGTCAAACTAGTAAACTGATTTTAGAGTTTGAATTTTAGTAAAATATCCTATAATTTAGTGGAAAGGACATTTCTTGTAATACTAGGAATGTCCTTTTTGTTGACGAGCTTATTCAACTATTTTCTAATAGTTAAGGAAAGAACAGAGTATACGTTATGGAGGGAATTAAAACGCTAAGCCTGGGAGGCATCGGGGGCCCACTTATTCATTACTTTTCCTACCAATCAAAGAATAATGCCTGAAAAGCTCCCCTGCATTACTTCTTTTCCAAGTTGATTCATACATATAAACATCGTAATTATCTTTGGACGTTTTTTCATCAGGTTCTAATTGTTCAATGCTTACGTCACAACGAATGGTTACTATTAATTGGTGACTTTCTATTAAATGAAAATCGCCTCTTATAGAGCGCAGTTTTACTTATGTTCATTCTTATGCAAATTCTGAAGCATATTCTTCGTATGTCTTTAATGTATTAAGCAATCGAGCTGATTCAATCATGATTTCGTTCGATGAATCAGTTACACAAATGACAATAAATCGATTATCATCTCTATCTCCAAACAACCCTTCTGATTCAAGTTCCATTAACACATTTAACGTTTCTTTCAACAGTGTATGTACTCGTATGTTAAAGTCATCTTCGACGATATTATGATATTTCTTAATAATTTTGTTCACTTCATCAAACATTCCAAAATCGTTCCATTCGCTCCACTCAACAGCTCCGTATCTATAATAATTGTATAAAGGGTCCGATTTATTAACTTTGATTAGTCTTTCTTTATTTGCCACTGGTCCAATGCTATTGACACAATCGTCTGTTAATATGGAGTACCCGTATATTGTGTCAACACCGCATCTTGTTAAAAGTTCGTTATAATGACAACGAATTGCATTTTTCAATTCAACATAAAAACTTTTTTGCAGCTGCATTTTCATCGTATTTCCTCCATTTTTTTGTAGCGACCTGTTGTTACATATTTCAATCTTAACATTAAAATCAACATTAAACGTTTACTGAGCCAAAATAAGAAAAACCGAAACTAAAAATCATTTCGGTTTTTCTAACTAAAGAAGTCTATTTATTTTAAAGAATGAACAAACAACCCACTACGCAGTTTCGGTTCAAACCACGTTGATTTCGGTGGCATGACTTCTCCGGCATCTGCGATTGCTAATAAATCTTCCATAGATGTCGGATATAATGCGAATGCTGCTTTGTATTCGCCGCTGTTCACAAGGCGTTCTAGTTCTTCTAATCCGCGGATTCCTCCGACAAAATCGATACGTGAATCAGAACGCGGATCATGTATTTCAAGCACTTGGCTTAATAAATGATCTTGCAGAATAGATACATCTAAACCTCTAACAAGATCATTCGCATCAAATGTTTCTTCTTTCACAGTAAGCTTATACCACTTCTTATTTACATACATACCAAATGATTTGGGCTCATTTGGTTTATACGGAGAAACAGTTGTTTCTTCTACATAAAAGTACTGCGTAATTTGATTTAAAAACTGTTCCTCTGATAAGCCATTTAAATCTTTCACAACTCGGTTATAGTCCCAAATCGATAATTCATCATGAGGGAATAGAACCGATAAGAAGAAATTAAATTCCTCTTCTCCTGTGTAATTTGGATATTGTTCTCTTCGCATAAGTCCTACTTTTGCAGCTGATGCAGAACGGTGATGCCCATCTGCAATATAAAGATTAGGAATATCTTCAAATGCGTTTACTAAAGTCGTAATTACATCTTCATCTGCAATCTTCCACGCAACATGCTTAACACCGTCTTCTGCTGTAAATGTATAAATTGGCGCATGCTCTTCTTTCCAGCTTCTAATTAAATGCTTTACTTCATCTTTTGTACGGTACGTTAAAAAAATCGGACCTGTATTTGCGTCACACACATCTACGTGGCGAATACGATCTAGCTCTTTTTCATGACGTGTTCTTTCATGTTTTTTAATTGTATCATCTTCATACTCATCAATAGATGTACAAACGACAAGGCCTGACTGCGTTCTTCCTTGCATCGTCAGTTCATAAATATATAGCGCTGGCTCTTCATCTTGTATGAACACTTCTTCTCGTATAAATTGCTTTAAATTGTCTCCCGCTTTTTCATACACGCGATCATCGTACGGTGACAGTTCAGGATCTAAATCAATTTCTGCTTTATCAACATGCAAGAAAGAATATGGATTCCCTTTTACAACTTCCCTTGCCTCTTCACTATTTAATACGTCATACGGTAAAGCTGCCACTTGTGCCGCTTTTTCCTCTACTGGACGAATGGCCCGAAACGTTCGTATTTTTGCCACATTCCTCTCTCCTTTACACAATCATTCGAACGGCTACAACACCTGTAATTTTGCTTATATTTTCTACAATATTCTCTTTTATTATATCATCAATTCCGTTATCGATATCAATCATTGTGTATGCCCAAGAATGTTTACTACGATTAATCATATCGGCAATATTAATATGATGTTCCGCTAAGCATCCTGTAATTTGCCCTACCATATTCGGGACGTTTTGATGCATAATTGTAATTCGTTTCTTTCCGATATACGGCAATTCTACGTTTGGATAATTTACTGAATTACGAATATTTCCTGTCTCTAAATATTCACGTAATTGACGTGCTGCCATTACTGCACAATTTTCTTCCGATTCAGACGTAGATGCACCAAGGTGAGGCGTCGCTGTTACATTTTTCATCTTTATTACATTTTCATTCGGGAAGTCCGTTACGTAATGTGTAATAATATCTTCTTCTAATGCTTTTTGAAGAACCTTTTCATCTACAAGTTCTCCTCTAGAGAAATTAAATAGACGCATCCCTCTTTTCATCTTCTCTACAGCGTGTTCCCCAATAATCCCCTTCGTTTGATTCGTAAGAGGAATATGCAGTGTAATATAATCACACGTTGCAAAAATTTCATCAAGGCTAAATGCTCTTTGCACATGTGTAGAAAGACGCCAAGCTGTTTCAACTGAAATGTAAGGGTCATATCCGATAACATCCATCCCTAACGCTAACGCATCGTTCGCAACTAAAGCACCGATTGCGCCAAGTCCGATAACACCTAGACGTTTCCCTGCAATTTCTGATCCAACAAATTGTTTTTTTCCTGATTCAACAAGCTGTGGTACTTCTTCACCCTCTAAGTTTTTCGTCCAACTTACACCATTAATAATGTTACGTGAAGACATAATAAGACTGGCAATAATGAGTTCCTTTACAGCGTTTGCATTTGCCCCCGGCGTGTTAAATACTACAATTCCTTTTTCTGTACATCGCTCGACAGGAATATTATTTACACCAGCGCCAGCTCTTGCAATCGCCTTTAAATCTTTTGAAAACTCTTCTTGATGTAAAGAATAGCTACGAAGCAAAATTCCATCTGGATGCTTGATTCTATCTCCTACTTCATAACGTTCTTCAGTAAAAACTTGCAAACCTTTTTCTGCAATTTGATTTAACGTTTGAACACGAAACATATCCCCATCTCCCTATCTATTCTCAAGCTCAAATTCCTTCATATAATTTACTAATTGCTGTACGCCTTGTACTGGCATCGCATTGTAAATACTAGCGCGCATACCACCGACTGATCGATGCCCTTTTAACGTAACAAGTCCTCGTTCTTTCGCTTTTTGTAAAAACTCACTGTTCAGCTCTTCTGACGGTGTTGTAAACGGAATGTTCATAAGTGATCGATACGTAGGATCAACTGGTGAAGTAAACAATTTTGATTCATCTAAGAAATTATAAAGAAGTGAAGATTTCATTCTATTTTGTTCTTCAATCGCAGATACTCCGCCTTGCTCTTTCAACCACTCTAGTACAAGTTTCGTTACGTAAATACTAAAGGACGGCGGTGTATTATATAAGGAGTTATTTTTACTGTAAGTTTCATAATTTAACATTGTCGGACAAGAGCGATCTGCTTCCCCAATTAAATCTCTTTTTATAATAGCAATCGTTAAGCCCGCAGGTCCTAAATTCTTTTGCGCCCCCGCATATATAAGACCAAACTTCGAAACATCATATCGCTCTGATAAAATATTTGAGGACATATCCGCAACGAGCGGCACTTTTTCTACATGTGGAATGTCCACATATTTTGTCCCCTCAATTGTATTATTCGTTGTAATATGTACATAATCTAGTTTTTCATCACTTAATAAACCGTCCAGTTTAGGAATCGTAGTAAACTTCTCTTGCTCGGAAGAAGCAATCACTTGTACTTCCCCAACTTTTTCGGCTTCTTGCAATGCCTTTTTAGACCATGAGCCAGTTAGTACGTATCCAGCTTTTTTATACGTATTCATTAAGTTCAACGGTATCATAGAGAATTGTAATGACGCACCGCCTTGTAAAAATAAAACTTCATACTCATCAGGGATGCTCATTAATTCACGAAGTAAGTTACTCGCTTCCTCTATAATACTTTGAAAATAAGAAGATCGATGACTCATTTCCATAATAGACATGCCTGTCCCGTTATAATTTAATAGCTCCTTTTGCACTTTCTCTAAAACTGGCAAAGGGAGTATTGATGGTCCTGCTGAAAAATTATAGACTCTCTCCATTACCCTCATAACCTCCCTATTTCTCATCAGATTATTTTTTAAACTTTCTGAATTATAACCTAAAATATAATATGTGGTCAATTTGTTTTCTATTATTAGGGCGCAAGACGCGATGGAATCGCTTGCAAGTGCAGACTTTTTTATGGACATATAAAAAAGTGTTAAGTACATAATCGTACTTAACACTCTAATAATGAAAGAATAATAGCTAATCGTTCGTAAAGAACCGATCAAAAATTTGATAAATAGCAGAGAGACCAATGAGCCAATAAATAGTGTCCACAAGCGCCGGCATAGAACCAAACCATTTCTCAACTACATTGTAATCTAACGCTACAAATAACCAATTCAAACCGCCAAGAATCACCAAAATTACTGTAAGGTAAGACAAAAATTTCATTATGATTGCCCCCTAGGTGATAAGATGGTGAAAGGCCTTTCACTAGAAATATATGTAGTAAACTTTAAAACTTACCTATTTTATAAAATTTATTTTCTGTACCACCCGTTAATAACTGCCTCTGCTTCTTTACTATGTATTTGATACGCATGTGTACTATCATTAGAGCCAATAAACCAAATTGAAAAACCTTTAAAATATGGTTTCGGTTCTAATACATCGCGGTAAGCACGCCATCCATTTAATTGCACATCCTTCGAAAACACATTTGAAACATCTGAATTCCATGGATTTTGTAATCCAAGTTCACGTGCTGGAACGTTAAATCCACCGAAGTAAACTGGCTTTCCTGTTGCATTATGTAATTGTTCCAATTGCTGAACAACATTTTGCCCACGATTAAATACTGTTGTCGCAAATAAACTTTGCTTCACTTCTTCATATGTTGGATTTCTTTTTCCTGAAACTTCAAACCAACTGTCTATGCTAACAATATCCACCTTTTTTAAATACGGGCGATTGATTTTCTCTTTAAACTTCGCTTCATAAGAAGGGTCCCAGCTTGCTGTTAACCACCAGTTCATTTGATACAAAACATTTCCTTTATACTGATTACGAACAAAATCAATTGTATCGCTCCAGTATCCTTCTGCATACTCCATATTCACGAAATTAGAAGCAATCTTTAGTCCATACACATTGTATTTACTTGTAATGGAATTAAAAATATCTTGCAGAATAACCGTCTTCCAATTCCAGAAGAAATCATTAATGTTACTTGGGTTCCATTCTGTCTCTCCAACATTCCCCTGCTGAATATACGGGAACGGTTCCACTATAACTTGAATATTACGCTTTAATAATTCTTGAATTAAAATAATAGCTTGTTGCTTTTGCGCTTGATTAATTACCATGTTAGTAGAAGTCACATTTGGGATATCTACTTGAATCGGTACATTTACTGTATTTAAATTTAAGCGCTCCACATCCGCTAATACTTTCGCTACATTTCCAACTTCCCATACTGTTACGTTTCCTGATTTGATTTTTCCAGATTGAACAGTATTTACATCTGCCTGTACATTTCCTTGAAAACAAAAAGAAAACAACATAAGAAACACTCCTAAAAAACTTATTAAACTCTTATTTTTCTTCACAACTTTCCCCCTATAATTTTTGGCTTTCTTGATTATTTTATACAACGTTTCATATATATTCCACAAAAAATCCAATAAATTTTTATTGATAAAAATGCTATTCATCCTTTATTCACATCTTACTCATACTAAGCTCCTAAAAATAGTAAGATAAATAAAAAAGGAACGGATTTCCGCTCCTTTTTTATCTTTTTACAATTATCAATCCATTTCCCTTTTAGGCTCTACCAACATGATATGGGATTCCTTTTCAGTGAAAGGTTTATGCTCAACGCCTCTCGGGACAATAAACATCTCGCCTTTAGAAATTTTCACCTGTCCATCACGAAAATCGATGAACATCTCCCCTTCAAGCACAATAAATAGCTTATCTGTATTAGGATGCTCATGCCATATAAAATCTCCATTAGCTTTAAAAAGCTGAATTTGATCGTCATTCATTTCACCAATCACTTGTGGATACCAATAATCGTTAATTTTAGATAACTCGTCATTTAGTTTAATAGGTTGGTAATGGATAATAATCCCTCCTCACTTTCAAATTCCACTATATTACAGTAATATAAGTAAAAAAGTCGTTATTACGCTTAAAAAGAAAATGCTCCGGCCAGAACTTTTCATTCAGATAGTACAAAGGAGTGATTTCAATGAAAGTACTTTCAATCCAATGTTTCCTTTAACTCTCCATAAGTATAGAACAGTGATTTTCAAATAAGAATGGACCCCTGTTGACATTAGTATGGATTATTGATGAACTTCTCGCGATATTTAGTAGGCGAAATGCCAACTCGCTTCTTGAAAACTCTACTAAAATAAAAAGGGTCTGCGATTCCAACAGCCTGCGCAATTTGTTGTACAGGCACATCACTTGTACATAACATTTTTTGAGCCATCTTTATACGATAGTTCAATAAATATTCTGCTGCCCCCATACCTGCATGCTTTCTAAACACGTAAGAAAGACGATTTCGATTAACATTATTTTGTTCTGTAAGTGTATGAATTGTAATATCTTTATAATAGTATTTACGAACGTAACTAGATATTCGTTCGAATAAAGTATGCGACTCATAATTGCTTTCTCTATTGAAAACACTTAATAAAGCTTCATTCAACGCTTCGCGAAACAGCATTTCGGTCTGAAACATCGAAATGCCTCCACGCTGATTATATACATCCCAAAGACGCATAAGTAATTCGACAAGACGAGGAGATTGTCCTGTTAATAATTCAAAATGCTGATGAGTAAATCCAGAGTCTTCTCGTTCTGAATTGCTTATCCGATATAAAACAAGAATATATTCCCAGTTTATTTCACCAAGCATTTTATGGGCTAATGTCATTTTTGCACCCCCATGTATAACTTTTCCTGGGGAAAGAGTATACGGCGTACCATTAAATTGAAATTGCGTCTTCCCTGTAATTGGAAATACAAATCCTAGGAAAGAATCTGTAGACTCAGCAAAAGGCACACCTGGATTTTTAGCATAACGATATACTCCTTCTACTCCGAAAGGAGTATTGGCAAGATACTCTGCTAACTCATTCACGTCTAACTTCACAATACACGCCTCATTTCAATAATAGTTTTCTTGTAATTCGCGAGATTAATTGGTGTACATTCTGGGAAACGCTAAACTAAAAATAGTACATACAACTTAACAAAATCTGATTATTAACCTATAAATATATTGTTTTTCATTTATTGACCAAAGTATCCTCCCTATATTATTGATAATGATTTTCATTGTAGTTTGATAAAAAAACATTTTTCAAGTTGGCTGGCCTAGAAAAATGATGAAACAAGGAGGATAGAGGAACAGTTCTGTTGCAAATAATACCTAGTCTTTGTTAACTAATTCCCCTCAAAACTGGAATGATCATGTTAATAGTTGTAATGACTTTATTAGTTACAGCACTTACAGCATGTGGAAATAATCGTAATCCTGAAGAAGTTGCTACAGCGTATTTCGAAGATGGAAACAGCCTACTATCAAATTAAATGATAGTAGGCTGGCTGTTAAAATTATTTAAGAACTGGGTTATGTTCTAAATGATAAGCTTTCATTATCAAAAAGAGTATTACTAGTTCCCTCCACAAACAAAAACACCCTATCACTTCGGTTCTAAATTTAGCACCTTCCCCTCTATCCCCTCCGTATTCAATGTAGTCGTATGATACGTGCCATTTACCCAATCATCTATTTGATCATGATACCAATCGCTTCTAAAATGGCCCGACTGTCCTGGCCCTACGATATGATAACCGTTTGACATATCTTTCGTATCAATAATGAATCTCCAAGACGCCCCGTGATTTACAATGCCGTTTTCGCCGTAACTCGCTGCTTGCACGGTAACTTGGCTCCCACCAATCGGAACTGGTTTCTCACGATTAAAAGCGAGTAATGCTAACATACTCGATGATTTCGAAATTGGATGTGTAAAAGCGAGTTGATGGTAATCGCCCCACTTCCACTCTCCAATATCGGGTCCATATTCCTTCTGCAATTTCTTCATTACATTCTCGTACGATGTATGCACAACTTTTGTGAAACCTCCGTACTTCGTAAACCAAACGCTATTTTCTCCCGCTACTTCTTTTCGAATCAATTCATCAACAACTTGTGACTTCCCTTCAAATAACTCCATTACATCTTTCGGTATTTCTTTTGAAAATAACGTATTTGAAATCTCTTTCATTAACAAATGGAATATTAATGGTGCCGCTTCATCTTTACTATCGTAAAAATTCCACTTTGTTAATTGGTCTACGCCTTCTTTCTCTACCTCATTTAAAGATGCTTTATTTAACTCTTTTAAAAATATAGGAGTAAACTCTTTCCCATATAAATTCTTTTGATCCATCTGTAACTCTTCTAAATCTTTCACCGTATACTTTTCCTTCTCTTGCAAAAATTCTTGAATACGCATTTGCCTATATGGCTGCGCCCACGTATTGCTAATATGATACGGATAATCATCATCAACAATTTTATTATTCGCAGTTGAAATAAACCCTTGTTTTGGATTAATTACTTTTGGAAGTTGATCAAACGGGATATACCCTTCCCATTCATATTCATCTGTCCATCCTGGAACAGGTAAGCTACCATCACCTTTTTTACGCACTGGTATATTTCCATTCGCTTTATAAGCAATTGTGCCGTCGTTTGATGCAAACACAAAGTTTTGGGTTGGTGTATGAAAATCTTGAAGAGCGGTTTCAAACTCATTCCAGTCTTTTGCTTTGTTCATATTTAATACAGCTTTTAACTCAGCTGACGGTTCTAAAGCTGTCCACTTTAAAGAGAATACTGTTTTCGTTTTCTCCTTCCCCTTATCCGCAAACTCTGAAATTACTGGTCCATGCCTCGTAATCGTAACGTTATAAGGAATTGTCTTCCCGCCTTTTACTTTAATAGACTCGTCTACAACGGTAGCTTTCTCCCATTTATCGTTATACAGAAATTCATTTTCATTATTAGGATTTCTCTTCTCAATATATAAATCTTGCACATCAGGCCCTGTATTCGTAACACCCCACGCTATTTTGTCATTGTGTCCTAATATAACACCTGGTACTCCAGCGAAAATAACGCCACTCACATTTAAACCTTTCATTTCAAGTCTCGTTTGATACCAAATAGAAGGCGTCGCAAGAGATAAATGAGGATCATCTGCTAAAATTGGCTTACCTGACGCACTCTTCTCACCGCTCACAACCCAGTTATTACTACCGTTAAACTCCGGCGGAATTATCGTTTTTGAAAAACTTTGTGCTACGTCCACATTTGTATTTTTCAGTTCAGCTAGCAATCTAGGAGCATCTTTCGGATATGCAGGAAATAGCTCATTCGCTTGCTCTTTCGGAAGATTTTTCAGCGCCCAATATCGAAATGCCTGTCCGTGCCAATGTCCTCCTAAGTCAAACGCCATATACTTCCCAATCGTTAAAGTATCAACAATTGACCACTCAGCAGGTTCATAACCTAATATAGTAAACTCAACTGGTAATTTCTTTTCCTTTTTCGCCTCACGTATAAAAGCGTTCACCCCATCAGCAAATGACTGCAGGGCATCTTTCGCTTCTCCATTATATTGACTAACTGAAGCTTCGGCCGCTCGCCGTAAACCGAGTGTTCGAAACAATTTATCTCGGTCAACAGCTGCTTCCCCAACAACTTCACTTAACATACCAGACGCTTGTCTTCTACTTAAGTCCATTTGAAACAAACGATCTTGCGCTTGCACATATCCTTGTGAAAAATATAAATCATGTGCAGTTTCCGATCTAATATGCGGTACACCTTTACTATCACGCTTCACCGTAACAGCCTGTTGTAAATCCTCTAGCTTTATCGTTCCATCTATCTTTGGCATAGATTTCAGCGTATATATGTTCAAAAAAATCGCAGCGGAAATAACTAACAAAAGAACGATACTACTAGCCCAAATAAAAATTCTTTTTCCCCTTTTTCGTTTCTTCTTTATAACGACTTCCATATAACCACCCCTTTCTCACACTATTCGCTTCTATAGTAAAAGAACCTTTTAGACTAGAAAAAATCCTTATCCAAACTATGGATCATACGAACCAAATACTTCTCTCCTATGCATTCCTTCACTAAAATCTACTCGTCCTTTCTTACACCAATTCCTCAAAATCCCCTTCACATAAGCTAACGTTTTCTTATTATTTTCAAACGCAATTTTAAGTGCCTCTAACACTTTCTCTCCAGAAAGTCTTTGTATCCAATTCTTCAATTCCTTCACAATATATGGGGATAAACTACTAATATTTTGTTCATAAAACTTATAAACTTCACTATTTGGAACGTCCTCTTCTATGGTTTCCACCTCTTCCGCTTCTTCTTTCTCTTCAATAACTACTTGTGAACTACTATTATCCTCTTCTTTTGGCATACCAAAATGCTGCAGTACTAATGGAATCTTGTATTCTTTTTCAAGGCATTTACGTAAAAATATATGTATGAACTCATTACTTTTTATAGTCTTTAACTCACGTAATACGCACTTCTCCACATTCGTATTTGAAATAGGGTTATAGTGTAACCAATTTATTATGAATACCTCTTTCGTTTCCGTATCATATAGAATCTTTCCATACTCAACAAACCTGTTTAGCAACTTCTCAACAGTCTCCATACTATAACCTGTTTCAAGCTCTGCCACACGCTTCGGTAATATGTAGATAGCACATTGCTTCGTTTTCGTACCAGTTAACAAATATATGTAAAAATAACGCTCCTCTGGCGTTAAATCTAATATGAATTCATCTTGCCAAAAGTTCACCTGCACATTACGGTATACCGCCATATGTTTCCCTCCACTCTTTGCTAGTAAATAGGAAAATTTTAATCCTTCATTATAAAGATAGGAATGCGGGAATGGTTTTGGCATTCGAATTACAATTTTTTTACTACTACAACGCCGGTTTCATTTTTTCGCGCTTGTTTTGTTCTTGTAGTTGTTTTTGTTTTTGCTTTTGTTTTTTCTTAGTGATTTATTACTTGGTAGGGGCTTATGAGGGGCTTGGAAGGGCATTCTACATTACAATCTATCAAATACAATTGTTCTTCCTACTAAATAGGAGCTATTCCAAATTATTATTTTGGATAGCTCCTTTCAAATTCTTCTTATTTTTTACTTCTACCAATGTCAGCTTCTACATACAATTTCTTCTGCTATTTGCGGGCAGTAAAACTCTCATTTCAAAATTTGGTGAATAAACTGCTTGATTGCAATGCGAGTGGCCCTCACTGATTAAAGTTTCATTTTATTTTTGCATTGAATCTAACATCTTCACAATAAAGGCAGCCGCCTGACCACGAGTTGCTGTGCCTCGAGGATCAAACTCATTATTTCCAATACCATTAACTACCTTTAAACTGTATAATCGTTGAACCGATTCTTTGTATGTTATTAAATGCTTATCTGTAAATGGTAATGCTACTAACTCACCTGTAATTCCTTTATATCGTAATGCTTTGTCAATCATAATAGATACTTCTTCACGAGTAATTGGTGCGTTAGGATCAAAAATCCCTTCACCACGACCATTAATAATTCCTGCACTTGCACAACGTTTAATACCGTCATGAAGTGATGGATGTGCCTCATTAATATCTACAAATGACTTATTTCCCTCTGGTAGTTTAAGAGCATTCGAGATTAATTTCGCAAACTCCGCTCTCGTTACATTTCGATATGGAGCAAATACACCATTGCCTTCGCCTTGCATAATACCTAGACTGTTTAATTTACGAATATGCCCTTCAAACCATCCACCTGTAATATCATCTTTTGTTTTTTGTACTTCTTCCTTAGGCTTTTGTACTTCTTCCTTTGGTACATTGTAGTTAATTTTAATCCAACTTGGGTCATAGAAAATCCATTCTCCATTACCTACTTTATACCAACCATTTTTAACCGCTAATACTTTGTAACGATCTCCGTTTGAAGCTTTACGTACAACACGATGTTCAATGCCCGCATCACTACGTACATTGATGCCACTACCATTTACCACTAGTTCCATGCTAGGTTCAGCTGGATTATTTTCATTTGGATTAAATGAGTCATTTTTATCTTGTAAAGGCGTATCAATCTGCGCATTTATATTTGCATACCACTGAATTCCTTGTACGAAACCAGCCCAATTACCTCGTGAAATTAAAATGTCAGGACATTTTTTCCCACTCCATTGTTGATGCTTGTATATATGATCTGCACCAATTCCTTCTTTGTTCATTAAATAACCTGCAAGTCGTTTTGCATTTTCTAACGCTTTATTGTAATCACCGTCTTGGTTAACCGCAATCTCGATACCGATAGACTCCCTGTTTCCTGAACCATCTCCATCTCCTGCATGCCAACCATTTTCGTTTGTTGGTAAGTGTTGATAAATTTGTTTATCATCTACAGTAAAATGCCATGAAGCTGTTCGGAAAGTGCCTTCAGTTGCTTGCTTGTATAAATATTTCGCATGATTTTCAGCATTAGCACCAGCGGCTGTATTTGCGGTCTCATGGATTGTAATGTAACGTGCTTTCATCGGATTCGCAGGACGAATATCAGGATTTCCTGCTGGAACAATCCACTCCACAAATGGAACTCCTGCAAGTGTTCCATATTTCTTCGTACTCTGTGCACTATATTGAATACCTCTTGGCTTTGCAACAGGTTTCATTTGACGATCAGATCCATCATTTCGACCATCTACAGATTCAAATGCCTTTTCAATGTTTGAAATAGCTTCCTTTTCTGCTACTTGTCCCTTCTTAGCATCCTGCATTTTGTTTAATTCTTCTGTTTCATCATGTTTATGCTTATATTCTTCTAAAAGCATTTTTTCATTTTCAGATACTTCTGCTTCGTTAATTTGTACATGATCAGGAACTTCCAACTTGAAATTAGAATAATTTAATCCGCTCGTTCCGTGTTCTCCTTGGGCAATATTAAGTTGATCAGTTTGAGATTTGTTGATCTCTTCTGCTGATGCTGATAAAGGTACGCTCCCTAAAATCACTAGACTTGTTGATAGTGCGATTACTTGTTGTTTGATTGTCTTATTCATTATTATAATAGATACATACACATTCCCGCCGTGTATGTATCTCAACCTCCCTTTATTGTCACATTAATTTTTTAAAATATGAATCTACTATGTACTTTTAATGCATTTTCTTTTTATTCATATATTTAAATTATCATATTTTATACCCATTAAGAAAATATTTATATGTCATCCCTACAGATGAATTTCATCTAACATACTTTTTATAAAATTCATCAACAAACATTATTTTACAACTAATTACAAATACCGTCAAAATAATCAATTTAAACTTAGACAAATAACTGGCATACAATTTCATAATAAGAGATCCTATACTATCGAAATACATCTATTACAAATTCCCTTTAACGTTTTCAACAATCTCATTTATCGTATTCCGATCAAACTTATCACTAATTTCATATGACTCACGATCTCCTACGAATTGCACGCCTACGATATCATTGCGATCCTTACCGTATTGCACTTCAATAATAGATCCTCGCTCTATTTGTTTCCAAATGAGACCTGCTTCATCTTTATTATCTAAAATAATGCAGTCTTCAATATTTTCATCAATCCCAATTAATTTATTATCATCCATATATCCAATCTCGTATTGTTGCCGTTCTTTCGCTTTGCCACTTACTAATATACCTTTGCTACCATATGAGTAATCCATATAGTCCTTTTTCTCCGTTTGTACCGCTTTCGGCTTTTGTGCTTCAGTTTTTTCAGCAGTCCCACAACCTGTAATAAGACTGATTGGGATAACCACTATTAATACTAATCTAGTAAATTTCTTTATCATTTGTAACCAACCTCATATATTTAATGCAAAACTCCATTTATTACTCTATTAAAGAATAACATGATATTAAGTAAACAGAACGAAAGATAACATATTCTTTACATACCCACTCTTTAATGAAGGACTAGGCCATTTAAACCTAGTCCTACATAACTTTAACTTTGCTTCACATACTTAATTGTATGAAATGACGTCTCATTAAATAATTGCAAGTTTTCCCCATCATAATCTTGAACTTTATATGCTATTTTCTTTTTTTGAATTGTATCTTCTACACCGTCTACTAAACGTTTATTGAGATGTAAATAGATTGTAAAAGCTTCCTTATCATATTCCCAAGTGCCTTCAATATAATTCTTTTTATTTGGATACTCACCTTTACCATACGTTTCAAATGTCTTATCACCTTTTAGAATAAGTGACATAATGAAACCGTCTGTTCCTTTGAATCCCCAATTACCGATTAATTCCGTACCATCTTTCACATTCTTCATAACGTTATCCGTATTAATTCCAGCTTTCTTATCTAACTCTTTCAAATCTTTCACAGATACTGTACCGTCACCGATTTTAATATCCCCTTCAAGATCTTTGAATGCCTTAAGCCAGTAAATATCTCCTTCTTTCACTAACTTTTCGGATTTCTCCATTAACTCTTTATCAGTCTTATCGCCTTTTTCTCTTTTTTCTTTTCGGGTGAATACTTCATTTATTAAAGAAAAAGACTCTCTAAAATAACCAATTGCTTTTTCAAAATCCTTTTGTTGATTTACATACTCTGCAGGGGGATCTATCGACTCAAATTTATCTAACACTTTATTTAATTCTTTCACACTATCTACTATATCTGATTTCTTTTTCTTACCGTCAAAAACCTCTCTTGTAATATTGTTATGCTCCGCAAACAACTTATCAAACTCTACCCCTAATTTATACACTTTATTAGGATAGTCTTCCTTTGAAACTTTTTCTTTCTTACTATTAGACTTCGATTCTTTTACTTTAGACTCTTCCGTTTTCTCCTGTTTAGAAGTGTTCGTTTTCTCAGAAACTCCACAACCAAATAACAACATGACCGGAACTGCTACCCCTAGTAGTTTCTTTGCATTCATGACTGATTTCTCCTTCTACTTGAATAGATTACTCTTACTATACCCATCCTCTTTTTTTATCTTGTAATTAAAGTTACAACTGCAATAACTCCTAAAATTGGTCCCCAATATTCCATTTTTATAAAAAATAGCGAGTGTTTTTTGTTAAACATAACTTTTTCACCAGTTTCGGCATCTATATAAACTTTACCATCTGGCTTATTAATATATTTACCTAAATACCAAGACATAACCCCTGATATAATAAACATTACCGCCATTGGCCAACTATGGTCTTGAAAATATGTAGCGTCCCCCGTTATAGATCCAAAGATAGCCTTACCCAAAAGAGTATTAATAATTACAATAATTGCGACTAAAAAACCCCAACCAGACCAAATAATCATTTATTTCTCCTCCTAAAGCATACAACTTTGTGCTTTATGTTAATTTGAACTGCAAACGAAAACGTTTAAAAAACCGAATATTCAGACGTTAATAATTATATTTAGCTTACATTCGATTCTAACTTTAATGTTCTAAATGCAAATGAACCAGATATAATTTGTAAAATTGTCGGAATAAGTAAAAAGAATAATGACATAAATAACATAACTATAGGAATCACAATCATACAAACTCCATAAACTTTATTATTAACCTTGTTTACTAAACACGATAAAATGAACAACCCTATTTGAACCGTTAAAATAATAGAGTAATAAGCTAAAAGTTCGTAATCAACACCTTCCATAATATTAAACGCTACAACTATTAATATTATAGAAATAATAATTCCCAAAATGCCACCAATTAAACCTAATACAAATTCAGGCGTTCTTTTCAATTCAATCCCCCTTTTATGAACCACTAACTGCTTGTATATTTTTCCCATTCACCATCATACCAAATATTCATTGGAAAAACTATACAAATGTATTTTTTATTCTACTATACTTTGCTTCTAACTATAGATAGCTTGTAGCAGTCACAAAATCAAAAGCTTCAAAATTACTAACCGGTTTCGATACTTTTAGAAAGTAGACATACCCCTTGAATACAATTAGTATTAACATATGAAATACGAAAGGCTTAAAAAGGCTTTCACATGAAGAAAGGAAGTTGCACAACTATGGATTTTAAAACAGTTATGCAAGAACTTGAATCTCTAGGTAAGGAACGAACGAAAAAAATATACATATCTAACGGTGCGCATGAGCCAGTATTCGGAGTTGCTACAGGTGCTATGAAACCAATCGCTAAAAAAATAAAATTAAATCAAGAGTTAGCTGAAGAGCTTTATGCCACAGGTAACTACGATGCTATGTACTTTGCAGGTATTATTGCCGATCCAAAAGCTATGAGTGAGTCTGATTTTGATCGCTGGATAGACGGGGCATATTTTTATATGCTATCCGATTATGTGGTGGCAGTAACTTTATCAGAGTCAAATATCGCACAAGATGTTGCTGATAAATGGATTGCAAGTGGGGACGAGCTTAAAATGTCTGCAGGCTGGAGTTGCTACTGTTGGCTTTTAGGAAACCGCAAAGACAATGAATTTTCCGAAAGTAAAATTTCCGATATGCTTGAAATGGTGAAAGATACAATTCATCATTCTCCAGAACGAACAAAATCCGCTATGAATAATTTCCTAAACACTGTGGCAATCTCATATGTACCACTACATGAAAAAGCAGTCGAGATTGCAAAAGAAGTTGGTATAGTTGAAGTCAAACGTGATAATAAAAAAAGCAGTTTGTTAAATGCTACAGAGAGTATTCAGAAAGAACTTGATAGAGGAAGACTTGGTTTTAAGCGTAAGTATGTAAGATGTTAAAAGTATGAAGGTGTCAATCTAGGAGAGATTGACACCTTTTTAGTGGACATTACTAGACTAACGGAGCTACAAGTTAAAGGAAACCAATCATTCATCTCCCACTATACATCTCAAACTTCTTCTTTCAATTTATATACCCTATCTCTTTTCTCATCATCTTTGATAAAAATAAGTTTTCCTTCTGTAACAAAACCTTCTAATAGTAAACATACTTGTCCATATGCTTTAGGCTTATTCGTAGTGAATCTTTCATCGGGTATTTTACCAGATCGTATTAATCGTTCACATAGCTCAAGCGCACTTATTTCTTCAGAATCAATTAATTCTAAAATATCTTTTTGTAATGGTGATAAAGGGGCTGGTACCTTACATACCTCAGCTACCTCCACCTTTTCTTTTTCTTCTTCAAATAAATCTTCAAATGAAATTTGATTCATTACACCTGTTCCTTTCTAACAATTGATTTATATAACATGAATTGAATTCTATAGGTACGAAAACTTTAAATATTAGTCATTGTTATGTAGTGCTTACCTCGTTACATGAATTTCAAACTCATGTACATCATTTCATATAGTATATTTTGATTATACCAAATATACGTTCTGTCTTCTATTGTAGAATTTTTATAACAGAAATGAAAGTAATAGTGAACCTTTTTCTTCTCTTTAGTTGTATAGAAAACTATGTAAAAAGTTTACATAATAAAATTATAGTAATCTGTTAAATTTCTACGCAAAAAAGCACTTGTTGCTTCAAGTAGACAATCAAGTGCTTTAACTTCATATGTTCTATAAGTAACATTAATCCGTCACTATTCTTTTTTCAATAGTCCAACTAAAGCTAGTTAATTTGGATATTTTACATATTTACTCGCTAATAATACATTCCTTAATTTAACAAAAAAACATTTTAAGATTTATTTTGCTCTTCATATTCTTTCATCTCTTCGAATTTTCTTCGCTCATTTTCATTACTAGGTTTCTTCCCTAAATATTTATATTCAAAATAATCCACTCGGTCATTCGATCCAAAAGTAGATTGATACCATTTAGTATACCCATAATAAATTTTTACTTTCCCCTCAGATGTCACAATCATATCAAAAGAATACCAAGGTTCCTGATTATTTTTTATAAATATTTCCTGTAACTCTACACTTAAATGAAATAATTCATCATATGTCTTATCATATTCTTTTTCACTCACATTAAATATATCTGGTATATCATGGGAATATATATATTCATCCGATCTATCTGGGGTATTGAAAAAGAATAATACCCCACCCTCTTGGTTATAAATCTCTGCATTAAAATAAAAGATATCCCATTCTACGGGAATTGTATCATTTATTTTTTGCGCTATATTTTGATAGATTTTATTTAATTCTAATTCGAACACTTTTACATCAACCTCCTGTTTTATTAAGTATTTCACGTATTACCTTACGTTGGCCTTCAATTTGGTATTTATTTTAAATGAGTTTGGTCTTAGTGATGAACCTAAGTATACTGATTCAATTTTTACTGATACTTTTTTAGGAGGCTTCCCACCTAATGCATTAACCCATTCTTTCTCCATATTATACCATTCTCCACCCGAACGATTAATTTGTTTATTTTGAGCGATTAAATTATCAATATCACCGGATCCATGGAATTGCGTCCCTATCAAGTGCCCACCATCATCAGGCAATCTATCTTCTCTTCCTGCAGCCACTTGCATTCCTGTGCTTCGTTTTCCTTTTTGAAGTATTAATCCTTCCGCCTCAACATCTACTATTCTACCAAGTTCATCTGTTGTATATTTATAACCATCCTCAGTGATATAGCGTACGTTTGGCGCAAGTTCTTTCCTTCCATTTTTTCCTTTAACAATGTGCTTCCCAAGATCTTTCTCTTTTATTTCAGTTATCTTAGGAGTTTCACCCGTACCCTTAACCCCACCACTCTCCAAATTCGAGATCCTACTCTGAATACTCGCCTTTGAGGCATCATGGGCTTCTTGGAATTTCCCGCTATAGTTCGTTCCAGATCTAACGACACTTCCATCTGGCAGTATTTCTACACCTTTAACGAATGGAGTTACGGAGTCCACACCTTTTGCTAATGTAGTTCTAGTTATATAATACTAGTAATTTTTGTTAGCTTTAATTCATAAAAATAATTTTTATAAATTTATAGCATGCTTATCTATTAAAAAAGCACTTGTTGCCTTTCGTAGACAATCAAGTGCTTTAAGTTCATATGCTTTTAAGTAGCATTAAATTTGTAAGTTTTATGGAAACAGTATGATACCTTTTATATATCGTGACAACTACTACCTTAAAAATTACGAGTTCGTTAGTTTTATGCCCATTCCATGTCTTTGTATTCGTTGTACAGTAAAATGTCATTTCGCCTAAGCTCGTACTTCATTTTCTATTCTATCATTGCACATAATACTCCATAACGGGACAACCATCATGAAGTATGTACTTTTTAACAGCCTATTTTTTTTCATCCATCTTCTGCTTTAAATATTCAGCAATTTCTGTTTGCCCTCTTTCAATAGCAAATGCATAAGCATCCATATCTTTCATGGTGTCACCAGAGTATTTTATAGATATATCTATATTGTTCTCAACTAACAATTTAACAATCTCCAAATGCCCACCGTATATTGCAGCAAACAGAGGATTTCTATCTGGTTCACTAATATCAATCTCTACATTCCGACTAATTAGATATTCAGCAATATCTAAATGTCCTTTTGTAGTTGCTCTTTCAAGAGCATTTGTAGAGAAAGTTCCACCTTGTGCATTAATTTCTATTCCAGCATTAATAAGATATTCTACTATCGCTAAATGTCCATGAGCTGCCGCTACATGTAACCATGTACCAAAAGGTGTCATCCATGTTAACATTTCTGGTTCTTTCTCAAGTAAATCTCTTAAAGTATCCAATTGACCACTTTTTATGGCACTTCTAATATCTTTTGCAAATTGAGTCTTATCCATGTTAATTTCTCCTTTAAGTTCTATTTCCTAGAAGCAGCTTGTTTTCCAAGGTCTTCTAGTATTTCAATAATATCATCTAAATCTGCACCTGCCGCATCAACTGCTTTCAATTGATTTACAACATTCTCTAAAGCTGCAATACTATGTTGTCCGGCAACTCTATTTGGCGCCCAAACTAAATTTTCTTTACCAATTATAGGATCAATACCATATTTCCTTAATAATTCTTGACCTTCTTGAACAAGTTTTTGTTGAGCCTCACCTAAACCCTTTTTAAATAAAATATGATGTGCATGTGGATCTATCATAGCAGTAGGTGGGTCACCTATTAGTCCTCTAAGATATTTACCAAAATTAAGTTTAATTAATGCTTCATTATATTCTTTAGTAATGCCTAAATCAGACATCTTTTTTCTAACCTCAGACAACTCATCTACACTAAAAGTATTATTTTGAATAGCATTTTTAAGCTTATTCATCTTTGTGGCATTGACACTACCAGCCTCGACTATATCATCAAGATAATTGCTTACAGTGTTACCCGTACCCTTAGCAAGTTGATAAGCGTCATCCTTAGCTGCCGTACTTGCCTTTGAAAACTTTCCAGCTACTTCTCCAACAGTTGAAGATTCTACATAAGGAATCTTCACTCCTATTCCAGTATCCACCATCCTAACTGCTACTGGAATAGGAGTATTTTTCATAGCATCTAGTGCATTTTTTAAATTCTTATTTTCCTTAAGCGATTGTACCACATTATTTCTACGCTAAAACAAAAAAAGCACTTGTTTCCTGTAATCGACAATCAAGTACTTTAAGTTAATATATTTTTAAGTATCGCTAATTTTGTAAGTTTTGTAGTAAAAGTATGACACCTTTTGTATGTCATGACAACTACTATGTTAAAACTTCCGAGTTTGTACGAGTTCGTTAGTTTCATACCCATTCCATGTGTTTATATTCACCGCCATGTAAAATGCCATTTCGCCTAAGCTCGTACTTCGTTTTCTATTCTATCATTGCACATAGTACTCCATGATGGTACAACCATCATGGAGTATCTATTTTCAAACACCCTATTATTTTTTCTATCCACTTCACATAAACTTTATTTTTCATTCATCATTATATTTTTTAATCGTGTAATTTACTTAAAAAATCAGTAAATGTATCTGCAATATAAAATACATTTTCTCTTGCCAGTTCTTCTACTTGTGCTTCTGTTAAACCTTCTTGACGCATTAACATTTCTTTTTCGCCAGCATTCTCATGCTCCCAAAAAACTACAATTGGGTTTTCTGTATTATTTTTATAATCTAAACATATTAAATTTCCAGCTGGATCAATTGCAATAGGGAAAATCTTTTGCGGAAGCGTAGGTTTATATATTTCATACTTTTTAATAATGTACTCACTACTTTCCTCATCAAAACTAAATAAACTACCAAAGCAACGCTCTACATTGCCTACATTAAATTCTTCTGGTAATACACTCGCACCTCCATTTATTTTTACACAATCAATATAATCTTGAGGTAACTGGAAGCCTAATTGTAATCCAATTTCTTTAATCTTAGTTTCTGATACTTCTGCATCAGCATATTCCCACTCTAAATCTTTTCTCATCTAATACCCTCTCCCCATAATTTATTTCCACCAAGATGGTTAACCCCATGAATATCTGTTAATACTAATTGCATCTTTCCAGGAACCTGATGATGGTGCCAAGTAAGCCCCTTTATTCTTGCTCTCCCCTTTTCAATCTGATTAAGCTGTTGTGGAGTAAAAAGTTCCCTTGATACTTTACCTTCTTCAATTGCCTTTTTTAATATCCTTGTACACTCTTTAAACTGATCTGTATCTTTCATAACATAATATTCTTCCTTTAATTTTAACGTAAATTTTAAGTTATCTCCTTTAAAAATAGGAAAACCTAACACATCATAGTCTACACCCTGCACATGTGTTCCTCCTGCCAATCCTTTATTAATTATATTATTTTTAGGTGAAGCATTTAAAAAGTCATCAACATATCCTACTACTGATTTAAACTCTTCAACACTATCATACCCAAATTCTTTGATAGTAGTATCATCTACTTGTTTTAAGAAATCTTCAACACTATCATATCCCTTAGGCACAATTGATCTATTAATCAAATTTCCGTCTTTATCGTAATTATTTTTAATTACTTCGTCAATTTCAGATCTATGAACAGCGTTACCCGTACCCTTAACCCCACCACTCTCCAAATTCGAGATCCTACTCTGAATACTCGCCTTTGAGGCATCATGGGCTTCTTGGAATTTCCCGCTATAGTTCGTTCCAGATCTAACGACACTTCCATCTGGCAGTATTTCTACACCTTTAACGAATGGAGTTACGGAGTCCACACCTTTTGCTACTAGACCTTTAATGAAATAGTCCGCATCATTAATCTTATCTACGGTTTTCCAGCCTTGTATTTTTAAATTTTTTAATAGATTATTTTCCTTAAGCGATTGTACCACATTTTTACCCAAATTTGGATTAAAACCAGGCATTCCTTCTTTGAATTTTAATAATTTCGCTAAATCAGCTAATTCACTCGTGCCTTTGAATGCTTTTACTCCTTTTCCTACTGCTCCAACAACTGGGATTGCATCTAATCCGCCAAAAATGATGTTTCCTACCCGCTCTTCTTGGCTCAATTTCCTATGTGTTCCCCAGTCTTCTCCGTCGATACCGCTTTTTATTTGTACACCTCCGTATACTACTGCGGCAGCGGCCCCAAGTGGTGGACAAAGGATTGTTGTGATGATGATTCCTACGCCTATTCCTATGTCTCGCACCATTTCTAGTTTTTTCTGTTCATCTTCTATCGATTTGTATTCAAATCCTCGTGTGGATGGGACTACTTTCTTGTATTCTTCATAATTTAATTTTGCATCTGGATTTTGTTTTTTTAGTTCTTTGTATTCTGCCCTAAGTACGTTATCAAATGCAGGAGAATCTCTAAAAATATCTTCTACTGTTATTTTATCTTTCTTCTTCTGTATTGTTTGTGGTACACTTCCGTAGCCTGCATGCGCACCTGGTAATACTGTCGTTGTTGTAGAGCCAATTCGGTTATTTGTTTCAAAACTGAGAATAGATGTATCTCTCATTTTTTGAGCGAATTTATCCATTTCTACTAAAAAAGGTTTATCTATATGTTCAGAGACTAATCGACCTGCTTCTCCGCAATATTTTTGTAATGTCGAATAGCTATCAAGTAATTCCCCGATTTTTTGCGATTGATCTTTAGGATTAAAATGTATACTACCATCCGAGTCTAAATCTCGTATTCTTCCATCAATTCTTTTTAATGATTCATTTGCTTCCCGTAATTTCATGAGTGCATCTTTTGTAATTCGATTCATACCATCCCCCATGTTTTGCCATGGTTCAGGTCTATATTTCACATCCATCTCGTTTTCATCCCCCCAGCCGTATGGTGATTTCTACAACTTACTTAATATTTCACGTAATTGTTCGTCCTTTTCAAGCATTTCTACACATACATTTCCTACAACTGTCGCTGACCTAGAATAGTGTTCAGCCAATTCTAGTGTTTTGTGTAATATATCAGGATATTTTTCAATTACTCTCATCGCTTCACCTTTTTGATAAAAATCACAGCTTAATAAACTCTCAATATTCGTTCCAATGACGTCTACATGGATTTTATATATATTTTCTAACTTCATTACTATATCTAGTAGTTCTTGAAAATTAACTAATACTTCTTCTCCACCACCAGAACCACTATCTCCCATTGATACTTGCATTATTGAATACCTCCTAACGAGAATTGTCTCGGGTCAATTAACTTTTTATATGGCATTTTTAACACGTCATACAATTTCTTATTAACCGCATAGAGGCTCACCCAGTCATATTGATTACGATCTACATCTATTTGAACGAAATCTTCTCCTTCAGTGAAATATAAGAAACATTCCCATTTTCCTCCTCTATTACTTCGAGGCCTCGTATACGTTTCTATCGCTATAACGTTTTTATTTGATAAATCTTTTTCCTCAAATGTTTGTTGTTCTGCCTCTGTCATTCTCTTTGAGAAAAATGTATCTTCTATTTCCCTCGGTTCTCTCAATAAGAAAGGAATGCGTGTTAATAATGAAAAATATACGTCTGGCTTTGGTATGTAGTCGATCTCGTATTTTTTATTTGGTTCTATTTCCGTTAATACAGCCACTCGGTCTTTATCCTCTTTTAAAAAGCCAATTAACACATTATTCATTCTCGTGTATTCATGACAATTTTCATATTCCTTTAATAGCTCAATTATTTGAAAGGCTGCAGGGGTAATTCCATTTTCACTTGTAAGTAAGCCTTTTTCTTTTAAACTCGTAGTTGCTTTCGTGACACATTCTTCATCAAGTAAAATAATTGCGTCACGATTTGGCAATCCAAATATATCCGTAACTCCAGCTGCACCTGCGAGAACATATAATTCAGCAGGTGCAAAACTCATTTCTTTCCCCATTCTTTTATCCCTCGTTTCTCCATCACAATTGTTTTATCGCCCTTACTTTCGGTATATCGCCGTACGTTTGAATACTTTTATCTAACTCTTTCAAAGCTTTCGTATGCCCTTCAAATGCCTCTACCATTTCTGAATTATATTGAATGATCAAATCAAGATAACTTAAAAAAGCATCTCGCGTTTTTCCATTCCATTTCGCACCTGTGACATATGCTTTTAAGTCTTTCGCTTGGTTTAAAGAATCCTTCATACCATTTTCAATGTTTTGTGCGTAAGAAATGGCACTTGCAGTGTTACTTCCTATAATTTCAACCTCTTTACCACTCATGTTGGTTCCCTCCATTCTTTGTATGCTTAATGGATAAAGTTTTCAAATTCCTTTTTCTTTTCTTCAAAAGCCTTGGTCGCTGCGGCGTATGCTGACGCTTTCTCCGATTCTGCTTTCGCTTTATATTCCAAATACTTTGCATAAGCTGTACTTTTTGCAGATCCAATATCGCTTAATGCACTTTTAAAATAGGATAATACTGTATTTAAGTCTTCATCCTTTTCATGACGTTTTTGTTCAAATTCAACTGCCGGAATTTTATTAGCTTCTAAGCCATTACTTTTACTCTCATAATCTCTCTTCGCTGATTCAGCCTCTTGAATGAATTGCTTTAACTCTCTTTCTTTATCTTTTAAATAATCATGTAAATCATCATACCGATCTCGTTTCCTCGCACTTTCTGTAAAACCAGACGCATTTAAAAAAGCATTGTACAATTCATCTAACATCTTTCTCCCCCTTTAGCACAATAACTATGTAGTTAAATTCGTATATTTAAACATGAATATTCATTACATTAAGAATTAACAAATAATTATTTTTACATATTGCTATTTTATCAAAGGGATTTTAACATTTCCATATTTTATGAATGGCTTTCGCATTTTTCTTCAATAAAGTGAAACTTTAATCAATATGACTATGTATTTATGTGCAGAAATAATAAAAAACACTGCCAGGCGCAGTGTTTTTTATTACTACCTTTTATCCAATTCATTCATATTAAATCCTTGCTTGAGAGTAAGACCCATTCTTTCTTATTTCATCAACAACTATTTCTGGATAATCCCAATGAAGCGTACGAGTAGACTCCCGGATTCGTTTTACTATTCCTTGGGCTGTTTTATTTTTATATTCATTCCAATATTTTGGCTCAGTCGCTCTTAAAAGAACGATAGAAAAAGGATCTGATATGAATATCAGATCCTTAACTTTAATTTCTTAATACATACATCTTTTTACACGATAACTGGTTCATACGTGTTCAAATTATCATACTCAGTTTTTACAATACTAGGCGGAAGGTTAACACATCCTCAGATTCACCTTTTCCTGTAGCAGTGCATAATGTTTAATAAAATTAAAGCATATTTTTACTTACCAGACTTAATTTTTTCGTTATATTCTTCTAAAGTTAACCCTTTTTCTTTTAGATAAACAGCAACTTCTTTTCCTACATAACGATAGTGCCATGGCTCATACTTAATGCCAGTAATATTCTCTTTATCTTTTGGATAGCGGAGAGTAAATCCATATTCTGCAGCATTCTTATCTAACCATTTGAATGCATCGGTAGTTTCAAATTTTGCATTTAAATCTTCTACAGTATTCTGCCATTCAACTGAAATAATGTCTAACGCTAATCCAGTATGATGTTCACTTGCACCAGGATACTGAAGATATTCCAATGCCTTAGCACTAGCCTCTTTATCCGACAAGCCTTGAGATTTATAGCTTTTAACTGAAGCATCATAATAAGTTTGTTGTAATTTTATAGCTCGATAACCTGATCTTAAATAAAGATTGATTCCCTCTTTTTTTGCAGCTGCTACCATATCCTGATAGGAAGTTGCAATTCTACTATCTATTTTCATATTTGGCTTCGCATTTTGGGTGATACTTGTTAATTCAATTCCTAGTTCCTTTGATAACATATGCTCTCTATTTACAAGGATAATTCTCCAATCATTAACATCAGAGATAGGTAAAACATCTTTTTTCTTCGCATGTATTTCATTTTTATTTTTATCGTTATTATTAGTAGTTTCCTGAGATGTTTGCTTTCCACTACAAGCAGCAAGACTCCATCCCATTGCTAATACCAATGCTAAAATTATAAATTTTTTAATTGTATCTCATTCCCTTTTTGTTTATTAGTCTTTATACCAATTTCCCAACACGTCTCTAGGAATCTCCTTGAAATCCTTCAAAGAAACGGGGCCGACAAATTTTTTAATTCCATGTTTTTTAGAATTTTCATCCGAATAATCTTTTAAAAATTGAATTTTAAATTGTTTCTTACCATCAGCATAGTCGGTTACTGTCGGTACGATTGCCGCTTGTCGTATACCAAAAGTTTTATCTTCATACTTAACAAATTGTACATAAGATAATCCTCCAACTAATGTTTCTAATTTTTCTTGCGCAGAAATAAGATTTCCAAGAGAATAATAGATTAGCGTTTCATGTCCATCTTTATTTTGTTTCCACTCAATTGGTTGAATTACATGTGGATGATTTCCAATTACTACATCTACACCTAAATCTGTTAAATATTGAGCAACTTCTTTTTGTTGCTTTGAAGGTGTTGAGGTATATTCTACTCCCCAATGCACCATAACAATCACCATATCAGAGCTACTCTTTGCCTTTTCCACATCATTTTGTATCGCTTTTTTATCAATTAAATTTAAAGCCCAAGACTTATCAGCTGGAATTTTAATTCCATTCGTACCATATGTATAATTGAGTAACGCAAAACGAATACCATTTTTTGTAATCGTTTTTATTTCATTACGCTCGTTTTGACTCTCATTAATACCTACCGGGATAACATCCGGATATTTCTTCCAGTATTCTCTTGTATTCGCAACACCTTTAATACCCATATCCATAGCGTGATTTGTCGCTTGCGTCACTATATTGAATCCAGTGTCCACTAAAGATTGGCCTACTTCTTCAGGTGTATTGAAAGTCGGATATCCCTGTACTTTTAAATTATTTCCGGCAATCGGAGTCTCCTGGTTCACGATAGCAAGATCACTTGATTTAACAGCTTTTTTGATATTTTCATAAATATAATTATAATCATATGAACCGTCTTTTTGTTTGCCATCTTTAATTACTGCGTCATGATATAAATTATCACCCGTTGCTATTAAATTCACAACCGATTGTACTTTTTTATCTTCCGTAAAATTAGGAGACTGTTGGATAGGACTTTTATCTACCCAATTTGGTGCTTTTAATGATGTATCTATATTGGATTCAGCCGGTGGTAATGAAGCTTTAGATGTCTTAACATCAGTATTACCACAAGCGGTTAAAAGCACTAAAAAAATAAGACATACTAAAAAAAACTTTTTACTTCTCTGTAAAGTATCTAACATGTGATCCTCTTTTCTGTTTTATTCCTTATAACTAGTTCTAACAAATCATTCTTTACAACAACGTATTTTGGTTTTACCCTTAATTATGGAAGGACACTCTGTTACACCTGCTTCGGAATATACTAATAATTATTTTCCGCTTTCTAGCAATCTATCGATTCCATCAGAAGTGATAGATTACTAGAAAAAGATGATCCATCAGGATGTCGACTAGTTTGATATACCTGTTCCAATTGCAGTAACTCGTTTAATATTTAAACAAGATAGGAGAATCGTTCATATAGCCTCTTCTCTCGCTTTATGTTTAAGGTGCCTCCCAAAAAAGGGATCGTTGCTGTACCCCTTTACATAGTGCGAAATTTTTGCAACTAATTTCTTTCATTCAAGCGACAAACATTATACCGATAACAATAAGTAAGACCCAAGAACTTATTTTACCAATATACGAAAAAAGTAGCAATCTTTTGCCCCATATAAAGAAGGCAATTAGGAGAAATGAACGAGAGATTCATTCTATTCAATTCCTTCATTGATTAATAAAAAAACAAGCCACCCAACTATTGGATGGCTCTATACTATAAAGAGAATTTGTTATTGGATTACTTCAATTTCCCTTCAAAAACAATCTTCCTACCGCACGGCTCAACTACTGTTTTGCCGTCTTTCTTTACTTCATGAAAGATTGGCTCTTCCATACGACGAGACGGAGCGTAGCCTTCTTGTTCCATACGTGCTAAGCAGTCTGTAATTGTTTCATTTTCAAGTACTTCAAATTTCTTTTTATTAGGTTGTTTTGTCATGCCCTAACCTACTTTCTATTTTTCTTGATGCGAATTGATTTTTCATGTAGACCATATATAACATTGCGAGAATTCCCATTATAATCATAACCGCAATAAAAAAGCTTGTATACTGTATTTTTTCTATAAATACGCCGCCTAATACAGGTCCCATAATACTTCCTAAACTAAAAGCGATTCCGGATAATATATTACCTGCTGGTAGTAAGTGTCTCGGTAATAAATCAGTCATAAATCCAAGCCCTAAAGAGAAGCACGATCCAATAACCATACCCGCTAAAAGCATGCAGGCAAAGACGATCCAGTAATATTGATCAAATACGGCGGCAAGTAGAAAAATGCCCGTACTTATGCTAAACGTCCACGTTAAAATACGGTCCCTTCCGTATTTATCACTCAATATACCGAGCGGAATTTGTGTAATAATACCCCCAACTGCAAATGCTGGTAATAAGAAGGATACATCTGAAACAGACCACCCTTTACGAAGTGCGTATACTGGTAAGTTACTGTTTAGCATTGCTTCAAGTACGCCATATGCAAGTGGTCCTAGCAGTGCAATCCATCCTAATCCAACAACTTGTTTATAACGAGAAAATGATGATTCACTCTTCACTTCTCTTTCATCTTGCGCTGGGAATGCATTTTTTGTTGGAAGTAGTAAAAGCCAACCTATTAAACAAAGTATAGTAGATATAATAAATGGCGTTGCAAGACCGTACTGCACAGTGCTTGCTAAATACGGACCAACGGCAAAACCAATTCCGAAGAATACACCGTATATCGATACTTGTCTCCCTATTTTACTTGGGTCTGATGTTGTCGTGATCCATGTTTGTGTTCCGACATGAAGCATATGATCTCCAACTCCAACTAGAAATCTAAGGATAAACCATACCCAAAATGAAAATGTTTGTGTAAAAAAGAATAATGAAATAATAACGAGAAACCCACCTATAACAATAATCGGCTTCATTCCAAACCTTTGCATCGGTTTTTCAAGAAACGGCGAAATAACTAATATCCCAATGTACAATGCCGTCGCATGAATACCATTAATACTTGAACTAACCCCTTCTTGTTCAAAAATCATTGCAATGGCCGGTAAGAGCATTCCTTGTGACAAACCCGAGATTGCTACAATCCCAACCATAATCCAAAAAGTAAAACGCATTGACATCCTCTGTCCCTCTCCTTCTCATGCTTCCACTTTTCATTATAAACTGTTTCTTCAAATGCGTGTACGAATATTCGCAATAAAAAACAAGCTAAAAGAATGAACCTTTTAGCTTGTTATCTTATCCTTCCCAAACTTGCGCTTTCACATTGTAATGAAAGTGTTTAAAATATGGATTTTCATAAAATGAAGGTCCATATAAGTAATGTTGCATATGAGCTGTTAGTGGCTGCTGCATTTGTAAAGGAACTACAGCTGGTGAAACTTGCATATACATCGGATCTATCATTATTTTTGTATAGATATGATGATTATATGGCGAATAAGCGATTAAGGATGGTTTATGCATTGATAATCTCCCCTTATACATACAAATGTTATAGTATATGCAACACTTCTCATTTCGGGGATTATTTCTGTTCTAACCAATCCTCTACATGTTTTATAAATACATCTAAACAATCAATAAACGGCGAGTGTCCGCAATCTTCTAATACCTTCAACTCTGCATTTGGCAAATGTTTCGCTAATTCCTCACCGACTACTTGCGGTACGACATAATCTCTATCACCTTGTATGACGAGTGTTGGCGCTTTAATACGATGAATTTGTTTACTTCCCTCTACAACCCCATTATGTTCATCTGAAATATTAAATGTAATGAGCGCATAATTCACATCTACGAAATTACGTTGCGTTAACATATCATCTAAATACTTTTCATAACGATCCGGTTCAGGTTGATTATGTGTATATATTAATAGATTCCATACTGTACGGTAATATAGTTTGTTCATATTTTTTATCGCATCTAATACTGGAGCGATTTGTACTGGATCTTGCGCAATTTCTTCTTTCGTCTTTACTAAACTTGATACAATCGGCTGCCCATTCGTATCTTTTTTAAAGATTGGGTATCCTTTCATTCCTACTGATTCTACTAAAATTAACTTTTCTACAAAAGTTGGGTGATTCGCTGTAAATTGCATCGCAACGCCACCACCCATTGACCAGCCCATTAATGAAAATTTCTCTAGCTTTAACTCGTCAATAAATAATTTTACATCGTCTGCAAAGTCTTGTAATGAATCTATCGACTGATTATACGTTGATTGTCCAAACCCTCTTAAATCAAGAGCGTAAATATGGTATTGATCTTGCAACTTTTCAATAACTAAATCCCAATGTTGTGACGATGTCATGTTCCCGTGAATGAGTACAAGAATATCTGTATTTCGCCTTCCAACTTCCTGATATGCAATCGTTTCTCCGTTCGATAGTGAAACAAACTCCATTGTTGCAGGCTTAATCATCACAAGTTCCCCCATTCTATTTAATAGAAAGAAAATTCTTTACTTAATTAAAGAATAGCACGTAGAATGTACGTTCGCAACATAAAACCTATAAGAATTTTTTACATAAATCAACATGTCTATTACTAGACAATTATTATAAAAAAGTATATAGTTAGCTAGGTAACTAATTTGAAAGGATCAAAATACATGGACGAAAAACAACATTTTTTTCACATCGTCAGCCAGACTTCTCGAAAGTTTACGAAGAAATTTAATGAACGTGTATCTCCAACAGGGTTATTTAGTGCGCAATGGGCTGTTATTTTCCGCATTAATCAAACTGGTTCTTGTACGCAAACAGAATTGTGCCAGTATTTAAATGTTGAATCACCAACGATGACTCGTACGTTAACACGTATGGAAACGATGGGATGGATTATTCGTACAGAAGGTAAAGATCGCCGTGAGAAGCTCATTTCTTTATCCGAAACAGCGATAAAGATGATTCCAATATGGCAAGAAGAAGTTGATACTTTCGAAGAAAAAACGCTAGAAGGTATTAACGAAGATGATTTACATCAAGCATTTCAAGTGTTACAACAAATTATTAAAAATTTAGATTAAATTGGAGGGATGACGATGCAAAGTGAGAAACTTTGGACGAAGGATTTCCTCGGAACTTGTTTTAGTAGTCTATTTCTCTTCTTAACATTTTACATGCTTATGACTACTCTGCCTGTCTATGTAATAGACGGCCTAAAAGGAAAACCTGAGGAAATTGGTTTAGTTGCAACTGTGTTTCTTATTTCTTCTGTTTTATGTAGACCATTCACAGGAAAATGGCTCGATGATTTAGGAAGAAAGAAAATATTATTTATTTCACTTTCATTATTTTTAGCCGCTACTGTTATGTATTTCGGTGCGCAAAGTTTATTCTTATTACTTGCCCTTCGCTTCTTACACGGTATTGGGTTCGGAATGGCAACGACAGCTACTGGTACGATCGTAACTGATGTTGCGCCAGCTCATCGACGAGGCGAAGCACTTGCATATTTCGGCGTATTTATGAGTCTGCCGATGGTAATTGGTCCTTTTTTAGGTTTAACAATTATTTCTCATTTTTCGTTTACTGTGTTATTTATCGTTTGTTCCGTATTTTCATTACTTGCATTTTTATTAGGACTACTTGTAGATATTCCACACGAAGCACCTGTTAGCAAACAAAAACGTGAAAAAATGAAATGGAAAGACTTAATCGAACCATCTTCTATTCCGATTGCACTTACAGGATTTGTTTTAGCCTTTTCTTATAGTGGTATTTTATCCTTTATTCCTATTTATGCGAAAGAACTTGGTTTAAGTGAAATTGCAAGTTACTTCTTTATTTTATACGCACTTGTTGTTGTCATTTCTCGTCCATTTACAGGAAAGATTTTTGATCGCTTCGGTGAAAATGTACTCGTTTACCCTGCTATCATTATTTTCACAATCGGAATGTTCATATTAAGCCAAGCACAAACTTCATTTTGGTTCCTTGGCGCAGGTATGCTAATCGGTTTAGGTTACGGAACATTAATTCCGAGTTTCCAAACGATTGCGATTTCTGCCGCTCCAAACCATAGACGTGGTTCTGCGACAGCTACGTATTTCTCATTCTTTGATAGTGGTATTGGCTTTGGTTCTTTTATTTTAGGTATTGTCGCAGCGAAATCCAGTTATCATAATATGTATTTTATCGCAGCTATTATCGTTGCGTTCACTTTACTTTTATATTATGGATTACACGGACGAAAACAAAAATTCAAGAAACAACCTACAGACGGAAAAATTTCCGCTTAACGTTAATAAGGAAAGTAAACTTCCCCGTTTACTTTCCTTATTTTGTATTTCTTTCAAGACGAGCGTATACTTATAGTAGAAATAAAAAGGAGGGCCATATATGAAACTAAAAAAATCTCCCCTATTCTTACTTATACTAACATTCATATTTGTAATTACAGGGCTTGGGTTTACTTACTTCAAACAAAATAAAACGACCCCATCAAAACATAATGTGACAAAAGAAAACTGGTTAAATGACCCTTACTTACGTTGGTCGTATACACATATGAAAGAATTCACTTTAGTTAATAACGTAAAAAACAATTCTGACCAAATTGCTCACTTCCCTTCCGCATTGCAAAACTTAGACGATTTTGCTGTGGAGCGTAGATTCGGAAATACAAATCCTCTAAAAAAACTTTTAGACGATAACAAAACAGATGCTTTTGTCGTTGTACATAATGGACAACTTGTTTACGAACGATATTTCAATGGGTATAAACAGAATGAACCTCATGGTATGGCATCATTAGCAAAAGTCTTTACCGGGGCAATTATACAATCTCTCGCTGAAGAGAATCGTATCGATTTAGAGAAAACAGCTGACACTTACATAAAAGAATTAAAAAACACACCGTTCGGTAATGCCACACTTCAGCAATTAATGGACATGCAAGTGTCAGCAGAATACCCGACCCACGGATATGAGCAGCCTGGGCTAGAAAATCAAGATGCACAATTATATTTAGCTAGCAATATTTTACCCCGCGGCAAAAATTACGACGGTCCGATGAAAATTTATGATATGTTACGAGAAGCCGAAGAAACGGCACCGCCTGGTTCTTCCTTTTCTTACAATAACGGATCAACAGAAACGCTCGCTTGGATTATTAGAACTATTACTGGTAAATCACTAGCTGAAAATGTAAGTGAACGAATTTGGTCTCAAATTGGTATGGAAGAAAACGCGTATTACGTTACAGATGAAACAAAAATAGAACAAGCTAGTGCTGGATTAAATGCAACTGCTAGAGATATCGCGAGATTTGGGCAATTACTATTAAACAATGGGGAATATAACGGAAAACAAATTCTCCCTTCTTCTATTACTAAAGATATAAAAAATGTCCAAGAAGGTGAACTTGCAATTGGCCCTGGAGCTTCCATTTCTTACCGTAATCAATGGTGGATTCCGCACAATGAACAAGGTGCTTTCGAAGTGTTAGGTAGTTACGGACAAACACTTTACATCGATCCGAAAGCAAATATGGTGATCGTTCATTTCTCTTCTAACGCAACGCCAAGTAATGAAATACATTCGGTTTACTCAAATATGTATATTGATATTGCACATCATTTAGAAAAGCTTCCACAGTAGTGGAAGCTTTTTCTTATTTCGGTGTTTTATTTGAATCCATTATATTATTCCAGGTTTAAAAGCATTCGTAAATCTACTATACTCATCATGGTTATTCATCATTAAACTTTTTATTAGCAATCCAATAAAACGTTACGAAGAGTGTCAATAAAATCCATACTATAGTTAGTAATCCATTGATTATTGCGTTTGAATTTACTCCCCCCGTGACTAACATTTCCATTGCATACTTACTCATACTGGCTGGATTAAGCTGATCCATTATTGGATTCAAACCGACGATTACTCTACAAGCTAAAAGGAAAACAATTGAAATTAATGCAATCATACCTTGACTTTGAAAAATAGCACTTATCATTGTTGTGAAAGATACGATAAAAAGAACCCAAATTAAATAAAATAGTAATCCAGTAATTAGGTGTGCGAATGGAACAACAGTAAAAAGATAATTTACATATATATAAGAAGTAACGAATCCAATTGTTACACTAAACGCTACCATTAAATAGTTCGACACTATTTTCCCACCTACATATGAAGGAACAGTAACAGGCCTTGTTAAAATAAAGGCCAACATACCATTAGCTTTATCTGTTTGAATAGCACCCATCATAGAAATCACTAGAATCATAAGTCCAAGCTGATCAAACTGGGATCCCAAAGTACTCGCTAATACTTCGCCCCCTTTTTGCGTTGCCATACTCGAATCAATGGTAATTCCCTGTCCTCCACCTAACGCTTCTAAAATTGATGGCAAATAATGAGTTACTATCGGTTGTGTTGCGCCTAAAAATATAAAAACAATTGGTAGCCAAATAATCTTGAAATCACGTAACATTTGAACACATTCTTTTTTTATCAATACAATTGAGTTATTCATTTTTGCACCACCAATTTCAAGAAGATTTCTTCTAAAGTATCGTTGCTCATTTCAAATTTAACGATGTTCACTTTATGTTCGAGTGCATTTTGCAATAACATATTTTTATTTATTTCAATGCTTTCAACCTTCACTTTGATTTTAAGCCCAACCACTTCAACGTCCTTCACATACGGTAATTTTTTTACAATTTCAATCCACTTTTGATCTTTAGCTGTTATTTCAATCATTAATTTATTTTCACTATTACGATGTAAAAGTTCCGTAATCGTTGTATCTTCTATTTTTGTTCCATCTTTTATAATGACAAATCGTTCACAGATTTCTTCCGCATCGCCTAATATATGGGTTGATAATAAAATGGTTGTATCTTTTTTTATTTCTTCAATTAAATTCAATACTTCCCGTCGGCCGATTGGATCTAATGCGGATACCGGTTCATCCATGACAATAAGTGACGGTTTATGCAATAATGCTTGTGCAATACCAAGTCGTTGTTTCATTCCACCAGAAAATGTACTAACCTTTGCGTTTTCTTCGTCCTTTAGTCCAACTTTCTCCAAAATCTTTGGAATCGACTTTGACAATTCTTCTTTTTTCAATCCCGAAAGTTGGCCCATAAAGGTAAGCGTTTCTCTCGCTGTCATCCAATGGAAAAAATTAGGGTATTGCGGTAAATAACCAATTTCACTTTTCATTTTTGATATTTTTATCCCATTCAATAAAACTTCACCAGCAGTTGGATGAATAATATCCGAAATTACTTTTATTAATGTGGATTTCCCTGCTCCGTTCGGTCCAATTAATCCGACGCATTCCCCCGCTTGCAGTTCCATCGAGAAATTATTAACCGCAATTTTTCTTTTAAATACTTTTGTTACATTTTTAATCTCTAATTTCATAATTTCTCACTATCCTTTCTCCCTATAACGAAGTAGAAAATAGGTCCCAATACATTAATGAAAAGAATAATGAACGTCCATACAAGTACATTTTTTCTTGTTTTTCTATGTCGGTATAAATCAATGAATGCAATGAAAACTAAAAGTACCCCCACTGCAATAACTGGCAATATAATGGGTAGAAAAGTCATAATATCAATGTCTTTAAGATCATTCAATCCATAATGTAGTTGCATTATTGTCATTCCTCCCTAAATTCATTCTCATTATTGATAATGATAAAACATAAACGAATGAATTGCAAACTTTATTCTCATTATTTATAATGAGAATAAAAATACATAATAAATAAGGTGAGCGAATGAATAATAAAGTTGAAATTTTAATGCATCCGGTAAGAATGAAAATTTGCCAAGTGTTAATGAGAAATAAGGAAGATGGGCTAACACCATTAGAAATGGTAAAAATCATTAAAAATGTACCACAAGCCACACTATATAGACAGCTACAAACTATGGTTGATTCTGGTATCGTCCATGTAATTAAAGAAAAAAAGGTGAAATCTGTTTCTGAAAAATATTACGCAATCAATGAAGAAGATGCAAAAATTGAAGGAAGTGAATGGAAAGGATTATCTGATGATGAAAAGTTAAACTACATTTCCTATTATCAGTTATCACTTATGACACAATATCAAAGTTACCTTAAGAAATTAGAGGAACAAAACAGTCAAGAAGATACTGCTACTTTTTCTGTAGTAGAATTAAAGCTAGATGAAGAACACTTTGGAAAATTTCAAAACGAACTTAACGAATTAATGATTAAATACTACAATAGCCAAAGTAAAGGCGACGAAATAGAGACTCCGGTTCGGACTGTCGCTATTACAATTATTCCAGAAACTTAAATTTACTCGATATAAAAATGCAAATCAATAATTTGAACTAAATCCTGAAAACAGGATACCTCTCAAAACACCTAAACCATCTGCTTCCTATATTCTCTTTAGGGGCTAGGTGGTTTAATTTTTCTTGAATTCACACACAAATGTAGTAATGAATGTATTACTTTTGTTATCTTTTATAAGTAAAAAGCTTCATCTTTTTAATGAAGCTTTCTATCACTTTATTAAAAAGATAATAAATTAATCGTTTCCTTTAAAACACTTCCCTTACAAAGATTGTCTGTTCATATTGGTCGAAAATTTCTTCTATAGATGAAAATAAAGTTTCTTCCGGGATGATGAACTTTATTTTTTGACCATTTTTTAACATGAAGGAAATCGTTCCATTATCATTAAAACCTGTATGAAACGTTCCTCGTTTATTTAATAGTACCTCTTCAATTATATTTATTTCAATTGAAAAGTTATTCTTTAATTGCAAGAGTTCATGTACATCGCCAGTATGTATTTTTGCATCTATTTCAGTTTCTAAGTTTAATTGTTTTTTCTCAATTTTTTTGAACCAAAACAAAAACAATAGCTCTGAAATACCAGGTAATTGTTTTTTATAAGCATGTCGGCTATGAAACTGTCCGCCAATCTTTATAAAATATATACAGTCACCTGTAATAAAAACTTTATAATATATATCTGCCGTAAACATTTTAGGCTTTAAAAGATAAAAACTTTTGATCATAATTCCCCCATCAATTTTAAATGTATTTGTATAAACATTTTTAGCTAGATTTGTGCTAAAACATATTTCTCATGTAATGCAACACTATTGTATTGAATCTCCTCTCCCTTTGCAACAGTTGCTTTGAAGCCAGCTAGTAACCTTTCTCTATACTATCCCTATAAGTGCTACCCCATTTCCAACCGTTTTTCTTCTAGTATATTAAAAGCAGAATTTGATACGAGGCTCTATATCAATCTATCAATAAATTACCACTCTGTAAATATCTGAATTTTCTTTACATTGAAGGTTATCTCCTAAACAACCTCGAATAATTGTAATACATATACATAAGGAGGTTGATCTATTTTGTTTCGTTCCTTTACAAATGGTTGCGTCGCCTTAGTGCAACGCTTCTTGCCAGAACCGTTTATTTTATCATGTTTACTAACTGTTTTCGTTATCTTCTTTGGTATGTTTGCGACTCACCAAACACCTGTAGAAATGATTAATCACTGGGGTAATGGAATTTGGGGACTCCTCGCCTTTTCTATGCAAATGGCACTTGTACTCGTGACTGGATCTGCTTTAGCAAATGCTCCTCTTATTAAAAAAGGATTAACGAAAGCTGCCAGACTACCAAAAACAACTGGACAAGGCATTATTGCCATTTCAATTGTAAGTTTACTCGGTGCATACATAAACTGGGGCTTTGGAATTGTTGTATCTGTTTTATACGCAAAAGAAGTGGCCAGGCAGCTGGACGGATTAGATTATAGACTAGCAATCGCCTCTTCTTACTCTGGATTTCTCATTTGGCATGCCGGTCTTTCTGCCTCTATTCCTCTTACGTTAGCAACAGGCGGTGAAACGTTAATTAAAACGACTGCTGGAAGTATTAAAGAGGCGATTCCAATAACAGAAACGTTATTCTCACCATACGCTCTCGTTCCAGTTATTATTTTTCTCATTACGATGCCTCTCATTAATAAAGCGATGCATCCAGATGAAAAACATACGATTACAGTAGATCCTAGCGTGTTCCATGAAGAAGCTGCTGCTCAAGAAGTAGAAAAAAATACGTTCGCTGAAAAGATGGAAAATAGCATTATTATTACACTTTGCGTTGGATTGTTAGGTCTCATTTATATTTTCAATTACTTTTATACGAAAGGTTTTAACCTTACTCTCGATATCGTGATTTTTATGTTATTAATTGCAGGTCTTATTTTCCACCGTACTCCGATTCAGTATATTCGTGCTTTTTCAGACTCTACGAAAAGTGCTTCTGGCATTTTACTTCAATTTCCGTTGTACGCAGGAATTATGGGCATGATGATTGGAGCAAATAGTGAAGGACTTTCACTTGGAGGAGCTATTTCTAATTTCTTTATTAGCATTTCAAATGAAACGACTTTTCCGCTCTTTACATTTTTAAGTGCTGGCATTGTTAACATTTTCGTTCCATCTGGCGGCGGTCAATGGGCTGTGCAAGCACCAATTATGATTCCAGCTGGCGCTGAACTTGGTGTACCTGCTGCAAAAACAGCAATGGCAATTGCATGGGGCGATGCTTGGACGAATTTAATTCAACCTTTCTGGGCATTACCAGCATTAGCGATAGCTGGTTTAGGTGCTCGTGACATTATGGGATTTTGTGTTGTGAACTTACTATATGCGGGTTTTATCATTAGTCTATGTTTCTTATTTATTTAAACGAAAAGCTAGTTTTATACTAGCTTTTTTACATAATAAATCACTTATTTCCCATGCAATTTATAATCTTCTCCCACTCTGACTCCGTAAGATGTAATGACTCAAATGCAAAAAAATCTTCGCAAATTTTTCCGATCAGGTGTGGATGTTCCCTCAAAAAATTCCACTGTAACGCTTTAGGAAGAAAATATGTTTCATATTCTTTACTTCCCCGTACTACCTGATCAACTTCTCTTTCACAAATTCCTCTTATTAAATAATCATTTCTTAACTCTATTTGAATTTGCTGAAATGTTTCGCTGCATTTTTTCAATTGAAGTAAACACGTAACATACTTCCGAAAAAGTTCGCCATCATACTGAACACAGTTTATAATACGATCGACTTCATTCATAATGCACGAGCCTTTTCTTCTATTTGTAATAACCATTTCTCACGCTTTGATACTTTACTCGTTTTCACAGATTGAAACACTGACCGTTTTATATCGCGAATGCCACAAAAACGTAAAATACCTCTCTTCATCATAATCCAATCTGCTGATCGATATAACAATGCGACGTACCATAGAGGCGAGTCTAACGTATTAATAACCCATGCTTTTTTCCCTTGCAATAATCCTTTCGGCAGAGCCCCTTCATATTTATAAGCAAATCCAGCTACGAAAATACGATCGATAAATCCTTTTAAAATTGCTGGCATCCCCCACCACCATATTGGATAGATGAATAGAAGTGTATCTGCTTCTTCTACTAACGTTCTATACCGAGCTGTTTCCTCTTCATTTACTAAATCGCGTCTTTTCTTCTCTTCATTAAATACGAGGACTGGATCAAATTGTTCTTTGTATAAATCAAGTACGGTAACTGAATGATTTGTTTCCTGTAGTCCTTTTTGCACATGATTGAAAATCGCCGCGTTAAAACTTGAAGGGTTAGGATGAGCATATATAATTAGTACGTTCACTACAAAACAACTCCCTCTATACGTTAAAGTTTCTCCTTCTTTAATAACTTCTCTACAATTTGTACGTTTTTCGAACTTTGCAACAATCGATTTAATAATATAAGTAACTCTTCTTTTTCTAAATCTTTCAGTTTCTCTTTAACTGCACTCTCACCAGCACCTTGCATATCATAAACAACTGCCGCCATATGTTTACAATAATTTTCATAGGGACATTCACAGTTACTTTCTGAAAAATCTTCGAGATCGATAACTACTTCATAATTCCCTGCATTTCCAGTAACGAAAGCAAACACTTTTTTTACCTTGTATTTCAACATCTTCTACATGCCCATCTTCATAATATTCATATCCCTTATCTACAATGTACTTTGGGATCCATTTCGTTATATCTTTTAATAAGTAAGCGTACATAATTGTACCCCTTCCTTTAATTCCCTTTTGACTTCAAAAATCCTGCATGTTATTCTAATTACTGTTAAGTAGCAAGTCTACGTGACAAAACGACTGACACCTATTCGGCGAAGGTGTCTCTTTTCATTTGCAGCCGATATGAATTGCCTCTTTCAGGCACATTCAATTTT
Organism: Bacillus cereus group sp. MYBK95-2; assembly: GCF_051915225.1. NCBI lineage: Bacteria > Bacillati > Bacillota > Bacilli > Caryophanales > Bacillaceae > Bacillus > Bacillus cereus group sp. MYBK95-2. Next base: position 316,491 of record NZ_JBQAEH010000003.1, on the reverse strand, counting down.
TGACACTACACACTCAACACCATTCCCTGTATCAGGCTGCTTTAGCAGTCTTTTACTCTACATACTCCGTTATTTTAAGAAAAAAAGAGAGCTTAGCTCCCTTTTCTCGCCTTATACAATACCCCTTTTTCAGCATAGAGATATTCATCAGCTAATGTAATTTTCCCATCCAGTTTTAGTTCGTCTAATAATCTTGATAAATAAAATTGATGCAACATCTTTTTCGTGAATTTTCCTTCATGATGCGAAACGATATGTTCTTGAATATCTAACAATGATATCGGCTTATCTTGCTCTATCATATATTCATAAACTGTACTACGCAGTTTTACGTATTTTTCGAGTGTCACAGTAATGCGCAACCCCTTTCTTCTTAATATAAATTTTCGTAATCGGTTTTTTTGCAATAAAAAAACCTCTCCGATAAGAAGAAGTTACGTATATATCTTCGTCTTATCTCCCAGAACAAATATGTTCTGCTGGAATTAGCACCTGCATCGCGGTTGCTGGGTTTCATCGGGCCAGTCCCTCCACCTCTCTGGATAAGAAAATATTCACTTAATTCTTACTATACGTAATTCCACTTTAATTGTCAAACAAATATAATAAATATAACAAATTATATTTTCTTCCTTACTGTTCATACTACCCATATACGAACATGCAAGGAGGATTATGAAATGCATCAAAATGCTCGCGGATATGTACAAGATTCTTTTCAATCATTACAAGAAGCTAAAAATTGTTTAGAAGAAGCGCTCGAAACAGTTGAAAAAGATTTTAATCGCGCTCGTATTGAACAATCACTTTATGCTGTTGAACAAGCTATTCAACGTTGCGAGTACACCGTTCACATTTTAGAAAAAGATTAAAAACTTCCCATCAATTGATGGGAAGTTTTTTCAAATGGCATACTTCATAATTATTGCCGTTATGATTAAAAAATATACAGAATTAGCAATTTCTAAAATTCCTACTTTTATAATAGAAATTTTTTTGCCATACAACACAATTGCTCGAATGACACTTGGTATAAAAATAAGAGAACACCACGGATTAATCACAAATATGATTATCGTTAATACGATATGATATCCCCAAGATATAAGACGATACTTCGGGTTATTTTTTTCACGAATCATCGTTTTCACATAGAACGTACTACCTAAAAAGTATAAAAATGAAATAAGCGCAATGAATAATGCTGTATGATCGATTTGCTTCATTGAAAAGTAATAACTAATTAACCCACCGATACAAAACACAATAATCGCACAAATATCATTTAATAGTGCTCTTTCATTTTTTTGACGAGCGTAATACATATTCACTATAAATAATGGAATCATTACTATTACGAATAAAAGAATTCGCCACTCATATAATAAAGAAATCATCCCAAATAGGAACGCAATAAGAAAATAAATAATGGCAACTTGTAAAAACTCTTTTTTTCGTCTTTGCTTTATGTACGTAAGAAATGGGTACGTAGCTAAATAGATAAAGAACCACGCTAAAAACAATGGAATATGATAAATAGTAGGTTTCCCAAGTATGACACTTAATAAAAAAGGAATAACAAGCATGGCCCATGCACCATGTTGCTTCGGAATAACTAACTTCATTAACTATACACCTCCCTTTTGAAAAAAGTTCTCACCTACAATTATACAAATAATTTTATATAATAGCGGATGCATATTGAATCGATTTTTTGACAAAAAAATGCTCCTTACATTATGTAAGAAGCATGAAAGAGGCAAACGAATATGTAAGTCGCGACCCTACCTTATATGAGTATGCTTTTCTATGTCACGTTATGCTCATCTAATATACCGTATTTCTTTTTAAATCTTGTAAGAATCGTAATCCATGAAGTACTAAATAGTAATAAGAAAATAACATTCGAAATCGCATGGCTCAAATCAAAGTAAAAACTTGCGATATAATACGAAATGACAGTTTCCCATGTTGCTTCTCGTATAAAACCGAGAAGGCCCCAGAAATTCATAATCCAGCCAAATAAAAAGCCAACAATTACTCCGTAAAGAAGTCTCCCCCATAGCTTTTTCATAAAAAATGTATTACGAAGTAAACCTGCTATAAAACCAATCATGCCCCACGAAAACATTTGCCACGGTGTCCATGGACCTTGTCCTAAAAAAATATTAGATACGATTGCTGCTGTAGCACCAATCATAAAACCAGTTTCACTTCCAAATACAATTGCAGAAACGATAATGACAAAAGAAGTTGGTTGTACACTTGGTAAAATAGAAAATGGCACCCGGCTTACTGCTGCAATTGCCGCTAATACAGCAACGAGAACAATTTCACGTGAAACAAACGCCTTTCTTTCAAAACGGATATAGAAAGGTAACATAATAACCGCTAATAGAAACAAACTACTTAACATGTAATAACCGTCCATGACAAGTGTCGTAAAGAGTAATGTGCCGATTATTACTGCAAAGATACATATTATGAATGCAACATATTGTTTGGACAAGCTTCGTACACATCCTCCCACGTTAATGCATATGGCAATTCTTTTCGAATGAATCGATTAATAGATGTTGTATAAAAGAAGTTGCCGCTAAAAAATTCTTTCGGTGCATCATTCATAATGACTGTTCCATCAAATAACATCATACATTGATCCACGTATTTCGCTGCAAACTCAATATCATGCGTTGCCATTACAATTGTTGTACCTTCTTTTTGCAGCTTCCTAAATAGTTCTCCTACTCTTTCTTTCTTCCATGGATCCAATCCCTTTGTCGGTTCATCAAGTAATAATATCGTTGGCTTTGATAATAACGTCGTACATAACGCAAGTAATTGTTGCTCTCCTCCGCTACAATCATGCGGATGGCGTTCTTTAAGCGAGTACAACCAAAACTGTTTTAGCGTATCTTCTGCTATTTCTTTTCCTTGTTCTCCATATAATTCACGCGCACGTTCATAAACCTCGTCCCATACTGTATCAAATGTAAAATGGTAATACGGATGCTGCGATACATACCCAATACTTTTAAACCGTTCTTTCGAATCAATTTTATGTATCACTTTTCCGTTCCACTTTACTTTTCCTCTTCTCGCTTTTTGTAATCCTGCTAAAATCGTTAACAGTGTAGACTTACCTGTACCGTTCTTCCCAACGAGCGCTACCCATTTTCCTTTTTCAATCGAAACTGATAAATCACGTAAAATAAGCGGACTATTTTTTTCATATTGGAACGAAATATGCTCTGCGCTTAAAATTACCTCTTGCTTTTCACTTTGTGCTATTGGGTCATTTACATATGATATCGCTGCAAAATCATTCATTTTCATTTGCGCCTCTCGCACTGTAAACGGAATATCTCTCACATTCCACTCTAAAAATAGCCTTGGAATTTGCGGAATAAATGGACGGAATGTTTCTACTCCCCACATATCCGTAATAACAATTTTAGGACTACCATCATACATAATACGGCCATTATCCATACAAACAACGCGTGTTGCAAGCGGGATAACTTCATCTAAACGATGTTCACTTAAAATAATCGTAATTCCAAGTTCTTCATTAATCCGTTTTAATAATCCTAAAAACTCTTTTGCAGCGATTGGATCTAACTGCGCTGTCGGTTCATCTAATAATAGCAATTTCGGCTGCATAACTAATACCGCAGCTAAATTGACAAGCTGCTTCTGCCCACCAGATAACGTATGAACAGATTGATGCAATAAATCTTGAAATCCTAAAAAGCTAATAAGCTCTGCTATTCTTTTTTGAATAATATGTGATGGTAATCCGATATTTTCTAAAGAAAATGCTAATTCTTGAATCACTGTATCCATAACAATCTGGTTTTCTGGGTTTTGAAATACCATCCCAATTTCTTGGGCAGATAACAAATCAGCTACTTCCTCTATTAAAACACCCTCATAAAATATCTCTCCAGAACGCGTACCAATTGGAAGTAACTCCTTTTTAAAATGTTTTAATAACGTCGTCTTCCCAGATCCCGATCCTCCAGCAAGTGCAATAAACTCACCTTTTTGAACAGAAAGAGAAATATGCTGTAACGCGTATTCGTTTTCATCAGTATATACAAATGATAAATTGTTTATTTCTGCATGCGCCACCATATCCATTCTCTCCCTTCCATTATGATTGGTAAACTAATAAACATCGTAAATACAACAAACATCATCCCATCGTATTGCTGGAAGAAAATAGATTCGACTTTCGGATAAATAATTAATTTCCCTCCGCCATAATTACTACATACAATAGCAGCTATAAATAAAATGATTAAATAATTGAGCGTATACCAATCGCGCCTTTCCATTCTATAGCGAATATACGTCGTACGCTTCGTTACACCAAATCCACGAGCTTGCATAGAATCTGCCGTTTGCAGTGCATCTTCTAATGAACAAATTAATAATACTTGCAGCAATTGCATACCATTTTTGACGCGTTCAATTATCGAACCTGAATCTACCTGCACACCTTTCGTTTTTTGGACGAGTGTGATTTTCTTTAATCGTCTTATAAACAAAGGAACAAATCTCACTGTAATCATCGTTAACAATGCAACTTTCGGTGAAATTCTTGAAAACAAATATAAAAATTTATGACTGGAAATAATATCATTGTATGACGCAAACGTAAACATAACTGCAACTAGTAATAACCCCATTACTATTCCAAACATAATCGCCTCAAGCTTAATACGGCTATCACCTAACCAAAATAACGTAGTTCGACCTCTATGCGTTAATAACGAATTAAATAAAATTACCATAAAAAAGAAAACAATTGTGCTCGGTAGCATCTTTCTTATCTTTTCGCTATTTCCTTGCATCACATTTAACATAATAATTAATACTATTGCTCCAATTAAAAAAAGAGGATGAAGACACATCATACATAGTATCATCACCCCGATATAATAGAAAAAATTCACAAAAGGATGTAAAGAAGAAAAACTTATTTTCATAGCCCTTTACCGAATGCCTTTCTTATTGTAATACGTATACCCACTCAATTGTATCTCCTGGTTTTACCGTAGCTACACCAGCACTATGGTTTGGAAAAGCACCGTTCACACGATATTTCCATCCACTAGTATCCGCAATATCTTTTTCATATAAATCATTAATACCTTTTACATAAATACTATCTCTAGATCCGCTTGCATCAACATCTAATCCTGTACGTTGTAATACTTTATACACAGTATCGCCATCTTGTACATCCATCTTTTTCGCACCCATTATATATCCGTTATTTCCTTTTACCGAGATTGTTACTTGTTTTGCTTTAGGTACTGGTGGTACTGGTGGTGGCACTGGGTTTAGTGGTGGTACCGGTGTTGGTGGAGCTGGTACACTATTGTTCTCTTCTGGCTTTTTCTTTTGCTCCTGCTTCGGTGTTTCTTTCGGCTGATTCACAACCTTTGCTTCTTCTTTTACTTCTGGTGCTTTCGGTTGTTGTTTCTCTTCTTGTGCTTGTTGCTGCTCTGGTTGCTTATTTACAGCCGGCTGTTCTTTCGGTTGTTCCTGTTGTTTCTCTTCTTTCTTTACCTCTGGTTGTGCCTGCGGCTTTTCCTCTTTCGCCTTCTCTTCTACTTTTTGTTCTTGTTTCTCTTTCTGCTCTTCTTGCTGCTTTTGCTCTGATTCAGCTTGCTTTTCTTCTGTTTTTTCTTCCGGCTTCGCTTCATCTTTTTGTACTTCTTGTTTCGCTACCTCTTCTTGCTTCGGTTCTACCTTCTTCTCAGGCTTTACAGCTGCCTCTTCACATCCGGCAAGTAGCCCGAGCGAAAGCAGTAAAGAAATGAACCATTTCACCTTACTCATCCTATCTCTCACCTTTCATACGAAAATTAGGAGCAAATAATTGCTCCTAATTTTTTGTTAAGCTGCTTTACGTCTCCATAATACATATGCAGAAGCAATACATAATACACCCATACCTACTTCTGTTGCTGCGCCATGAGAAGATGCTCCTGTTTTTGGTAGACTGTTATCGTTTCCGATTTTTTTATTCTTAACCGGTTCGTTATCTACAACTACTTTTAGATTTTCATCTTTTGTTTCTTGTTGTACTTGTTTTTGTTCTTTCGGTTCTTCAATAACTTCTTTTTCTACTACATTATTTTCTGGTTCAACGACCTTTTCTGGCTCTTCAATCGGTTTTGGCTTAATTACATCACCAGCGTCTACATTAGACCAATCATAAATAGATTTTCCCATTTCCTTAAATTGAAGTAATGCTAAAAGAGCCTGTTCTGTAGCCATTCCGTTACCATTTTGATCACTTGGTAACCATTTAAATTCACCATTTGAAAGTTGATATGATAATAGGTTTTGCATTGCCTTATGAAGACGATTTTGATCTACATCTTTAACAAGCGATAATCCAATAATTGCTTGCGCAGTACTATTTGAATTTTCTTGTCCATCAGCTGAAAAACCGCCATTTTGCAGCTGTTCGTTATATAAATACGCAACAGCTTTTTGTATAGCTGGTTTCACATCTGATCGCTCTTGATAAGGAGCTAATGCTGATAAAACCATACCTGTTACATCAACACTACTAGCACTATCTTTACTACCTGAACTATTATAAGTCCATCCACCGTCTGTATGCTGATTATTTAACAGTGCTTCCACTAGAGCAACTCTGTTCCATTTTGATTCAACTGGAATCTCATACTTCTTCGTATCAAATGCAAGTAAAGCAAATGCATAACCTGTAACAGAATTCACTTTATCTGACTCATACAATTTTTGAACTAAATTATGTCCACCTACATTTTTAGGGTCTGCACTCATTGCATTCATCATAATAATTGTTCTAGCTAAATCTGTCGCTGAAAAACGATTAATGCGCTTTTCTACTTTTTCAGTTACTGACTTAACATAATTTAATTTCGCCTCAATTGGCACATTCTTTCCAGAACGAGAAAGCGCTACAGCTACCCAGTCACTTTCAATTCCATCTTGTAACATCTTATCTGATGTTTTAGAAATGGCTTCGTTTAATTGTGCACTTGGATTTTGAATGTTCTCTTGCTTTGGTTGTTCTGGTTTTTCATCATTTGTTTTTGTACCATCTGGTTTTTCTTGTTTTGAACCATCCGTCTTTGGTTCTTCTGGTTTTTCTTGTTTTGGATCATTCGTCTTTGGTTCTTCTGGTTTTTCTTGTTTTGGATCATCCGTCTTCGGTTCTTCTGGTTTTTCTTGTTTTGGATCATCCGTCTTTGGTTCTTCTGGTTTGCCACCGTTAGGTTCTTCTGTTTTACACGTCCCGAACTTATCTAACGTTTCTTTCAATGTTTCCTGGCTTATATTGCTCCAGTCTGAAACAAAGCGAAAGACAACAACATCTCCAGATTTTAATTTATAACTATCTGCTCCGACTTCTGCAGACTTATCATTTACATCATATAGCCAAGCACTTGTAGCCCCGGCCATTAAACCATCGATTCCTTTTACATATGTTCCAAACGACATCGTTTCAGATTCTACTTTGTCCCCCATGACCTTTTGCAGCAAACTTAAAGCTGTTTCCCCATCTTTAATTTGCTCTTCTTTCGGACATAACATAATGCCCTTTTGTGATTCCCCAATAATTGCAAGTTTTGCTGTATTTCCTTCAGCAAACGTAATATGTACTGTATTCGCAAAAGAAACAAATACAAGTGTCACTGCCATTAACGACGTAAGCAGCCACTTTTTCAACATTGCCATCCCAAAATTTCCTCCCTTACTACCATTTACACAAAAAAAGGCCCTTCAAGGGCGTGCGATTGACACTCTCTTTTTGTAAGTGTCGAACAAAAATGTACAACACCTCCTACCCGCATTATTCGCGGCTATATTTGTATAGGAAAAATAATTTTGTTTATGAACGTATCATTGTGATAACATTCACTTTTCTTGGCACAACTTACTTCCATTTAAGTTATCGTAAAACGATAAACCTATACATTCTGTAAATTTTAAATTTCTGTATTATTTTACTATTGACAAAGAATTTTGTCCATGCTTTATCGGATTTATTTTCTAAGAATAATAACTTATTAACTCTTAACGATGTAAACTCTTTTCACTAATAATGACGCCATCTTCATCCGCATAGACATATTCATTTGGATTCCAATCCACTTGTCCAAAGTGCAATGAAATATTTCGTTCTCCTTTTCCTTCTTTCACACTTCTATTTGGCATCGTTCCTAACGCTAAAATACCAATATTAATATTCTTTAGTTCACTAGAATCACGAACATACCCATTCACAATAATTCCTGCTAGCTTTCTTTCTTCCGCAATAGCTGCCAAATTATCACCAAGTAACGCACAATTCGTAGACGCTCCGCCATCAACAACTAATACTGTTCCTTCTGGTAATGTTTGCAATCCTTCCTTCACTAGTACATTATCATCTTTCACTTTTACAGTTGCAATTTTCCCGTGGAATTGTTCTTTCTTCCCAAAAGACCGAAAAGACTGGCGACATATTTGTAATTCCTTTTCAAATTCATCACATAGATCAGTAGTTTTCCACATCTTGTTCCCTCTTTTCCTTTTTCTTTCTACATAACATATTCTTGGCTTATTATCGTTTCCCTGTCTAATATTGCAATAATTTGTACGTGCGGGAAAAGGATACAAAAACTATTGCCTTAAGAAGCTACCTTTATTATAATCTATTTCACAGATTAAATTCAGAATATTTAAAATTAACAAAGTGAAGAAGGAGGGATTTTATGCAAATACAAACTGAGGCAAAAAAACAACCTAGTAAACCAAAGTTTAAAATGCCTGATGCGTACGTACTGCTATTTTTTATTGCCTTACTTTGCGCCATTGCTACTTATTTCGTTCCTGCTGGAGAATTTAAAAGGGTTACAAACGGGACCGTTACAACGACAATACCAGGTAGCTACCATTCTGTTCCGCAATCACCTGTAGGATTTGTTTCTTTTTTTACCGCTATTGAAAAAGGAATGACACTTGCTGCTCCTATTATCTTTCTAATTTTATTTACAGGTGGAGCCATTGCAATTCTTGAAAAGACAGGTGCCCTTGACGGTTTAATCTATCATGTTATTAACAAATTTCGTAATCAGCAATTACTTTTCATATGTATTGTCGCCGCACTCTTTTCCATTCTCGGAACGACTGGCATTATCGTTAACTCAGTTATCGGCTTTATCCCTATCGGCATCATCGTTGCCCGCACATTAAAATGGGACGCTATCGTTGGCGTAGCAATTATTTATTTAGGCACTTATGCTGGTTTTAATGCTACTATTTTATCCCCCTCACCTTTAGGCATTTCACAAAAGATCGCAGAACTTCCGATGTTTTCGGGAATTGGTTTACGCACAGCAATTTATATATCTTTTTTACTTGCTACCATTCTATATATAAATTGGTATGTAAAGCGCTTGAAAAAATCGAATAAAGGAAGCATCCTTGGCGACAACTGGTTTCCAAGTAACGCTCTTTCAAGCGAAAAAGAAGCAGAGAAAAAGGAAGTTCCTTGGACGATACGTCATAAATTAATTTTACTCGTTTCAGCTTTATCATTAATTGCATTTTTAATAGGCGCTTTTCGTCTGCATTGGACGGACGCAGAAATGACCGCTACTTTTATTTTCATAGCAATTACAGCCGGAATAATAGGTGGCATGAAAGCAAACGATATCGCTTCTACTTTTCTAACTGGCTGCCAAAACCTTATCTATGGTGCTTTAATTGTCGGAATGGCTCGCTGTATTTCAGTCATTTTAGAACAAGGCAAATTACTTGATACTATCGTTAACCAGCTCGCACAGTCTCTTGAAGGACAAAGCCCTGTATTTGGCGTTATCGGTATGTACGTAAGTAGTGCTGCATTACATTTCCTTATTTCATCCGGGACAGGAGAATCGGTTATTTTTATTCCGATATTAGCTCCATTAGCTGATTTCATGCACATTACACGCCAAGTTACAGTACAGGCTGTTATGCTCGGAGAAGGTGTAGTAAACTGCTTAAATCCAACTTCCGGTGTTTTAATGGGCGTTCTCGCAGCAAGCGGGATTTCTTATGGAAAATGGATTCGTTTCATGGCTCCACTTGCACTCATTTGGTTTATCATTGGACTTGTTTTTCTTATTGTTGGGGTGAATATTGAGTGGGGACCTTACTAAATACTTAACTAGATAAATAAGTACTATCGTTCCATATAAATATCTATTCTATTTCCCTCACTAGTCCTATAAAAATCATTTATTCTAGTAAAAATATAAGAAGGGATTGATCATAATGATCAATCCCTTTTATCAAAGTATAATACCTTTAAAAATCTTAGTTCCAGATTTTATTTACCCATTCTGGATGATCAATAAAAGGGTTGCGGTTATGTTGATATTTTGTAAAAATCACTTCATTACGCTTTCGCTCTAAATCATCGACCGGGTCTTGTTCATTCCATTTTAATAAGACAGATAGTTTCCCCATGTATGGATCTTTATTGTTATTCACTTTTTCATTTAGTTCTAAATCTATTTCGCCGTTGTCTCCCTCGTAACGAACAGCCATATAAAACAGCATTCTAGCAATATCTCCTTTTACACTATCACGAGGTTCCCAAGAATCACTATCATATTTACATTCTGTCGCTTCAGAATGATTTACACCACCGTTATCAAAATCTAGATTTCCACGTGAACTATTTACAGATACATCCGTCGCTCTTAAATGATGTAGATCTGTTCCAGGTCCTGCAGTCGTTCCAAAGTCACCGTGAGATTTTGCCCAAACATGCTCTCGGTTCCAGTTATTTACTCCTGATCCATTCGTAAGTTTCCCTTGCGAACGACCAGTATATAAGAGTATCACATTATTTTTATTATTCGGATCTTCATCAGTATCTCTTAACGCGTCCCAAACCGCACTGTATGATAACTTTGTATGATTATCAATAATATTATGCAATTCCTTCTTTAATTCTAACCCCGTTTTTCCTATTGCGTTATTATAATATGTATCGTCATAATTTTTTACAATAATCTCCTGTGCTGATGCAGGAACCACTTCACCATGTATAGTATCTGTGAATGATAGAGATGCAGAACCTAAAATAAAAAATGAAGATAGTGTAACCATAGCAATCTTTGTATTTCGAAACTTCATATACCCATTCCCCTTTAAAATATAATTTAAAGCTATTAACTAAAAAGTGCTTTCTAACCCCGAAACCTTTTAGAAACCCATACCCCTTTTCTGTTTATTTAATACAAGACTCTATCCAGTCTGTATCACTTCTAAACTTTTTGTTTATTCACATTCCAAACAATTTCACTTTTTACAAGGAATATCCTTTTCTTATAAAGATTATTAACATATTCTTTACAACTAAAAAGTAGTTTAATATTAACTTATAAATTTAAATTTATTTATGCAATAATGCATATTTGATAAATACTTTAAAAAACAGTTTGAATAAAATGCATTCAAAGAAAACCGTGCCACAAAACAGATACGGTCTAAGACAGAAATAATAAAAATTAAGATGATAGCTCGACTTTTCCCTTTTCCATAACTATCTTTATTTTTGTGTAAAACCTTTCTTTCTCTGAATAATACGTACAAAAATAGATTGGATACCATGTAGGCACCAATCTATTTTAATTAAAGAAACTGTGTCAATTCTGAGTTCACAACACGTTGTGCAGTAATAATAACATTTTCAGCTGTTAGTCCATAAACACTATATAGTCCACCAGGTTGATTAGGAACAATTTGAACTTCATATTCAAATGCTTGTCCAAGAGCAGGATGAACTAAACTTAGAGTTGCAAAAGTAGAAGCATTAGAATTCACATTGAAGTTTACCTGTTCAATTAATACTAATGAACCGTCAAGTCTAAAAACTCTAGCTACTCCAGTAAGTGGGCCCGCAGTACGGTTAAGGATCTTCACCCTAACTTTATTTGCATTAGCAGGTTGATTTCCTACGTTTTCAATTGGTCCTGTAGTAAGAGCCATATAACACCACCTCCATTATATTATTATTATATTCAATTATGAACATTAATGTTATAGTCTAATTACCTAATTTATTTAAAATAAAATAATGTTCGTTTTTATCTCGTTAATTAATAAAAACGAACATTTTATAATGAATGAATTCGCAAAAAAAATAAATTCATATACTAAACTAAATCAACCTACAACAACCGTTTTTTTTTACAGACAATTACTCTTCCTTCCGACTTCCTCACTTTCGCCTAATATTGAGCCGGGAATCTTACTACCCGCATGTTGCGAGTTAAAATGTGTATCCAGCCAATTCACAATTATTTCTTCCAACTCTGGATGAAGTGGCTTTCTTGCCCCTTCTTCATAATTCTTTTTAAAATCTAATGCTTTAAACTCACCTTCAAAAACTTTCAAACTATGATCCATATTTTTTATTACATGTACTTCAGAATCACCCTTCACATAATCACCGATCCGCTTCGCTCTTTCAGGATCAGCCTGAATATCTTTATCACCAGCGATTGCTAATACCGGGCACGTTACTTTCATTAAATCTTTATAAATGTCATGCTGAAAATGCTCTCTAAACCACTTTGCGTTCATCGGTTTAAAACCAACTTTAATCGTATCTTTTTCTGTATTCATCATTTTCTCTTTTATTTTTTCCATTTGCTTCTCTCCACGTTTCTCTACATTGAGAAGGCGCATTAGTTTTCCTTTTATTCCTTTCTGCGCTTTTAATTCTTTATAAGCAATCTCTCTTTGTCTTTTCGAAGCCTCTTCTAATGATTCCGCAGCTCCGGTAAGAAGGATGAGCCCATTAACTGGTGTTCTTGCATTGACTACTGTTGCCAACATACACCCTTCACTATGACCAGCTAAAATGATATTTTCTGGATTAACAAATGGTTGTTCTTTTAAATACGTAATCGTAGACTCTATATCACTAACTAAATCCCACATTCCAGTCTTCAGAAATTCTCCGTCACTCTTTCCTACTCCGCGCTTATCAAAACGGAGCGTCACTACACCCAGCCCCGCTATTACATGCGCTAAATCTTTATATATGTTCGCCTCAAGCTTTAGCGGTACGATCGTTCCATCACGATCAATCTCTCCAGATCCAGCGATAATGACAACCGCTGCATACTTCCCGTCGACTTTCGGTTTAGTAATCGTACCTAGCAAAGTTAATTCACTCTTTATCGTTACTTCATATTCGTCAAAGGTCATTATATGAACCCTCCTTCTATTCAGTTATATCTAATTTGAATTTCAAACTCGCTATTATATTTTTGTACTCTCTTACACCTTTCATCGGAGCGAAAACTGGATTCTCTGCAATACTTTGTAGCATGCTTCGCTTTATAATCTCTTCATTTCTAACTGTTTTAGCGCCGAGCGGAAACTCTGCAAACCATCCGTCAATCGCATCAAAATATGAATCACCGTGTAAATGTAGACTATTTACTGTAAAGCTCGCCGCACAAACCGCTGCATATTTCCGTAACATTTTTAAGGCTCTTTCAAAATTGCCTTGCATACAATATACTTGCGCAGCAGCATAGTATACTTTTAAAGTCATATTAGGATGTAATGTTTCTATTTCATATATATCTATTAACATGAAAGCTCTATTTAAAATTACCTCTACCTTTTCAGCGCTTGAGGCATTTACTACTACATAATTCGGTATTGTCGCAACGAGTTGTATTAAATGTTGGTACATACTAATTTGCATTATTTCATTTGCCTTTTCAACATTTCCAAGCATTTGATACGCTTGTGCAATTAAATCCTCCTCTGGAACGTTAGGACGTATCGTTTCGCCAAGCAATTGCAATACTTCATTCGCTTTATTGAGTATAAGATAGCAAGTTGCTTGAAACGATACCGCCTCTTTCACAAGAGAAACATCGTCACTTTCTTCCTGTACCCTGCTAAAGAGAGACATTGCCTCTTCTAACATTTCAATTCTTTTATCCGTATCCTCTGTTAACATATGGTGATTAATAAAAAGTAGGCCCATTTGAAGTAATAACGGAAAACAAGAATAATATTTTTTGATTATTCCTCTGCACTCTATCATTACTTCATCAAATGGTTCTTCACTAAAAGCTTCCGCTAGTCTATGATATAAATCCTTAATATCTTCCTGCTCCATTTGTGGTGTATAACTAATTAGTTCATCAATACTTATGTTAAAGTACGATGCTAACAGTGGTAAAAATGTAATATCCGGATAACTCTGCCCTGTCTCCCATTTGGAAACAGATGCCTTCGTAATACCAATATACATCGCTAACTCTTCCTGCGTAATTCCCTTTTCTTTTCTCTTATCCGCAATTATTTTATGAATGTTTATCTCCTTCACATCATCACCTCATACTTTTATTATATGCTTTTATTTCACACAAAATATGGATTTAAAGTCGACTTTCGTTAACAAAATCAACTGTTAGGAAACATCTCTCTAAAATGAAAGGCAGGAACATATTTGATATGTTCCTGCCTTTTTATTGTGGGGTACCGATACTAGCACTCTAGTTAAGATTTTGAAGTGCTGCAAAATCAAAAATTTTATCTCACCACAGTTTTCTATGAGAATCTAGTGAACAGCTTATTTATATAACTTTCGTTAGCGGAAGTCATTTTAAAATTCTATGTGTCGATTTTTTCTTTGTCCTTACGGATAAACCACCATATTAAAGCTACAAATAGCACGAAAAGCGGTATTATTTGAATAAAGAAAAATCCTTTCCAAAAATAAAGTGGATTATTATATGTAAATTCTGTTGACGCCTCATGTGTATAAGAAACAAACGAACCTACCAAATAAGCCATTGGAATTGTAATTAGATTTATCCCTAGAAAGATCATTATTAATGATAAGTTTTTATCTTTAATTTTTGCTGAACCAGACTTGATAAATAAAAATGTTGCAGTGCCAAATATAAGAAAAAGTGGTATTACATAAAAAATTCCCATAACATCCCTCCGTGATTTTAATTGTACCATCAGGAAAGACAACTTTGTGCAAATTTGTATGAATAGGGTATTCATGTGGGGTTAACATAACGCATCATTATCAGGATTCAATATATACTGGAATCCTATAAAACTCCCCTCCAGTAAAGCAATCTGGAGGGGTTCATATTCACATAATCAGTGAAAACGGAAGTTGTGAGGTAATTTAACTGTGCTAGTATTTACTTTATGTTTGGTGGTTTTTTATGGGACAATAGACTTTTAAAAATTTCTTTATGTTGAGGAACTAAATTTTTTGGTAGATTTTCGAGTGAAAAAAAGTGATTATTTAGGGATTCGCTACTCGATTCTAATAGTTCTCCTTCAAATTCATAACAAGTGAACAAAACTTTGAACACGGAAACTTGATCGCCATTTGAAAGTGTTCTTTCGTATTTAGGTCCAGAGTGGATATCGAAAAATTCCAGTTTCCCTAATTCAAGTCCTGTTTCCTCAAATACTTCTCTTCTTGCTGTATCTTGTATGGTTTCTCCTAACTCCATAAAACCACCTGGGTGACCCCAATATCCGTTATCTGTTCGTTTTTGTAGTAATATGCGATTTTCTCTATCGAATACAATTACTCCCGCGGAGACCATAATCACTTTTTCATGACCCACCATATTTCTTAAATAGTTAATATAATCCATATATGTCCCTCCCTTACTTTTTTCTTTCATTTCTTTTTTCGGCAACATCTATGTAATAAATAGTAGTTTCTAAAGGCATTATTTAGAAACTACTATTTATTATTTTACTATTTAAAACAAGTAATTTATTGTATGATTTTGGTTGTATATTCTATACATATCAGGTTAACATAACGTCTCATTATCAGTAGCATGGAAAAAGGAGAACCTTCTTTTTTAGTTCTATGAATCTATACATATTCTATACATTCCTATTCTGGTATCGTTTTATGGTTCTTGTTTGTTACTCGATTAGCTAAAAAACTGTATAAAATTTTGCATACTCTTATGCGTGGGTTTTTTTAAAAATACTAGCATCCCCAATATATGCTTTCTTATGGGTATTTCTTGAAACCTCATTAAAACACTCTCCAGACCTTTGGCTATCTTTAAGGGTAACTCTTGTTTATTTAAATTCCTTGTAAGGAGGCATTGTCCTCCTCCCATAGCCAAACAAATGATTCATATTATAGTCTATTTCAAACTGAATATTCAATCTTTATTCATTTTAATATAGGTATGTAAATAAAAGGGATAATCAGCCCCATAATGGACTAATTATCCTATAAATGTTTATCTAAACTAGAACTTCTTTCCCTATGTATATTTATTTCGTTATCTCACCAAATTGCGCTCTCGTCACTTTCGCCAAGTCATCAACTTTCAGCTCAATTTGTATACCAATTTTCCCGCCACTTACAATCATCGTTTCAAGTGATTGAGCACTCGCATCAATACATGTAGAAAATAACTTTTTCATTCCGACTGGCGAACAACCGCCGCGAATATATCCTGAAACTTTCGTAATATCTTTTACAGGAATCATTTCAATTTTCTTTTCACTTACTGCTTTTGCGGCAGCTTTTAAATTTAGTTCCTCATCTACCGGAATAATAAACACATGATAATTTTTACTATTCCCTTGAGCGATTAACGTTTTATATACTTCTCTCACTTCTCGTCCAATTTTCTCGGCTACTGATACGCCATCAATTTTCCCATCGTCTGGATCATATGACATCATCGAATATTCAATTTTTTCTTTATCTAATATTCGCATCGCATTTGTTTTATCTTTTTTCATAGTGATCTCCTTAAAAGGTTATTTCATATTATTAAGTTTTATTATACACCCTTTTCCATTTCTCCTACATAACTTCACGTATATTTCAAAACTAAAAATATTGATAATTCAAAAATCATCTGATATAATTTGGAAAAACTTACGTTAAGGAGAGATTTGCAATGCTAAATTTTAATACTTCTTTCCAACTTCATCATCAAACGTAACGCCGTGTATCCGAAGAAAAATTTTTCTTCGTGGGTACAGGGCTTTTCCTGTTGACCCACGAAGCGTTCATAAAGCTATGTGGGTATTTTTATACCTGCATAGCTTTTTTAATTTGAAAAAGGAGTGATTATGATGGAAATGAGAAATGTAAAAGGAACGAAAGACTATTTACCAGAGGAGCAAGTGCTGCGAAATAAAATTAAAAGAGCTTGTGAAGATACGTTTGAACGATACGGATGCAAACCTTTAGAAACGCCGACGTTAAATATGTATGAGCTTATGTCTTACAAGTACGGCGGTGGCGATGAAATATTAAAAGAAATATATACACTTCAGGATCAAGGAAAACGTGAGCTCGCCTTACGATACGATTTAACTATTCCATTCGCAAAGGTTGTGGCAATGAATCCGAACCTCCGCCTCCCTTTTAAACGTTATGAGATTGGGAAAGTATTTCGAGATGGGCCAATTAAACAAGGAAGATTTCGTGAATTTATACAATGCGACGTTGATATCGTCGGTGTTGAGTCTGTCATGGCAGAAGCTGAACTTATGGCTATGGCGTTTGAGCTGTTCCGAACGTTAAACTTAGAGATAACGATCCAATATAATAACCGAAAATTGTTAAATGGTATTCTTCAGGCCATTAACATCCCTACTGAGTTAACAAGTGACGTCATTTTATCATTAGATAAAATCGAAAAGATTGGGATTGATGGTGTACGAAAAGATGTATTAGAGCGCGGAATTTCTGAAGAAATGGCTGATACGATATGTAATACCGTATTATCTTGTCTAAAGCTTACTATCGCTGACTTTAAAGAAGCTTTCAATAATCCACTCGTTGCCGATGGAGTAAACGAACTACAACAATTACAGCAATATTTAATCGCCCTTGGAATAAATGAAAATACGATATTTAATCCGTTTTTAGCGCGAGGACTCACAATGTATACAGGTACTGTATATGAAATCTTTTTAAAAGACAGATCGATTACATCTAGCATCGGTAGCGGCGGCCGTTACGATAACATTATCGGAGCATTCCGTGGTGATAATATGAACTATCCAACAGTCGGTATTTCATTCGGTTTAGACGTTATTTATACAGCACTATCGCAGAAAGAAACCATCTCATCTACAGCGGATCTATTTATCATCCCACTCGGGACAGAGTTACAATGCTTACAAATTGCCCAGCAATTACGTTCTACCACTTCCTTAAAAGTCGAACTAGAACTAGCAGGACGCAAATTAAAACGTGCCCTTAATTATGCCAATAAAGAGAATATCCCTTATGTGCTTATTATTGGGGAAGACGAACTTAGTACAAACACTGTTGTGTTGCGGAATATGAAGGAAGGTAGTGAGGTGAAGGTTCCGATTTCTTCTTTAAGTAATTATTTATAATACGAACCACCCTCGTTTGGGTGGTTTTTCTATTTTATAGATACCTAACAATTAGTTTACATAAAATTATTATAATCTATTAAAAATACAAATAAACAATATCCAATTACCTATTATTTTTGGTAATATATAGATATGAATTATTTTAGGAGGATTCACTTTGAAAACCTACATCCAATTACTAAAGTGGACTACAGGAATCTATCATCTTTTATTACTTCCTTTTTATTATGTATTTCCAAGTCTTGTTAACCTATATGGGATACCTTTACTACTATTGATTGTTTTACATATCAATACTATTTTATTAGCTAAAAAAGAAGGCATGAATACGTCCCCTCATTATATCGGTATTATCGTTACTCTAGTTGCCTTTTTCCCTTATATAGAAATCGTTCTACATATGATAGCAGCCATTTTCCTTTTATTAGATGCTGCTTCTACGAATGCAAAAGAAGTGTATGATTCATAACAGGATGAAATGAAACTTTAATCAGTAGAGTTTTGAAGTCGGTTAGCAAATTGCAAAACTTACACAATAACTTCATTGCTAACACCCAAAAAGGATTTACTTTTTAAGTAAATCCTTTTTTAAATTCCCCTCCTTACTCCAGAATAATAAAAGAATATTCTGTTTAATTTTTATAAATTTCTAAATATTTATAATACATTCGAATTAACATACATTTTAGTTATGTAAAAAATCTAAGTTTTAAGGAGATGAATCCATGCTGAAAAAGTTGGTAGCAGGTGCATTATTAACTGTTTCGTCGTTAACTGGAGGAATGGGATTAGTATCAGCTAGTACCGAAAAAGATTATACGATTTCCTCTTTCGAATATGTAACTGTAGATGAAAAGACTGTTGATTCGTTTAACAAATTGAGTGCTCCATCAAAGGAAGACGTAAAAATAACGTTAGTTCTACCGAAACAAAATCAAAATGGAGACTGGTTATCTTATGGATTTTCGAGCAAAGAAAGTTTAGAGTCTTTTATTGAAAAAGATAAACAAAGGTTGAATCATTCAATCACTCTTCTTGGTGTTGGAGGAAGCGGACCTGGTAGTACAGACTTCTATAAACTCACAAATCAAGGTAGCGAGTATTTTTCTCTAAGTAGCGGTTATAAAAACTTGTCTGCTAGTTGGCAAAATCAAATTGTTTCTGTACGTACAGCAGCTCCTACTGCTAGCTATTCAACAACACTATGGGAACGTACTTCAACTGACGGATATGGAAAAGGTATTGTTTTTAAACATGCTGATTGGTATGGTCAAACTGCAAACTTAAATAACTTTCCAACTTCAGCAGTTGAAGTTAAAAAGTAAAAAATATAGAAATAAAAGGTGTTTTCACGTATGAAAGCACCTTTTATTTCTACAATTATTTCTTCTATAACAATTTCAACTCTTAATTATTATTTTTCGTATTCCTACTCTCCAAAACTTTCTCCATATTATGAGTTGCCCATTCCATCATTAATAGAATCACTGGACGTAGTGATTCACCAAGCTCAGTTAACGAATATTCAACTTTAGGTGGCACTTCACGGTATACTTCACGATGTATAATGCCATCAGCTTCAAGTTCTCTCAGCTGCAGCGTTAACATTCTTTGTGTGATATTTGGTTTTAATCTTTTTAATTCATTAAACCGCTTTGTACCATCTAATAAATGATACAAAATTACCCCTTTCCATTTCCCTCCAATCACCTCAACCATAGCTTCAACTGGACAAGAATATTTATTTAAAAATGGGTAATTTATATTATTTTCATTTGAACAATCCATAATAAATCCCTTCCCTTATCAATAGTATCTTTTATGATACTATACCACATAAATGTGCGTACTTGTATCTGTGTTACTTTAAAAATATAATTTACTTACAAAAATAAATTCATGAAAAGAGGAACTTTTATGACAAATACAAATGAAATTACAAAAGAAAAGATTTTGGAGGCTTTTCATTTCAGACATGCATGTAAAGAATTCGATCCTATGCACAAAATTTCAGAAGAGGATTTCAAATTCATTTTAGAAACAGGCAGATTATCTCCTTCTTCTTTTGGATATGAGCCTTGGAAATTTATTGTCGTACAAAATAAAGAATTAAGAGAAAAACTACAACCGTATTCATGGGGCGCTGGTGGGCAACTTGCAACAGCTAGTCATTTTGTTATTGTTCTTTCAAGAAACATTAAAGATATGCATTATGATGCAGAGTATATCAAATATATGATGAACGATATTATTGGATTGCCTGAAGACACTCAAAAAATTAGATATGAATTCTTCAAAAAGTTCCAGGAATCAGATTTTAACTTATTACAATCCGATCGTGCTGTATTTGATTGGGCATCTAAACAAACTTATATTGCTTTAGGTAATATGATGACGAGCGCAGCTCAAATCGGTATTGATTCTTGTCCAATAGAAGGATTTGATAAAGAGGAAGTAGATTCTTTACTTCGTCAAGAAGGCATTATACAAGGCGATAACTTTGAAGTATCAGTTATGGTTGCCTTTGGTTACCGTAAAGAAGAGCCAAAGCGTGATAAAACAAGACAGACTATGGATACAATTGTTGAATGGATTAAGTAATATAGCACAGACAAATAATGCTCCTAATAGCTGGATACTTATACTAAAGAACTATCAGTCGTTTTTCTTATGTATGAATTTGGTTTTTCATGGAAAGATATGTTAGTATGTATACAGTTTGAGCGCTCTATTTTTTAGAGTCGAACAGGAGGAGAATGAATATGTCTGATATTGAAGTTGGCGAAGTGTTTACTCTTAGTGATGAGAATAACGAAGAGCAAGAAGTAGAAGTACTTGGAGCGATGGATGTCGAAGGTGCAGAATATATTGCAGTTGCCTTTGTTGAAGATATCCAAACAGAAACTGAGGAAGACATTGATATTTTCTTTTTAAAAGTAGAAGAAGATAATGAGTTTTCATACATTGAAAATGATGAAGAGTTTGATAAAGTATCTGCTGCGTTTGAAAAGATTTTGGATGAGCAAGAGCAAGAATAGTATGAATGAAAAACACGAGGGCGGATGCATATCCGCCCTCTTTTTATTTATTACTCATCCAGAGACTCACGCAGTAATTGCAGTACATCTTTCATCGCAAAAGGTCCATCTTTTTTAACATGTTCCGCAAATTCTGAAACGAGACGTAATGTTCTCACACTTTCGATTGGATGCTCTCCTGATGCACTTTCAGCTGAAAGCATAACTGCATTCGTTCCGTCCAGTACAGCTTGAAACACATCAGTCACCTCTGCTCTTGTTGGAATAGAATGATCTACCATAGATTGAAGCATTTGTGTTGCTGTAATGACATATGTATTCGTTCGATTACATTCCTGAATCATCATTTTCTGTAAAAGCGGAATGCATTGATACGGTAACTCTACTCCTAAATCGCCCCTTGCAATCATAATTCCATCTGCTTCTTTACATATATCTTGAAAATTCTCGATTGCTTCCATCGTTTCTATTTTTGCAATTATATTAGGTGACGTTTCTTTATACTGTTGTATAAAATCTCGTATTTCTTTTATATGACTAGGTTTTCTTACGAAAGAACACGCGATAAAATCAACATTCTCCTCTAAAAGAAACTGAATATCTTTTTTATCTTTCTCTGTAATAGCTGGTAAACGAACAGCCGCATCTGGTAAATTAACTCCTTTATGAGATGAGATATTGCCACCTGTTTTTACCTTCGTTTCTATTTTGTCCGTACTTATCTTTTCAACAATTAATTCAACTTCTCCATCATTAATTAAAATTCTACTGCCTACTTTTACATCATTCGCAATTCCTTCATAATCAACACTCGCTTCTGTATTACTCCCTGTAACTGATTGTGTATGTAAAATAAAAGAATCTCCTGCCTGAAGTGTAATTTGCTCTCCCTTCACTTCACCTAATCTTATTTTAGGTCCTTGTACATCACCCAAAAATTTAATAGAGTCATCTAATGATTTCACTAAACGAATGATGTCTTTATGACTTTCATGCGTGCCATGCGATAAATTCAGTCGAACAATTTTCATACCATTCTTTATTAACTGTGCTAACGTTTCTTTATTATTACTTGCGGGTCCAATTGTACAAATTCGATCGATTGTCATTTTTGTCACCATCCTTTTTTTAATAAGTTTCCCATATGAACTTAAAAATAACAGAGATTCTGACATGAATAGATTTAAATTTACACGAATTTCATAAAGTTAAACCTATATCCCTTGCTGGCTAAGCATTAGAAGATATATTCGCTTTTTTGCAAATGAAGACATGTTGAATCGAAAGTAAAAGAAAAGTTAAGTATGGAATAAACCATTGAGAGTTTCGAAATTTTCATATATTGTATGAATTGAGTTCGAACTCAAAAATTTAAAAAGGTGGGAAAATTAGTGAATATGAAAAAATCTTTATCGGTGACAACTTTAGGGTTAGCGGTTTTAGGTTTTGGTTTTACTAATAACGCAAGTGCTTCAGAGGTCGATACTATAGACAAGCAGCCCGTTTTAGTTGACTTTGATACAATTCAATCAACAAAAACATCTAGTGTTCCTAGTTTGACTATTGCAGCTGCACCTAAGAATGACTCTAACATTAGCGTATATACTCCCTTTTTTGGTAACCCCTATGCAGTTGCTAAATCGAAATCAACTACGACCGAAGACTATGTTTATGCAAAAGCAAGAACTTTCAATGGCGATGGCTCATTAGTGAGTACGAAAAGTAATAGTGCAAAAAAATCATCCTTTGTAAGTGCTACAGCGACCAACACAAGCATTTATTATGGAGATGATTACGCTATCGGTAATCATACCTATAAATTAAGTGGTTATAATGATGTGAATCACGAAACAAAAGCTTTCTGGTAAGAAAGAGAAAAAAGATATGCATCTTGCATATCTTTTTTCTATAATATTTTACATATATTGAGGTGCTATTTATGAAACAAATATATATTATTAGCGGTGTTTTACTTATTTCATTACTTACAATTTATATTTTGTTCAATACTTCATTCATACAACCTCATCCACCTTCCATAGAAAATAAACGAGAGCAACAAACCAATACTATTTCTTACGGATTGAAGGATAATCAAGGCCAACATATTAACAATGGTAGTACAATTACTAGTGAGGATAATAAAATTAATGTAACATTATCATTCGTACATACTATTAATGAAAACCGAAAATATGGATTAATTGTTCTAGAAGATTACGAACAAAAACCTTTTAAAATAGAAGATACTACTAATGAAATATCACACTATTTTTTTGATATGAAACCAAACAGTTCAATGACTACGAAAATCTCTTTACACACTTCTCCTGATGCAAGTGAATTAACCTTTTTAATAATTAAAAAACCTGAATACAAATTAAAAGATAATAACTTAAATAAAGCAGCTATTTTAGAAGATATTCTAAGTATGCGGTATTCAATGCATCTTCTTCAGAAAGAAAACGAAAAAATAAAACTCTCCCTTATAGATCCAAATGCTATTTTAAAAGATGGTCTTTACGAACCAGTATTTGTTACGAACCGTGAAGAGAACTTACAAACTGTCTTCTTTGAAAAGGAAGGCAAGCAATTAATTTTATCAAACGGTAATGAAAAAAATGATGAAATGACTTACGCAATCGTGGCTTTTAAAGATTGGAAACAAGTTGAAATATTTAACAATAGAAAAGTCGTTTATACTAAGGTTGCACCTGAAACGAGACAAATCTTTAATTTCACATTGCCTTCAGTAGATCAGGAAAGTAATTTTCAACTCGTCGCTTTTCCATTTCCTTTTAAAGTTAGCGAAGAAGATTATGTTAGTCAACAAGCATTCAGTTCCTTTCGTATCGTAATTGAAAATGAATAAGTTATACTGTGCACATTACAACAACCAAAAAAAGCCTACTCACACGAGTAGGCTTTTGAAACTATGAAAGTTTCGTCAATAACTGATTTAAATCTTTTTTCGTTTTCGTCGTTAATGATTTCATTTTATTAATATCGATTTTTTCTTTCTCCGCTCCTACAATTAACGGATACATACTTTGACCGATTGTTTTAGAATCCGTCGGATGTGATGCTTCTAGCTCTTTTTCAATCACATCCCACTTTTCATTAATTTGTTTGCCAAGCTTATTCACTGTTTCCAATTTTGGATTAGCAGCTAACTGCTTGTCCAAGCTATCAATTAATGCTACAACTTCTTTAACATTCGTTTTCACAGCAACACTTTTCTTCGGATCTTTCGTTGTCTTTCCGTTATTGTTTGTGCTTGTACTTGTGCTTTGATCTGTTGTTTTCCCGCTAGTCGTTTGATCATTCGTTTTTCCTGTCGTCTCTTTTTCTTTTGTTTTTACATTTTCGTTTTGAGTTGACGTTTTGCCGTTACTTTCTGTCCCTGATGATTCTTTCGTATTTTTTGCATCCTTATCTGTTTTTTCATTTGAAGAAGTATTTGTTTCTTTTTCAGTATCTTTCATTGTTTTTGACGCTTCATCTGCACTTGTCGTTTTTGCTTCTCCATCATTTTGCGCAGTTACTTGCTCTTTCTTTTCTGTTTCTTTATCTGCTGAAGGACTACAAGCTGCCATAGTAAGCATTGTACCAATTGTTATCGATGCGATAGCGACCTTTTTCATTTTCATATAAATCCCCCTATGTTTTACATAATTTATCCTCCCCTTTACGATTCGATTCCCCCTTAAAAAATCCCTTTTCATACGAATTATCATCTTTCCGACAGTAATCTTCATAATAATACGTACAAAAACTGATAAACTCATTTTAATATTCGAGTTTCTTCTACTTCATTTTTCTACTCGCAAGTAAAAGAAAAAGAGTATATTGTCACATTAAGAATTACTATCTTCATATGACGATATACTCTTCTATCAAATTTTTATCTTTCTTGACATTTTATTTATACAAAAAAATAAAATTTTCTTTCGTTTTTTGTTTCTCAACATTTGTTAACATAATATTTTTATGAATAACCACCATTCGAGTGAATGACTTGCCCAGTAACCCATTTCGCTTCTTCACTTACTAAAAAAGAAATTAAGCGCGCAGCATCCACCGGTTCTCCTACTTTACCTTGCGGGAACTTCCATACTAAATGATGCTTCAGCTCCTCTGTAATCCATCCTGTATTCGTCGGTCCTGGATCTACAGCATTCACTGTAATCCCCTTCTCCATCGCAACTGGTGCTACTGACTTTGTAAATGCTTCAATTGCCCCTTTCGTTGCTGCATATGCTAGTTCATCTGGCATTGGACCTACTGACTGTCCTGAAGTAAGATTAATAATACTCCCGCCCGTTTTAAGTGAATAATGTTTTATAAACAATGAACTTAATAGCATAGTAGCCCGAACATTAACTGTATAATGTTTATCCAACTGCTCTACATCTAATTCCTCAATTCTCGTATGAGTAGAATATACTGCATTATTAACTAGAATAGATGGATCACCTAACCGTTCTGATACCATATAAAACAAACGATTTGGCGAATAAGACTGCGATAAATTGATTTCTGCCATTTCACATCGAACATCGTAACTTTCAATTTCCTTTTTCAGCAAAAAGGGTTCTTGATCACTCATTCCCCATGGCATCGCTTTATCATACTTTGGCCAGTACGTGAAAAAAATGTCTATCCCTTTTTGAGCAAGCACCTTGCATACAGCTGCACCAATTCCATTCAGACGAGTTGCCCCTGTTACAATTGCTATTTTCTTCACCTTTTTCTCCTCCATCTATACACAGATCCCCTGCATGAATACAGAGGATCTATCTTCTTATTGAATATTTGACAGTATACGTTCAGCACCTAATTTTAACATTTTAATAAAGATATAATTTACAATCGTAAACATTACAAATAAAACGATAAACATAACCCACAGTCCGACATGAAGGAAGAAGTATAATACACTTACTCCCCCCACAATAATTAAAGCTATTAAAATATTAGCTAAAAAATTCCACAAAGTTGTATATCGACTTTTAAATAATTTCTGCTCTGTATCCCAATGAATATCTGCAGTTTGCGCGTCCCAGCGTGTTCCGATTAAATTAATTAATAACAACCCGTTCGCACTTAGTAAAAACCACAGTATCATAAAGACTGGAGAAATCCCAGCTACAACTGCCATCGTAATACCGAATACTGCTAAAATGATCACATTAATTAACCAAGCAGTGATTGCTTTCGCAAAAAAGATATCCGAAGCCTTTACTGGTAAATAACGATTCACAAACCAAGAGCTTCCATCTCGCGAAAATGACGTTGTTGCAATGACGTTACTACCCATTAAAAATAACGATGCACAAAGGCCAACACCAATTGCAAATCCCGTTGTCTCTGGATTGTTAATATACTCTGTAATAAACTTTAAATTTCCATCTTGCACAAATAAAATAAAGAACAACATAATTGGCATAACGAAAGTTTGTACAATGCAATTTAAGAAAAATTGTGGTGTACGGAATAACGTTTTAAATTCTTTTTTCACATACGCTTTTAAATGCGAACTTTGTACTGTTGATTTCTGTAAACCTTCCGCCGAAATAACTTGTTTCTTTGCTGTACTCGTTGAAAGTCCAATAACCCCTTTTAAATATGTACGCTCTGCTATGTAATAAAACAACACAAAGAAGACAAATGAAATAACTGCAAAGATTATTACATATAAAGGTCCCTTCCAATTTGCATTTTCTACTAATGCTACTGCTCCAAAATATGTAGTTGGAAAATAGTTTGTCATTTGTACTAAAAGAGAAGACTGGTTGTTTGCAAGGTAATCCGCAATTGCATCTTCAGAAAACGAACTTTTATTTTTCCACTGCAAAAATACGTTAATTCCTACAATAAATAGTATACTTACGATTCCAATAAATATATTTCCTCGGTCTTTATTTTTCGCTATATTTGTATACCTCATAATAACTGTCATCAGTAACGAAGCTAGTACTAACGGCACAATTGGGAAGAGTAAGTAAATGAAAATCATATATATGTAATATGTAATAAATGCGCCACTTTTTAAACCGTACGTAATAAAGATCGGTAATAAAATAAATGAACTCATTACGTATTGTGTAATTAATACTGTTAAAAATTTGGCTGAAATAATTTGCGCTGGTTTTAATGGTAATGGTAATAACATTTCAATGTCATTGCTGTAGTAAAATACAGTTAAAATGTTCGTAATACTCATTAAAAATACCCATATACTCGCAATCGCAAGTCCCATTGCGATAATCATTCCTGGATCTTGCCCTAAATGTATCATTCCCTCATACATTGCATGCGTGATAGAACCAAACAGTAAAAAGCCGACAAATAAAATAGCTGCAAATGAAAATACATACGCCCATCGCTTCTTCTTATCTGTTATAAAATCTGCATAATTTAATTTCAATAATACTTTCGTTAACGTCCAAATTTTACTCATTGCCCGTCATCTCCAAGAACATTTTTTCAAGTGATTCATTGGATTTAAAATGATCTCTCATTTCATCTAAATTCCCTTTAAACTGAAGGTTTCCCTTATTAATAATCGCGACGCGGTCACATAATTTTTCTGCCACTTCTAATACGTGTGTAGAGAAGAATACAATCTTTCCTTTATCCGCATGTTCTCTCATCATTTCTTTTAAAATATATGCAGATTTCGGATCAAGCCCAGTTAATGGTTCATCTAAAATCCATACATCTGGCTCATGTACGAGCACACCAATAATAACGATTTTTTGTCTCATACCGTGCGAATAACTTTGAATTTGATCAGATAAAGCATTATAAAGATCAAACTTCTTCGCTAAAGACTCTATTCGTTCTTGTCGTACTTCTTTCGGCACTTCATACATATCGGCCATAAAGTTTAAATATTCAATTCCTTTTAATCGTAAAAACATATCTGGACTATCTGGTACATAACCAAACGTCTTCTTCGCTTCCATCGGCTCTTCCATAATATTTTTTCCGTTAATCGTAATAGTCCCTTTGTCCACCCCGTGAATACCAGTAATCATCTTAATTGTCGTTGATTTACCCGCACCATTCGGTCCTAAAAATCCAAAGATTTCGCCGCTAGGTACAGATAAACTTAAGTCTTTTACTGCATAGGTAGACCCATTATAACTTTTTGACACATTCGTAATTTCAATCATTCCATCCAATCCTTTCCTTAATTACCAAATAACTATATTGATATTATAGCATAGTTCTATTTTAAGATTTTTACATTTTTCAGTATATTTAACCTTTAAAATAAATATACACCCCTAATCCAACAACTAAAACGACAGCTAGTATAATATAAATCATTGTTAAGCGTTTAATATTCCCCTTTGTCGCTTTGCTATAATTTGCATCACCATTCCGCCCAATTAAAACCGTCGCAATGACAGTAATCACTACAAGTAATACAACGATCATGATCCAAGTTAGCATTTCTTCCTCCCCCTCCTTACAACCATTTTACAATATTATCCTCTTTATTTCGCAGCATATTTCCTCTTTTTACTATTATTATGAAGCAAACTGGAAAACTATTATTACCATTCCTATCCATATGTGATATATTTATAACATAACGTGATTTATTTCTAACACTATAAGGAGGAACTATCATGAAAACAACTTGGATAAAATATTTAGGATTTCTCGGTTTCTTCGGTTTCCTCGGATTTTTTTATGAAAAAGGATTGTTTACTATGTTCTGTTTCTTCTCCTTTTTCACATCGTATAGAACAGTTCAACACGATGAACTGTTTGAACAAATTGTCAATAAATCGTGTCGCAATGCATTTATCGTTACGTTACTAACTACCACAATCATTATGTTTATTGAAATGTTATTTCCAAACCCTACGCTACAAGAGATTGATATCGCTCTTATTTTCGGCACACTCATTCTTACATTCGGCTTTTCTATGTTCTTTTTCGATAAACCAATTGATGAAATGGAAGATGCACCATGGCGTTCGTAACGAGAATAAAAGAATACCGTGCCAAATTGAACATGACACAAGAAGATTTAGCGAAGAGCGTTGGTGTGCGACGTGAAACAATTAGTCATCTCGAAAAAGGTAAATACAATCCTTCCTTACAACTTGCTCACGATATAGCGAAGGCATTACATAGTACGATTGATGAGATTTTTATTTTTGAAGATAAATAAAAAATACCGTCATTCTTTCCAAGAAGAATGACGGTATTTCTTATTGATTATCCATATAAAACCGCATGAAATACGCCTAATAGTAAGTATCGATCCTGCATGTAATCTTCATCATATACATTCATCTCAATGTAATACATATCTTCCTCAAGACGAATATTCCAATCTGCAATTACATAGCCTTTTCGTAATAATTTTCCCATTCCAAATGAAGTTTTATGAACAACATATTCTTCTGCCTTATATGTAAAGGTAAATAAGAAATTTGCATCCAATAACTTTCCGTCACATACAAGTATTTCATGCTCTGCATCATGATTATCTTTGTACATTACTAAAATCCTTCTTTGGCGCTGCCTACTTACATCCTTTGCAATGACGCGAATATTGTCCTTACTATCCTTTATTTCATAAATAATATTACTACCAATTTTCGGAATAAAATCCAGCACTCTCATCAGCGTATTTTTATAATAGCCCCTTACTACACCTACTTGCTCACTTCCATTATAAACCTCTATCGGTGTCGTATCTGCTTTACTATCACACGGTCGTTTGTAAGAGAGCTGCATCATTCGCTCTCCTCTTAAGTACTGATCAAACGTCACAGGATATTCTATCATGCGCAGTTCTTTATTTAACTCATACAAATAGCGTTGAACACTCTCTATTAATGTTGTAGTAGCTATACGCTCTTGAAGTTCAAATTCTTGCCAGCTGGAAAAAACATTCCATTGATTATGATCCTCTTCATAGAAGAAACCAAGAATTACCTCTTCACGGTCAGCCGTTTCATATTTCATAGGCACGTTCTGCCCATGTTGAACTTGTTCCATCCACTGACCTAAATAAATCCCCAGCTCTGCAACCTTCATACATGATTTTTGAAAAAATACGCTGTCACTCGCGCAAATCGTTACATCTCCTTCGATAAAGCCCTTTGAATAAGCATCATACCGTGGCTCATCCTTCTGCGGGAGATTTTTGTCTAACTCAAATAAAAACGTTAACATCCTTTATTCACCTCTAGTTGTTACACTAATCATACATGACATCGCATCACGCTAGGAAACTATTTATATACGCATATTTAATTCACGCATTATAACACGTGAATGACCTTGTATAGTAGCTCTATTTTTTTGTTCTATATCTTAGTATATGAATTTATATGAGCGATTTTTCAAATATATCTATCGCAACTTACAATATATCAACGATTTTTTCAATATATCTATCACAACTTACAATATATCAACGATTTTTTCAATATATCTATCACAACTTACAATATATCAACGATTTTTTCAATATATCGATTTTTCGACAAATATCAGCATGATTAAAATGAAGCTACCTTTTCTTCCGCCACTTCTACAATTTCTAAAATTTGTAGCAGACTCTCCACTTCATAAGTCGGGTTAACATCTGTCCCGTTTTCTTTCAAACTCGGATTATACCAACACGTATCAATGCCGTAATCTTCTCCGCCTTTCATATCAGAAGTTAACGAATCTCCAACCATTAGTACGCTTGATTTATCAGTAATCCCAAACTTCTCAAACGCATAATCAAAAATCTCACGTGCTGGTTTTTGATGACCAACTTCTTCAGAAATAATAATGTGATCAAAGAAATTACATAAAGGCGAATTTCCGATTCTTGATTGTTGCACCTTCGTATATCCATTCGTAATAATACCTAACTTGCAATCTTGTAGATTTTCACATAATTGTACTGCGCCTTCTATAAGATGTACTTCCTTCCCTAAATTTTCAAGGTATACATCACTAAATTGCTGCGCATCTACGTCTATATTATGAAGTGCAAACAATTGTCTAAATCGCTCTACGGCTAATTCACTTAGCATAATCATTTTATTTTCTAAATCTCTCCATAATCCATTACTAATCTCTTTATAACTTGCAAGATAATCATTATACCCTGTAGACATACCAAACTGTACAAACGCATTATGTAATGCGTGTCTTTCCGTTTCAGGGAAATCTAATAATGTATCATCTACGTCGAATAATATAACTTTGTATTTCATGATGTTCTCCTCAATTCCTATTTTAAAAGCTTCGTTCTCATTGTTTAAAATTTATTTAATTCTTTTAACTAAAGCACACTTTAATTCAATTTTTATATAACTAAAACTACACCTCTGCGTTTAATAACTTATAATCATTATTAAAATAGGCATGTATCATGTGTCCACCAAATAAATCTCCATCATGATATTCACAGTATATATCATTTTCTCTAATTTCAATTTCATAGAGCGTAATTGCTTTTGCAAATTTTTCTTTCGTTATATCATATTTTCCTGCATCTACAGCATCCCAATTTAAATGTTCATCATTCTCATCATACTCAGGCCAAAAATCATTTTTGTAATTTATCAATTTTTCTGCTATGGCTACTTTAGCCTTTTTATCAAATTCTTCTATACATAAAAAAAGCTTCTCTGCCCTTTTAATCATCTCATTAACATCTACATATTCATTTCTAATATCCAATTGCCAATGTATTTCCCCATTTTTTTGCTGATATGCTTTACATGTCTCATTAAAGGTAAACAATCCTATTAATTCACTTTTTATTGATTTCCCCATCTCCTAATTTCCTTTCTATTATGATAACCCTCCATCAAATACATAGACATTTTCTTGCTTTTTCCCTATAGTTCATTATAGAAATCATTATAAATCACACGACTTTACCGTCACTTAACATAATAACACGATAGTAATATAAGTTTATATATTTCATTATGAGGCGCTTAACCTGCTCTTTATTGAATACACCATTATCTTCTATTTTCAACTACGCTATAAGTAAAAGGAGGCTAATCCGCTCAGCCTCCTTTTACTTATTAGTCTTCTAGTAATAACTCTTTCATTTCCTCTAACGACTCTTTCGTAAAGCCAAGAGCCCTTTCAGCGTATGCTTCAACTGATTCGTATTGCTTTTGAATTTCACCAATCGCAGCTTGCAAGTATTCAGCACGTGCTTCAAACATTGCACCTAATATCACTCTGCTCTCATCGTTTTGTAATTTCGCACCTAAAAAGGCCATCATTTTTTCATTTAGCTTTTCACGGAATCCGTTACTTAGTAAGTAGTCTTCCATTACTGTTTTTTCTGGTACACCTAGTAAAAGTAGTAATAATGCTGAACCAAATCCAGTACGATCTTTTCCAGCTGTACAGTGGTTTACTAACGGTAAGTTTTCCGGGTTTTGCGCTAAGTTTAAGAAGCTCACGAATGCCTCGTTACCACTTACGAAATCTTGATTCATTTTCACAAGATACTCACCTGGTTTTCCTAACATAGAAAGGTCACCAACTTGGAAAAACTCATTTATATTTAAGTCTTTCGCTAAGTCTTGCATAACTGGTAAGCACACTTGACGAGCACCTGTAATCTCAGGATTTGGCTTATGCTTTACCTCAAAGTCTGTACGATAGTCACAAATTAACTTTAAACCAGACTTTTGTAAATAGTCGATATCCCACTCTGTTAGTCCTGCTAATTCTTCAGAACGGTATAATTTGCCCCATTTCACTTTACGTCCATCTGTCGTTTCATATCCACCCATATCACGGAAGTTAAACGCACCTTGTAATGGCAATCTACGCTCAGCTACTGTCACTGCTTGTCCATTACTTCCTACTAGTCTAAAATATGGACGTTCATTTTCACTCGGGTTTTCAATTGTATATGATAATCCTCCATTTACAGTTGCAAGTAGTTCTCCATTTTCTTCAATATGATCTGGTGAAGTACTCCAATAAATACGAACTTCTTCTATATTATTTTCCCACTTTATTTGTAACGTATTATCTTCAATTCTTTCTACAGTTGCTTGTAGCCAATTTCTTTGCTGCTCCATTCTTTCACCAACGCTTTCTCTTATAATCGAATCTCACTCTATTGTATTATACAAATATCTACTTTGTCGTTCTCATTTTTCTTTTTATCTTACAAACAGGCAAAAAGTTCTTTTACTTGTTCAAAATTTGTACATGGATTACCGCGAAATACGTATGCGATTTGTTCATTACCTAAATCTTCGTATACAACTGTTCCGCGATTAGGGTGCGAATAAAACTCTAACCCGTTTATAATTTGTTTTGGGCCATAGTTCATTGTCCATGAAGAAATAGGATAATACGCTTTGTTTTTATGTCTACAAACCCAAAGTGCATATAGTTTATTAACTTCGTCCCAGTATACATACTGCGTTTCGTCATTTCCGAAACCGACCGATTCAAGTTTCCAATTTAGTTTTTCATGAATTAACAAATTTACATAGGATACGTCATCTGGAGCATTCCACTCTCTACATCTTCCTATCTCATCCATTTCACTTCTCTTCGCTTGAAAGCTTAATAAGTGAAATGATGTATGTAATATCGTTTTCCCAAGCTCCATATTTACTGGTTGTAATTCAAATAGAAATCGTTCCATTTCGTCTTGGTTTACATATCCATGATCAACAGAAATTTCAACTTGTGTTTTCCATATAGATGTAACGTAACTTTCTTTTCCTTTATAATTTACACCTTTCCAATACACAAGCCCTTTATATTGAAAACAATCTCCTTTTGCTTGAGAAATACAGCTATCCGGAAATACTGGTTCCATTATATCGAGAAAAAATTCCTTTACTCGAAACATCCCAGTTGGAGTAACAACCTGAAACCAAAAAGTTCCCCACTTTTCACCTTCATAACGTTCTGAAACTTTTTCAACATTCCAGCCTTCTAACAATACATTTGGATACAATAACACGAATGAATGCATGGATTGCTTTAACATATATAGTCCCCTCCCGCTATACGAGTTCGAGAGTATACATCATTCATCCTCCTAAAACTTTCTCACATATCTCTCAGTTGAACTAAACAACTGACATCCGTTCTTTTCAAAAACATCCTTCATCCACTCATTTTGTATATTTGTCTCACCAATATAATAAGATGCACCTATTTCCTTTAAGACAAACATCGCACCTGCAAATAACGCAGCTTCATATCCCTTATTACGCATATTTGGAGTAACTGCGAAGTACATAAGTTTCCCTTCTTCTAACGCACCTCTTTCAATATGTGGAATTACAATTCCTATCAGCTCTTCACCTACACTCGCTATTAAACAATGTTCTTTCCACTGCTCACCAATTTCTTCTAGCATCATATGCACAAATTGATCATGAGCGACTGGTTCTCCCGTTGCTTCATTCCACAGTGAATAAAAAGCCTCTTCTCCAACTTCTTCAATAAGCTTAAAATCAATTTCACTTTCTACATCTTCTACTTCATATATATCTTTAAATACAATCATGTTTTCAGTAACATATTCAAATGAATACGTTTCAAAACATTTTTTATACACATCATAATTTGGACTTTTTGAAGAGATTTCAAAATGTAGTTTTTCTAATCCATCTTTTTCAGCTTCAGCAACGTAATATTGCACCATCTCTTCTAATTGCTCTTCTGTAAAAACCTCTGCATTATTTTCTTTTATCATAATAGAAGAAGCACTTCTTCTTATTTTAAAATGTTTTTCTAACTGTTCTATCGTCGTCATATTCTTCCCTCATCTATATCATACTCGAATTTCTAATCGTTCTCCTTGCATGAGCAGGATTGTCCTTGAATATATAGAATACTAGAAAAGATCGCATCTTTAAAGTGCGGAGGAGGTTCTCCATTGGATATTACAGCATTGCAACAACAGTTAGAGCTTATACAACAAAATGACTACACGCAACTGCAACATATAGACGTAAATGAGTTAACTTTGAACATGCTTCAGTATATCGGAACGACTGATAGCTACGTTCGTTACCAACTTATATATAAATGTTTTGCGCATTTCATTCATCATGAATTCCTTATGGACGATCAGCTGAAATTACTTCTGCAAACTTGTTTAAGTGATGAGTATTTATATTGTGACATTTACTCCCCACATACAGATGGGGTTTTCACACGTTCTTACACTGTTTCGTTAATTGCGTTAATACTCCAATTCGCTAATTCGCACTACTTTTGTACAGAGGAGGATATCGAAGAAATAAAAAATAAACTCATTACATACACAAACTTAGAAACGGATTTTCGGGGCTATATTGAAAATAAAGGATGGGCTCATTGTCTTGCTCATGTATCTGATGCCTTTACTGAAATTGTTCATAATACGTATACAACTTTTGAATGGTACGAAGAATTAATTCATTGTTTATTAAATAAAATCTTTATTCCATCTGACCTTTTTCATAATAACGAAGATGAACGCATTGTTACTCCATTACTAGCAATGCTGTATCATGATTTTCCTCAGAACGATTTAATTTCTATTATTCATAAAAAAATAAAAAGGCTTCCTCAAATTAGAAAACGCCTTTCGCTTAATGAGTATTGTATTTTATGTGCCAATATTAAAACCTTTTTACGCACATTATTTTTCAGAACGAAAGATGACCATAACTTAGCCTTTACAGCACGTAAAACAGAAAGAATGTTAAAAGAACTTCCTAACTATTATTAAATACAAGGAGCAATGACATGGGTTATATTGAAGATATGAGAAATCTAGTAGGAAATCATCCACTTATTCTAATAGGATCACACGCCATTATAGTAAATGAAAAAGATGAAGCATTGCTGCAGCTCCGTACAGATTTTAACCGCTGGGGCATTATTGGCGGTGCCTTAGAATATAACGAAACGTTAGAAGATGCTTTAAAACGAGAAGTGTTTGAAGAAACTGGACTTATT
Organism: Bacillus cereus group sp. MYBK95-2; assembly: GCF_051915225.1. NCBI lineage: Bacteria > Bacillati > Bacillota > Bacilli > Caryophanales > Bacillaceae > Bacillus > Bacillus cereus group sp. MYBK95-2. The sequence continues at coordinate 280,012 of NZ_JBQAEH010000003.1, read as the reverse complement.
ATTAAAAATCCAGAACTATTCCGTACATACTCAGGACCAGATTTCTTTCAAATCTATCCAAATGGCGATCAAGTACACGGTGTACTCGTTGTTTATATTTGCCGCGAATTCCACGGTGAGCTTGTATGCGACCATACGGAATCGAAAGAACTACGCTTCTTTTCACTTGATGAATTACCTAATAATCTTCCTCCTGTTATCGAGAAGATTATTACAGATTATCTAAAAAAATAAGGGAACGCTTAACGTTCCCTCTCAAATCCAATCCGTTTTTTAATTTCCGCTAAATTTACCTTCGCAATAGCGCGTGCCTTCTCAGCACCGTTTTCTAATGCTTCATATAATAAATCCGGCTCATTCATATACATTGCGTACTTTTCACGAGGTCCAGCTAACTCACGATCTACAACGCGAAACAACTCTTTTTTCACATCGCCCCATCCGATTCCAGTCTCATATTTTTCACGTAATGACTGTACTTCGTCTTCTGTCGCAAACTCTTTATATATCATAAATAATGTTTCTAATTCTTTCGGTTCATTTGGAAGTGAAGAGTCTGTTTTGATTTTAAATATTAACTTTCGAAGTTTTTCTTGCTCTGCAAATAATGGGATTACATTTCCGTAACTTTTACTCATCTTCCTTCCATCAAGACCAGGTAAAATAGCTCCTTCTTCTTGTATGACATACTCCGGTAGTGTAAATGTCGTGCCAAATGTATGATTAAAATACGTCGCAATATCACGCGCGATTTCAATATGTTGAATTTGGTCTTTTCCGACAGGTACATGTGTAGCTTGAAATAGTAATATGTCGGCTGCCATTAAGATCGGGTACGTATATAACCCCATGTTCACTCCCGCATCGACCTCTAACCCTGCTTCTTTATTTTGCTCCACCTTCGCTTTATACGCATGAGCACGGTTCATAAGACCTTTCGGAGTTAGGCAAGCTAAAATCCAAGCTAATTCTAGAATTTCCGGTACTTCTGTTTGCCGATAAAAAACAACATCTTCACCAAGTCCAAGTGATAACCAAGTAGCTGCTACCTCTTTCGTATAACTGCTGAACTTTTCTGAATCATGCACAGCATTTAATGCATGATAATCAGCTATAAAGTACAATGCTTTTCCTTCATTATTCTTTGACATTTGTAATGCAGGTTTAATCGCACCAATATAATTCCCTAAATGCGGATAACCTGTCGGCTTAATTCCTGTTAACATTATTTTTTCACTCACACTAACTCCTCCTTTCTCAAAATAAAAAGAGCCCCTCATCCTTAAAAAAGGACGAGAGACTCCCGCGGTACCACCTTAATTAGCTATCATTAGCTCACTTCATACTTCAATAACGTGAAGTAACCGTCTTTACCTACTCATTTCAGTTAGAAGCTCCAGAGCCCATTCCATATTCATCCCTTACTGATTTCCACCACACATCAGCTCTCTAAAAAGTTTCGAATATGTACTCTTCTCTTTCATTGCTTTTTCGTTATTTTTTACAGTTTATCACATTTCACTTCCAAACAAACCCTAATTTTCTATTTTATATAGCAGGAATTTCCACTTCAATTGTCTAATGTTATATAGGTTTGTTGAAATATTCGAAACAACTTTGGAGGTTTTTTCATGGTAAAATATATATCAATTTTAGGTTCAACAGGATCCATCGGCACATCTGCATTAGATGTCGTTTCAGCTCATCCTGAACATTTTAAAATCGTCGGTTTAACCGCAAATTATAATATCAATCTTCTTGAGCAACAAATCAAAACGTTTCAACCTCGTATTGTAAGCGTTGCGACAAAAGACTTAGCAGACAAGCTTCGTACGCGTATTTCAGCAAATACAAAAATCACACACGGGACTGATGGCTTAATTGCAGTAGCTACTCACCCTGATTCAAATCTTGTATTAAGCTCTGTTGTAGGTGTTTCAGGATTACTTCCAACAATTGAAGCATTAAAAGCGAAGAAAGATATCGCTATTGCTAATAAAGAAACTTTGGTTGCAGCTGGACATATCGTAACTGAACTAGCGAAACAAAACGGATGTCGCTTAATTCCAGTAGATAGTGAGCATTCAGCTATTTTCCAATGTTTAAACGGAGAAAATAATAAAGAGATTGAGAAGTTAATTGTAACAGCTTCCGGTGGTGCTTTCCGTGATAAAACACGTGATGAAATGCAAACATTACAAGCAAAAGATGCTTTAAAGCACCCAAACTGGTTAATGGGCGCAAAACTAACGATTGATTCTGCCACATTAATGAATAAAGGGTTCGAAGTAATGGAAGCGAGATGGCTATTTGATATTCCATATAAAAAAATTAATGTAATGATTCATAAAGAAAGTATCATTCATTCTTTAGTAGAATTTATTGATGGATCAGTTATGGCGCAGCTCGGTGCTCCTGATATGAGAATGCCGATTCAATATGCGTTTCACTATCCTACTCGGCTGCCTTCTTCCTATGAAAAATTAAATTTATTAGAAATCGGTAGTTTACATTTTGAAAAACCAGATTTAGAGAAGTTCCCTTGTCTACAATACGCATATGAATGTGGCAAAATCGGTGGTACTACTCCCGCTGTATTAAATGCAGCAAATGAAATTGCGAATGCGCTATTCTTAAAAAATGAAATTGCCTTTTTCGATATTGAAAAAACAATTTACAAAACAGTTGAAGCTCATCATAACGTAAAAGATCCTTCACTAGATGCTATATTAGAAGCAGATCAATGGGCACGCCAATATGCAAATGAATTGTTAATAAAAAAGCGCTAAAACAGTTCCAACTGTTTTAGCGCTTTTTTTCACGTATTCAACTTAACAAATCTATAACCGTGTGTAACTAACACTTTTAATATCGCATATCCTGGAATGGCCAAAATAATGCCCATAATCCCGAATAAGTTTCCGGCAGTTAAAATGATAAAAATGATAGTAATCGGATGAATATCTAACTTTTTACCCATAACTTGCGGAGAAATAAATTTACCTTCTGCTAATTGTACAACCATCATAACGATAATTACTTTTAACACCATTGCTGGCGAGTCGATAAATGCGATAATTAACGCTGGTGTAATCGCGATAATTGGTCCTACGTACGGAACGATATTTACAATCATCGCTAAAATCGCAAGTAATACCGCATATTTAATACCAATAATAAGATAACCAATTAATAGCATAATACCGATAAATAAGCTGACGATAATTTGACCTCTAATATACGAGCTAATCGCATAATGCATATCATCTAGTATTCTCATTGCTGCTGGTTGTCTTTGCTCTGAAATAAACTTTAAAAAGTGATTCGGCAATTGCTCACCATCTTTTAAAAGATAGAACAATATAAATGGAACCATTACAAATGTCAAAACAACCTCTGTAACAGTACTCAAAAATCCAGTTACATTCCCAGTTACTGATGATAATGACTTTGTAAAATCAACTGTGTATTCTTTTACCATATTCGCAACATTAATATTTAAATTCTCCTGAATTTTACCGAGTAAATTACTTTCCCCGAATCTACGTGCTGCTTGTTCAATCTCATGGCCAAAATACGGTAAGTTATCAATTAATGCATCAATTTGATCTTTAATAATAGGGATAACCGTTACAACTAAAAATACAAATAATCCTAGTACGATTAAATATATGGAAGCTATCGATACGATTCTTGAAACACCTTTCTTTTCTAAAAGCGAAACGAATGGATGCAAAATATAAAATAGCACGCCTGCTAATAGTACTGGGAAGAAAATTGTTTTTAAAAATACGATAAACGGTGTAAAAACAAATGATATTTTTGTTAGCAATAAAATATTAATGAACAATAACGCAAATCCAAGTAATACCGCCAAATAATTTTGTTCTCTAAAAAACTTTCTTAACTTATCTCTTTTTCTTATATTTATTTTCTCCAATGAAACCACCTCTTCGAATGATGAAAAGCCCTTATTCAGGGCTCTTCATCATAATCTATATCTCTATTTCCTTGCAGCTTTCACTACAAATGATACAATAAGAATTAACACGATTGCACCTAATAATGCCGGCACGACATGAATCCCACCAAATGATGGCCCAAAGGATCCAAATAATCTACCACCTAACGAAGCACCTAATAAACCTGCGATAATATTTCCGAACATACCACCTGGGAAATTTTTACCTGTTATAGAACTAGCAATTGCACCTATAATAGCACCAACTATTAATGTGATAATCCATCCCATTTTTAGTCCTCCATTTCTATTATAGTTTGTATGATTCAATACAAACATATGTATTTATCATTGCTAATCATATTTCACTATAGAAATATATTTACTACTATTTTACATATGGAGATACATATATTATATGCAAAAAAGAAAAATATTGTCAAACTCACCCATAAAGCAATTATATTCATATACCATATTTAAAGGAGGCTTCATTGTCTATGATTCTTAAGTTAAATTCCACTTCTTTTGAAGTAGCAACATCCATTTTACAGGTTCAAATTCCAGCTTATAAAGTTGAAGCAGACTACTTAAATAGTACTGCCATACCTCGTTTATATGATACTGTAAACGATATTCAAAATTGCGTTGAAACATTCTATGGATATTTTTCTGAAAATAAACTTGTCGGTTTTATTTCTTTTGTACAAGAAGAAAAACTAATCGATATCCACAGGTTAGTTGTATCGCCCAATTTTTTTCAAAAAGGAATCGCAACGAAACTCCTAATTTATATATTTAACATGTTTCCCTCTTCAATGGCATACATTGTACAAACAGGTAAAGCGAATACCCCTGCTATTACTTTATATAAAAAACACGGATTCATTACAGTATCAGATACAATACTTCCTGACGGTATGATTCTTACGCAATTAAAAAAGACAGAATACACAAAATAATTTGACTTGTTCGCTCCTTTATGTTATTTTTTACTTTATAAAACCTTTTGCTGAGTCCAAATTTTGGAGCGGGGGAACCATTTTTGTAGCTATGCTACTTGGGGCGAATCTTTTTTAAGTAGGGAAACTCTCACTTCCCGAGTCCGACAGCTAACCTCGTAAGCGTAATGGGAGAGGAAGGTGCTTTTTGCCTATGTTACACATTTTGCCTCCTTAATTATAAATATGGGATCGATATCAAATAGTCACCTATATTTATAGAAAAGGAGAATGTATTATGTTACGTTTATCTGATCACGCAATTAAAATGATGGAGCAAAGACTTCGAATTGAAAAACAACGCACATATCAAGCAAATAAGGTTGTAGATAACTTACATCACAAATACTTCTTTCAGCATATTTTTCAACCGAAAAGATAAAGAAAATGTTTATTTAATATTAAAAAACACAAGGTGTGTCTTACAAAGACATTCCTTGTGTTTTTTATATTCTTTATAAAATTCTCACTACATTTAAGCTTGCTGTAATCGCACCTGCTATAGTAGTCACATGCCCTACACCTAACGGGCCATTTTGTAATATTAATGTTGAATTGGCACTCGTCACATTCACAAGAAGTGTATTTGAAATGGCTGGTTCGATTACTACAGTTGATGTCGTTACGTTTTGTATAAAACTCCCTGTTAGTTGCGTTCCATTTAATAGCAAGCTAACAGATACTGTCTCATTCCCACCATTTGCATCCCCTTGAAAATAGTAGCTTACTAAATATATTCCTGGCGTCGTTACTGTGACTGTCGTAGCACTAGTTAAAGATACACCAGTTCCATATACAGTGGATCCAGAATTAATTGGTATTAACGCATTCGCTGCAATTGTACTCGTTGAAGTAGAAAAGAAATAACCGCCCCCACTAGGTAAACCAGTCGCTCCTGTCGCTCCCGCTATTCCAAAGAAACCTATTGAACCTGCACTACCAGTTGCTCCTGTCGGTCCCACCACGCCACTTGGGCCCTGACTACCTTGTGCTCCAACTGGGCCTATACTACCACTAGCACCTGTCACCCCACTTGCTCCAGTTGGGCCTTGCAAACCTTGAACTCCTTGTATACCTTGTATTCCTTGCGAACCCGTTGCACCTGTATTACCTGTCGTTCCCGTTATTCCTTGTATTCCCGTAATCCCTTGCACTCCTTGCACACCTTGTGGTCCAGTTGCCCCGGTTGCTCCAGTTGCCCCAGTTTCACCCGTTGCACCTGTAATTCCAACATTTCCTTGTGGACCTTGGGGCCCTTGACTACCTTGCGCTCCTTGGACTCCTTGAGGTCCTGTTATACCAATTTCCCCTGTATTTCCTTGGGGGCCTCTAATTCCTTGTGCACCTGTTGGACCGATAATTCCTTGCACACCTTGTATTCCTTGCACTCCTTGCGCTCCTGTTGGACCCGTTATTCCTTGTAATCCTTGAGGACCTTGCAAACCGATAGCTCCAGTCGGTCCTATTATTCCTTGCACTCCTTGAGGACCTTGGGCACCTTGTGTACCTGTCAATCCGGTAGTCCCTTGTATCCCTTGAACACCTTGAGGACCTTGTGTTCCAGCTGCTCCTGTTTCCCCTTGAATTCCTTGTACGCCTTGGATTCCTTGTGCTCCAGCTGGGCCGGTTGCTCCTCGGATTCCTTGTGCTCCTTGAGCTCCTTCCGCTCCTGTAACACCAACTGGACCAGCTATCCCTTGTATTCCCACCATTCCTTGTGCACCTGTTGGACCTATCACACCTTGAATACCTTGAATACCTTTAGGACCTTCTGCACCAGTTGGACCAGTTACTCCCAGCGGACCTTGTATTCCTTGAGAACCTTCTGCACCCGTTGGACCTGTTATACCTTGGTTACCTTGAGGACCTTGTGCTCCTTGTACTCCAACTGCTCCAACTACACCTTGGGCACCTTGCATTCCAGTAGAACCAGTTGGACCCACTTCCCCTTGTATTCCTTGAGCTCCTTGCGGGCCTTCCTCTCCAGTAATTCCTTGTATACCTTGGAAGCCGTCTTCTCCTTGTATACCAATAGCCCCTTGCTCTCCTTGTATTCCTTGAACACCTTGAGGGCCTTGTGGACCAGTTACACCCGAGACTCCAGTTATGCCTCTCTCTCCTTGCATTCCTTGTGCCCCTGTTTGTCCTCGCTCGCCTATTTCCCCTTGTATTCCTTGTGTGCCTTGTATACCTTGACTACCAGCAGGACCCGTTGCTCCTTGTATTCCTTCTAATCCTTGTACTCCAATATCACCAATTAGACCTTGGTTACCGATTAATCCTTGAGCACCTTGGAGACCAGTCGGACCAGTTATACCTTGCTCTCCTGTATCACCAATAGCCCCTTGTATTCCTTGTGCTCCTGTTGTCCCTTGGGGACCTTGTATTCCCCTGATACCTTGAGGACCTTGGGGCCCAGTTGCTCCCGTCGGTCCAGTCACCCCTGTAGGACCAACAGGACCTTCATGCCCTCCAGTTGGACCGATTGGACCACTATTACCTGTCGGACCCGTTGCTCCTATAAGCGGAAGAGGCAGTGCCACTCCAAATTTTTTGCACTTTCTATGATGACGCACAACAATCCCCCTTCCCCAAAATAATTACACCTTTTATATGAAATGCATTTTTATAAGAAAAGTACACCTTTGACCTCATTTTTTTAAAATAAAGAAGCCTATGATTTCATCTATTTGAAATCATAGGCTTCTTTTATAAAAACACTTTACTTTCTAGCTTTAATAATAAAAGTAGTCGGCACCATTCTAGCTTTATATAAAGAATAATACTTCGTAGACGGCTCAGCTAGTTCTCCATCAAACGAGCTTGATGGTTCAGGCTCTTCTATTCTCTCAATTTTAAATCCCACTCTATTTAACTCATTTATGTATGTACTTATTTTTCTCTTATATAATGTCGCTTGTACATTTTCTCCTTTAAATGTTTCAAACGTAATGGGCGTTTCCTCATGATAAGAAGACTTTATAGCAACTTCTTCCGTACCATACTGTAAGTTTGAATATACCGGGTGCTCCCAACTAAAAATAAAACTTCCCCCTGGCTTTACATATGAATAAATCAGTTCCAACGTTTTTCTTAAATCCGAAGTCCAACCTAATGCATAAATGGAATATACAATATCAAAATATCCTTTCGGAATATCGCCTTCTTCTTCCATTGCTCCGCATACTAACTTTGGATTCCAATCCTTTAACGTCTTATTCGCTATTTCAATTTGTGTACTCGAAAGATCAAGCCCCCATAATTCCTCTGCCCCTTGTTCCGCCATATATTGCAACGAATGCCCACTTCCACAGCCAATATCAAGAACCTTTTTCTTTCTGATTGAATCGAACAAACGAATCTCATCTTCAGACGCCGTATACGGACCATATTTAGGTAAACAATCCACTTGAAAGAAATAAGGTGCAACTGTATCCCAACACTTTTTATTTAAAGCTAACATTTGCGTACCTTTCATATTCTACATTCCCCCATCCATTTTTCTTTCTCTAATATTAATTACATATCATAACCAGATCGCCCTTTTCTCTTCGCCCGGTAGTTTTTCACTTTCGCAATCGTACCGCATGCTCTTCCTCCTTCTTCTCCAGCATACATACCGCACCATCTTTTACTTCCATTTCGCGAATGATCATAAAATACCCAGCGACAATCTGGACATGCTTTTAACCTTCCCCATACATTTTCTTGAATTGACATTAACACAATGCTTAACACTTTTGTATACACATTCTCTTCATATACCGGTTCATATGTAATACCTTTCATATCATCCTTTATATGTACATGAAATGGGTATTTCTCTAACCATTTTTGCAATGATCCTTCGCCTTCAATTGTCATCCGAATATCTTCTCGAAAACCTCTTAATTCCTCTATCGTATGAAATGGAAACTCTTCATCAAAATATTCTTTCATAAAAAGCTTTATGTCTTCTTCTGTTTGCAGCAAATCAATTGGCTCTCTCGTATCGTTTGGTATTCTCCATGTATTTAAAAATTCCCGAATATATTCTAGTTCATTTGGAGCGTTTTGATTCAATTCGATCCACCTTCTTCTTAAAATTTACTTTTTTCTGACTTTATGTATAATTATAGTATAAAATAGTTAACCATCAAATAATTTTACTGGTTACATAATTAGGAGGATTTCTATGAAAAGTTTCTCAACACCGATACGTTTCATGCTTATTTCTTCATTTTTTATGTCTTTTGGGTATTTTGCAGTATACGCATTTTTAGCTATTTATCTATTAACCTTTCTTCATTTTTCTGCTGTCCAAGTAGGAACAGTGTTGACGGTTATGACAATTACATCACGAGTTATCCCATTATTCTCAGGGTTAATTGCTGACAAAATAGGCTATATCATTATGATGATAGCCGGTTTATTTTTGAGAGGAATCGGATTTATCGCTTTAGGAATATGCTCTGATTTCTATACAATTTCTATTTCTTCTGCACTTATTGGCTTCGGAACTGCATTTTACGAACCTGCTGCGCGCGCCATATTCGGTTCACAACCAGCTCATTTGAGAAAAAATTTATTTACATATTTAAACCTTAGCTTTAATTGCGGTGCAATAATCGGACCAATTGCAGGAGGGTTCTTACTCTTACTTGATCCAATCTATGCCTTCTCTCTAACAGGATCACTTATGCTGTTATTCGCTTTTATCTTTTACTTACTTAAAAATCACTTCCAAGTCACTACTGAAAACACGTCTATTACATTAGGAATACAGGCCATCTTACAAAACAAGTCTTTCCTTCTGTTTTCCTTTATCATGATTTTCTTCTATATTATGTTTACTCAACTTACTGTCGCACTTCCACTTCATATGAAAAACATTAGTAGTAGCAATCAACTTGCTACACTCGTTATTACGATAAATGCGATAACAGGCGTCATATTTATGGTATTATTCCGAAAATTATTCCACAAATACAACACACTTTCAATTATTAAATACGGTGTTTTATTAATGAGTATTTCCTTTTTACTCATTCCTTTATTTCAACACCCATATTGGCTCTTTATTTGTGTAATTTTATTTACAATCGGTGAAACACTCGTATTACCTAACGCTGATATCACTATTGCAAATTACAGTAATGAATCATATACAGCCACTTTCTTCGGATTTTATCAACTATCACTCGCATTTGGTTTTATCATTGGTAATTATACCGGTACATCTTTTACATCCAACTTAAGCGGAATGTATACACCATGGCTTATTTTTGGCGGAATAGGACTTATTGGTTTTATTTCACTACATATTTTGAATATAAAAAAAGTGGCCTCTAAAGAGGATATACACCTATGTAATACAAGCGACCTATAACGAAAAAGATTCGACCATCATCTTTGACAGTCAAATCTTTTTATTTTTCATATTCAAGGTGATTATGTCTTTTACAACCAAATAAATAGCAAGCCCCTATATAATCAGTTTCAAACTCTAATCCTGGAACGTATCCAGATTTGATACGTTCTACCATTGTTTTATAACAATTATTCTCTTCTGTATATTCCTCAATTAACTCTTTCTTATCATTTTCTGTCCAGTTTTCTTCTACTTCTTCATTCTGAACATCTTCTATTTCTGCTGTTTTCGCTTCGATACATTCCCGTATAACTTCATTTATACGGGAGAAATTATTCGTTTTATATAGAGCATACACAAATCTACCAATCCAATTAGGACTTTTCCAGCATTCTTTATATCCCTTTTCGAACCATTCAATTGCTTCTTTATAGCAATTCAACTCAACATATAAATCTGCTACATTAATTTCCCCTAAAAAATTATCAGCTTCCCTGTTAAAAGTATCTAACTTCTCTTTTGCTTCTGTCGTTCGTTCTAAATCAATTAAACATTTTACATAGCTATACATGATATAGTCCGAATCCCCTGCAACTCGTAAAAAAAATTCCGAAGCTTTTTCCAGCTCTCCAAGTTTATAATGAGCTACAGCTACATTATGATATGCTTCATCCGATGGTTGAATCGAAATAGATTTTTGTAATACTTCCTTCGCTTCTTCCCACTTTTTTTGTTTTATATAAATTTCCCCTAAGATGTTATAGGGAAAGTATGAAGAAGGATTCAACTTAACAACTTCTCTTATTAATTCAAGAGCTTTCTCATCATTCTCTTCCTCATATTTATTTTGTTCAAACATTTCAATTGCCTTCTCATTAATGTTCAAATAACTACCTCCGAAGTGAATGAATTCATCTATTCCCTATCATTATTGTAAAATGTAAAAATTGTAATTTCTATAAAAAAATTTCTTTCTCTCGTCTACATTTCGATTGAAATAGAAGCTAAAACACAAGAATTTACAACAATCAGTAAATTCTTCAATCTCCCTTAAATTGGATATACACCCTGTTTTAATTTACATATTATGGTACAATTAAGGGGGTACTAACTAAACATTTACGCTCCACACTAGTAATCTAGCAATACCAAAATCAAAAATCACATAGAATCGGAGGGGATGTTATGAAAAAGAAATTACTTGTTCTTCTATTCACTGGAATCATATTATCAGGATGTTCAACTATAGCAGAGAATTCTTTAGAAAGCGGGAAAGGCAGTATGGAATTATTAACACCAACGATCACAGCAAAAGACAATGAATTAGAAATTAAAACTAAAGGCATTGATGAAAATAAAGTAACTTTTATTTATATTGCTAATAAAAAAGTGTTGGAACAAAAACTAAAAAATGGTGAATCCTACAAACTTAACATTAAAGATATCGAACACGCTCATAGGACGGACTACAAACCAAAAGTTCAACTTTTACAAACGAAAGACGATGATGATGATGGAGAAATAGTAACCTTCAAACAAGTTAGATATACAGTTAAAAACTGATTTTAAAGTTGTTTCATTATAAATGTAACAAAAGAAAATATACTTTTAACAGTAGATAAATGTAGGGGGTGCTAACATGAAAAAACGATGGATTTCTTGGTGGATTGGTAACCTATTTTGGATTATCGTTTTTGGAATATGGGCCGCTATTATTTGGTTACGAGAGGTTGATGGTGCTGGTGTTATTCAAACACCTGAAATTAAATCAATATCACTTATCGTTTTATTAATCACGTTTATCATACCGGTATTTTTTCAAATTATATGGCTAATCATTAATTTGAGAATGAGTAAAAAACATAATTATACGATTTAGTTTTTTTGAATTAACAGATGAATATTTTTCATAAAAAAAGAGAGGAATCTACATCAAAATAGATTCCTCCCTTTTACATTTAGACTTATACTACGCTTTTAATGCATCACTATTCCTCTTTTTTACGATGCATGTTCATCTTTCTTCTTCATTAACGCTCTTTTCTTCATCGCCTTCGTTAAATATCCACCCTTAAACGAGCGAATTTCATACGAAGACATAAACGCTTTCGGTGCAATTTCATTAATGATTTCTAAAAGCTCTTTCTCTCTAGAACGCTTTGCGACGATATCTAAGCGATAACGTATAGAATTAATACCTTCGCCTTCAAATACTGTAACGCCAAATCCAGAGTGACGTAACTCATCTACTAATTCATTACAACGGTCTAGTAAACTAACTTGATACGTAATATAACCAATTGCTAATTTATTCTCTATATAACCGCCTAATAACAGTCCCGCACTAAAGCCAATGACATAGGCAACGATGTTCATCCAATTTGATAAATCTTGAAACACAATACCTAAACTGACAATGTAAATAGCTCCTTCTAACAATCCAACACCAGCAGCGGATCTTGTTTGATTCTTTACAAGCAAAATCGTACGGATTGTTAATATTGGAACGTAAATAATTTGAAGCACAAAAATAAGTAGCGCTTGTAACATTGGTATCCACCTCTTTCAAAAAGTCTTTTGTCATAATAACATACATAACCTTTAGAAATCGATGGGTTTTTAATTTTTTTTTTTTTCATACTATTGAAAAATAATAAAAAGAAGCGTATTATATTTGCCGTTAATTTGATTACTTGTATCATATCGCTAAACTAAAAAAGGAACCTGATTAGGTCCCTTTCATCATAGCTCTATGTTTTTTGAAGCATGTTCTCTTTGCTTCTCTTCTTCTTTCACTAACTGCATATTTGCATAAGCTAAATTTGCAATCATTAAAAAGTGACCACCTAAAATACCTGTACCGAATGCCCACATTTCCATTTCATGCTCAATTTCATACATGATGATAGCTCCTAAAATAGCAGCTGCAAATCGGTTTAAAACTCCTAATCCAGGAGCCTTTTTCTTCATTACGATACTTTTTCCGAGTTTCTCCACTCTGCGAGCTAATAACCAAAGACAATAGGCGCTTACTGCTAATCCAATACCGAACCCTGTCACTTGTTTTCCAAACGGAGTAATCGTCCACATAAGTAGTAAACCACTAAAGATCACATACAATTGTAATCGATATACACGTAAGGCTTCTTGAATCAAAATATCCGCTCCTAAGTTCTCATTTTTTGTACTTTAGAAGAAAAGCAGCAACTTACACAGTTGCTGCTTTCTCTTCTTCTTGTTCTTGTTCCATCTTACGAATTTCAACACGTTTAATTTGGTAAGCGTCTTTTTCTAACACTTTAAATTCATAACCTTCCGCCTCAACGTGTTGTCCTTCTTCGATTTCATGATTTTGCATCATAATCCATCCACCGATTGTATCCACATCATCTTCTTCGATGTGTAATCCAAATAAATCTTTCACTTCTGAGATAAGCACTTTTCCATCAACAATAATATGTTGCTCGTTCACATGTTGAATTGGTGGTGCTTCATCTTCATCATATTCGTCACGAATTTCGCCGACGATTTCCTCCAAGATATCTTCAAGCGTTACAATTCCAGCTGTTCCTCCGTACTCATCATATAAAACAGCCATCGGAATTCGCTTCTTCTGCATTTGAAGTAATAAATCGTGAATTGGAGTCGTTTCCATCACTTCAATAATCGGACGCATATACGAGCGAATAGATGATAAATCTTTTTGATCCTCGGTCATATATCGAATAAAGAAATCTTTTACGTTGACCATACCGATAATATCATCTTTATCTTCTCCAAAAATCGGATAACGTGTGTATCGCTCATTTTGGATTACTTTCATGTGTTCTTCTACTGAATCTTCCAGGTAGAAACCAACGATTTCTGTTCGCGGTACCATAATCTCTTTTGCAATACGATTATCAAATTCAAAAATATTATTTACATACTTGTATTCAGCTTGATTAATTTCGCCACTTTCATAGCTATCTGAAAGGATAAGACGTAATTCTTCTTCTGTATGAGCTACTTCATGTTCAGAAGCCGGTTTTAAACCGAATAAACCAGTTATCACACGAGCTGAACCGTTCAATACCCAAATAAACGGGTACATCACTTTATAGAACATCATTAGTGGAGCTGCAAATAATAATGTTACTTTTTCAGCCTTTTGAATTGCCATCGTTTTCGGAGCCAATTCCCCAACTACAACGTGTAAATACGTCATTAACATAAAAGCAAGACCAAATGTTAATACTGATGAAATAGAAGGATTTAAGTTCCATTTCTCAAATAACGGGTGTAATAACTTTTCAATTGTCGGTTCACCTAACCAACCTAATCCCATAGCTGTAACTGTAATACCTAATTGACAAGCAGATAAATATTCATCTAAATTTGTTGTTACCTTTTTCGCTGCTAAAGCACCGCGTTTTCCTTCCGCAACAAGCTGATCAATACGACTTGAACGTACTTTTACAATCGCAAACTCTGCTGCTACGAAAAATCCAGTAAATGCGATTAAAATCGCAACCATGACTAAATTAAATATTTCCAATGAATCCCCTTAGTTAAAAAACTAAGGTGTCCACCTCCTGTATACTATAATGTTTTCTTATTTGTTTGTTAGAAAACATAGCCCGATACAAAAATTAAAGAGGTCGGATTTCACTTATTCTATAATAATAGAGCAAGTGTCTGTATTAAAGCTGTCGTTTGACCTGATAAAGATTTCGATATTTTTTCACGTTGTGAATCAGTCAATTCATCTAAAAGCGGTTTTAACTCAGTAAGCTCCACTTCTAATCGATGAATATGGTCTGTCACTTCATTCACTTGTTTCGAAACGTGTTCATTGATACCGAGCAGCTTCTTCTTCTCCTCGATTTTCTCTTTAATCTCACAAAGCGGCATATGCATTTCTTTGCACTTCTCAATAAATTGTAATGTCTCAAATGCTGTTTCGTCGTAATAGCGATAATTAGATTGAGATCGCTCCGCTTTTAAGATACCTAGATTCGTATAATAATCAATCGTTCGTTTCGACACGTGAGCCATGAGAGCCAACTGTCCGATTCGATACACCTTCCCAACGATCTTCCCCCCTTGTTTATATTACTTACATCATACAATACATAAACTGTACAGTCAAACGTGATGGTTTATTATTCACAATTTATACAAAATTTCAATCTCCTCCTATGATGATTCAATACGAGTAATCTACACTTATACAATAAAATTACTACATTATCTGCCCCTTTTAACCTTTCTTATTTAAAAGCATATCCTACTAATAATGATTGCTTGTATAGGAGGGAAATACTATGAAAAAGACAATCATTTCTCATTTTTATAATGAAGAATACCTACTTCCATGGTGGCTTATGCATCACACGAAAATATTCGATCACGGCATTTTAATTAATAGAGGGTCTACAGATCGTTCCGTAGAAATTTGTAAGCTATTAGCACCCCACTGGGAAGTACGAAATTCAAGATTTCTTGAGTTTGATCCAACTAATACTGATATTGAAGTGATGGAAATTGAAAGAGAAGTTTCAGGTTGGAAAATCGTTTTAAATACTACTGAATTCTTTTGTTGTAATAATACTGAAGAATTTTTTTCATCTCTTCATACACTAGGCCAAAACATGTATGCGATTAGAATGATTTTAATGATAGATAATCATAATTATAATTATTCAAAGCCTAGATATTCTATCCCCTTAGTAGAACAGCGATACCACGGTGTCTTCCCTTATAACCCAAATCTCGGATGTGCTTGGAGATTTATTCACAATCATCTAGACGGTGCATATTTACCTGGTAGACATCATTCGCGGCACGGATATATAATTTATGACTATCCTTCATTTATTTTAAAATTTTATTTTAGCCCTTGGAATGAACAATCAAAGGCAAGAAAATTACAAATTACACCTACCCTTTCAAAAAGGGGTGTTCAAATGGGACTTCAAACACATTACGGTCAATCTCCTGAAGTACTGGACATACGTTTTTTAGAGCTTAGTAACCTAACACAAGACCTCCGTCATAACCCTGAATATCAAGAATTATTTCCAAAATTCAAACCGTAATATTTTCTGCATCGTCATCACCTCAAACATTTTCATTCACTTAATCAAAAACAATCTCATTTGCATAAAACATGAATACTGTATAAATAATAAATTTTTATTTTAGGAGGAAAAAATGAAAGCTGTTATTCTTGCTGGTGGGTACGGTACAAGAATTGGGGAAGAAACACATTTAAAACCGAAACCTATGATTGAAATTGGAACAAAACCCATTCTATGGCACATTATGAGTTTGTATAGTCATTACGGGATTACTGAGTTTATTATTTGCTTAGGCTATAAAGGATATGCAATTAAAGAGTTCTTTCTAAATTACAACTTACACATGTCTGATTTCACAATACAGTTAAACGATAATACAATTACTAGCCATTCTCATCGTGTAGAACCATGGAAAGTTACACTAATCGATACTGGTGTAAATACCGAAACGGGTGGCCGAGTGAAAAAGATTCAAAATTATGTCGGAGACGAACCTTTCTGCCTCACTTATGGTGATGGATTAAGTAATGTAAATATAAAAGAACTTATTACATTCCATAAAAAACATGGAAAATTGGCTACTGTTACTGCCGTACAACCTCCTGGTAGATTTGGTTCTCTCATATTAGATAAACAGTCTGTAACATCTTTTCAAGAAAAACCATTAGGTGATGGCGGATGGGTTAACGGTGGATTTTTCGTTTTAAATCCTGAAGTTTTCAATTACATTAGTGGAGATAAGTCTGTTTTTGAAACAGACACTTTAGTTCAGTTAGTAAACAAAAATGAATTGGCCGCATATCAACATTCTGGTTTTTGGCATCCGATGGATACATTGCGCGATAAAAATAAATTAGTCGAGCTATGGGAAAGTAATAACGCTCCATGGAAGGTTTGGTAATATGGCTTCATCATCTTTTTGGAATAAGAAAAAAGTATTTATTACGGGACATACTGGATTTAAAGGCTCATGGCTCACCCTTTTCTTAACTTCTTTAGGTGCAGAAGTAGTAGGCTTTTCTTCTCATCCCCCATCCATTCCTAACATTTTTGAACAAAGTAACGTAGCAAAAGAGTGCACGACAATGAAAGGCGATATTACAGATTACCATTCTTTATTTCATGCCATGAAGCAGCATAAACCTGACATAATATTCCATTTAGCAGCTCAGCCAATCGTAACCGCTTCATACAAAAATCCTATCGATACATTCAAAACGAATGTTTTAGGTACTGTCCACGTGCTAGAAGCAGCAAAGTCCGTCGAAAGCGTACGTGCCATTATTAATGTGACAAGCGATAAATGTTATGAGAATGACGGTAGTGGCGACCGAGCGTTCGTGGAAAATGACCGACTAGGAGGTTTCGACCCTTATAGCGCTAGTAAAGCTTGCGCTGAATTAGTCGCAACATCTTATCACAAATCTTTTTTTCACACGAATACTACTTCGCTTGCCTCTGTAAGAGCAGGTAACGTTATTGGTGGTGGTGATTGGGCAGAAGATCGATTATTCCCTGATATCATTCGGGCATATTTGCACAATCATACTTTGTGTATTCGAAACAAATATGCCGTCCGTCCGTGGCAACATGTTTTAGATCCTCTACATGGCTATATCCTTTTAGCTGAGAAACTTTGGAATGATGATAAATATGCAGAAGCGTGGAATTTCGGCCCAATGAATGAACCTAACAGAACCGTTCATGATGTCATTGAATCTGTAATAAAATTATGGAATAACCCACTAACAATCATTTCCTCCTCTACAAATACTCCTTATGAATCACCTGTTTTAACACTCGACAGTACAAAAGCAGTAAATAAACTCGGCTGGACTCCTAAGTTATCAACAGATGATGCTATCGCTTGGACTGTTGATTGGTACAAAAAATATGCATCTGGTGAAAATATAGAATCTTTCACACGACAACAAATCGATGCATTCAAAAATTTATAAGGGGGCTATAAAATGGAACAGAAAAAATGCCGTTTTTGCCACTCATTACTAACCAACACTTTTTTAGATTTGGGCGTTTCCCCTCTTGCTAATTCATTTGTAGCTCCTGAAAGCTCATATAAAATGGAACCTTTTTATCCGCTGCACACATTTGTTTGTAACTCTTGTTTACTCGTACAGCTAGATGAATTTGAATCCCCACAAAATATTTTTCATAACTATTTATACTTCAGCTCTTACTCCTCAAGTTGGCTACTACACGCTAAACAATACGTAGAAATGGCGATTAAGCGTTTCAACTTAACGAAACATTCAAAAGTGATTGAAATCGCAAGTAACGATGGGTACTTATTACAATACTTTAAAAAAGAAAATATCGAGACATTGGGAATTGAACCCGCGAAAAACGTAGCAGAAATTGCTATCAAAAAAGGAATTCCTACTCATGTAAATTTTTTCAGTAATGACTTAGCAAAAAAATTGCCACAAGCTGATTTAATCGTCGCAAATAACGTATTAGCACACGTTCCGAACTTGCATGATTTTGTCGCTGGTTTAAAAACACTATTAAAACGTGATGGCACGATAACAATTGAATTCCCACACTTATTAAACCTTATATCCTTTAACCAATTTGATACCATCTACCATGAACACTTCTCCTACTTCTCACTTATAAGCCTTCAAAAAGTTTTAAGTTATCATCATTTAAAAATTATTGATGTAGAAGAACTTTCAACGCATGGTGGTTCCTTACGGATTTTTGTAAACCATCTAAGTGCCCAATCAACTATCCATTCCAATGTTACAAAATTAATTCAAAAAGAAGTCGATCATGGGTTAGATACTTTAGATTACTATCTCCTTTTTTCTAAACGCATCGAACAATTGAAAATAAATATTTTAAAGTTTTTTATTGAAGCGAAAGTTTTAAACAAACAAATTATCGGTTACGGTGCTCCAGCTAAAGGAAACACCCTTTTGAATTATTGCGGGATAGGTAAAGAATTTCTAGCTTATACAGTAGATAAAAATCCTCACAAACAAAATCTCCTTTTACCAGGAACTCGTATTCCAGTAAAATCTCCAGCAGAAATTAAACGTACAAAACCGGATTACATTTTCATACTTCCTTGGAATTTGAAAGACGAAATTATGAAAGAATGCTCTTTCATTCGTGAATGGGGCGGTAAATTTTTAGTGACGGTTCCAGAAGTTGAGGTGATCGAGCCATGAAGAAAGTTGTTGTAACAGGTGGTAGTGGCTGGATAGGTAAATATGTTGTACATTCACTTATACAAAAGGGATATGAAGTGCACGCCACGTATAATAAAAATAACCCCTCTCACCTCCCTTGCCATTGGCATAAAGTAAACTTGCTTCGCGATGACGAAGTAAAACAATTCATTTCGGATGTTCAGCCTAGCCATCTCATTCACCTTGCTTGGGAAGCAGTGCCACCAGCATGCTATATATCTATTAATAATTACTATTGGCTAAAGTCTAGTATTTCATTGATTCAACACTTCACAATATGCGGTGGAAAGCGTGTTGTCGTTGCAGGTACTGGCGCAGAATACGAATGGTTTAACGGCGTATTATTTGAAGATTCACCGCTCCTTTCCTATAAAACCCCGTATTCTTTATGTAAAAATGCACTGCACTCCTGGCTAGAAACGTATGCACAACAAACAGGCCTCAGCATGTGTTGGGGCCGCATTTTTCATATGTATGGACCTCACGAACAAGGTAATCGGCTCGTTTCTAACATTATCACTTCCTTATTAAAAAATGAGGAAGCACTATGTACACATGGAAAACAATCGAGAGATTTCCTCCATGTGAGTGACGTCGCTGACGCTCTCGTAACAGTATTAGAACATGGCGTTACAGGCACCATCAATATCGCTTCAGGTCAATCTGTACAAATTAAAGAACTAGCTTCTATCATCGCTAAAAAGATAGGAAAAGAACATTTAATTAAACTAGACGCGATTCCTTTCTCTAAGGATGAACCTTTATTCGTCGGCGTTAGTGTAGAACGTTTAAAAACTGAAGTAAACTGGAAACCAACATACGATTTAAATACAGGAATAGAAGAAACAATTTTATGGTGGGAATCATTTATACAAAAACATAACGATATACGTCACTAAAACGTAAATCCTTCGTTCCTCTCGCTAATTCCTTATACCATTCTTCTAATCTTTCCGGCGTAATAATATGGTGCGTCCCCATTCCCCCATGCTTACTAGCTTCAGAAAGAGTCGGACCAATTTGTAACTTTCTCTTTCTCATCACATCGTTCCACGGACTAAATCCAAACCATAATATACAAGCAAGAGGTGGATAAATCATCGATTCATGCGCAGATAAATGTCTTCCAACCGTATAACTTCCATGCTCATGATTATGAATAAATCTACCTCTTCTCCATAACGGCCAATCTTCTGGTAAATAACCATGAAATCGCTGTTTCATTAAAGGTATTCCAAAGTTAAGGTCAGGATAGTTGTAGTTAGGATCATCAACCATAATAAGCCCGTCCAGCCAATACATCCTCCCCCCCAATTCATTTAGCGATTTCCAAAACTGATTTTTATCTTGCACGCAAAGAAACTCAGTCGTATTTAAAATCATTTTCCATCCTTGTACTTCTTGTTCTATCCTCATCACTTCATGATCTGTCGCATATGCATCAAACTCTGGATTTACAGAATCTCGCACCTCCCAATGCGGTGCGAATTTTTTACAAATCTCAACGGAACGATCTGTTGAACCTTTATTAATTAAAATACCATGATCAAAAAGTTTCGTATGATGCATAAGCCACCATGGCAATAAATACTCTTCATTGTAAAAATGTGAAATAACGGTTGTAGTTATAATAATCTCCTCCTCTTTCTCTATTAATCTACTTTTTATCCTACAACCAATATACTCATAAGCAAAAATATGTTTCCTAATTATTGATCAAATATTATTATTAATATTTTTGTAAGTTTTCCTTTGGTACCCAGCCCTTCTCACCATCTCTTCCTTCGCACCAAACCCATCCATTCAATTCTTCTAATCCGATCAATCTTTCTCCAATACTCACATTTAATTCTTTCGCAGTATATTGTTTTATAATAATTCCTGTTCCATTCATATCTTTTCTTATAATTTGCTCCGGAACCCATCCTTTCCGGTTATACTTCTCTTCGTGACAAAACATCCAGTTTTCCCAGTTTTCCGGACCAGCGTAACTCTCTATCATTTTCACTACATCCCCCTCTTCTAAGCGAATTGGATTAGGATAATTGCTAACATGTGATTTTATAACGATATATTTCATAACAACCTCCAATAATCAGAAAATTAAGTTATAATATCATTATAACTTAAAGAGGAGGAATGCACTCATGTACTACAACACTTCATTCGAAAACGATCAACCTGTAGGCCGTCTATAAACTAAGACGGGCTTATAACACATACACTATGCCTCGTCTTAGGGAACTCATATTACCCTAAAAATAGACGGAGGTACTTCAAATGAAACAAACAATTTTAGGAGCTATATGCTTATCACTAGCAGCAAGTATATGGGGCGGTATGTATGTTGTTAGCAAATACGTACTCGATTTCATTCCACCACTAATACTCGTTTGGCTACGCTTTATTATCGCTTTTGTTGTTTTATATGGCATTTTGAAACTAGCTGAGAAAAAGCAAAAGAAAAAAGTAACCATTCGCAAAAAAGATTGGCTCCTATTCGCTTGGATTGGATTTATCGGCTATTTCATTTCGATCACATGCCAATTTATCGGAACAAAATTATCCGACGCTCATACAGGCTCGTTAGTTACATCAGCTACACCTGCATTTATGGTTATATTTGCAGCGCTCATTTTGAAAGAACAACTAACTGCTCGTAGACTTTTATCTACTATAATAGCGACAATCGGTGTCATTATCGTAATCGGATGGGATATTGAAATTGGCTCCTATTTTATTGGAACAATCATTTTAGTTGGAGCCGCTATTACGTGGGCTTTACTATCTATTTATGTAAAAATCGCTTCAATCCAATTTTCATCCTTAGTTATTACAACGTACGCAATTTTCTTTTCACTCTTTTTTATTACACCTTTTATGATATGGGAGCTACAAGCGGCCTCTATCGGAACAGTAAATACGTACGTAATATTAGGCGTATTATACTTAGGAATCGTCTCAACAGCAGGTGCCTTTTTCCTTTGGAATAAAGGATTAGAATTACTGGATGCAAGCATAGGTTCCTTATTTTTCTTCTTCCAACCTATCGTTGGATCGTTACTTGGTTGGCTCTTATTAAATGAAACATTAAATAGTAACTTTTTTATTGGTGGTATTCTTATTATATGTAGCGTTTTAATTACTACTTTTGAAAAGAAATAAAAAGCAGGCAGAGATTCTTAGTCTCTGCCTGTTCGCATTATTGGATCTTGGTCGTGAAAACCAATACAAATCGGTATATTATTTTGCACTTCACTACGTACACTTATAAAACTACACAGCGTTTTAGCAATTAAATATAAAGTGATACCGATTGCTTTTTCACTTGTGTCAAAGCCATTTTCATTATACATATCCGCTAATTCTACAGACCCCGGTCCCTCAACATCATATGTCCATTCAGAAGCCCAATCATCATCCTCTTCTTCAAGTGGAGCATACTCCTCACAAATATAAAACTGACTAGTCCACTCGTTATCAAGGTCATACTCAAAATAAATCGCTTTTGCTTCTTCATTAGTAGCCATTTCTACAGCTGCATCCAAACCTACTCGAATACTTACCTTATATGACTCTACATCAATTACTTTAATTCGTTCTGCATATTCTGTAGACGCCAACATGCAACAAATATCATAATACTTCGCTTCTATTTGCTCTACTGCTAACGAAAAGACATCCTCTTGCATCTCTTCTAAATACTGAAATATATCCACACTAAATACTCCTCACTCTTTACGCACTCCAATGCGATGGACGAGACAATAATTTCGGTAATTTCGTATGTTTGTCCCCTCTAGCAGCATTAACTTGAACTTGCGTCAGAAAAATACTATTAGTAAAATCAGCCCCGCGAATATCTGCATCTCGCAAATCTGCTCCGATGAGATCTGCTCCTCTTAAATCTGCACCATTTAAGTTAGCCGCAATTAAGTAAGCTCCTCTTAAATTTGCACCTTGTAAATTTTTCTTTTTCAGATTCGCTCCCATAAGGTCTGCTCCGCGGTGAATGATTCGTTTCTTACGCGCAGTATTC
Organism: Bacillus cereus group sp. MYBK95-2; assembly: GCF_051915225.1. Lineage (NCBI taxonomy): Bacteria > Bacillati > Bacillota > Bacilli > Caryophanales > Bacillaceae > Bacillus > Bacillus cereus group sp. MYBK95-2. The sequence goes on along the minus strand of NZ_JBQAEH010000003.1, from coordinate 256,384 downwards.
ATTTCCTTCCATACTAATTCGCTCGTTTCTAAAAGAAGAATGTTCACCTCTGCCCTATGCATTGGAACATTTATTTTCATTAACTCATCTGGATTTAAATTCGAAAGTCGCTCTGTCTCCTCAATTGCGGTCTCCAGCTCTTTATGAATTGGCTGTGTTGCCTTTAAAAGAATCGCTTCATTCAAATACCAAAGCATTTCATGAAGTTGATGCATAACCGGAAAAGCATCGTACATTTTTCTTGCATGCTTTGCATCTTTCCTCCAATCAATCCCTTTAAACGTACCCTGAGAAATCTTCTGCCCAGCACCGAAACATTCAAATACTGTACAACCTTTATAACCTTTTCCTCTAAGATTTTTATGTATACTACATTTAAAATCTGATTGTAAGTTGGAACATGGTTTACCACCATCTTTATTCACTGCAAAATCTACCGATGCTGCAAACGGTAATGCAACGCAACATAGACCGAAGCATTTTTCGCAGTTTGCTTTTAAATGATCGTTATGATTAGTCAAAATCTATACCCCCTGTTGTCTTTTGACTATTTCATAATATTCCAACTGTAATAAATAATCAATTTTAAAATAAACCAGCATCTTCCGTTTCAATTCATAACTTTATCATTCGATTTCCTTTCAATTGAAAAGGACTATTTCTATTTAATGAATTATAATTAAATTATAAATTTTCTAACTAAAAAGGAGACTTATTATGGCACTAGAAATGAAAACAAACTGTCAAATTTGCGATCAATCGCTCGAACAAGATTCTGAAGCATACATTTGTGTATATGAATGTACATTTTGCGCACCATGTACAGAAGAAAGGCATAACGTTTGTCCAAACTGCGGCGGCGAATTAGTACGTAGGCCGAAAAAGAAACAATAAAAAGCAAAGCGATATCGCTTTGCTTTTGTTTAGGCATCTGAAATTATATATTTAAAAACTTCACACAAACAGGCTCTGGCACAACAACATCAGATTGTAAAAGTGTTAACTTACCTGTAGATTCATCTCTTGAAAATAACACAAGATTATGTGACTTTTCATTTGTAGCAACAAGGAACTTTTCAGTAGGATCTAATACAAAGTCTCTTGGCCAATTTCCTTCTGTAGATGTATGTTCAACAAATGTAAGCTGACCTGAATTTTGATCTACGCTATAAACAGCGATACTATTATGACCACGATTACCTGCATATACAAAACAGCCGTCAGAAGAAATATGAATCGCACTTCCTTGATTATTTTCATCAAACTCTTCTGGAACAGTAGAAATATACTGTAATTCTGTAAAGGATCCTTCTGCAGGATTATAGGTTAACACAATAACCTCTGAACTAAGCTCCGTCATCACATATGCATACTTTCCATTCGGATGAAAAGTAATATGTCTTGGACCACTTCCTGGATTTACAGATAAACGATTCACTTCTGTTAATGTACTATCTTTTACTTCATACGTAATTATTTTATCTATCCCTAAATCAACGCCCACTACATATTTTTCATCAGGAGTGTACCCCGCGTAATGTGCATGTGGTTTTTCTTGTCTTTCTTTATTCGGACCTGAACCTTCATGTTCCATAATAGATGAAGCAGGATTTACAGTTCCATTTTCTTCATTTATTTCAAAAGACTCAATCGTTCCTTTATGGTAATTCGCTGTAACTACTGTATGATTTCCACTATCAACACTAATATGACAAGGAGAAGCACCTTCTACTACTTGTCTATTTTTCGCTTTTAGTTCTCCAGTATGACTATCAATGGAATACGCAGCTACACCGCCAGATTCGCCTTCCTTAACAACGGAATAGAGATATTCATTATTTCGGTTAATCGTTACATATGTAGGGTTATCCAGCTTAGCGGCAAGTGTTACATTACTAATTTTTTTTGCTTCTACATCTAGCGTAAATTTATATATTCCTTCGCTATTTTCTTTCGTGTAAGTTCCAACATATCCAATAAACTCTTTGTTATCCTTCATTTTCATAACCCTCTCTCCCTATATTTTTCGTCCATCATGCTTCTTAAAATATTTTATGTTGAAAGAGTATCCTAAAAAATCGGAGTACCTCTTTATACGTTACCATATTTTCTTGGTAAATAGCTTTTAAACCCACTTTTTTTGATACGCTGCTATACTTTCATATTCTTCTTCCAATTGACGGGACAGACGGATATAGATTGGCGTTAAATCTTTATATTTTTCCACACTTTCCATGTTTGGCTCATGATGGAAATCTGCACCTACCATTTCAGAAACTACAGATAATGTATCTATTTCACCTAAACTATATAAACCGAGGATTGCAGCTCCTAAGCAAGAGCTTTCGAAACTTTCCGGAACATATACGTCTTGATGGAAGATGTCCGCCATCATCTGTCTCCAAAGCTCCGACCTTGCAAAGCCGCCTGTCGCTTGAATTTTTTTCGGTTCGCCAATTAACTCTTTTAAAGCGAGAAGAACCGTATATAAATTATAAATTACTCCTTCTAAAACAGCACGGATAAGATGTTCTTTCTTATGATGCAATCCGAGTCCAAAGAAAGATCCTCGTGCATTTGCATTCCATAAAGGAGCTCTTTCTCCTGCTAAATACGGGTGAAACAATAAACCGTCAGATCCAGGATTCACTTTTGCTGCTATTTCAGTAAGCACTTCATATGGATCTTTTCCTAAACGCTTCGCAAGCTCAATCTCTGAAGTGCCTAATTGATCACGAGCCCATCTGAAAATCATACCACCGTTATTAACAGGTCCACCAATTACCCAATGCTCTTCAGTTAAGGCGTAACAAAAAATTCTACCTTTTGGATCTGTTACAGGACGATTTGTTACAGCACGTATCGCACCGCTTGTACCAATTGTAACAGCCACAACACCAGGATCAATTGCATTTACACCTAAATTGGATAGGACTCCATCACTCGCTCCTACTACAAAAGGCGTAGAAACAAGTACATTCATCTCTTTGGCAAGCTCTTCATCTAATCCTGTTAAACTGTGCGTTGTTGGAACAAGCTTTGAAAGCTTTTCATTTGTAATTCCCGCAACATGTAAAGCCTCGTCATCCCATTTTAAAGATTTCAAATTAAACATCCCTGTTGCTGACGCTATAGAATAATCAATTACATACTCTTTATATAACTTGTAAAAAACATATTCTTTAATAGAAATGAATTTATAACTTTTTGCGAATAACTCTGCCTGCTCATTCTGTAGCCAAACTAATTTCGAAAGTGGTGACATCGGATGAATTGGTGTCCCAGTACGAAGGTAAATTTCATGACCATTCATATCATTCTTTATTTTCTCCGCCCAGCTTGCACTTCTATTATCTGCCCAAGTAATACATCCCGTTAATGGATTCCCCTTTTCATCTACAGCAATGAGACTATGCATTGCCGAGCTAAAAGAGACACAAAGAATATCACTTGGCTGTACACTACTTGATTGTATAGTTTCTTTAATCGTATTTATTACTGCACGAAAAATTTCTTCTGGGTCTTGTTCTGCTATTTCAGGTGTAGGAGAATATAAAGGATATTCAATTCCATGACTTGCAATAACAGATCCATCAGTAGAAAATAGAACTGATTTTGTACTAGTTGTCCCAATGTCTACACCAATCATATATTTTGAGCTCACCATTTCTTCCTCCTAACAAAAAATTGTTACAGTATCCCACCATAAAAATACATTCCTTTTATCTATTGATAACGTTGTATGCCACAATTATCTAAATAGAAACATCTTTATCTTAAACAAACATATCGAGTAGTAAAACTCCTCCAAAAGCGATAAATGAAAGTAACGTTTCTAATACTGTCCATGTTTTAAATGTTTCTTTCACTGTTAAACCTAGGTATTCTTTTACCATCCAAAAACCAGCATCGTTTACGTGTGAAAACATTAATGCTCCTGCACCTGTTGCAATAACGAGTAACTCTAAGTTCACACCTGTTGTATTTTCAACGATTGGCGAAACGATACCCGCTGCTGTTGTTAAAGCGACTGTCGCTGACCCTGTTGCAATTCGAATTAATCCTGCTACTATAAATGCTAATACAATTGGGGATAGAGCTAAATGCTCAGACATTTGAGCAATAGCATTGCCTACACCACTATCGATAAGAATTTGCTTAAATCCCCCGCCGGCACCAATAATCGCAACAATTGAACCGATTGGTAATAAGCTATCTTCTGTTACCTTCTTAATAGCCTTTTTATCGATACCTTGGCGAAATCCAAGAAAATAAAACGCTGCAAAACATGCAATCAATAGTGCAATGATAGGACTACCGATTAATGTGACAGTCTTCATCAAAGTAGTAGAAAGAGGCACATAAGGAGCTGCTGCAGCTAAAACCATTAACATAACAGGTAACAATATAACTAAAAATGAAACTCCTATTCCTGGTAATTTCGTTGATTTTGTATTTACACGAATCAATTCTGGCTCATTTTCAGGAATTACACGTTTGTGAATCCATTTCGCAAATATAGGACCTGCAATAATCGCTGCAAAAAATGTAATAATGAGTGAATACATTAGTACCTTCCCAAGATTCGCTTTATAAATACCAATTGCTACAATTGCCCCTGGATGCGGAGGAACAAGGCCGTGTACGACAGATAGCCCAGCAATTGCTGGTAATGCTATCAATAAAATATTTTGTTTCGTTGTTTTATGAATTGAAATTACTAACGGTAGTAATATTAAAATACCTACTTCAAAAAACACCGGGATTCCAATAATAAAACCTGCAATTAACATAGCCCATGGTAAGTTTTTTATCCCAAAGGATTTTATAAAGAACTCTGCCACCTGCATTCCAGCACCTGACTCTGCCATCATTTCCCCTAAAATTGTACCTAATACTAAAATACCTACTAAATGCCCGAGAACACTTCCAACTCCCGTTTCATAAGCACTCACTATTTTATCCATTGGCATTCCAGACATAATTGCTAAAAACAAACTTGCAACCGTTAAACTAATAAACGCATGCCATCTCCACCACGATACCCCTAAAATAACAATTACAATTGATAATAATGTAATAATTAAAAGGTACATATTCATACTCAATCCCCCTTTATGTAAACCCTTTCATAATTACTATATAATGAAAAGAACCTATATAGTTCTTACTTGAGTAAAAGATACCTTTACATATTGCTATACGTTTAAAAGCATCTTCACATTATAATGATTTATATAAAAAGAATCTCCCTTATTAGAGATACACTATAACTCATCTCTCTAATAAGGGGATTTCTCTTTCATAATTATAATGTTATTGTGATAAACGCTTCGCGCGATCAATTTTTCCTTTTTTAAAAGTGAATGACACTTTCATCTCTGCTTTTTTCACGTAGTAAGACTACAAAATCAGGATCCAGTTTAAACGATGAAGTTACTTAGGATTTGTCCTCTCATGAAAAGCAATTTTCGGAAAGCACCTTCACTTTCATGCATTATAATTTAGGAGCTTTCGCCCAATCCGCAGCAAATTTCTCAATACCTTGGTCTGTTAATGGGTGCATAGCAAGTTGCTCGATTACTTTATAAGGGATTGTTGCAATGTGAGCACCTGCCATCGCTACACGAGTTACATGATCTGGATGTCTGACAGAAGCCGCAATAATTTGTGTATCTAATTGATGAACATCGAATAATTCAGCAATTTTAGCAACTAATAGTACACCATCTTCAGAAATATCATCTAAACGTCCTAAAAATGGAGAAACGTACGTTGCACCTGCTCGAGCAGCTAAAAGTGCTTGGTTCACAGTGAAAATAAGTGTAACGTTCGTTTTCACACCTTTTTCAGTAAGATAGCGACAAGCTTCTAATCCTGCTAGCGTCATTGGAAGTTTTATCGTGACGTTTTTATCGCCACCGTTAATTTTAATTAATTCTTCTGCTTGAGCAATCATTTCTTCAGCTGTAACAGCATCTGGCGTTACTTCTGCCGAAACAGACTCAACTTTAGGTACTGCCTGACAAATTTCTGCGATACGGTCTTCAAACTTAACGCCCTCTTTTGCTACTAAAGAAGGATTCGTTGTAACACCAGCTAAAACTCCAAGTTTATATGCTTTTTTTATGTCCTCAAGATTTGCAGTATCAATAAAAAATTTCATGATCAATTCCCTCCAGTTTTTAAACGTTGATGAGTTACATGTTTAATATGCTTATCCCGTAAAAGCCCGATTGATGTGGAATAAAGCCCCTACTTATTAAAGTTTCACTTTATTTCTTTTCTACTGCATGTCCGCCAAATTCATTACGCAGAGCTGCTACAACTTTTCCTGTAAATGTATCATTGTCTAATGAGCGGTAGCGCATTAATAGAGACATTGCGATAACAGGCGTTGCTGTTTGAAGGTCTAATGCTGTTTCTACTGTCCATTTTCCTTCACCAGAAGAATGCATAACCCCCTTAATTTCATCCAGTTTTGCATCTTTAGAAAATGCATTTTCTGTTAATTCCATTAACCAAGAACGAATGACTGAACCGTTGTTCCATACTCTTGATACTTTTTCATAATCGTAGTCAAATTCACTTTTCTCTAGAATCTCAAATCCTTCACCAATAGCAGCCATCATACCGTATTCAATTCCGTTATGAACCATTTTTAAGAAGTGACCACTACCAGCTTTTCCAGCATATAAGAATCCATTTTCTACAGCAGTATCCCGGAAGATAGGTTCAACGATGTCCCAAGCTTCTTGATCTCCTCCGATCATGTAACAAGCACCATTACGAGCGCCTTCCATTCCGCCAGAAGTTCCTGCATCCATAAAGTGAATGCCATCTTTCTTTAATTGCTCATATCGGCGGATAGACTCTTTATAATGTGAATTACCAGCTTCAATTAAAATATCTCCTTTTGATAAAAGTGGTGTAACCTCATCAATAACAGAATCAACAACAGCGTGTGGTACCATTACCCAAAGAATTCTTGGTGATTGTAATGACTGAACAAGTTCACTTAAACTAGATGTACCCGTTGCCCCGTACTCTTTCATTTCTTCTACTGCGCTCGTATTTAAATCAAATGCTACTACTTCATGTTTATGATCCATTAAATTTTTCCCTAAATTTAATCCCATTTTACCTAACCCAATTAATCCTACTTGCATAATATAATTCCTCCTCAAATCATCTTTTATTAAAAATCCATATCACTACAATCTGGAATACCTTTCAGCACTGAAATGTTAGTATGTACAGAAAGGTATTCACAGTCATAGCTTAAGAATTCAACACATTTTTTGTAATTTGAACAACATTTTCTGTCGTAAATCCAAATAGATTCATGACTTCAGCTCCAGTTCCTGAAGCTCCAAATGTTTCAATTGATAGTACTTTTCCTTCTTGTCCTACATAACGTTCCCAACCTAGAGATACACCCATTTCAAGAGATACTCGTTTCGTTATAGAAGACGGAAGAACGGATTCTTTATATTCGTTCGATTGGCGATCGAATAACTCCCAGCTCGGCATTGCAACGATGCGAACAGAAACTTGATCTTCTTCTAATTTTGCTTTCGCACTAGTAGCTAAGGATACTTCAGAACCTGTCGCAATTAAAATTACATCCGGATTTTCATTCGTTTGTGTTAATACGTAAGCTCCTTTAGAGAGATTCTCTATGTTCGCTTTCGTTTCATTAAACACCGGTAAATTTTGACGGCTCAGTACTAAAACGACTGGACCATCCGTTTGCTGTAAAGCATACGCCCAAGCACTTGCTGTTTCATTTGCATCTGACGGACGGATAACTGTTAGACCAGGAATTGCTCGAAGCGCTGCCAATTGTTCAATTGGTTCATGCGTTGGACCATCTTCTCCTACAGCAATCGAATCATGTGTAAATACGTAAGTAACAGGTAAATTTTGCAGTGCAGCCAGTCGAATCGATGGACGAAGGTAATCATTAAATACAAAGAATGTACTTACGAAAGGTTTTACTCCTCCATGGAGAGCCAGTCCATTCGCTGCCGCGCCCATTGCGTGTTCACGTACACCGAAGTATATATTTCGTCCAGCATACGATTCTACCGCGTACACAGCTTCACCTTTTATATCTGTCATAGTGGAATGAGAAAGATCTGCACTTCCACCGAAAATAGAAGGAATCGATTTCACATAATGATTAATAGCTTCCCCACTTGCAACACGAGTGGAAATCGTTTTTTCAATATCAAAGGATAGAATGTCTTTCGCTTCAATTAAAACCTCACCTGTAATCGCTTTTTCTAATTCATCTGCTAGTGCAGGGTTCGACTCTCTGTATGAATTGAACTGCTCATTCCAGTCATTTTCTTTTTCAATACCTTTTTGTTTCAGTTCATTAAAATGAGCTGTTACTTCTTCAGGCACAAAGAAGTCTTCCTCATAGTGCCAACCATACACTTGTTTTGTCGCTGTCGCTTCTTCTACTCCAAGCGGATTACCATGTGCTTTGTTCGTTCCAGCAACTTTTGGACTTCCATAACCTATAATGGTTCTAATTTCTATAAGAGTAGGTTGATCCGTATTTTCTTTCGCTAATGTAATGGCTTTTGTAATAGCATCGACATCGTTTCCATCTTCAACTCTTACATATTGCCAATGTACAGATTCTGCCCTTTTCTGAATATCTTCAGAGAAAGCAATGCCTAATTCACCATCAAGTGAAATTTCATTTGAATCATACAGTACAATTAACTTGCCAAGTTTCATATGTCCTGCCATTGACATCGCTTCATAAGCGACACCCTCCATTAAGTCACCATCTCCGACTAAAGCATACGTATTGTGATCTATAATAGAGTGACCATCCTTATTAAACTTCGCTGCTAAATGAGCTTCTGCCATTGCCATTCCGACAGCATTAGCAATCCCTTGTCCTAACGGGCCTGTAGTCGCTTCAACTCCAGGAGTATGACCAAACTCAGGATGTCCTGGTGTTTTACTATTTAACTTTCTGAAGTTTTTCAAGTCATCAATTGAAACGTCATATCCAGCTAAATGAAGTAGGCTATATAACAGACTAGATCCATGTCCCGCCGATAAAACGAAACGATCACGGTTAAACCATTCTGGGTGATTAGGATTGTAATTTAAATGATTCGCCCATAATGCATAAGCCATTGGTGCTGCTCCCATCGGAAGACCTGGATGACCTGAGTTTGCCGCATTAATAGCATCAATCGATAACGTACGAAGTGTATTCACTGCTAATTGATTTATGTTTTGTGTCATAGTAATCGTCCCCCTAAATGCTTTCATGAAAGAAAGTACTTATTTTTCCGTCTCTTGATCTAACCACCATTTAAATCCACTTTCTTGCAACAGTTCATTAGACGCTTCTGGACCATATGAACCAGACTCATATTCATGAAGCGGTAATAAGTTTTCCTCGAACGCTTCAAGAATTGGTTGTACCCATTCCCATGACAATTCAACTTCTCTCCAATGTGCAAAGAATGTAGCGTCTCCACTCACCGCATCATGAATGAGTCTTTCATACGCTTCAGGTACTCCCACATCCACTTGCTCGCAAGTAAAGTTAATACGCATCGGTTCAATCTCTCCATTTTTCAATGGATTTTTACTATTTAACTGTAATGAAACATTCTCACCTGGGCTAATTTCAATTATTAATAAGTTAGGTGCTGCATTTGGATTATTATCTTGATATTGCTGTTTTAACGTATTTTTAAACTCGATTACAATACGAGTGGACTTTTCTTTCATTCGTTTTCCTGTTCGTATATAGAAGGGAACGCCAATCCAAAATGGATTATCGATCCACAAACGAGCAGCAACAAATGTGTCTATGTTAGAAGAAGGATTTACTCCTGGCTCCTCTTTATACGCTACAACTTGCCCGCCTTTTATCTCTCCTGAAGAGTATTGACCTCGAATGATATGGCTTTGAACGTCTTCTTTTTTCACTTTACGAAGCGTCTCCATTACCTTTCGTTTTTCCTCTCGAATTTCACATGCATTAACCTTTTCCGGCAGATTCATAGCAGTCATCATTAATATTTGTAACATATGATTTTGAACCATATCTCGAATGGCTCCTGCATGATCATAATATCCGGCTCTTTCTTCAACCCCAACTGTTTCACTAGCTGTAATTTGTACATTTGCTATATGTTCTTTGTTCCAAATCGATTGGAGAACAGGATTTGCAAATTCTAGTGCTTCAAGGTTTTGAATCATCGGTTTACCTAAATAGTGATCAATACGGTATATCTCGTCTTCTTCAAACGTGCGACTAAGCTTATCATTAAGCTCACGAGCAGATGTAAGGTCGTGCCCAAACGGTTTCTCAATCATCAGGCGTTTCCATCCATCTGTTTTATCAAGTCCGCTTTCCTTAATATTTAAAGCAATCGTCTCGAAAAATTCAGGAGCAACTGAAAGATAGAACATTCTATTACCTTTTATATGTAGTTCCTCTTCCCTTTCACGAACGACTTGTAATAACCTCTCATAGTCTTCCGGTTTACTCACATCTAATGGACAATAGCGAAAATTATCTAAAAAACCTTCGAGTTCCGGAGTACCTTCTTCCCTCTGACGAGAAAACGTCTCTATTGATTCTTTTATTCTTTCTTGAAAATCTTCATGAGATACTTGACGTCTTCCAAGCCCGATAACAGATATCTGCTTTGGAAGCTTTTGATCTCTATATAAGTTATATAGCGCGGGGTAAATTTTGCGTTTCGCTAAGTCCCCTGTCGCTCCAAATAAAACAAAGGTCATTGATTCCAATTTCAGTCCCCCTCTTGTTGTATAATCCTCGTCAATATACTAAAAATGAATTGTACAGAAGCTCATACTCTTATACTTCCTGTTTTTATAAAAAACAAAGAGTTATCTAATTCCAATTCTTTTTATACCTTTCGCTCTCTCATTGTCCCCAATATTAATAGTGGCAATTCAAAGCATTTCTACTGCAACTTACTTATTTATAGAACTTAACGAAATATTTTATATCTAATTACTTTTAGTAATTAAGTAATCTTATGTCTAATATATTAACCACATAAATTATTATCGTCAATAAAAATGTCTTGAATTAAATACTATTTATTTCATAATACTTTTCTAAGTGTATTCCTAGTTACCATTCATTTTCAAAGATAATGATCAATATAATAAATATCAGTTTCATCGAAATCTTCAATTAATTTTCCGTTAAACTCGCGAGCAGACGTTACATTATAATCAAAAGGCTTCTCTATAATAAGACGGTTTAATCCTTTTGTAGCCCACAATCCACTCTCTTTAATATTTAAAGCAATCACATCAAATACTTCTGGTATAACAGATAGATAAAACATACGGTTTTCAGGAATGTTTAATTCTGTTTCACGCTTTTTTACAAGGCTCAGTAAATCTTGATAGCCCACTATATTCGCTGTATCTAATTGACAATAACGAAATGTGCTAATAAATTCTTCTACTCCTGATTCGTCATCAGAAGATATTCTAGAAAATGTAGCAAGGGATTGTTCTACCTTTGTTTGAAATTCCAAATCTGACATTGCCCTTCTGCCAATACCGATAATCGAAATAGATTGTGGTATATTTTGATTACTAAATAGTTTATATAAAGCAGGGTAAATTTTGCGTTTCGCTAAATCCCCTGTCGCTCCGAATAAAGTGAAACTTTAATCAGCCCTCACCAATCGGGCTTTTACGAGCAGCCCAACTCCCACCTAACTTCTTTGCTTTCGCTGAATTTTGAGGCGGGGGTCTTACTGCCTGTTAATGCGGGATAAACGTAATGAATAAATCATGCTGCAAAAATAACATCTACCCTTTCTTCAAAAAGCTTTACAGTAGTTTTTAGAAGTACGTTACATTATTTCATTTCATGCACTTTCCTCTTCTTTATATAAAATTCTCACTAACCAAATTCAAAATATTATACTTATTTTTCGTACTTTGCTATGCTATAACCACAAACAGGAGGTATAAACTATGAAAGCACAAATTATCCATTCTTTTGGGGATTCATCTGTATTTCAATTAGAAGAAGTTTCAAAACCAAAACTTTTACCAGGTCATGTTCTAATCGATGTAAAAGCAACAAGTGTAAATCCAATCGATACAAAAATGCGTAGTGGTGCCGTTTCAGCAGTCGCTCCTGAGTTTCCAGCTATATTACACGGCGATGTAGCTGGTATTGTTATTGAAGTAGGAGAAGGTGTTTCGAAATTTAAATGTGGGGATGAAGTATACGGATGTGCCGGAGGTTTTAAAGAAACTGGAGGTGCACTTGCAGAATTTATGCTTGCTGATGCGCGATTAATTGCTCACAAACCTAAAAATTTAACAATGGAAGAAGCAGCTGCTCTACCATTAGTGGCAATTACAGCTTGGGAATCTTTATTTGATCGTGCAAATATTAAACCTGGTCAAAATGTTCTCATTCATGGAGCTACTGGTGGCGTAGGACACGTAGCCATTCAACTAGCTAAATGGGCAGGTGCTAAAGTTTTTACAACCGCTTCTCAGCAAAGCAAAATAGAAATAGCCCATCGTTTAGGAGCCGATATAGCTATTAATTATAAAGAAGAATCTGTTCAAGAATATGTACAAAAACATACGAACGGAAACGGATTTGAAGTTATATTTGATACAGTAGGCGGCAAGAATCTTGATCATTCTTTTGAAGCTGCCGCAGTTAATGGAACTGTCGTAACAATTGCAGCTCGTTCAACCCATGACCTCTCTCCTTTACACGCAAAAGGACTTACTCTGCACGTTACTTTTATGGCGTTAAAAATATTACATACCGATAAACGTGACGCTTGCGGGGAAATTTTGACTAAACTAACTCAAATAGTAGAAGAAGGAAAACTTCGTCCATTGCTAGATTCGAAAACTTTCACGTTTGATGAAGTTGCACAAGCACACAAGTATTTGGAGTCGAATAATGCAATAGGTAAAATAGTATTGAAAAATGTTTGGTAACTATAACTAGATAATATACATAATAATTCATGCTGTTTAGCTTATTAAGCGTAATGCGTAGATTAATTGTACAAATGTCAAACAAGGCGATCAAAAATGATCGCCTTGTTCTTTTTAAAAATATAATAGTATTTTTCCGATTTCATCAATAGCATAGTCCTATCCCGAAAAAGAGCGAATAACTCTACTATAACTAAATCGTATTATTACATTTGAATATTACTTATGAAATTTCACACGTTCTTCAAGCGGTTGGAATTCTTTTTCACCTGGAGTAGCAGTTGGATTACCAAATGGCATTTGTGCAATTAGTTTCCAATTAGCAGGGACATTCCATTCTTGTTTTACCTCATCGTCAATTAATGGATTATAATGTTGTAAAGATGCCCCTAATCCCTCTGCTTCTAAACCTGTCCACACGACTAATTGGTGCATACCTGATGCTTGGTGTGACCAAATTGGGAAGTTTTCAGCATATGCAGCAAATTTTTCTTGAAGCGATTTAACGATAGCCTCATCTTCAAAGAATAGTACTGTTCCATAACCAGCTTTAAAAGAATCCATTTTTTGTTGCGTTCCTGAGAAATCTCCATCTCCAACTACTTTTCTTAATGTTTCAGTTGTAATATCCCATAATTTATCATGAGCTTCACCAAATAATACAACTAATCGCGCAGTTTGAGAATTGAAAGCTGATGGAGTATATTTCACAGCAAACTCCACGATTTCTTTAATTTTTTCATCCGATACTTGTACCTCTTTGTTAATTCCATAGTAAGTACGTCTTTCTTTCAGTGCAGTATAGAAATCTTTTGTCATAATTCATTTCCTCCTAAGTTTTAATATTCTTCAAAAGGATACATCTCAAAGATAATATGCGTTTAAATGAGTTCATTTTTGAATCATTGAACTTCCTAACACCCATTGCCAGTCATTCTAAATCTAAACACATCACTTCCTTCAATTTCCCTAAAAAAGACTTATAACATCATTCATAAAATCTAGTGATCATTCGGTACTATTTTACCCATTCTCTATTCATGTATCCTGCGTGTTTCATATTTACACAAACATGAAAATAAACTTAAATTGATAGTTAAAAAGCCAGGTAGCATGAATAATGCATTACCTGGCTTTTTACATTTTAAATTTAACTAAATATTACTAATGAACTGTAGTAGAAACCATACTGGTCACTTATTTAATAATTAACATCTCATAAGGATTTACATATTAGTAATTGCTTATAATACTCCATTATCTAATATGAAAGTATAAAAATACTTTCATTACTGATTTAACTGATTTTTCACCGCTCTTATAACCAATTCATGATCTTCTTCTGGTGGTAATCCTGAAACTGTTATCATTCCAATAACCCCTACGTTTTTTATTCTGATAGGAAAGCATCCACCAAACGCAGCATATTCCGAAGTATCTAAAAGATATTTTTCATTATATGAAATTCCAGTTATTTCACTTTGTATCTGCATATAATACGAGCTACGATCATGCAGGGAAACGACTCGTTTTTTACGCTCAATCCATTTCGTATTTTCCTCATTTGTCCCTGTCATCTTGAAATGAAATAATTGCACACCATTTTTCGTTATATCAACAGCAATCAATTTCCCTTCTTGCTTCGCTGTTTCAACGATAAATAAACCTAGTTGCAAGGCATCTTCATTTGTAAAAGAGGAAAATTGAAGTGTTTCCTCCTCTTTTAAAATTTGTTTACTTATTTCATTCAAATTTGAAGTACTCATATCTTTAACCTCCATAATTGTTTTATGCCACACCGACATTTTTTCGAAATTATTAGGCCATATAGTACAACCTTTCAATCAATCTGATTCCAAATAAACTGCTGTAACATCGTTGGTAACTAGTACCGTAAAGCTTGTTTTCTTCTTACTGATGCTATTATGAATGATATTCAAAGTTATAAAAAGTACTATTCTACTTATCCCTATCTTACAGAGACTATTATGAAATATATTTAACATCTTAAAAATGTATGTACTAAAGAATAATATTTTTAATCACTAACTTTTTTGATCAATCGTTATAATCCAATTTCATCAAAATTTTTATCAATTATTACACTATCCAACAATAGGAGGAAACATAGATGGATGAACATATATCCAAAAGCTAAAAAGCAATTGAGTCCCTTGAGGGAATAGTTATAATTCACTACTTATAGAAATAGACATACAAAAACGCCATCCTTTCCTATAATTCTAAAGAAAGAATAGCGTATTCTTTTCAAAAATGAGTTCTTTTATTGAGAAACTTTGATTCTATATCATACATAAAAGGGCAACCATTGCTAAAACAGCTGGAAGTCCTTGTTTCACAATAATTGATTTATTAGATGTGAAACCTCCGAAAATAGCTGCTACCACCACACAAATCACAAAAAATAATTGGACCATATAACCAATTGGATTGAGTCCAAGTATAAGTCCCCAAATGAGACCAGCCGCTAAAAATCCATTATATAAACCTTGGTTTGCAAACATAATGGCTACGTTTCGATCTCCTTCTAAATGCTTCGGTAATTTGAAAACACGTTTCGCTACTTTTGAATCAATAAAAAACATTTCAAGGATCATGATAAACAAATGTTCTAATGCTACGATCCCGACTAAAATAGCTACGATTATTTCCACACTATTCTGCCCCCTACACTCTCTATTCTTTAATATTCCCTACATTTTTTTGCATCTGTAATAGAACATGAATAAGTATTTTGCGTTCTTCTCCACTGATATTTACGAACATTCCCTTCATGAAACGTTCCTTTTCTTTCTTGTCAAAACATTAATTGATATATCAATTATTGATACATCAATTAATATACATCTCTCTTTTTATTTTTGCAAGTTTTTTTGCTCAATTGGTTTTATTTTGTTCCAGCAACTTTAAACCAATTCAAAACATCAGTTCGCATTTCTAGAAATCATAATTACTTTAAGTTCATTCTGACAATCATATTTAACTAAATATATAAAAGAATTAAGTTATATCTCCATCAATTTATAAAAATTAATTTTTTTCTAAAAACAGATACTTTACGTTTTTTATAGTAATAAAAATCATTTTTTTGTTTCAGAGGCAATCCATTTTGTTAGCCTGATGTGCATAAGATAGCACCCATATGGAGAACCAATTATCTTTCAAGAAAACGGCTTGAAATCTGGATTTGGTACAAGAGTTGCCTACTTCCGTGATCCAGATGGTACTAATTTAGAGCTAATTGCTCCAAAAGGTCCATTTAGACGTGAATAATAAATTAATACCGAAACAGCCACCTTATCTGAAAGGTGGCTGTTTGTTAATAGATTGAATAAAAAGGACAAACTCTCCAACTTGAGAAGTTTGTCCAAAAATAGATATTTCATATTCCACTACTTTGACACTAAAATCAACAATAGTGAATTAGAATAATGACTTAATACTTGCTAAAACTGTAAGTACACCTACAATAATAACAAATACGTTGCTCATTTTCCCTTTGTATTTAGCTAGTACTGGCACTTTTTGAATCGCATACATCGGTAATAGACATAAGATAGCAGCAACTAAAGGACCGCTTAGAGAATCAATAAGTCCAAGAATACTTGGATTTGTATAAGCAACAAACCAGCATGATAATACAACAAAAGTAAGAATTATTGTCTTAATTGTTTTTTCTTCAATATCTTTTCCACGTGATTTACCAAACTTAATAATCATGTCACGCATTACTTCAAATGCTCCTATATAATGGCCTAGGAAAGACTTTGTAATAGCCACAAAAGCAATAATTGGAGCTGCAATAGTGATTACAGGCGAATTAAGCTCATTAGCAAGATATGAAAGAATTGATAAGTTTTGTTCTTTTGCCATTTTTATATCATCTGGAGTCAAGCTCAATGCGCTACTCCAAACGAAGAACATAACAACAGCGAATGTCATGATATAACAAACCTTTTGTATTTGCGCACATTTAGCATCAGTGGCTTCGATTCCATACGTAGCTCTCTGTTTCACAACAAATGATGAAATCATAGGTGAATGATTAAATGAGAATACGATGATTGGTAGAATCATCAATATCGTCCCAAAATAGCCTGTTCCTGTTGAAGCAGTTGAAACAGCTGAAAAACTAAGCATTGACGTATTCCACTGTGGAATTAAAGATATTGCGATAAACAGTAGAGAAACTATGAAAGGATACACTAACATACTCATTACCTTTACAGTAATATCTTGACCAAAATTCAGTATAGCGATAAGACCAAGAACTAATACAAGTGATAAAATAGCTCTTGGAGGTTCTGGCATGTGCAATTGATGCACGATAAAACTACTTGCAGTGTTTGTAAGCGCAACCGAATACATTAGTACGATTGTATAAATTGAACCGAAATATACGATGTTAAAAATGATACTCGCTTTATTTCCGAAATACTCTCTAATTGTACCTGTGATCCCCTCATCAGCAGAATTAGAAGCGTATATCATTTTAGCAAGTGCCCTATGTGAGTAGTACATAACTGGATATGCAAGCAATGTAATTAGTAGTAAAGATAATAAACCACCTGAACCTGCATTAATCGGTAAAAAGAGCACCCCTGCTCCAATTGCAGTTCCAAATAGACTGAGTGCCCATGTAGTATCCTGCTTATGCCACTTTTTCGGATCTGCATATTGCTCATTTTTTAGTGCGGTATTTTCAGCTTGAACTTCTATTTTCTTTGCAGTATTCCCGTTCATATAATAACTCCCCCTTGTATCTATTCCTGCATCTCTCTTTGCACCTAACAAATATTCCCTTTTCGGAAAATGAATTCCTTACAAGTTGCCCCACATTGTATGTCCTTCATCATAATGAATCCAAATTGAAACATTCGCTAATTAGCGTCCTAATATAATTGTTAGCGTTCACAAAAAAGTTTACTCGTAATATCCGCTCTTTATATAAAGAACCCTTAAGAGAACAATATAGAATAGACTTCATAAATACGTTGCAACATTTCTAATAACAGTGTATTACTTTAATGGTTTCTCTTTTTTACTTTTAACAGTAATTTTAGCTAAACCGGCCTCTCTTCATTTGCGAGGCATTTCTTTCTCAATTCTATACATTACTTTCATAACTTCGGTAGCACTGATGATATTGCTCACACAAGCCACTGAAGCACATTACATACATTTCGCCTCTAATCACACACCTTTCTTACTAATAATCGCATTTTTTATATTTTCTCCAGAGATAATAAAATTTCTCTCGACGCCCTCATTATAACGTGTATATTTATAAAATTAATATTTTTATATTTTCAGAAATATTAAAGAGGAATAATTTTATATGGATAATATTTTACAGTTAGCATGTAGCCATTGTTTTTATCGCTTAAAGCTGAATTAGTTAGTAAAAAAATACAATAATACATTGTTTTTCTAGGTGACTTATTATAAAAATACTTATATCCCCTTTTATCAAAAAATTTTATTTTAAACATAAAAGATATTCTAATAAATAATTAATGTAGGTAAAAAGAAAAAAATCCCAAAATACAAAAACCAAATTTTAGGATATATATTATTAATATTGAATTCATATACAATTTAAAAAGCTACACTGAGCAAAAAACAAAAAAGCTGCCCCATATGGACAGCTCATTTACATAATTATCGTTATCAGGAATACACAAACAAATCACTTCAATATCATCTTAATTGTAGTTTGTTCGGCTCTTCTTCAGGGATATCTCTATATTAGTAATGAATCGTTTTTACATCATTTCCTTTTATGCGAAAAGTAATTGTGTCCCATAAGGCGGATTGTGTGCACCCTCAAAAGTTTAAATTTTAAAATCCCTCATTAACTAGCTCTTTTATCGAGTTTAATTTTGAAGAAAGCTCGATAAACCATTCTTCATCCCCTGTTAATAATGCAAGATCTATAAGATAAAGGATTTGTTCCTTATTTATTACCTTTGATTCAGGGAGTTTGTTAACGTGTTTACTAAAGAGTAAAATCGCTTCGTTTATTGTGTACTGGCCGTCACGTTTCACAATACTAATTGTAACTATATCCTCTACATCATCAAGTGATACAATATAACCAACTATTAATTCACCTTCATTTGATATTCCACGAACCCAATCTCCTACTTTTAAAACATGATTATTATTTGACATCATACCGTTTCACCTTCCTATAAATATTTTTTGTGACGATAAAAAAGATATAAAAACAAATTATACTGTAATATTTTTCATTACATTTAAGTGTTAAGAACTCACGGCTATATAATAATTAAGCCGCTTAACGCTCTTGATTGATAAGGTCAACAACTTCTTTCATTGTATAATTCTTTAAGTATTCACCTAGATGCTCTTCAGCACCTAAGAAAATAGCGAAAAGAACTTTTCGCATGTTCGAACCTACAACACACTGATTGTTTGATTCTGGACACTTCGGCTGCAAAGCACCTTCAGAGGTTATCTGATAAATATGCCAAAGATTAATTTCATCTAAATCGCGAGCGAAAATAAAACCGCCACCAGTCCCCTCTTTCGATTGTATAAACTTATGTTTTTTTAACAAACTTAGTACTTTGCGAATGCGTACTGGATGAACACCTGCACTTTCTGAAATAGCATTACTTGTTGACATCCGGTCTGGCTGTAAAGCTAAATAAGTTAAACTGTGTATGGCCAAGGTAAAGTCGCTGTTCATGATTTTCCTCCTACGATTAAAAATATTGTTTCTCATATATTAACATACTGTAGCCATAAATATTACAGATTGGTTAGAACGTTAAAACATGTGGAATGCTTCTTGCCATAAAAAATTAATTCCCTTATATTCTATCCCGTCCCACCTATATCTGATAACTTCATTTAGCTTTTTAAGTTAAAAAGAAAATTAAACACTCCACTGTTTCTTCACTTGTTCTTCTGCCAACTGTTCAATTTTTGTCCAAATCGTATCTTTACTTACAATAACATTTGTTTGATAATTTCTATCTTTATAATTAACTGTAACACATACTTCAATCATCTTCTGCTTCCTCCTTTCAAGAAAATTTCTTATTTATATTTAATACCTGAAAAATTTTGAATTTAGTTATAATCTCTAGCATATAACTTCATTTTTTTAAATAATTAAGTTTAAAAACCCCACTGTTTCTTCACTTGTTCTTCTGCCAACTGTTCAATTTTTGTCCAAATCGTATCTTTGTTCACAATGACATTTGTTTGATAGTTTCTATCTTTATAATTAACTGTAACGCATACTTCTATCACCTTCAGTTTCCTCCTTTCAAAAAATTTCTCTTTCATACTATTACTTATTAATTAGCCAACTTTTGCAGTTCAATGTTTAAAAATGTTCGGACACTACGTGGTAAAAATTTGCGAATTTCTTCTTCGTTAAAACCAATTTGCAATCTTTTTTCGTCCAGCATAATCGGGCGACGCAACATTAGTGGATGCTCAATTATTAATGTATAAAATTCATTTAGCGAGAGCTCATCAATATTTATATTTAAGTCCTGAAAAGTTTTGGATCTAGTTGAAATAATTTCAGTAGCCCCCTCTTCAGTTAAACGAAGAATCGATTTAAGCTCATCAACTGTCATAGAATTTGATACGATGTTTTTTTCAATATAATCAATTTGATGCTCTTCAAGCCATGCTTTCGCTTTTCGGCATGAAGCACAGCTTGCTGTTGTATATAGAATTACCATATTTAACTCACTCCTTTAATGTTATTAAACGTACATTTTAAATATCGCTTATTGAAATGTATTAAAAAAAATTACAGTTTAGAATCAAATTCACATAATGTTAATTATTCAGCAATGTTTCATTTATCTCTATTATTCATGCTACATTTTACAGACGTTAACAACTCACTTTTAAAAATCTTACTGTAATTTTAAACTTTACAGTTCAATTAATCAACTGTTAAGTCTTGGATTAATTTTAATAACACAACAAATTATTCTCATGTAAAATTCCCCATAGCATGATGGCTCCTTCAAAGCACATTTCACGCATTTCTTGCTTACAAGTGCTATTATGGATTATATTCATCCTAATAAAAAGTACGTACTTTAAAGTGTTATAGGTACTAAAAAGTAACATATGCATTTTCAAGTGCCGTTCTGCTTATTTCTCTCTTACATCGGTTATTATGACCGATATTTAGCACAATAAATAGTACGCACTTTAAAGTGTTATAGGTACTAAAAAGAAATAATTTTAGTATTGCAACGGATGTAGGCTCACAACTGTAATCTAAATTCATCAAAGGAGTTTTTTTTATGAAGACATACAATATTCCTGTAGAAGCGACTTTAGAAGTTATTGGCGGAAAGTGGAAAGTTGTTATCCTTTGTCATTTAAAAAAAGGAACAAAAAGAACGAGTGAATTAAAACGTTTAATGCCTGGTATTACGCAAAAAATGTTAACGCAACAATTACGTGAACTAGAAGAAGATGGTGTAATCCAAAGGAAAGTATATGACCAAGTACCACCAAAAGTAGAGTATTCTTTAACGGATTACGGTTCGTCTTTAGGAGCTATACTCGATTCCCTCTGTTCCTGGGGAGAAGTTCATCTTGAAAAAACCGGGAACACATCCATGCTGATTACAGCAGATGAATCATAACTGTAGAAGACATAAAATAGGTTGAGACAATGCTTGCCTCAACCTATTTTATGTCTCTTTATAATTTTTTTGCCGTAATGACTGTTTCAAACTCAAAGGTTTCCGGTAGATGATCTGCATAAGAATATTCAAAAGTTCGTCCATCCGTTAAGTAAGCTACTTGCTCAACTCGCATTAGGAAATCCTGATTTGTTAAGTTCATAAACTGCTTTTCCCTATCATCTGGGCGAATCCCTTTAACCCTGACAACAGATGTCCCTACTTCAAGACCAAGTTTATTTTGAATATGTGAGTATATCGACTCCTCTAAAACAGAAGCTTCAACACCTGGGATAACCGAAATTGGCATCCATGTATGCTCCATAATCGTCGGAATGCTGTGAATGATGCGGAGGCGAATGATTTTATAGACGAAATCACCAATTGAAACTCCCAATTTCTCAGCAACTACTTCATCAGCACCTACAATCGCAAACTCGATAATTTTACTTTCTACCTCACTACCGTAAACAGCTTTCGTACCTGTTAAAGTTTGAATCATTCGTGCCTTTTCCTGCTGATGCCAATCTTGTACCACTGTTCCACTTCCGCGCCGACGGATAATGTAGCCGTCTCTTACTAATAGATCCAGCGCTTTTTTAATCGTAAGTGCTGAAACATCGAATTCTTCAGCAAGGACGGAGCTACTCGGAATTTTTTCGTTGATTTTATATTCACCGTCTAAAATTTGCTGTTTAATCTTTTGATAAATGCCGAGGTATTTTACTTGTGTTGATCCGCTTGCCATTTCCATACCTCCTTTATACTGCAAACTCTCTTCTATTCATTCAAATGTAAAGCCTCAAGTTTGTAAACTGAAGGTGATGGGGCAGCAAATCCGTTTTCCAAGATTTCAATATTCGTTACTGCTTCTTCATCTTTCACAAGTTTTGGTGCACCATTTACAATTGTGTCATACGCTGCATCATAGAAACGACCGTAATCACCAAGCGGCGTTTTAATTTGTTTTTCAATCCAGTCACCATTTGCATTACGATACTTAGCAATTCCATAATACATCGGCGAATCTTCACCAAATCCTGCACTCTCAGGCATAATACCCGCTTTCAAATCATTTTCCTGCTGATCTTCACCGTATTTAATAAATGAGCCATTTGTTCCATGAACGATAAAGCGTGGATAATCTTTTGCTACGATATGGTTCGTTTTCAGCTTAATCTTCAACTGATTTCCATAATGTAGACCAACATCGAAATAGTTATCAACCGCACCTTCCACTTCATTATTACGAATATCGTATGTCACTGTATTTGGACGGCCGAATAGTGAAATCATGCGGTCCATCGTATGAATACCTAAACTGTAAAATGAACCTTCTTCTTTTGGAGCTTCATGAGTGATTGAACCAGGACGGAAATAATCAATATGTGATTCAATCTCAATAATATCACCAAGGAATCCTTGTTCAACTACTTGCTTTACAGCTAAAAAATCACCATCAAAACGACGGTTTTGATAAGGCATAACGATTACACCTTTCTCTCGTCCTAAAGCTAATAATTCTTTCGCATGTACTACTGTATCGCAAAATGGTTTTTCAACGATAACTGATTTTCCGGCTAGTATAACTTTTTTTGCTAATTCATAATGCGTATGTGCTGGCGTACAGATCGTCACGACTTGAATTTCTTTGTCATTCAACAATTCGTCCAAATCAGTAGTGAAGTAAACACCTCTTTCCTCATATGGAGCCGCTAATTCTTCATTTATTTGACGTACAAAAATCGTTTTTACTTTTATATTATTACGTGTCTTTAGATAAGGTAGGTGATAACGGTTAGCTGATTTTCCAAATCCAATAAAGCCCATTGTTAATGTCATGTTCTTCAACTTCCTTGCTCATAAATTTTCGTTTCTACATTTATTATATATTTTTTCTTTAAAAGTATATAGTTTTAATTTTAAAATTATATACTAAAAAGTCGAGATAGAAATCATTTTCTGATTCCCATCTCGACTTTACGTTATGGACTTATATCCTATCATCATTTTATTTATACTCAATGACTTGAGAGCTACTTGGTTACATGCTCTTATTCATACATATACGAACGTGTCATCGGAATTGTATCATTAATCCCTTTTGTAAATACAAATTGATGTAAATCAATATTACCTGTAAAGAACGAAGCTGCACATGCATTTAAATATAAACGCCACATGCGGATAAATCGCTCATCTTTCGTTTTACGAACTTCCTCTAGTACGTTTTCAAAATTTCGAGCCCAATGTTGTAATGTTTTTCCGTAATGTCTACGTAAGCTTTCTACATCCACAATAAAAAATTGTTCGTTTGTCATGTTCGTGATTAATTCGTTCACAGCAGGAACATACCCACCAGGGAATATATATTTTTCAATCCAACCATTCGTAGCACCACCATTAGCCGGAGAAGTAATGCAATGCAGCAGAGAAATCCCGCCATCATTTAATAATTTGTTAACTGTTTCAAAGTATTGCGTAATGTTGTCTTTTCCTACATGTTCGATCATACCTACACTAACAATTTTATCAAATTTATGATTCTTAATATCGCGGTAATCAAGTAAAGATACTTCAACTAAATCCGTAAGTCCCTCTTGTTTAATTCGCTCAGAAGTCTTAGCATATTGTTCCTCACTTAACGTTACTCCCATCGCTTTCACACCGTACTGTTTAGCGGCAGCTGTAATGAGTTCACCCCACCCACAACCGATGTCTAATAGCGTATCACCTTTTTGAAGGTTCAACTTTTTCAAAATATGATTCACTTTATTATGCTGCGCTGTCGTTAAAGAATCTTGCTCATTTTGGAAATATGCACAAGAATATGTCATTGTTTCATCAAGCCATAATTTATAGAAATCGTTCCCAATATCATAATGATGAGCAATATCATCTTTATTTTTTTGTTTTGAGAAATTCCATTTACTTTTGAAATATTGCAACTTACTATCACCTAAAAAGCTATCCTGCCTTTTATAAATAGATTGAATTGCTTTTTCAAGGTTACCCTCTATTTCAAGATCCCCATTCATATATGCTTCACCGAATGCAATAGAAGGATCCTTAGCGATTTCTTTTTTTGAAAGTGGCTTATGGAATGTTATGTGAAATTGAGGTTCCCCTTCGCCATATTGGATTGTTTCTCCATTCCAAAGTGTAATTTGAACTGGATCTGAAAACAGATTTTTGAGTATTTTTTTATAAAAAAGTTCTTCAACCATAAAAACATCTCCTACTAAAAAATTGAACAAAAAACTATACTAGTTAATAAGTCTTTTTGAACATAGCTTAAAATCGTTATTGTACTGACTTCTTGCTACGAGTGTCATTATAAAACGGTTATATTATGAAGCATAGTACGTACTTTAAAGTGATGTAGGCACTTTTAAGTACCCATGACTGAAACAGGTCCTCAAAAATTTTACTTTTCATCATAACAACTTTCTAAAGTTTTAAAACGAAAAACACCACCTCGTCATTAGGTGGTGTTTTCAATATTACATATAGAGATTTCACTTAACTTCTGTGTTTTTTCTATCTATGCATCGTTCTCCCCATACGGTCAATTGATTTAATACATTTTGCAAAGACCACCCATAATCAGTTAAGGAGTATTCTACTCGGGGTGGAATTTCTTTATAGATTTCACGTGTAATCACACCATCATCTTCTAGCTCACGTAATTGTTGCGTCAACATTCTAACAGAAATTTCAGGAATTAGACGCTGCAACTCGCTCGTTCGCTTTGTTCCTTTCGTTAAGTGACATAAAATGACGACTTTCCACTTTCCCCCGATAATTTCTAAAGTTGCTTCTATCGGTATATTGTATTGTTTCACACGATCTCCCTCCTTTTTTCTAAATTTCTTCTCTATTGTTGCGTAAAAACAAATAATTTTCTATACGGCACATTTTAGTTCCTACAGCACAAAAAAGTACCTATATTACAAAAAAGTAATTATGCTGCGTAAAAATCTCCCTCTATACAAAAAGAAAAAACGAACGTATTCTCGTTCGTTTTTTCTTTCTTTATTCAGCTGCTGTTATAAGCATAGATGTGTTCCCATTCTTTTCAAGATGAACTTCTCCCCAGTTACAAAGAGTATCGAGTATAGAATCTAAAGAATGACCGTAATCAGTTAAAGAGTACTCTACTTTTGGTGGCACTTGGTTATACACTTTTCTCTCGATTACACCATCTTCTTCTAATTCACGTAATTGTTGCGTTAACATCTTTTGTGTAATACCAGACATTAATTGTTTTAATTCGCACGTTCTCTTTTTGTCTTTCTTTAAATGACAAAGGATAACTACTTTCCACTTTCCACCGATAACCTCTAAAGTTGCCTCTACAGGAATATTGTATGTTTTCATATAAAAATCTCCTTTAATAATTTTATAAGACAAATAAGCTAAAATATTTAAATATTACTTTTAAGTATCTATAGCACCTTAAAGTACGTACTTTTTACCCTGTTAAACATGTTTCATAATAGCATACGTAAACAGCAGATGAGTAGTACGGCACCAAAAAGTACCTGTATTACTTTTTAGTATCTATATCACTTTAAAGTACGTACTTTTCATTATGTAAAATACATTTCATAATAGCATTTGTAAGAGTTGAGTGAGTCATGCAGTGTTAGAAATTACCTGTTAGTACCTTTACTTTAAAGTGAGTATTTTTCTCATACATTTTGTCAGACGATAAAATGACATGTTTTCATTTTCACATCCATTCACAATGAATAAATATTTTGCAAATACATTTTAGGAGGATATCTATAATGAGTAAATTACTAAAAGAAAAAATCGGGTTTGGTACAGCACCACTAGGAAATATGTACCGTAATATCCCAGAGGAAGAAGCAATCGCTACAGTGGATGCTGCTTGGGAGAATGGCGTTCGTTACTTTGATACAGCTCCACTTTATGGATCTGGCTTAGCGGAGATTCGTCTTGGTGAAGCACTATCAAAAAGAAATCGTGATGATTACTTTTTAAGTACGAAAGTAGGTCGAACTATTTCGGATGAATTAGAAGATCCATCTGCACGTGATTTAGGTGAAAAAGGCGGGCTTTTCGAATTTGGTCGCAAAAATAAAATGATCAATGACTATAGCGCAGATGCAACACTTCGTTCTATCGAGCAAAGTTTGAAACGTTTAAAAACAGATCGTCTAGACTTTGTTTTCATTCATGATTTAGCACAAGACTTTTATGGTGATGCGTGGATTTCACAATTTGAAATTGCTCGAACAGGAGCATTCCGTGCGCTAACACGTTTACGTGAAGAAGGAGTCATTAAAGGCTGGGGGCTTGGAGTAAACAAAGTAGAATCAATTGAACTTATGCTTGATTTAGAAGAAGCGAAACCAAATATATCCTTATTAGCTGGTCGCTATTCATTATTAGACCACGAACGTGCATTGCAACGAGTAATGCCTGCAGCTGTAAAGCATAATATGGATATTGTTGTTGGTGGCCCATATAGCTCAGGTATTCTTGCTGGAGGCGCTCACTTCGAATATCAAAAAGCATCGCCAGAAATTATTGCAAAGGTTGAGAAAATCAAAGCTCTTGCAGATCGTTACGAAATCAGCATCAAAGCTGCTGCATTACAATTTTCACTAGCAAATCCAGCAGTTGCTGCCGTTGTTCCTGGTGCAAGTAAACCGGAACGAATTGTAGAAGACCAAAACGCCTTAAATACAGTAATTCCAGCAGCATTCTGGGAAGAAATGCGCGAACAAAAACTAGTAGCACCTAATGCACCACTACCAATCAACGTAAAATAATAATGAAACTTTAATCAGTGAGAGCATCCCCCACTGATTATTTACCCGTAAATACCGGGATGAAAAGGAGCGTAATGAATATGGCACATACTACTACATCTATGGAAATTTTCGGTTCACCTGAACAAGTATGGCAATTAATCGGAGGTTTCAACTCCCTTCCAGACTGGTTACCTTATATACCTAGCAGTAAATTAACTGAAGGCGGTCGTGTACGTCATCTAGCTAATCCGGATGGGGATACAATTATAGAACGATTAGAAGTATTCAATGATAAAGAGCGCTACTACACGTATTCAATCATGAATGCACCATTCCCAGTCACTAATTATCTATCTACAATCCAGGTGAAAGAAGGTACTGAAAGTAACACATCGTTAGTAGAGTGGTCTGGTACATTCACTCCTGTTGAGGTTAGTGATGAAGAGGCAATTAATCTGTTTCATGGTATTTACAGCGATGGACTGAAAGCATTACAGCAAGCATTTCTAGATTAATTCATGTAATTGATTGAGACGAAAAAGTAAATTAACAGTCAAATATTCGATTTTTTTAGTTAAATTCATTATGAAAGATAAACAAATACAAATTTCATGCCTGCTTGTTATTGACAAGAAATAAAAAATACTACCTCCAAATGGAAGGTAGTATTTTTTTATTAATCAGGAAAAACAATTAATCCCTCTTCTTTTTCCTCCTGTTTTAAATCTTCTTCTGGGAAGGTTACAGTTGAATTTTTATCACCTGTTCTTTTTGTTTCTTCACCTGGAAATACGAAAGTTGAATTTTCTTTTCCTTCATTTTTTTCTACGTTATCTGGAAATACCATAGGATCATTGGTAGTCAAATCACTATGAAATCCAAGGTTAGACAAAATCGCTTTTAAATCTGGTAAAACACCTATTTTATCAGATGATGGGTTATTAGACTTTGTGCCTGTATTAGGATTACTTAAAATTGCTCTCAATTCTTTTGGTGTATATGCCTTACCTAAATGTTCTTTAGCAATCCCTTGAATCGATACAGCAGCCCCAGCAATTATAGGCGAAGCGCTAGAAGTACCACGGAAATTAGAAGTATAACGATTAATTATGTTCTGATCTGTAACTTTTTGTCCTTTACTATTTTGATTTTGATATGTATCTAATGTATCAACATACTCTCCCCAACCATATACATCAATTCTACTACCATAGTTAGAGAAAGCTAAACGTTTATGAGGAACTCTTGCAGTAGATGCTCCAACTATAATAGCTCCTGAATCTTTAAAGTCTGGACTATTTCGATTTAAAATCTGCTTACCATTACGGTCTTTAAATTCATCTAAATCAATCCCACCATTACCAGCTGCTTCTACAATAATAATGCCTTTATCTGTACCTTTGCGAATTGCGTTAAATATACTCGGGTATACTTCTACTGGTAAAGGGTCATCTCCATATCCATCATATTTAAAGGATTCTTCTATTAATAAAACATCTCCAGCCTGTAAAGAATCTACGGCACTTAAAATAGCATCTCTTACATCGATTCTCCCATTATCTCGGATCACTGAAATTACTTTTGCCTTTGCTTTTGGTGCAATCCCAATGTTCCCAATCCCATTGTCAGCTGCCGAAACAACACCTAGAACTGAAGTACCGTGAGAAAGATCATTACTCATTTTTCCAGACATAAATTCAATATTTTGACCGACTAAATCTTCATGATTTAATAACCAGCCTTCTTCCAAATCTACAAAAGTTGCTCCCTGGCCATTTCCTCCTTTAATTCCCCAAGCATAAGGAGCATTAATTCCTAAAGGTGCCTCTTCAAGATATCCCTGTCTTGAAAATCTAGGTTCATCATAAGGATTGACTGATAATACAGGCAATCTCGAGCCAGTTGTTGTGTTTATACTCTTATTAGAACGAACTTGTATTTTACTAGAATCGTCATTAGCAGCATATACTGTATTTGTTACAAATGTCGTACCTACCCCAGCAAAAGTTGTAATTGCAAGTGATGATATTAACATACCTTTAAATTTTTTCATTTTTCCACCTCTAGTTTTCTATTAGAAATAACATATTTAATAATGTGTATGAACTGAAAAGTATTTTATCTTATTATAAAAATTAATAGATTTTATAGCTTTTTGATTTACATAAAACTCCCTTCATTCTTGTAATTCAATGTGGACATTTCAAAATAACAAACTTACTGTAACTATTATAGTTACACCATTATTAATTTTCAACTACGAAATATAAATTTTTAAAAATAAATTTATATTACTTTAAAACAGCACTAGCCTTTTACCCACATAAAGTGAAACTTTAATCAGGTTTTTTTTGTTCATCCCCCACTGATTATTAGCCCTCACCAATCGGGCATTTACGGGCAGTTAATGCGGGATAAAAATGCAAAATATCTGTCCAAATTACAGCAATCAATAAGTTTATGGACTACGAAAGAAATACGAAAAAGCAAAGCGATATCGCTTTGCTTTTTTTATAAAATCCCTTTTAACTTTTCACCAATTAACTTCGCTAGATACTCATAACCTTCTGGACCAAAGTGTAATCCATCTTTTTCATCATTTTCTACAAACCTTTTATAATTCAGTTCTTGAATCATTTCAGCATACAAATTTAGAAAATAGCTTCCTGTTTCTTTCGCCACTTTCTCCACCACGTCTGCATACTGACAGAGCACTTCATTTGTTCTATTATGCTGCCTCTCTTCATCAACTGGCGCAGGGCTAATAAGCAGCACTTTACCTGACGAAATATGGTTCACAATCTTCTCTAAGTTTTCTTTATATGCTTGTAATGACACTTGAGAAAAAGAAACTGCATCATTCGTACCAAGAAAAACTGTTACGAAATCTGGTTTATATAATATTACATCTTCTTCAATCCTATTTAACGCATCGAATGTATTATCACCTGGAACACCTGCATTCACTACTTTCCAGTTCGGAAACATCTCTTGCAAACGTGGTGTTAATCTCGGAATTCCATCAAAAAATGTTTCATCAGCTGTAATACTATCTCCAAAACATACTAACGTTTTCATTAAGCTACTCTCCTTTTACGTATGAAACAACTTTCCTTCTATTGCTTTTATATATCTGTCAGCAGAACGTTCAACTGCCTCATTTGCATTTTCTTTTACTACTCGATGAAAAGCGTTGTATAAACGATTAAACTGTAACGGCTTCACTCGATTCACCATTTCTTCCACTTTCCTCGCTGGTAGTGGAATTAAGTTTGGATAGCTGTACATGAAGCTTACCCACCGCTCATCTGCTACAACTTGAATAATATCACCTGTTAACAAAATCCCTTTTCCATCATTACCTTCTTCCCAATGCAATACAGAACCACCACTAAAATGTCCTCCAAGACGATGTACAGTAATCCCATCAGCTAATTGTAAAGACTCACCAGACCAATAAATAATACGACTACTCGGACGCATCACCCACTCTTTATCATCTTCATGTATATAAATTGGTACATCAAATGTCTCTGCCCATTCTACTTGCGTTGAATAATAATGAGGATGAGACAATGCAATCGCATCTAATCCGCCAAGCTCTTTTATTTTCGTAATTGTCGTTTCATCTAAATACGTAATACAGTCCCACAGTAAACGATATGACTCTGTTTTCACTACAAATGCCGTTTGACCGATCGCAAATCCTGGTTTTGTCGTAATACTATAAAGTCCATTTTCCTCTTTAATTATTTCATTTTTATATGTATCATCTGTTTGCAAATTTTCTAAAGTCGTCCAAGACTGCCCTTTCGGATTCACATACTGCCTTTCTTCATCACAAATATGACAACTCACTGGTTCTTCTACACTCGCTGCATACTGCACGCCACACGTTGTACAAACGAAATTTTTCATCATAATTCCCCCTATCCCTAAATTTTTATTAAGCTGCTTTTTTATGTTCAATTAATAAACTTATAAAAGTAAGTAAATAGACAAATGTAACCGATAATGGAATTACAGTAAATCCTTTTTCGCTTCTACAACATTCATCTCACCATCTCCCCTAAAAATATTTGTACTATAAAGTCACCTCAACCTCACCCATCCAATAACGCCAAGCTGCTAAATAATCTTCTAAATCTTTCGGGTGGTGCCGTAAACATGTATCTATACGCAAATATAATCCTATGACTATCTCTTCATATAAATCACGGTCATTTTTATGAAATACACATTGTTTCATCGCATAACCAATCGTTTCTTTTGTTAAATCTTCCGGAGTTGAACAGAACGCATAAATTAAATCATATATAGGATCTCCTAACACTGGTAAAGGATCAATTACACCGTGCAGTTTATTCTCTTGAAATATAAAATTATGAAATCCAAGATCACCATGCAATAAAAATGGCTGATTTATTCCAGTCCCCCTACTTGGACTATTTGCTAACTTAAAAACCGTTCTATACGCTTCCTCACTTATGTAACGTCTTACATTTTCATGAGCTTCCATCACATTTGTCGTTAAAAATTCATTCCAAGATTGAACTAGGTTTTCTTTCCATCCCCAGCCATCAATCTCTGTAGCTACTTCATACTTATTGATAACTTCCTTTACAAGTTTACAAAGAACGCTCCGTTTATGGCCTAGTTTGCAAAAAGTTGTGCCCTCAAGGAATGAGTAAACAATATAGCGATTTAAAGGTTCCTTATAAAAAAGCTTTGGAAATAATTCATCCTTTTTATAAAACTGAAGAAAATAAGCTTCTTCACGTATGACATCCGATTCATTCAACTTTACAACGTATTGTTCATCTAACAAATATATAGTACTTGTTGTTCCCCCGTTTAACACTTTTACACTATTTGGATAATGTGAAATCACTTTCTCCTTAACTAGTTGTGCAGTGATTATTGAAATATCCATTCTCTCACCCTTTAACTCCGAATATTCCCTTAATTCAAAAGACAACTTTACTATTATTTGACAAACATAAGGGAATTCTTCCTAAAAATCTTAATATAACAAAAGATAATTTTATCTCATTGCAACTGCGTCTTTCAATATTCCATCATATAGTTCATTCCATTGATGGTAATGCGATGTAATTTCTTCACTCCAAATGTTCTTCATTTAATCTAGTAATTTCTATTGAATTATCTCTTTCTTTTAACTTATGAGCCAAACTTTCTACACCAAACACTTCTGTAAACGTATGACTGCCTACAATTAAATTAATCCCTTTAAATTTCGCATGTTGCACTGTATATAATGTTTTTTCACCTGTTATGTACGTGTCACACCCTTTTTCTAATGCACGTTCAATCAAATTTGTATTGTTTCCTGCACCGGTTAAAATCGCAATCCGTTTTACTGGTTTATCGTGATTTCTCCAGCTCTTCACTTTCTCTTCCATTCTTTCTTCAAGTTTTCCAACTAAGTTTGAAAAAGGAATCGCTTCTTTATATTCTCCTATTCCCGGTAGTTCTTCTTCCTCATACGTGGAATATTCCAGTATTGTATCTATCCCAATTCCGTTAAATAACGATGTACATGTGCCAAACTTTACAAAATCTAACGGCAAATGAACCCAAAAATGATTCATTTCATATTGCTTCAATTTCTCAATACAAGCCTCTTCCATACCAAATAAAAAACTCCACGGCGCATGATGTGTAACTATCATATCGACTCCATTTCTATACGCTTCTTCAATAGTTTCTAACGTTAAATTTGTTGTGTAACCGATTTTGTGAAATTCATCTTTACTTATATGAGTAAAACCATATTCATCATCGCCGTATTTATGAAGATGCTCTCCAAATAGTGATGTTATATGTTCGTTAAACTGCTTTATATTCATTTTATTTCTCCTTTCATTTACTTTTATATTTCAAAAATAAGGAAATACTAAATAAAAACGTTACATACATATAGGAGGACACCATGAAACCTGAATTTTTAAAAGCTGTACATGATGCCATTGGAAACGTCGAACATATTCATATAGAAGAAAGCGGTGCTGACAGCTTACTTATCCATCATGATGATGCACAGCAATTACAACAAGTCGCTAAAACGCTAGAAAATAACAATTTTCGCTCTGCTTTAAGAACAACTGGAGATGCTTCGTATATTGAAGTATTGAACAGATAGTGAAAGTCCGGATGTATGCCGGGCTTTCTTTTTTTATATTGAAACTTCAAACTCTTTCACATACACCGCTGTTCCAGCAATATCTATTTGTAACTTTTCGTTTTCTATCCCTTTCGTTACATAAACAGTTACACGGCCATCTTTATTTATTTCCTGTCCTTGCTCAACGATTAAACCCAATTCATGTTCAAAATCTTTCTCTAAATACTCCGCATAATACGCTCCCATTACACCTGAAGCTGTTCCTGTCACTGGATCTTCAATCGTCCCAGCATAAGCTGACGAGAAATGACGGCCATGCATTTGTGCTAGTTCATCATAAGTTTCTAGACAAATTGGGTGAATAGAAGCATTAGGTATTTCTTTTAATACCGATGGAAATGCAGCATTATTAGGTTTCATTCTCTCACACGCATCTAGATTTTTAATCGGCACAATTACAGTCCAGTTTCCTGTACTTCCATATACTATCGGTAAACTTACATCTAAATCATTTACTTCTAAACCAATACTATGAGCTAATTCTTCTTTTGAACCTGTAAATTCTTTAAACTGAGGTGCTGTCTGCCTCATTTTAATAAAGGTTTCTCCATTTTCATTTACACCTATTTGTATCGGTAAAATCCCTGCCTTCGTTTCAATCGTAAGGTTACTTTTCTCTTCTAATAAACCTTTTTCGCGCAAGGCATATATCGTCCCTACTGTCCCATGACCACATAAATCCATTTCAAAACCAGGTGTAAAATAGCGCATTCTTATATCTCCTACTTCTGAGGAAAGAACAAAAGTTGTTTCGTTATATCCAACTTTTTCAGCAATAATTTGCATTTCCTCTTCCGTTAATCCATCTGCTTCTAATACAATACCTGCTGGATTTCCCTTATTTGGTTTATTCGTAAATGCGTCATAATGAAATACGTTTATAGTCTTCATTTTCTTTTCCCCTTATTTGTCCATTTCTTTATTTTTATAATCAATAAGAAAATTGATCTAACCAACTTTCATAATCATCATTTTGGAACGGACGGATCATCAGTCTCTCTGTCTCTACCTGTAATAGCGGCAGCTTCATTTATATCTCTTCCCTCAATTGTTTTTCGAATATTCTTTATTATCTTACACAAAATACAAAATCTAGTAAATCATTATGTTTTTGATACATAAAAACCCAGTCATGCCTTATACATAACTGGGTTCTCCATCGTTTTATAATTTTCTATTTCACAAGAACTACATCTCGTAATTCCCTCTTCAACACTTTTCCTAAAGCGTTTTTCGGTAACTCGTCTATGAATACTACTTCTGGTATTTTATAACTTGCTAACTTCTCCTTACAATACTGAATAATACTTTCTTCTGTTAATGTTGTTTCGCCATCCTTCACAATGTAAGCTCTTGGAACCTCTCCCCAAAAGTCATCTGGAACTCCAACTACTGCAACTTCTAAAACACCTTGTATTTCATGAATAACATCTTCTACTTGATCTGGATATACGTTGTCACCACCGCGTATAATAACGTCTTTATATCTTCCCATAATATGCAGGAATCCATCATCATCTATCATGCCAGCATCGCCCATGTTAAACCAGTTATCTTTTACTACCTTCTTTGTCGCCTTTTCATTATTCCAATACCCTTTAAACATGTATGGACTTTTCACATGAATCTCTCCAACTTCATTTGTTGTTAGTTCATGTCCTGTTTCCGGATGAACAATTTTCACCTCTACATTTTTCAAGGTCTTTCCTACAGAAGACATCTTTTCTTTTCCCATCATTGGATGCCATGAGGTTACAACCCAACCTTCTGTACTACCATAACCTTGCACCATATATATTCCTTTTTCCATATATTTTTGAATGAGTGTTTCTGGCACTTTTGTACCACCGCTTTGTGCTACTTTAAAGGTTGAAATATTACGTTCTTTTTTATTTAATTCATCAAGCATGTAACTATAAACAGCAGGGAACGCAAGCATCGTAGTAATTTTCTCTTCTTCAATCTTATCCCAAATAATAGCAGGATTCGAATCAGCTAAGAAAATCATCGTAACGCCATGATAAATACAATTTAAAATAGAAAGCACGCCACTCATATGGAACAATGGATGCACAGATAAAAAGCGTTCACCTGCTGGGATTTCTCTTTGTCCCGCAATTTCAGCAAAATAGTGATGTAAGTTTTTATGTCCAATTACACATGCTTTCGCCTGTCCAGTCGTTCCTGAAGTAAATAAGTAAATGGCGTCGTCTTCTTCATGAACTTCTACGTTCGGTTCTGTCGTTGGCTGTTTTTGCAGCTCTAATTCAAATGAACCAAAACCTTCTTTTGTCGTTTGAATTACATAAGGAATTTCTTTAACAGCATCAACATTTAATAACACTTCACTAAATTCTTCATCAATAACTAACACTTTTAATTTCGCTTCTTTTACAATTGTTTCTAATTCGTATACAGTAAGCTGATGATTTAGCGGAATAAATACCGCTCCAATTTTTAAACTTGCCATCATAACGCTTGGAAATGGGTGATTATTTTTGCATAGTATTCCTATACGATCTCCTCTTTGCACACCATTATGTAACAAATAATGTGCAAGCTGATTTACTCGTTCATTATATTGCTGAAACGAATATCTTTTCTTCCCTCCTACAAGCGCTTCCAAATTTGGTGACTGCATTGCTCTCTTTTGTAATAATTGTCGCATCGTTCTCAAGTAAAACTCCCCTTTATATATGTTAGGTTTTTTATTTTACCAGATTAACTATTAATTTACTAAAGATTACACTTAGTGAATATAAGAAAAATATAAAATAGCCATTTACTTCACAAGTAAATGGCTATTTTTCATTATATATTAGAATACTTCTTGTTCATTACATATTGCACATACTCAGGTGCACTTTTATCAATCTCTTCATCACTTAGTTTATATTCTGCACCATATAAATAAAAGGAAGGTATAAATTCCATACCTGTATATAGGCATGTAGCTTGGAATGGTTTCGTCAACTCATCCATTGTAATCCCACTATTTTCATAGTCTTTTTCTAATCCACCTATAGAAATAGCTACACCAAATTCTTTCCCCTTCACTTTATCTCCTTGTGATCCGTACGCAAATCCATATGTTAATACATCATCGAACCATTTTTTTAATAATGGTGGTGTGCTGTACCAGTAAAGCGGAAATTGAAATATATATCTGTCATGTTCTACTAATAACTTTTGCTCTTCTTCAATATTAAACTCCCAATTTGGTGCCACCTTATATAATTCATGCACCGTAATTTCATCTGAATGTTTCTCAAGTTCTTCTATCCATCTTTTATTAATTTTTGATTTTTCAATATGAGGGTGTGCTACAATTACAAGTGTTCTCATCATTTTCCAGCCCCTTTATAAATTAATCAATCCTTTACGTATTAGTATGAATGAGTTACATATAATTGAAAAGTACGTACTTTCAGGTACTATAGGAACCTTGAAGTACCTTTGGAGGTGTTATATGAATCAAAATGATAATTGCCCAATTGCAACAACACTCGATGTAATCGGTGGAAAATGGAAAGTTCATATTTTATGTATTTTGTCGGATGGAAAAATGCGAACAAATGAAATTAAACGAGAAATCCCAAACATTACACAAAAGGTTCTTACACAACAACTTCGGCAACTTGAAGCTGATGGGATTATCTATCGTACCGTATATCAAGAAGTACCACCAAAGGTTGAGTACACACTAAGTGAATACGGAAAATCTTTAATGCAAATAATGGATAATCTGTTTGAATGGGGAAAAGATCATCAAATTAAAAGATTACATGACTAAAAAAGCAATATATACTTTGTTTCATCCTCTACGTTCATATTTTTTGTTTTTATAAAGTTTATTTTCATTGTTTTTTAGCTAACTTGTTTTCTTAGATTGATGGACGTGACCCCACATCCATCAATCTAAAAAGATACAATTAGAAAAATGAGATTTCTATAAAGTTTCGCATATAAACACTACTTCCGCCTCATTAAGCGCTCGCTCTACTTTTTCTAATCTCAATTGTACGTAAGCTATAAAGAAGCACCCCTAAACCGAGAATTTTTTCATTATTAGACGCATTAGAACCTAAGGTAATAGTAGGTACATTTAAACCCATAAACCTTTCACTCCATTCTATAGGCATATAAAAAGATACTCCTTAAAAATAAAAAACGCTATTCTCTCTGTAAAATCATAGAAAAGAATAGCGTTTTTTATTTTGAAATAGAAGTCATTATTTAAACTAAACATGCTAATATTGATTTTGTGCGATTGTCAGTTACCTCATAATAAATTTCTAATCCTTTCCGAGTACCTGTAACCATTTTAGCAGCTTTTAGTTTAGATAAATGTTGACTAATTGTACTTTGAGGCATTTGTAAATCCCCATACATTGTTGTTACATTAGTAGGACCTTTTGCAAGCATTATTTTTACTAAAGATAGACGAACTGGATGCGCCAATACCTTTAACACCTCAGCGATTTCTTGAAACATTTCTTTTTTTTCTTTCATCTTATTTCTCCCCTTTTATATACATATTTATGTTATCCATATATATAATTCGAAGGTATATGCGTTTTTGTGTCCGTCATTTTAAAAAAATATAAAAAAACTTTTGTCCGAAACTAAAGGATTAGCTTAACATACTGTCTCACTATTCATAATGAATAGGAATCTCGTTATAGAAGCAGCAGTTTTTATGCTACAACTCTACATTCAACTAACTAAAACTAATGAAAAAAAGAGCAGATAGTCCGCTCTTTTATGATGCCTCCTTATGTTCCGTGGAATGTTTAACACTCCCCAGTCTCTTTAGTTTATTCCACCCTACCGCTACTCCTCGAAGCGATGAGAATATAGATTTAATGACAACATAAGTCATAAATTGACGATAAATAAAACGTTGTAAAATTAACCATGCCAATGGTTTTGGGTTCTCTTCCTCTAATTTAAATGCGAACAGAGAAGCGAGAAGATCCATTAAAAAGAATACAAAATAAAATCCTAAAACTTTTAGCGGATTACTACTAAATAGTCCTATAATCATTAATATATCTGCAAAAGGAGCAATGAATTGCAGAACATATTGGAATAACCACATGTTAGGCAGTGCAATAAACCCTAATGTTTTATGTTTAGAATTACACAACGCTTTTCGATGTTTCCAAAGACATTGAAGTGTACCATATGACCAACGATATCGCTGTTTAATGAGACTTTTCACATCCTCAGGTGATTCCGTAAAAGCATGCGCTTTTTCTTCATATACAATTCTATGCCCTTGACGTAAAAATGTAATAGTAAGATCCGTATCTTCTGCTAATGTATCTTCGCTTAAATATCCAGATTCAACTACATTCTTCTTGCGCCACGCCCCAATAG
The DNA here is from genome assembly GCF_051915225.1 of Bacillus cereus group sp. MYBK95-2. NCBI lineage: Bacteria > Bacillati > Bacillota > Bacilli > Caryophanales > Bacillaceae > Bacillus > Bacillus cereus group sp. MYBK95-2. Next base: position 217,286 of record NZ_JBQAEH010000003.1, on the reverse strand, counting down.
CTCCTGGAACGACTGTAATACAATTTAACTCATCAAAAGCTCTACGTTCTAAATTAAACCCTGTAATATACTCAACATGTTGCCAAGTAGTTAACAAATTCCGTCTATTCCCCACTTTGACATTACCTGAAACTGCAGCTACATTCTGATCTTCAAAGTGTCTAACCATTAAAGAAATAGCGTCTTGCGCAATAATAGTATCCGCATCTAAAGTGACAATGATTTCTCCTCGCGATTGTTGAAACCCTAGGTTCATTGCCGATGATTTCCCGCCATTTTCTTTCTGAATGAAACGAACTTTAGGGTGTTTATAAAATGTTTCTTTCATTACTTTTGACGTACCATCTGTCGATCCGTCATCCACAACAATAACTTCAAATTCTCTATAATTACTATTCAAAATTGAGTGAATCGTCTTGGCTATCACCTTTTCTTCATTATATGCCGCTATGACAACACTAACAAAAGGTTGATAAGACGAATTAATATAGCGAGATAACGTTTTTCTTTTCTGCTTCCATGCAAAATAAATTAAGAATAAAAATCGAAAAATCCCTAATCCAATAGCAATATAAAAAATAGTAGTTAATATATGTTTAAAGTATCCCGCTCCTGAAAAGACAGCTTTATTGTAAAGTAAATATTGCTTCCCCTCAGAAGAAACAGGAGGCATAATTTCATCTCGTTCTTTATTCATTAAATCTGAAATTGTTACAAAACTATATCCATGCTTTTTTAGGTCTTTAATAATGATTGGGAGCGCCTCTACTGTATGTGTACGATTCCCTCCCGCATCATGGAGAAGAATAATATTTCCCTCTCCCTTATAAATGGGATTAAGAGCACGCTTTACTAATTCATTTGTTGATGGTGTTGCCCAGTCTTCGGGATCAACTTTTTCCGCTACCATTGTATAGTTCATATTTTGTGCACGTAAAATAGGCAATATTTCATTTGATGAATCCGGGTTAGCATCCGCTTCATATGGCGGTCTAAATAAAACCGTAGAATGTCCAGTTACTTCCTGAATTAAACGTTGCGTCGTATTAAGTTCTACTTTCGTTCGTAGTAAAGACGTATCAGCTATGTTAGGATGCTTGAAAGTATGATTGCCAATTTCATGCCCTTCATCGTATATTCTTTTTACAATACTAGTATTTAGTTGTGCGTTTTCACCAAGTACAAAAAAAGCAGCTTTTATTTGATTCTCTTTTAATATATCTAAAATTTCTGGCGTATATTTCGGGTCTGGTCCATCATCAAATGTTAATACTACTTGTTTCCCATTTGGTTTTCCATATCGTTGCACTTCATATGCAGATGGTAAGGATTGATATACTTCATCTGTAAGGTAACCATCTTTGCCTACTTTAAAATCTCTCAATCCATTTTTTCTTTCATTCTCAATCTGTAAAATTTCACCTTGTCCAGAATAATTTACTTCATCTAAACTATTGATTTTATGTAATACATTAGGATTTTTTTGTGCCTCAATCGGATTTTTTAAAACTTTCCATATTGTAGGGTCTTCTGCTCCTAGTCTCCATAACGCAAATCCCTTTGCATTATTGTCCATTGCGATTTTCACTTGATTATAAAGAGTTACACCGTCTAAGAACCAAGCAGTATGTTCTTTCCCTTCTGTTTTATACCTAAAATAAGGGTTTCCACTCATTTTATCCCATTGAATTTTCATATTTGAATCATGAGCCATTGCCATAACTTCTGAGAAAGTTAAAGACTTCGCAGCTTCTTTACTATTTACTTGCCAATCATATCCATAGTTACCGAAAGCAACTATAAGCTTATTAGACGGAATATTCAGTTCTTTCAATGTATGTTGGAACCATTTATTTGAAGCAATTGGTCCTGGTTCCCCGGCTCCATAGTGCTCATCGTACATCATTACAATCATTCGATCTATTATTTTTGCTAACGCACTATAATCAAAAGCCTTATCATTAGCTGGAACATCTTGTGTAACGAGCAAATCATGTTGATGAAATTCCGTAGTAAGTTCTTTCATAAAATTTGTTAAGTTTTCTCTATCACTTTCAGGTACGGCCTCAAAGTCAATATTAATTCCTGAAAAATGATTCTTTTTAACTTGGCTTACTAAATCATTAATAAACTTTGTCTTTACATCATTTGAGGAATTCAGTAGCTTATGAATTAGCCCACTATCAGGACCAGAAGCTTCCTCAGTATAGTTAGTAAGCAAAGGCATAATCTTCACTTGATTTTTTTCTGCCAACTTTACTATCTCAGGTTTGATCTCACTTCTAATCGTTAAATCTGCTTTTAAATGATACCACTCTGGTACTAACGTAGTTAAGGAATCGATATTTTCTTTTAAAGAAGCGGTACTATTTTCATCCCAGTTTACGTAAAAACCATACACTTCTTTAGGTTGTTTACTATCCTTCGGCGGATTCACCAAATTTTTATTATCCTTCGTTTCGGTATTTGGGTTAAATTCTTCCTTCTTTAACTGCTGATCACTAAGTTTTTGATTAATTGGTACAAGTTTAGTATCTTGTTGTACAGCGGTATTCATATTTGGAATTTCTGGTGTTGAAAAAATACTTTGAAAGAAAAAATAGAATACAACACCTACACTAACTATTGAAATACATAGAAACGAAATAAAGGCTATGTTTCTCCTTCCTTTCGGATCATAAAAAACAGGTTTTTCTTTATCTTTTTCTTGTTGAATGTTTTTCTCCATTATATTTTTCACATACTCCTTCTTAATAGAACTATAGAATAATAAAGTGCAACTTTAATCAGCCCTCACCAATCGGGCATTTACGGGCAGCCCGATCCCCACCTAACTTCTTTGCTTCCGCTGAATTTTGAGATGGAGGTCTTACTGCCCGGCAAATAGCGGGATAAATCCTTTTAGCTTTGAAATGAATCTCTCACTTCCATATTCTATTGATTCTTCTTTTCATTCCCTTGCTGGTGGCCTCTATTTTCTTGTTGAGACCCCCTACCGTTGTTCCCTTGCTCGTTTCCGTCATTTTCTTTCTGGGATCCTCTTCCATTGTTCCCTTGCTGATTCCCGTTATTTCCTTGTTGAGGATCTCTTCCATTGTTCCCTTGCCCATTTCCATTATTTCCTTGTTGTGATTCTCTTCCGTTGTTCCCTTGCTGATTCCCATTATTTCCTTGTTGAGACCCTCTTCCGTTGTTCCCTTGTCCATTTCCATTATTCCCTTGTTGTGATCCTCTTCCGTTGTTCCCTTGCCCATTTCCATTATTCCCTTGTTGTGACCCTCTTCCGTTGTTCCCTTGCCCATTTCCATTATTTCCTTGTTGTGATTCTCTTCCGTTGTTCCCTTGCTGATTCCCATTATTTCCTTGTTGAGATTCTCTACTGTTATTCTCCTGTTGATTCCCTCTATTTTCTTGCTGAGATCCTCTTCCATTGTTTTCTTTTATTTGCTTCGATGGCTGTCCCTCTGTTTTCTTTTGTTCTTTCTGCTCTTGCTTTTCATATTTTTTTTCTTTTACAGGAGATAAATCCATTGATGCATCAGGAGATGACTCCGGCTGTGATTGCACCTCTTCTTCATTTTCCACCGGATTAGGCGGCGTGGCAGGAGGAGTAAGCGATTTGTTTTTCTCATTCTCTTGCTTTATATAGACACCTGTGCCAATTCCAGCTTTTCTAGCATTCTCTCGTACTTGCATCGTGCTACTTTGATATTCAACTGTAATATGTTTTAACTCATATTCTTTCTTTAATTCTTTCATTGCCTTTTCCAAAAGTGGTTCTAGTGCCTTGTCCTTTGCAACAGCTGTTAGCATAACTTGCTTATCTTTCGTTAAATACTTATCCTCTTGACTTTGCTTTATAATAGTCCGTATTACTTCTTGCAATTGTTTATTTTCCCAATGCTTCAATTCTTTTAAAATACGCCTTCCATCATCATTACAAGCCTGCAAATCTATAACACGAAAATCCTTTGTTACGCTCACCTCTAAACTTGGATTTATATCAACTGAGACGTAAGCAAATACTTTTTCTTCTGGTTGGTTGTAGAAAAACAGCACTGCAAATAGAAAACAAGCAACAAGTATTGATGCAGGTTTTAAAAAGGAAGGGATCGAAAAATACGATGCTTTTTGTTCTTGCTCATCAAATGAGATTTCCTCCCCGATCATGCAAGAATCCCCTTTTCTTTTACACGTAATAAACTCTCCATTTGGTGTTAAAACAACTACGCTATGCTTTTTTATATCCATCACAATTCCTTTATTCATCATGCTTTTCCCCTCTTATGTAATCCAGAATATATGTATAGTTGTTTGCAAAAATAATACACATTGCAATAATGTATTTTCTATGTCGTTCCAACGTTTTACGACTTACCCTAACACGCGGTTCGATATGTTTAAGCGGTAACTTTTTCTTTCGGAACAGCTCTTCCATCATTTCCTCTTCTTTTATAATAATTTTTACAATTTCTATTAAGTGCTCACGCGTATCACGATGCTTAGGAGATTCTTTAGCAAGCTCTGAGAATGTGATTTTAAACTCAGCTAGCACACTTTGAAAATGAAGAATTTCCTCCTTACGGTTACTATTTTCCATCTCTTTCATATACTCCGTAAGCGACACTTGCATTTCTAACATTTCCTCTTGCTCATCTTCTTTTAAAAAGACAAAGTTATGTTTAGACTCCTTACGTATATAGTCAATTACATCTCTTTTTATAAGAAGATCAGCAAACGCTAAAAAGGATTTTCCTTTTGTATAGGAATACTGTTCAATTGCTTCGTTAAATGCAAACAATCCAATGCTATATTCATCATCCTGTTCTGTAATATATCGGCGGCAGACAGATGAGATTGATTTTCTAATAAAAGGCTGATACTGTACGATAAACGCTTCTTTATCTTCTTCGTTGTTTTGTATGTTACATACGATATCTTCTATTTTCGGTTTTCTTAAGATCTTCATTACTAAACTCAACACTTGTAATCTCCCAGCCTCCTTCAAATAGCAAAATGGCCACTACACAAGTGACCATTTAACCAGATTTTCTTGGTACTTTTCTTCGGTCTTGTTTTCTTGCTGTTAGTTATATTTTTAGAGTCTAACGTTTTCTTAATGATTTTTCCTTTTCTCTCGGCACTACAGTTAGGTTTGTATTTTTATCTACTTTCTTATTTTCTACCGTTCGTTTTGCTTATTCTTTTTCTATTTTATCTGCAATCCTTGAATAACTCTCCTCTATACCATTGGTAATTTCATCCTTTTATTTTGGATGCCCACCTAATCTAGTAATTTTATTAATGCTTCTATATTCTTTCATAGTCATTTTTCTTCTATTTATTTTCTTCACTATACATATTCGAAGGAATACATAGTTTTATGGGGGTCAAAAAATATTTTTATAAAAAAATACATATTTATTTCAAAAATAAAAACCACCAATTTGAAAAAGGATAATCAAATTGGTGGTTTTCTTATAATATCTATTAAATTAAGTTGGATTCTCATTATATCTAAAAAAGTACTAGCTATCCTCTTCTGATTTTCTCCATTTTTATCTTTCTTGGTTATCATAATATGTCTTATCTGCGTATTTTCTATCATTTCCTTTTAGATAAGCTAAAATTACTTTTGGATTTTTAAGTAAAGTCCAGTCTCCATATGTATCAAATCTTCTGCATGAAGTTATCATTCCATTTTTAATAGTACCGAATTTCTTATTATTTTTCTTTCCCCACTCTTTTAAACGTTTAGCGAAATCTGCATCTTCTGCCATAAGCATGTTTTCATTAAATCCGTTGATTGCCATAAAGTCTTTTCTATAGCACCAAAAAATCCCTACAGATATAGCTCCGTACTTAAAAAGTAAGGGGATTATGATTAACATTGCGGAGAGAAATATTCCTAAAGATATTCTTTCAAACTTACCATTCACCCCACCACCAATGTATGTACCTGAAGCTAAATATTTATCTACATTAAACAACATAGACTCTGTCATTATGGTATCAGCGTCTATAGTAACGATTATTTCTCCACTAGCTATTTTAGCCCCTGCATTTCGAATTTTAGATAAGTTTTTATCGTTATTTTTCAATGTAACACAATTATAAGATTTTGCTATTTCCTCTGTTTTATCTGTACAACGATTTAAAACAACTATAACTTCCGTTTGCTCTTTATATGCCTCTGATGCCTTTGCAATTGAATCTAAACATTTTCTAATGTACTTTTCTTCATTATGCGCAGGAATTATAATAGAAAACTTCACATCTTTTTTCAAATTAACTCCTGAAGATTCGTTTGTCTCAGTCATAATATTCCCCCCTTATTTTATAAGGTAAATATCTACTATACATAAATTATATTAATATTTATTAGGTTATATTATAGAAACTGACGGTAAAGAGGCTCTTACTGTCGACGTTCAAAAGCAAGACGTACAGCAAGCCCCGTTAAAACACTTGCCATAAGCCAACGCTGTACTCGTAGCCACGTCGGGCGTGTGCCAAACCATTTTGCAATTTTACTTGCTGTACATACAATTACAAGGTTAACTATAAAGCTAACAGTGATTTGCGTAAGTCCCAAAACTGCACCTTGAAAAAGCAACGATCCCTTCTCTGAATCTTCAAATTGAGGTAGAAGTGATACATACAAAATAGCAATCTTTGGATTCAAAAGTAACCTATCCGTAGAGCTACTAAAACTACTACGAATAAAGCAAAGCAACATGTAATATTTCGAATCCACTTTTGTATATCACCAAAATACCTTTCTATATATAGCGTTGATAGTAAGCATAAGAAATAAAACAAAGAAAGAAAGGCAGCGAGGTATAGGTCCATTTTTATCTTCATGGCTGGAATTATACTCCTTACCAAACTTCTAAATGAAATGTATAGCTAAGTAGTTACCTTATTTTTCAAAAAAAATTCTGATTATTTCTTTTTCACTTCTTCTACAAATTCCCATGTCTCTCCGTTATCTTTTGATTGATAAAGTGCACTACTATCGCCATTGTAGTCTCCATCTGCCCCTTGTCCAACTAACATATTAAAAACCCCATCTTTCTCATATGGCATACTAGGTGAATCAAAAGGACTTATTGTGGACTGTGTATGATCTAATTTCACTTCATGCGGCGGATATTCTACCTTTTTAAAAGATACTCCCCCATCATCTGTGCGATATAACTCTCCTTCATTACCAGAAGGCCTAATTGCTCCTAAAAACCCAAGTTTATCATTTATAAAAGTGATTCCTGATACACTACCAATCCCCCCATTAAATGGGTCTGGATTGATAACCTCCCATGTTTTCCCTTCATCACTAGTCTTGCTTAATGAATAAAAGGCGCTCCCTAATGCTTTATCTGTCATATTTAGTTTATAACCAACTTCTTTCGATAGGAAAAACTGTTCTTTTTCATTCTTTAAATCTTGTTGTTTCTTCTCTTTAAGCATATCTTCTTTTGGAGGCGTCTTTGATTTACTCCAACTTGCGTCACTTATTAAATTATATCTAGCAGGGACTAGCTCTTGCTCTTTTCCAGGGACAAATATAGATACAGTATATCCAATGATATCAGAAGCTGCTTTTTTAAGACTCTGTCCCTTACCATCCTCAGTAATATTAATAATTCCCTCTGTATTGGATCCCCAATTTCTTTTTCCATAATAAATCAACCCATACTTACTTTCATTCCATTTTCTAACCGTTTGCTTAACTGGAATCGCCTTAACCGTTTCAATTAAAGGTTCTACTAATTTATCATCATTATAATCAGGCTTTGCGTATCCGTCTCGTATTATAGTAATATCTTCTGACTTCTTCTTATTATAAGAGATTAAATAAGTTTCTTCTTTCCCATCATCATTTTTCCCATAAACAAATGTATCAAACGCTGTGATTGTTCCATCTGAATGAAATGTAAGATCAAAATCAGTTGCCATATACAATTTCTTTGGCAAAGGATATTTTTTATTTATATCTTCAAAAATACCTTCTACTCCAGACTTATATATATTATTATGTTTAAGTTTAACTGACCTTTCATGTTTTAACTTTTCTATAAACCATGCCAATTTACCATTGTAATTTATTGCACTTTTATAAATCTGCATCCCATAAAATGATGTAATTGCAACAATAATGATAATAGAAATGGATCTCCATGCTATTGAATTTGTTAATTTTTTAGATTCATATTCTCTATTTTTTATCACCCGCATTGTAGTAAATGTAGTTATGGATATAAAAAGTACTATACATAATAACAAAATGTAAATATTATAATTCATTCTTCCGTACTTACAGTATAAGGCCAACTCATAACAAAAAATTCCGTATACAATTATTAGTATTGGATTTGTTACTAATGACAGAAGTATCCTTTTTGTATTTTCTCTAAATATAGAAACCACCCCTAATTACATGAATTACTGATATTAAGTATACTTTATTGTAAAGTAACAAAAAAGCTATTTAATCTTGCCGCAAAAAATACAATAGACATCTTTCTATTAAAGCCGTTTACAAATCTAGTTGTTTCATAGACAATGGATTTTTGAGTGAATACTAAAGTTGCTTCATTTATATGAATTACAAATCCAAGCATGATGCTTAATAAAAAAATAAATCCTGTCATACGCCCCTGTGTAATGGAACGAGAAATAAGATAAATCAAAATAGGCCCAGGTGAACAAACCATACTAAGTAAAACAAGCGCAAAAGCTAGCAAAGTACTCAGGCTCACCATAAACCTTCCTTCTTTATCTTACATAAAATTTCCTATTGTACATTTTATCATGATTGAGGAGAGAAAAGATTAATATAAACCGATGCAGCTAAGTAATAGTATCGGATCAAATGTAGTGTAATCACATATTTCTCATTCTCTTAAGTAAGGACTAAAAATAACCTATCCATAGAGCTACTAAAACCACTACAAATAAAGCAAAGCAACATGTAATATTTCGAATCCACTTTTGTATATCACCAAAATACCTTTCTATAAATATAGCGTTGATAGTAAGCATAAGAAATAAAACAATGTAAGTAAAAGATCCCAATTTATCGTTAAATTTTTCATTAGTAAATGTACTTACATGAAGGAATAGAAAAACAAACGTTACTATGAATAGCTCAAATAATCTTTTTTTATTCAATCTGCCACCACCTTACAGCAATTCCCTTTTATTCCATTTTATCAGAACATACTGTGTAGCAGTATATGAATATTATATTCATTTCAAAAAGGCCAACAATACAAGATCGTTAGCCTCTACTTTCTATATTCGCACCTTTTATCACTTTACTTCCTAACAACCGGAATCCACATTTCACCAAATACTAAGCCATTTCTCTGTCCCATCTCAACCGTTGTATTCGGTCCACCAACGTAGGCAAAATCCTTTGCTTCTGGTAAAGCTTGACCGAAGGCGATGCCAGTAAGCTTATTACTTAGCTCTTTAGCCGTTTTGTCTTCCCCTTTCACTACTAAGTATTCTCCCCTCGGAAACTGAATCACTCTAGATTCTTCTTCTATTTGTGCTTCTGTCATGACACCCGCATAATACATCATTTTGTTATTCACCGCTTCGCTCACGGAAAAAATGTATTCATTTGTAGCTAAAGCTTTTAAAGTGTCCAGCCTTCCATCTTCTTTAACAGCCGACCAAAAGTCTTCCTTTTCTTTATTTATTCCAGCAAAGTCTGTGTATTCACTCTTAATTTCAGTTCCAATACCTAACACAATAAAGCTATCTTTTTCTTCTATAGAATAATTTTTCATATTCAAAACCTGCCTCTTTTTTTATTAATCAAACGATTTATCTTTTCATCTGATACGTTTATAATACCTTTAAACCATGTCAAAAAATGATACTGTTTAGGAGACTAAAATGAAAAAAGTTGAACGGATTAATACAATTATGCGGTATATCAACAACCGCTCTCACTTTACAATTTCTGAAATTATACAAGAATTTAACATATCACGGTCGACAGCTATTAGAGACATTAGAGAAATTGAAGCTATGGGAATGCCACTTGTCGCTGAAGTTGGGAGGACCGGGGGATATTTTGTTATGCACAACTCTATCCTGCCCGTTGTTCGCTTTACTGATAATGAAGTGAAAGCTCTTTTTATTGCCTTTATGGCTACAAGGAATCAACAACTTCCCTACCTAAAGAGTCGTCAATCTTTAGCCGAAAAACTACTAGGCCTCATCTCAGAAACCCAGCAAGATGATCTCGTTCTTTTAAATCAACTCTTGCTTTTCCAAGGGACTAACCCTCATAATCCCGATCTACTTGAGCTTTCTGATCTCCCCCATCCTATGTTAGAAAAACTCATTCAAATCCTTCTTTTGGATAACCATTTATTGATTACTATGAAAGAAGATGAAGAAATCAAGTCTTATCCAATTTATCTATTGCACCTTTATCAAGAAAAAAGCCATTGGATCATTGAAGGGTTTGACTTAAAAAAAGAAAAGAAGATGATGTTTCCTGTCGATGATCTCATTAATATCGAACCATACACGACGAACAAAAGGCTAAATAAGAAAAAGATTTTAGAAAAACTAAGTAAGAAGGACGAAGCAATTAACCTTGTATTTGAACTTGGTCCGACAGCAATTGCCCAGTTCAAAAAATACCATCCTTTAAAAATTTCAATATCTTATACTAATCCTTACCAATCCACAGCCATTTTACAAACTTTTATCAATGTTAACAATCCCGATGAAATGACGGAAATAATAAATTGGCTGCTTTTTCTAGGGAAGGATATTAAAATCAAAGAAATTCCCGATGAAGTATTAGCAGATTTACAAAAACGAGTGTGCTTATACATTCCATAAGCAGTGAGCCTCAAATATTAAGCTTTATGGACAATTATTCTATTTTTAAATACCATTTCATTTACTACAATGAGAGCATGATAAATAATAAAAGCACGGAAAATCTCCCGTGCTTTTCTAAATATATATTATTCCTGAAGGTTTCGTTTATCTCGTTTCTTACCCTAACTGACGTTTAAATGCTTTACTGGCGAAAAAGTAAGAAATAATCATTATACCTACGCACCAAGCGAGCGCAATCCAAATATCGTTTCCAACAGTTCCTTCATATAAAAGAGCACGAATCGCATTCACGATTGAAGTTACAGGCTGATTCTCTGCAAACGCACGAACAATTTTTGGCATCGTTTCGGTAGGCACAAAGGCCGAACTAATAAATGGAAGAAAAACTAGCGGGTACGAGTAAGCAGTCGCCCCTTCCATAGACCTCGCTTTCAATCCTGGAATGATAGCTAGCCATGTTAGCGCCAGCGTAAACATCCCAAGTATCCCAGCTACCGCGAGCCAATCTAGAATATTAGCACTGGAACGGAAACCCATTAAGAGTGCAACAAGAATAACCACCACGATAGTAAGTACATTAGCAACCAGAGAGGTTAGAACGTGAGCCCACAATATCGATGAGCGCTTAATAGGCATCGTAATGAAACGTGCCATCAGCCCACTCTTTACATCCGTAAAGAGTCGCACGGAAGTGTAAGCTACACCGGATGCGATAGCCATTAGCAAAATTCCCGGCAATAAATAATTAACGTAGTTTTCCGTTCCAGTTTTTATTGCGCCGCCAAACACGTAGACAAATAATAGCATCATCATAATCGGTGTAATCGCTACTGTAATAATTGTATCCGGACTGCGCATAATGTTACGCATTAAACGACCTAGTAATACACCTGTTTTACTTTTCATTTACATCTCCTCCTTTTTGCCAATGATCGCAAGGAATATTTCTTCCAATGTCGGTTGCTTCTCGATATACTCCACTTTTGCTGGCGGGAACATCTCTTTTAGTTCAGCAAGAGTACCTGTCGTAATAATTTTTCCGCCATGCAAAATAGCGATACGGTCTGCCAGTTGTTCTGCTTCCTCCAAGTACTGAGTCGTAAGCAAAATAGTTGTACCGCTACCAGCAAGTTCCTTGACTGTATCCCACACTTCGATTCGCGCTTCAGGATCAAGTCCAGTCGTTGGTTCGTCAAGAAAAATAACTGCTGGCGCCCCAATCAAACTCATCGCGATATCAAGCCGGCGCTTCATCCCGCCTGAATACTGATCTGCCCTTTGGTTTGCCGCATCAGTCAGACTAAATCTTGCAAGTAGATTGTCAGCAACTTGAGCGGGATTGGAAACACCACGTAATTTGGCGATCATTATCAAGTTTTCCCTCCCAGTCAGCATACCGTCTAAAGCTGCGAACTGCCCTGTCAAACTGATACTTTGACGAACATGATCTGATTGACTCTGTACATCAAATCCACAAATACTTACTTCACCGCTATCTTGCTTCATTAGTGTCGAAAGGATGTTGACCGTTGTCGTCTTTCCCGCTCCATTTGAGCCTAGCAGCGCGAAAATTTCTCCACGCTGCACCTCAAAATCTACCCCTTTTAAAACTTCCTTGTCTTTAAAGGATTTTTTCAAGCCTTTTACAGAAATCGCTGCATGACTCATACTTTTTTCCTCCCTATAAAAATGTTTTGCGAAGACTATTTATTTACCTCTATCTATTTAGTATCACCGATATTCTGTATTACTTAGTACCGAGTTAAAAATATAACTGAATAGCTATGATGGCAATTCATATGTGTAACCAGCTAATCAGTCGGTACTAATTATTCCATTTATTTTTTTCTCAATTTCTTCATAATACTTTCATTCAAATCTTCACGATACTTGGAGACGTAAGTTTTAGCATTTGCCACTAGTTCGTCAGCAAAGGAAGCCACGTCATCCCCAGTAATGTCAAGCACTTGTCTTCCTTCCGCTGCACCCGCTTCGAACAAATCGATTAATTCATACTGTATGTGTAACATATCCATCCCGTTACCCGCTGAAAAATTCCACATGTAGTTTTGAATTTTCTTAAATACAAATTGGTAGTCCTCTGGCAGAGCCTCAACTCGTGCCATCATCATTTTGTACTCTTTTTTATCACCAATTAACTTTTTGAACATTTCTAACATCTTATTTTCCTCCTTTTTTATAAAACCGAACAAGAAATTTCCAAAGTATCGGCCGGAACATTTTATCTTATGAACCTATTTTGACTTCAAGACGTTAATTTTTGACGATACAAAATCCCATTTTTCCCAAAACAATTCAAGCTCCTGGCGGCCTTCTTCATTTAATGAATAAAACTTACGAGGCGGTCCCATATCTGATGGTTTCTTTTCAATATTCACAAGCTTTTTCTTCTCTAATCGTACGAGGATGGTATACACCGTACCTTCCACAACTTCGGTAAACCCAAGATCATTCAGGTGGCGGGTAATCTCATAGCCATACGTTTCACGGCGACTAATGATTTCCAGTACACACCCTTCCAGTGAACCTTTCAGCATTTCAGTTAAATTTTCCATGTCCTGATCCTCCTTTACCCCCTATTCTGTCTGACTTATATTTAGTATCACAGAGTACTAAGGCGAATTTTTTACTGAATAGTTTTTGAGTAAAACCACACTATTCAGTATTACTTATTACAACTACATTGTATGACTAAGTAGCGATGAATGTCAACTGATTTTCAAATTTTTTCTATAATCCGCTATTACCTATTGTCTACTGAAAATATTTTGAGAAACAACACTACTCAGTATTGCTTATTACAACTACATTGTATGACTAAGTAGCGATGAATGTCAACTCGATTTTATATTTTTTTCTAAAATCAACTATTACCTATTCGATACAGCCTGTTTTCTTTTTTTTAATTTCCCCATACCTATCCCACTAAGAAAAGAAACTACCCCAAAATAAAAATTCTACATTTTTGTTTTGGGGCACTATACTATACCAAAGTTAATAAATATGGCTAGCTCTTCTTATTTAATAAGACAGATCATTTTTTTGTTACGATAACATCATACCTATGTCTTCTGCTGCATTTGTAATTAGTTTTAAACCAAATGTTTCTTGTAATACATCAAGCACGCCAGGTGAAATAAATTCAGGAGCCTTTGGACCGATGCGAATATCTTGAATCCCAAGACTAAATAGCCCGAGTAAAATGGCAACCGCTTTTTGTTCAAACCATGATAGCACAATACTTACTGGCAATTCATTCACCTCACATTGGAAAGCATCAGCTAATGCAGCCGCTATTTTCACTGTAGAAATGGAATTATTACACTGTCCTAAATCAATGTAACGCGGAATTTCCGTACCAGGTACAACACCGTAATCTACATCATTAAAGCGGAATTTTCCGCAAGAAGTTGTTAAAATAACTGTTTCTTGCGGAAGCGACGTTGCTAATTCACGATAATATTCTCCGCCTTTTCCCGGTGCATCACAACCGGCGATAACAAAGAAACGCTTTATTTTCCCTTCTTTTACTGCATCAATAATTTCTGGAGCTAATGACAATACTGTATTATGATGAAAGCCTGTCACTAACTGTTCATCTGACTCCATATGTACTTCTGGAAGTTCTAGCGCTTTTTGAATCAATGGTGTAAAATTATCATTTTCAATTTTTTGTACACCTTCTAAACCTGCAATATCATATGAAAAGAATCGATCAGAGTACGATCCTTTAATTGGCATAACACAGTTCGTTGTAGCTAATATGGCACCAGTAAATTTTTCAAAAAGGCGTCTTTGATCATACCATGCCTTGCCGATGTTTCCTTTTAAATGTTTATATTTTTTCAGCTGCGGATATCCGTGTGCTGGTAGCATTTCAGAATGTGTATAAATATTAATGTCTTTTCCTTCTGTTTGCTTTAATAGTTCTTCTAATGCAAATAAATTATGGCCCGTAACTACAATTGCTTTACCTTCTACACGATTTTGTGTAATTTGTACAGGTTCTGGCACACCAAAATGATTCGTATGTGCCTCATCTAATAATTCCATCACCCGTAGAGCTGATTTCCCCACTTTCATAGCCATATCAATATGCTCTTGTTCGTTAAAGTTAGAATTTGTTAATGTCATATATAAAGCTTCTTGTGTTGTAGCATCTACAAATGCATCCGTATACCCTAGCTGAGCAGCATGTGTGCGATAAGCTGCAATTCCTTTTAGCCCAAACACAATCGTATCTTGTAAACTCGCAATCGTTTCATTCTTGCCACAAACACCCATTACTTTACATCCGCCTGTTGGCGTTTGTTCACATTGATAACAAAACATATCATCCCACCCTCTCCCAATCATTCATTACACCTTAAGCATAATACCCATTGAAAAAAAGTGATGTGATATCAATCACAATAATATATAAAGATTTGTGACAGTTCATATTGTTGACATAATATTTTTATTGACACTAAAAATATGCATTAGTGTGCACACATCTTTCGATACTTTTAAATAGCTAATTAATTTGGAGAAATATATACAACGAAAAAAATTTTTGAATCCCATGTACAAATAGTTGCAATTCATCACATATGAAAATAGACATAAAAATACGCTCTTCTTTCTATCATTCAATAGAAAGAAGAGCGTATTTTTCGTTTTAAGGAACTATCATTTTTTATTAAAGTCTTTATTGTAAACCTTTTTATTTACAATACATTTACATTATCTTAACATTACTTACATTATTTATATGATATATTTATATAGAAGCTACTTAAGAAATTTCATATACATTTTATCTTTATGATCTCTTATCTAATCAATAAAAAGATCATGTTATATTTTTATAACAGGGGTGAATTACGATGACTGAAACTTTAAAAACACTTATAATGCTTGATGCTACTTACATTGTTATTGCAATTATGACAGTACTAGTATTTGTATACTTGGAATTAAAATCTCAGTAATATATGCTGACGTAATCGACAGATTCAGCATTTAAATATAGTTAGAAGAAAGAGAGGAGAAAATTATTTCTCCTTTCTTTTGTATTTCTACAATTTCTTATTTTAATAAATCCAATGTATGTAAAAGTAATCCCTTGTCTCCTACTTCCCCGTGACCAGGTACTACCGAATTTATATTTCCATATCGCTTCAGCATATTCTCAATCGATGTGGACCATTCATTTACGTACGCATCCGCAACATTTCCTAAATTTTTAGCTTCCGCAGATTTTACTAAACAGCCTCCAGCTAAAATTTTATATTGCGGCAACCAAACAACAATATTATCTTCTGTATGTCCTTTCCCTGGATAGAACGTTTCTACTTTTGTATTGCCAAACTTCAAATTCGTAACTGTTTGTAAATCTCCAAGTGGCTCTTCATATCCACTTTTCTTTGCTAGTTCTGCGGTTAATGCTGTACTATGCGCTTTAATTCCTCTTTCTTTCAACGTTTTTATTCCGCCAATTCGATCAGCGTGCGCATGTGTAATAATGACATCCGTTACGCGCTTCTGAAATTTCTTTTCTACCATTTCTATTAGTTCCTTCGTTAATTTGTCATCCCAAGAAGAATCAACAAGCACTAGTCCTTTAGCAGTATTAAGAACTAGACCGTTCGAAGGAACTGCTTCTCCATTAAAATAACCTAACTCCGTATGAACCCATACATTCTTGTTTAACTGAGATATTGAAATGGTTCCCGTCTCATTTTTTATTACTGTTTTCTCTACCTTTTGTGATGCTTGTACAGAAGAAATTGTGCTAACAAATTGAATTGTTCCTAGTAAACCTACACATAATCCTACTTTTAACAACGTATTCTTTTTCATGTCATCAACCCTTTCTTTCAAGCTAAATAGTTATTACCTATATTAGACAATTTATCTCAAATGTTTGTTCCATATAATTGGACACTTTATTATCGCCGCTTATGTAAATACACGCATGGTGCAGTGAAAAAAGATCACCCAAATGGATGATCTTTTTTATAATTTATCAACATATTGCTTCGCTTCTAGTAAGGAAAAACCAAAAGCTTCTCTTACTCTCTTAACTGCTGTAACTTTTTTCCTTCTTCTACAAGCTGGCGTAGTTCTTTATTAATTTCAGGTTCTCTTTCTACAATTCCCATTTCTTTCGTAATTAATTGTAATCTATCTTCAATTCTCTTTAAACGCGCATCATTTTTCTTTTCAATTGTAGCTAATTTTTCAGCGATATAAATGAAACCAAAGGCTAATATCAGTATAACCATCCAGAATTCCATAAATGTTCCCCTTTACTAACTTTCATTTGTTTTATTTCACCAACTTATGTAAATTTTACCACATGACGCGTTTACTGTATAATATCACTATATCAAACTGTTAATAAAACCTATTATTTTAGGGGGACACTTTATGAAAAGAGTTTTAAATACGTTACTTCAATTTATAGTTCTTTCAATCGTGCTACATTTATTATTTGATATAGTTGGTTGGCTTGTTTTCAATGCACCAATTAAAAACAAACAAATCATTATTTCTTTAATAACAATCTCATGGGTTATGTACATGTACCGAGACAAATTTTTTCAAAAGTTCACTTCAAACTAACTAAAAAAGAAAACACTTCATTGGTGAGGTTGTAAAAACGTTATCCTTATAATGAAAATAAAGAAGCTGTTCCTTCCAGCTTCTTTATCTATATAACATTTTTCGCAACAATTTTTATATGTTCTGGTGCGATAATCTCCGTTATACTTTCTTGGAAATCTTCCCGCAACATTTCTTCCAAATGTTCTAACTGCACTTCAACATGAGTGCATTCTAAATTATGTATATTTAATAGTGCATAATGATCTTTTTTCTTAATTACTAAATATTGATTTTCCTCTGTCACAAGTACAGAACCTAATCGGACTCCTAGTAAGCGTTGATCATCAAACTTCATAATTACTTCTCCTTCCCTCATATAAACAAAATTACAATGAAAATAATTACATTTATGGAAAAACACACTTATTTAGACTATATCATAATTTACTAAAATAGAAATATCTTTTTCTGTTTTAATAAAAATCCCTATTTTTTCATATATTTCGATACAAAAAACTTTCTCAACATTAAATTTGAATTTTCAGTTTTTAATCCTATGAAAATCTATTATAATAAAGTTAATAAATGTTTGACCTCTCCTAATTCATGTACATATGGATGATCAGTAGTTATTGCTACTGATCTATTTTTTTGATTTCAGAAAGTACATACTCTGCATCCTTTCCTACACCACAAATAAGTGCGGAACCCCTTTGAGATTGCCATGGTAAACCGATATAATACAATCCTTTTACTGGACTGATTCCCTTTATATGATTAGGAAATCCTTTCTCATTCACTGCCTGTTCAATTTCAATCCAATTATAATTTTGAACAAAACCAGTTGACCATATAATGCTTTCTGCACTATAAGTATCACCATTCTGAAACATAATGTTATTTCCTGATGCACTTACTACTTTTTCTTGCAGTTTGATTGCTCCATTACGAATAAGTTTCTTACCTTCAAAACCGAAAATAGGGTCCTTTCTCTTCTGAAACCATCTTCCCCTCTTTGTATTTATTTCAGCGTACAATAAACCCACTTTTTCTAGCAGATTAAAAATACTTTTTCCAAAAAGTTGTAACGGTAAAAACGTTAAAGGATGACTAATAGACACCGTAACTTCATGAGTCTTTGCCAGTTCTACTGCAATTTGCATTCCTGAATTCCCACCACCTACTACTAGTACTTTTCCCTTAGGAATTTGTGATGGTGATTTATATTGTGATGAATGTATTTGAAAAATATGTGATGATAGATTTGCTGAAACTGAGGGAATAAACGGTTGCTGAAAAGCACCTGATGCGATAATAACTTTTTTCGTTTGTAAAATTTCTGTAGGAGTATGTAATTCAAATATTTCTTTTTCTTTCTTTATTTTTAGAACTTCCGTTTGTAATTGTACCGGTAATTGAAAATGTCTTGCATATTCTTCTAAATAAGTTGCAATTTCATCTTTATATGGAAATTCATTTTTTTCACCTATTAACGCCATACCCGGCAAGCTACTGTAAGACCTTGGGGTAAAAAGCTGCAAAGAATCATATCGATTTCTCCATGAATCACCAACTCGTTTTCCTGCCTCAAGTAATAAAAAATTATGCCCTTCTTGCTTCAAGTAATATCCCATTGTTAATCCAGCTTGACCCGCCCCAATAATAATTAGATCTTTCATTCTAATCCCTCCTCTTCTTAAACGCATGAATACTTGTTCATATATTCATACGTTTCCATAATCATAACATTTTCTTTTTATATGATTCAATATCTACTCAAAATAAAAAAGAGCAGTTCACTGCTCTATGAACTACTCTTCATTCCATTTCTACAATTTTTCCTCGTATAGTGTAATTCTATTTGAAAACGGATCAATTACGGTTAATTCAATTGTACCCCAAGGTGTTTTTTCTATATTCGGCTTCGAATAAGCATATTCTTTACTTAATACTACAGAATGATAATCCTTTACATCATCTATTTTGATCCGAATCGCACCACCTGGTGAGGCATCACCATGATGTTCTGATAAATGTATCACAGCATCCTGTAACGAAATTTGCAAATATAATGGCATATTTTCCTCATACCGATGTTCCCAATCCAGTTTAAATCCTAAAAAACCTAAGTAAAATAGTTTTGCTTTTTCAATATCAAAAATTCTAAATATAGGTGTTATCATTTATACTCTCCTCCTATTTATAAACATCTGCTGCCAATTCTCTCAAAACTTCCACGTTTACTACTTCAAAACAACCATCATTCTTCTTTATTATCTCTTTATCACAAAAAACATTTAATGTGCGCAACAAATGCCGATAGCTCGTTCCTAACAATTCCGCTGTTTCCGTTAAATTCCCACTAAATACAATTCTATTTCCGTGCTGTACTGCCCGTTCTCCTGCTGCTAACATGTAACTCGCAAGTCTATTTTCAAGAGGATATAGTAAATTAATTGTACTATTTTTTGAAAGCCGATTTAACTTATGCGCTAACGATCCGCAAATACATCGTAAAAATTTCGCATCATTAAATAGTTGATTTCTCACTTTCCCTAAAGGCAAACCAACACAATATGAATCTGCCATCACTTGTACGTTTGAAGTTGTCTTTTGAGAATGAATTAACTCCACATCTCCTAACAGCTGCAAGCTATCATAAAAGCATAATAATACAGATTTCCCGTTACTTAATGTATTAAACGCTTTCGCTTTTCCTTCAACGAAGAAAAATAAATAATCTATCTCTTCATTTTCTCTACAAATAAACTCATTCTTTTTAAAAAATATAAGTTTCATATATGGCTTCATATCATGACTAAAAAATGAATCAATATTATTTTTCTTCATATACTCTGCTAATTTAATAGAATTACATACTTTCTTCATAGTTCCCCACCTTTACAACTCATCCCCATTGTAATCAAAATTTTCTTCTTCCACTATGACATATGTCATAACAATACACAATTTCAGCATGATACAGTCATTACAAATATGAAATACAAAGGGGATATTACATTGTATAACTTTCTTTCTGTCTTTATTGGTGTGCTCATCGCCGTTATGCTTCCATTGAATGGAATTTTATCTGAGTTAATTGGCAAGTACACAGCAAGCGTGGTCATTCACCTTGTCGGTTTAATTGCAGTTATCTTCATTTTAATCATAAACAAAAATAAAATTCGTTTCGATAAAAGTATTCCACTTTTTTTATATAGCGCTGGAGCGATTGGAGTATTCACTGTTCTTTTTAACAATATAAGTTTCTCCGTCCTTGGTGCTTCTATTACGATCGCATTAAGTTTACTCGGTCAATCTATTGCTTCCATCGTTATTGATCATTTCGGCTTATTAGGAATGAAAGTTGCAAAGTTTGAAAAGAAAAAACTAATTGGATTATGTTTCATCTCTTCTGGAATTATAATCATGACAATTTATTAATGGGGGCAAGAAAATGTTATATATTACGATCGCTATTTTAGCTGGTGTTTCTATCGTTGTTGCTAGAATTATTAACGCGAATTTAGCAAAGGAAATTGGAAACTGGGAAGGCACGTTTTTCAATTATATTACTGGATTATTTTTCTCTATGTTATTTTTAATTTTCAGTTCAGATTCATTGTATATCCCTATTCATAAGTTGCAATCTATTCCTATCGCCGTATACTTAGGCGGATTAGTAGGAGTTATCGTTATTTCATTATCCAACTATATTACTCCTAAAATATCAGCCTTTTATTTAACATTACTCATCTTTATCGGACAATTATTTGCGGGGACTATTATTGATTTCTTCCTGACAAATGAACTCTCAATTGGTAAAGTTATCGGTGGCATTTTCGTATTAATTGGGCTCACTTACAATTTACTCATAGATCGCCCGATAAAAACTGTGAAGCATAACCAAGTTCAACTATAATACTTTACGCTTACCTATCATATATTAATAGAAAAGCTCTTCACACGAAGTAATAGAGAGGAGAAAATCCTATTAAAAAAATTATTTTATTGCTAGGTAGCGTATTAATTATTTCTGGAATTGCATGGTTTATAAACTCGGGAAAATCTATTCAAGATCTCTATACTGCAAATAAGCCGAAAAAGAAAGCTACTATTATTTCAAGCTCGCGAGATCCAAATGAGCCCTCTGTTTTTTTAGGTAAACAGGAAATAAAAGATATACATGTCGAATCAATTAAAACAAAACAGGATATCTTTCTCACAAAAACAGATGAATTAAAAACGTTTATTAACAGTATGAATACCGCAAAAAAAGGTAAATTAACATTAGATGAAGAAGGATCAGACTTAATAGATTGTGATATGTGGATTACTTTCGAGGATGGAACTTATAAAAAATATTTCATATGGGTAGTTGATCATCACAGCAGCGAAGTGATGATTGCTCAGCAAGATACTCCTGATGATGTAAACCTTACGTACTATCAGTTAAACGAAGATAGTTCAAAAAAAGTTTATAATTTATTTAAAAAAATTATTTAAACGAAAAAGTCATGAGCACGCGAACTCATGACTTTTTGCACTATATATACTCAGGGAACACTCTACAACCCTTTTCCTGCTCTATATCATGACCAAAGAAAACAATTGGTTTCTCTTTCGCCACAACTCCTTTTAAACGTTTAATTGAAGATAAAGCTAATTCTGGATCAAATCCTGCGAACGGCACTTCATCTTCAAAATTCTCTTTCGTGTACGATGCATCAATTGTTAATAAAACTGAGCCGGATTGCTCCGTCTCAATGAATAGCGACTGATGGCCTGGAGAATGACCTGGCGTATACAATAATTGAACACCTGGTACCACTTCATAATCCCCTTCAATAATTTTGTAGTTCAAATGCGGTAATATACATTCTTTCATATATTCTTCTCTATGAAGTGCTGCCTCATATTCCGTTCGCTGCACAATAATCGGTGTATTTGTAAAAGCACCGTTTCCTCCTGCATGATCAAAATGTAAGTGAGAACTAATAATATATAAAAGGTCGTCCGGCTCATACCCTACACGCTTTAATATATTCACGATTCTATCTTCTTCAGTCATTTTCGGTAAAATCTGTCCTTCAACAAATGTACCGTTAAAAAGCCCTTCATTATTAACTGCACTTTCTGGCATACCTGTATCTACTAAAATAGGCCCCTCTTCTGTCTCCAAAAGATAACACCATACAGGTAAGTTCAATAAATTCCCCGGCGCGAGTGTACCATTAACAGAAGAATGATCTAACATACAACGACCTGCTGGGATGAAATAAAGCTTCTTTACTGTCATTATGTATCCACCTTTACATTTAGTTTGGGATAAAGTAATACAATAAAAAATTCTTCTTTTTAGAAATAAACTCCTTCTAGACTATCAGTACAGCTTACATAAAAATGAAACATTAACACCGATTAACGCTGAAAACTAAAAGAAAGCACATGCACTACTTGAAAGCGGGCACACCATTGGGAAAATCGTATTAGAGAGATTTTAATCATGATAGTGACAGATAGTATGTGAAACTATATTAACGATTTTTCGAATATATCTATCATAACGTACAATATATCAACGATTTTTCAAATATATCTATCATAAATCAAATTATATCAACGATTCGTTAAGCTATATCGATTTATCGACAAATAGCAACAATAAGAAAAGGCTGTTCCAGATGAACAGCCTTTTCTTTATTTACTTGAAATCTCTTTATTATTTTGAACGTCTAACGGAGCTCGCTTTCCTATTCCGAAAGCATAGAAACTAATTGTAACGATAGCTAAGAAAATAATACCTACAACTAATGAAATACGAGTATCATCGTTAAACCACATTCCGATTAATACCATAATTAAAAAGGCAATCGTTAAATAGTTTGTTACAGGAGCAAATGGCATTTTGAATGGATGATCTTTCATCTCTGCTCCCTTTTCTTTTCTAAAATTAATTTGACTAATTAAAATGACAAACCATGGTACCATACCAGGAAGTACACTCGCACTATATACATATACGAATAAGTTTTTCGGTGCGATGTAACTTAAAACAACACCAACCGCCAGACCGATAATTACGCCAACTGTACCAAATAAAGGTACACCATTTCCAGAAAGTTTCGTAAAATATTTCGGTGCTTGTCCATTTACACCTAACGTATAAAGCATACGACCAGCACTATAAATACCACTATTACAACCAGACATTGCTGCTGTAATAACAACAAAGTTAATAAGTCCAGCTGCTGCCGTAATACCAACTTTCGCAAAAGTCGCTACGAACGGGCTACCAATTGTACTTAATTGATCCCACGGATACACAGTTACAATAACGAAAATAGCACCGATGTAGAAAATTAAAATACGCCAAATTGTACTTTGAATCGCTCTTGTAAGTGTCTTCTTTGGATCCTTCGCTTCACCAGCAGTAATACCGATTAATTCCACACCTTGATACGCTCCAACTACAAGTGATAATGCAAAGAAGAATCCTGAAAAACCACCTGTAAAGAAACCGCCATTTGACCAAAGATTAGATATGCCAATCGCTTCTCCGCCGTTACCAATTCCAAAGAAAATAAGGCCAAATCCCGCAATAATCATTAATAGAATCGTAACGATTTTAATCATCGCAAACCAAAATTCAAATTCACCAAATGACTTAACTGAAATTAAGTTAGCTGCACCAAGAATAACCATTGCGATTATACCTGGTATCCAAGCTGGTAAATCCGGGAACCAATATTGCATATATGCTCCAACCGCGATAATTTCTGACATCCCAACGATAACCCACTGGAACCAGTTACTCCACGCTGTCATATAACCAGCTAACGGGTGAATATACTTATGACCGAACGTCGCAAATGAGCCTGTACTTGGCTCCATATACAACATTTCTCCCATGGCACGCATGATGAAGAAGATAAAAATACCTGCAATGGCATAAGCAAGCATTACTGACGGACCTGTCCATTTAATTGTGCTGGCTGACCCCATAAACAAACCAACACCAATCGTTCCGCCTAAAGCAATCATTTGAATATGACGTGCTTCTAAACCTCTTTTCAATTCTTTGTTTGCCACTTCACTTCCCCCTCTTAGATGATTCATAGCCGCATTTTAACACAAGATGCTTTCCCCTAATTCCTTTCGGCCCTGAAAATGATGAAGCAAACGTCATTTTACACTAGCTTTAAAGCTATCCTAAAATCGTTTTGCGCTCCTAATAAAATTCTCAAAACCTTTCATCTTCCAATATTCTATAAATCTTAAAATTACTTACCTTATATTAATTCATTAATCTGAAAAATTCAATTATTTTTTCAATAAATTATTATACATAAGTCTGATTAATTTTTAACTAAATTAACAATAAAATACATCTATTCAATATGATTCCGGCATGAATATTATTACAATATAAATAACCGAGGAAAGTATATCTTCCTCGGTTTCATATGTCAAATACTTCAACCTTTATAGTTAATAACGTAATTTCCCACACATTCGATTTATATACCAATGAGAAATTTAATATATTAATAAACTACTAACTTCTTTACCCCAGCCAAAATATAAAAGAGTCTCATTAAAAAATGAGACTCTTTTACAATTTCATATTTAAATCGATTTCGAAGTTTGCTTACCAAAGATAAATACCCTAGTAAACACTACCATTATAACTACAATAACCAGAAAATAAAGTGGCATCACTAGTAACGAGCCTGTATGCAGCTGACTCATTCCCAAAATTGTCATCGTTACAATTACATAGTACCCTAAACTAAACAATGCACCTGCTGTACCAATGACATCTTGAAAATCTACTAACGCTAAACTTAAACAGTTAGGTAACGCTACTCCAATCCCTAATAACAATATAAACATTGCTATTAAAAATACAACCATATATATTACATTCGGATTTAATCCAATAAACGTAATAACAGATAAAAGGATAGCTCCCCCTGTCATTACGAGACAACCGATATATATAATTTTCTCTGGTTTATAAGTAGCAAGTAAACGTTTTGAAATTTTCGCTCCAACAATAGAAGCAGATGCAACAACAATTCCTAGAAATCCATACATACTAGGCGATAATTGAAAATATTCAATAAAGATAAACGGCGCTTCTGCATAATAGCTAAATAAAACACCATTTGCTCCTCCAATTAACAGCCCATATGTTACCACTTTCGGATTTGTAATTAACCTCTTCGAGACTGAAAATACATTTATTTTATTCGTTACTGAGACCGTTTTTGTTTCAGGGAGAGAAACAAACGTATACAGAAAAATACCGATACTCATAACTACTAAACTTAAAAATACTATTTTAAATCCAAACATTTGATCAAGAAAGCCACCAATTAACGGTCCTATCGCTGGTGTAAAAGCAATGACTGCCGAGATTTGAGCAAACATAACATGCCGCTTATGCCCTTCTACACTTTCCCGAAGAATCGTTTGTGTAACCACGGATCCTGCACTTGCTCCAAACGCTTGAATAAAACGACTTATCAATAAAACTTCAATGGAACTTGCAATATAGCATAAGAAACTCCCAGCGCCATATACGACAATTCCAAGTAACATCGCCCGGCGACGACCAATTATATCTGATAACCACCCAATAAAAAATACACCTAACGCAAAACCAGCAAAATACACACTAAGTGTTAACTGCACCTCATTATTACTTACATGTAACGCCTTTGAAATGTCTGGTAAAGACGGTGTGTAAATCGTTTCACTAATTTGCGGAAATGCGACAAGAACAATCATTAACAAAAGTGATGGTACTGAGACTTTTTTCATTTTTCATACCCTCCTATAACTTTGAAAATCTCAGAAATAAAAAGACTTTCCTTAGCTACGGAACAGGAGGGGCCATTATAGAAATCCGTTCATAAAACAACAAAGAAAACACCTCAATTACGTATGTTAATACTTATAGGAGGGTAATATTAACATCGATTTTTAAATATACTTTTTCAATTATATTACATACTGCGTTTCTTTTACTAGTGCTCGGCCTTGGAGGATTGTTAAAAAGATAACTTGATGCAGTCACCTTTTTATGGAATAATTAGAAATAGTTTGAATTCATAAGTTTAATTATTAAACGATAGACTAGCATATTTTAATGTCACAAGCTTACAAACTGGAGGCCTTTCGTAATGATTGAAATTTTAAGGACAGTAGTAAACTTTCTAATTTCTCTATTCTCAGGAGAATTACCATTTGTATATTATGTATGGATTATTACCCTATTCCTAATTCAAATAACCCAATCTACTCTAAACTATAAACTCTTTAACAAGAAAGGCAATTTCAGCACTTATATATCGGAAGGATTACTTGCTTTTATTATTTTATTGTTTGGAGGAATATTAGTATCTAAGTTACTTGCTTACATAATAGACGATCCTACTATTAGTATGACGAATTTAACACATTATTTTGTTTCTCTTATCATATTAACTATATTTGTCGTAATAACCTGTGTTAAAGACTTTATAGAGACATCTATAAAGAATAAAAATATATCTCTTTTGAGCTTTTTAGTAATTTCCTTAATAACAAGCATACTTTCATTCAAGTTTTTATCACCTTTAATTGAAGGTTCTTTTTCTCTTTCTAAATCTTTTATAACTACTTTAATCATTCTTGTAACTATATCAATCCCTCTATTAATTTCCTTAGAGGATAAGTATGCAGATGAAGGGGAAACGGAAAATTTATAGCTTCTCATTTACATAAAAGAAAGAGGGAGCTCCCCTCTTTCTTTTAAATCATCCCTTTTAATATTAATCCTAAAACTGACATTATTATCGCACTAATAATAATTCGCAAAATCCAAGTTGTGTTTGTACTTATTTTTTCTAATTGCTTATTGATTGTTGCTATATCTTTCTCATTAATAGTAGTACGCGTTTCTAAAGCACGAATGTCTCTCATAATTTCTTTTTGCTCCGCCTTGAGACTGTCAATTTTAGCGTAAACATCTTCCATATATTCACACCCTCTGTTCATCTTAATAGAAAAATCTATATATATTATGAGACAACCCTCTTACCTGTGAATACATTGCGTACATCCGCGTACCAAATTATTTGTACAATCTAATTGAATTATTCATATGTTTCCTATCTTCTATATAAATCAGCGTTAAGATAAATTAAAAAAGGAATCCCTTGTTTATTTAACAACAAACAAGGTGCAATCCAACATTCGGGAGCACCTACGATAATTTCTATTGTTTTCATATTTACAACTCCATATAATCAGTATGATTTTCTGAAGAAGCCACTTTTTGAACTGTTTAAAGTATACTAATATGAATACGAAATAGCTGTATTGATAAACTCTCTAGAACAATAAATATACTGGCTGAAACGGATCTATATCCAATATTTTTTCCAGTAACATGAATGGTTATTTCTGATAAATACGTTTGTATATCATTGTTTTCAAAAATTTCATCCTCAACCTTTACAATATCTGCTTCACAATCTACTTCTTTAAAAGTTTTCAATAATTTTGTTTCCAATAAACTACAATCAAAATTCTCATCTTTTATTACGGCAAATTTAACCTTCATATCGATTTCCCCATTTTTAACAAACTAAAATCATTAAATCAATATAAATATATATTATTCTATTAAATAATTCAAAATATACGCTTCTCATATACATTATTAAAAATCAGTTCTAAAGAATTAAATGCAAAAAGAAATTACATATACAAATCCCCTATTTCAACTTAACTTTGTGTAATAATGCATATTTCAAATACATTATTTCCTTTCACTCATACTTTTATCATTGAGTTTTTATTCACAAATTCGTAACACATATATATGAGTTATTATGCTAAAATTAGTTTATTCACAAGAAGAAGTTATTCTTAATAAATCAATCATTTTTAATACCCTGTTTAAAGCCTTGCCCCCCTGCAAGGCTTTTTCCTATTTAACTAGAGTAGTAGTTTTCGTTATGCATCTCTCCCCTTTGTTCCTTACCCTACAAATAATACTGAATGTTTATTTTACTTTTTCAACATCCTTACTCGCTCTGTTCGAGAGCTCTTTACCAAATTAATATTTTCGTCCATAACTGTATCAAAAAGTACACTAAAGAAAAAATAGCACTCTCACGATTAAGTAAACGCGAGCTTTTTTCTTCTATCTACTTACTATTTAAGGTTAATAGTTTAGTAACAAGATTTAAAAATTCGACTTAAATTCATTAATGAATGGAGAGGTTTATATGAAATTAAAAGACAAAGTAGCAATCATAACTGGTGGTGCAAGTGGAATTGGCGAATCTACTGTTCGTCTTTTTATCGAAGAAGGTGCAAAAGTAGTTATTGCTGACTTTTCTGAACGTGGAAAAGAACTATCAGATGAATTGAATGCACATGGATATAATACGTTATTTATTAAAACCGATGTAACAAAAGAGGCAGATATTAAACAGCTAATTCATGAGACAGTAAGTACATACGGTAAATTAGATATTATGTATGCCAATGCCGGCGTTGCTGATGATGCACCGGCAAACGAATTATCCTATGAAAAGTGGAAAAGAACTATTGATATTAATTTGTCTGGGGTATTCCTTTCTGATAAATATTCGATTGAACAATTTCTTAAACAAGGTACAGGTGGTGTCATCGTTAACGCTGGTTCGATTCATAGTTTTGTTTCATTACCTACACCAACAGCATACTCCTCTGCAAAAGGTGGTGTGAAACTATTAACTCAAAATTTATGTACTGCCTACGCTAAATATGGAATACGTATTAACGCGGTGTGCCCTGGTTATATTGACACCCCTTTACTAGGTAGTGTTAATCCTCAACAGAAAGAATATTTAGCTTCACTTCATCCACAAGGCAGACTTGGAACACCAGAAGAAGTAGCTAAAGCTGTCTTATTTTTAGCAAGTGATGATGCTAGTTTTGTTAACGGCACAACACTTCTTGTTGATGGAGGCTATACTGCACGTTAATTTAAAAATTTTGAAGCACCCTAAAAAATATATAGTCTTCAACAAGAAAAAGCGCCATCACAAGTGACGGCGCTTTTTCTATGTAAGAGCAACTAGAAGATATCCTTCTAGCCTACTCCCATTTATAAGTCCAAAACTGTTCAAGTTGCAGCCATTTTAATGTTGCTGCATCTTTGTTTTTTATTTTTGCATGCGTGTCTTCAAGCATTGCTTCTGTTTGTGAACGGTGCGCACCTAATGCAGTTAATTTATGATCAAATACTTCACTAATGTTATTTACAACATCCGGTTCTCCTAATACTGCTTCACGATTTTTCGTAATCGCAACAGCATGAATAACTGGGCGCTCTTCTTTTGGCATACGTGATACAGCGCGAACGACAGCGCGGCCAAATGCATTATGATCTGGATGTACACCGTGCTCTGGATAAAATGTAATAATTCGAGATGGATTTACTTCTTGAATGATTGCTTGAATTTTGTCAGCAACGAAATCAACATCTTCAAATTCTAACGTTTTATCATGGAAGCCAAGCATTCTTAAATCTTTAATACCCATCGCTTCACAAGCATCTTTCAATTCTTTCTTACGGATATGTGGAATCGTTTCACGGTTAGCGAATACGTTCTTACCCATGTTACGTCCCATTTGTCCTAGAGTACCACATGCATATGTTACAGGTACTCCTTGATCTGTTAATAAGCGAATTGTCCCTCCCGCAGCATATGCTTCATCATCTGGATGCGGAAATACAACAAGTACATGTCTCTCCATAAGTTTCCCTCCTTCTTACTTAAATGGTGTTAAGCTTAACTCAAGTGCAACTGCTAGACGACCTAAATTATCATGTCCAGCTAATAATAAACGCTCTTGATCGTCTACTTCCCAGTGCGTAATACCTTCAGCATATACCCAACCGTGATCCATTTTCAGACCAACTCGGTATGGATTTGTTCCAGTTATCTTCCCGCGTTCAAAACGGATAATCGCATTTCGAATGAAAGCACCAACTGTCATCATCTTTTCATTTATGTGTGATGCATACGCTCCGTTTGTCGTTTCTAAATGAATATATACATCTTTATTTACAAAACGTTCAATTTCATTTTGAATAAGAGAACTATCTTTTACTATTTCCATCGGAATTCACCTCTTTAAACCATTTTACGCAAAAATAATGTAAATTGCTATCTCTATATTAGAGGACAACGCTCACTTTTCCTAATAATTTGCACTGTGTTTTTTATATTTTTTATATGATATGTAAAAAATACATTTTTTCCTTCACTTTGTTAAATAGTTTTCTTTCTTTTTTGAATTTGCTACAATATATTTTATCCCGTATTATTGCAGCGAGATACATTTCGACAATTGAATACATAATTTAAAGAAGGTGACATGATTGGAACAGTCAGCACATGAAGTAGCAAATTGGCAATATTATTTTGCAATTGCCGTATTTTTAATCACGTACGGATTTATTATTTCTGAGAAATTGAATCGTGCTGTAATCGCACTATTCGGTGCTGCTATTATGATTATTTTTGGAGTTGTAGATTTACATACTGCTTTCACATCACATATTCAATGGGAAACGATTACCCTTTTAATTGGGATGATGATTCTCGTACATATTACGAGTCAATCAGGCGTCTTTGAATTTGTGGCCATTAAAGCGGCAAAAGCAGCTGGCGGAAAACCGATTCGCATTTTATTATTACTATCCCTATTAACTGCTGTCGGATCAGCATTTTTGGACAATGTAACGACTGTTTTATTAATCGTTCCTGTTACATTATCCATTACACGTATTTTAAAAGTAAATCCTGTGCCTTATTTGATTTCAGAAGTGCTGTTTTCAAATATAGGCGGAACAGCAACATTAATCGGTGATCCACCTAATATTATGATTGGATCAGCAAACAAGCATTTAGACTTTAACGCCTTTTTACTTAACTTAGCTCCAATCGTAATTATTATTTCTATTGTGACACTTGGCATTATTTACTTCATGTACCGTAACAAACTAAAAACAACACCTGAACAAATCGAAAAACTAATGGCATTAAATGAAAAAGATTATATTAAGGATCAAAGCCTCCTTTTAAAATCTATTTCGATTTTAGGACTAACTATTTTAGGCTTCGTACTTCATTCGATTATTCATGTAGACGCTGCCGTTATAGCGATGACAGGCGCTACACTTCTTATGTTAATCGGCGTGAAAGAACATGATATTGAAGATGTATTTGCCCACGTTGAATGGGTAACCATTTTCTTCTTCGCCGGACTATTCGTTCTCGTTGGCGGGTTAATTGATATCGGACTTATCTCTTCACTTGCAAAAGAAGTAATCGGCGTAACAAACGGTGACATCGGATTCGCAGCTATACTTATTTTATGGGTATCTGGCATCGCATCTGCGACAATCGACAACATCCCTTTTGTCGCTACGATGATTCCTCTTATTCAAGACTTAGCTACAGGACTCGGACTATCTGTCGATTCTCCGCAAATCGAAGTACTATGGTGGGCGTTATCTCTTGGAGCTTGCTTAGGAGGAAATGGAACGCTAATCGGAGCATCTGCAAACGTAGTCGTTGCTGGTATTGCAAAACGTGAAGGACATGCTTTCTCTTATATGGACTTCTTAAAAATTGGTTTACCATTAACTATTGTTGCACTCTTGTTATCACATGCTTATATATATTTACGTTATTTAATGTAAAAGTTGTATTGCATGAAATTATATCGTCAAATCCAAAAGGTTTGCAGCATCGTGCTGCAAACCTTTTTTCATCACCAAAATATACCGATAATTGCTAACCCACCTAAAATCATACCACCAATTTGTCCGACAATTGTTGGTGATAATTGAACACCTTTTCTCACTTCAACAACTGGTCTTTCGTGCCTTAGTTGCTGCACTTCGCTTTGCAGTTGATGTACACTTCCGTGTAACTCTTTAATTAGTTCCTTTAATTCAGCGACCTCTTCATTTACTGGTTTTGCTTTTTCTAAATTCATTTTACATAACTCCTTATAAATTCAATCAGTTCACTGTAAATTTTCGCCAATTATCATTATATCTCCTGCATACTACATATATAATATTGAATGTATTCGCTAATCTTGCAACCCTATCCATTCATCCCGCAATATCCCCATAATGATACGATCAAAACACTTCCCATCTCTTTGAACCGCTTCTCTCATACACCCTTCCATCTGAAAACCTATCTTTTTATACAACGCAATGGCTGCTTTATTATAAGAAATTACATCCAGACCGACGCGGTGTAAATTCAATTCATAGAAAGCATACTTTAAAATAAGATGTATTGCTTCTTTCCCATATCCTTTTCCTCTATCATTCACATCTCCTATACCAATGGCTAATAAACCTGTTCTGTTATTCCACTCTATACCATGAATCGCCACAAAACCAATTAAGCGATCTTCTTGAACTGTCCTTACCATGAAAGAAACACTATTCGATCTTCGTCCTTTTAATAACCCATCACTTGCTATTTCATTTAAAGATTGCGGGAATGCTACATCTGTATCAACATTTCTTAAATACTCACTATCTTCTTGCCACATAGCCATTACTTCAGCATCTGTTTCTCTCATAGCTGATAATTTAATCGTTTTATTTCGAAAAAGATTCATTGTCATTTCAAACTCCCCCTTTATTAAATAACGGGGATAATTATTCCAGCCTATTTACCCCCTCGTTTCATAAACTGTTTCATAAACGGGATACTTACAATAAGCGCTGACATTGGCACATCTCCTCCATATCGAATTAACTTCATTGTATAATTTTTCATTTATTCTAACAATAATAGAAAGGCCCTCCAAATTTAGAGGGCCTTTCCTAATAACAAAACTATATTATTTCGTAAACATTTTCTCTGCTTCATCCATTGCCATTTTGTTTCCTAAAGCAGAATAGTCAAGCCATGGTTGATCATTGATAATGTATACATGCTTGCCTTTAACTGCTTTTAAGTCTTTCCAAATTGGTGTTTCTTGAAGTTGTTTAAATGCTGCTTTTGCTTTGTCATCTCTATTTACAACAACGAAAATCGCATCTGCATCAAAGTCAGGTAATACTTCTTGTGAAATGACTTCGAAAGGACGGTTTCCATCAATTTTCTCTACACCATTTGCAGGTTGTAACCCTAGGTCTTGGAATAAAATTGGTCCCATCGGTCTTTTCGTACTAAATACACGCAATTCTTTTGCAGTAACGCGAATTGCCATTACTTTTTCGTTATTACCTAGCTCTTTATCTATTAAACCTTTTACTCGTTTTGATTGCTCTTCGTAATCTTGAATATATTTATCTGCTTCTTTCTCACGGTTTACAAGTTTACCAACTTGTTTTAAATGCTCTCTCCACGTACCTTCATCTAAATTGAAAGAATGTGTTTTTGCAATTTTTTCGTATTTCGCTACATCTTTACCAGCATATTTTTCATCAACATAAATGTCAGTTGGCTTTAATTGAAGTAACGCTTCCATATTCGGATCTGTTACAACACCAAGCTTCTTCGTATCTTTCAACTTCTCTTTAGCGTGCGGTAAGAAATCTTTTAAATCTCCACCAATAACAGAACCTACTGGTGTAATTCCTAATGCAAGTAAATCATTCGTTAAATGAATAGACATTGAAGCAATTTTTGGGTCATTACTTTTTTCCGTTTTTTTCGTTGCCTCTTCATTAGCTTTCGTTTGACCACATGCTGCTAATACTAAAATACACATCATGCTAAATAAAATAGTAAGTTTCTTTTTCATATGTTCTCCTCTTTGAAGTATTTATTTTGTTTTTGTAAGTAAATAAAGAAAATACGGTGCTCCTAAAGTTGCCACTACTATACCAGCTGGAATAGAGTTTGGCTCAAATATAGAACGACCTATCGTATCTGCTAGCACTAAAATAATCATTCCGATAATGCCAGCTAAAGGAAGAAAGTGTTGATATGTAGTACCTACTAACTTCCTTGCGATATGCGGAGCAACTAAACCGATAAAACCAATTCCTCCTGCCATCGATACACTTGCGCAAGATAATCCAACCGCTGTAGCTAAAAGTAATAACCGTTCTTTTTGAACAGAAACACCAAGTCCTGCTGCTACACTATCACCTAGTGACAATGCATTTAACGTTTTAGATTTTAGCCACGCATAAGGGGTTAGTATGAAAATCCATGGTAATAATGCAAGGACATGAATCCAATCCCTTCCCCACACGTTACCAACTAGCCATCTAGAAGCGAATGTATACGTCTCATCATTTAACTTGAGAGAGAAAAATAGCGAAATTGCACTAAAGCCAGCTGAAACTGCAATACCAACGAGAATAAGTCTAATGGGAAGTAAACCTTTTGACCGATCACTCGCAAGTAAAATAATAAGAAATGCAGCTAATACTCCTCCGCCAAATGTAAATAACGGTATTAAAATGGATGCACTCTCATTAATAGAATGAAAGAGAGTAACAAATACGATAAGACCGAAAGATGCACCTGAATGCAACCCTAAAATACCAGGATCTGCAAGTGCATTACGTGATAACCCTTGCAAAATCGCACCGGAAATACCAAGACCAATGCCGGCTAACATCGTGATTATTATTCTTGGCATACGATAATCATATAGCACGGTTGCACTCTCAAAATCACCATAACCCAAAAGTGTTTCAATTACTCTAAGTGGTGCTATACTCAGCGTCCCTGTATTTAAACTAATTAAAATTACAGCGATACTTATACATCCGAAGATTGTAGTTACAGTAATAGCTCTCTTTTTATCCGTGTTAAAAAGATCTTTCACTTATAACTCCCTCCCAACTTTACGTGCTATATAGAGGAAGAACGGAACTCCAACAAGAGCTACCATAATCCCTATCGCAAGTTCCTTAGGAGGATTTACTGTTCTTGCCCCTAAATCAGCTACAACTAATAACATAGCTCCTAATAATGCTGACATAGGAATAATGAGTCTATAATTCACACCAACTAATTTTCTAGCAATGTGTGGGATAACTAGTCCCACACATCCAATAGAACCAACAGCTGAAACAGAAACACCTGCCAGAATAACTACTATAATCATCCCTAGTATTCTCGTTCGGTTCGTTTTCACTCCTAAATTTATAGCAACATCATCCCCCATTGATATGAGTGAAATAGATTTCCCTAGCATTGTCGCGAAAATAATCGTTATAAGAATAATAGGAACTAAAAATTTCAAGTGTTCCCACTTAACCCCTGCAACACCACCAGCATACCAAAACGCTAAATCCTGGCTTAAATCATAATAAATCGCAACACCTGAACTTAATGAATGTAAAAGCGCTGCCATAACCGCTCCAGCAATCGTTAACCTCATTGGTGTTAACCCGCCTGATGTTGCTGATCCAATAACAAAAATAAGTACTGTACTTAAGACTGCTCCAATAAAGGAAACAATCATTAAATAGGAATACGGCATATGCGGAAAAAAAGCAAAACTAAGTGCTACTACAAACATCGCACCTGCATTTATTCCGAGTACACCTGCATCAGCTAAAGGATTTCGTGTTATACCTTGCATAACAGCACCAGCAACCGCAAAAGCTGCCCCTACAACTGCTGCACCAATTACTCTCGGGAGCCTTAATTCATAAATAATTTGGTGCTGCGTTAATTTCGGATCGTAATTCAAAATCGCTGCCCACACCGTTTGTAAATGAATATCTTTTGCACCAAATGAAATGGCTAAAAATATAGATCCAATTAAACATAAAATTGTTAAGCTCATGAAACATATGAACTTAATATGTATCCAGCGGTTATTACCAGCATGTACAGTAGACTTATGTAACATGTTTCATTTCATCCTTTATATTCAGTTGTTTTTTATAATTATTTTTTATTTATAATTATTATTGATAATAATTATCATTTTCATTTAGATATTATATCCCCACTTTTTTTAAATAGCAAACTATTTTTTCACTTCGCTAAATATTAAAATACTTATTACAATTCCCTTCCAAAACTTACAAATACACGCAAAATAGAATACTAGCTTATTTTTAAAAGTGTAGTATACTTAATCATTATTTTGAGTTTTCAAATAAAAATACCGAAGGTGACACAATGTTCTATATAAAACAACTACTACACTTCACTTACGAGCAAGCATTATCTTGCTTATTCCCAGTCGTTATTTTCTTAACACTAGCCCTTTCAAAAATCGTTTCTATTCCAGGGTTATATCGCTATGATTTCATACTCATCGCATGTCTTCTTATGCAGTGGATTATGTACAAGACTGGACTTGAGACGAAAGACGAATTAAAAGTAATTACTGCCTTTCACCTCATCGGCCTTTTACTAGAAATATATAAAGTTCATTTCGGTTCATGGAGTTATCCTGAAGAGGCGTATTCAAAGATTTTTGGAGTTCCGCTTTACAGCGGCTTTATGTACGCAAGTGTCGCAAGTTACATATGCCAAGCGTGGAGAAGGTTGCATTTACAAATGCATTATTGGCCGAAAGCTATTTTTACCGTGCCATTAGGAGCAATGATTTACTTCAATTTTTTCACGCATCATTTTCTATACGATTTTAGATGGTTCTTAACTTTACTTCTATTCATCGTTTTCTTTCGGACATTTGTGGAATTTTCATTACGAGGCGTTACATATAAAATACCACTCGTTCTCTCCTTTTTCCTTATCGGTTTCTTCATTTGGATTGCAGAGAACATCGCAACATTTTTCGGAGCATGGCAATATCCAAATCAACGGGAAGCATGGAATCTCGTCCACTTAAGCAAAATTAGTTCATGGTTTTTACTCGTTGTTATTAGCATTATGATTGTCACGCAGCTCAAACATTTGAAGGAATCAAAAAGATAATGCTGATTATGTAAAAACAGTTAGCCCATCACTCATTAGAGAGTGATGAGCTAACTGTTTTTAGTAATATTTTTTAAACCGTCCTTATCAAGGGAGTTATAATTTACAAGAGTATAAGCAATTACACATTATGAACTGCTACTAGCAGAAGATGTTGCTACAGATGAAGCGGCAATCGTTGCCATCATGGCTGCCTGTTGTGCTTGTATGAGGACTTCTATCATTGTTTGTAAACCTGTGTTAGTAGCTTTACTTTCCTCACCTTTCTGACTTACGAACAGTTGAATAGCAATAAGAATAGTTGTATCTGTATGCCAACGGAACAATTTATCCCCCTGCAATTTTTCAATAAATGCTCGAATAGAATGAATCTCTTTTTCTCCGTCCTCGAGTAACGCTAGTAGCCCGATAGCTGGGTAATGCATCTGTTTTACTTTTACCTTTTCTTGCTTTAACAAATTCCATATATTTGTACATTTTGCAACTAATAGTTCTTCCCTGACATCCTTCTTTAGTGAAAGAATATGACTCAAAAATTGAAGATCATTCCCTTTACGCAAACCAGCTGTCGCTAGTTTCTGATAAAGACGTTCCACTCGGTCCATAAGTGTTTCTACATGCTCTGATTGTCCTGCTAATAAAACTGCGAGCGGATAATCATTTGTACTTGTAAGAAAGAGGTGATCCTTTTTCATGCGTTTATATACTTGCATCGAACGCTGAATGTGCGCGCCATGCTGTTCATTTTCTTCTGTTAAAAGCACAGCTGCTGCGAGATAAGTAAATATACTCCGGCTAAAGCCACCAGTGACCAATTGTTCATATAAATCTAAAAACTTCCGAAAAGCTTCCTTGTAATCTGTAAAGTGAATATCTAATGTTGCGGCCACTACAAAACGATGATAAGACTTTAAGTATGAAAACATCCCTACCTGATTCTTAATATAACTACTAATTTCTAAAAAACGTCCGAGATCAAACAATTTATCACTACCTGCATACATAGCAGCAATCATCATTCCTGTTCGAGAATCACTCGTTTTCCATTTTAGTTCTCCCTTTAACTGTACATATGTATGTTTATATTGCTCCAACTTTTGCTCTAATGTAATCATAGTATTCACCCCTATTTCTAGTTCTTCTCTATTATTATACGTATATTCCATATTTAGGAATACTATAATTAATAATCACAACATAAAAAATTATAAAATTCTCTAATCCTTCAAGAAGTTATACAAAAAAGGTAGATAATAATTTATCTACCTTTTTTGTATATATTATTTAACATTACAACTGTATTGCTTGTTATATGCAATTAAGACTAAAGAGCTTTAATAATACGTTCCATCGCCTTCATTTGCCCAATATGATCAGCTTCATGATAAAGCATCATACCGTAAAGCTCCCCTACTGTTTCCAATCCTAGGAATGGCTCTGGCAGTTTATTTTCAAATGCTTCTGCTGGAATTTCGTTAATACGTTTTGCTTGTTCTTTTAATTGAGCCGTTAACACTTCTAACGATGGTCCTTCTGTCGTCCATTTAGATGGTCTTGATCCATATCCAAACATACCTGGATATTCAGTTGGCAATTGTTTAAATTCTCTTCCGAACATGAAAGTCTCTGCTGCTGTTAACACGTGACCGATATGCCAACGAATTGTATTGTTAAAACCCTCTGGCTGCGTATCCACAGTTTTATCATCTAACGTTTCCATAAATTTAAGTAACGCCCCGCGCGTTATTTCAAATTGTTTTAAACCCACTAGTCTATTCATTTTATCGTTCCCCTTCTTGATGTACAATTTATTATGAACTAAGAATGTTCAACTTATTAAAGTTTCACCTTGTTTAATCTATCAGAAACAAATAAGAAATACATCTAATATGCTTATTAAAAATAATAAAAAGGTTCACTCCTCGTAAATATAGAATTACTTACTATGTTAATAAAAGAGGAGTGTACTTGCATGTTACATATTTTAAAACAACAATATAATCTTATTAGCTCTACAAGAGAAACTCTATTTTCGTTTTTGGAAGAAATCCCAGTAGAAAAATTACATAGCACAGTTCCTAATTTCGGAAGCGGTAGCATTATAAAGACTCATATTCATGTAGCCGATTGCTATCGATACTGGCTTGGATCATTCGCATTCAAGCAAAAAAGAGCAGATTTTTCATTTGCTAGCGATTACGAAATTGAGCATGCAGATGTGGAAAAAGTTCGCGCTAGATTTAAGTTAGTAGATGAGACTGTACAACGTTTTTTAGATGAATACAATGACCGTTGGCTCGAAAATATAGCAAATGAAGTGAAATGGCAAAAAGAACCTTGGAGCACAACTCCGCTATGGCTTTTAACTCATACGGAGACGCATGAATTTCACCATAAAGGACAAATTGTATCTATGGCTCGTCACCTTGGATATACTCCTCCTGATACAGACCTTAGTTAATACATTCGTGTTCATTTAAAAGCGGAATGAGCAGCAAGAATAATAGTATGATCAAAAAACTCGTTGATACATTTTGTTGTGTATAAAACATTTATTATTTGTTTTAGGTATACCATGCCATTATAAAATTCATGTAACATCGAATTAAGATTCATACTTTTTATGTAACTCATTGAAGAAAGTTAAGTATTTATACATTCAATTACTAACTAAAGGAGAAAATTATAATGAGATTAGAGAGCGAGAGAATTTATTTAAGGCCTCTTTGTCAGCTAGATGCTCCTATTATATTACAAAGTACAATGGATGATGAAATAAGATATATGACTGGAACTAAGTCCACTTTTTCATTGGAGCAAATTACGAAACATATAGATCATATAAATAATGATTCAAGTCGCTATGATTTCGCTATTTGTTTACAAAGTACTGACAAGATGATTGGAGAGTTGTCGATTTTAGATATCGATGAGGAGAACAAAAGAGCAGGATTCAGAATATCAATGCTTTCAATAGCATTAACAGGACAAGGCTATGGAACGGAAGCTATTAAAATAGTTTTAAGATTTGTTTTTGAACAACTATCATTAAATCGTTTACAGTTAGAAGTATTTAGCCATAATTTACGCGGAATTAAAGCTTATGAAAAAGTTGGTTTTGTAAAAGAAGGAACCTTACGTCAATCTTTATTTTATAACGATACATACTCAGATGAAATTATTATGGCCATACTTAAAAGCGATTATATAGAGAGACCTTTGTAAATGGATACAGTTAATCTATTAAACAAATTTAAAGAACCTTACCACAATAAAATGCAGTAAGGCTCTTTCATTTTTATATCAAATAACAGCTCTTAAAACATGTATAATCTTATTAATACCAAATAGTCTCCGCATAATTATATGCATCACTATTCGGAATTGCATGTTTCCCTTGTGCTTGTGCCTTTCTTGGATCTAAATCATATACCATTGGTGTATAGCATGATGTTTGCCCTTTATTTACAACACCATTTCCTCCAGCACTTCCGCAAGTGTATGCCTTTCCATCTGTTTTTCTAACAATCCTTGCATCAGCTTCATTATTATAAACTGCCAGGCGAGTTACAGTAACTTTTGCCCACGCTGTTTTACACGTCGTGCTAAATTTTAATTCTACATAAGAATTTGAATCAATCCACTTCTTTTCTTTCGTTACTGCGGATTGATCACAGCTGTTATAGTAAGGACTTTTCCCATCATATGAATGATCTTCTGCGTATACTTTATCGCTATTAGTCGTGCTAAACATACTAGTTACAATGAGTAAAGATAGCAATAAACATGCACTCGTCTTTTTTAAAAGTTTCATATCATTTCACTCCTTTATTAATAACGTGCTGTTTTTCCGTAACCGTTATTAAACGTAACTGCTTCAGCATCTGCTGTGTATCCGAAATCAGCAGTTAAATCAAATACCATTCCTGTATAAGTGCTCGTTTGACCTGTTTTTATTGTGCCGTTCCCCTGATTAGAAGTAACTGATTTTTGGAATACACCATTTTTGTATTTATTCACAACAGCGTACGCGTACACTCCTCCCGAAACAGCTGGTGCTGGTTGATCTAAAACAAACTTAGCCCATGCTGCATGACATTTATTACTGTAACGTAAATACACTGTCCCTACTTTTTTACTACCTTCATATACATCTGTAGATTTTGCATTAAATCCATCTGCATCACACGTCGTACTTCCCCCGTATACTTTCGTTGTTGCTGGATTCTTCCCGTCATAATAACTACTTAAATCAGTAGCTGCAAATGTACTTCCTTGAAAACTAAATAATACACCTATACTTGCCACACTTAACACGCATACTTTCATTAACTTTTTAAACATTTTAAATTCCTCCTCACAATAAGTACGTATACAAAAGACAAGCTATACTGCTATGTAAGTCCTCCTTTCACACTTCCTAGAGGCATCTTACAGAAACGAATAAATGTTGTAAATTCCCTTACGATTATTGGAATATACAAAGAAATTTACTTATCCTTTTAAGAAAAAAAGTTGAGAAATACAAATTTGAAGACATCCTTTATTTCAAACATAAAAGAACCGATACTTGTTACATGCAAGCATCAGTTCTTTATACAAAATTGCCATTTTTTCTTTTTATAAAATAAATATTTCTCCACTTAATCCGTTGTAAAGAACTCCCTCGTTACATCAATAAATTGCTGCAGTGGCACTGTCATCCATTTGTCTTTATGCCAAGCGATTTGCGTATAAATCGGAGAGATTGTATTTTCTAAATGTAACTCTTTTATCGTCCCCTCTCGTATATCTTTTTCTACTACTATTGCTGGTAAAACGGCTATGCCTAAATCTGCAATAACACATTGTTTAATTGCTTCAACACTAACAAACTCAATTTTATTTGCTGGATATACATCTTCCCAGCGAAATAGCTCTTCAAATAAAGTCCGATACGAGCAGCCTAATTCTGTTAGTAACAGTGTTTCACTCTCTAAATCTTTTATAGAAGCAGTAGTCTGTTCAAGTAAACGATGTGTAGGAGCAGCTACTACTTTTAATTCTTCTTTCATAAGCGGTTCCACATGTAAAACATCTTCTGTTTTACACTCATCCAAAATAAATGCAAGATCTACTTTTCCCTCCATCAATTGTTCCTTCGCATCTCTATTGGAATGTGCTGGTTTAAATATAAGTTTTATTTTTGGGAATTGTATTTTAAACCTCTTTAATATAGAAGGCAGTCTGTATGTACATTGACTTTCTTGTGCACCAATTATTAACGTACCTGCTATTTCTTCATCATCTTTCACAGCCATTTTCGCTTCGTTACTGAGTGCAATCATCTTGTCGGCATATAGTTGAAACTTCCTACCTGCTTCAGTTAAGAAAAGACGTTTCCCTAATCTCTCAAATAGTGGTGTACCGAGCTCAGCCTCTAATGTTTTAATTTGTGCTGTAACGCTCGATTGGGCAAAGTTTAATTTCTTCGCAGTTTGTGTAAAGTTCAAAGTATGTGCCGCTACTTTAAATGTAATTAACTGTTTTATTTCCATTTATCATCCCTCTTTTCAATCGATATTTCCGATTGATTCCATCGAAATAATCCTCTTTGTCTATTGATATTTGTATTGTATGATAAAGAACATCTATAAACAATATAAATGGAGGTATTCCATATGAAAGCACTTTGTTTCGAAACATTCGGAGACGCTAATGTTCTACACTATAAAGAAATACACGATCCAATCATAAGTCCAAATGAAATTCTTGTCCGCACGAAAGCAATCGGATTAAACTTCGCTGATATTTATAGACGCCGCGGCGATTATCATCTTGCTGGCAATCCGCCTTATGTATTAGGTTATGAAGGAGCTGGAATTGTTGAAAAAGTAGGAGCTGACGTTACTACTATCAACCTAGGAGACCGTATTGCATTTGCGGACGTCCCATTTGCAAATGCAGAACTAGTTGCCGTTCCATCTGAAAAAGTAATCCCACTACCAGATTCTATTTCTTTTGAAACAGCCGCTTCTGTCTTATTACAAGGATTAACTGCACATTATTTAACGCACGATAGCTATCAACTAAAACAAGGTGATATAGCTTTAGTACACGCTGCAGCTGGTGGCGTCGGTCAACTTCTTATTCAAATGATTAAACTACAGGGCGGAACAGTAATTGGTCTTACATCATCAAAAGAAAAAGCAAAGATTGCTACATTAGCTGGTGCCGATCACGTATTTTTATATACCGAAGCATGGCATATGAAAGTACTTGAAATGACTAATGGAACTGGAGTAAATGTTGTGTATGAATCAGTAGGTTCTACATTAGGGGAAAGTTTTAACGCTACTAAAATTGGCGGTACTGTCGTATTTTACGGAATGGCTGGT
The DNA here is from genome assembly GCF_051915225.1 of Bacillus cereus group sp. MYBK95-2. Lineage (NCBI taxonomy): Bacteria > Bacillati > Bacillota > Bacilli > Caryophanales > Bacillaceae > Bacillus > Bacillus cereus group sp. MYBK95-2. The sequence continues at coordinate 173,473 of NZ_JBQAEH010000003.1, read as the reverse complement.
GGTAATCCTGCGCCAGTTGATCCGCGTATGCTTATGGATACTTCAAAAACTTTAACTGGTGGAGACCTTTGGAACGTGCTTACCACTTATGAAGAACGTAAAAAACGATCTACTCAATTATTCGATTGGATCGCAATTGGAAAATTAAACATTTCAAATCCTACTACATTCTCTTTACAAGACGGTGCTCTTGCTCATGAATTATTAGAGAGCCGTAAAAGCACAGGGAAGATTTTATTAATCCCATAATTCACAAAATGAAAAGGAAGCTAGATTTCTCTACCTTCCTTTTCTTATTTCTATTTGAGATTTAATTATATTTCCACACTTTCTTTCCCTTTTGCAACATAACTCATATCTCCAACCGACTCGACTGTATATATTCCATCTTGGTATACAATCTTCGTCACACTAGCATTTTCCACCCCAAGTTTTGTTTTGCTACTGTCTAACATTTCTATTAAGGTAGTAATCAAAAGCCCATGAACGACAACTAAAACGTTACCGCCACCATTTCCAGCAGCTTCTTCACTAATTTTATCTATCTCAGCTTTTATGCGAGTAGAAAATAATTCCCAATCTTCCGCCTGTTTTGTAGGATCTGCTACTCTAATAAGATTAATCACTTCTTGAATAGAAAACTTCATAAGTTCTTCTGGTGATGCAACGCCTGCAGCTTTTCCAACCACATCCCACATATTCTCAAGTTTTTCACCTTCAAAAATACCGAAATTTAATTCTCGCAAATCTTTTCTTTGCTCAAGTTTTAATTTTGATTGCTCACTATATTTTAATACTAAATTAGCAGTTTCAATTGCGCGGCCGCTATCACTACTATATGCATTCATAAAATGAATATCTTTTAATCCTGTCCCTAAATTTGTGGCAACTTCAACACCTTTTTCTACTAATGGAGAATCAGCCCAACCTTGCGCGCGATGATTCGTATTTAATATTGTTTTACCGTGTCTTGTAACATATAACGTAACTGCATTCTCATTGCTATCTGTTTCTCGCTTATTCATTTCATTCTCTCCCTTTACGTTTCTATATCAATTTTACCACCTCAATTATTCATTGAGCAAAATATACGTCAGTAGATCCGCTTAATAAAAAAAGCTATCTTTCTGTATATCCATACAAAAAGATAGCATCTTTTATGATTACATTTCTTAACCGTTACTCCTACTCAGCAAAAGCACTCGAATATTGTACAATTCCTTTTACACCTCGAAGAGCATTTTCTGTTAATTCCATTATCATAAATACCTCTTCAGGCACTTCAAACGGTGCTTTTATATTCCACTCACTTGCTTTCTTAAAACCAAATTTCGGGTAGTACTCTGGATGTCCCAATACTACAACTGATCCGTATCCAAGTTCTTTCGCTTTTTCTAATGCAGCTACAATCAGTTTTCCACCAATTCCTTTTTTCTGATGACCCCTAGCAACTGAAACTGGTGCAAGCGCTAACGATTCTACAGAAGTTCCATCTTGTTCTATTGTAATTTTCGATAACATAATGTGACCAACTATATCTTCATCTACCGCAACAATTGATAACTCTGGAACAAACGCGTCACATTCTCTAATACGTTTTACAAATTCATGTTCTGTTTTATCACTAAATTCTTCCTTTAAAAATGCTTCTTTTACGACTTCTTCTGTTTTTCTATAATCATTTTTTTGTTCTTGTCTAATCGTTACCATTTTAACTTATCCTCTATTCTTTCTTATTTCTTTTTGAATTTTACGCAGTGCTTTTTTCGATCCGCGCTCAATATCGTGTTGCATTTTTCTTTCTTTATAATCAACAAATAGTGTATTTAAATCGTATCCTTCTGGATATAACTCCTTCGCTGCTACTTCTAAAGTAATACGTTTTACATTTACTTCAACGAATTCACCGTTATAATATACAACAACGTTATAAAAATTATCTTTTTCCTTATAGATGATACCAAAATCATCATGATCCAATAAATTAACACGATCGCCGATTTTGTACTCATAATGAGATTCTCTTTTTTCTTGTACGAATTTCGGTTTTCTAATTTTACTTTCATTCACTTTTTCTAAAGCGCACTCTTTATTTCCCATGTACTCTTTCGCCCTTTTCAGTACATGTTCTTTTACGTTCATTTTATTCGCAATCCAAAGTGCATTACTTTCTCCTGATTTTCCGATAACTAATTTATAAAGCGGCTCTAACGTTTCACTATTAAACTGCATCGCTGCATTCATAAAGTCATCATGCATTTCTGAGAATCGTTTAATTTCTCCGTAATGCGTACTCGCAACGGTAATACATCCCGCAAAGTACAACTCTTCTAAAATAGAAATTGCAAGTGCTGCACCTTCATTTGGCTCTGTACCGCTCCCTATTTCATCAAATAAAAGTAACGTATTATTATTTGACATCCTCATAATCTCAGAAAGATTTTTCATATGAGATGAAAATGTACTTAGTGCGTTTTCGATACTTTGATTATCACCAATATCTACAAATACATTTTCAAAAATAGCGATTTCTGTCCCTTTATCTCCTGCAATATGAAGACCTGACATTGTAGCTAATGTTAACAATCCAATTGTTTTTAACACAATTGTCTTTCCGCCCGCATTCGGCCCTGTAATAATTAAACTACGATACTCTTGACCAATTTTAAAATTCAAGGGTACAACTCGCCCTGTTAAAAGCGGATGCTTACAATTCACTAAATGAATGTAGCCATGATCATTTAACTTCGGTTCTATTCCATCAATCGATTTACTAAACTTCGCTTTCGCAAATACCATATCATACTGACTAATTAGCTCCATGTTAATCTTTATACTATAAATATTTTCTAATACCATCCCTGATAAAGTCGCTAAAATTTGATATTCTTCAACCGCTTCTTCTGCTTTCAAACCTGCTAGTTCTGCATTCAATTTCGTAACCGTATGCGGTTCTATAAATACAGTAGAACCTTTTGCCGAGGCTTCAATAATACTTCCGGCAACTTGGTTTTTATAGGAAGATTTAATTGGAATCGTATAACGGTCATCCTTTTTACTAATAAAGAATTCCTGAATGAATTTCTTATTTGCACTACTATTTAAAAACTTCGTTAAACGTTCTTTTATTTTCCCATCTACAGAATCGATATTATTTCGAATTCGTTTTAACTCTTTACTTGCAGCTGCATCAATACTATTTCCTTTAATTGAAAAGTTAATTTCCTCTTCAATACTTTTATATTCAGTCATTGAATTTGCATAAGAAGCTAATACTGGTGCAAAAAATTCTTTATCTAACATAAACTTTTTAATCTTTCTACACCCACGTAAAAAGTCTGAAACACTTACTAATTCTTCTGGATCTAAAATCATCCCTTTTTCTAATTTTTGAATTGTACTAGCAATATTAGAAATGCCGAAGAAAGGAACATGCCCTTCTGCATCTAATATAGCTCGTGCTTCTGTCGTTTCATTCAACCGATTTCTCACTACTTTTATACTCGTACTCGGCTCTAATTTGTTTAATAATTCCTTACCTAATCCACTTACACAATAAGATTTCACTATATCCTTTAATTCGTTATATTGTAACTTTTCAAAAGTCATCGTATTCATTTTGTTTCTCCTCACTATGATTGATTTTTATCATAAATGAAGATACCTACTCATTAGATTCCAATGAGTCATATATAAAATTCCATAATTATACAATAAAAACATATACAAAAAAGCTGCGGGGATACCGCAGCTTTTACATTTACAAGGCATGTGTAATAACGTATGAGGAAATAAGCCATAAAAAATAGATGGCAGTCCCTTATTACACGCTTTATAAAGTATTGTAGGTATCTTCATAGGTTTTGAAATAAATGCATGACAAAATTAGGGGTATGATGTACATAAAAATCCCCTGGTCTTATCCGATTTATTTCATTAAATTTTTCCTATTTAATACCTACCGCACTCACAAAAAGCACCTCTCATTAATTTATATTATAGTCATTGAAATCTAATTTATTGAAATCATCATACTATATGTTACGTGAGAAGTAAAGGTGTCATACTTTAGTAGTACGTAACTATAAATTTCAATATTGCTTAAATTAGGTCTATATTCGCTGAAGAGAAATTATAAGAAGCGCCTCCGCTATTGCGAATGTCATTTACTTCCCAAAATACATTTAATAATTATGACAAGCAATGATAGGAGGTTTACTATATGAATGAAGAGTATAGTATTTTACACGGACCTGCTCTGGAACCAAATTTAATCGGTCCCACACTACCATCAATTCCACCATTTACATTCCCCACCGGACCTACTGGAATCACAGGACCTACCGGCGCGACAGGTTTTACCGGAATTGGAATAACTGGTCCTACCGGGGTTACAGGTCCTACCGGAATCGGAATAACTGGTCCTACTGGGGCTACAGGTCCTACCGGAATCGGAATAACTGGTCCTACTGAGGCTACAGGTCCTACCGGAATCGGAATAACTGGCCCTACTGGGGTTACAGGTCCTACCGGAATCGGAATAACTGGTCCTACTGGCGCAACCGGTTTAGGGATTCTTCCCATATTTGGAACAATAACTTCTGAAGTAGGAATCGGTTTTTCAGCAGTAGTTAGTACAAATATTAATTTTACCATTCCAGGACCTGCTAGTGGAACTACCCTAAATCCATTAAATAATTCTATTACAATTGATACCACTGGCGTGTACTCTGTATCCTTTTCAATTGTATTTGTAATACAAGCTATATCGTCTAGTATATTAAATCTTACAATAAACGATTCCATTCAATTCGCAATTGAAACGCGAGTTGGTGGTGCTTCTGGGGTGAGAGCTACATCCGCCAGAACTGATTTACTACCTTTAAATCAAGGGGATGTTCTTCGAGTACGAATAAGAGAAGCCACGGGTGACATTATATATTCCAATGCCTCTCTTGTTGTTATAAAGGTCGACTAGCTCTTTTATTACAATAAAGATTTATGAAAAATAAAGTGAAACTTTAATAAGCCCTCACCAATCGGGCTTCCCACAAATAGCGGGATAAATATGCACAATATAAAAAGAAGAGGAAAACTTATATTTCAGTCTACCTCTTCTTTTTCATCACCAAATTATTGTTGAACATATATGGAAACTGATCCTCCACTTACTTGGAACTGCCCCCATCCGTCCTTATTAATTGTTACAGTATTTGTTTGATTACCCGTAATATCGTACCATACTTCCCCTGCGTTATTCTTTCCAACATCCATCCACTTCGCCCCTCCTGGTCCATCAGAGATTAATGTTGCTAAACCAGAATTATCATGTACACTATCACCTTCTCTTGTCCAGCCAATCACATCCGGATGATCAAAATAATCACGCTGCGTACCATATGCAAAGTTTTTTCGTGCCGTCAAAATCGGATCAATTTTGTCCTTTAACGCTGGAATTTCATAGTTACTATTTCCTTTTGTACCATAGTAATCACCATAGAAAACAGAAGGATACCCCTCTGCACGCGTTAAAATAAATGCATATGCCAGCGGTTTGAACCAAGGGCTCACTACAGATTCCAATGACTGACCAGGCTGTGAATCATGATTTTCAACTAGAGTAACCGCAAGTGTAGGATGATTCGCAACTACCGTTCCTTTTAAAATATTTCTCATATCATAATTTCCATTTCCTGTTGAAGCATAATGAAAATTATAATGAAGTGGTGCATCGAACACAGATTGATTATAATTAACCTTCGCTAAATAATTATTTAAAGTCTGGATATCATTTTGCCAATATTCAGCTACTGTAAACATTTCTTTCCCTGTTTGCTGTCTAACATGATTTACCCAATCGCGCAAATATTCATGATCAATATGTTTAACAGCATCTAAACGAAAACCATCTAAATTTAATTCATTCGCATACCACGTTCCCCATTTTTTCATTTCATTCGCAACATCTGGATGATCAAAATCAAGATCCGCATACATCAAATAATCATAATTCCCATTCTCGCTAGACACTTCCCAGTCCCATGCTTTACCTATGCCCCTAAATTTATAAATTCGGTTTAATTTCCTTCCTTCATCCCAATCCGTTCCGTCAAAATGATACCATTTCCATTTGAAATTAGAATAAGAATCTCCACGTCCTGGAAAGTTAAATCCCGTCCACGCACTAATTTCATAATCACCTGATACTTCAACATTTCGATTGCTCGGGTCTACCTCAACTGCTGTTACAGTTTCTGTATAATCAGCCCCACCTTTATGATTCATAACTACATCACCGTATACATCGATGTTTTTCTTATGTAAAGCGTCAATTGCAGATTTCAATTGTGCTTTCGTCCCATATTTCGTCCGCACTGTGCCCTTTTGATTGAATTCCCCCAGATCATATAAATCATATGCTCCATATCCTACGTCATTTTGCGTAGTTCCTTTATATGCAGGTGGTATCCAAACAGATGTAATTCCTTTTTCCGCTAAATTTTCAACATCAGTACGCAAACGATTCCAATGATTCCCATCATTCGGAGCATACCACTCAAAATACTGCATTAACGTTCCATTGTTAACTGTGTCTGCATATGCCTTACTCCCCTCATATATACTAGGTAAAAACATAACAACTGACAATCCGACTATTGTTATTCTTTTAAACATCTGTACACCATCCCCTTCCAAGAAAGCGTTTGCATAGTTTATCAGAATTATTATAATATTCGTCCCACCGTTAGTAAAGTAGCAATCTCTCACTCTCCCATATTATTTTTAATCTAATTTCAAATATTCAACGTAGTTTTAATTTCACATCCTATTCAAGATTGTTTACAATTTACCTATAAAAGCATAACGGAGGGATTTCGATGACAGACTTTCAAAAACAATTTTTCGCACGATTACATATAGAAGAAAAAGACACAGTTTCATTTGAAGATTTATCTAACATTATGTACGCAATGGCACAAACTGTTCCTTTTGAAAACTTAAATATTCTCGAAAAGAATTTTAAAGAAATATCAAAAGAAAATTTGAAAGAGAAAATTTTAGTAAATAACCGTGGCGGTCTTTGTTATGAACTCAATCCTACTATGTATTACTTCCTGAAAGATTCTGGATTCGATGTTCATCTCGTTTCAGGAACAGTTTATAACGCTGCAAACTCCATATGGGCTGTTGATTCTGGCCATATCGCAACCGTTTTAACACATCATAATGAACTTTATTTAATTGAAGTAGGATTCGGATCATACTTACCTCTTGCCCCTGTCCCTTTCTCAGGTGAAGTCATTCACTCTGCTACAGGAGATTATCGTATTCGTAAAGAAATGACCGAAAAGGGAAACTACATTTTAGAGATGCGGAAAAACAATGAGTTCTTGGATCAATCTGCTGCTGATGATTGGACGTTAGGCTATGCATTTTATATAGAAGAAGTGGATGAAGAAAAAGCAAATACAGCACAAAAAATTATCGTTGAACATGAAGGATCACCCTTTAATAAAGTACCTCTTATTGTAAAACTAACTGAAGATGGGCATGCCTCTTTAACGAAAGATAGCCTTACAGTAGCGAAAAATGGTAAAAAAACGAAAGAAACCGTTACAGACATGCAATATACAAACCTTTTACATTCAAAATTCGGAATTACACTATAAGTATGTAAGCCTTGTTATTTTAGCAAGGCTTTTCAATTTTCAGCAGGGATTTTTTGCAATTTGTTGTATTTCATAGTTATATAGAAATATAACTACATGTTTAGAAAGGAAATGATTATGACAGAACTTAAAGATCGATTACAAGTAGCTGATATAGAAAAATGGGATTTAACAGACATTTACCATACAATTGAAGATTGGGAAAGTGATTTTCATAAAATTGAAGTATTAACGAAGGAATTACACGAGTTTAATGGCAATATTCACGATGGCAATAGTTTATTAGCTTATTTAACGAAGAGTGAAGAAATTTCTAGCATAATATCTTTAATGTTCGCTTATGCACGATTACAATCTGACCTTGATACACGCGATACTGACGCGCAATCTCTTGTCGATAAAGTATCACAATTACACGTGAAAGTAAGTGCAGCTAAATCTTTCTTTTCTCCCTTCTTACTTAGCATAGACGAAAGCACATTACATTCTTACATAGAAGAAACAGAAGGCTTACAATATTATAAAGAAGACTTATTTGAATTATATCGTTATAAAAAACACGTATTGAATAAGGACCAAGAAGCAATTTTATCACAAATGGGTGAAGCTCTTTCTTCTCCACAGCACACATTTGGTATGTTAAACAATGCAGATATATTATTTGGTGAAGTGACGACTGACGATGGAGAAAAAGTGAACTTAACACGCGGAATGTATGCAAAATTAATAGAAGATACGAATCGTGAAAAGCGTAAAGAAGCTTATAAAGCATATTACAAACCATATGTTCAGTTAAAGAATTCCATCGCATCTACTTTATCCGCTGCTATTAAAAATAATGTTACTGTTTCGAAGCTAAGAAACTATCCATCAGCGCTAGAGAAATCATTATTTGGCGATATGGTTCCGAAAGAAGTATATGAAAACCTAATTGATACAACGAAAAAAAACATTCAAACATTACATACATACAATGAAATTCGAAAAGAAAAATTAAACGTAGATGAACTAAGACAATACGACTTAGGCGTCGATTTAGTAGAAGATGCAAAACAAGACATTCCATATAGTGAAGCATTTGACATTATGATTGCATCACTAGCTCCTTTAGGAGAAGAATATATTGAAACATTAAAAAGTTTTAAAGATAAACGATATATAGACGTAAGGGAAACACCAGGAAAACGTTCTGGTGCTTATAACTTTGGTGTATATGGTGTTCACCCTTTCATTCTTTTAAATCATCACGATGATTTAAACAGCCTGTTCACTCTTACTCATGAATGCGGACACGGTATGCATACGCACTATTCACATGGATACCAACCAAGAATTTCTGCACATTATTCTATCTTTGTCGCAGAAGTCGCTTCAACAGTAAATGAAGTGTTATTAATTCACTATTTATTAAAAGAAGCAAAAGAAACGAACGTACGTAACCATTTAGTTAACCATTTTATTGAGAAATTTAAAGGTACTTTCTTTACACAAATTATGTTTGCAGAATTTGAAAAAATCACACATGAAATGGCTGAACAAGGTAAACCATTAAATGCACAAGTATTCAGTGAAATTTATGAAAAGCTATTTAAAGAATATAACGGTGATTCACTTGTATTTGATGAAGAAGTAAAATACGGATGGGCTAGAATCCCTCATTTCTATCGCCCGTTTTACGTATACAAATATGCAACTGGATTCGCATCTGCCATTCAAATCGCTGATAAACTATTAAGCGGTGATCCGAATGCTCAGAAAAATTATATTGAATTCCTTAAAGGTGGAAGTTCAGACTACCCATTAAACTTATTGAAAAAAGCTGGCGTCGATTTAACAACGCCAGAACCGATTGAAAGTGCATTGAAACAATTCACTCAACTTGTTGAGGAGTTTTCAACATTATAAAAAGCATGCAGAGTATATGCTCTGCATGCTTTTTATTTGAATTACTCTATTCTATATGCTGCTGCGTCACACAATGAATCATACCACCGTATGCATACAATTCGTTAACATATATACCGACAATTCTTCTCCCTGGAAATTGACCTTCAATGATTTGAAGCCCTAATTTATCATGTTCATCACCGTATATAGGTACCAATACAACTTCATTACCAATATAAAAATTCAAATATGAACCCTTACAGTCTGCTTCTTTTACCAATTTTCTTGTTACTGGTACTGGAATGAGCTGAAATGGCTTTCCATCTATATTTTTCGCTTGTCGCAATTCTTGATAATGCTTTTCGTACGCCTCCAAAAGGTATGGCTCTCCTTCACCGAAAGGATCATATTCATACAGTATCGTATTTTCATTTACAAACCGTGCCGCGCCATCAATATGATAATCCGTATCTTCATCATAATTATCTTCTCCGCGTATACCAGTTATCCATATAAAATTCGTTACTCCTAAATATTTCGTTAATTCTATTTCAATTTCTTTTCGTAACTAAAAAACAAATTTGTGTCACATACTCTTCTGCTAAACAATCACATTCAGGTCCCTTTATATAAACCTCATATGGCGAATTAATTATCACATACCCATTTCTTTCAATCCATTCTTCTAACGCTATATAAGCGTAACCTATATAGTCATAACTTCCATAATGCATAGTAGTAACGATATGATGTGGACTTAGTTGTTTCATTTCATACTCTGGTGCTACGTCTTCATCATTCCCCTGCATAACCGGAATTCTTAACTCAATATCACTGTTACTTGGAATATATTCTTCATCATAAAAGACTGCAGATGGAGAACCGACTATTTGAAAGTTATTTTTTTGTACCTCTTCATATAAGTCATAAAAATAATCATCCATATCATCTATATCTATTTTTACTCTTTGAGTAATTATCGTTACTTCGTTCCTCATTCCCATTAATATATCGTAACTTCTATGGCGAGCAATATTTAGACTACTATTCACCATTACCATTTCATTCATTTCTGAAATAACCTGTAAATTTTGCTTCACTTCATGAGACAACTCGATAATTTGTGATTGTATATGTTGAACAAACGAATCTTGATCCGATGACTGCAAAACAATTTTAATTTTTGGAAGAGGAAATTTATACTCCCTTAGCTTTTTTATTTTCAATGCTACTTCCAGCTGCTCTTGTTCATAATACCTATACCCATTAACCGGATTCACATATGCCGGTTTTAATATCTCCTCTTTGTCATAATGTCTTAACATCCGCGTACTCATTTTACAAATCCGAGAAAACTCAGCGATGGTATACATATCAATACTCCTTGAATATATTTTCTTTTCATTACTTATTTATTAAAACCAATCAAAAATCTTCTTCATTGAAAAATCTTCATTCTGATTTTTCAATCTTCTCATTTTCGAAGGTAACAAATGACTTGGACAATACCACGTTAAACAATTCATCGCGCCTCCCATTGTTGATATTTCTCCTACATGAATTTGAATAACTTGTTTCTCCGTATACTGTTGAATATATCGTAAAACTTCCTCATCTTTAGCTAGTCCAAACTTAGGAACATAAAGAGCATCACATGATTCTAACATATTTATATACAACCCTTTTGCTGATGCTATCTCTTGATCATATTGTCCTTTCTCTGTATATGATGAAGGAACAACTATAAATTCAGCTTCTGGCATTTGTTCTTGAATAATCTCTTCAACACTATATCTAAATTCATGATCCCCTAAAAAATCACTAATAAACATTGTATGTTCATCAATAAATTTAACCATTCCGTCTGCGTGTGCTAGTACATCCCCTTCTTCAGCAGGAATAATAATAACTCGGCTCACATCTAAATCCCATTCTAACTGCTCAATAATTTCCTCTTCTGTCCAATCATCGTTATCATCAAATATACGTTCTGTTAATATTACGGTATCTTTTTTATTCCAAATAAGATTACCACCATCTAATATTAATGGGGATTTCACATATTCAAAGTCATTCTTTTTCAACCATTTATTAAACTGTTGATCTAAATATCGCCCTTGATCATCTGGCAAATAATTTGGTCGATATTTAAATTTAACTAGATGATTTGTGACAACCGGTGCAACATCTCTTAGCCAAATATCATCATACTCAAAACAGCTCGTATGAAAGTCTTGTTCTTCAACAGATAAAGATATAAGTTGATCCGCAATTGATTTCTTTTCATTTAAACATTCATTAAAGTAAATCAAGTCTTCATAAAATGGTTGATAATATTCATTTGATTCGTTTGGTATTGCAGTAAAAATAATGCCATTATGTTTTTGTTCCATATTATTTACCTCGCTTTTTAATAGTAGTTACATAACTGATTTTACAAAGCCAACTATTCCTCAATTTATGTCTTTTTTCATTACAACTCATGCAACATGTACATTTCATGAATGGATTATAGCATGGAGAAATATTATATATTTATATAAAAAATATAAAGCTGACGTTAAGCCTTAAATTGACTCTTGACAATTTTTTTAAATACCATATTTTAAAACAACAATAAATGATTAAATGATTTTTTTATCAAGATTCAAACCCATTACTTCTAATAGATCGTTTTGATTGAATAAATTCACTAAATGCGTTTCTACTCCTATACAAATTCCTTCTAGCGGAAGATCATTTGGATCCTGACCAAAGGGATCTTCAATTTCAACCCCTATTGCTTCAATACCTATGAATGCAAAACTTATAAATGTAAACTATTTTGATTATTGTAATGAATCATATTTACAAAAACCTCTTTCTCTATTAACCTTTTATTCTTTTAAATCATGAAAGTATACAATTAAATAATAGAATCATAAACCCTATCATTATGAGGCTGGTTAAGATTATTTCTTTCAATACCGTTACTCCTTTTTGCAAAAAGATAAAATATCTTATTTAATTCAACAACAAATGTTCCCTATTCTAAATCCCGACGCATCATTTTAGAATTCGCAATGAACAACGCACTAATTAATACAAAGATTGCACAGGCATATAACAATAAATCTAACGGACTATCGTGATCTATAATAATGAGACGCACAATAGCTGTTATACCTATATATATAAAATATCGTAATGGAAAATGAAAATTCATTTGAAAATACTTTATAATCATTACGATGAATTCAAAGTACAAAAAGAATACGACGATACTATCAATTAAATGATAACTAGATTCATTACCATCCAATTTCAGTTCTTGTATAAACTGAATGACTTCTTTCATAAGAAACACACTTAGAACAACTCCTAAGCAAATTAAAGCTACATTTAAAATGTACTGTAAAACGATAGGGAAATACGAAAACACTATTTTAAAATTCTTTAACACAAACATTTTTCTCCTTTACCATATAAAACGAAAAGCGAACATACACTAAAATCCAATTATCATTATATTTAAATTTTATTTTTACAAATAATAAGGAACGACAAAATAGGTACAGATAAGATTTCACCTATTTTGTCTATATAGCAGCACAACGAAATTACAATTAATTACTTCAATGCAATTGGTTGTTGTTGTGTCACACAATGTATCATACCGCCGTTTTTATACAACTCCCTCACATCAATACCGACTACTTTACGATCTGGGTATAACTTCTGAATCGTATCGTTTGCGATTTTATCATTCGGATCATTATAATTAGGCACTAATACAACTGTATTCCCAATATAATAATTGATATACGATCCCTTATAATCGAGAGTTTTTCCATTCTCTAAAGCAACCTTTTCTTTACTAAGCGGCAAGTATTCATACTTATATTTCTGTCCTGAAGCATTTTTGGCATCTAACAATGTATCCATATCTTTATTGGATAAACCCCATTCAGCTAGGTCATCTTCTTTCATCGTTACAATGGTAGATTTATTATGGAATTTAGCAAATCCATCAATATGAAAGTCCGTAATATCTAAATTAGGTACTCCGTCTAACCAAATAAAGTTTGATACCCCAAGATCACTTATATATTTTTCAATTTCCTTTTCTGATAAATCAGGATTTCTATTTTTATTCGTTACCGCACTTCGAGTTAATAACGCAGTCCCATTGCTGTCTAATTCAATTGCGCCGCCTTCAAGGACAAATTTCCCCCAATCAATTCTTTCAATTCCTGATTGTTTACTCACATTCTTACGTATTTGAGCATCATTTTTATAAGGTGTTTTCTTCCCCCAACCATTAAATGCTGGATCTAATATTTTGAGATTTTTATTGCTGTCATAAACAAAAATTGGTCCACTGTCCCTTGCCCATACATCATCAGTAGGCGCGATAAAGAAATCAATCTTCTCCATATTTAACCCTTCATCTGTTAAAAGGTTATTGATTCTTTCTTTTTCTTCCTGGTCATATGCAACAATGTGGACTTTCTCACCCTCAGTTAAAGCACTTGCCATCTTAACCCAAATAGGTTCAACTTCCTGCTTATACTCTTCACCATATGTGTATTCATGTGGCCATTGTAGCCATGTACCTTCATGTTTATCTTTTTCATCTGGCATCGTATATTTCCCAGCATTTTTCTGTACCTCTACTTTTTCTCCTTCTTTCCCTTTAACATTTTCATTGTTATCCTCAAAAGAGCATCCACTAATAATCGTTGTAGATAATGTAGCTATTAAACAAAACTTTATTGCTTTTTTCATTTTTTCAACCTCCTGTTCTTGTCTCCAATAATATAAAGCTTCACATAGTGTGAAGCTCAAGCTTTTTTATCAATGTAAAAATTACCAATTTTTCTTTGCATTACTTAGCATTTAACTACCTATTTAGATTTATTCATATGTCAATCACCTTTCTTACCTATTTATCCCGCTATTTGTGGGCAGTAAGACCCTCACCTCAAAATTCAGCGGAAGCAAAGAAGTTAGGTGGGGTCCTGCGGATTAAAGTTTCACTTTATTCAGTAAGTAAAACTTTACAAAATAAAAAAATCGGTATTGATAATTACATATCAATACCGATTTTTTATAATTATTTTCCTTCTATTAAATCATTCGCCATTTTCCTGAATTCTTGATTAAATGCGTCATTCATACCATTTTGGACGTTAGAAAATAATATGACAAACGTTCGTTTATCCCAGTTAAAATTATTAAAAGTGTTCCAGCCAGCTAATACACCGTGGTTATGATAATAATCTGGGTAAATATAGAAACTAAATCCATATTTTCTTGCAGGTGATGCAGAAAACATATCTGATACACTTTGTTTAGAAAGTAGTTTACCATCCATAATAGCTTCATCTAACTTTTTCATATCTTCAACAGTCGTATACATTTCACCACAACCATACAGCCAGTTCATTTTTAAGCGCGGCGTGGCTATTAACTTATTATCTTTTTTCGTATACCCTTCTGCTAAGAAAATATCTTCTGGAAGTGTTGCGCCCATTCCAGATTCATTCATTTCAACGGGAGTCAAAATATTTTCTTTCACATATTCAGCAAGTGGTTTATTCGATATTTTTTCTACAATATATGCAAGCACCATATAATTATAATCTGTATATTTCCATCCTGTCCCTGCTGGAAATTGTAACGTTTGTGCCCCAATCCACGTTACTAATTTTAACCGTGATGCTGCGTCAACACTACCTTGTCCCTGTTCTGGTAATCCAGACGTATGTGTTAACAAGTTTCGTAACGTAATATTTTTATCTGCTGGAAACGATGGGATATATTTATTTACATTGTCTTCAATGTTCAACTTCCCTTTTTCTTTTAGTTGCATAATAGATATTGCAACAACTGTTTTCGTAATAGAACCAATGCGATATTTCGTTCTTGGCGTTGTTAATACTTGATCTTTCACATTCGCATAACCGTAGCCTTTTCGTAAAATCACATGACCTTTACTTGCTACAAGAACACTTCCATTAAACCCTTTATCTTTTAAGTACTGATCTAGTTTTCCAGCTGCAATTTCATAACGCTTTTTCTCATTCGCATCAATTTCCTGCTTAACATCTTTTTGCTTACTATTTACATTAGAAAATGCCTTTGCATCATATTTTTTTCCTTTATTTGCATGTATTAGTGTAACAATACTTCCACAAAAAACTGCAAAAATAAAGAAAACGATTAACCATTTCTTTAACATACTAGGAACCCTCTTTTATCTAGTTTCACTTAACGTACATCCATTCTATTTTATATCTTTTAATTATCAAGTATATTATAATATTATTTAATATTCACTCTGTTAAAACTAGATTCCTTTTTCTCATTTTCAATTTTGACTACTCTCTATTGTATTTCTTTCTTGCAAAATTTCCAACATACAATCGGATGCATTACACTATAATTTCAAATTCTTTTGTAACATTTGTTACATACTAAAAAGAATGGAGATGTAATATGAAAAACACCGATAAACGCAATCGTTTAGATGATAAGATGTTTCATTATCGGATAACAAAAAACAACATTGTATCAATTTAATATTACGGAAAACAGATTATGATATTAAAAGGAAATGATGCTGAAAAATTTTTAAATAAAATAAATCATGCAAATAACGATAAAGAAAAACAGCTAATTATGGCTAAAATTACAGGTAATTTCAAAAGAGGTAATGAACGAAATTGAAAACGAATCTCATTTACATTTTGATTATACAACAAATAAAAAAGAAATGTCGCTCATTCAACATTTCTTTAGACTTTCTTCATAAAAAATTTACATTGCTAACATTCCTTCATTTTCTATACTCCCTATATAAGCTAACCGCTGAAATAGTTAGTAATACAACTATGCATAACCACGCATACGTATATCCCTTCTTATCTACAATATAACCAAATAAAGCAGGCGCAGCAATAATGGCAATTTGATTTAATGTAAGTGCAAAACTCACTGTCATCCCTACCGATTCTTCACTTGCTGATTCCGCAACTTCAGTTATGAAAAGGCTAAACCATCCAATTGCAAAGAACCCTAACAATGCACTTACACCATACAATACATTCGTTATTGTATGTATGCTCATTACTAATATTAGAATGAAGAAAATAGAAATACAAACAGTTATAAATAAGAGGGTACGCCTATTCCCCTTATAAAATAAATCACTAGTAGCTGCTAATATAACCCTACCAACCATTCCAGAAAAGAACATAACGGAAAATACTTTTCCAGCTAAAATTGGCGTGATTGATTGTTCCAATACTAAAAATTTTATAAAGTGCGCAACTAACACCATTTGCAATGAAATCATACAAATGCCAGTTATATAAATTGCATATAACTCTTTTTTACACATCACTTCTTTTAACTGCATCCAAAAAGAAAGTTTACTACGTTCTTGTTTAACTTTCTCTTGAATATATGGTTCCTTATAAAATATAAAAAATAAAAACCCTCCAATTATACAAATACATGCAATACTATTTACCGCATAGGCCATATTATATTTTATTGTAAGAAACGGGATCAATACTCCCGCTAATGTACCACCAATCGGTATACCGGCTTGTCTAATCCCCATCGCTAACCCGCGATTTTCTTTTGAGAACCACTTCATTATCACCTTACTTCCTCCTGGCTGCGAAACACTATAAAACGTTCCTACTAATAAAAGTACAAAGAGTAACCCATTAAATCCATTGACCATATTAGTCAGTAAAAACGAACCTCCTAGTAAAAATGAACTTATCGAAATTAACAACTTTTCATTGTATTGATCAAGTAGCCGCCCGACAAAAAGCATACAAAATAGCGGTCCTATATTTACAACACTTACTAACAATCCAATCTCCGTATTCGTAAGTGTATATTCTTCTTTCCAAAATAAAGCAAACGCTCCAACACCATACGTTATAAGTGTCGCTGTTGTTTGAGCAACCGTCGCAAAAATTAACATAACCCACTTATAAGTACTATTCACCCTTTCTTCCATTAACACAATAATCCCTCCATCCCCTTCCATTGTATGAAAGTTCTGATATCATATAAAATAAAGATTTATCATGTAATTCATCAAAAAAAATGATACCTTTTCTGGAGGGATGATACTTGGATATAAAAGATTTAACTGTATTTTACGAAGTTGCGAAAGAAAAAAACATATCTCACGCAGCTAAAAATTTAAACTATGTACAGTCTGGCGTAACAATGCGTATGAAACAACTAGAAAACGAATTAGGTGTGCCTTTATTTTACCGAAACGGAAAAGGTGTAACTTTAACTTCTAACGGTGAGATTTTATTAACATACGCCAAACAAATTATCTACTTAATGGATCAATCTGTTAAAGCAGTTCAAAGTAATGGGATCGAACCAAGAGGCACTTTAAAAATTGGATGTACAGAATCTACAACCGCTGTAAGACTTCCATCTATATTAACGGCCTATTATGAGAAATACTCAAAAGTCGAATTGATTTTAGAATCAAATACGACGGAACAATTGATTAGGCTTGTACTAGAACGAAAACTGGACGGAGCGTTTATAGCTGGCTCTACTCAGCATGCTGAACTTCATACAAATATATTTCGTGAAGAAGAATTAGTTCTCATTAGCAAAAAGCCTTTATCTTCCTTTAAAGACATAGGAGACATGAATTTACTTGCATTTAGTCATGGTTGCTATTATAGAAATTTATTAGAAGATTGGCTTCAAGAAGAAGGAATTTCACCTAAGCGAGTATTAGAGTTTGGAACAATTGAAGCGATTCTCGCATGTGTAAAATCAGGTATAGGCATAGCAATTATGATGAAGTCTATTTTAAATGGTCATCAACATGACATATCATTCAACCCTTTGCCAAATAGCTTCAAAAAAGTTCCTACTACTTTTATTACTAGAAAAGATATATATCACTCTGCTGCATTACAAAAATTTATGGAGATGACTCACAATGCGTGAAAAGAAAATACGTGGTATGAAACGAAAAACAAACACTATGATAAAGCGAATTGAGGAACATACAAAACCGTTCCCTTCTACTTTCTATAACGATGAATATTGGAATATGCTATTGCCAGTTTCTCAAGCTTTTATCGATTCTTGTAAAACGGCTAGAAAAGTAAAACGATTATGTATTCAAACCTTATTAAATCAAGCAAATCATTTAATAAATATAAAACCTAGGGATACACATACATATCGAGTTGTTGTTTTGATTTCTATAAATAATTTTTGGGATTCGCAAATCATTATATTTAAAAATGAGGACTACTTTCATAATTTCTTTAATAGAGATAGTGAATTTCAAAAATGGATTCTTCTTTCAAATGAAATTGATTTTTGGGAGACATGGGAAATGTCAGTTTGTCATTCCTTCAAAGCGCTTCACTTTCAAGAAATTATTTATGATGCAGATGAATGCTATGAAAAAGAGATTCTGTTTATCGGAGAGTTAGATTAAAAAGGGTATACCTAAAACACTGGTATACCCTGTTCCACTTATTTTTCCTTCAATACACTATGTAATCGATCCGGATAATTTGTAAACATTCCTGTAGCACCCCATTTGATTAACAGTCTCATATCTGGTTTCTCATTAATTGTATAAGGGTGAATTAACAGTCCATTTTTCCTAGCCATTTTCATATAGGACTCATCAATAATTAGTTCCCCGTTATCATTACGTAAGTTTGGTCCAATACCAGCTGCATACTTTTTAATTTCTTGAAAATCATCATTTGTTACACTTTTCGGTTCCTGTGTAATGCCAGACCATTCAACAATTTCATTGTTTTCATTTGGATAATACCAAAGCAATTGAACTAATGGAATATTTTCATTCATACTATGAATCTTTTTCAAACTATCTTTACTAAATGATTGAATCATAACACGGCTAGAAGACATGTTTTGACCTACTAAATTATATTTTTGTAACAACGCCAACAATTTCTCTTCCATTCCTGGATACACATCTGGTGATTTTGTTTCAATATAATACTTCATACTTCTTCCATACTTTTGAAAAATTTCTTCAAGAGTTGGAACTTTTTGCCCAACATACTCATGCTTAGCCTTTTCTGGATACGCTTTATTAAACCATGATCCTGCATCTAAACTCTTTATTTCGCTTAACGTTTTATCACGTACTTCGCCTGTTCCATTTGTAGTGCGATCAACCGCTGTATCATGCATTGCAATTAATTGGCCATCCTTTGTTAATTGAATATCTAACTCTAAATAATCCGCTTTCATTTTTTTCACTAAATCATAAGAAGCAAAAGTGTGCTCAGGTGCATGTCCACTTGCTCCGCGATGTGCAATATTTAAAAACTTATTCGTATTCCATTCATGCTTTCCTTCTGCTTTCGCATGAACAGCTCCCCCAGCAAAAATGCTCCCCGTCATAAAGAAAATAACTAAAACGCTAATAATCTTTCTCATCCTTCTAACCCTTCCTACGTTGCAAATTTCAACAAGCTAATGAGATTTACACGAAATAGAAGACACACTTTCAATATTTTTATAAACCTATATTAAAATTCCAATCTTACAAATATACTTTCTCTATATTATTAATATAGAAAACTAGTATTATCCTATTTAATTCCTATAGCCCTCCTTTTCACATGTAACTCCCTATTTTGTACGGTTCATTCAATAAAAAAAGCCATAAATTATTTAGGCTACACTCCTGTGTCCCTAAATAAATTTATGGCTTTTCTCAAATATCTCCGGCCTCTATTAACTTGTCGAATTTAATCATATCAAACCTATTGAAATTTGTGAATATTTTTTTCAGTAGAGTGAAGCACATAAAACAATATTTCTGTAGTTACTTAAAAATCACATAATAAATTTCTCATTACCTCTTCCAATACTATATCTGGATTTACTACCGTTTTTTCCGAACGCCATCCGATAAAGCCATCTGGTCTAATTAATACAGCACCTCCATTCTCTATACCATATAATTTGCTAAAAATATCTTCTGGAACAACAAAGTCTCCACTTAAGCCAACACGATACCCTTTTATATTTATTCCTAATTTAGCTGAAACAGCATGTGCTGCCTCAGCCCAAGAACTATTTTCTACTCCTGTAAGTAATACAAAACTGTTACCGAATAAGTCTAATGTAGAAACTTTCTTCCCTTCATACGTTCCCCATAAATGTGGCGCGCGCGTTCCAGGTCTTCCGTTCAACTCTATGCTATCCATTCTATGCGGAGTGACTGAATCATCTATAATTGCCTCTGAACAATACTGATATCCAACTGTAACAGCTAAACCATCCATATTATTCAAACTGCCTTCCTCTCTATTCGCAGCACGAAACAGTAAACTACTTGCATAAGCTGTCGTTAATTTTGCAACAGAGTGTCTCTCTTCATGATATGTTTCTAACAATTTTGGTTTTGCCTTCCCTTTTATAACAGCCGCTAATTTCCAAGCTAAGTTATGCGCATCTTGTATTCCTGTATTTGAACCAAATCCGCCTGTTGGCGGCATAATATGTGCTGAATCTCCAACTAGAAAGACTCGATTTCCTTGAAATTTCATTGCTGTACTTTCGGCCGCTTCCCACGGTAAAACACTTAATATTTCTGACTCAACATTTGTACTTCCAATTGCTATTTCAATAATTTGTTTACAACGTTCCATCGTGAAATCCTCTGGTCCCTCTCCTTTTAATGGATCGTAGGCTACATGGTAAATCCATTTTTTTACGTTATCTACTGGGATCAGTGCACCAAGAACCTGTGGATGAAGTACCATAGAAAAACCGAATGCGTCTCCTTGTATAAACTCACTTAAGTCTGCTTCAAAATAAATATTCATATAATAGCCACCAATGGTTCCACGCCCCTCAGTTTTAATCCCTAACTGCTCACGTATTTTACTTTTCGCTCCATCTGCTGCAATTACATAGTCACAATGTATGACACTTTCTTTTTCTGTTTCACGATTTCGAATCTTTGCTTTTACCCCGTTTTCATTTTGTTCAAATGAAACTAATTCATGATAAAAAGATAGTTGCCCGCCTAATGTTTTCGCTTCTTGTAACATCATCTCTTCTAAAATAATTTGATAACATGCAGTTTGTTTTGATGGACTAATCTTTTCTATTTTTTGAAGTAACTCTTCATCGTTTCCGTATTGTGTCGCTCTCATTTGTTCCAATTCTTCTTTATTCGCCTCAGCTATTGTATGAACCGCTATTCTTCCTCGGCAGTTCTCTAATGCTTTACCTGCCAATTTAATTCTTTTTTCCAAGCCTAATTCTCGAAATAACTCCATTGTACGTAAAGTAAGACCGCCTGCTTTCGGATGAATGGCAGTAGACGGATGCCTTTCAATAAGTAAGTACTCAATGTTATGTTTTGCAAGAAATAACGCAGACGCTAACCCAGATAATCCCCCTCCAACAATTAAAACTGGTACATAATTCGATTTCATATATTTCCCCTCCAAATCATTGTTCTGAGCTCAGTGACATAAATATAATCAAAAAAAACATTAAAATATAGACTTATATTTCATTTTAAATTATCATATAGATAGATTACGCCCCAAAATTCCTTTTACCTTTTCATACATCTATAATCCACCTGAATTGTGTCTGTATGAAAGTGTAAAACAAAAGAACGTACTTTACGTTGAACCATGTTCTATCGTAAAATTCAAAAATAATACAAACATTATAAGCGGTCGTAACCTTATGGATTATACAAGGTTACGACCGCTTATTTTATTGTTACATCATTTTTTGTTTTTAAAACCTCATCTATTGTGTTATGTAGTCCTTCCAATCCCTTTTCTATCTCCCTATAATTTTCAACAATAAAAAATTCATTCGTCTCGATTTTCTTTCTCAATATTGCACCTCATACAACAATCATGTAGCATTACCGTATCGAAGTAATGGTTCATCATCTTAAACCTTTCGACTAATTACCTGGAGGCAAAGTGATTGAAATGAATAAACAAGAACAATTAAATATTATAAAGAAAGATTTTATTGATTCTCAAAAAGTATTATTGGCAATTGGTGATGAAACGCGTCAAGCTATTTTATTAGTGCTAATGGAAACGGAATGTCAAACAGGATTACGTGTAGGAGAAATCACGAAGCAAACACACCTTTCCCGTCCAGCAGTATCACATCACCTTAAGATTTTACGAGAAGCTGGCATTATTTTAATGAGAAAAGAAGGTACAAAGAATTTTTATTATATTGATATACGTACAAAATTAGGTTTATTAAAAAATCTTGTATTAGATATTGAGAAGCTATTGCAAAACTTTTATTAAAACTTGGAGGTATAAGATATGAAAGCAATGATAATTGATAGATATGGAAAAGTCCCAATGCGTATGGCAGAGGTACCTACTCCTGAAATTAATGAGTATGAAGTGCTCGCAGAAATTCATGCAGCTAGTATTAACCCAATTGATTTTAAAATACGTGATGGAAAAGTTAAAATGTTACTGAAATATGAAATGCCTCTAATCCTTGGGAATGACTTTTCCGGTGTCATCACGAAGGTTGGATCAAAAGTGACTCGTTTTAAAGTCGGTGATGAAATATATGCTCGTCCAAGAAAAAATAAGATTGGTACTTTCGCGGAGTATATAGCCATTCATGAAGATGATATTGCTTTAAAACCAAAAAATCTAAGTTTTGAGGAAGCGGCTTCGATTCCACTCGTTGGCTTAACTTCCTATCAAGCTTTACATGACATCATGCAATTACAAAAAGGACAAAAGATTTTAATTCACGCTGGATCCGGTGGTGTTGGTACTTTCGCTATTCAGTTAGCAAAAATAATGGGTGCTACTGTCACAACGACTGCTAGTGAAACTGGTGCAAATTTAGTAACGTCTCTTGGCGCAGATGAAATTATTAATTACAAAACAGAAAAATTTGAAGATATACTAAAAAATTATGATGCGGTATTTGATACAATCGGCGGTGCAACACTTGAAAAATCATTCAATATTATAAAAAGCGGAGGAAACATTGTTTCCGTTTCAGGTATGCCGAATGCTCGCTTCGGTAAAGAATTTGGTTCAGGATTCTTTAAAACTCTCTTATTTTCATTAGCCAGCAAAAAACTTACTGCACTTGAAAAAAAGCATAATGCTCAATATTCATTTTTATTTATGAAGCCAAGCGGGGATCAATTACGTACTATTGCAAACTATATTGAAGCCGGAAAAATTAAACCGGTAATCGATCGAGTTTTCCCTTTTGAAGATGCGCAAAAAGCAATGGAATATTCAGAGTCTGGAAGAGCAAAAGGAAAAATAATTGTAAAAATTAAATAATAATAAAACCTCCATTTTCTTAAAATGGAGGTTTTAAATTTGCTGTTAAATAGACATAGTGCAATGAAGTCCTTACAATAGATTGCAAGGGGAAATATTATATTATACTTTTAGTTAACTTTACAAAGAATACATACGTACAAATACATAACTTAAAATACAAAAAGGAGGAGATACAATGACTAAAAATAATGAAACAGGTTGGAATTTAGATAATAGTTATACGACTTTACCACAATCATTTTATACAGAAATCCCCCCTACTCCCGTAAGCTCACCGGAGTTAGTTAAACTAAACCATTCATTAGCGATATCTCTTGGCTTGACCCCTGAAGAACTGAAAAAGGAAGCTGAAATTGCTATTTTCGCTGGTAATGCACTCCCAGAAGGAGCTCATCCATTAGCTCAAGCATATGCTGGCCATCAATTCGGACATTTTAATATGTTAGGCGACGGTCGTGCTCTTTTAATTGGCGAACAAATTACTCCTTCAGGTGAGCGTTTCGATATTCAACTGAAAGGTTCTGGCCCTACTCCCTATTCACGCCGAGGAGATGGCCGTGCTGCACTCGGTCCGATGCTACGTGAATATATTATTAGCGAAGCAATGTATGCACTCGATATTCCAACTACCCGCAGTTTAGCAGTTGTCACAACCGGTGAACCAACCTATCGTGAAACAAAGTTACCTGGAGCAATTTTAACTAGAGTAGCTAGTAGCCATATTCGCGTCGGTACATTTCAATATGCTGCAGCTCGTGGTTCAATAGAGGACCTGAAATCACTAGCTGACTATACGATAAAAAGGCATTACCCAGAAATTGAATCTCATGAAAACCAATATACTGCATTACTACAAGAAGTCATTAAAAGACAAGCCAGTCTTATCGCAAAATGGCAACTTGTTGGATTTATTCACGGCGTAATGAACACTGACAATATAACGATCAGTGGCGAAACAATTGATTACGGTCCTTGTGCATTTATGGACAATTACGACCAAGGAACTGTATTTAGCTCTATTGACACACAAGGTCGTTATGCATATGGAAATCAACCATATATGGCCGCATGGGATCTCGCACGACTAGCTGAATCTTTAATACCAATTCTGCACGAAGATGAAGAAGAAGCATTAAAAATCGCTCAAGACGAAATTTCGAAATTTAGCGTACAGTATGAAAAACAGTGGTTCCTTGGAATGAAAAAGAAATTAGGACTATTTAGCAACGAAGAACAAGATCACTCACTTATTGAGCAACTTTTAAAAATGATGGAGAAATATAAAGCGGATTACACAAATACATTCCGTTCATTAACTCTTGATGCTATCGAAAATACAGCTCTATTTGAAAGTCCTGAATTTAAAGAATGGTACAAACTGTGGCAATCTCGATTAGACAGACAAGAACAATCGAAAGAAAACGCCTACGAGATGATGAAAAATAATAACCCATCAATCATCCCGAGGAACCACCGTGTAGAAGAAGCATTAGAAGCAGCTGTTACAAATGACGACTATAGCGTAATGGAGAAACTTCTTGAAGCTTTATCAAACCCTTATGCGTATTCTACAGATCAAGAAGAATACTGCATTCCACCTGCACCGACGAATCGCCCTTATCGTACTTTTTGTGGCACTTGATTGTTTAATATGTAAAAAGATGCGTTCATATAAATTGTGTGAACGCACCTTTTTTATATCCCCCCACTCAACTAAAACTTTAAAATGCACATCCCCCGATGCCATTTCTTTAGTTCAAAACAAATTCTACACTATTCCAATAGACTTACTCGTAAGCTTGTTAAACAAATATTGAGAAATATAAAACATCATTTCTAAATATTTTTATTTTTGATACTATATTTTATAAGAATATTCAAAAAGTGAGGGGATTTCATGAACGTTCAACTACAAGGTAATGAACAAATTACAAAATTATTTAATGACTGGTATAGAGCTATGTTACAGCATCAAACTACCCATGCAACAAAAATAAAAAAAGATATTGAAAATACCATCTCTAATTCAGAAGAAGATACAAACCTACAATTGTATTATTCACTTTTTAATTTCAGATACAAAATCTTAACAGATGGTTTAAATATTAATAAAGATGATTTTAATAAAATTGATTCTTTCCCACTTCCAGAGAATGGGCTATTTTCTTATTATTATCATTTTTTTAAGGCTATTCACAATACAATTATTGGAAACTACAATGCAGCAAAACACCTTTTCGAGAACGCTAAAAAGCTGCTAATACACGTATCTGACGAACTAGAGAATGCTGAATTTAACTACCGCTTAGCTGCCTATTATTATCAAACATATCAACCACTAGTAGCAATCCAATCTGCAAATGAAGCTAAAGCGATTTTTTCAAAACATATAAACTGTGAAATTAATGTTGCTTTGTGTGATAACATCTTTGGTTTATCTTGTATTGATTTAAAACAGTTTGAACAAGCTGAAATTAGACTTGATTCAGCATTAAATATTCTACAGAAGTATTCAGAGGAGACTTTATCATTAAGAGTACGACATAATTTAGCTTGGCTATATGCAAGTCAAAACCTTTCAGAGTTAGCAATGCGTCATATTTCAGAGGTTACAACTAAGCAACCAAATCACTTTAAAGCACTTTTTGTTGAAGCACGTGAATACTACAAGCTTGGAGAATATACCCAGGCTAAAGAACTTATAAAAAAAGGATTAAACATCTCAAATAAACTAGAAAACAAAGAGTTTCAATATCGTTTCATGATTTTAAGAGAACTAAATAATAAAACTTCTATAAATGATTTAGAAATGATAATTTTGGAAGGAATTTCTTACTTTAAAACAGAAAACCTTTGGGAATGTATACAAGAGTACACTGATGTTCTAGCAAATATGTTTTATGAAAAAGAAGACCATATAAAAGCTAGTCAATACTTTTACATGGCCAATCAAGCAAGAAAAAAACATGAAGAAAAGGGAGCTTTGATATAATGAAAAAGATTAAATTGAGCATCATTGGCTTAGCTGTTATTAGCATCACAACTCTTGGGTTAAGCTTCACCTCAGAAACACCGAAAACACAGTTAGGATATGTAGCATTAAACATTGGGGACACCCCTGCACCACAAAGACCTGACCTTGTTCAATCTATTGACGTAAGTAAAGACTACAACTCAACAACAACTGAAAAAGCACTTTAAAAAATGAAAGACCTTCAATTAAGAAGGTCTTTTTAAATACGCTTATTTAGAATATTTCCCTTTCATGTAGGCTTTATTTTCTCATCAACTCCGCAATCCTCTTACTCTCCTCACTACCAACTTTCTCAAGTTTCTCCACAACTAAATTCCGTCTCTCTACAGAATGATTTTGACTTAACTTCGCTTTTCCTTCTATTTTATTTATCTTTATTTTGAATCCAACTATTCCCTTACTTAATCCTCCCATATAATTTGGATCTACATCATTAAGTGAGTAGGTGCTCTCTGGATCTTCATATTTATTTACTAAATCTTGAAGAGAATCTACTAATGTCTTCTCATCCTCAACAATTTCTAATTCACCATATACATGCACTGCAACGTAATTCCATGTTGGTACTGCATTGTTTGTTTCATACCATAACGGAGAGATGTAACTATGTGGTCCTTGAAATATAGCTAGTACTTGCTGAGTCCCAATATCTTTCCACTGTTCATTCGGCCGTGCGAAGTGACCATGTAAAGTAAGGGTCTCCCTATTTAATAACAACGGCAAGTGCGTTGCATATGGTTCTCCGTTATGTTGAGAAAATAATGTCCCAAAGCTATTTTGTTCCATTATTTCGTACTTCATCTCTTCATCTTGTATTACGAAATATTTTGGTATGTACATAAGCTCCCTCTTTTCCGCTCTTTTCTATTTTATTTCCTATTATATTTAGTAACCGCATCAATCAACAGGGCCAGTTTGTATTTGTTTTATAATGGCAGCTTTCTATTTCAAAACAATAAGCAGCATGTATTCCATGCTACCTTAGTTTATTTTTTCTAATATATTTGTAATAAATACGGTCTTACCCTCAATATAACTAGATCGATTTTTCGACTCTCTTGCTAACTCTTCCTTCAAGTTTCCATACTCATTAGCTACTTCAGTATGTTCACGAAGGTAATCTTGAAACGCTATATGCCTTCTCAATTCTTCACTATTTTTATCACACACCTATAAATGATGTTCCATCCAAACTGTATTTCCCTCGTTCCATGGAACGAACGTATCCTTTCTTCCAAACGCCTCTCTTCCTTTAAAGCTCCATTCTAACTGATGATAGTATCCTATCGCTTCAAACTTTGTTACTACTTCAGGAAAGATTTCATAATCTTCTATTACGATATCAATATCTAATATTGGTTTTGCTACAAGTCCTTTAATAGATGTACTCCCAACATGTTCAATGGATAAAATGCGGTCTTCCATTACATCGTTAATGAAAGTGTGTAGCTTATTAAATTCACTTTCCCATTGGATGTTATACCCTTCGATAGTAATTCTCTGTTTCAAAGTATCCCTCTCCTCAAAAGCAACTATAACCTCTGAATATGAGTATCCTTAAAATCCGTCTCATATTTCAATCCATATCCAAACATTCGATCCATTCCAATATGTGCTGTCCATATTAAGCCAATCATTATAACGGTATCTATCTTAAAATAGACACCTATTAGAACAATTAATATGGATATGATATATGTATGACATACGTTATATATTTTCGCACCAACGTGATTATTGATCCCATACGCTAACATGGAGAAATCCGGCGCTAAAAGGAATACAAAAAATATAATCCAACTAAACTCATATATTGAATACATATAAATCGTGGCTAAAAATACAACCATTCCTTCAAAATGTACAATACGTTTTTGCATTATTTATCATTCCTATTTTTCTATATTTATTAATACATTTTCATCGCTGAAAGTATTCTTTGCATTTTTTGACCAGATGGTTGCTAATATTGGCCCTGCAATGTTATGCCATACTGCCGCTAATACACTTGGGAGTGCAGCAGCCGGTCCAAAATGCAAAATACTTTCCAGCTATATTACTTATCGCTTCTAGTACTTTCATCCACTCAGCCCCTATCTTTTAATTGAAACACCTTATTCGGATTCAAAATATTTTGCGGATCAAGAGCTTTCTTTATTTTCTCCATTACAAATAATGCCGCCCCATGTTCTTCTTCTTGATACTTTCGTTTTCCGATTCCAACGCCATGTTCTCCTGTACACGTTCCTCCTCGTTTAAGAGCATACAAAACGATACTTTCGTTTATTTCGTCTGCCTTCTTTACTTCCTCTTTATCATTTGTGTCAATCATTAAGAGTACATGGAAATTCCCATCTCCAACATGACCTAGAATACCGCCAATAAGCCCTACTTTATCTAATACCTCTTTCGCATGTTGAATCGCTCCAGCTAATTCCGAAATTGGCACACATACGTCTGTACTCATTAGCTTTTTACCAGGATAACTATGCACGTAAGAGTACGCTAAGTTATGTCTTGCATCCCACAGTTTATTTCTCGCTGCTGTTTCCATCTCAAATGCAATTTCTATACATTTATGATCAAGAACGATTTCTTTCGTAAATTCAATATCTTGCTTTAACCCTGCTTCATTACCGTGAAACTCTAAAAACAGTGTCGGTTCTTCTCTGTAACTTGTTTCATTGTAATGATTTACTTGTTTCATAGATAATTCATCAACGAGTTCAATTCTCGCGATTGGAATACCTGCCTGTAATATGTTAATTACAGCTTCTACTGCATCATTTATAGTTGGAAACGATGCCCTCGCAGCCATAACATGTTCTGGTATACCGTATACTTTTAAAGTTAACTCCGTGAAACATCCAAGTGTTCCTTCTGAGCCTACGAAAATACCATTTAAATGATAACCTGATGATGACTTCGCCGCTAAATTCCCGGTATGTATTACTTCTCCATCAGCAAGAACGACTTCTAAATCTCGGACTTGATCACGCATTACCCCATACTTTACCGCTGTCGTTCCGCTCGCATTTGTAGCAGCCATTCCTCCTAACGTTGCATCAGCTCCTGGGTCTACACTAAAAAATAATCCATACTTTTTCAATTCTTTATTAAGCTGAGAGCGCGTCACCCCTGGCTGTACTCTCACAAGAAAATCCTTTTCTCTTATTTCAAGTATTTTGTTCATAAGAGAAAAGTCCATTGTAATTCCTTTTTCGTAAGGAATTACATGTCCCTCTAAACTGGACCCTACTCCAAATGGAACGACAGCTGTTTCGTGCTGACTCGCTATTTTCATTATCGCGCTAACTTCTTCGGTCGTTTTTGGAAAAACAACTACATCAGGTAAACTACTAACATGGTAAGATTCATCTTTACTATGTAACTCTCGTACTGTCATATTTATTACTACTCGATCTTCAGGAAGTATGCCTTTTAATTCATTTACTACATGTTCAATTGTTATTTCCATAATCAACTCTCCTTTTTAAATTTAAAACAAGTATACCATCTTTATACAAAATAATTAGAAAAATGAGATTTTTAAACCTAAACATACAAAAAAGAACCTGCAGCACACGCTACAAGTTCTTTTCCACTACATTTTAAACGATTTCTTTATTAACAACATAAACCAAATTAAAGTAACTGCCATCAACGAATGAGAAAATCCTACAATATAAGT
Source organism: Bacillus cereus group sp. MYBK95-2 (assembly GCF_051915225.1). Classification (NCBI taxonomy): domain Bacteria; kingdom Bacillati; phylum Bacillota; class Bacilli; order Caryophanales; family Bacillaceae; genus Bacillus; species Bacillus cereus group sp. MYBK95-2. The sequence goes on along the minus strand of NZ_JBQAEH010000003.1, from coordinate 142,828 downwards.
TAACCCTTTAAAGTCAGCTCCATTTAACTGAAGAAGCCCTCTCGCTGCTAGCGAACCTAACATTAATGTTAATGCAATGTTATGTAAAACAAACCACTTATTAAACCCTTGCACTTCATGAAACGCGAATACTTTTGCTAATCCTAAAGCAATTAAAAAGAAGAAAAAGCCAAGTACAAGTGTATGTGTATGCAAAAGATTTAACAAAGTAGATCCTAAAATCCCTTTATACTTACCATACTCCCTAGCGAAAATCCCTGATAATAAACCGATAATCAAATACGTAAACGATGCATTATATAATTTCTTCATTATGTACCTCCTTGAGTAGAATGTGTAGTGTGTCATATTTAGTAATAATGATAGTTATATAGTAAAAACTCCTAGTCACCTAGGAGTCATTGTATAAGCATCTCACTCTTTACAATCAATCCTAATTATAAAATATCTCTCTATACAAAACAAACGAACTTTATGTGAACAAACAAAGCTCCATTAAAATATGTTGCACTTTTGTTTTACACAATCCATACTAATTGTTATAACTTTTTAAAGGTGGTGTAATAATTGATAGTTCTTGAAACCGAACGTCTTAACCTTCGTTGGTTTGATATAAAAGACGCTCCTTTTATTCTTGAGTTAGTAAACGATCCTGCATGGATTCAGTTTATCGGTGACAAAGGAGTTAGAAACTTAGAAGATGCAAAAAATTATATTGTAAACGGTCCCATCGATATGTATAACAAACTCGGATTTGGCCTTTACTTAGTAGAACGAAAAGAAGATCTCACTCCACTTGGTATGTGTGGCCTTATTAAAAGAGATTCATTAGAAGATGTTGATATCGGATTTGCCTTTTTAGAGACATTCCGTTCACAAGGATACGGCTACGAGTCAGCTTCTGCGATAATCGAATACGGTGTACAACAGCTCAACATGAAACGAATTGTAGCAATTACTTCTATAGATAACATCGCCTCAGGAAAGCTTTTAGAAAAAGTAGGATTACGATTTGAGAAAATCATTTCAGATTCAGGAGAAGATTTAAAATTATTTGGGTATAACGCATAGTAAAGAAGGTCGCCGTGAATGGTGACCTTCTTTACTATTTTACTGATCTCGTCATAATACTTTTAGTTCCATTATAGTTTTGCAGTAATTCTTGTGATTACTACTATGCCTTTCATATCACATTTTTTGGAAATTCATAGAAATAAAACTTTCACATTTAAATAAATTATATTAATATATCAAATAAAGGAAGTGAGAATAAATGGAACAACCTCTATTTTTATTAGTTCTTCAATTCATTGCATTCATATTAATCATTTGTATCGTATATGGAATGTTGTACAATACCGTATTAAATTTAAATATGCCTAAATGGACTGCACATATAGTAGCTACGGTCTTTTCCCTTGGTATTACCTATCAAGCTTTTATAAATTTTATTTGAAAAACTTTTGTAGCAATTACTTCTATTGTTGATGCAGTAAAGCTTTTGGAAAAAGCAGGATTGCAATTTGAGAGGGTTATTTCAAGATCAGAAAACGTAACCATTTTTTATAAAGTCTTTCCAGCGCAAAATAGTGAAGAAGTTAGTTCCGCTGAAAGTGTGTTTGCATAAAAAGAAATGAATTTAATTGATGCTACAAAAATTTTATTTTAATTCTGGTTCTATTGTTTGGAATCGTTCTAGGGTACCATTTGTGTGGACTTTAAAAATTTTCATTTGCGCACCAAAATGTTGCGTTAAGTAACATGTATCACCAGTTATTAAATTTCCAATCTTCCAATCAGGTTGATATGTACTTTCCATGGAACTTTCTAAATCCCCAATCATTATTAAATTGATATATAATGAAGATGAACTACTCAACATTTTCGTTAAAGATAGTCTATCAACCTCTAACTACCTAATGAACTCAAGTAAACACATCTTCAGTCATTTTAAGAGGTACAAAAGGCACCCTTTCGGGTGATTTTTGTATAAAAATTCTATTTTTTTATATTCGATACCAACCACGAACCTTTTTAAAATAATAATAATATCATTATGTCTCCTTTTTAGAGATTATTTTTAATTACCTTGAATTTTTTGCACCAGAACCGGAAAATCCCTGACTACTCGAAATATCAACTATCAGGTGCTAATATTCAATAACGCGTACTGAAAATGATTAAACATTTTTATAAACCAGTGGAACATTTAAGAAATCAATTTTTCTCTTATCGAAATTTAATTAGCTTACAGTAATACAGTGGTCATATATTTTTAAGAATAACGGAAGAATATATAGAAATTGCTACAGAAATGTGAAGTTTAATTAATTTAGGAGGAACAAACTTGTTTAATCAGCTTGTAAAAGTTATACCGAATTTATTTACGATTGGAAATTTATTGTGCGGTGTTTTCTCAATCACCTTGAATATGAGTGAATATTTAGGAGCAGCCTCCATTCTCATTTTCTTTTCAGCTGTTTTAGATTTTCTTGATGGAAGAATTGCAAGAAAATTAAAAGTGAACAGTGAGTTTGGCGTAGAATTGGATTCCTTAGCTGATATTGTTAGTTTCGGCGTCGCTCCTGCGCTTTTATTTCATACGATAGCAACACCTTCTATTTTAACTTCTTTGGCATTTATCCTATTCCCAACAATGGGTGCTTTAAGATTAGCTAAATTTAGTATTAAACCAACTATTGGATATTTTAAGGGATTACCTATTCCAGCTGCAGGATTATCATTGGCTGGTATGGCATTGTTTTCATATAGTAATGCATGGATTACTTTAATCCTCGCCCTCTTAATGGTAAGTCCCATTAGGTTTAAAAAATTTTAATGAAGATCACGCCCAACGCCATTAAGGAGCATTTTAAATGGATTTAACGCGTCAATAAGTATAAAAAAGCGGGACAATAATATTAAATTAGATGCCCTTCGAAAAATTAAAACCTTGTATTTATGGCTATTGGGTTAATCCATCGATATGTTATTCTGAAACGTCAGTCCACTTTTAACAGGAGCTCCCTTTATCAAGAGAGCTCCTGTTCTTATTTCTTCTTCTTTTCTGTCGGCTGGCTTTGTTTAGCAAAATTAGATGAATCATCAAAATTCGGTTGCTTTTTACCAGCATTATTACTTCTACCTTTTCCCATATGTAATGCACCTCCCCTCCCCCTTACTATTCCCAATAAAAAAATTCTCTTGCATCCAAGAGAATTTTAAATTGGGTTCTTATTGATAATACCTAAGTACTTCCAACACTGCCATTCCATAAAAGATGGATCCAATGTTAAATTATTTAATGCTAAAACAAATATTACATTTTCATATTTAACTGGATAATCAATTAATAATCCTAATGTATTTCCTGAATCTGCGACAATTATGATTCCCTTTTCTAACACGTCATCTATAACTTCTTTTAATTATTCTTACCTAGCATATAATATTTTCCTACACATTGAGATTGCATGTTGTATAAGGAAGCCCTTCTTCTTTCCATGCAAGAAATCCTCCCTTTAAATTCACTACTTCCTTTATACCAGCTCTTTGTAAAATACTAGCTGCTATAGCGGAACGTAATCCGGTTCGACATTGCAAAACTATTGGAAAATTTTTCGGTATATAATCTAGTTGTTCAAATAGATTACCTAAAGTGATATGTATTGCATCATGAAGGTGTCCTTCCTCCCACTCTTTTTTACTACGCACATCGATAACCTTAACGCTTCCACCTTTTATATGCGGATATAATTCAATCGATGTTTTTTCTTTGTAACTTTCAAATCTATCAAGTCTTTGTATTACTTTTAAGGGTGCAAAAGCAATAATATTATCTAACCCAATAGATTCAAATTCTCTAATAACTGCCTCTACTTTAACCTTTTCCTCATCTAGAATTATTAAAGTTTCTTTTTTATAATCTAATAACCATCCACACCAAGTTGTGAAAGAATTGTTATAAGGTATGTTAATTGACTTCTCGATATGACCTGCAGCAAAACTCTCTACATCCCTTATATCAACTATTTGATAAACGCTCTTCAAAATTTCTTGAAGTTCTTCTACTGTATTAATAGCAGTACTTTTTCTCTTCTTACGAATTGGCGGACCATACTTATTTAAATTCTTCATTAATGAAAAATACTTTGGAGGCTCTGGCTGTGCCGTCAATAAAGTCGATATAAAATCACTTTCTTCATTACACCGAAATGCCCAATTGAACATCTTTTCATAACCTAATGTAGAAGTTGGAATTGCTCCTAATGCTTTTCCACATGCGCTTCCCGCACCATGTGATGGCCATATTTGCAAATAATCAGGAAGTATTTTTATTTTTTGTATAGAATCAAATAATTGTTTCGCTCCTATTTTTGCAGTATCTTTAATACCGACTGCAGTTTCTAATAAATCCGGTCTTCCTATATCTCCTACAAATATAAAATCACCTGTGAATATTCCTATCGGTTTATCATTCGTATAATTATTTTGACTTGTATCAGTTACTAAAAAAGAAATACTTTCAGGCGTATGCCCTGGGGTGTGAATTACATTAAATTTTATATGACCTACTTTAAACTCTGTGCCTTCTCTAACCAATTTGTATCGACCTTCGTTAAGATATTGATATTTCCAATCACAATCTCCTTCATCAGATACATATAAATTTGCATGGTAAAGATTAGAAAGTTCTCTAGACCCAGAAAGAAAATCAGCATGAATATGAGTCTCAGCCGCAGCAATTACTTCCATCCCCTCTTTCTTAGCAAATTCTATATATTGTTCTATATAGCGACTAGGATCAATAACGATTGCTACGCCTTCTTTCTGACAACCGACTAAATAGGAAGCATGTGCTAATTTTTCATCATAAAAATATTTTAAAAGCATAGCTATTCCCTCCAATTAGTTATTTCAAATTAATTTTCAATTTTTGTAACCACTTTTTATCTTCTCCTATAGAATCCCTTTCAACATTAAATTCCAATACATATATGGCAACATATATCTTTTAAGTAAAAACATACTATACCGTTCTTTCGCTTGATTAAATGGAAACGTTTCTTGAGGCTCATGTTCATAGTTAAATTCAGCAAGTATAAGACTTTTATATCCTGTAACAATCGGACATGATGTATATCCATCATATTTAGCCTGTAAATCTCTTCCGCTAAGTACGTCCATAATATTTTGTTTTAAGACGGGTATTTGTTTTCGAATTGCTGCTCCAGTTTTAGAGGTAGGTAAATTGGTACAATCTCCAAGTCCAAAAATATTTTTATATTGCACATGCTGCAAAGTATAAGGGCTTATATCTACCCACCCCTGATGATCACTTATCTCACTCTCTTTAATAAAATTAGGTGGCCCCATTGGCGGAACAACATGTATCATACTATATGGTACGGTTTCTCTTTTTAGTGTTTGCGTATCTTCAAAAATTGCCTCTCTCTTTTCGGCGATAATTTCCACTAGATTTTTATTATAATTCGTTATAATTTGCTTTCTTTCTAGTACTTGTTCTAAAGTATTTGCATATCGTGGAACCTGAAATATGTTATTGTTTGCAGAATAAAATATTACTTTACTTCTGTTTCTTACACCACTATTACAAAAATACTCCTCTGCTAAGTACATAATTTTTTGTGGAGCACCACCGCATTTAATAGGAGTATTAGGGTGGGTAAAAAGCGCATTTCCTCCTTTAAATTTTTCGATTTCTCTCCAAGTAGAATCAACATATGTATAAGAATAATTGCTACATACCCCATTAGTGCCAATAGACTCTTTTAAGCCTTTAATACTGTCCCAATTTATTTGGATACCAGCTGCTACAATAAGAATTTCATACTCAAGTAGCAGTCCGTCATCTAAAAGTATCTTATTTTCAGATGGAAATAACTCAACAACACTTTTAGGGATCCACGTTGCCCCTTTTGGAATAAGCGATTCCTGATTACGCATCGTACTTTCCTTTGAAACAATTCCTCCCCCCACTAAACTCCATAGTGGCTGAAAGTAATGTTTTTTTGATGGATCAATAATTGCTATACTTTCTTTCAATAGGGGTACATTTCGTAATAAATGTGCAGTAGAAGATAGTCCTGCTGTCCCAGCACCAATTACAATAATTTTATAACTATCTCTGGTCTTCATTATCCTCTTCCTATCTAAAATTGATTTTTAAATTAACTAATTAGTAGCCATTTTTTCATCGTAGTAACATGATTATAAGTTAAAAACATCATAGTTTTATCTGATTTAAATGAAAATTTTGTTAATTTTACCATCAACATTACTATATGCGTAAATCCCCTATGTTACTTCCATATTTTAGTTTTAATATTAAAACTAAATATTATTATATAAAATAAAAATAATGCATTAAAATACTTTTCATGAATCCGGATAAGTAATGTTTAAAAACAACATCTAACATCTTAGATGTTAAAATAAACAAATTCACATACTTCACAAATATGAAAAGTATTAAATATCGCTTAAGTTTCGTTACCTTTTTCTGTATATATTGATAAAAAATTGTGAAATTTTATCGCATTATGCAAGACATTTAATATTAAATATATTACTTTTACTATGAACTAAATGGTTTATATGGCTTTTCTAAATAAACAAGGTGCTAAATTAATTCTTAAGAAGCCATTATCATTGCATTTATCTAAAAATTTTAAAAAATACACGCAGATGGATATCATCTTAAATACATATATAATTACCTTTAATTTTTTGACACGATTTCACATAATTCTTAAACTGATTTTTTTGCGTGCATTATGAAAAAAAATGCACCGTGTCAGTCTTTAAAAGATTATATATCATAACTTTAAGAGAGGCAGAAAAACTATGAAGATGAAAAGAAAAATCTACTGGTTAAATGCTAGCCAATAGATTTTTCTTTTTTATCTAAGGATTCTTTTAAAAGAACAACAATTTTACTACAGTAATCAAGAACAGGTTTCTAAATTAAGTTACTGGAGAATATATAACTCTGGCGCAATATCCCTACCAGCTTTCATTCCAATAATAACTCCATGATATAACGTCAAAGATGAAATCCCTCAACTTAGGTATTTGACTTTTTAAATTTATACAAATGTCTTAGCTCTATGTACTGTGATATATAGGTCCACATCAATATGTTATTGCATCATATACTGAACAGATAATTTAAATTACTTTTATAAAGGATGATGAGGATGAACCTAGAAGATATACAAAAATCCTATGGCGTAATTGTAAGTTTAGGAGGATTGTGTCAAGTCACCAACCAAATCAAAAGACACAATTTAAGAACATTTTCTGGACCTTTAGATTGGTTTTATTATCCATCACTTTCAGATGTAAACAGATTACTTCAAAATCGATTTAAAAAATTCATGAAGTTGGAAAATATGGTTATAGAAGGTTCAGAAAGTTACGGTCTTATTGAATCAGAATTTGATAATCAAATTAAATGGGCAGAACGAATTACCTACTGTATAAAGGACACTTATTATAATTGTTTTTCAATGCATGATTTTCCTATTAATTCCGAAAAGGATTTGAAATCAACCTATCCTTCTTTTAAAGCTAAATTAGACACTAGAATTAATCGATTCCTTGAAAAAATAAATAGTAGTGAATCCATTTTATTCATTAGAATTTGGGGAAATCGAGATGAAGCGGTTGAATTACAAAACGTATTATCTGAAATTACAAATAAGGATTTTAATATTCTTATTGTTAATTTCAAGGAGGGTATATCTAATATTGTTGAACAAAATTGGGGAATATCGAGGGTTTGTTCAATTGAACTCCCACGTTATCAGGATAGATGGGAAGGTGATGATTCCGATTGGGATGTTATTTTAAACAAAATAACATTAACTTAATAATTTTCTTCTTACTTTTAACATGATTTGGCCCGTAAAATCAAATAGGTGTAGAAAAATAAAATTCCTGTCTAATTGATACACACTTAATTAACAAAACGTTCATATAATAATTCGTAAGTCCTTCTTTATTGAATAAATAGTTCTTTACAAAATTAGTTCCATCACTAGAGCACCTTTATGCGGTGCTCTTTTTTGAATTTATAAAATGTAAAAATAGTTGTTCCATTTTCCTTTAAATGGATAATTCCCTTTGTTATTCTTCTATTGATTTCTGTATAATCATTTATGCGATCAGCATATTCTGCTTATGTAGTGCATTCACGACTACTTACTTCCATACTTTATCTTATATTTTGTCTTCTTGGATATTTCATTATAAGCTTCTTCAATTCCCTTGATTTCCTTCCCCTTCTTTTATCTTAAGAACAAGCAATTTCTTTCATTAATATTAAATAAACTACAGCATAGATTTTAAAAGAACCTAATTTACATATAATTCATGATAAACTACAGTGTGTATTCTCCACGTTTAATCAGCATCTGAATTATAAATCTAACATATTTTTTTTAGTTGATTGTCATTATGGTACAACCGTGTATCCATTTACCAAACAAACTACATAGTTTAAATTAGTAAAATATATAGAGAGGAAGGAAATAAATCTATGAAAGTCATAATTTTGTGTGGCGGAAAAGGGCTTCGGATGCAAGGAATTTTAGAGGACATTCCCAAACCATTAGTTCGAGTTCAAGGAAAGCCTCTCCTCTTGCATATAATGAATTGGTATAGAAAATATGGACATTCTGATTTCATTTTACCCTTAGGATATAAAGGTGAGAAAATTAAGGAATATTTTATGGACTTTAGCTGGAAAGAGAATGACTTTAGTTTGAATTTTAAAACCAGTCAATATACGCTACTTCAGAAATTAGAAAATTGGAATATACACTTTATAGATACAGGAATTGATACAATGACCGGGGCAAGACTAAAAAAACTTGAATCCTTTGTACAGGGTGAAACCTTTTTATTAACTTATGGTGACGGATTAGCCAATATAGATATTGATCAACTAATAGCATTCCATAAAGAAAAAGGAAAAATTGCTACATTAACTGGAATTAAAAAAAATAGTCAATACGGCCTATTGGCGGTCGAAGATGGAATTGCTATTGATTTTAAAGAAAAACCATTACTTGATGAAGTAATTAATGGCGGTTTTTTTGTATTTAACAAAGAAATATTCAATTATTTAAGTAATAATGATGATTGTGTTCTAGAAGAAGATCCTCTTCGAAATTTAATAAAAGACAATGAGCTCGCCGTCTATGAACACAATGACTTTTGGGCTAGTGTCGATACACCTAAAGATTTAAAAACTGTAAATGAAAGTTGGAATCCAAATAAATTTTAGTGGAGAGGACTGAATAAGCATTGAACTCTAATGATAAAAAAATAAGTTTACCTCGATTGTACATCCCCTCTAATGAGAAAATAGTTAACCCACTTTCAACAGGAATTAAAGCTTCAAATCTCTCCAAAAAAAATACTCAAAAAAGAATTAATCCCCAATTCTATAATCAACAACATGATCTAAATAATCATTTCTGCGTCATTGTAGGTAGTGAGTATGTCTTGAAAATTATTGCTTTACAGCAATCATTAATGCAGTACTCAGAAAAATTCACATTGTGGATTTGTTGTATAGATCCTTTTGCATATTCACTATTAAAAGAAATGAGTTTAATTAATGTAAACCTTTTACAAGTTGAAGAATTAGAAGATCGTGAACTAAAAGCAATTAAGAGAAAAAGAAAAGTAAATGAATATTGTTGGACTTTAAAATCTGTCTTGATAGAATATTTATTGGTCAATTATGATTTACCATCTATTCTATATTGTGATGGTGATTTATGCTTTTTCTCTGACCCTAATATTATTTTTGAGGAATGGGGTGACCATTCTATCTTCCTAACCCCCCAAAGAGATCGTGATTGGGTAGAAAAAATGTACGGAAAATATCAGGCTGGTCTAATTGGATTTAAGAATGATCTCTATGGACTAAAAAGTGTAAGATGGTGGAAAAATAAATGTATAGATTGGTGCAGTGCCGAGGCTGAAGAGGGGAAATTTGGAGACCAAAAGTATTTAGATTATATCCCTATATATTTTCCAAAAGTAAAAATTTCAAATAACTTAGGTATAAATGCTGCGCCTTGGAACTGTATATATAATAACGATTATAAAATTGACAAGACTAAAAATGATATATTTATTGAAAACGACAAACTAGTTGTTTACCATTTTGCATGTATTACTATCTTTACTGAAAATGATTTTGATCTTTGGTCTTTGGGAGAAATTTCAATACCCAATAATATATTAAACCATATTTACACTCCGTATTTAGAGAGAATTCAATTTGTTTTAAAGCAATTAAAGGATAAATTCAATAAAGATACTAAACAATTTTTAAGTAAAAAAGATATAAATAAAGCTCAAACTTTATATAAAGATTCACAATTAAGAAGAAAAATGAATCAATCCAATCATTTTATGAACTTTTCCATGATTATAAGTAAAGAACGATTAATTCAAGGATTGACCTCTTATTATTCCTTAGAAAATTTCAACGCTAAATTTACTGTATGGATCTGTTGTATGGATGATCTAACTTATCAAATATTAGAGAAATTAAAATTAAAGCACGCCATACTAATTCCGGTAAAAGAAATTGAAAATCATGAACTCCTCAGTATAAAAAATGATAGAAGTTTACAAGAGTATTGTTGGACATTAAAAGCGCCCCTATGTCTACATGTCCTTAGTCTTTATCCGGAAGTTGATCACATTATATATTGTGATGCTGATATGTATTTCTTTACAGCACCTAATATCATTCTTGATGAGTGGTGGAAATACTCTGTATTCCTTTGCCCTCAAAGAAGCTCTACTGAAATTGAAAGCATACACGGTATATACCAAGCTGGTTTAGTAGGCTTCAAAAACGATCAAAATAGTAAAGAAATTTTAACATGGTGGAAAGATAAATGCCTAGAATATTGTAATAATCATTATGATGTTGAAATGGATAGATGGGGTGATCAAAAATATTTAAATCACATTCCTAACATCTTTTCTAATATAAAAATCATGACTCATAGAGGTATTGATGCAGCACCTTGGAATGTCATTTTAAATAGCAGTTCTATATCCAAAACAGATAATAAAGTTTTTATTGATCAAGATGAATTAATAGCTTTTCATTTTGGAAGTATGCAAATTATTAATCCAAATGAGTTCGATTTATGGAAACACGAAACTTTAGAATTACCTCCAGCAGTTTTAGATTATATATACATTCCTTATATTGAACAATTGAATAAGACATGTCATACCCTTCATAATACTTTTCAAAAACCTTCCTCCTCTTTATTTGCTGATCAAATTGATACAACAACAATAAAAAATTATTTTAAATACCCCTCCCCTCATCACAATTAAGACTGATACTTTCCTTATTTAAAAATAAATCTATTTATTTCAGCAACTAAAAATACATCTTAATAAAGGATAGATTATCACTATGATTGCTTCATTTAAAAATAAAACTTTCCTTATTACTGGTGGATACGGTTTTATTGGTTCTCACTTGGCACGAAGACTTTTAAATTTACAAGCAAAAATTGTTCTTTTCATAAGAACACCATCAAACTCTTGGAGACTAAAGGATATTCTAAAATATATTGAAACCTATGAAATAGATATACGAGATAAAAAACAAGTACAAGATGCAATAAAGAAAATTAATCCCGATTATATCTTTCACCTGGCAGCCTATGGTGTAAATTCTGCCCATACAGATTACATCCATGCTATAGAAACAAATGTTATAGGGACTTGTAACATTATTCAAGCAGCAAAATTGGTGAATTGTAAAAAAATCATCAATTTTGGGAGTAGTTCTGAATACGGTAACAAGATGGAACCTATTCATGAAAATATGTTACTAACTCCTGTGGATATCTATGGAAGTACCAAAGCTGCTGCTACTATACTCGCCCATCAAATTGCTAGCGAAAACAATATTAATCTTATAACATTAAGACCTTTTGGCATATTCGGAGAAGGCGAAGAGCCGCATAAAATTTTTAGCTATATAATCTTGCGAGTATTACAAAACAAAGATGTAAATTTAACTTTATGTAATCAATTAAGAGATTATTGTTATATAGAAAATGTAATAGATGCCTGTATCCTAGCAGTAGAAAATACTACTGTACAAAATGAAATTTTTAATATTGGGAGCGGCACTATTCACCCCTTGAAACATTATGTAGAATTATTATTCAAACATTTGAAAACCAATTCCAGACCAAATTACGGTGCAATTTCCTCTAGAACAAATGAAAGATGGGTTCCTGAAGCGGATGTGCAAAAAATAAAAAACTCTCTTTCCTGGGAACCTAGAATTAATATTGAAGAAGGAATTATAAAAACTGTTAATTGGTATAAAAATAATAAACATTTATACCTAACCCCCTAAAAATAGGGTACTAAAGGAGGTGGACTAATTGTTAAACCAAAACTTTAATAATGCTTTTTACGGAAAAACAATTTTAATTACTGGACATACTGGTTTTAAAGGTTCTTGGTTATCCCTATGGTTGAATGAATTAGGTGCTACTGTAATCGGATATTCATTAGATCCTAAAAATAAGAATGATAACTTTAACATTACTAACCTTCAAAATAATATAATTGATATTCGTGGAGACATTAGAGATTTTAATAAATTAAATAAGGTTTTTACAGATTATAAACCTGAAATTGTATTCCATTTAGCTGCCCAACCTCTAGTTAATTATTCATATGAATATCCTAGAGAAACATACGAGGTAAACGTTGTAGGAACTATGAATGTACTAGAGGCAATTCGATTACATGAATCAGCTAAAATAGGAATTATGGTGACAAGTGACAAGTGCTATGAAAATAAAGAATGGCCTTGGGGTTATCGTGAAATTGACCCTATGGGCGGCCATGACATATATAGCTCAAGCAAAGGATGCTGTGAACTTTTAATTTCTTCCTATCGAAATTCTTACTTTTCAGAAGAAAACTTTTCTCAACACAAGAAAATAATTGCAAGCGTTCGAGCTGGTAATGTAATTGGTGGTGGTGATTGGTCAATAGATAGAATTATTCCTGATTGTATACGAGCATTAGAATCAAACAAAAACATTATTATTAGAAACCCTACTGCTATTAGACCCTGGCAACATGTACTAGAACCTTTAAGCGGGTATTTACTCCTTACAGAAAAAATTATAAATAATGGTATCCTTTATTCAGGAGCATGGAACTTCGGGCCATCCCTAAGCAATATTGTTCCAGTAGAAAAATTAGTGACCAGTTTACTAGATATTTGGGGCTGCGGGGATTGGACAGCAGAAAATATAGGTCCAATAAATTTTCATGAAGCAAATTTACTAAATCTTGACATTAGCAAAGCAAAATTCAATCTTAATTGGCAGCCAAAATGGTCCCTACAACAGACTTTAGAAAATACAATAGAATGGTATAAACATTATAATTCTTACACCAGTTCTGAGATGATAAATCTATGTATTAGCCAAATCAAACAATATTGTATGCTTTGAACTACTCCCACTTCCCCATACTTGCTGTGAGTTCCTTATGGAGGGAGTCTTCTTGGTTAAAATAATAAAAGATACATTAATTTTTATAGTCTAAATTATAAACCTACTATACCTAAAATTATGTGATTGTCCATTAACAAAGATTTTATTTCTTCGGTTATTTCAAATCAACTATTGACATTATACTTAAGCATAAAGGAATCACATATTTTTCTAGTGATTCCCTTATTCTGAGAAAATAATGTCTTGCTTTAACGACAATACAGTATATGCGATTATTAATTTATTTGTTCTAGTTATGAAAAAATCTATTCCTGTCAAAAGAGCTTTCTTCAAAGAAAAACTTCCTATTTTCTTCTACTTATCCTACCCGAAAAGTAACTAAGATGAAAATTTTGATAATTATATCTACTATTATAGAATTATCCCCTTCTTGTAGCTATTCCACTAAAGTTCATGCTTATATATTGATTCTCTGATTTATTATCACCAATGTTGATGAATTCATGCATTGCTTATTCTATACACAAATTGCTTTTTGAATTATCTTTTCAGAATAAGTAAAGAAGGCTTTCTCTTTTATGCACTTCCTCCCTACCAGTCTTTAATTTGCCTTTAATCAACAATAAGAACAAATCTTCAATATAGTACATCTTCTATAAAACAAAACCATAAGTAAGATAATTTCACTATTACAAATAATGAGATGTTCTGTTTCACCTTTTTACATTATCTAAAAAAGAACTTGTAGGAATTCTTACAAGTTCTTTTTTGTTTTCTTTATTGTCTTCTTATTTACATACGCAAGATTTATATATTTTATCGGATACATACTATATGTATCCGATAAAATAATTTAAAAATTAATATGTAATTGATCCGTTTTAAGAAAAGGAAATTTCATAAATCTTCAATCACAGTTTCTAAGTTCACCTGATAGAACGTATAAAGACTCATATCATCTTTTGATAATTTTTGGATGTTTTATTCTAAGTATATTCGACACAAATTGATTGTTTTTTATGAATTTTCTTGAAAAATATTGTAATATCACTCCATTTTTTCTTCTATTTTGTTATGATGTTTATAATTAAATTGGATTAGGATTTTTTTAGAAAATGGGGGCGTATATTATGAGTGTTTCAGTAAAGGGAAATGAGCAATTAACCTCTCTATTGAACGACTGGTATCGAGCTATGCTATCTCAACAAGTTATAAAAGCTACTAATCTAAAAAAGAAAATTGATGAAAAAATTAATAAGTTAAGCATTGAGCCGGATCAAGAACATCAGGATCAAAATTTGTTACTATACTATTCACTACTCGAATTTCGTTACAAGGTCTTAACAGATAGCCTTGGTATTCAACAAAATAGTTTTGATACTATTAGCGATTATGATATGCCTACAGATCAATTTCTACAATTCTATTATCATTTTTTCAAATCCATTCATTCCACTTTTATATCTAATTATACTGAGGCAGAGGAACATTATAAACTAGCAGAAAAAATATTGGTAGCTATACCAGATGAAATTGAACATGCTGAATTTTACTATAGAATTGCTACTTTCTATCACCATACCTATAACAATCTCGCTTCTATCGAGTACGCAAATAAATCGAGAGCAATCTTTTCAAAGTACGAAGGTTATGAAGTAAAAACAGCCTTTTGTAATAGTTTGCTAGGTGGTTGCTGCATCTATTTAAAACAGTACGAACAAGCAGAAGAATATCTACATTGCGCAATTGATTTACTACAAAAAAATAGGGAAGAAGATTCCTTGTTATACGTAAAAAATACTATGGGGTGGCTGTATTCTGATCAAAGTATGTCTACTTTAGCTATTCGTCACCTTTCAGAAGTAACAGAGAAAATCCCTACACACTTCAAGGCCATCTTCCTACAAGCTAAGGAACATTATAAGTTAGGAGAACAATCAACGGCCAGCCAACTCATTGATAAGGGACTACAGATTTGTAGAGAAATTCATAACGAAGAATACACACACCACTTCTCTATTTTAAAAAAATTAAACGAAAATATTCCATTGGAAGAATTAGAAAAAATCATTCAAGAAGGAATCTTATACTTTGAGGAAGAAGAATTATGGGAATATGTTGTCGAATACGCCGAATTATTTGCCACAAAATGTAGACAATTAGAGAACCACCAAAAAGTAAGTGACTATTTCCATATTTGTTATCAAGCAAGACAAAAATCAATCGCAAAAGGAGTGTTAAAATAATGAAAAAAATTAGCTTATTATTATCAGGCATTGCTTTTATTGGGGTATTAACGGTGGGAATTTTTCAGTTTTCTAAAACAGATCAGCTTGCTACTCATGGGCATTATCCTGCTCCTTCATATAGTGTTGGCGATTATGGTGGTGCACCACCACAAATTTAATGTAAATGTATTTAAAAACCCTCCAAATGGAGGGTTTTTAAATGGCTTATCTGCCTGTTCAATACGCATAGAGAGTACATATTATACTTATTTACTATGTTATAAGATTTTTCATTTCCACTCTGTAACAAGATTCTAGCATTCTCTCCTAGAATCTCAACTTAAATCTTAAATCCACCAATTAACTCTTGAAGTTCTTCCGCCATCTGTGCTAATTGTATTGCTGAAGAATTTACCTCTTCCATAGAAGCATGTTGTTCCTCAGATGAACCAGCTATCGTTTGCATACTTGAAGAATTTTCTTTTACAGCCATAGCTATTTGATCAATCGATGTATCAACTTTCATTGCATCAGTTGTCATTTTATTTGATAGTTCTACCATACCATGCACTTTTGATACAATATCATTTGCAGATTTTGAAATCTCATAAAAACTTTGTTTTGTATCATTCGCAACCTTAATTCCCGACTGTACTTCTACGCCTACTTCATTCATAGCTTTTACAGTCTCATGTACGTCTGCTTGTATTTCCTTAATTAAACTTCCAATTTCCATTGAAGATTCGGATGATTGCTCCGCCAACTTTCTAACTTCATCAGCAACAATTGCAAACCCTCTCCCCTGTTCCCCAGCTCTAGCTGCTTCAATCGCTGCATTTAATGCTAATAAATTTGTTTGTTCCGCAATATTTTGAATCGCTTCTAATATACTGCCAATTTGCTGTGATTTCTTATCTAATAATTTTATGACATTATCGGATTGAGAAACAGAGTGATGGATAGACTGCATTTGTGTTACAGTTTGTTCTACTAATTGTTCACCTTCATTGGCTTTTTGTTTAGTGTATATGGATGAAGCCGATACTTCAGAAGCATTCTCAGCTACGTATTGAATATTTCGTGTTACCTCACCAATTAATTCAGCTCCAGACTCAACTTCATTATTTTGAACCTCTGCACTGTTCGAGATTTCTTCCATCTCTTTTGTAATTTGTTCTGTCGCAACACTTGCTTGCTCTACACTAGCAGTTAGTTCCTCAGAAGACGCAGCTACATGTCCTGCAGATGTGTTAATTTGAGAAATAATATTACGTAACGACTCTGCCATTGTATTGAAACTACCACCTAATTGACCAAGTTCATCCTTTGAACGAATATCTATTTTCTCGGTTAAATCTCCTTGACTAATTCTTTGAGCTGAAATGACTAATTGTCTTAGTGGAGTAATTATAGATTTGAGTATGAATAGAATTACAATTCCACCTAACAATAATGAAGCACCTATTATAGTGAGCGTTTTATAAAAAATAGGATTGGTAGCTTCTTCAGTTTCTTTCGTAGGCATTACGCCAGCTATTTTCCAACCTGTTTTTTTATTTGTCTTAAAGCTTATGTTTCGATCTTCACCATTGAGGCTATAAGTAATTACTCCATCTTCTGTCTTGTACAATTCATCCACTAAAGTTTTATCTAATTTCTCTCCAGGTTTTAGTGATGGATGAACAACTATAGTTTTATCTTGACTAACTATAGATACAAATCCTTGCTTCCCAATTTTTATCATTTTGGATGTTTTTACGATATCTTTAATATTCAAATCTACGCCAATGACACCACTTTTATCTGCATTCTGCTTTGCAATTGCAATTACCATATTTCCTGTAGACTTTGATTTATATGGAGATGAAACAATAATCTCTCCATCTGCTTTTACTGCATCCTTATACCAACTGCTTTCTAGCGGATTAAACCCTTCTGGTATTTTTCCAACAGGTGCATGAATAAATTGATTGTTACTGGATGCCGTATAAATCGTTTCTATCTCTGGATGTAACTGTATATATTGATCAAATTTATTCTGTACATTTTGCGATTGTTCAGGATTATAATCCCCTTGTGTGAGTACCTTTGCAAAATGAGTGATATCTGTATGCTTATTTTCTAATTCATCATCAACAATCTTATCTAAAATACTTATATTATCTTTTGCTGATTGTAGAATTGTTTCATTAAGATCTGTTTTTGATTTATTATAAGATGATACTCCTACGATAAGGCTTGGTATAATTAATATTGCTATAAATGCCATAGACAACTTCGTTTTAAGCTTTATTTGCCCCAATCTTTCTTTTATATTAAACACTAGCTACTTCTCCTTTTCATTTTTACTACTTATATAGTTTATTTAAATTTTTCTCCTTTACTTTTCCACATTCATTTATGGTACCATTCGAAATGAAACCACAATTACATCCTATTATCCATACTTTATAATTTAGAGATTTAATTTTCACAGACAGAGTTTTATCTGTCCTCCTTTCGAATATGTTATTTTTCTAGATTCAGCAATTATTAGACTACGAATTATTCCAAATAAACTTGATGCAACATATACTTCATTTAAAAAATAATTATTGGATTTGTTTGGATAAAAATCTAGTTTAGCGCTAATCCAATCGGATGAAATTCTTACCATAATACATTCACTAAACATAAATAAGTAAATTTATTTCTTTTAATACTTATATTTAACTGCCTTTTAACCATTCTAACTGTATTATTTCATCGTTTTATCTATTTATTACAACCACTTTTGTTTTATTGAATCACTAAACTATAAATTCTAAATAGGAGAATAAAATAAATTAGAGAATTACATTGTAACACATATATATAAGTTGTTAATATTAAAATTTAAAACTTTACTATTTTTCATATGCAATATTACATGCGAAAAGCCATAATTTTTTTGTTATACTATGCATGTGGATTTTTCATCCAAAATCCACCCAAACGCATATTTATGTATATGCCACCCTAATTGATGAAAGTGAGAAGAGTGTTTATCATTTTTCTCACTTTTTTATTTAGGCTCTGTTAATATTGATTATTGATAAAAAGTATTAAATAAGGGAAGACACCTTAGAGTTGGTGCTTCCCTTATTTGTTGATTATTCAAATCTAAAATAGGTATTTTCTAAACCTATTCTTTGCTTTAATGTTCTGCCCAAAGCATAATTATTTGGTAATTCTTTTTCAATGACACAAATAATATAACCTGCTTTTCCTGTTGTTAAATTAGTTAGTTGTAAGTAGTTAGTGTTGTCGTAGATATAAGAAATAATATATTCATAGAAATTATTTTCTTTATCTTCTCTATTCATACCAACATTGTACAACCTAACTCTTGCTCCTACCCAAATTTCCTCATCATCATCAACATTACTTAAAGGCATCCATTTCGAGTTATCCAATATTTCACCCTTTTCTTAATTCATTCGTTTATACACGAATGTTGCTAGACACAAACTATCATAAGCATCCGTCATTTCATTGATTAGACGACCACCAACAGAGAAAAAAGACTCAACATAGCTTTTTACCCATTGAAACACTTGCTCTTTTAGTTATTTTTACATTTTGAATCTACGAAAATGAATTCCCTTATAAAAACTCTAACAGAGAATGTTCCCTCCAAATTTCACCTAGGGAATTATTTGTTTTCCAAAAAACCTACCAACATCTTTATCAACTCATTTTAGAATATTTAAACAATAATTCCATATACATTACCTGCATAAATTATTCATTTTCTTTTATATAAGACCTACCTTTTTACTTTTGGTAGATTATTAGACATTGGATTATTATACATAAACCCCAAAAACATGCGGTATTTTGTAGAATTTTGTCTATCAATATGTATGTACACCCTTTTGTAGTGGATATAGACTGTGAGGTGTAAGGAGATACCTTACAAAATAATAAAAAGGAGATTATAGAATGAGTAGATTAACAAAATTCTCAAAGTTAGTATTTGCAACTTTAATCGCGGGAAGTAGTCTAAGCACCTTTGTTTCGTCACACAGTGTACAAGCTGACACCTTAGATCCTAATTACCAAGACAATGTAAAATTCATACCACCTTCTAGTGCTAGGCCAAAATTGGAACAAAAAAACACTATTGTTCCAGAAGCAAAAGTTGTTAAAAACCATTATGTAAAGTACTCTAAAGCACATTTCCAAACTAAAGAAAGTATACCAAAAGAGATTTATTATTCTTCAGAAGGCTTTAAGGGCTATATACAGGCAAGTACCGTTTGGGATATGGGAGATCATTTCGCAACACTATATTCCGGAACCGTTATTCGATGTTAGACTTTTAATCCATTCTCCCCTAATGCTTAAAATGATTAATAACTCACTACCAATACTTTAATATCTATTGTTCATAAAATAAACCACAAAATCTTTCGATTTCATGGTTTATCAAATATAAAGATAATGCTAAACGAATACTCTAACATTACCTTCCCCAAAGTTAATTATAGAGTATTTTCAAAAAAAAGACACTCTTGTAGTGTCTTTTTTATAGTATTTTAAAAAGAATTCCACCTACTAACACCTTTTTGTTGCGCCTATTCGTTTATTTCAATATGATACTTTTCCATCTCGTATATGCAATAGACAATGATAGCTAAACTCCAACTGACACTATAATAATTATGTGTGTAGAAGTCATAGCCCGCTTTAATACCTTTCTCTATTACAACTAATGTAAATCCTAAAGCCACCCATCTGTTAATTTTCATCTTTATAAACGTTAAAGAGATAATTATTAAAAATAAAATATTTGTAAGATGATTTATCATTAGCTCATATTTTTGAATGTATACTGCCATTATACAAGCAACGATATTAGTCGCAATGCCAAAGGCAATCACCGCTCCCCAACCCCTGTCCGAAAGTCCCACTCCTGAGTCAGTCCCTTCCTAAACAAATATCCCTTTCTTTAATTCGTTCCTACACCCTATTCAAGATATGCTAAATTATCCTTGTCTGATGAATATCTATTTATCTTTTCATATAGAGCAAACAAAATTTCTACTCATAATTTTTTCTTTATTAGACAAACTATGTCTAAGCCGTTTGAACTAGCGGCTTCACTCTTCTGGTAATGGGATAGCACAATTTATTGAATTGACTAACTCATTCAACCCACTGGCACCGGCAGGCAACAAAATAGTTGTCTGCCATTTTCATGTATACTTTTTCTAATTTCATTTCAAACCAAGTGTGTGCTGTACTGATTTCAAAAGGACAGAATTTCATTTTTTAAAATGTAAAAAAGATAAGGTCCTGTCTACTTTTGGTATAGGACTTTTTCTTTTCACACATACTATTTTTGAACCTGTTTACCAATACGTGTCCTAATGGTGTCTTGAATTCCTCCTAAAAAGGGTTGCAGATACGACTGCATGCCCTTTTATTTACGTTGCTTCTCTATATTGAATAAAATAATTAAAAACTAAAAATGTAATATTACATATTTTTTCTGTTCAGATTATGTTAGGATTTACTTCGTAGTCGAATTATAGTTTCGTATCTAATTCAGCAATATGTGAACTGTTTACTTAAAGAAAAGACACCCAAAAGGTGTCTTTTCTTCTTTTAATCTAAAAAACATTTTTTCTTTTCAGTAAGATCCAATTATCCCTCTAACCTAAACCTCATAATTAAAGGCAATTTAATCATGGTACTCAAGAGTTTTCATACATTTCAATATACCTATAGCTTAATTTAAAATCACATTTCCAGCACTATATTTGCTTTCCTACAGATTTTCTGTCTTGTTCTTAATTCTGTCAAAATCCTCATGTAGCTATACAAAGAATATATGCTACTATGATATTAAGAAACTATGCGTTCCCTTAACCCTGTATCCGGCCCTGTATTTATTACAGGGTCTTTGTTTATTTTATTTACTTTTATTGGCTTATAAGGGTTAATACACAACCAATTTCAATTAAAATTGTTTAAATGTTAGTTAGAATTTGAAATAATATATCTATTAACTTTTTTAACAAATGTAATCTAATATTAAATTTCTAAATCTATACTGTACTATACACCAGTTAACACTATATAAATAGTATTAACTATCTTAATTGAATATTAGTAATAGTAAGTATAAATATTATCAATTTACTACATCTTACATTTATGTAAAAATAAATACATGTTAAGCTTTTTCAAAATCTTTCCCCTAATAAAGATTTGAAGTAGCATTTCATGATTCTCCTTACTGTTAATATGCCTTGAAAAAGAACCCTATAGGGTTCTTTTTCTTCTCATTATAACCTCAGTAAGTCCATGCAAAAAGGACTGCTAATTATTTGCAGCCCTTTTACACGTTAATATACACTTGTATTACATGCTTAAAACTTTATTGTATTAGGTATTTATACCAACTAAACATGCCATTATCATTTAGATATATAACACTTCAAAGTTTAGAAGTATACAATAACAAATCTTTCCCAACTTCCAGCTACATAACTAGTAGCTGTTAATTCTCTACCACCATTTGCTGATATATATCTACCATTACTTAGTGCTTGTAATACATATATCCTATTGTCTCCACCATTATATAAGATAAACTTTTCCTATGCACCAATTGATGTACGATCTGCTACTACTCTACCATTTGGCTCAAACAAAACATACTTCCCATTACTTTTAGTTTTTAAAGCGTACGTATATAATTCCCCAGTCGGAATTAATTCGAATTTCTCCCATTCATTAACTGCATTACGATTTGCTATTATATTTCCCGAAGGCTCAGCCGAAACATATTGTAAATTTGCTGCCTGTATAGCAACTGTCCAACTTCCATTTTACTTTAAAGGTTTAAACAATTGTGACCACATTTGTTTGAACCTCCACATTTTTTTCTAAGCTATTCTCTAAAAATCTTATTTTTCGTTGTAAATAAACCTGATTGGTACTCTTTATGCAAAAGAAAAGATGGAATCTTCTATTCAACTCCACCTTTTTTCGAAATAAAAAGCATCTAATTCTATTTGAATTAGATGCTTACATTTAGTCCTTAGGCCTAATATTCTAAACTATTTACGCGTTTGTAAATCTTTTTTTATTACATCCCAGAGTGAATTATCTTGACGCATCGGTTTACCCTCTTCATCCCATTTTATTTTTCCTGTTCCCAATTCATAATTCATCCCTGTCCATGTGTCTTCACGGAATGCATAGAATGATTTATGCCACCCTTTTTGGTTAAAGATAGAAATAAGATCTTGCATGTATTGGGTAGCACCTGGAACAGTACGGTTAATTCCAAACTCCTCTGCAATAATTCGATTAGATGGTACATGATTTTTCTTAGACCATTGTTGGATTGGCTTCAAAAACTTCTCTAATCCCTGCTTATTCCACATTACAGGTTTCTCTAAGTCTCCTACTTTTACTAATCCTGGATATTGATATTCTTTATTTTTCTTTTCACCTTGACTCGTTAATTCATATGGTTCATACATATGAAATGCGTAAAGCGTTTTTTTATCTTTTACTGGCTTTAAGTATTTAAAGGCCCATGGAGTAGCATATAAACCTGAATCTAAAATAACCGGTGTTTCTTGATCTACTTCACGAATGGAATTGATTACCTTTTGATAAAATCTGTTTAAATCCGCTGTGGTTCCCTCCACTTTTGCATACCATTTCTCGTAATCTTCCGTCCAAAAATCATTATATCTATTATTTTTAGCTGTTTCTGGATGTGGTTCATTTATAATATTATAACCAACCACCGCGGCGTTATCTTTTAGTTCCAGAGCGAGGTCCTTCCAAAATTGACTTGCTTGTTCTTGATACTTCTCTTCTTCCCATATTCTGTCGTCATTCTTATTATTATTAAATTGGCGCCATCGATCACCAGGTAAGGATAACATTGTAAGAACGACTTTCATTCCTTGTGATTGTGCGGCATCTAAATCCGCCTTTAATTTTTCTAGATCTTCCTTTACTAATCCCTGGTAGTTATCTGCATTACCTATCAGAAAATCCTTTCCAGAAGTATCTGGTTTATCCTCAAATAGAAAGTCTTTATCTTTTGCCCATTTATCAGGTGCTAAACGTACATATTCAATATTAGCTTCTTTTGCACTTTTATAGTTTTCAGGTAATGACGTACTATTCATGAAATTAGTACCCTTTCTTTTCGAATCCCAAAAACTAATTTTTGAATCGCCCTTGTGGTATGTATCAGCTCTTACATTCATTTCCTGTACTCCAAAACTCATCATGCCTAATAACGCAACAATTGGCAAAACTTTTTTCACAACTTTTCCTTCTTTCTCTTTATATTTAACACACATAACATACCTTTGTTTTGTTACAGGAATATGGCAATTCCCCCAAAAAACCTTTTATGTTTATAAAGTAGAAGTTCATTTATACTAAAAAAAGAAGGAGATACTTACAAAGTTGTTTCATTGTCTAATAAACAAAAAAGGAATCCTTTACGGATTCCTCTTTGCCTTGCACTCTTTTTCAAATAGTGCATCTTTGCACCCAATTTTATTATAACCTATAATTCACATAAGAAAAATAAGATTAATTGAAATTCACTTCTATATTTTCATAAAACATCATAATTACTTATAATTTTACAGATAAAATAGCATGTTTTTAATACTCATCCCTTGAACATTCCTTTAGTTGTTCCATAGCAATCTTTTGCGCATGTTCCTTACTATCTATCAAAGTCAATCCTTGTGATATATAACTCCAAAATTCATATCCACAATCCTCCATCCACCTATACGCTTCTGTTGTGTAAAGACCATCCTTCCTTTTAGAGATTTGAACCTTATAGTTTTTACTTGGAGAAAAAAACTCTTGTATAACCCGCTCCATTTATGCAATATCCCCCTAAAATAAGAGCTAGGCTTTTTCACCTAACCCTACTAATATATTTACCCTTGTTTAATCAATCTCATACGAACATCTTCGTCTGCACTATAAAGTTGTAACATATTTAAATCATAATTTTGTACCTGATATTTAAAACTCTCAGTTCTTTGAGTCTTATGACCATTCTCAGTTACGCTTGTTAGTTTTTATGATTAGATGTATATAACACGTTAATAAAGGAATGCACTCGACTTGGGGCTACCGCAAATGCTTTCTTCTAACCTCTTAACTTGGTTTCCGTTTTTGTCTACATAATAGAATTCTACATTATACCACCCAGAATCAAGGTAACTTTCTCTATCAATCCTTTCATTCGATGATGTTTTCAATAGTCCATCTTTAGTTACTTGATATATTATTTTCTTATCTTCAATTTTTAGAGGTGGTGCATCCTTGATGTTATGAAGGACACCCACACATCCTTTGTAACCATCAGGCATTAAAAAGACCTTCTTAGCGAAAGAATTATACATATCATA
Source organism: Bacillus cereus group sp. MYBK95-2 (assembly GCF_051915225.1). Classification (NCBI taxonomy): domain Bacteria; kingdom Bacillati; phylum Bacillota; class Bacilli; order Caryophanales; family Bacillaceae; genus Bacillus; species Bacillus cereus group sp. MYBK95-2. Next base: position 117,598 of record NZ_JBQAEH010000003.1, on the reverse strand, counting down.
TATCCAAACAATGGGGTACCTAGAATGATAGCAGACTAAAAAGGCTATTCCAGCATAAGCATATTTACTCTTACGGATAGAGTACCATGCCAAAAATATAAACAATATAAAAAGTGGTATTGCTTGAACGAAGAGAAATCCTTTCAAAAAATCAAGTTGCCTGCTGTCTGGAGGATCCGTTGCCATCCCGCCTATAAATAATGCTAATGGATCTGTGATGAAATTCAATCCTAAACTAAGATAAATCAATAACAACAGGTTTTTATTTTTTGGTATTTCATCCATTCGAATTCCTCCTACACTTAATACAATTAAGCTCTTGTTGCACAGCAAACCCTTTCCCATTTTGAGAAAGACATGATCCGCTCTTAATATTATTTTCTTTTTAAGTCGATAAAGCCCCATCAGACTGGCTCACACTGCAATATACTTCCACCCTAGCTGATATAATGTATAAAGCAATTATTAATTAATAGTAAACATATAGTAGAGGAGACATAAGTAATGATAGAGATAATCGCGGCACTATTTTCACTAGTCGCATATTCTATTATTTATCTCTTTTCAACAGGAGAAGATAAGAAAAAAGCAAAAGCAGATTTAAAAGAATTGTGTGCAGGTACTGATGGACAAGTGTTATTGGATGCTGCTATAGGATTTGGAATTTTAATAATAATTTTTGGTTATATAATTATGACGCAATAGATGTTTAACCAAGAAGAAAAGCATTAGAGGAAACAAGATATTCAATAATAAGATATCTTGCAATATATTTCTCTTTATGAAAAGATAAGATCCTACTCTCCGATCTTATCTTTTTTTATTTGTTAATTTGCAATAGGGCTACCGCCATATGCCCATTTTCATGGTTAGTTCGTTTTACTTTTAATACTCTCAGTTGCTTTTTTAAATAGTTTCATTGCCTGTTCTGCTTTGTTTTCTGCCTGTTCCAATTTATTATCATTTTGTTCTTCTAATGCCTCTGAGAGTAATTGCAGAGCATTCCAGTAATTATCCATTGCTTGCTTTATCTTTTTTTGTTCAACTTCTAACCCTTTAGGTGCCTCAAGGTATTTGATGTCTCTTACGTGTATTTTTGCCATATCCAAACTCAATTGGATTTCACTTTTCTTTGACTCATAATCCTTTATATCTGAATGCCCTATATCTTGTATCAGTCTCATAACTTCATCCATCTTATTTGTATTTTCTACGATGGCTGCTTTGTATTTATCAACTTCTGAACCACTAACTTTGTCGTTTAAATCTTCCTCACGATGACCCTCTTTCGCATGTTTCTGGTTCTCTTCTTTTACCTTTTGCTCTACATCAGGGTATTTCTCGTTTATCCCATTAAATACTGTCTCCCATTTAGAAACACCATCATCTATCCCAAACATACCGTTTTGTATGCTTTCTTTTGCTTTATCCTTATCATATTCACCATCATACTTACGGGCATCATACTGTCTAACTGCATCTTCTACTTTTATTAGGTGCTTTCTAATCTCTTCTACCCCTTCTTTTATTAAAAATTGGTAGTCTTCATACTTTTTTGGTGGTTTGATTTTTTCAAAACGGTTTATGTCCAAACTAATGTGACTAATTAAGGAATCTATCTCACCTAGGTAGACACCCTCTTCTGTAAATAATTCATCAGTTTTCTTTTCTAATTTTTTTAAATGATACTGGAATTCTAAGTGTAGTTCAGTCAAACGATAAGGGTAATCTTCTTCAGATACCTTTACCTTGTTTTCACCTTCTGTGTCTGATACATTTGATTTACTTTCTTTACTACTTGATTCGTCTTCCTTACTTCCCTTTTCATACTCAATTCTAGACAATGCGTTTCTTAGTTGATTTTCAATCTGTTCATCACTATAGTGCAATTTCTTTAGGTCAGATACCATTTTATCTGCATCATAATACTTATCTACTTTTCTATACTCTGACTGTGTAAGTCCATATGTATTTAATGTGCAACCTACTAGCATGAAACTAGCACTTAACCCTGCTATTGCGATACCCTTAAATGATTTATTAATATTCATTTTAAACTTATCCCCTTTTTCTTTTAGTAATCCTTTTCTTCAGCAATAGACAGATTTCCCTGAGTTTCTTCATTATTTGCATTGTCTGTTGCTTCAGCTCGTTTTCCTTACACTTACTTACTGTTTTTGAATTTCTTCTTTATAATTATAAAAAGGACATACCTAAGCATATAACTGCCAATAAGATATATCCTTTTATTATTTTATAATGATGGTAATTAATGAGTCAAAGTGATTTTGCGAAAATTATATACAAAAGGGATAATTTATTGATTACTTGGTAATTTATGTTGAGTACTACAATGAGATACTAGTGAATGTATAAAATTATATATTCAGATTGTTGTCGTTTTTGTTTTTTTGCGGTTATTTAGGACTAGTGATATAAAAGAAGCAAACCTATAGAATAATATGAATCGATCGTTTAGGTACCTTTGAACTATTCGTAAAACAAACCATCTGGTTACGAAATCCGAATTTTTCATCAGTGTCCTTCAACAGTTTTCTCATACTTTGAAGGACTTTTTGTCTTTATTAAACTCTTTGTTCATATATGCGTTGCTGCTCTTTGTAAACTGCTCCCTCCTGATTGTAGTCAATTAATTCCTTTTCTTCGCCTCTAAGTTGTATTTCTTGTTCTTCTCTCTTTTGTGTAGCAGGTGTATTATACGTGCCTTATTATCAATAATTTAATCCTAGTCGTGTAATAGCTCCTTTGTTTTTTTATGTCCATGCCCCCAATAATCATTTGGAATTACATTACTAGATTTCGTAACAGATTCAGGATTAGGGTCCTCTTGTTCTTTATTAGCCATCTCATCTTTAACCTCATTATTTTTTAACACCATCTTGCTCTTTCTTCGTTACATTTCTATAAAAATCAAACGTTATAATCGTTGAATTCTCTCCACCATGAACTAATATCCGAAAATAGAGAATAGTTTAGTTATCTCACTGAATCTAGGATTTCCCGCTGCCTCTATGACTTTGTGGAAAGAAATTACGACCTTAATTTGATCATACTGTTAGTGCATTTTCATTCACATCTTTATAATGCGGATATTTTTCATTAATTTCCTCATTCTTTTTCTTAGATTCCCCCACTCGTTGTACCATGCTTTTCTTCTTAGATTTTTTGATAGATACTTCGTCCTTAGTCGGATTCAACTTTTCCTTTTCCTCTCCTTCTTTTGCAACTTCAATAAATTCTTATTTCTTGTATGACTTGTAATCCCTATCTTTCTTCGCAGGGTAGGCACTAAAATTTGATATAAACGTTGTACATAATAAGAGTAGTTTCTTAAATAATATCGTATTAGATTTCATAATATAATTCCTCTATTACATTCATTGAATTGAATGTTTCTAAATCCTCCTTTGGAAACACTGTCTATTCCCTCCGCACATACATTCTCATATAATTTTTTGTAAGACTCTTCGTTATTCATCACAAATCACTTTGTTTCTGCAGCACTTGTACACTACATACGTTTCAAGTACATTAGTTTCATCCAAAAGTTAGTACCTTTCTCATTATTCACACTTTATCTCTATCGAATGTCTTGATTGTGTATCTTATTTGACAAAAATAATTGTATATAAAATCTACTTCCTTATTTATCTTACTTGATGAAACATTCGCTAGGCGTTCAATTAATGGCATGTAAAGCTTTTTCCGCTAATTCATTTTAATTATCTTATATTAAATTATAATTATATAAAATTCCCCTTTCTATAAATATTGTTATTATATTCAGCGTGTATCCTTTAATATATCGTTTTACAGTAATTCTATTTTCTATACTTTTACCCTCAGCCTTTTAGCAACTGTGTCTACCTCTGTAAGTGACGGGCTATATAATTTCTAAACATCAAAATTAGTAAAAATTCACAACTATATATTGAAGATTTTGGAACGATGGCTAAATATAAACTTGATTTTTTTGCTCAGCGGTTTTCTAATAATTTTATTTTTCTGACACTAATCCAACTAAATACGTATTATGTATAAAGGCTAGATAATAACTCTAATCCCCTCTTTCTAATATTTTGACAATACAAGATTGCATATTCATGATGAAAAGGTTTTATTAAGTAAGTAAGTTACCCCGCAAGTTTGTACTTTCACATCTCCCGTGAATTCGAACTTGTTTCATCCTATCTACTTTACCTAATTATTTAAATTCCTCCCTAAACGAAAAAGACAGCCATCTTAGGCTGTCTTTTTCGTTTACTAATTAAAATAATAATAAACATATTGTTGAAATGCTAAACAATCATATTAAAGCATTGATGCTAAAATTCGTGTAGTTAAGAATAAAAGGGAAAAATCCTTATTCTAGTGATAATTTAAAACTTAATTTAAGGACAGTATAATATATAATTAAATTTTTCTTACTTTAGAGTATTCTAGCTGGTATAATTTATGAGATATTTTAAATTACGGAGGTACATAAATAATGATAGAAATAATAGCTTCATTATTCTTAGTAATTGCCTATTTTATTAGTTATCTCTTTTCAAGTGGAGAAAATAAACAAAAAGCAAAAGAAGAACTAAAAGAAATTATTAATGGTAATAATGGAAAAATGTTAGTAGGCTTTTTTGGAGCGGCGTTAATTACAGGAATAGTGATTGTAGTATTTTACTTATAAAATAAATAATTATCTAATAATATATAATCAAGAACACGGTAATTATATCCCTCCTTTTATCTCTGGGGAATGTAAGTATTATGATGGTGTCTGGAAAAATCACAAATTTGTTTTGTTGATGAAAATGATGAACCATTTAATAAATTAAAAGAGAAGGGAGCACACCATCTTGGTTATGCTCCCTTCTCTTTTTAAAGCACTTCTAATTCTTCATGTCGGTAAGGCAATTCAATCTCGCGTAAGATTGGTACCTGATCCCCTGCTGTTTTTAAAAGTGTTTTTACATATACAGTTTGAATTGGTTGGAAAATATCTGTTGAAAAATCAAACTTCTCCGTTAGTCCTTCATCAAAGTACAATTCATGTTTTACAGTGTAATCATTAAATGATGGACATCCAACGGGTACTGTTACCTTTGGCGTGTTTACATTTGTAAAACGACGATCTGTTCCTTCTAAAGAGAACTTTGTTGTGAATTCCGCAGTATCTTGGGAATATTCACGGTATTCAACAACGATGTCTTGGAATCCATACATAAAAATTCGTTTGTTATCATGCTTAAACCAGTAAGGTTGTTTTACTTTAATTTGTAATTCTGTTACTTGTCTTCTTGGGAATGAGAATACTAACTTACCAGATTCAACAATCTCTTCTGGAATTTCTGTATTGTTTACCTTTTTAATTGGGTAGGTTTCAATACGCCTCCACTCTCCATTTTGATTCTTATATTGAATATCAAGAATACTCATAGAGTACTCCGGAGATGGATGAATAGTAATTGTGTTTGTATAAATGTTATTAGAAATATTTTGTGGAATTTTCACATGAATTAATCCATACACTTCTGTTACGCATTTGTTTTCATTAGATTCAGATTGACGAACCCAAAATGAGTTCTTATCTCCATCAAATGCTTTAGTAATACCACTAGAATCTACTGCATAGAACTTGCGTTGTTTTGTTTCTTCATCAATTGGCTCTACATCTGAGGACTCAAATACACTTACTTCTAGGTTGCTAGGTAATATGTATTCCCCTAAGTCATTCTTATAAGCAATCTTATCATGAGATCTAACAACAACTGGGGTAACAATTCCGTGAAGTGTATCTATATTAATGGGATTATTTGCATTTGAGGAAATAATATTGCTTGCATGATAGAAGGACCGAGTTAGGATACTCTCTCCGTCTACACTATTATTTTGGTAATCCTTTTCTAGCTCATACACCCGTCCTTCTAACTTCTTTAGACGGTTTTGTAAGAAGTAATTTTCACGTAAAATATGATCCATATTTTCAGAGATTATGCCATCATGACTATTAACAATATCAAACAAATTTGTAATATCAGTCTGGATGTCATTACGTAGTTTATTAAACTCTTCAGAAGAGCTAGGCCCCTTGTTTAGATTCGGATTTCTTAATGTAATCGGGCGCATGTACTCACCTTCCCTATCGTATCGAATTAATTTTTTCTTCTAGTTCATCAACATTTGGTTTAATAACCATGTCGATAGATGAAGCTTGAATTGGTGTTTCATTAAAGTAATATATCTCAAGATCTTTTATTTCAACATTTTCCACCTTTAACTCTTTCGGTTTTTCATGAACGTTTATATTAATTGATACCGATTCAGCATATTGGAAACGTAACACGTAATCGATAGTGATAAATTCATTACTTTTCGCTAAAGGAACCTTCCTTGTGTCACCATTCTTATCTGGTCCCATACGCATATTGTTCGAACCAAAGGAAAAGTCTGAAGCACCACCTGTACTTCTTACCTTCATTCGAATATAAAGCTTGTCTCCTGGTTCTACATAAAGAGTACTAAACATTCCTACTGGATCTAGCAATCCATTTGAAGAGAGCTTAATTGCGTCACTCACTGCTGTTTTTGTACAGCCATTTAAAGGGCTCCAACTATCTAATTCAGGAATAGGAACTGTTCGTGAGTAATCAATTTTTTGAAGTGTGGAAGCCGTAAATAAACTCGACTTTCCTACTTCCTGATCACCTGTCATGATAGAAATGAAATTATTGTACATTTCTTTTTTGTGTCCATCTTTATGTGTTGCTTCATTTCCTTCTGTAATGTTTCCTAATAATAAAAGGTCGTGGGCAGATTCAAGAACAAAATTCGTATATTGGGAAAGCTCAGTAACACCACGGTAACGAGCATTGGCTTTATGGAAAGAAGGTTTATATTTCTTTTCTATTTTCATCTCTTTGCCATCCCTTTCATTTATTTAAGCTTTAGATAGGTATTTTTCTTTAATACAGTTGTGTAAATTACCAACACATACGTTTTGTCATTTCTAATTGGGACAGTACTTACCTATTTTTATTCTGAGACTTGTAACAAGTATGTCTTAGCATTTCTTTACCCATTGATAACTCTTCACTAACTAAATTGTAATGTATATCGACGTAATACAGGTGTTGTATACTGCCCTACTGAGAATTGTTTCATAACGATTTTTAATTGAATATTTCGGTGCTCTACTTCATCCACATAGTCATAGTAAAAATCATATGTTACACCCGGTAGTGAATGATTAACCACAATATAAACCTTTCCATCTTTCTCATAAAGGGCGTACTTAGACCAATCGTTGTTCTTTGTGTTATATCGTAAGTCGAATACAGATACCTTTTCCAGGAACTGACTTGAAAAATAACAATGAGTACTTACACGAATCGGATCAAATCCTAAATCAATCGTACAGTCCTTATTCAAATTCTGTACATACACCAACACAGTTAGATCATTCCATCCCTGTTTAAATTTGTAGTTTACATTAGTTTGAGAAGAAGGGATTCCTTCAAATAACTTTTCTCCATTTAAGAAGATGGCAATCGGTTCTGTAGATGATGGGATTGTAGAAAGCACTTGTTCTTTTCCTTCATAGAAAATACCCATTCCATAATACAGTTGCGTATGTTGTGTGAATTGTTCATCTTGTAAAATCAGTCCTCGATTCCCTTCCTTGATTGGTATTACATTTCGAACGATATCATTTGATGGCTTCTTCCAATCATCGAGAGAAGGGATATGGGTTTCACCAAAATTCTCGACTGTCTTCTGAACACTCCAAGCATCTTTACCCATATATAAACGCTCTGTTCGCGGAACGATTTTACGCTTCTCAATAGAACCTAATGAGTAGAATGCGACTCCATTTGCTTGCAGTTCAATAATCTCAGATTCTTGGTCACCGACATTCTTTCTAATGCCCAAGTTTGTTGGACTAGCATGAACAACATATTTAAAATCAATTAGGTTAGGTGCTTGTGCAGTATCCCTGTTAACAGGCGAAATCTGTTTCCAGCTCTCTTCCCTATCATCTACTCGTACAAAGTACTCGATATCCGTACCGTCCGGAATCTCTTCTTCTGTAACCAATGATACTTTCCCAATAGAGAATGTCTCATCTGTTTTTGGCGTAAGAAATTTTGTAACAACCTCTCCTCTTTCTGGATAACTTAATTGGAAAAATTGAATTTTTTTAACTCCAAACAAGTACTGATATGAATAACCTTCAGGATGGACAATTTCTTTATCACTTTCCTGTTTGCGAATCCAAATTCGCATATTCTTCATTTCTGTTGTCGGGAAATAAAAAGATACATTATTCCCCGTCTGCTTACCATCTGGATAATATGGTAAGTGGAAATAATTCAGTTCATCTAGCGTGAATTCAATATACACAGTAGCACTTTTAATTGTATGTAGGCTTAAATCAATTCGATTCAATACCTGTTTATCATTAAATTTGATATCTATATATCCATCAGCTGGCCCTTCCGTTTTAGACAACCATACTTCTTGGAATGTTTCATTTGTATTTACATTTAATGCTTGTTCAATCTTCCCTGAAATGGGAATCTTCTTAAATGTACTTACAGAACTCTTTGGCATAACGAACTTAATTTCACTAGCAGGATTAATTAAAAATGAGGTATTCTCCTGTTTTTTAAGTGTTATTTGATGATTTTTTATATCGATAGATACATTGTCTTCTGAATCAATTTTAGATAGGTCATCCAATGTATCAAAGATACTAGCTAAGTAACCTGTCTTTCCATATAGCAAAATTTTCTCTTTTAATTCCGACTCTAATCTTCTAGCTTCATACTCTAATCGATTCTTTTCTACTTCAAACCAATGAAACTTTCCCTTTAGCTGGTTATGAACAGCAATTGTATTTTCGTAAAGAATCATCAAATCTTTTTGAATTTTTTCAACAACTTCATTAAAAAAATCAGACTCAGCTAATTCACCATTACGAATACGCTTAAATGTATACTCAGGAGCACTTAATTCTTGATCTCTTAATAGTTTATTTAAACGAGAAGCGAATTCCTTGGATGTAGGAAGATTTCCCTTTCTCAGTTCTTCTTGAAGGATTTGGTTTACCGCTACAGTAAAACGTTTTTGACGAATATTGATAGACATCCCCTACACCCCTTTCTGTTCGGTAAGAATTTTTAAAGCGAAGTCTTCAACGAGTGGTGTTGTATGAAGAAGAGGTATTTCATCTTCTGTTGTTTTCTCCGGTCTCTTCATAATGATTTTTAACCTTACTTGCTTTGGAAGTTCTTTTAATTGAAGGTTTTGTTTGTAAAGAGCAAACGCATTTTCAATATCAGATTCGTTATCATTAACTGAAAGCACCTTTGCAGGGAACTTATCGTTTACTGGTTGCTGATGTTGTGGGGAGATTCTATGCCAGTCTATATCATCGAAAGAAACAAAGTATTGAATCCAATCATTGGATTCACTTACCTTCTCTTTGTATATAGCAGGAACTTTTTCATTTGCATATAGAAGTACTTTCTTAATACCATCTTCAAATAGAAATGGTTTGCTAATATATTCACTCGTGTCAGCGAATTCGAAACTCATAATGTCGATGTCTCGAACTCCTATAGCGTAACGCCAACCTTCAACAGCTTCTAATACCTTTTTAATCTCATAGTCGCTATTAATAGTATGGATGCCGTATTTTTCATCAACAATGTTACTAGGCACCTCCTGTTTGCGAATACGTGTAAATGAAGTAGAATCTTTTTTTCTTCTATAGAATGCTTCTTGTCCTAATAATTCTTTATAAGAATTTGGTTGTTCTAGTACGAATTCAATATATTTTGCTTCTCTTGATGGGAAGCTCCAAACACCTTGGCCAGAAAATTTTGTTTTAGCAAAGTTTTCACTACCATCGAATAAATCCTCAGCTCGATAGCTTTGAGGTGTTTTATTGATTTCTTGGTTTAATACAAATTGGTCTTTTTCGAAAAGACCTTGGTATTCAATACCGTCATTAGACGTTCGAATAGAATATACATTAACTGTACCTGGGCTACCTGCAGCATGATAAGGATTTAAATTAATCCAGTTGATTGTCTCGTTCTTAGGTAATTGAACAACAATCTTTACACGTAGTAAGTCACCATGTTCCTTTCCCTTTGCCCATTCAACGTCGTAATAGAATGATTGTTTCTTATAACTTTCTGGGATATTTACCATTTCATATTCAAATACAGTATCCGGATTTCCGTCGATTAATGCTTTTGGATCATCATTCTTAATTTGAGAAGAAACATACTGGTAATTTTCGAAATCTGAATCTGATTGAACTTTACGAGATAGAAAATAAGTTCCTGCAATTCCATTACCTTGAATAGCTCGAACTTTACTTCCTATGCTTCTATTTAAAGCATTTGTACGACGCAGTGTTAATACGCCTTCTTGTGTATGAATCATGCTTCTGTTCTCTACTGGAGTTAAAGCAGAATCCACATTATCGTAATTCGTAAACGATTCTTTTAAATAAACCGTGTTAGGGGTTGTTTCTTCAGTTAACATTTGAAGGTCTGATACGACCCCATTAATACTGCGCACGATAGATAAGATTCTATCTTTCTCACTCTGAGAATAATTAAAATAATCTACCAGGTATGTAGCAATGGTATTTAGTTCTGAGAATAAGATACCTAAGTCTTTCTCCATTTCCTTGTTGTTATCATAGTAATCCTCAAGAAAAGGTAGTTCTCCATACACAACTTTACGTGCCTGGAATAAAGGCTTACCCATACAAGATTGATACCTGTAAAAGATTTCATCTGCTAATTGAGATACTTCTTCTTTTGTAGCAGAACTACTTAATCGTATTTTCGCTTGCTCCAAAAGATATTCTCTTTGTTTCTCTAATATTTTAGATTCAATAACAGGGGCATTCATTCTTGCACCTCCCTACTTCATGACTTTAAATTTTAATTGGTAACTATCGACCATTGGCGTTACTACTAGTTCATCACCAACGTTTTTACGCAAAATAACTTTTAATCGAAAGTTTGTCACTAAGTAATCGTAGTGTACAACCACTGTAGCATTACCATGATTTGTTGCTTCATTATAATAAAGGTCCGATCGATTAAAGCTTTCTGTAAAAATAAGTTTATTCTTCTCTTGCTTATACTCAAATGTATTGTAAACAGAATCCGGAACAATGCTGTACTTATTTAAAAACACATCTTTGTTAGTTTTATAATCTGTAAGGTTTTTTGTTGTAAATTCATTTTTGCTTGAATAAGAGATTGGGAAGAACTCTTTTTGTGTCTTTCCCCCTTCTACTACAATTGAACCATTCGTTAAAAATACATCAATTGGTCTGTAATCACTTGTATTCGGATCATAACTCTCTTCACTGTTCACTTGTTTATAATCAACATATGGATACTTAGACAGCTTAATTGTATTGTTATAATCAGTTCCATTTGGGAAAGACTCCACTTTACGAACCCTTTTAGAAAATCGATCTCCTACCTTAACTGTCCAGGGGTCAAATAGGTTTGCGTTTGGTACATAATCAATAGTGTAAATTGAACTATTATCATGAGGCACAGCCAACTGAATAGCAGCTCCTCTTTCTGTAAAGTACCAGTCACTCCTATTCATTAAAATATTATTGCGGTATACTCTTGTATTATCTTCATCACTAATGTTTGCATGGAATCGAAGTCCCGCACTTGAGCCACGGAAGAATAGCTTTTCACACTTCACATTCCTTGTACCTTCAGGAAGGATTGAAACCCAATCATTAAGTGAAGGATTTTCTTCTAATGAGATGTAGTATTCAATAGAAGTGACTCGATCTGTTGCCATCCCATTTAGCTCATTAAACAGCGGATGGTCTTCAAAGGTAGATAATGAAACCTCTACAATATTCCCCTCTACTTCAATTGGTTTTGTAACAAAAATTCCAGCTTGTTCATACAGAGAATGATTTAATTGAATGTTCTTTATTCCATACTGGTAAACATATTCTGTTGAACTATTTGTACGATTACTTGAACCAATCCCTTCTACGATTGGAGGAAGCGGTCCAGGTGTTGTGCTACTTGTAGTACTTTGACTTTGTAGTAAAGTTGTTTTTGGTTTACTTGCACTTTCAAAACTGTTAACCATCTAAATCCTCCTTTCTATCGTTGTTGGCTATCTAAAGATTTTTTTGCTTGTTCAAAATCACTACGGTATAAATTCATAGGGTCCGATGAAATAGATGAGTGACTTACATTAATGTTTTGGTAACTATCTAAGATTTCTTGATGCAGCTGAATACCAGATTTAGAAGAGAATAATTGGTCTACATATTCTCCAACTGCAGACTCATAAATAGATTGGCTTCTTGTTGAAGCTTGATCCCATAGCTCTGCTTTCATTACTTCTTCTTCCTTCATTGTTTGGTCTAGTAATGTGTAAGACTCTTGCTTAATGATTAAATAGAATGTCTTTGCAAATACAGGAGAGAAATGGAGATAGATCGATTCATTTGTTTGAACTGCTCTTGAAAGAGGAATTTCGTAAGTAGTCGATTCTTCATTCTGGTCAACTTGATACATCAATGAAAGTAACTCGATTGGATACTCTGTAAAGAAATCAATGAACAAATGATTTACGGTTTTAGGCTTGTCTAACGTGATTTTCAGCTTGGCCATAACACCTTTTCCGCTGACCTTTTCTGTTTCATCTACTACATCTGTTTCTAACGCGGAGAAGAAATTATAAAACTCATTTACTTCTTTAAGGGCGATTTCCGTTAAATCAATATAGGTCAAACTAGTACCTGTAAAGTCTGTTTCAAAATCATACCCATATGAAACAATTTTCTTTCCCGCGAATTCCCAAGAATAAGGATAGTATTCGATTTTATAAAGTAATCGTTTTAATACTTCCGTTAATCTTGGTCCAGCTTCTACAATCGGGCGATCATCAAGTTCAGCATGTTCATAATCACTATTAGGAGCAACTAGATAGATACTAAAATGCTCTTGTCGATTGTATGGGTGCATAAATGTCATTTCCCATAGTCCTTCAAATTCAGATATGGATAATGAATAATGTTGTTCAATATAAATGGGAGTAGGCATTCTCTTTCCTCCTTTCTATAGTTTTTTTATTTCCGTATAAGCAGGTGCATTCGTTTTAACTGCTTGCGCCCAATACGTTTCAAGTGAATCATCTATTGCATGTTCCAATGGATGGTTTTTATCTGAAATGCTATTTGGTGCTTGATACATAACTTCAATCTTTGCAGTTGTCGCCCCATTTGAATTTTGCATTGTGTTCTCCACTTCTCTGATAGGTAGTGATAAATAGTGTTGATGAAAACTACGATTCAATGATGCGCTTTGTAAAGATTTACCGTCGCGGTCTAAGAATAAATGTGCATATTGATCATGATCTGTTTCCATGTACAAACTCTTTTCTTTTTCTTCAAAACCGTATGTCTTTACGACTAAACCATCTTCTCCTTTTGCTTTTAGGTTTAATTCCTCAACACGAGTAGAAAGTGAGTCCACTTCTCTTTTTACATCATCTAATGTTCCTCGAAGAATTCTGTCGTAATTCGCAATTACTTTCTCAATAATAAGATGTGAGTTATAAAGTCTCTTTAAATCCAAAGCTACATTCGAGTGAATTTGGTTAAAATGTTCGGCATCTACTTTTTCACCCGTTGTCGTAAGAGTCGTAACCTTTTCTTTTCTATTTGCAAGTTGTTGAATAAGTGCTTCGAACTCTTCTTTTGTTATGACTTTTACATCAAACAAATCCATATTTTCTTGTAATAGCTGCTCTACTTCTTTACGATCATAATTAGGTAGAACAGATAAATAATTATTCAAATATTCCATACCTACACCTCCTTATGTTGGATATAAACCCAAGGACCTGCCTGTTCACTATATCGATTTCGTATCCGAATAGCAGGACAAGCACTATCGATGGTTGTTTGTTGAATATAAATCCATTCTCCTTTTTCGTTTCTTATTCTCATAGGAGATTTACCTATCTCTAAAGCAGAAGCTAAGATTTCTTCAATTCTTCCATATTGCATTTCGCTGTAATGAAAATGTCCATATTGATTTGTCTTAGTGGTTCGTTTCATAACAGATTCCGCTTTCACTTGGAATGCATTTGCTTTTGGAGTTTCCTGTCTGGTCTCTTCTTGAATATAAACCCAAGGGGATTTTTCGTCTGTTGTAATAGAACGAATTCGGATTCGTACCTGTGTCATTCAGAAACACCTCCAAAATATAATAAGAGGGAGCTATTGCTCCCTCATGAACGTAACCATTCGTATATGACCAGTCAATATATAAGTTATTGTTATGCTACGACTTCAGCTTCTACTATTTCTTTTGTCGGAACCGCAGGTGGCGCAGGGGGTGCTGCATGTCGCATCATTTCTTCCTGAAGCTGCTGCTCTTCGATAGCTTTTTGTTTTAGAAGTGTTTTGTATTTAACATTTTCACTGATTAACGTAGTAATTGTTGCTTCATATTCTTTGATTAGTAGATTTACATCTAAATTTGTTGTATTCCCTTGTTGATTCATTTTGTCTTTCCTCCTATTGAATATTTGGAACATATTATTTTCTGAACAAATCATAAGGACTACTTATTAAAATATCAAGCTAGTTGTGTTGGTTTTTCGTCCCACTGAATAGCATTTACTTCTTCAATAGTTGTACATGCCTCTATTCGTGGCTGAAGTACATTTCTTAGTTTAGATATTTTCGCATCCTTTTCTTGGTACGCTACAAATGCAACACTCATAAACTGCTCTCTATTTAAAGTAACTCTATGGGGTGTATCACCTTTCCATGCAGTCCACTCAACTTCTGTCATAAGACCTTCATTAAATAATGCTAAACTACCAATGAAATTAGACTGTGCTTCTGTATCAAAAGAGAATGTATATGTCTCTGAACCAACAGAAGCATCAAAGTAGCCTAAGATATCTTTATTGCATGCATCATTTAGTTGATTAAATTTAACTGCCTTAACATCCTTTAAAACAACTTCCATATCTGCACCCTCAACCCACTCATTTAAAGTTTCATCAAATCGGGGTTTGTAATAACTTTCTTTCCAGCAAAACTTAATAATTCTTCTTCCTGCAGATAAAGCTTTTTCTATTTTGTCCTCTGACATTAAGTAGTGCTCAATCACATAACCTTCCTCATCTACTTCCCAACATGGTAATCCCATATCTATAGAGGTAAGTGGAAAATCATTAACAGGTTCTTCTATAATAGGCTCCCCTATAATTCCTACTTCACCTACGACTTCAATATTTTCTAAACTTCCCATAAACAACCCCCCTTTTATTGTCGAGCTAGAAACCTAACTCCATTTAGAGAACAGAACTCATGAGCGCCACCCTGCATTACAACAGTTCCATCTGCATTTATATCAAGACGGGAGTTACCATTAACACCATTAATAGCATTAAAGATAAGTGTTGTTTTTGGTCTAAATCCAGTAGGCAATTGAAATGCAGACCCAGTAGTACCGCTATTACCTCTTAACAATCCCTGTAACACAACAAATCCTGCAACGTCTTTTGTATAAGCAACCGGACCAAAGGCACCGTAATCCTGCCAACCATTCGTGAATGCTGTAACTTGTGTAAATGGCCTACTTGTTGCTTCCGTGTATCCACCACCATTCGCACCAGTCCAAACTATTAAAGGAATAGAACCATTTTTATCGCTCACACTCCAGGAAGCATCGGTTGAATGTGTAGCTGCATCTCTAACCTTGATGTTCCCAAATGAATCCATCATCATTCCTGATGCGTTTAAGAAGTAAATTCCTCTACCTCCAGCAACATTAAGGTTTCCATAGTTTGTTACGTTACCAGCACCGTCTACTTTCCACCTAACAACATCACCAGTTCCGTGAATTTCCAATCCATTATCTGCGCCAGCACCTGTTCCACCAGTACGAAGTCTTGCGATATTATTAAGGAAGTTTAATGAGATTGATGCTGCGGTATTACCAGGGTTAGTTGCAGCAAAACCACCTGTTGCAGCAACTTCACCGTTTGCTCTTACCGTAGCTCTTCTTGCACCATTTCGAGCGAACTGTAAATCCCCTGTAGCGTTTGAAAGATTATCTGGTGAAACTACAATTTTCCAATTGTTTGTAGGGTCTTTCCATTCTATCCCTTCTCCACCACCTGGATCAGTGATTGTAATATGGTTTACGTTTTCGATGTTCGTATTACCCATGTCAATTATTCCACCAACAATTAAGTTTCCAGTAATTTTTACATTACCACCAACATAAAGTTTTTCCGTAGTTCCTGCAAAACCATTAATACCTACCCCTCTTTGACGGATAGATAATGCAGGTGTAAATGTAGGAATAGTAACTTTTAGGGTAACATCATTTGAACCATTTAATATGTAACCTATTGAATCACGAACTACAACAGAAATTGTCGCAGTATACGAATCAGCAAGAGTTGTACTACTTGTTACTGTGTAAGACTCTGTTCCGGAAGTTATAGTTGAAGTTCCTTTTGTATATCCTGATGGCATTGTTGAGGTATTTGTAGCTCCTGCTAATGAAGTATTAGGAGTAATACTAACTTTGAAGGTTGCTTTACCAACTATACGAGATAGTTCACTTGAAGTAACACTTGGCTTTTTGTAGTAGTGAAGATCTACTTTTTGGGTTTTTGCAGAAAGTTTCGATGCGTTACCTATTGTTTTAGCTTCTATAAAGAAGGAAACATTTTTCTTACTAGTTAATAAACCGACTTCAGTGTGGTTGAGAGTTGCTGTAGTTGCGGCAGTAACAATACCTGTATTTTTAAGAACCCATAATGCTTCTCCTTCTTCCATTATTATGTCATAGCTACAATTTCGGCCAAGCATGTCCTTGATTGAGCCGGCAATCGAAAGTGAAAGTGGTTTATATTCAGGGAAGATATAGTTTACTGAATTTATTGAGTAGTAAGAAGTGGCTGCTATAGATACACTAGGAGTTCCATTTACAGGAGCGTCTATTCCTAAATTGAGTGGAATAGCTACTGTTTCAGTTCTCGATGAGCCTTTACCATTTGTAGCAGTTACCTGTAAATCAATGGTTCCTTTGTAGGGGTTTGTATCTGAATGGGCAGCCCCATTTAGTGCTGCGGCCTTTAGATTGTCTAGCGTCATATAAGTACCGCCCGTACCATTGTTTGCATTGATTGTAATGTTCCCTGGAGAAACACTAGTAGTTCCATTAATAGTTGTGTATTTACTTGATATCCCACTAATGGTGTAACTTATTGAAGAACCCAAATTGTCAGAAGCAGCTCCAAGTGTTACAACAAAAGTTCTTGTATTGTAAGTAACATTAGCACTAGAAGTTAATGACGGTGATTTTAATTCATTTTTATTTACTGTTGGAGAGTAAATAAACCCAGACATCATTTCGTCTGTTCCTACACGGTTCTTTGCCAGCACAGCATATCGAACCGAGTTTGCACCTGCTCCTGGAGCATCATTAATAGACGTACCACTTATAGCACTATTTACGATGGTCCAGTTTTGACCATTAATACTTCTTTGTAGCTCATAAACAAGATTTCCGTTTGCACCTGATGCGCTTGGCCAGCTAATATTAAAAGAGCCTGTCCCAAGATTTTCTCTATAATAAGAAGAAACCACTGTTGAACCATCCCTAATGGTAACAGAGCCACCTAATGAGGGAGTCGTAGCATAAACGGAAACAGGTACGGTTCCTGATTTACCTCCGACATAACCTGTTGTACTACTTGATGTTCCACCAAGTTGTGACGTTGCTGAGAATGTGTATGACAAGCTAGATGTTGCCGCTGATATTCCAGATACAGTTACGCTGATTGTGCTAAATTTAGCTCCTGCCCCTTTTGGGAATTTACCTAAAGCAGCAAAAGAAGCAGTAGTACCACCTATATTAATCTTGGGATAAACAAGTGCGTTAAAATAATCGTAAGTTTGGTTATCTAACCTAGCCCAACATGTAACGCTATATGTAACTGAATTTGCAGAACGACTTGTCTGTTCTGCATAAACTGTATAAAGCATGGTCGGGTATGAACCCGACGCCAATGCTGAAAATAACTCCATATGTTTTACTCCTCTCTTAATTTATTTATCTACTAAATGAATACATAGTCTATACCCTTATTGCCGGAATCTGTAGACTTTTTCATACGTAAGACGTTCGTAATCTCAATATCGTCCCTAGCAATAAAACTACCATCTACTCTAACCGATGTATCACCAGTTACGTTTTTAAATATGAAATCATCACCAGATGAACCATCTGATACAAATTCTAAAGCTGTCGTTCCCTTTAATGAGAAGCTTTTCATTCTGATTGTATTGTTTTTGTAATCAATTCCGAAATCGTTCGCTCCGAAATCGAGTTTTTGATTAGTGATATCTATCGTTAAGAAGTTACCGAAAGTCGTTTTTGTATTTAATTCTACTGCAGATTCTCCAAGAACAACTTTCTGAATCTTTGAATCATCAGTAAGGATGATTTTTGCATCACCTTTTATTAAATTACTATCTTGAATTGAGATATTTCCTACCACTACTTCACCAGAGAATGTTCCTGTGAAGTATCCTTTAGTCGCTTCTAAAGTACCATCTGAGAATACTTTGAATGGAGCAGTAGATTTATTGGGGCCTGCCCAGAACCTTAAATCTTTACCAGTTCCGCCAATACTACTTAATAATCCACCAGTAACAATAAAAGAATCTGTTGGTGCATTGTAGTACCCTAATTCAATATCTCCACGGAAAGTAGCAGCATTGAATTCAGCAGAACCATCGGCATCAATCTTCCAACCTTTTTTCTGTCTTTCATATCCAATAGATTGAGAGGTACCAGATGTAGATAGGTTACCATTTTTATCAATATGGAAGGTCTGTTGACCTGAATCATTGTATACTTGGACATCTCTAAAGTTGGCGTATTTTGCTTGAATTGTTCCTGTTTTAATGTAGTTACCGTCAATAACCGTAACTCCATTTGTGTCGTCTTTAGTAAATAGGTTCGACATGAAATTCTTTTCATCTGATAAAGGTCTGTAGTTCCCATCCATATCCAGATAAAGCGGCTTTGCAGGGTCATAACCCGGTTGGTCAGAGTTACTAATCTTGTTTCCTTTTGAATCAAGTGCCCATCCAGAAGCAAAATCAGAGAAGGTTACTTTACCTTTTAAGTTGATATTTTTACTTACTACATCAATAGCTCCTGGTGTGACAGACATAGAAGAAGCAATATCAAGTGCTTTAATGTCTCCATTTGGAGTTACTACTTTTCCTATTAATCCATCAGTATCTTCATTAGCAGGAGTCCAGCCTGTTATTTTGTCTCCCTCTTCTATTTTGATACCAGTAAACCAATAAGTTCCTAGCGTACCTCCAGCACTTTTACCGATTTCCACACGTGCATTACTAGATTTAGCAGCAAAAGTAAAGAATAGTTTAACCCATTGATTCTTACCAACATTTTCTGATTTCATTGTTACAGAAGGATAACCTGAACCGTCATATATTTGAAGAACAGGTTGTCCAGATGCTGATTTAGCATAACAGGAAACTGTATAAGTATTGCCAGTAACAACGGAAACGGTTTGATTCAGCCCTTGGTTGTTTGCTGTCGTTGTAAACTTAACTGCTTTATCAAAACCAGGCAAGTCAGTAATATCCTCGATTTGTCTTACAGAAGGAGATCCCCAGTTGTTCCAGTTTGTCGCATCTGCCGTAGCAAAACGAGAGTTTAATAAGATATTTCGCCCACCATCATTCTTTGATGGATCATACCCTGGAGCAAACATAGAACTACTATTAATAGAAACTTTACCGTTAACAGTGACTTCCCCTTCATCGGTAATTTCTAATGTAACAGTACCGCTATTGTTCGTTACTCTTAAGCGTCTTGCATCTACAGACTCTGCTTTTACAGAATTGGTTTTAAGTTTTCCTCCATCAATTACTGTTTCACCATTTTCGATAGTTGTGATTTCGTAAGCATCGATTTCTTGCTGAGTAGGCTCCCTGAAAACAAGTCGATCAAAGATAATGTTCTTAACTTTGTTTGTTGTTGAACCTGAATAGTTAGCAAGAAGGAAACCTTGCATAGTATTATATCCCGTTAAATTATCATGCGGCCTTTTCATTACTGCCCGAACTGTATACCATTTACCTAAAGTCGGATTCGGCTCTATATCTGAAAGATGAATCGTAGTTCGGTATGGATTCATCCCGCTCCAATCCAACAGTACACAAGCTCCAGTTATTGCACCACTTACCAACATGAAATCTAATTCGACAACATAATGCTGCCGGTTTGGTAGATTATTTATGAAGAAGCTTGGAAGTATAGTTGCACCTATTTGTGCAGTATCACTTCCAACATTAAACCTCATTGCACTTCCTGTTCTTGTTAGAGTTGTTTCTTTTGAAACTGTTGAACTGCTCCATGAACCAAGTCCAGCAGGAAATGATCCTGTCCAGTCGGAGAATGTTGGGTTATTTACTACGTAACCTTGCTTTAATGCATTGTTTGCATTATTCGCAGCATCGTCCCATTTCCCTTTGTTATCTGTAACAGTGTAGTCTGCATCTCCCACATCAAACACGGTTGCATAAGCTAATTGCCAAACTACTGGCGCTTCTGGTGTAGCTGTAGCTCCACCTGCTAAAAAGAAGTGTCCTCCACTTGAAAAAGTCCCAGTAGTTCCACAAGTAACAAGACGAATATACTCTTCAAACTTACCTGTTCCTTTGTTCGATGTTAAGATTCTGTCCGTATATCCAGTTCCCATTGAATTAGTTGCTGTATTTAGGGTGTATCCTACTGGTATCTTAGCAATAATTCGTACTAAGAACTTCGCACCTGCTCTTGAGTTAATAAGTTGTTGGAATCCACCATGACTTGGAGCTGCTGCTCCTGTTGTTTTAATTTCTAATACAGAAGAAGAGGTTGTTGGTGCATCAACTGGTGCAGCGATTCTAGTCACTGTAACTGCTCCGCCAGCGCTATTATTGTTGTAGACTACAACATTATTCATACCGTTTTTGAATATCGGATCGGTATATATCATTCTTCCGGTTGAAATGGCTTGAGCTAACTCCCTATTTAAATCATTTGTAGTTTCTGCAATAGCTCTTTTTACTTTCTCTGCTTCATCGAAATACTTATTAAGCTGTGTTTTAAACAGATTCCTAGCAGCAGCTGAAGC
The DNA here is from genome assembly GCF_051915225.1 of Bacillus cereus group sp. MYBK95-2. NCBI lineage: Bacteria > Bacillati > Bacillota > Bacilli > Caryophanales > Bacillaceae > Bacillus > Bacillus cereus group sp. MYBK95-2. The sequence continues at coordinate 96,307 of NZ_JBQAEH010000003.1, read as the reverse complement.
AAATGCGTATGTGGTATTCATGTTAGCTAAAACTTCTGAGGCAATTTTCGGGGATACACTATCTAAGTTATTGTAAGCAGTTGTGTATGCTGCTGTAGAAACACTTGGGATTACTTGACCTTGCGGAAGTACTTGAGCGTATTCAGCTTTAATAGCTTCCCAATCTCGGCTTAAAGTTTGTTTTTCTAAAGGTGTGATTTTCATATCACTTGTCATTTCAGCAAGTACATTCTTAGCATCGTCTGCTTTCTTATCTGCATCTGCAATTACCTTGTCAATATCAGCCTGAGCCAAGCTCCAAGATGTTGCTACGTTTCCTTCTTCGATTTTTAATGAGTTAACACGAATCCATGCGTAACCATTAGTACCTGTTAATTCTCGTTTTGTGCTACCAGCAATTAAGATGTACGCGTTATCGTCGTCTCGATCGGCTGTGAACGTTAGTCTAACACTATAATAATTCGTTAAACTTCCATCAGCGATTGGTGCGAATTTAGGGAAGTCAGTTGTCTTGATATCACCTAAGCGACGATTACCACCTGCTACTGTATACATTAAGTACATGTAATCCAGTACATCACCTAATTCGCTTGTTGCTACATTCATAGAAAGTGTATATTCCCGTCCACTTTTAACTGCGAACTTTCTTCCGTCACTTGCCATACCAACTTTAGAACCTATTGGAACAGGCAATTGCGTAGTTCCGTTTCGTGTATCCATAAACAATGCTTTTCCTGTTGGTAATTGAGGTTGTGCATAATGACCAATAGACCCAATACTTCCCCAACGATTCCAACCTGAAGCATCTTTGAAGTCGGTTCCAGTCAGCATTTGGCTACCGCCGACTCTTATTCCAGTAATTAAATCGTTTATATCTTGAGTTGCTAAACTCCAATCTGTCGCTTTGTTCCCTCGTTCTAACTGAACTCCAGTTACAAAGCCAGCTGTAGCAGCATATTTACTATCTTGACCAAAATAAATACTAATAGAATTAGCTTTTGCAACAAAGGTATGAACTACTCTGAACCATGTATTAAGTTCCTTCGTTCCGTTTGTATATGACCACTTAACATCTGAGTTCCCTTCTTGTACCCTTGCCATTCCGTCTTTAGTTAATTTAAACCAAGCAGAAGCAGTGTATGTCTCACCAGTAGTTACTGCAACATTATCAAGCGCATAACCATAGTCTCCAGTGACTGTTGAATCAAATTGGAATCCAGTTGTAAAACCTGCTAAGTCAACAGGTACACCTACAGTTCTTGTCCCAGAAGAAGATCCCCAATCTCTCCATGAACCTTTTGTTTTAAATAAAGAGTTTGGAACAATGTTGTTTCCACCAACGGAGATGCTATCGATAATTGATTGAGTCTTTTCATCGACATCTTCAGGAGCAAATGTAAAATCAGTCACACTGTTTCCTAATTCACCTTTAACATTTCTCATTTGGAACGTTACAGGGCTTCCACTGTTATTAACAAGACCAAAATTAGAATTGTCATATAAATCGTTAGTTGCTGAATCTTTGTTTTTCCACATGAACCAGCACTTAGTCCATGTATTCGCCTTAATGTTTCGACCTGAGTTTTTTCTTAGTGCAACATCATCATTGTCATTTGGAGTGTTTGACGTACCAACAAAAAAGTTATTAGTGTCATTATTCCATGTAATATCAATTGGTGAATACACTTCGAAACTAAGAGTCAACCAACTTCCGATTGGAACAATAGTAGTGTCACCACTCACTTTTAGTCCTGCACCCCATGCACCACCTGCACCATTATTTGCAGTCAAAGTCCAAGTATTTGTGGCTTCATCGTATGAAGAACTTGCTGTATTAACAGGCACTACCTGTTTCTTTCTAACGATGTTTCGTCCACCGATCTTCAGATTGTCGATTTTGTCATTAGCATTATTTGCTGACTTATTAATCGCATCATTAATCGCTTTTTTGATTTTTTCAGATTCATTGAAATAAGCACTTATCTTTGTTCTAAATGCATCTCTCGCAGATGCGGAAGCGAATGTATAAGTGGTTGTCATAGTAGCTAATACTTCGGCTGCTATTTTCGGAGTAACGCCATCTAGGTTTGTATAAGATGTCGTATAAGTAGAAGTTGTAACACCAAGAGCAGTTGCTTGTGCTAAAACTTGTGCGTATTCTGCTTTAATGGCTTCCCATTCTCTACTTATTGTTGTTTTCTCTGACGGAGTAACCTTTAAGTCATTTGTTAGATCATCAATACCTGCTTTACCAGCTGCAGCATTATCTTTGATTGTGCTTGCATCTGTTCCGGCTATTTTAGAATCAGAACTAATAACTAATCCGTTTGCATAGATTTTACCGTCTAGGTTTGTATAGAACATCTTGTTCCATGTACCTGCATGGTTCTTCTCAATAGAAATACCTTCAGTTGCATTCAGGATTGTTCTAAAAAGACCATCACCTCTTAAAACGACAATACCTTTATCAGTATTGATAGTAACACCGTTGTAGTCTTCTCCTGGTCTAATACTATTTGCTAGATATGTAGATGTTGCAACTGCTAATCTTGAAAGCTTTTCATAATAAGCATCCCATTTAGCTGTCCATGTAACAGGATCAATTGTTGTATCCCCTGTTAACCAAGGTCTCGGAGTTAATGACTCTAAATATGTTTTTAAATCAATGTAGGCTGTTTCAAAAGCTGTATAATCCGCATGAGTTATTGGAATACCTGAAGCTCTAGCTTCTGCTCTTGCTAAATAAACTTGTCCACCCTTTGCCTTATCAATCGTTTCAAGAGTAGGAAGAGTTTGTCCAGAAAGAACATCACCTGTGATTTCCATTAGAATTAATTTAATATTTGCTTTTTCGCCTGAAGAAATGATACCGTCACTTCCTGCTTTATCAGCAAAATCTTTTAGTTTTTCTACGTCTTGATAAAATGATGGATCTAATGAGGAAATAGATAATGATTGTTCAACCCAATTAGTCCCGTCCCAACTACTTAATGTATTAGGATCTTTAGTTGTGTCAATCCAAAGTGCTCCTAATGAAGGGTCAGCGGGCGGTACATCTGATACAATCGCATCGTTAATATCAACAAGTGATATGTGCCCAGTTGCTAATACTTCCATATTCTTCCCTTCTTTCTGTTTTATGTTTTATTAAAAAAAGTAATAGACTACTTTGTTTTACCCAATCAAAGTAATCTATTACATTATGGAATCGCAACACCTAATTATTAATAATCTCACATAGAAATGTTGCTCTTTGTTTTAAATCCTGTCTGGTAATTGGCACTTCTTTTAATCCTGCATGTGCTTGATTCCAAGGAATATCCTCATTACCATCTTTATCTACTCTTCTCCATAGAAACTGATTGTTTTGTAATTGGCTTGTTACGTCAGTAGAACCTTTGTACACCTGAGCCTTTAATGTCGTTGAAACAACACCTTGTTTAAAGAACATTCCATTTGTACTTATTATTTCTACACGATAAGGAGTTCGTTTTTCTATTTCTTGAAGAAGCTCACCGGGGCTATAACCTGGTTCAAACTGTGTACCTGGTCCAATCTGAACCATACCAGCTTTGATCCTTCCAGTAGTTATCTGTTCCGCATGTAATTCTCCTGTATAGAAACCATCTTCAGTCATAAATGAACCGTCACCAGTCCACTCAGTTACGATGTTTCCTTTTTGGAGCATTGGTCTACAGAAATAAGAATCTCCGTTTTTAGGATGATAGATTCGTAAACGAACTCTTGTCGTTCCTGCAGGAGCAGTTTCTGTAACACTAATACGTTGCCATATATCATTTCCTGTTAATATAGATGTGGTGATTTTTGATGTGATACGAGCTGAGTCGTTGTGGTATTCGACTTCCACTCTAGGATGTCCACCATCATAAGCGGAGAGGTTTTTTGTGAGGACATATACAGAAGCAGAGTAGTTTTCTCCTACACTTGCGGGAATAAACTTAGAATATGCACTTGAATTTTGCAGAGGTTTTCCAGTGGTAAATAAGTGAAGACTATTTGTAGTATTTAAACGAACAATTTCACTTACTTCATAAGTGCTAAAGTTTGAATCAAGAATCCAATCTATTGTCCCTCTTCTAAATGTTGCATTGGATACTAAGTTTCTACTCGTCATCTGAATAGAACCAGCAGTTACTTTGTTGGCACTTAACGTTTTGATGTGAGCATCTGTGATACTAGCTTGTGCGATTTCAGCTTCACCAATAGCACCTTTCTCAATAACTCCACTACCTGCAACAATAGAGTTTGCTTGTAAGTGATTAGCATTAACAGATTTCGCTGCTAACTCTCTTGCAGTAATAGATTCCGCTACCAACTTATCAGCGGTTACTGTATTGGCTGCAATATGCTTTTTACCATCAACTGCTCCTTTTTGGATTTTCGGATTCGTAATGGCCCCGTCTGTAATACCTTCTGAGTAAACACCCTTTTCATCGTACAGAACAGTTACTCCATCAGCACCACGAACACGTAACCCATAAAGGGATCCATCAGCATTAACATCACCAATAGATACACGCTCAACAGGTGTTTCTTGATTATCAAAAACTTGTAATCTATTACCTGTAATTCTTAAATGACCATTTGTTCCTTGTAGGGTAACTTGCCCAGTATCAATAGTACCTGCAACAATCTTATTAGCTACTAAGCTAACAATCTTTGCATCTGTGATACTACCGTCAGCAATTTGAGCAGAGTCAACTGTACCTTCACCAATAATCGCTCCATCAATAAAAGCATGTTTGATACTTGCGTTAATTGCTTCAATTACAGAAGCTTGTAATCTATCGAAGTCCGCACTACCTGCTGAGATTTCTAAAGCTTCGATTAATCCGGCTGAAATGTTTTCAGCTTTTAAGGCACCAATTTGAGCAGCATCGATTTTTGCTTGTCCTGCATAAAGGTTAATAGCCTCAACAACCATACCTTTAATATGACTTGCAGTTAAGGTACCAATCTTTGCAGAGTCAATTACCGCAGTTTCAATAGACGCGTTAATTGCTTCAATTACAGCTGCCTTAATATGGTCTGCATCAAGTTGGCCAATCTTTGCTGAATCAATTACGGCCTCTCCTGCATATAAGTTAACAGCTTTAATCACGGCCGCTTGAATGTTCTCGGCTTTTAACTCCCCGATAACCGCATTGTCAATTAGTGCAGACTCTGAAGATATGTTCTTTGCATAAATATTGATTGCATCAATAACATTTGCTGCAATGTGCTCTGCAGATAACTCACCAATAACAGCTGTATTGATTTTAGCTGTACCAATATAAGCATTAATTGCTTCAATGATATTGGTCTTGATTGCTTCAATGTTCAGTACCCCTGATTTAATAGATCCTGCGTCAATGTAGTCAATAACGCCACCATGTAAAAAGTCGTTTCCTGCTATTGCATCATAACCACCAGGACCATTCTTAGATACAGCAGCAGGTGAGTTGTTGATTGCCCTAATAACAGTATCCTTGATTGAATCCGGAGTTGCACCACTTCCAGTTAATCCAGCAATTTTCGAATAGTGAATTAGATGATTATTGTCATTAATTGCATCAACAAGAGTTTCAATACCTTCAGAACCATAAATGGCACTTGCGAAATCAATTGCACTACCAGGGATTTGTTTATCTTGCCATGTGTAGATTGAAGGATTTAACCCTACCCCTTTTATGTAGCATTCGTTTTTTACTTTATCGAATACAAGACTTCCTTTAGAGAAAGAACGTGATGTAGCAGTTGCTTCTTCTACGTAGACTGGATTCTGCGCTTTCCATTTCCCTAACTCAAATCCATGAAGATATCTTTCTACCTTTTCATTTAAAGCATATCGACTCTGAGGAACGAGACTGTATCCATCTAAGTTGTACAGTGTAGATAACATTTTCCCGTATAGATAAAGCTTGTTGTTATCGTTACTTGCATCTGCTGTATCTTCAACGAAAATCTGAATTCCTCTTTCTTTTTGAGCTTTGTTTAAATTGAAAACAACGGAAGGAATTACCGTGGAATTATTTTTAGCACCATTTAAAACAAAAACATCCTGCGCCAGATAGATGTCGTCTTTTAATGTTTTAAGGTCTACTTGTTGAGGGTTGTTTTTATGAGGCTTATTAAATAATGTGGTTTCTATTTCACCAGTGATAACTGCTGCCATTCCTCTTTCATGAATATATTGAAGAATTTGGTTTTGTTGCGATCTGTTCCATCCGCTTTCAAATCCAAAACTAGATAGTAACACTCCATGAAAACCTTTAGATTCGAACCATGTTATAGCAGCCTCAATGTTATTTAAAACAACATTAGGAGAGTTGATAATACCATATAGCAGCGTTCCACTCTTCTTAATTTCATCTACAAAGAAATTAAAGTTAGTAGATTCTTCTTTATTAATCATGACATGGGGAATGTAACTAAAGGCATTGATTCGTTTTTCGATAGAATCATACGTGTTAATAGATGCACCTCTATAACCAACGAATAACGGGCTACCAAAATCAGATATGGTTGCCTTATCTACTTTTTTATTAAGCTCATTTGAAACTGTGCTTCCTAGTTCCTTAAAGTTAATGACACGTTCTATTCGTTCAATAGATTCCTGAAGTTCATTAACATCTTCAGACATGACGTAATCTCCATTGGGATCCCCGTCATACTGTGCATCCTTCTTACGGACAAACTCAGAATAAGGCACAGGGAAAATTAATTCCTTTTTCATACATTCACCTACTTTGTCTTTAGTATGTTTCTTTTATAACCATTACAAATTACTTTTGCCATAAAAACGGGACGGAATTATCCGCCCCATTAATTAATAATTACTTCCTATTTTCGGTTGCTTTTCTATAATTCCATTTCGCCCATCACACTTCACCCATTTGCGTAAGTTTTGATCATAGATTTCAACTTCGAAATGGGTAAGATTTGGATCATCAACATAACTCCACTGTACGTGGGTTGTATTAGTATCCTTGTCGTAATACTGGAATACTCCTAATGGATAATTCAAACCAATCACTCCCATTCAATAATGCAGTGCGTTCCAAAAGCAACATACTTATCAATAACTTCTTTTGCATATTCTTCTGATAAGTTACCACCGTATTCGGTTAATATGGATTTAGGAAGGGTGACAATTAGGACGCCATTTCGGTAGAAGGCTTTTCCATCCCAATTACCAATGTCCCAATAACGCTGTCTTCCTTGCACTCTCTCATCAATTATCTTAGTTGATAGCGATTCAGAAATGCCACCACCACGAGTACGTGCATCCATAACAACTACATCTTTAACACTCGTATGCTCTCTTACTTGGACTTTAGCAAGTAGAAGATACATAGGGTTTGACTGCTGGATGCTTCTCCACTCTTCCCCACTGAAACAGTGACGGATTGAGTTTCCGTTTTCAGAATCAGGAACAATGTAAATATGGATAAGCTTATTGAGAAGCTTTGAAGATGGAACTTTCTTGTACTCTACCTTTTGAACACCATTCACATAAGTAGTCATCGGAAGAGTTGAGTAATGTCCTACGGATGGGTTGAGGTCTAAATGAAGGAATGTTCGAAGTGTTTCACTATAGAAGCCCTTATATTCGTAGAAGTTATCAAAATAAGAATACTTAGCAAACAAATTATCTTTAAACGAAATGTTTTCCCTTAAGAAGAAGATTCCGTTTTGGATATCATAATCATTTGCTGTTAGCTCTTTGTTTTCGAAATAACCATAGTCTGCATAAACAGGCCCAACTGGTTCAAATTTAAAGACCACTTTCCCTTTTTCATAATCGATTCGATAATTTGTAGCAGGAATTGTATTAGCTGATGTTGCCTTACCTTTAGTAGTTTTTAGAACTGGCACTGGTTGGATTAACCAATTTTCTTTTGAACCATACATGATTACTTCTTTCGTAACCGGATCGATACGTTTATTTTCCAATAAGTCGTTAGACATTTTTGTATTTTTGTAGATTCGCTTATAAAGGCGGAAGTTACGATGTTCATAAGTAGCGTACACTTTACCAGTTATATTTCTACCTGGGAAGAAAACAGTACCCTCGTCATGATTAATCTCGAATGGATACTCTTCGAAAATCTCCACGATGTTTCCATTGTTTGCAGCATCTATAAAGATGTGAACCTTATCGTTACGAATCCAGTTTTTTTGTTTAGCTCGGAACAATGTTCCTGCAGAATTCGCTAAGCCCTCAACTAAAAGCTGTTCTTTTTCTACAGAGCCTTGGCTTACATACAGATTATTGTGAGGTACTTTTACTGTAGAAGGAGTAATGTACTCCATCTCGTTCTCTACTGTCATAATTCCGATAGAAGGATTAAAAATTTGAGAAGCGTATTCGTTGACTTGATACTTCTCTTTTTTCATAACTCGTTCTTTGTATTGATTCATTACAGCAAGATTATTACTAGCATGCATCTCTGACCACTCTTTATATCCAAGGTCATCCTTAATGAATTGTCCGTTATGAATTCTTAAATACCAGTTCTCTTTAGCATCCTTTGTTTGAGGAAGTTCACTATAGATACGACGGTCATCAATTAACTTCAATCCAAAGTTTCGCTTAGAAGCTCTTATTGTTTCAAATCCAGTTTCAGCATGAAGAACAAAACTTGGTTTGTCTGTTGCCCAAAAAATATCTTTATGGCCAATAACAAGATCTCCACTGTAGAACCATTCCATGCCTGTTTTACGGTCAAACAGTTTTAGGTTAACTAAATTGTTTTCCTCTAAGTTTTCTGAACCAAGTGAAATCTTGTAGAAAATTTTGTTCTTGTCATACCACTCTTTTCCACTTGGCACTGGAGGAAGCAGCGTATGTAAGTAGCCTAGATTCTTTAATCCTTCTGTTTTACGAATTGATTTAGAATAAGCAACTGGTGGTCCATACATTCGCTCATAACGACCAAACTCTAGTCCTGTTCCTGGGTCTACTCCGAAGGAAATCCACTGATGAATAAATGGCATAATCGTATATGTGAATGGAATTTCCGGTGTAGCTCTAGTGATGTCTGCATTTTCAAAGCCTTCTGCTTCAATATCAATCGTTGTAGCATTCGGTTTAATACTAAATGCATAGAGAGTTTTCTCTCCTTCATTCTGTGCAACACCTCTAACTGCTCCGATTGTATCTAATGTAACATCATCAAAGCTTGCTTTACCAAAACCATTTCCATCTACAAAGCCTAAACGAATCTTAATTTTTTGGGGTTTATCGATGTGGAAATTCGTTTCTAACTTAACCCAATCTTTTTTCCCTGTAATAGAAATAGAAGAAGAAATTTTTTCACCCTGTAAGTTATAAATACCGATTTTCACACCATCTGTTGTAATCCCTCGTACTTGATCAATTTTTGCCCATGCATTCACCTTGTAATCATCAATAGATAAATAGATATCTTCACTTTCCCAAAAGACATGAGCTCCTGTTGTTCCGTTTGATGAGTCTAAGGATACCTGACGAACACCGAATAGGCTTTTTGTGGAATCATGTGTGAATGTAACTGTTTGACCAGCTAACTTCTTTGTATTCCATGAAGGGATTGCATTTACTGTATCAGTTGTCCAAGAAGTAATAGGCTGTCCACCTGAATCTACTTGACCACTTTCAAATCCACTGTTGTTAATTGGAATTGATTTATCACCATCTATAGCATGTTCATACACTCCTGTAGCATTATAGAACCAAGGTTTGCAGTAGATTTTCACGTATTCTTTACAGTTCTTATAAAGAATTTTTTTTGCGACAATTTGATTTACATTGTAATCACTTCTGTCATTAATATAAACATCCGTATTGTTCACTTTGTATTCCTGAGCAAATAAATTATCTCGGTGATATACGAAGTCATTTCTCCAAGGAGTAAACACCCATTGTTCTTCTGAATGATAAAGGATCGAGTTTAAAACAAGGTTTACACTTTCTTTTTGGTTGTGGTAAAATGCTCTGAATATTCCACAGTTAGAAACAAGAACAGTACCTTTATCAAACAGTGTTTTCTTAATAATTGAAGGGCCACCATTTAAGTGTTTTACAATTGTATCCCACTGGTTACTTTCCTCATCTTGTCCAAATAGGATAGCCGGAGAAATGTCCGCATAGCCTAAATCTCCAACGTTTTGAATTGGTAGCAAGCGACTAATGTATGGAGAGTCTTTTTTAATTTCCTTAACTCCAAATTCATTACTACTTGACGAAAACCCGATATCAGAAATAAATGTATTCCCTTTGCTCGTTTTGAAATCAAGAATATTAATTCCACTACCAGCATTATCTATCCAAATCGTACCTCCATTTTTTAAGTAATGCTCAAACTTGTCTTTAAACATAGATAAGTCGGCTTTACCGTAACCAGTTATAACGAGTAAATCATAATCCTCATAATGGTGATCTGGCATATCAAGGTTAACTGCCCAATATCGAACATCTTTTTTCAAAAGATCTACTTCTGTTGGATGCGGATTTTGTAATTCTATATATTTTGGAAGCGACAGGTGCTCATTGATTGTTTTACCAATAGAAGATAAATTTTCAACATTAACTACCGATTGAACAAAACTAAATCCAATGTTCATCTTACCTGGGTTTGTTTCACTTAATTTGGTTTTCAATTTTGCTTCGACGCGATGTTTAAATAGTTGAGGTGTTCGAGTTTGATAGTTTGCAATCATAACATCAGATGTTGCATAGAAAGAAAAATCATTCCCCTTCTCCTCAATTGCATAGACTTTCAAATGTTTGTATTTATCCGGATTTGATTCTATTTCAGAAACAGTATCTTTAAATTTGTCCATTGTTACTTGTTCGAAGAATGGATATGCGTTTAGGACTTCCTCCTTTAATTCGCTCTCTTTACTGTCATTTTTGTAATTAGGATAGATTACTTTGTATGTAACATCTTTGTTGTTACGGAAATTTGTAAATACAACAATACGGTATACAAAGTTGTCTTCACGAATTAATTGAACCTTAAACACATCACCGTCCTGTAAAGGTCCACTGTTTGCTTCTATGCGTATACTATTACCTATATAAATTAAGTCATTTCTTTTGTCTATCACAACTTCTTCTAAGGGGATAGCCTCTTGTTCGGTCTCAGAAGAGAAGCCGCCTAGATAAGGAATAACTTGAGCAGTTCTTGCATCGAAACGTCCTTTCAACTCCATTTGATAGAATACCGGTTTTGGAGTATCTTGACGATTTTTACGAATAGTAAATTCATCCGTTACATAGACTGCATCAGTAGGAAAAATAGCTTGCCCGGATTCAGTTTCTAATAAGAAATTGTGATTTGGATAAACCATGTAATCTCTTTCTATGAAATTAGATAATCCGTTTTCTTGAATTTGAGAAGAAACATCCTCTAATAAGATGTTCTCCTCGGGTGATACAGATTTTGATTGTACATATGCAAGGTTTGCACTATTCTTAGGAACCTTATTACCAATACGAATAGCGTACCCTCGGTTTCTTTGACCACTGCGAACGAGATCTTTATGAGGTTGCATCTGCATGGTTTGTATCCTCCCATTCTTTTAACTTGTTTAAGATAACAATCAATTCATTATCTTTCTGATTCGTTTCTAGGACTAAAATCTCGTCCATTGTAACGCGACCGTCTTGGTTAAAATCTAAAATAGCGAAAAGCTCCTCATCTTCATATTTCTCTACTCCCTCATACATAAGGAGGTAGTTAATGATTTTTGTTTTTGTAGTTAATAAGTTCTTTTCATCTTGAGTTAATTGAACTTTATCTGGCTTTGAAACAGGACTCAACAGCATCTTGTAGCAAACACCGATATTGTTATCTTTGTCTATAATCCAAATATAATCCTCTATAATCTCACCTGTACGCTTCGCTTGGATATATGGAGCATGGTATTGATATAGATACTGTCCCGAACGTTTTTGTGCCTCAACTGCATCCCTTGAGATATGTCTAGAAATAAATCCTTTAGAAGCAATAATTTCTAAATTAGAGTGAGATAAAAAGTTTCCTTCATAATCAAGCGGTTCAATAATAAGTGTTGAGAAACTTGCTCCATCTGCATGTAATCGATCTGGTGTAGCTGTGATTCTAAAGCTATCTGTCTTATTTATTGTGTTCGTAATATATAAGAACCCTTCATGATTTTGATTTTGAATTGGATTCATATCAATCATTGTTGCTAGTTTCCTCGGTTCACCATAACGGTTTCCTTCTTGATACACAATTCTTTTCCCACCATCGTGTTTAGCGAAATCAATTCGATAACCATCAACAGCTTTGATATTGTAATCAACTGTGTAGGTATCGTTTACTTGATACGTTGCATAGAGGGTTTTGTTTTTTAATACTGCCTTTCTATTTGTGTGGAAAGAGAAATAAAACCTCTTACCATCTATTCTGTAAGGCTCACCTATTTTTTCTCCATCCTCTGTATGGATAGCAATATCTCTAAATTTCTCATCAAGGTTATTGTAAGCAACCTCAACGTAATCACTTTTGCCGTCATACTTGAATGGTTCTTGATTCCACGTTTGATATGCTCCTGTTTCATGATTAAAGAATGAAACTTTTTGCAACGTGTCTCCATTTTCTTTTTGAACCAGGATCGGTGAATGATCAATTGGCGCTACAGGGATTTCAGACCAAGTAACATTCTGGCCACTAATTCCTCCATCAAATAAAGATTGCATAACTGCAAAAGGTAGCTGCGTTTTAATATTAGAAGCATCTGGTAATTTGTTATTGAACAGTGCCCACTCTTCTAAGATAACTTCTTCCTGAATAGGTGTTTCTTCATTTGCAAAAATCAATTCTTGAGGAGTTGTAAGTAAAAGCCCTGTATTTAAAGCTTTCGCATTTTCACCATTAATAGTTAACTCAATACCTTCATCATTCCAACTACAAAGGAATTCATATGACGTACTTCTTCCGAGTGTTTTAGGGATAGTAATTGAACTTGCACCAACAGTATAGGATAAATTAGTTCCACGCACTGCAAGAGATAGTTCATTTGTATCTGAGCGGAAAAGAGTTTGGTCTCTATCGATACGTTTTTTTGTAGTTAATTTTAAATAGATACTCCCTGCTTTTTTATCAAACAAGCTCTTTACTGGGAACTTTAATGATGACCCCTTACGAACTACTGAATCAATAATACTAGAATTCGGTATATACGGTGTAGAATCAACTCGGTCTTCTAATTGATGTTTTCCTACAATAAGAATTTCGTCTGTTTGGAATACTAAGGTAATTGTTTGCGGGGTTAATAAATTAAAAGATTGCGAGATATAAGACAAATCTCCTTGTGAGATGTCAATCTGTTTTAAAATTGTCTCCCCGGATTTAATTAAGCACTCACCATTTCCTTGAGCATTGAATGAAAGTGTATGGTCTTTTGCAAGTAAAGAAATAGATTGAGAGAACGTTGCTTTCTTAGTAGTAGAGCCTAAGAGCTTTATGTACTCGTGATCCCCTATTTTAATCGTCTTAACCTCTACTCCCCCACTTTCTGCATTACTTTTCCATGCAGTAGATTGGGGTTCTTGTATTTCACAAGAATAAAAGATTTCTCCTACTTCACCACATACACGAACTTGGCCATTTACAAATAAAGCAGATTCAAATTTAAATACCGTTTTATTGTTTAGGTCAACTGTAAAATGAGATCCATTAGAAGAGATTGTTAAAATGTTAGAATTCAAAATATTATCCTTTACATCTACGACTCCATAAATCTTCTCAGAATCTTTTACAATTCCGCCTATATGTAACTTGTTTTCTTTATCTAAAGAAGTAAATAAATAGTTTCCATCACTTAAATATTTAGGGATTAATGCTACCTTTTCCGTCGGCTTGGAAAACGAGAATATTACTTTACTATCTTCATAGAGTTCATTTGAAATAGAAACATACCCTGCACTTTGGAACGTAATCGCGTTTGGAATTGTAGCGTGTTTAATAATTGTTCCCGGATTAGTGAACATTTCTGCACCACCTTTTTATTGATTTCTTTTGACAATCTAACCTTTACTTCTTATTAATGTCCATAAGAAAAGGAGAGGAATCTCTCCTCTCCCTAACTCATTTAGAATGATGTGGCATTAAAGACTTTAGACCTTTGCCAATCATCGTTCACAAATACAGAATCTCTAACTATGTTGCTACTAGCAGGTAATAACATTGCCCCCATTCCAGTTGGCCCCTTAACATACTCGATACCATCAGCTGTCGGCAATTCTTTTTCAGCTAATACTGTTTTTAATGGCTCAGAATATAGATAATGCTCTTGTTCGTTTAGATAGTAGTAACCTTTCTGAATTTCAGGATGCCAATTCTTGCTTGGATCTTTTCCATTCAAGGTACCTACCAAGAACTTCTTACCGTCAATATCTTGGACACTTGTTTCTACCCACAAGTCATTATCCTCTATAATGTAACTAATATTCTTATAAATCCCATCATATCCTTCAAAAGTTTGAGGTGTAGGAAGCTCTAGCTTAAAGTCTTCCGTTGGTGTACAGACCCCATCAAATACTTTCACTTCAGGTGAACGCCATACAATGTCTGTCCCCACCTTTTCAAAATAAGTTGTATCTAGATGAACTTTCACACTATCTACTTCACGACGTTTATAAACAACAACGTACTCTTCCCCTGGTGCAGGCTCTAATACTCCTGCCTGAGATGGAGACCAATCAATATAATTACTCTTTAATTTGAAGTCACCTGTTTTTAAAGTGTCGTTCCAAATGTGATATGTTACACTTCCGTTTTTTTTCTTACAAGAGACAATCTCGATAACCTCACTTAAAGGCAGTGGATCCATTCCATTAGCATCTGAACCTCTTACCATTTCAGCTGTAAGAAGTTCAGATGTTCTGTATGTAACTTCAAGAGGAAGATGTTTTCCATTCCAATCGATAGGAACAAAAGATTCATCAATTCTAACTCCATCCTTCTTATGAACAGAATCTTCAATAATAGAAATCTTATAAGGCATCGCATCTTCAAATTCTGCTTCAGGAGCTAATGCTGGCAGAATAATATTTGGAGGTATAATAATTGTATTACCTACTTTTAATTCCTCAATTGAATTATTAGCTGCCCTCAAATCCTGTACGTATATATCATATTTAGAAGCAATACTTTCCCATGTGTCACCATTTGCTACTACATATTCACGATTAAAATCCGAAAGAGTTGAAAGATTAAATTGTGTACGAACAAACTCCCCGCGGATATCATTGGCATTAATTATACCTGTATAAATCTTTTCTTCTGATGCCCAATCTACATACCCTCTTGGAGGAGTGTTCGGAACCTTGATACTTATTGGTTCACTTGAAAAGTCTGTAACGTTTAAGCCATGATTTTTATCATAAACTGAGTTATGACTAGATTTCTGTGTATAAACTGTACCGTTCTTAAATAATAGAGAAACATCGTCGTTCTTGGATGTGTTCGGAATTGTGATAAGCTGATCCTTTACCAATGTTGTATCTTCATTCAGCAGAATGTCCTTATTGCTTCCTTTAATTGCATTTACCGTCGTGTTATACATTTCAGCTACATCTTTTAATGTTTGTCCATTAACGACTTTGTGTACTTCGTTTGGCCATCCATTTTTAATGTAATAACGGTACTTAAGATTCGGCAATAAAAATGGTGTAAATGTAGAATCTAACTCTCTTTCGTAAGGTCTTAGATATTGAACCTTCCCTGCACCATATTGATAATGCATAAGGACTCCTGTTTTATCTCCAAATTCCAATTTCCTTTGTATAGCTTTTGCGATTACTTCATCAGATGCAGATGTAGATTTACCAGTTCTAGACCCTTTATTCTCCTCTGATTTAAGGTACAGCATAACATCCGAAGGTCTTCTTGTTTGGTCTGTAAGCTCATATTTTTGCTGAGCAGCAGTAATTTGTTGCTGATTAAATGGAATTTGATTTGAGATACTAGGATATTTGAATGGATAGTCACTAATTTTCTGAAGTGATTTTCTACCTGTACTTAAACCATCTACAGCAGATACATCTTTATTAATTATATTGACTACCTCTTTGTATAAAATATTTTGGTAAACATCTATAAGATCAACTACAGGTGTTCCCCTTGCTGAAGAACGTGTCATTTCTACAGTTAAGAAATATGGTTGAGGGGAGAACTTAATCGCTCGATCTTTTACATTCATTGGATTATCAATTACTTGAAGAAGGTTTCGAGGATCCTTCTGATTTGTTCTTGTTTTAGAGAAAATATAAGTTATCTTGGTATTACTTGCATCCTTCGGAGAGAATGCTTGTGTATCCCAACTTAATAGCGCAGTTGTCTTACTAAAATCGAACTTACTTCCTTCATTAATTGGGCCTAACGTTACACTATGGTTTGTGGCCCCACGTTTTAACCGAAGACGCTTTGTGTTTTGACGATAAGGTGCTGTTATTGGACCCCAGAATATGTTGTCTCGACTAGAAGAAGAACGAATATTCATTTCAGTACCAGCTGGTTGCCTCTGAATAAAACGTATCTTATCTACATGCTTGAATGACTTTCCAACACTAGTTGCCACCTGTGTCATATCAATTTTAACGGTGTAATCACCATTTTGGTCATATAATCCACTATCTTCCGAACGTAACTCAACCCTATCAATAATAGGGGAAGTTGCATTATCTGAAGATAATAAAATTATTTTTCCTTGAACGTAACGAACGTTTTTGTAAAGCGTTACGCTCTGTCCTGTAGATAAATAATTCTGCCCTTGAATAAGTTTTTTGTTTAAAGTAATTGGCTCCCATTTCGACCATGTAGTTTTATTAGCAGAGGTACGAATTTCAATATTGAAATCACTTGTTCTTAATTTACCTCCAACAATGATTGCATCTGCTGTCGTATCAATTGCTTGGATAACTACCTTATAATCACCAAAACCGTAAGAATCAAAAGCGATTTTATCTACTTTATTTGGATTTGTTAGGGATAATGTATTGATTGACTTTGTTTGCTTCTCTACCCATTGGTATGCTTCTGCTACCAATTCTTCTTTATATAGCTTTGCTTCGATGTTCTGAGTACCCACATTTTGAAGGCGCACATGCACTTCTAAGTTATCACCTGTAGCTACAAATTCTACAGGTGTATTAGCATTTCTTGTTTTAATATCTTTTCCTGATACCGTCCATTTCGTTGAATCAATCCGTGTAAATTCCCTGCTGGTTGCTGCGTAAAACGTAGAAGGTAATTGTGCTTGGATTTTTGCATCAATATGATAGCTAAAAGGTTCTTGAGCATCAAATTCTTCTGTTAGATAATCTCCATAAAATGCTTTTAGTCGTCCATACAATGAACTAGAATAAAAGTTTCTTTGGTACTGTGCCAATCTGTGTCACCACCTTAAAAAAATGAGGGGGAGATTTCTCTCTCCCTATCGATATTTTACGTAAAATTGGAATGTGTAAGCGTCAAAACGCATGTAGGAATATGGCCCATACTCTGCTTCAGGATGATAGAATGCAATTCCTTTTATCCACCCGTCACGTAAGCCTTCGCCAAATGACTTATTAAGAGAGATCCAATGAGACTCTCCTCGATTAAAGTCTATTCTTTCTATCTTTTGATGATTAAATAAATTGGGTCCATTTTTTGCTGAAGGGAGATCCCATTTACCTGCATAATTGTGTGCCCATACATGAAGGAAGCGTCCATCTTGACCATATCCATGATCTGTGTTTCTTCTACGAATATAAAACTGAACATCTAAGATTTCTTTCCCCTGTAATTTTTGTCTCCAGTCGTTGTGATCAAGGAAGAACAAGCATTTATTATTGCCCCATCTTGTTCCTTTTTTAACATAAAGACCATCCTGCTCTTTGTTTCGAAGCTCTATCCATTCTCCATGAAACACTTCTCGGTCATCGTATTCATTACGCCATTCAGATGGATTTCTTACAACTCTACCGCTCTGCATTAAAATAACATAATTTGTACGCCATGTTCTACTTCCTACACCCTTTTGGTACTTCTCTAGAATTGGTCTTGGTTGTGTTTTACCACTAACAGTAGCCCAAGGTGATGCGCCCGCTCGGTTTACAGCTCTTACCTTTTCAACATATGTTGTATCTGGATTTAACCATTCATGAGGTGAGTCCAAGTTGTTTGTTCTTTGTATAGTTGGGTTTGCCCACCACGTAGGTAAGTACTCATAATACTCAGCAGTAGGAACAGCATCCCAAACGAAATTCAGTTCATGTTGTGAAGACCACGCCATACGAGGTTTTGGAGCTGCGGGCGGTTTTAACGGATCAATTTTTATATAATCTAAAATCCAAAACCAATCACTTACATGTCCATTTTTATCAAATACACGAACAGCATAATGGTAAACACCATCTACATTGCCTGTTACATTATGAACATAAGCTGTATTTGGACCATTGTAAATGTCGTAGTAAGACTGGGTGATCCACTGATTTGATAAATCGTATTGTTGAACACGTAGGTTATAACTTGCTACACCAAGGGGAACATTATCCACTTTGTAGGTTTTGTAGTAAGGCACTGATTGCTCTTTTCTTTTATCTACTGCAGAAACTCGTAAAACATAACGTGTTTCTTTTGAGGAAGAAAGATGCACAAAGTTAATGTGATCCATTGGGATATTAATTTTTCTTCCGAATGATTCTACATCTTCTACTCGATAAAATAATGTATGAGTACAAGTCTTATCAGTGAAACCAACCTCTAGCTCAATCTTGTAATACGAAACATCTTCTGATAGCTCATTTAAAAAGTTAACCGTACATGTACCTGGTTTAAGATCTGAGGGCTGCCAGTTAACATCAACAGATAAGTCCTCTTTACCATTATTGTACGCCCTTCCACTTTTTACATAAAGCGGCTCAAGACCTCCAAATGTTAAGTACACATTACTTGGTTCTCTTGGTGGAATTCTAATAAGACGGTCAAAGATTGTATATATCTTATGAATGTCTTGAGCCCCTAGGCCATCTTCAATAAGTCTTTGAATTTCATCTCCATATGTATCTTCTTTTTTTGCAATTAACCACAGGATACTTTCGAGGTTTTCAAAATCGGTACGACTAGGAACCGTTTCACGAGTAAATAAAGCCAAAGCCTTTTCTAATGCATCGTTTTCTTCTATAGAATCTATTACATAATCCTCTAATACTGAGGCAGCATTTTCTCTAATCTCCTCAAAGTATTGACGAGTCCCGATGTATTCATATGCGTCTGGTCCATCTCGCCATACAAGTCCATCCTGTAAAAATACAGGTCCAAATTTAAATCTTTTTCTTCCACTAAAAGCAGTGGAGTCGTTAGCAGCTGTTACTTTTACTTCCCATTCATAAGTCTGCTCTAGGTCAAGAACAACGTGATGAGATGTTATGTCTACTTGTTGATCTGTTCCTGTAGAGAAGGTAATAAGGGCTTTGTTAGAGCCCGTTTTATATACCTTTACTTCTGCATTTTTCTGATAATCACCAGAATTTTCTTTAATGAATGTCCATGAAAAAATGAGTGAGGAAGGAACGTCTGGAGAAACGATGGAGTTAAAATTAGGAGATAATCCTTCTGGTCGTTTTGCCATTTGTATAACATCCTTTCTTAGCGATCAAATACCGCTGGGTGAACTGGTTCAACAATCGCATAATCAAAACGAACTTTTACAGAAGATGTTGTAGCTAGTTTTCTAACACGTAGTTTTGTAGAACCGTCATGATTGAAGATCAAGTAGAATGTTTTATACTGTCCACTTGTATCAAAGTCTGTTCCGTTTAAAGTAGCTTTGTTAATAACTTGGTTTGTCTTTGAGTTAACTGCAGAAATCTCAACAACCGCATTAGAAGGAAGACTACTTGTTGATAATCTTACAATCGCAACATAACGACCATAATGCATTCCATCTAATGGAGCATTTAACAGGTCTGAAGCAGCAGTAGCACCACTTTCAATTGCTTTGTTTAATAATGTTTTTGAGTCAGCAACTGCAGTGTTACCAGTTGAAGATGCATCATTTGAATCAAACTCTCTTGTCCATCGAGTGTTTGTCTTCCCTAATACTTTCAACTCTGCATTTTGTGCAATTGTCCCACCTGTTGTTTCAGAAATCTTGTCGTTAATCGCATCAGCTACTCTCGTATTTGAAGTTGATTCTACGTAGATGTCAGAACCGGTGATTCCCGTAGCAGTCTTTGTTAAATCAACGTTTGCCTTCGGAAGTTTACCCTGTACTTCTTGTGTAAGCATAATCTTCTCTGGCATACCAGGGATTCCTGAAGTGCTACCTAAGTGACGATGTTGCTGAATTGTAGGATTTGTAGGTTTGTCCTTATCAAACTTCCATACTGGTCCACCGTATCGTTTATCGAACTCAGCATACCAGTCATGAGTTTCAAGTGCATCTATACGAGACTTAACGGTAGAAGTTCGTTTAAGGTTTAGTAGCACGTTTGGGTCTGTAATAGGTTTTCCGTTTACATCCTTTGGTGCAGCTGGCATTTGAGCTAATTCTCCTAGCATACGCTGTACTGCCATTACAGCATCTTGTAGAGAGTTTACATGCTCAGCCATATTATAATCTTTAAGGTTTGTCCATCGTTGCAGGTTGGGGTTCGATTTAGAACCACTTCGCTCGTCGAATAATTCTGGGAAACGAGTAAGAACTAAATCTGGGTAAACATTATTCCCAACTGCGTTTTGTACTGAGCCAGTTTCAGCCATATTTTATCCACTCCTTGTTAATTTGGTAGATTAAGAGATAAAGAACCTTTTCGGTTAACTCTTACTGATATACCTTGTGATCCTCTTGAGAATGATCCCTCTGTATCTATAACGGCAGAGAATGAACCTTTACCAAGAGTTACAGAACCGCTGCCTACTTCTACATCAGCTAACGTCGTTTGGGTCATTGTATTATTTAGAGTAAAGTCTTCATCTGTTGTTAATTTGTAAGACTGAGGCGTATCATTCTGATCGGTCCAATCCACTATAAGCTCTTCTAAAACAGGTGTCACTGTTCTATCAGCAGTTTTCATATCTACATGAATTTTAATTTGTGGCTCCTCATTATTATGAAGAGCATCTTCCCCGGTAACGATTTCCATACCAGGGGACGTATTGTCGCTAAATGTATAACCATAACGATTGTCCCAAGTGATATGAGTTTGATATAGGAATTCACGTAAAGCTACTAATACGTAATGAAGCGGAATAATTTCAGAAGCCATTACTGTATATTTATAATTCTCTAAATCATACTCATCATTTGGTATTTTTCCTTTAGCAACTATCTTGTATTTGAATTGGATTTCTGGGTGATTCTCTTCAATTTGTTCCTCTGTTCCATGTAGTCCAACATAAGCTTTGAATTCTCGAACAGAAGACTCTTCTTTTGGAGCAGTTACTAATAAATCGTCACCGCTACCAATACCTGATTGTACTTCGTTATCTTTCCATGAAGCAGAGAAACCATCCCAGATATGAGGTAGATAATGAAACCCCATATTGTTTTCTTCAATACTACGCCAATAAGCTTCTCCCCAGTTCATATGATCCCAAGAGAAACCTAGATTGCTATTAATCTGATTTACGTATTGGATATATGTTTGAGAAGGTGTCCCATCTGTATTCATAAGTTTTGTTTGAACATACTTATCATCAGATAGCGAGCCTAATTCAACTTGAGATTTATCAATGCCAAGTTCTCTACTAATACCATTAATAAGCCCTTTCTTTGTTGCTCCACCAGGATTCTTAAAGACATCTAAGATACGATTCTTAAAGTCTTCGTTTCTTTCACCTGGTAATCTAGAAATACCTAACAACATACCAAACTCGTCAAATACGTTCCAGATATGATGAAGCATATATTCATAATGAAGAGTATCTCCTACCTCAATTGCATCGAATGGTTTGAAGATATTATCCTTCATATAGTAATCCATTACTTTGATATACACATAACCTTCTATAGTATCAATCATGTAGGAGTTGTCGTCACTTTCAAAAAATATTCGCAAAGTATCAACTGGCATACAATCTCTTTTTACACCATCAATAACTAAACGAACGTGAAGATCTGGTGTTTCAACATCCACAACGTCACGAGTAGCAAGCGGAATCTTATAACAGTAATCGGCTGTTTGTAAGTTTGCTGTACCGATGTACATGTTGTTCCAAGCTTGCTCTATGTAACGTTCAATCTCTGATAATTCAACACCAAATGCATCTAAAAATAAGGCCCCTATCGATTTCGGATCTTTGGCCATCTTCATCCATTGAGGAAGCATGGACATCATACTCGTTGTATGTTTGTTTAACAATGTGCCACCTACTTTCTATGCTACGTTAATTTTTCTTAAGAAGTATCGTTCTTCTAATGAAGGTTCCACATTCTTAATGTAGTACTCTTTTTCACCGACAATAAGTTTTTTAAATTCCATATCAAGAATTTGTTCGCTTGTTTCCATTACACGTTGAATAATTTCATTGATAATAATTGGAGAACCCATGTTTAATTGTTTCATGTATGCTCCAACATTTTGAACTACTTTATTGCGGATATGTTGTCTTTCAAGAGAAGTTGTTTTTGAGTGGAAAATTAAGTTGAGAGTAATGTCCACGGGGTTGTATTCACTTGTTTTTACTTCTACATTCATGCCATAAGCAGCTACTTCAGATATAACGCTTTCTACACGAGTTAATAAATCGTTTTCAATCGGATAAACTTGAGGAGTAACATAACATGTAAACGAGCCTGTTCCTCTTGTAAATCTTTTAAACTGAGCATCAGCAACACCATCAATTCGTAGTGTTTTTAATCGTATGGAAATTAAATTTGCACTCTGTTCAACAGATACTTGATTAGAGATTCTTGCACGATAGTTATCGTCTGTTTCATCTCCATCACGAGTACAGTTTAACAGTTCACCAATAAGGTCCAGATATCCGCCTGTTGATGTTGAAATAAAACCCATCTTAGTAATTAAATCTAATTCATCGTAGAACGGACTAAATTCTTCTATCATTACTTCTGCAAACATTCGAGCAATCGATCCTGGACTTGCTTCAGTAATTCCACCTTCAGTTCGAAGTCGAGTCAAAACCGCTTCGAGCATTTCATCCTTTGATTTTCTCATTAACTGTTCACCTCATATTCTGATAATAAACCATGTTCTAAATTAAATAGAACTGGTATAACTAAATCTGCTATTTTTCTTCTAACAGTAATATAGAAGAGTATTTCGCTCGAATTAACAGGGACGGGTCTAACATTTAGATCACTAGGAAGTAGAAACTTGTCGCGAGTTAAACTTTTTTCAATTAGGGACTTTCCTAAGTCTCCTGTTTCTCTTGTGTTAGGAAGACCAATTAATTCCGATAAATCAGCCCCTATCTCCCGATGTATAAACCAGTCCGGATTGTCTGTTCTTAATCTATTGAGTATTACTTGCTTCTCGCTTAAGTAAGATACTTGTAATGGAATATCCCTTATTAATAATCCTTCTGAGCTATCTGTTGAGATATTTCCTACTGAATCGATATAGAGTAATTCATCAAAGTCATTGTAACTAGGAGAACCAAGCTCTAAATCCCCTTCAGGTGAAAAACGAAAATCCACTTTCATTTGTTATCCTCCTCTCTTTATTCTTGAAGTTTCTATTCCTAGATCTTCAATCATAGATGTAACTTTCGCATCGTAATAATGTTTTCTCTTTTGCTCTTGGAACAAAGGAACATTGATGTCGGATTGTCCATCTTCTAGTGTAGAAATCATTGAAGCTTTTGGAATATTTCTCTTCTCTCCTACCTTATCACCATAATATAAATAAGGATTTAGGTTATGATTATTCCAAATGAATCCATATGGTTTTGTATGCATTCTCATTTCCTTTGTAGCAAAATGAATACTGTCACCATAAAAGATGATTGTATTATCTTTCGCATCCAAACGAATGCCAGTATCCTCATTAACAAACATTTCGATTGAGCCGTCATCACAGAGCTTAAAGGTTGAACCTGTCACTGGGTGTTTTAATGCAATTTCATCTTCGCTAATAAATTGCCAGTTCTCTAATTCCTTTTCTAAACTCTTGGCCTTAAAGTTAACAAGTTCATTTTGTAATACTTGGCGCCAATAAGGATAATGAATATCTTTGTCTCCATCTCCATATGTTTTATTTATATATGCTTCATTCATTGGAATCCTCCTTTCTAAAAAACACGGGATTGTCTAATTGTTCTTCCACCATATGGACTAAGATAATTTTCTTCGCTGTGATTTGATTTATATACTGTAGAAATATAAGGTGATTCCTTAGATTTATTTTTAAAGGAAATTGAAACTCTATCACCGTTTTTAACAGCTTGTGTAAATACACCGTCTCCATCTTTAGGTAAAGATACTTCTTTCATTGTTCGTAAAGCATGACTGTTTTCATCTGAGTAGACTACTTCACAGGTTAGTTTTGTGTAATCTACTTGAATTACATAACCTTCAATGGTTCCTTGTAGTCTATTTAAAGACGGTACAACTACTTTACTATAAATAGACTGATGGATTTGACTATTAAAGTTCATTGAATCACCTTCTCTTTAATACTTTCTTGAGTTATGAAATCATCTTTCATAGGTTTATAGATTGATTTGTGCATATTCTCATAGGCTACATAGAATTAATACGGATTTTTTATTTTCCTTTCTTCATTATGATAGATAAATAATTTGTCATAATTCTCACTAATAGCAATGAATGGATTTCCATAGTCAATCATGTTCAGCTATTATACTGTTCAATTTCCTCTTAATTTTCATGCTGTCACCCACTTTCCTGGTCCCCCATAAATAGGAACTCCATCGTACATAATGTCCTTTCCTTTTGGCGCAATGTCTATATGAATAAAACCCTTTTTGTTTTTGAAATCTCCACCAATCGCAATCGACCTCAAACCTAATTGCCATGCACAGTCTGCAATTTCCCTTACCTCTTCAATACTTCTAACAAGAATGTCAACTGCACAACCTGCTTCATGGGGTGAAAGTTGACCAGGGTTACTAAAGCGAAAACCACTAATAACTTCAAAATAAGGCTTTTTGGTTTTCAAAAGCAAGCTTTCAAACAACCTTTTTGCATCTGGTGAATAAAGATTTCCTTCATGACCATCGTATTTGTCACTATGAATAAATCTTTCCTTATTTAAGGAAACCATCTTTTCATACTTGGTAGTTCGGGCCCAACCAATACGATTAAGAAGAAAGTACTCTCTTGTGATGTCACTTTTCTTAAGAGAATCTCCTATGAATTGAACTGGTAGGTACGGGAAAGAACTTCTGTACGTCTGATCAATTAGTTTTTCTTCTTCCGATAATTCTGCTCCATCCTTCTCATAAAGAGCATGCATTGGTCTTTCATTACCTTCTTCTTTCTCATCCGCTTTTGCTGAGAAGCTAGCCTTAGGTGCAATAGATTTTACTTGAATAGCTGAAGCGCTGCCTCGAATATCAACATAGTCTTCAGGGTTCTTTGTAGTTCCTCTTCTGTTATTAACAAAGTCTGTACAAACCTCAAAGTGTAAATGGACACCTGTTGACTGCCCCTGCATACCCATATTGGCAATATGTTGTCCTCTTTTTACTGTATCACCGGTTTTTACTTTTAATGTATTAGGAGGCATGTGACCATAAATCGTATATAAGTCATCCTTATGCTTAATAACTATCCAAGTACCAAATCCACCTACTCCACTTCTAGCTTGAAGAACAACTCCATCACCTGCAGAAAGTATCTTACAGTTGGTATCTCCAGGTGTGTTTGGAGCTAAATCCACTCCATTATGATTTGTTCCCCAACGTGCTCCCATAACAGAAGTGAATCTATATGATTTTGGTTCTGCGGGAACGCCTAGTTCACCCGAACCTGTGAAGTTACCAACTCCTCCATCAGGTTCTTTTACGGCGTTACCTTGGTCTTCAGGCTTTTTACTATCATCGGAAGTTTCTTCTACTTCTTCCTCTTCATCATCAGTTTTAGGAAGTTCAAATTTAGCAAGATACTCTTTTCTTTTTTGATACTCTTCCTTACCTGCTTTAATTTTCTTCTTATATGATTCGAGATTATAGGTTTCTTTGTTTGTAGCCATAACTAAACTCACCCGCCCTTAATGTACCTGGTCCCTGATAAAGTGGTAGATTATCATATCCCCAAGCTGATTCAGGACCAATATCAACATGAACAAACTTAGGACCAACCGCAATAGCTCGGAATCCTGTTAACCATGCAGTATCAGCTATATAAATTGCTTCTTCTGTTGAATCAGTATATATGTCCATAGAAATACCAATAGAATGAGAAGACTCTCCATCAGAAGGATCAAACCCTCTAGCTATTCTTAAGATTTTGTATCCAAGTCGATCTTTAAGAAGACGGAAAGCTTGTCTTGCTTCACTTGTGTAGAAATTCTCTTGAGGACCATTTAGATGAATAAACTCATGTGGAGGTAATGGGGAGTAATTTTTCTTCATGTCATAACTGGATGACAGTTTAAAGTCTTCCACATAGTTTGACCTTGGGTACTTTGGAGCAATAATTCTGTTCTCTTTTAATTGTGCAGTAGGGATACTTATCTTAACTGCAAAACTTCTAGCGTGTGCTAATTCATCTTCTGTTGGTGGTAGCTTGACTGGTGTATCCATGAAATCTTCTCTTATCGGATCTTGAGAAAGGTCACAGCCTGCTGCATAATTCGCTTCAATATATGAATCTGATACAGGTACTGATTGAGCAGAAAATGCACTTACTTTTGCCTTGCCTGTAACTAGATTCATAAACCATGTTTTATCTACTCCAGTACCAGGACAACTCTTCGGTTCTTTACCATTAATTAACCCTTCACGGTGAAACTTCACACCATTTGGTCTGCCAGCAAAATACTTGGCGATAGCAACAGCTGATTCCAACTGTTTACCTTGCAAAACATCCGCACCTTTATCAAAGTTTCCAATCATTTCATACATTGCTGGATGATTATCAGCTGTACCATTATAATTTTTTGCACTACATGGTACGGATGAAATATTGCGTCCAAGAATTACTTGTCCATCTACACCGATAGTAAAGTGTTGCGCGATATCATCCCAGCCATTTGTTTGTGTATGGAATCTTCTCATATTGTCATTTAATGTTGCTAATGACACACCTTTAGCCTTTGTATGGTCTGGGTCCCAAGTATGGTGGACATAGATTCCATTAATCATCGTTGTATCTACAGTATCCAAAAATTTAACTGCTTCTGCACCGCTTGCAAATGTTTTTCCATACTCCCATTTACCACCTGTACCTTTACCACCAGCAGAAGATGAACTTCCTCCCCCGCCGCCAGATAAAACGTCCAGAGTTAAAATTGTATCTGTATATGCGTCTCTTCCAAAACCTTTATACATCTCAGCTACCTGGTTCGCATAAACATAGCCACCGCCTAAAAGCTTATCACCTGCGTTATCAGGTACACTAAAACCGTTATATAACCAAGAAACCCCATGAACGTTTTGCTTTAGTTCAAACCCTCGACTTTTAAAGCGTGAATATCTGTCCGCAGCCCTAGAGATAACACCTCCAGCATAATTATGTTTTTCTTTAAGAATCATGCAACCTACATAGATATTGTAGATTTCGTCAGTACATGCTTTGCCGAAGTCTAAACCGAGTTCACCAGTGATATTTTTTTCCGTCTGCATCAAGCCAACGCAGTTCCAAGGATTTGGTGTTGAACTGTGTTCTCCACCAGATTCCGTTGCCATAATTACTTTAACCATAAGAGGGTTGACGCCAGCTTTTGCTGCTTGTTCTTTAATATGCTGATTCCATTGATCAGTACCAGCTATTTTACCTTTAAGTCCATTTTGGTATACTCCTCCGTTTAGGAGTTTGTCGGTGTAAACATCTGGTCCAGTGTACTGAGCAACCGTAGGCAATTCTCCATTGAAGTTTACTGAACCGCCACCACCTGATGCTGCAACTTCTCCGCCTCCATCTTTAGGCTTGTCTTTTTTCTTTTTAAGTGAGAAACCCTCTAGAAACTTCTTACGTTCCGCATATACTTCTTTCGCTGCTTTTATTTTCTTTATATACAATTCGATATTATATGTTTGTTTGTCTTTTTGTGCCATATAGCTATTCCTCCTTATTTTGATAAACTAACCATTTATTTTGATTTTCGCTATAGTTAACACAGAAAAAGAAGAGGCTATGCCTCTTCTTTCGTTATATTATTGCTCTTTCTTAGCTAACTTATTAAGTTGATGAGCTTTCTCAGTTTTTGCATATACACCTTCTTCTCCCCCCGAACCGGTAAAGAAGTTAGCAATTTCTATAAATGCGTTACCGAAGAACTCTGCATCCCCATCGTCATGGAATAATGTTGCATTGAACATATTATCGTATCGACCTGGTGCATCACCATAAATCATCCCTGCATGGTTATTAATACCTGCTGTTAATTCTTTCCCTCTATAAGTTAATGGCATTGCGACAACACATTGAAGGTTTTCCTTAAAACGGCGATAGTGTTCAAACAGCATTTCTGTACCAATCCATATGCCTGCATTAACAATGAATCCGACTGGCGTGAAGGAAGCTGCTCCCCGAATCATACCTAATGCTCCTTTACCAATCTTGGCTATATCATCAGAGCTTGATAAAACTTTTGCAAAAGCATTTCCTGATTGCAATATAGCTTTTTTACTTGTGTTTTTAAGAAACCCTACTTTACTTGAATTTTTGCCTGAAGTTTTTTGCAGTTTTTGGGCTACCTCTTCAAAGTCTTGTACTAGTTGCTTATGCAGATTTGAAACATCTCCATCCCCTTGTGCGATAATGCTATCCATGGTTTTTAGGATTTTATCCATATCCCCGCCAGTATTAGCCATGCTCACTGTATGTCTTAGTCCCTTTGTAGATACCCATTTTCCTACATCCGCAGGGATTCCTTTAGATTTAGTAATCCATTTAGCCAAGTTTCTTCCAGCTTTATTAGTAGCTGCACGTATTGCAGCTGTAGCAGCTAATGACTGAGCAAAACTCGTGTACCACTTACTCATTTCAAGCATTACTTGATCATCGTTTACAACCAAGAGGTCTGGTTCTATAGAAGTAACGAATCCTGTTTCCATACTAAAGTGATGTGTTACTGATTTGATTAACGCATTTCCTTGAAGGTCGTTAATCTCATCATTGATGTGCATCATGTCATGAGGTTTCGCGGTAGGATCTCCCAATACTAGTAGATTTCCTTTATACATATCTTTCATACTATCTCTAAGAGTAGAATGTCCGAAGTATGTAGCCATTACTTCTGAAGTATAGAAGTCTGCAAACTTTGCTACAATGTCTGCTTCTACTACTCTTGTTTTCTGCTTGTCAAAACGAATATCAGCATCTGCATACAACACCGGTGTTTGTTTTCCATCATAGTTTACGATAACATTTGTGAAAATATTATCCTCACTAGCTTTAATATTATTTTCTATAATATCATAAGCCGACATGTAGAACTTGTTTTGCATGTATGGGCGTCTTGGTTGCCCTGTAAGATATCTTGACCATGTTTTCTGTATAGGGTCAAACTCATATCGAGAATCGTACTCGAATGCACAACGCCAGTACGGTTTACCGAAGAATAGTGTCGATCGTAATTCAAACGGATGAACAGCTGCTATATAGTCCGGAGTTGAATAGGTAATCGTTTGTATAATATCCCAAACTGTGTTGTTGTAGAATTTAACAACTACATTGTCTGCATCTCCTGGATTAAAGATTTTAAACTTATTTTCCCATAGACGTTTCCAGCTAAAATCTTCGAAAATATTATTTCGTTCTCCGTTAGGGTGCAACCATTCCGAAAATGTAGGAGTCCCATTTGAAGAGTAGATATTTTGAGCAACTTCTCCATATTCATCATTAAACCAAATTAGATTACCCATGGGTTTTGAATCCTTTGAACTGTTAACGTCAAATGGTTGGCCAAAATGCATAATCCCTAGAGGGTTGTCTTTGAATAACCGCTCATCTACTACACCGTTCATGAAGTCTTTAAACCAACTTCCTTTTGAACTCATAAGACTACAAATTAGGTCTCGTGGTTCAGTTACACTGAAGATTCCATCGTTGTCATCATCAGGGTCACCAGATACTACGTTTCCTAATTCAACTCCATCACCTTGAGCAATGATTTCAATTACATCACCAATCTCAAGTTCTGAAATCGTACCATTAAAAACAATTGGTAATGCACTAGCTGTTGCACCATACCCCATTCTCAAATGGATACGCGCTCCTGTTTCTAGGAAAAGATTCTTATGAATTTCGTTTTCCTTTTTCTCAATTAAATCTTGAGGAATATCATTCCAGATATAGTTGTCCCACCATTTTAACTGACGGTCTACATAGTCAACATCAGTACGACGAGTTGTTAAGTTCGAATAAACATTAGTCATAGAAATTACTGCTGTATCTGCAGCTACCTTACGAGAACGATGAACGTCTATACTTTGAATAGCATTGAATCCGTACATATTATCCCAGAATTTGTACTTACCAAAGTAATCACCTTCATGGATGATAAACATCTGGAATCCTGGAAATGCACGAAGCATTCTTCCACGTTGATCATGATATCTTAAATCATAGAACATTTCTTCATACAGCACGCGTGGATCAACATCATTATACAAGCGCAGGTCTGTAGACTCTGTTGAGGCTTTAGCAGTCTCATCAACTTGATGAATTATTTCATAAAGCTTTGCACCTTTTTCGAAGATTTTTTGTGAATACTCGTATCCATTCTTATCTTTTTTACTCCCAGCGATTTTGTCTGTAACTTTATCGACGAACTTTCCAACAGCGCCCCTTGTAGCAAGGTTAGCTAGATTATACTTCCCAACAAAGTCTGCAGCTTTTTCAATCCAGCCATCTGTTTTACTTAATTCATACAGCATTTTTAAATGCTTCTCATAAATCGAGTATAGTGAATTTTTATCCATTGTTTCTAGATGTTTTTTCATGACCTTCTTGATATTTTTCTTATCAGAATCAACTTTTAAGTTGTTTGCTTTTAATACCTCTAAATCATAGTATTCAAGCTCTAAGAGTTGATCCACATAGTCATCTTTATTCCCGTCACCCATCGTAACGCCCTCATCTAGAGTTAATCCTGCATATCCTTTATAGACATCCTTATTGTAACCACTAAATGTATTAAATGGCTTAGTCGCATAATGGTTGAACCGGTTCATAACACCACTTGCAAAACTATTGTCTTCGATATCCTTAGAAAATTTAATTTTAGCATCAGGCTTTTCATACAAGGCAAACATTCCATCCCAAGGACGACAATAAGCTTCATAGTTCTCACGATCCTTATCTAACTTATCTAGCTTCTCGTAGTGTTCCGCAAGTTGCTTAACTGCTGTCTGTAAATTGTATCTCCAGTTGTACATTAAGCGTTTTACTTCATCAACCTTCATATCAGCTGAAGAAACGTCTACTTGCGCTAAACCTACACGTCCAGCCTTACTTACAGTAGGTTTTTTCCCTTTGAAATGCTTCCACTGACTTGTTTTATCAAGGAATGCTTTCATAAGTGTCATGAATCGTTCTTTTGTGATTTTTGATTCTGTTTTAGCGAAGTCCATATAATCCATATCATTCGGTTGTTTAGGCTCTTTAATGACTTCTTTCTTAATTAAATCACTAATCGCAGTAGTATCTGGACCTCTTAACTTACTTCTTCTTACTTTAAAACTTGCATAATAAATATCTTCCGCAGGCTGATAAGAGACTATCTTTTTAGTTTTGTCCGCCTCTTTTAAATCCCCTCTACACCCTTCAATGAATGTAGGGGCTGAATAATATTTCTTAAAGTACTTATCAACTAGACTGTTCAGTTCTTGGTAGATAAGTGCTTCATCACCACTAGGTTTTTGAGATATCGTGCCATAGTCATTTCCTCCGTCAGGGAACAGTGTTTTCCATTCTTCCATAGTTGGGAAAGTTTCATAAGCAAATTTATCATCTTTTTTCTCTGTTAGAAACTTTTGAACATCTGCATTCTTTACAGATACAGTACCTCCTTGATCAGCCATGACAGGGCCTGCCGATGTATTTGGAGCGTCAGATTTCTTAGCATCTTCCTTTTTACCCCAATCAAACTTCCAGCCAAGAGGTCCTACACCTTCAGTTTTTTCTAATTCCTTAAGCTTTGCCCAGTCTGCTTCAGTTGTATCAAATAGCTTGTCTGATTGATTACTTGTGAAAGCAGCTACACCTGTAGCATCAAACATGTTTAACTGATGATTTCCCATGTATGACTCTTCGATTACCTGTCTTAATGTGCTACCTGTAGAGAAATAAAAGTCAGGATCAAGATATGTCCCAGACGTTATGTTGGGATACTCTGTTACTCCTGCATCCATCTTTGGTAATACGGCATTAAGTTGGGCATAAGTCGGAAGTTCCATATCAGGATATACTTCCAGTTTGTGAAGTCTAGCTTCAATCATACGGTCATTCATAAATGCTATCTTGTTAACCTTCAATTTCTCAAGATCCATTTGCTTACTGTTACCAGGTAATGCAGTTAATTCTTCATGTTGACGTTGTGTTTTATCAAACCCAATACCTTGTAGCATGATTTGGTATCTTCCCGGGAAGTTAGGAATTGTGTTTACAGAAATACTTTCGAACATTACAAATCGAATACCAAATAATTGAGAAAGATCATTTTCAATACCAATAAATCCATTTGTAATACCTTGATTATATGTCTTAGCGTAGTAATCGGAAGTCGCAATAAGATTGTTAAAATCTCTTGCACCATCTTCATCTACTTCTAAAAGTAAATCAATGTAGGGATCTCCACCGCCCATATATTGAAGAGTTGCAGCTTCACTAGATTGAATATGAGAAACGCTAAACTCATTTGAGAAACGAGCATTGATAGAGATTGGGATAACCTTCCCAGAGATAGGGTACTCTTTCATTGGAATCATGCGCTCACTAGCTTCAATGACTTTCATATATTCATCAAATTCGCCTTTATATTTAGCTACTTCTTCTTCCATTTTCTTAGCGCCTTCTGCAATTTTTTTAAGTGCTTCGATTGCAGTATCGTTAGCCGGAATACGGAATGTTTCTTTCTCATAAAACTCCTTGAATTTATTTTCAAGTATTTTTTGGCTACCTGCATCTTTTAATCTTTTTAAAATAATAAGACCATCTTTTTCTTTTCCACGATATTGTTTTTTATCATAATCCACAGGAGGGTCTTCATCATAACGATTATTAAATGACTCTAAAAAGTTCCAATCAAACCGGATTTTGTAGAATAAACGAGACTCATAAGGGAGAAAGATTTCCTTATGCATTAAGATAGTGTTTACATCCTTATATTTATTATCATATATATTAGAAAATAGTTCGCCTGCCTCCACAATAGCATTTTCTGCTTCCTCTTTTTTAATTTTGTACTTGTCTCTAATTAATCCTTGAATACTTGTAGATGCTTTATCTAGTCCTGGCTTACTAAAGTAGTCAATGATTGTGTGTTTTTTGATTTTAGAATCTTTATAACGATAATACTGATCCAAGATTTCTTTAACAACAGATGCATCTTCTTTTCTATTTTTGTAATCCCTATCCTTTGTCTCTAATTCGACTTTTCTTTGTTCTGGAGAATCTGCATTCTTCATGTAATCAATAGCGTGCTTTCGTGTAGCCAGGAACGTTTCGTCAGCAAGAGTGAATTTGATGTCACTTTTAATTGGGCCTTCTAATCCTTTAAAGAAACGATATTTATCCCCACGATCCGCTAAAGATTGATTGTAGTACCATCTTAGCATTGGGTAATTTATTGAGTCATTTAACGTACTATGATTCATTAAGTATGCCTCTGAATTAAATTCAACAAGCGTTAACTTGGCAGTTAAAGACTCTGGGAAATTAGGAACTGTAGTTACTTCGATATTCATTAAAGCTACGTCACAAATACCTAGCACGTTATTAATGTAATAGTTATCAACTGGAAGAAACGGTGCTTTAGCGAATTGTGCCAGTAATGGTCTAAGTCCATCCACATAAAAATGTTGAGTTTTTTCCCCTTTTCCGTATTCTTTCTTCCAAGGATATTTCTTACCATTAACTGATTCAAGATCGTGGAAATAAAGATCCATACTTAACGTGGTAAGCGATTGGCCGTTGTTAACTATTACAGAGGATTTTGTACGAAGTGTTTTTATTTTGGAGATATTCGAAGTTTTGTTTACCTCAATAGAAGTAGGTGGGATTGTAAGTATTACATCACCAATCCTAACTTTGGAATGTCTTTTTAAATCTTCGATTGAATTTATGCCCTCTGTAAAGACCGTCAATCTATCGTCATAAGGACTGAAAAAATCTAAAGCGTTGTATGCAGGGCCTGTTGTTCCTTTTATATTTGTCGTTTCAGGATTGATATCTTCATTATAGGGTTCACCAATATCAGGAGTACTCTCTTCATCATTTGAGCCTGCTGACGGAGCACCAATACCTGTATCAAATGCTTTTAATTTTAATTCAGTAATCCAGTTTAAGGGATTAAGAACTGTTAAGGTATTTGCAAACTCAAATGGGAAAATACCAAGAGGAACATGAGTGAACTGATTAGAGTATTTTACTAAAAGAGACTTGTTTACATGTACAAATGGCTTTCCATTTTCAACATTGTCAAATACGATATCTGCACTTCTTTCATTTGTTGCATATACATCCGCAATGTAGCGATTAGATTTCCCGTCCTTTTTAGGTGCCTCTCCTCTTTTTTGACGATCAAAGTGAACAACAACAAGTGGCTTTTGAATTGCGTTCCACCCTAAGATTTGCTCGTTGTATTCATGGGCCTCTTTTCCGATTGCATACATATCCTGCATGGTAATACCGTATGTTTTTCCTAACTTAGTATTTTTAGAGTCTTTGCTGGATTCCACCCCCGACTGTAATGTTTCTGGTGTTTCTACACCATTATATCGAACTGTGACTATTTGTTCTGTTTTTAAGTGATTAGATAAAAAATTAGACACCTTCAGTAGTTTCACATCAATCGTATCACCGTCTGTAACTTTCTCTACTCTACCAACCGCGATGTAGTCTGAAGAAGTAATTGTTTCATTGTGTTCTTCCATTGCATTAAAGATTGTATTGTTTTTTTCTGTCTTTTGCTGCGCTAATTCTAAGGGATTAGAAAGCACTTCTTTTTCGTAGTAGAAACGAGCACTTGATAATAGTCTATGAGAATTGTAACCACAATCCAGATAAACAATTTGGTCACGCATCTTTGTGACTTCCATCTCCCTATTATTCTCGATTGAATAGAAACTAATATCTACAGGATAACGAGATACTTTCTTTTCCACCTCTCCAAGGAACATGTTAAACCTTGGACTAGTTGCCACATTCCCTTTACCACCTCCTACATGAATAAATGTGTAGTTTTCATTTATGTATATACCAACACGCCAAGGCGCATTTCTTCTAACTCTTGTTAGAGAGGTAATTAATATTTTTTCTTTCAATCTGGTCACCTCTTTTTCTGTATTAAAACAAATGAGAGCTAACAAAATGTTAACTCTCATTTGTCTATTAATATGCATAACCCTTATTCATAGCATTTGCAATAGCGCTCTCTAACCACTTGCTGTCAATTTTTCTCGAATTATCATTTACGTTAACACTCGTGTTCATTTTGACATTCGACATTGCCATGATTTCATTGTTTATCATCGCTGCTAGATTATTATGATTCATTCTCTTACTAGCTGATGCCTTTACAGAGATGTTAATGTACTCACCATTTTGATTAGGTGTTATACGGGCCGTAGGGGACCCTAAAGTTTCAGGTGCTACTGGTGCCATCTCTTGCAGGCCTTCTGGTGTTGGTGTATCTTTCATTAGAGCGCTTGTCGCCCATAATTCATCAAATCCTATAGTCCCCATCCCAGCTAAACTTGTAGCACTTCCACTGAATACTTTCTTACCAACAGTCGCAATATCTAATAGTGATTCATTCATCCCATTATGCATTGTATGATGAAGTGGCATTGCTTTATTCAAGAAAAATTCTGGCTCAACAGCTATTCTTTTATCCATTACTTCTTCTACGTTTTGACCTGAACCTTCTGCCTCATCGAATGGCTCTTTTTTTGATTTTGTCATCTTCATAAACTCTGCAGATATCCTCATACTTGTATTATCTATACTGTCAATTGTAGAAAAGATAGCACGAGCTAGAATTGATTTTTCTTGTTCGGCTTTACCAACCCCAGGTTCATCATTCTTAGCTGTTCTCCAGTCATTATATACACCCGTACCTTTACGATTTTTTTCGTATGCTCCAGCACCATATAGATTTCCAAGAGTGAGGTTCTCAGCACTATTTTCTGAGAAGAATGCTTCAGAAGCATTGATTACATCAACTGCTAATTTGTTATTTTCCTTATCAGAATCACGCAATCTTATGATCTCATTCACCACAGTATTTCTTTGTTTCTCATCATTTATTCCAGAAGGAGTTAAAAACACCGCTAAGTTATCTCCACTAAAATTCCCAGAAATATGCTTAACCCTACTCGTTTTTGAAGTTGAATCACTAAAATTTGCAATAAGTTGAGAAATTTCTCTATTAATTTCCGTTTCTAGAACTCCACGTCGCGTCACTGTATCGCTTGCGGAAAACTTATCTGTTGTAAACAAGTCATTGTACTCTTCTGTTTTTCTAATAATAGAAGTATAGTAGCCTTTTAATGTATCAAGGAATTCTGTTTTCTCAACAAAATTAACATTACCAGGTAGTTTCATTGAGTTAATATCCAAAAGAGGAATGTATTGATTTGCTGCAAATTCTGGAAGCTTCAAGTATGCCGTTCCTTTTGTTCTAAGTAAGTGTTCTTGGATTTTCTTACCTTTAACACCAGGATCTAAATTAAATTCCATCAATCCAGCGTTAATAACAGTTTTTCTGTAATCCTCAACATTGAAAGGTTGGGTATAATCAAACTTTTGTGGAATTGCTTCAAATGAATCCTTACTTACATGAAGTACACCATCTTTCATCTTTGCATTTACATCAGTCATTAGCCTCGTACTATTAGGAGTGTAATCAATAACTACATCTCCTGTTTTAGGTTCCCAATTATTTTCATAGTTACCACCAAACTTAACCATTTCATTAAATACTTTTTGTTGTGCTTTAATTTCTGGCTTTACTTTAGAACTATAAACCATATCATGCATAAAGTTAGAATATATAGAGGATTCTCCCGGAACATATAACCCTGTTCGAAAATCAGAATCATCTAATACCCCAGGCTCTTTAACCGTGTTCTTACTATGATTAATTCCACCATGACGATCCCAAGCCTCATAGGCCATTGTGATGTCAGCAAATACTTCACGGTTAAGACCTAACTTCCTCATCCACTTAGATGAAAGCTTCTCACGTCCTTTATAGTCTAGCTGTTTTCCATTTAAACCAAAATTAGAATTCACTACATACTGGCCATCTTTATTAGTTGTTTTAATACCAAGCATTTGTTCAACATCCTTATAGAATGAAGATAACGCTCTTTCTTCAGTAGCATAGTCAGTAGTGATTTTCTTATTCATTACAGAACCACTGAATTGTTGACGAATTTGAGTATCGTAACCACGGATTAAGGCCGGTAAATCAGTAGAACCGTCCTTTTCCACTTGATGAGAAATCACCTGTTCTACCCCTTCTACGCCGTATAAATCACCCATAATATCACCAAGCATTGGGGTCATAGTAGCACGGAAACCACCCTCAGTTACCACTTTAAATCCATGTCCTGTTTCACGTTGTCTACCTAATACAAGCGATTTTTTATTGATGTCATCTACGTTGAAGCCAAGGATAGATACTGTATCACCTTTCTTAAAACGTTTTTTATCAATAATTTTATTTTTGATATTGTTAAGTTCATATTTTCCAAGAGTAAGATGATTTCTCTCATTGAACATAGAATTGATATCAATCTCTAATGGTTTATTAAAAGCGATTCCTTTCTCTTTCCATAAACCATTACCAAGACCTTGTTTTTCAGCTTCTTTTTCAATAGCTACCTCAATATAGTTGTTGAACATTACTTTTTCGGCGTTCATATTGATACGAACCTCATCCATTCCATCAAAAGCCTTCATTAACTTGTAATCCATAAATGCGTAACCTTCACTATTAGAAAGCATCCTTATGTCTAAAGACTCCTTCATTTGTCTTGCTTCTACAGGAGAGATTTGTTTTTTTAATTGAGCTGTGTCAATCATACTCTTATATTTCATAATAGTGTTAGCATCTTCCAGCTTTAATGCAATTTCTTCATTCGTCATATAACCAGTTTGCATTGTAATACCACGAACCTCATTTGCATCATCAAGAGCTTTGAATAAAGCTGATGAAATAAAACTATTTTTTGTACGGAACGATTGATTTTTACCCAAGTTACGTAACACTTTTGATGCAACTTCGTGGTCTACCTTTCGGTAATTGATTAGCTTATGTGGACTCTCTATTGTTTTAGCATAGTAGTTACCTAATGCCATGTAAGTACGAGCGTTTACATTTGTAGTCCCAACAAGCTCTTTTGAAGCTGACCGGTTATTAATCCCAACCAAACTTCCTTTTAGTCCAGAAGCACCTTTTGCAAAATCAAGAAGTTCTCCGGCAATAGCGTAATCTTTTGCCCTCTGTCCCATCGCTTCAAAGAATGTAATTCCTTTTTCAATTGCATTTTGAGCAATAATGTCGGCAGAAGCACTAATTCCTAATCGTTTAGAATTTGCACGATACCATGACTCTGCATATCCTGTGATATCCCATTTGCTTGAAAGGAATTCGTCACTCATAACCGATTTGCTATCAAACATTTCCCTATTATCAAAGTGTAATTTACGACTTGCATCAGTAGGCACTGAATTTATTTGTCTTCCAATACGGTAACGTAGCCCTTGTCTTATTTGAACAAATGCATTATTGCCACCTATACTTTCAGCTCTCTCAGACAGCTCTTTGGCTTTCTTAGAATAATCAAGAATCATATTAAGAGCATCTGTTACCGATGTACTATGATAAGCACCTTTTACACCAATACCAGAACGAATAACAGAAGCTTTTTGGTTTCCACCGTATTTCACCTTCATGTTCTTATCAAAGGATGGAAGCTCAATAGTTGCTAATCTAGGGTTTCGAACCAATTCTTCATATGTCTTTACTTTACTTAAATCCATAATACTCTTCTTACTAGCTAAGATAAGTATAGGATTACCACCGTCCATAAAGCGAATTTGAGTGTTGAAGTATTCGCTGTAAGCTGACATGATTTTATCAACAAGTTCTTCGTACTTAGCAGCCATACCACTTGTCTTACTAATTACGTTTAGATCATTTATTCCATGTGTACCAAATTTTGTCTCAAATAATCTCTTAATACGGTTATCTTGCTCTTTTAAAAATTTCTTTAATGAACTATTACCGTTTAATAATTCGTTAGCATTTTTGTATGAACGAGCATTTTCAATACTTTCACGCATAACATTTGGTAGATGCTTCATCAAACCTTTAATTGCAGTTACACGGCTATCTGTCATCTGATTGGTTACTTCACGAACAAAATTGTCTGTACCCATGTTTTCTATCTTTTCACGAACGAGGTTTGACATCTCAATCAGAGCTATTTCAGTTTTATTTCCCGACATAACTTCCTTCTTCATCTGATTCACAAGATATTTCACATCATTAGAGGCTTTTCTATCTTGTGAAATTTTGAAATTATTAATGATTATTTTTTGCAATTCATCAATACGAGCTAACTTATATGACTTTTCCAGATCCCCAATACGATTCCCTCTTCTGTCGTTAATATAAGAACTGAAAGAAGCTTTAATTGAATTCGTGTCTTTTGCATTAAATATTGTATTGTCTTCTTTAACAAAATTAAAATTAAAAAATTTATTTCCTTTAGCAGTTACTTGAGCTTTATTATCTCCTTTCTCATCTAACTTGTTTTTAATGTGGCGCAGTGCAATTAACTTCTGTTCGTCATTTAATCCTGAATCTTTGAGAGTACTAATAGCTGTTCTCCAGACATCTCTTTCTCCCTCTAATCGTGCGACCATATAAGGGAATTTCATAGCTAATTCTTCTGTCCCACCATTTTTGATAATGTG
Organism: Bacillus cereus group sp. MYBK95-2; assembly: GCF_051915225.1. Lineage (NCBI taxonomy): Bacteria > Bacillati > Bacillota > Bacilli > Caryophanales > Bacillaceae > Bacillus > Bacillus cereus group sp. MYBK95-2. Next base: position 55,996 of record NZ_JBQAEH010000003.1, on the reverse strand, counting down.
TAATCTCCAGTCAAAATCTTCTTCAACACTACCTGCTTTATCTAGATAGTGATAGTACTCCTTCATTTTTTTCCATCCATTAGTGTCGAACATTCGTTCATATTCACGAAAAGAAGCGTCATATTTTATCTTTAAGTCACGCAAATTTCTAGAAATTGCATCATCCATTGGCATGAAAGAACTATGAATTTGCTGTGCTAATCCCTCCTGCGTTTCGGACATTAATAAAAGGACTTTCCCCTTTATATCTTTAGAATCAAGCCTTACGCCAAAACCTTTTTTATCTACACCTGTTAACGCTACATCTTTGAGGAATTCTTGAATTACGAAGGTTTCATTTGAAGGGAGTAATGTCTTTAAATTTTCTAACCGAGGTACTATGCTTGCCTTATTTTTACCAATTTCACCCACAAGATTGTATTTGTGTTTATCTTTGTCAAAGTAACCTCTTTGATAAGAAAATAATTCCTTACCTATTTCTAGAGTATTTTTCTTTATTGCTGATGAAGAAAAATCATAAGTAGCAGACTTTTCTGCTCCCTCAATAAATGATTTGATTTTTTTGTGAGTAAACCCAGCAATATCAATATTTGCTTGAATATCATTTTTTGCTAAATGATATAGATATGAAGGGCTTTTCCCGTCAATTGCTACTTTACCCGCTTTAATTTTCCTTTTCGCTAAAATAGCTTGGTAAATATGGTCTTGACGTAAACTAGCACCAGTTAATGAATATGGATTTTCAACTGTTGCAGAGTATCCATGAAAAAAGTCTAGTGAACTTTTCGCTGCATCTGCAAAGAATTTTTTTGTACTTGTGTCCTTTATTATTCCAAGAATGGCTGGTAAATCGTAGTGATGGATATTATATCCTCCTAATTTTGCATTACTAGACATAATATAGCCTTGAAAAATAGATAAGGCATCTTCAAGTTTTGTCCCTTTATGAAACAGGTTATTAAGACCACGTTCAATTACTTCTATTGTATTTCTTGTGAAAGCCGTGTCTGTAGGAAGAACACGTGAATGCCCTAATAGAGACATATAGGATTTCCCATTACTTGTTGCACGCTTAAATTTACTTTCATCAGAATATTTAGTTAGATCCAGTAATATACGATGTATGTCTTGTGAAACTGACATCATCGGATTTTGCTTTAATTTATTAATTTGCTGTTTTAATTGGGAATACGCATCCTTTTCAGGAGCGACTGCCATTGAAAGAATAGCCCCGTTCTTTTTAACAAAGTCTTTTCCATTAAACTTAGTTCCACCAAAAGATAACCCAGTCATAGCAAATAGTTCTAATCCTTTACTACTTCTCATGTGTTTAGGCGTTCCAATTGCTTCTATATCAAAGAATACTACATTGTCTTCATTTTTTAATTTTATAAAAGGGTCTAATGCTTGTTGAGCATTTACATTAAAACTATTTGGAGTACGAGCCAACTCCCAAATACCTAACGAACTTATACGATTATCTTTCGTTAATTTATTATATGTTTGAGCTATTGCACTTTGTCTGTATTTAAACGCTGCACGTTCAGTTTGATTTTCTATTCTAATTTCACCAAAATCTTCTGCTGATTCATAATCGGGTATTAACACCCTGTTTTTAATAGGCACTCTTTTAATATCTTCCATAATACCCTCCTAATAAATAACGGCGCTCGTCTAAAAAGACTGAACGCCGCTTAATGTATTCTAGAATAATGAGGAATGTACTCCCGCATTAAGACCATCTAAAATTTCATTTTTCACATCTTTCATGATGTCGATGGAAGTATTGATTCCACCTGGTCCTTCACCATAAGAAGTAGTTAATTGAACATCTACATCTGATAGTCCCATTCCTAATAACACATCACGCAAGCGACCGATATTAATCAAACTATTTAAAGAGTGTATTGGAATTACTTTTTCTCCTGTTTTTTCCGCTCTAGTTTGATTCTTACTCCAATCACCAGAAGTAGTTGGATTTCCCCCCTTCTTCTGCATAACCTTGATTTTTATACCATCAAGATTTGTGCTTGCGTTCCATCCAGTCCAATTTTCAGTTGGTAGATAATGAGTATTAAAATAATCTTCAATGCCTTCTTGTTTATCTACTTTAAGCCCCCAACTGTCCTGTAAAATTCCTTTTGTGTCTTCAGGAACATATCCTAGAATCTCTTGACCTTCTTTACTGCTATTCGTCTCAAAGAATCGAGGAATATATTTTTGCCCTTTTGGTGTTAAGGCTCCCATTAACGATGTGCTATCAGAGTCTTCAGTCTCACCCATGCTATAAAAAATACCTTTATATTCTTGTCGAGACTTTATAGCCAAGGGTAGGTACTTACCTGCTTGATTAGTTTCTTTTGTAGACGAAATATCTTCTAGTCCATCGAAAAGTTCATTAATTTGTGATTTAACGGCTTCGGTGTCACCATAACCCATTTTTTTAGCCCAGGACAATGTTTTCTTCTTATCTGTTGAGTAGCCTTTTAATCCTTTGTTTTTTCGTTCTTTTCCATCCGTATCATCAAAGAACGCTTCTAAACTTGCACTTCCTTTACTTTGAACAGATTTACTAGATTTATCCAAAATATCGAAATACTGATTAATTTCTCGTTCGCCTTCACGCACTTGAGGAACAAAAACATTATTTAGTCGAGAAATAATTCTTCGTGCACCCATATTTGTGATTTCCTCGCCAGTAATAACTTGATTTTGAGAAACAACCGTATTACCTTCGTATAGCTGGGGCCAAAGTCTCCAATCTGAATCGTATACTTGGTCTCTCTTATAACTTTCAATCGATGTACGTTTCTGTAAGAACATATCGGCTATTTTTCCGGCGAAAGGTATTTTAGGAAGAATATCATGCGTTACCATTTCAATATATTTCCCATCAGCTACCGAGTCGTATGTATTATTCATTCGAGCAACAAAATCTCTAGTAAAACCAATTTTATCTTTCTCACCGAATTTAAAATACTGTGCCATCCAATCAATAACACCTTGGTTATCTTCCTGAGTTAATTTAACTGAAGTGTCAAACTCTTGAACCATAAACGTATGTGTATCGATACTTTTAGGAACTGTTCCATTTTTTTCTCGAATTTCAACATTTGAGAACTTCTTATTGTTCCAATGATATGTACCTTTATTTTCGTAAATCAGCCTTGTAATCTCATCAGAACCTGTTCCATCCAAATGATACTTATCAGGTGTTTCATGTGCTTTACCAAAAAGTTTTATTTCATCCTTCTGTATTTGATCATTAAGCGATGAGTCTAGTGATTCACCTATACTAGGCAAATCATCAAACATCTTATTTAGGATTCGCGAAGAATAAACTTTGTTAGAACCACGAGAAACATAACGCCGACCAATACCTGATAAGGTACTACCATGATTCCCAACTAAAAAATCTTGATGTGGCGAAGTCCTTAATATTGATGATACAAGTGTTTCCCCACGTCCGGAATCTTCGCATCCAACTCCTGTTTTCGTTAAGAAACCAAAGATATCATCTAACTTTGAAGCACTATAAAATTTCTCTTTAAAAAAATCTGATAACTCATCAATTCGACTAATATCGTCAATAACTTGAGTTGATTTTTTTCCGTTTGCTAAAGTATCTCTATTAATATGACTTCCCGCTAACCTTTCTTTCGAAACAGCTAGCCCTTGCCCAACTAGGGGTGATACCGCGTCGATAGTATTTATTTTTGTATTAAATGTTAGATCACATTCATCATCAATGGCTCCAGAACTCTTTAAGTCGTTAATATTAATCTCTGATGCAATTGCTTTTCCAACTTTACTTATGCTACTATCTGAAACTAATTTAGTACTAATAAAACTAACTTTATCTTTATCATTATTTATAACATCTTCAAGGAATACCCTTGCTTCACGAGGCCTTGCATCAATAGTATGAATATTGTCACAACCCAGAAACTCGTTTAATGTTTCTAACCCCTTTATATTCTTTATATCTAATTCAGATAAAATCCCCTTATTTTTTGCAAACTTCTTCACGACATCCGGTGTAAAAACTCCAGTTTCATTATCTAATGCTCTTAAATCGAATTGATGGAATGAACGTCTAAGTTTTTCAATTGCAGAGATACGTACTACGTCGTCATCAAATGTCGGAATCATGAATTCCATTAAGGTTGATAAACTTTTATCCACTGCTGGTTCATTTAAAGATATAAATCCCTTAGAGGGATTTATATACTTCCATGTCCCTCTTACTAATTTTCCAACAGAATTATCCTCGTAAAGTTGCGAGGCATCTCTATCCGTTATCTCTTCTTTATACCCAGAACGAGCATAAGACTTATCCATACGCGAGAACGCACCGAATTGTAATGGTGTTTCAATTAAATCTCCTATGCCAGATTCTGTATAACGAAAAACATTTCCACTAGTATAAAAATGGCCATTATTATTTAATGGATTACGAATATCCTCTTCTTGATTCGTTTTAGTTACACTATCAAATCCTTTATCGCCTAAGTTGCTTGCGAATTTATGAACTTGTCCTGAATCTAATACCTGTAATTCTTCTTTAGATAGACTAGAGTAAAAAGCTTGCCAAGATGTTAGATCCGTCGAATTAGTAATAAATGATGGAGCTTCAACACGTTCCTGGAAAGAATCTATTGCACTAATAGCACCAGCTTTTAAATACCTGTTTTCAATCATTTCACCTGTTTTAGCATGCGTGTATAAATTACTATCAAGAATTATATTTTCAAAGTCGAAAGATATTCCCTTTTTATCTAACAATATATTTAAATCGTTATTGTATTTATTGTTATTTAAGAAATTTCGTAACTTTGCAGTAACATCAATAGATTTTTCATTTCCTTTTTCATCAATGTCATTAATGATTAACCCATACCTACGCTTAGTAGCTATATCAAATTTTTCAGCATCTTTTAATGTAGTGTAATTAAAGCCTGTTTTCTTTAAATAAGTCATTAATGTGTTGGTCTGATTAATTGCATCTTTGATAAATTCGTAAGCATACGCGGTTTCAATTGCCTTAGCTTGGGGTAGTATTGTACCTTTATTTTCTTCAAATATTTTTTTAATATCCTTGTACCACCCAAGAGTTTGAAGCATTTGCTTTTGAAATACATTTCGTTGCGTATCACCTAGGAATTTAACTTTATGAGCATATTTTCCATTTTCCAGTTGCTTTATAAAATCATTAATGTAATCGCCAGGACTATTGAAAATATCTTTATTCTGATTGTAGTATTGGATAAGGGCTTTGAGGATCTTGTCCCCACCATTGTTTTTAATAGAAGATAGTTTTTGAAGTTTTTCAAGAATTTTATTTTGACGGAATAATTGAGTAGCTTCGTATTCAAATTTGTTAAAACCCCACATATTTCTTTTGTGGAATTCGTTATAATAACGAGTAGTGTATTCCATATTCTTTTGACTTAGACGCTTATTAAGTATCTGCTTCTTTTTAATATTTCTACGGATATAATTTTCTAATTTTTTATACATCTTCTCCTGTATATAACCATCAAAACCACCGCGTAACTTTCTACTAACATAAGCAGTTTTACCAAGACCATTAGATTTCCTCTGCATAAATGCTCCTGCATCGGATACAGTACTGTATTTATAATTATCTTTACTTAACGCAACACTACCTGTAACTGCTACGTTACTAGATAAATGAGATACGGACTTACCTATCATAGAAAAATCGCGATATTCCATTACCCCTTCCCCTATAAAAGAACTTGTTTTGGCTATATTTCTAAGCACATGATTTTTCTCTTTCTCTTCACCCATATAACGTTTATCGACCATACGTCTTCACCACCTTACGGCTACTGTTGTTGAGTTTCTTCTTCACCCAATAATTTTAATCCTCGTATATTTTCTAATAACCATTTAGCTTTTACATAATACTCTGCTGTTTTAGCCATTGTCCATGATTCAATTTCGCTTAATGGGATATCTTGGAATGCTTCTTTTATTACTAATGGAAGTTGATTTTCTACTTCTTCCATATGTTTTTCCCATCTAGCTATCATAATTTTAACTTTTTGAGCTTTTGTGTAACCTGACTCCTCTAAGATAGAAAGACAGAGAATTTCTGGAACACCTGCAAAAATATCTAACGAGTAATCTTCAATAATTGGCTCTATAACGCAAGTTTTACATATATACTCAGTTCTTTCAAAGTCATCATTGTATACTTCCTGTGCAATTTTCAATTCTTCTTTGCTTAATGCACGGAAGAAAAATATGACATTGTTTATTTCTTGCATAAAGATATGCCCATATTTCTCATGCCAAATACGTAATTGCTCCTTGAAACCTACCTCTTCTTCATATGTTTCAAATTCAATAGGTAATTCTTTTACCTTGTCATCTAATAAATTAGGATCGATTAGCATGTTTTTTCCTCCCTACAATAAAAATAGGAGGCGATAATACGCCTCCTCCGCTCTTAGCTTAAGCGCATTGCGCCTGTTTTTGCTGCGAACCCTGACTTCTCTAGTACCAATTCGTGTAATAGTGTCGGGATACCAGCTTTACCATTTGTCATTTGCATGAAACCATAGTTAGCAGGGAAAAGAACTGCTTTTTCGCAGATACGCTCTTCTTTATAGAAATTATCTGCATTTGGAATTTTAGCAATATCTTTGTATTCTTTACGCTTAATTGGTCGCCATACAAAAATGTTTTCCTCATCAAACTCAGTTAAGTATACTTCTCCTGCATACATAGACTTCCATTTTTCAAGTTCGTTATAAGTCGGGCCACCTGGGAAGATTTCTTGTTCTGCTTTTGAAACGTCATCTTCATCGAATTTGTCTCCTACTTTAACAACCGAAGTTTCTTCTTGAGTACCCTCCATTAAAGCTTCTTCTTTTTTAATATGTTTTGTCATTATACTTCCTCCTCTTTCTCTCGTTAATATAAAAATTTAAAAGTTAAAATCATTTAGTCATATAAATCCCATAATTAAAATTAGTACGCTTTTTGCACATTCCCCGAGATATCTTTTGCTATAAAAGTATATACTTCAGAAATAGGGTTCCCAGACGGATCTACTCTTTGAGAAACACCTGTTAATTGCACTCCAACTATTGTTTGAACGGTCTTGTAGCTTCCAGTCCCTCTAACAGCACAAGGATTATTTCCATAAGTTAGTAAGATATTAAAACCATGTTCTTTCAAATTCCTATTTTTTTCATTTTCATTTGTGCTATAAAAGAATGTATCAGTTCTACGGCTATCTATTAACTTTGAAGAGTTAGAGTTTGTTCCCCATAGTGCATTTTCATAATCATCTGCTAATGCTTGAAAATTACCTATAAGGTCTTCAACCTTTGTATTTTTATGGGCACTTTGACCATTTTCACCATTAAATTCTGCTAGGCTAAACCACTCATTTTCCTCTGTCATTTCAGAACTTAAACTATTAAGTACCGTTTGTAAATAACCAGCTTCTTTGAAGTTAATAGAAAAAGAACCTTGAACCAACCTGTTCCCTCTAGCTACCTTATCCCAGGTATAAGAAGCATATCCGAAGATTGGTGCTAATTGTTCCTGCATTGTCCATTCTATTTCTACAATTTCATCTATCCAGTTATCTCCAAAGTAAATTCGGATATCTGTTCCTGAGTAATAATTTGCATAACCTCTTTTAGATTTACCTGCCGGTGTATAAGCCCCATTACTCATATCTCTTACCACCCTTCATCAAAAACATCTGGTTTCATTGTTTCGATATCTAGAGCAATGAATTCCATTGTATTTTCTGTAATCATGTCTTCAACTGACATTGTTTGACCTTCTGAAATAAGGTTAACTCCATATATCACCAATTTAGAAGATTGCCCATATTCATTCATAAAGTTAATTGTTATATCAAATGGTGGTAGCTCGTCACTTTTATTGATAGGACAACTGTTCCCATTCACATTATGATCTTTCATAATTTCGTATAATACATGGCGGTCAAACACCGTAAAGATTAAGCTTCCTGCTACTGTTCTTGCACCACGGACAACACCTTTAGCTGCAATTTGTCCTAAAGCAAATACTGGAGCTGTCGGTCTATAAACAGAATAAGAGATTGTTTGCAATTGACCTAGTACTACAGATTTACCACCTTCAGGGGTTACAACAGCAACAATATCTGTACCAGCAAAACTCGTATAAGTCTTCTGATATCTACTACTCATGAAGACACCTGCCTTTCTATTTTTCTATAAATAGAACATAACCACTCGATAATATTTTTGCTACCAAATACAAAAAGAGATGCCGAAGCACCTCTTTAAGTTTTTATTATTCTACTTCCCAATCATCTTGTGGACGCATTTCAACAATATTACGAGCAATGAAAGTACAAGCTTTTTCTGTAGTGTTGTCATCTACACTTAAGCCCATTCCTTCGTTAAGAATCTCTACACCGTAGATTTCCATTTTACTAGCTTGTCCATATTCGTTAAGGAAGTTGATTGTGATATCAAATGGAGGGATTTCGTCGATGAAGTTGGCTTTACGCTTTGTCTGCCATCCCTGAACTAAGTCATTACGCTGAGTTAAAGCTGCAGCATTTGCATCAGCATCTAATACCTGAGTAGAGCTACTAGCAAGTGCATCCGTTTGATTTAAGCCATGACGGTGAACAGCAGCTTGTTGCTTAAGATTAAATAGTGCATCACGGTCGAAGATAGTAAATACTAAACTTCCTGCAATACCACGTTTCGTTTACACCGTCTCTTTCGAGATATTTTAACTCTGTTTTACAGACGGACTAGACTATATCTTCAAGTTGATAACACACTTCTAAATACTTTTCTTTTTTCCTTTTTAAAAACATTTTTTAAAACACTAAGCCATCATGGTGTTGTAAAAATTTTAATTTTTTGCTTGGGAGTTCTGTTTCAATCGGTTATCCGGACAAAGAATATCTCTTACATCTGAGGCTTGCATTTCTGCAATATACCAGTATTCTGGTGAATTGATGTTTTTAATAAGGTTATTTTTGTAATTATATTTTGATGTGAATTCGCCCATTAAAGCATTGTCATCTTACATGGACGTTCAACTTGCTCCGCACTAATAAGTCTCATTACCATTTCAGGTAGTACACTCTAGTCGTTGAACCTTCTCCATCCTTTCGGAACAGGAGCTTGGCTGCTGATTGCCCATTATTTTCTACGCCATAAATTTTTCAATTCATAACATGAATATAAATATCTTTTGTTTTTTCAACATTCACGCTTACCATTTCTAGTTACGTTGTAGTAACAAAAGCTTTAGGGGTTTCCAGCAGTTCACGGAGTTTGTCATTCTATGTCACCATAGAAAGGTGGCTACATCTCAACCACGAGAGAAAGATTTTGGGTTTGGATCACCCATTACATACACAGGTCCTTTTTCACGAGTAACTGAGTAAGTAATAGCTTGTAATTGGCCAACTACCTGTCCATTAAATGTACATACGATGTCAGAGCCACCGTAAGTAGTGAAAGTTTTACTATAGCGAGAAGCTGTTGTACTCATAGGTTAATAACCTCCTGTTATTCTTTTATATAAGAGAGGGGCATTTGATCCCCTCTTCTCATTAATAGTTCTTACTGGCTAAGTCCTTGTAGCATATACTCAGGAGGAGTTAAGTTAACTTGAACTTGTACACGACGTAATTCAAATGCCGGGATAATTTCTAAAGTTACAGTTACCTCATCTAAGTATACTCCAAGGTTTTCAATTGAGAATTTGTATCCTTGAATAGCGCCTGCTTCGCGTATTTTCTCTAATGCAGACTTGATAGCAGTGTTCATTGCGTTGTATTGTGGCATTTCATTTGCTTCACCAATAAATGGTTCTACTGCTTCACGAACAACTTGGATAGCAAGCTGGGTAATACGAAGAGTAGATAAACGAGCAAAGTCACTTTCACGTACTTTTCCAGCCATTACAATAGATGGCGCAGTTGTGATTCCGTCTGTAACAACTAACTGATTTGAATCTTTTAAACGGAATGTAACGATTTTCTTACTAGTTAGTTTAGAAAGTTGGCGAAGAGAGTAATCAAAACGGATAGCTTTAACACCTTTGATAGGTTTATTTGTAGGTGCACTTTCTTTTCGAAGAGTTGAAAGTAGTGCAGCGTAGTGAGTCGCACCATTTACATAGTGGATTGAGTTTGTTGTTGGCATGATTACTCCCACTTCAGATCCCACTACTTGAAGATAAGGTGAGATTTCTGTATCAATCTTAGATAATTCTTCCACATATTTTCGGATTGTAGAAACCTTTGTATCTACTGGAGATTTAACTCCAATGTATCCAATCGCAGCTGATTTCATTAAAGTTTTCATTGAACAATAATCAGCAACTGTTTGAGCGAATGAGCCACGGTGAATTACACCAAAGCTTGTTTTCTTCCATGTTGCTACTTGCTTATCTAATTGAAGACCAGCCGCTGTTGTACCAGCTTGGATAGAAGCAGGAGCATCGAAGTAAAGGACAATTTTACCACTGTCTTCTCTCACATTAACTTTAATACCAGTTGCATCTTCATCGATAACAGCCTTCAAGTCTTTTACCAAGTCAGCTATTGTTAATGAACTACCATTGTAAGTTTTAGCAGGAAGCGTAAACGTTACATCTTTGCCATCAACCTTTACTACTAGCGTATCGCTTGTACCAGTTTTGATTTCTACTGGGTAATTAATAGCGTGAGACTCCATTACATAAGAAGAAGTAACCATTCCACTAATATAAGGGAAATCTTCAGAGTTTGGAACTTCAGGGAAAAACTCACCAACTAAGTTAGTAGCTTCGTCCTCAAGTGTAACCCCTTTAAGAACTACGTGATCCACAGTGAAATCAAGTAGGTCACTCATTAGCATGTCGTAGAAATAGATGAATTTTCGGCGCATACGAACAGCTTCTGTAGAGCCAACTAAAACGTCTTTGAATTTAGCTTGGGCTTCTACTAGTTGGTTTCCTGCAGCCACATAGGCATCAATTGCATATTTCTCAAGTTCAGCAGCACGCTCTAAGCTGATTTCTTTAAGGGCTACTAAGTAAACCATTCTAGCTCCTGCATCAGTAGCAGCTTTCCATTCTGCAGCAATTGGGTTAACTTCTCCTGCAACATAGAAGTCACCGAATCCAGCTTGTACAAGTTCAGTTGAACTACGAATTAATACTGGTTCTTCAGGAGCATCTTTCGCAAGAGATGGAGCAATGATTAGGATCGATTCTGATCCGCCTCGTTCTGGGACAATTAAGCCACCATCTTTTAGTGTGACATTAATGCCAGGAAGATTTTCATAAAGCATAGGTTTGCCTCCTCTTTATTTTGTTATATTTGAAAAGCGACAAGCGCTATTCATCCAGTTGGATTTTTTTGTTTCTTAACGTTTTTGTGGTTTCCTGAAGTTTCTGTTCTACGACATCTATCACACGAAGGATTTCTACAGAAACTTCTGTTAATTCTTCAAATTTAGCAAAATAAACAAGTCTACGAACCTTACTAGCATTACTTATATTTGCTTTTGATAAGTCTGTTTCCATCTTTACGAATTGAAGTTCTTTAAGCCCCTTCTCTTTAAGGAATCCCGTGAATGTTGCAAGCGTTTGACGAAACTCCTTTGTGAGCTTGTCTACTCGCGCATTGGTTTCTTCCCAAATCTCAAAAACAACTTCTGCATCAAATACCTGACCATAAACCTTAGTTGCAGGTGGTAGAGTTCCTTTAGGATCTTCATTAAAAGCAAGGTAACGTTGACGAGGTTTAATTTCTCTGATGCTTTTACCAATTAGTCCTGGTTGCATTAACTTAAGGTAATGAATGATAACTGGATATGCTACAGGCTTGTCAACTGTCACAGTTGGTTCTTCCGGGGTAAAGCTTCCCCACTGAGTTCCCCAAGCAGCATCTAGTAAATGCTTTATTGTCTTTGTCATATCTTCATAGTCCATAGAACCATTTGCTTGGGTTGGCTTATTGATTTCTACTGCCATGAAACACTCACCTCACTTGACGAAATATAAGTAAAGGAAGTTCTAACCGTTTCAATCTCACCATATAACTCAAATGAAATAGATAGAGTAAGATTTTCTTGATCATAATGTAAGACTTCCATTTTTATATCTCTGTAGATTGGATGATCTTCTGCAAGACTATCAATGAAGGCATCAACTTGCGTAATGATAGATTGAAGTAATACGAAGCTTAATGGTTCCCCAATGTATTGATTAAAGAATCCAGCAATTCGATTAACATCGTAACCTATACTCCGGAGATAATGAGGTTTTGAATAAAATTTGTTTTGAGGGTAAAGATTTCTTGAGGAATAAGGAACAAATCCTTTTTTAATTGATGGTACTATACATATATAACCACTACTTGTTAATTTAGCAACTTCCACCTTTTTGAGTTCTCTATTTTGTAATGTATTTATGTTTAGTAGTTGTTTATTTGTAGCTGAATTATAGAAATTCGGCAGTTTATATCGCATACAAGCATAATTTGCTGCAACTGGCATAGAGGAATATTTAGGGTTCTCAGAGTTTTGTATACCAACTACAACTTCTATGTGCTCTAAATGACGATGTTCTTCTGTATTAATAGAAGCTTTTTCTACAAGTGATTGCACTTGAGTCTCGTATGTATCTTCTCCTGTTACCGTAAAACGACTTTTAGAGAATAGATCAGAGCATAAAACAACTGAGCAGAAAATAGATTGTTCATTTGTCTTAGTCTTGGCAAATTCCCCGAATATAGAGGATAGCTGCCCAGGTGCTTTCTCGTAAGGTATATCTGTAAATAGGAGTGTATCTACTTGAAAACTACTTAATTCTCCTGTAAAGAAAACCTCACTTCCATCTTCAGCAATAAAACTATCTTTTAATAGCTGTAATTGCATTTGAATCTTATCTTCTGAGTCTGGATTGCTATGATTACTTACATAATGGAAGCCATCATCCGCTCCAGTAAATCTAACGTATTTCTCAGAAGCACATAATCCTTTTATTGGAATTTGATTAATAACTTCTACATCAACTTCTCCCGACCCAAAATAAAGATCTTGTTTGATAGCAAAAGCTAAGTCATCTACTCCTTTATAATCAGCAAACAGGTATGAATAACTAGTGTTTATGCCTTTAATAATCATATACGTCGGAAATAGGTGAATAGCTATGTTATTTGACTCATCTGTTGCTTCAAATGTTTTAAATCGGAAAACTGGAGTATTAAGTTCATCATGATTAACAACGCATTCTCCATGAGACCCATTTAACCGAAGGATTAGTGGGGTGATTCCGTATTTTTTTGCCATTCTTACGTTCTCCGTCAGGCGACAATCACCAAGAATATAAGATGGCTCTATGTTATCTCGAATAATAAAAGGTGTCCCTACTGGCCCATTTAAAGAAAAGCCCGCTAATACTAGAAAACGAGTATTCTTTTCCATATGAGAAGGGAAAATAAGTTGATTGTACGTATACATTCTTACCCCTCCATTAAAATATTGTATTGTTTAAAATCTTGTATTTCTGAAATGCAGATAGCACGCATCTTACTTCTTACAGATTCTACCTTAGTATAGTAGATTTTGTAGATAGTTTATTACTTTCCTAGATTTTAAGTATGACCCACATTTGTTATTTCCATATACCTTCATTTTCATAAGAAGGTTGTCCGCATTTATCCCAATCTGCTTCTACATTTAATTGTTTTACTAATTATTAAGTTTTGTTGCAAAAACACCTTCTACTTACTTTTAGTACATCCCAATGGTATGTTTTTCAACGATAAAAAAATAATTCATCTCGAGATAAACTGAACAATCTGGATTCACCTCTTAGGTCACTTTATTTTCTTTGTCTAATAGTCACCATATTCAAAAGGAATAGAGCCTCCTATAAGTTGGCCAGCGTTTTCTCATCTATCCTTATATGGATTAGGATGAAGTAAACCTCTTTTATAGATACTCTGATACCAAAGAATAACCTGCTCTTGCATTTTCCTTGTTTAATGTTTTATCGATTTTTTCTTTTCTTACTTCGTATTCAGACATATACATTGCATATACATCTTGTAGAAATGAGTCATACTGTTCTTGTACAAGACTTAATCCTCCAGCCATTTGATTTAGGAATGATTCCACACCAGGTGCCTTGCTTGGAGATTCCAAATGTTGCAATGAATCGTACATGTTTAGGTACATCGTATTTCGAAGTTCCAATGCCATTAATAATTCATCGTGCGCACGCTTTTTACGAGAAAGATTGTTAATGTTTTTTAACACGTCTCGATATTGTTTCTTATCTTCAATTTGTTGATTAAGTTGTAACTTCAATGATAGCTGAGTTAATTTGAGCAAATCGGTAAGTTGTTCTTTTGTAGAAGCCTGATTTTCTAATAAATTCATAACCCCTTCACCATCAATCTCGCTACCTATAGCTAATCCAAATTTAATAGATTCAGAACAATCTTGTGAACCTATAAGAAGACCATCTATAAGAGAACTCACCTCATTAAGTGTCTTTTCTTTACGAACCACAACGTCATAAGGGCGCTTTGTTTTTGTATATTCCTCACTTATCTTGAAGAATTCAGGTGAACCGTACTGTGTTTTTAGGGCATCATAATATTTACGCTCGTTGTTCCTATAGAGGCTTGTAACTTGATCAAACCATTGTTTTTGCTTCTTAACTGCTTTTTCAATTTGCTCAGTAAAACCGTTATTCTTTTCTGGTGTCTTAGGAATATTTCCATCAAGATAATTCTTTAAAACAGTTTCTTTAAATAGGAAATATCCTTCCTCTACTATCGAATGCAACTCTTTTAGATCTTCATAAAATTCTAACTCTAAGCTGCCCTCCACATCTTCTGCGTACGAATGAACAATATCTTGAATAAGTGAATTTGCAGGTGCTTCTGGATTTTCAAATGTTTTCTGATATGTTTCAAAGTCAATGAAACCTTCGTCCCCTATATCTTGTTCAAAAAATGGTTGTGACTCATATACCTTCTCAAGTTCTTCTATAGAAATTGGAACTTGTAAGCCTTTCATTTTTTTCTCAATATATTCAATAAGTTCATTAATAAGCTCTAGTGTACCTACAAATTTATCATATTGTTTAGCTGGCTTTTCTTCCGGAATAAACGAACCATCTTCATCAAATTCCTTTTGATCTTCCTCTATGATTTCTTCTGTTGGTAAATTAACAGTAAAAGGCTTATTTGGTTCATACTTTACGCGTGGTCTGTATTCAATAATGGAACGCTCTAATTCGGTATCCAGTTCAACTTTTTTTCCTAATACTTCATCCATATTGTTGTCCTCCTTCGTATAAAAAAAGCAAC
This sequence comes from Bacillus cereus group sp. MYBK95-2, assembly GCF_051915225.1. Taxonomy (NCBI): domain Bacteria; kingdom Bacillati; phylum Bacillota; class Bacilli; order Caryophanales; family Bacillaceae; genus Bacillus; species Bacillus cereus group sp. MYBK95-2. The sequence goes on along the minus strand of NZ_JBQAEH010000003.1, from coordinate 40,620 downwards.
AGGCCCACTGCGGATACCTATCGCCTTTATTACCATACTCCGCGGGAAGGCATATTCATATCGGAACCATGAATACCTCAATCCCAAACTTTGCAAGCTCTTTTTTAAATTAGGTGGGTTTGCTTTCTCTATTTGTTCTAAATCATTAGAACTAACTGAACGTTCCTGCTGTTTACACAAATTAATAGATATTTTCCTTACCTTCGTTATTTTCATAGTGTTTGATATATTAATAAAAATTATAAATTTAGGGTATTTATTAACGAACACTAATAATCCGAACAATAATCCCTTTAAAACATGTTCGTCTAAGTAAATGCGGACTTACCTACTTTATAATCTCCTTAGCTGAATTACCTGATGTAAACTTCCCTTTAGAAATTTTAACACGGCTAATAAATTGAAATTCCCCAAATAATATATCTGTTTTCCAAAACTATAGTCTTGTATGACGAAAATCGTAAAGATAGTATTGAGTAACAACAACTTATGTAACTACTCAATTTTTATCCATTCAATAACTATAGCAACTGGACTATTATGAGTTAGTAATGTAGTGTAGTTGTAACCAATGCTCGCTGCTCCGTCAATATATTTTTATTAAACACTTAAAACTCAGCAAGTACCTCATGTTCAAAAGCAACCCTAGTAAGGTAGTATGTCCTCAGATTCTAAACGTTTTTTATTCCTTTTTACGTCTTTATGCATTTTCATTTAAGTCTATGTTTTGAGGAATGTCCCTCTTCGGCATATTGGAGTAAATAGGATGATAGATGCTTCTTTGATAATGATGAAAATAGATTCAAAATTTTTATCACTCATGTAATCTACTTCTGCTATTTTCTTAAAAAACGCTACTATTTTATTATTTCCTCATGAACTGTTCATACTCTTACATGATGCGTGACTCTATCATCTCCCCTAGATATCATAATGCTCTGAATCAAGATACTTCAATTACCCGTATGGACTCATTTTTGTTGACGCATTTCACATCCAATGGAATAGTCGTTGCACCTTGTTATTGATATTAGGAACGCACTCTATATAGCCTCAGATCAGGGGGTTATTTCCTTTTAAAAAATTAGAGTTTCCCTATGTTCACCACGTTACCAGCAGGAATGATTACCTGAAGGGGCGTTACAAAGTTGTTATATATCGTAAAGATGTTAGACATCATAGTAACAACACTTACTCTTTTTTTCATTTGTGTATTCAATTACTATCTATGCTAAACATTTGTACATGGACTAAATACAAGAATATCTTCAACTACTAAGTTATGAGTCTCTGGAACAAAGATATCATAAGTCTGTCTCTTACCATAAGGAATGATTTCTACTACTTCTTCCCATAATACATGAGATTCAATTAAGTAATGTAACATTGCAACTTGTAAATTCTCTGCATATTCACGAGCATTACTTAAAGAGATACCTTTTTCTGTACGATAGCGACGATTACCCTTTCCTACCACTTCAGCTTTCGTCATTCCTTTAACAATTCGTTCCTTTTCAATGTATTTCCATACTTCTTTAGGGAGTGTTGGTTCAGAAGGTTTCATTTTCAGTGCTCTTTGTTGGACTGCTTCATAATTACGCTCTGGTGTAGCTAGATGTTCGAGGAATAATAAAATAGAGGAACAGTGATAAACCATAAGATGGTAATAAACAGAACCGTTCATTTCTTTTTGAAGTAAATTCGTTTGGATACCAAAACGTAATAGTAAGTGTTTTAGGTCTAATGCAAAATTTCGACACTTAGTAGCATACCCAATTTCACTAATACGTCCGGCGCAAAACCAACCACCTGCCGAATACAGACTTCCTAAGAAGAACGCTAAGTGATTTCTATCCAATTCGTAAATAAATGAAGGGATTTTTTTTTCTTCTATCTCCTTATAAAACTCAAAACTTCTAAAGTCCATTAGATAGACTGTCGCCTTCTTATGATGCTCATAATACGTTGTAATACCAATTGCCTCACAAGATTTTTGCAACGACTCACCAACACCTTCATAACGTACTTGGAAGCTAATACTATTCTTATTTAAACGCCCCGCAGCGAGCATATATGCAAGAATTCGAAGTTTATTCTTTTCTACTTGTTTTGTGCCATACACAGTTAAGATCTTAGGTGTAGCAATTCTTTCTCCGATACGGAGTGCATCTACTTCTTTCCATCCATCGACTGTTAGTACTGGATGATTTCTTGTAAGGGTAACTCGTGCCCCATGTTTTGTTACAACAGCGAACGTATCTTGAACACCGTTATCTTCAATGGAAAAAGCTTTACTGTTCTTTAATTGATAGAACTCATTCAATGTTAATAATGGTGTAGCGATACCATCTAGTTGGGACTGATAAAGCTCTCCTATCGACTTATATTCTCCCGTGTTAGGATTTATAATTCGTTGGTTTTCTTCTATACATGTGCCGACACGTTCACCATAACGTAAACCTTCGCGATGATGTGACTGTCGAATAATTTGCTCTTGATACCAACTTGGACTCTCCCCTAGGTGATGTTCTCTCCTTTGAACAGGATCGTGAATAATTTGGAGCATTTCACGTTCAAGATTAATAATTTCACTCATATTTCCAATCCTCTTCTCTAATACCTTCTAGATATGTAGCAACTTAGTAAGGGCTTAATATTTTAGCTTCTCCACCAAGTGCACTTCTTGCATTCATCTTACTTCCCTGGATAGCCTGTACAGCTGCTTGTCTCATTGTTTGAGCCCCTCGCGTATCTAAAAATTTACCCCCAACTACGTTACTTGTTGCATACTGCGCTTTCCACCATTGCTCCCTTTGGTGATTGAATTCTAATAAACCCCAGTAACCTTTTTGCGCTAAGCTTCCCCAGGTTACCACCCCAAACAAAACAGGGTTAGAAGCACTTAAAACCCCTTTAATAGATGCTTTAGCCACCGATGTGCCTAAACTGTCGCCCCCATGTAAGCCTCTTGCAACATTATATCCAAATATAGCTTGAGGTGAGGTTAATGTCTTAATCATTGACTTTACTTTCATCTAGGTTACCCCCTTCTATTATTGTGAAGATCAAATACAATACTTCCATCAACATTTAAATTTTTAGAAACTCTTTCTTGCCCTACACCGTCGTACATCATAATTTCTGGCGATCCAATATACTGATAGTCATTCATGGTCGCTCGTTTAAGAGGTTCTATTTGATATTCAAAACTCATCTTAGCTTGATTAAAAGCAAGATATCCCCCTCCAACAACAGCAAAGTGTTTTGGGTTTATTCTTTTACCAGTGTATAGATTACTCAATGTCTTTTTCTTATTTTTTGTATCAATAAAAGTACTCTTAATAATATTATTTGGAGCATTTTTAACACCATTTACGGCCTTTTTTGTATTTAGAACACCTATTTTAGCAAAATTTTTAATTGAATTTAAAATAGCCATTTTTTATCCTCCTATTTATTAGATTAAACAATCCCTTTTGTTACTTGAGACACTTGTTTTTGATATAATGCTCATTTTTATTGGGTAGACACGTCACCTTATAGCGGTGTTTCTTTCTTTTGCATAAATTCTACATATTTTCTTAGTAGTAAAATCCATGTCTTTCGAATCACCCATTTGCGTATGTATACGCATTTAATCATTAATTTCAAGCAACCACTAAAGAACTACGTATAACACCCGTTTGTACTAATCGCTACTTGTCATCACTTTACCTGCTGCTTGAAGAGTATCTATATCAGCCCGTTTTATAGCCTCTACCGAAGAAGTGCTTTCTAATTTTTCTTCTCTAAAAATTTTCAACTGATGAATTTGTTAAATTATTTATTCTTACTTCTAGATGGATAAATTTCCAGATTTTTTTATACTTACTTTTAACTTCTAGGTCACCATTATATTTGATACTCAATTATTGGGATCCGCATATCGAATAGTAGACATACTTGGACAAGTTGTTTTAGAACGAATAAACTTCTCTACATCAATTACTTTTTTTAAGAAGTTTATTAGTATTTTTGAGGGTTCTTAACAAGTTATCTGCAATTGAAACCATACACTGCTCCACCCTAATTAAATTTAGCATTCCCCATCTTATGATGACCTGTTCTGGATTCAAAAAGATTAAATACGACTTCTCCTTGATTTATGTTCCCATATAAATTTCTATTCTTCTCTCTTTGCTTCTTCATTTTTTTCCTAAGTTGAAATTCTTGTTCTCCTTTAATCTCTTCTGTATCATCATATCCTTCAATTTGGTGTCCTACATCTAAAACAGTAGCAGGAGTAACAGCGTAATGTCCCTTACTCATAGCAGTTCCAAACTTATTTCCCGAAAATTGCATTCTACTTCCCTTGTCAACTTTCTTGGAAATTCCTTTTTCTTCATCAAAAATTTCACTTTTTACTAAACCTTGCACAGGTTGAGTTTGTATTAAGTGTTTCGCTCCATAGGCAAAACCACCAACTGCACCTATTGCAACCTTTGACCTGTTCTTTTGTAGAAAACTAGATGTATCGTAAGTTTCAATTACACGATCTTTAGTAGCCATAGATAGTACCTACTTTCTGTGTATGATAAAAATGATTTAACTAAGCATTACTAACCAACGAATAATCTAACGTCTGCAATAATGGATTCTCCTCATCAAGGAAATTTGCCTATGACACAATTAACACTATTCTTAAAGTTTTTTTGCCAAAGCTAAAATTAATACTTTCCGAAATTCAATTTGATTCCTCATGTAGGTGAGTTACTTAAATAAATGTTATTTCAAGGTTTTTAAGTATGGTTTATTTTGAAAAGGTTAAAACACTTAAGAGCATATATTACCCATCACGCGCTTCTCGTCTGACTTAACACCTAAAAGGTACCTTCATGTTCAATGTAAGCTACAATATCAGCGATTCTTTTAAGCGCGTCTTTTGTAGCATAGTAGACACCTAGTTCATAGTCGTACTCATCTGGATTCATACAAGCTGATTGTCCAACTACTTCAAATCCATTGTTCATTTGAAGACAAACAACTGTAGTCTTTAGTCCTACCTTTGCTGACTCCTTACGTTTCACCCAATGATCAAGTAAGTTTTGTTCAAATCGTTCATACCTAAGTCCTTCCATGTCCTCGCCCTCCTTTCATGACTTCAGGCATAACCTAACCAATTTGTCATATTTTCTCAATCAAATACTGTTAGCTTTATCACCGAATCTCCTATACCTAACTTGGTACACAGGCGAATTTTTTGTACTTTTTGAATTACAAAATGGTATACGGAATTTGCACTGAACAAGTTCACCACTATGAATTCACAACAAAGAATGCATCCTCAACAGATTGCGTTCTTTTTATTTTCAACTTAATTATATAAAGCAGAAATCCCATTAGAGGATAACTCTCGGGTAGAACTTTTAAGGAAGATATTGAAACAATTAAACAAATGTGGACTAAGCTAACGTCTGGTGTGAAACAAAATTAAGATTTAAAGAATAACCACTCTCTTTTTTTAATACATAACTACCAATTCCCATGTCAATATCACATTCTCAACCATATTACAAGTCTATAAATTTTCCAGTGAGAGGGTTAGGTTAAGTCGTCTATTAAATAGAAGGAGATTATCATGAACGAATTCATTACTGTCACTATGAAAAATAACAAATTGTCATACAAACACATAGAAAGATGATTACATGAGAAACTATCCAACGAGAGTATCCGTTATCAAAGTGGATGATAGTTCCTATTATATAGGACTGCAATTCTATCACTCTGATACATGGATGACATTAAAATATATATCTCATCACTACTCTTCCTATGAAAAGGCTGCGGCATCTTATAGAAAACTTGAACAACTTGGTTACATGGATCCGGTCCTATATAAACATGAATTATATAGGTAACATTAAGATTGTCAGCATGAACCTGAATTGGATAAACGTATCCGTCGTCACTTCAAACAAATGACTCTTGGAGAATGAAAAAAACATATGTCAAAGTGAAAGTTTAATAGATATATTTGTTTGATATTCTTAATTCGAAAGGAAATACAATTAATTTTCCCCTAAACAACACAACGAATTAAAAGGCTGCAAAGCGATTTTTCAGGAAAGCTTTGCAGCCTTTTTATATTTCAAATCCATAACACATCGTAGAACACGATAATCCCTTTATAAAGAAGTAATTCCGTCTATGTTAGGGTTCAAATATTTTTACACTAAAACTACATCTCTTATGATATATGATAATTTTGAGATAACATAAAACGGTTCTTAAAAAATCTAGAAATAAATTTTAAAAACAAAAAAAGGAGCCGAAGCCCCCTCTTTTCAACTAATTTTCATTAATTCACAAACATTTACTAGTCCATTACCAAACATATCATCGACACCTTTTTCTCCAAGGTCAACCGAATGCTCACGAATTAGTTGCATGATTTGATCAGGAGTTAACTTTTTGCCAATATCACGATAGTAAGCTAGAATAAGGGCGATTACCCCCGCTACCATTGGTGTAGCCATAGACGTACCAGATAGTTTTGCATAGCGATTGACAGGATATGTACTATAAATATCTACACCCGGAGCAGCTACATCTGTTTCACTGCCAAAGTTAGAGAAGGTGGCTCTATCAAGATTTCTATTAATCGCTCCCACTGCAATTACCTCATCATATGATGCTGGCCACCCAACATGAGTATTTTCATTACCAGTAGCAGCAACAATAATAATACCTGCCCCATGGGCACGTTTAATTGCATCATATAGGACAGGACCAGGATCATTCGAAGAACCTAGACTCATAGAAATGATATCTACTTGTTCAGAAATAGCCCAATCAATTCCCTTTACAATTGCCTCAACTGAACCAGAACCATCGTCTGCTAATACCTTAGCAATGTAAAGCTCAGCTTTAGGAGCAACCCCAACGATACCAATTGAGTTGTCACACCCAGCAATTATACCTGCACAGTGCGTGCCGTGCCCCTTCCTATCCATTATGTCAGTAAAATTATTTGTAGTAAAATTCATTCCTTTTTTGTAATTGGCAGCAAGATCCGGATGGGTAGCATCGATACCCGTATCTAGTATAGCAACCCTAATCCCCTCACCTTTTGTAATTGACCACATTTGAGGAGCCTGAATTAAATTAACACCCCAATCAATTACTTGTATAGGTGCCACTGATTGAATATCAATTACATCTGATTGGATTTTAAACTTCATTGAAATCCCCCTATAATTATAATAGTTACTAAAGATAACCATTTTTTTTAGAAGGTTCAATAGGAAAGTATTTTATCTCCTAACTACTTCATTACAAGATAAAAGTATAAATAGAAGCACCTTGAAATTGATGGTCTTCTTGTCATTAACATTAAGAAAGTAACATCAAAAGTAAAAATAAAACATAAATAGTTAGCAACTTACAAGTCAACTACTTGGGTAAAAAGATTCAGTTAGCCTTTTTATAACTCGACCATTTAACTTTATTCAATGCTATTAATTGTTCACAAGTGAGGTAGTCATGAGGGAAAATATCCCCACCTTGGTTTGGAAAAAGATCAATACCTGCTTCTTTTAAAATCTCATCCACCAGTTCTGTACAAATAAATTTATTCCTTCTATCTAGTTTATCTATTAGTTTGCTATTTGGAAATTTCGACTTTAAATATAGAGAAATTAATCGGAGCCAATCATATTGAAAACCTTTTCTCTGATATGAAACCGCTGTAGAGATAATAATTTCTTGTTGTTCTTTCGTTAACGCATTTTTATTTCTTAACACCATGCATTCTAAATTACTAATAGAATATGTCTCCCTTACTATAGAGGATTTAGTATTCCAATCTATCTCTATGATATATCCTCCACCAATATACAAAGCTACATGTGTCCACTTAGAATCTGCCACCTTTTGAATCATCTTTGAGATAAGAGACTTTCCACTTACGACAATAATATCGCCTACTATCATATTGCAAACCACCTTTCCAATTTTAGCAAAAAAATAGGGACCTCTAATTAGAGGCCCCCAAGAAAAGAGAGAAGTAAAAAGGAGTAAATAACATAACAAGCACATATGAGGATTAAAATCATATGATGAACGCTACATTATATATAAGCTATTGCTATATAACACTCAATCTTCTAAACCACGAGCTCTCGACTGGATAACGTCGACAATATTATCCCAGTAAAGAAGGGTTCTCTTCCCTTTTCCATCAGCAACTAAACCTATGCAAATTAAAGTGATGATATTTTTCTTCATCATATATTCTTTTTATTTCCTTTTTAGGTCACCCATTTAAAAATTCAAAAACCTTTCAAGTAATGTGCATATGCACTACTGCGGTATAGAATTACTCTTTGTTTCTTAACAAAGATGCCATTTTTCTTTCTTGGAATCTTGTCAATCCCAATGCATGTATATAAAGATGACCTGGAAATTCTTTTATCTTGTTATAGTTCCTCTACAGTACTTCTTTGCTTGCCTCACAAATCATCTTTTGTTACATAAATGATTCCATTGTCTTGATATCAGAATTAACATTAAACAATAGATTCAACCAGATCCTACCTCATTTTTCTCTCCATAAGCCAATGGGAGAAGAAACAAAATTATGGCTGCGGTTATACGAAGAAGCACTCCATATTCATCTAGCTCACCAATTTTGTAAAAATAAGCCGTACCTATAACTCCCCCCAATGCCCATCCATAAAAGAAATATCTTAATTTCCATAAAGGTTGCTTGCAGCAGTCAAGAATCTCTTTTATTTCTTTTTTTAATGACTCAATAAATTTCTTCATATTTCATTTCTTCCTCTCTCTCTCTATTTACCATTTAAGCGTAGTTGCTTATCTCCTGCTCCAGAAACTTCCCTTAAATATGCCATTTTAGGTATGAATTCGAAGAAAAGTCTCTCTCCAAAACTACTTAAATTATTTTTAATAATATGAACCTCATAAACTGATTGTTTATTTTGATGTCAGATCGCAGCTAATAACCTATTGATTGTTGACCACGTAGCAAGACACTTCTTTGTAGCAAAACATTACAAATTTTACTTCATATAGAATCTTTACGGATTCCACTATCTTGAGGTAGATTCACTACATCTAACCCGCACCATTACGTGTAACCACATTTCACTACAAAAATTGAGACTATATCACGCTTTTAAAGAGAAAAATGCCTCCTATTCAGATTTAAGAAACGCTCACCTGCTCACTTGAACCCTACTCATTTTGCCGAATTCCAATATCATTAATAACTTATTATTCATGATTAGAGTCATAGTTGTTTTTTCTGTGAGGATTTTTTAAATTTACAATTTCATCCATAACCATTAGAGCAAGGACAAGCATTTGATTATTCATTTTGGTCTCACGTCTTGCTTCTCTCACAGGAGCGTTTGTAACATAACCTTTTTTAGAAGAAAGTCAAGAAAAAAAACAAGCCGAAACTCTTATCCGCTTGTTTTCTCATAAATATAGAATTATGCTGACTCAACGTCTTCTTGAACGTTTTCTCCTTGAGCCACTTCTTCTTGAATTTTTTCTTCTAACACAGTCTCATCAACTGGTTCTTTAACAACTGGTACTAAGTCAGCATTCGTTAAAATAGCTTTGTACATTTTCAATTCTTCCTCATCAATATGACGAAGTACGTAATCAAAGACATATGCATTTAGCTTTTTGCCTTCTAACTTATCAATAGCATTAACAAAGCTAACATAATTCCTTAAACGTTTATTGCTGTCATTCTTAGTAATGGACGGCAACAAAGTCAGAGCTGGAAGATATAACGTTTTATTCTTTAAAAGAACTAAAAGTTTATCAGCAATCTCGTTGTCCTGGTTAGTTGCAAGAACAGCCGACTTTGCTTCATTTGTAGTTGCACTAATTAAATTTTTGAATAACTCAATCGCTTCATCAAGCTTCTTCATATAATTCATTTTCAACACCACCTCTCTACAATAACTTATTACAACCTTTCCTTTATTAAAAAATCAATACTAAACATGAACTACAGTTAGGAATTGTCCAAACAAGAAATTGACAATATACATTACTAAAGGTTGTTGTATACGTGTAAGAGAGGTGATAAAAATTGAAAAGTCAAAGAAAAGAATATGAATTTTCAGAAAAATGGGTAGAATGCTTAAACTGTTCCCAAGAGTACGTAATTGAGTATGTAATTGATGAGCGAGATACAAAAGGTTGCCCCGTTTGTGGTTCTTATGCTCATGAAGATCCCGCAAGTGAATATAGCAATTGGAGCGCTTAAAAAATGATCGAATACATTGAAAACAATAATTCAGATAAACCACAAGTTAATATATATATTGGAGAAGACGAATGGGCGAACTATTCTTTTCAAAACAAGGTTCGATTATTGTATCGACTCAAAAACTCCGACAATTTACTAGCTAAAAAATTGGTAAAATCTATTTCTTCATTAATAGAAGAAGAACAAAAGATGAGCGAGATTGATTACGAAGCAACAGTAAAACAATGTGAAGATACGATTGAATAGTTTGAAAAAAAATACATACCAATATTACTTGATTTTTGAAGCAATTAGACACTTCTTCCCTTCACGTATATGAATAAACCAACAACAAACATCACAGATTTTAAATCCGGGTATAGAAATTATCTATGTTTTCTACAAAGAAAACATAGATATCCCGAAATAACTATTCCAATTTAAGACAACCTATTCCTAACAGACGAATTTAAACTGATTGGAAAGTTCATCAATTGAATCACACAATTATTGCTTGATTCAAATTATTAATTTTAAAATCAACAATAACAAAACAGATACTTCCTCTAAATTTCCCCTCAAACATAGTCTACGAGTAACTACTATTATCCTTTTTATGAACTATTCTAATCTAAGCTTGATTAATTTTTTTATTTTTACATTGCACAGATAAACATTTGTCTTTATATAGAGACGAGAATAAAGCAAAACGCCTTAAGGGCGTACTAAAAGGAGTTCGTACCGAAAAAAGCAGGTGAAGTTTCATGTGCAAACCTTGCCCCATGATGAACTACTGCGACGGATTACAAATTTAGCTCCAGATAAGGAGGTAGTCGCTGCATGACTCCGGATGAAATTGGCATTATCGAAAAGATTTTTGTTAGCATTACTGAGGGTGATAAACCTTTTATGGTTCTCTTTGCGATTATCATGCTATTTGTTATCTTTATGTCCATAAAGGTTATGGGATATGTTCGTAGTGTTAGTGATAGTCACAAGGAACAAATCACCTCTATGAATGAAAACATGAAAGAACAGCGTGAAGACCATTATAAAATGATAGCGGAAGATCGGCTTCGCTCTGACAATCGTGAAAGAGAATTATTCGTAAACTTAGAGAAGAACACCCAACAGCTTAAAGGTATTGCTACAACATTAAAAGAGGTACAATTCAATTTCACTAGCTTAGAAAACAAAGTCACTCAAAACTTTGATTATCTAGAGAAAGAAATTGAAAGTGTTAAGATTAAAGTTAGTAAAAAAGAAAACTACGAGTAATCGTGGTTTTTTATTATGCCTAAATTATAAAATGCTTTAATACCAAATGATTTGTGTTCATTTTTCACCCCTTCTGGTATTACATTTTTTTAAGGTAATTAGAATAATAATTCGGGCAACCAATTATATTCATATGAAATTAAATATCTTCTTTTCCAAAATTACCTTGAATATGATCGTGTCCGCAAACTCAACGGCCTGCATTTATACAAAGAATTGTAATACTATATTAAGGATTTAGCTCAAATCCTATAAACAGGTTATACACTATTGTAAGATACGAAAGAAATACATCATCACCAGCATAATTAATCGATATGTAGATTGGAATCATTTAATAGGTTCTTAAAAAATCCCCAAATACCTCGTATCTTGAGAAGATATCATCTGGCATCTACTGTATACACCTGAAATAATTAATATCATTAGATTAACTATAATATGTTTTTAATTGACGTGTTTTCTTTTTATATGATGCTCATATAGTACCACGTCAAATACACGTCTATATGTTATTTATGCTATGTTGGAACATAAACTTCTTCATCGAATTCAAAAATTTTAGTAAATGCACCAAAATGAGTTTGTTATCCATTACGGTTACATTTTATTTCGAAACCTCAAAGTCACTTCAATACACAAAGTTAATGTGCTTTAAACAAGCAAGTGTTATCAACTGAAAAGTATAAGTCAAATTCCTTTTCTAATTGTTCTTATCCCCACAATTTAATTTCCTTTTGATTAAACCTAGTATTTCTAGGCTGTCATTTCCCTAAATTTATTAACTCCGAAGACCGCATCAATAACTGTTTAATTAATACTTTTTATCTATTTAAGTAAAATTAATAAAAATGTTAGCGTTAAACACCAACAGCTGATAATCTTGTACCAACTCTATATGAAATCTGTATTTTTTCCACATCTTTCTTACTCTCCATAGCTAATTTATTTCTTATGAGCTCTTCTTGATCAAGTAATCTATTCAATTCAGAACGTTGCTTGTCAGTAAGTTTATCCAAATTCTCATTTATCCATATAGATTGCTTATTAGATAATGGGTGGAATAGACTTTTAAAAACGTGGCAACCACTACACCCCTCTTTACTTGACCAAGGATATGTGCCAAATTTTAAAAATTCTCCTCTAGTTGCAATTTCGTTATAGTTCGTTTTATTTTTTATTTTATATTTTTCAATAAGCTCATTGGCAAGTTCGCTATGCTTACCGTAGTCACATTCATAGAAAATACCATCCGGTGCTAAATATCCCGATAACCCATATCTCATTTCTCTCATTTTCCTATTCCCTCTTGTTCTGTTAGTTTATGATTTTTCTACCTTTTACGAACTGATGTTCTTATTATATAAAAAATAATAAGAAATTAAAACAAAATTTTGATATTTTTTACCAAATAAATAAAAATTTAAATTTCTTTTCTCTCTTTAATTTTAAGATGTTCTAAAGAAGGGAAAAACTCTATGAATACAAATTTTCTTAATCCTTTTGAAGCATAGTCTTCTTTACTGTGTCCACTATTTTAATTTCACAATGAATAAAATATTTAAACCTATTACCTAAACATTTTATTACAACACACTCTGTTGGACTTGATTATAAAACACTGTGCTTTCTTCTAGTAAATTAACTTGTTCGCCTAACTTTTCAATTTAATAATTAAGAGGAACAAGCTCTTTTTGATTTTAAAACGTTACATTCTAACTTAGAGTTATATCAGAAATTCACAAACCTTATATTTTCCTCAAAATAAAAGAGAGACGTAAATACGTCTCTTTCTTTCAAGTATAGTTCATTTATAGTGAGGTACATATCAAGAAAGATAAGTCTTATACTCCTATAATAGGACTCAATAATTAAATTTTGAGACTTTCAAAAAGAGTTATGTAATAATTAACCCCCTTCTCTTAGGTACCTCTACTCTCCAAAAAATTCTCTGCTGGTGCAAATCTTGCCTCCAACAGTATGTCATTGATAACAAATCCAATATTGAATTCATCGTTTTCAAAATCTAAATAAATGGGTTTAGCTTTTAATTCTTTTTTAATATAGAGTTCATCCATATCTTCAATATTATCCTCTGTAAGTAAGTGTCTTCGATCTTTATTAGGTTCTAACACTGCTATGCCTATAGATGGAAAATACAAAAGAACATTAATTGAACCCACTTTAACATTTTCTTCGAACATTAAATGATAAAAAGAATTCTTAATGATCTCTATCGCTTCTTGCTTATTCATGACTAATTCCTCCCTCAAGCACTCCATCTTCCTTTATACCACATTTGCTAAAAAGCTAAAAGGTACCTTTTCTTATAAATGCTAAATTGAGCTAACTCACCTTTAAATATTTGAGATAATACTTTACACCCTCATTTCTAATGGTTCAAATTCTTAAAATAAGTTAGTCCAGGAAGGAATTATTGTGCTTAAATTTATTAACGTTTGAGGTGAAAAGTTATAGAAATGACAGATAACGACGATATAACCGTTTTGAATTAAGATTTAAAAATTCTCTTCTTAAAAACTCTCTAAAAAGAAAATACAGAAGAATTGAGTGAATTGATACTCTTTTGGAGAATATAAAAAAATATAGGACTGAGATAGAACCTATCTACACGATTAGTTAGCGTAAAATCTTTTATAGTACCGGTAAAGTAAAGAAATAAGACACTTCCTATAAAATCATTTTCATCTATAAATTAAGAGATACAATGATTTCAGAGGTGCTGTCTATGTTAGATATTTGTAGACTTACATAAGGGAGGTGTGGTTGCTTGAAGATTTACCGTGGTAATATAGGGGTAGATTTATCTCTTGAAGAATTCTCCGGACTTATAGTAGATGAAGAGAAAATTGATGACTTGCTCAACCTCATATATACATTGGAGATGGATGAAATAATGAACTATAATAGAGATGACATTCAAGCTCTTGAAGAAAGCCTATTCCAAGAAATTGCAGAGTACCAACGCAAACAAAATTCAAATGACTCAACTGCAAAAATGGAGTATATCTTAGCCCACTTAAAAAAATACGAGCGTTAAAGCTCCACAAGATGAATACATTCAATCTCTATTGTTTGAATGTACAGCAAGTTTGAAGTAGATTGGGATAGAAATAGTCCAGCCCCTAGTTATAATCCCCAAAAATTATTTTTCAAATTACTCCAACAAATACTTTGCCACCTAAGATTAATGTATCTATATAATTATTATTTCTCACCATCAAAATAAAAAGACTCAGGATAAATTTCCTGAGTCTTCTCTTCTAATGGCCTTTGGAAAACTTAATATAAAAGATGTTACTCCATCTGCTGTGCCATGAACAGTTATTCGACCTTTATACAGATTCATTACTTCTTGAGCTATGGTCAAGCCTAAACCAGATCCTTGTTTTGAATTCCCCAAATTTTTCCCACGATAATAACGATCGAAGAGAAAAGGAATCTCTTTTTGATCAATAACAACCCCCGTATTGGTGATAGAAATATATACCATATTATCAGTTCTTTTAGAAATGGTATCTATTTTAACTATATTTGAATTCATTGAATACTTAACAGCATTATCAAGAATTGGATTCATCATTAAGAAAAAATGGTTCCTGTCTATAAATATCTCAACTTCTTCAGAATCATAGTCTGTCTCAAAAATAAAACTCGGATAGGTTTCTTGCTTAAATCTTAACAAGAAATTTACTAAATATTTCACGTCATAGTAATTGGCACTATCAATATTTGGGATTTGTTTCAAACGGGCTAGTTCCAGCGTAGTTGATATAATGGCCGTTCCCCTAATTATATTATCTTCAATAGCATTTAGTTTTTCAGCAACTAGTTTATCATCACTTTTTCCATATATTTTAATAACATCAACAGATTGTTTGATTGCCGTAAGATATGTCTTTATCTCATGCGATACATCTTGCATGGAATTAAGATTGTTTTGTACAAGCTCATGCATCCTGTCTAACACTGCATTAAAACGATGAACAATTTTTGATATTTCTTCTCCATACAAAGGATCTTCAATCCTTGTTTGATAATTATTATCTACTACATTTTCAAAACTTGAATCGATTGCACTTTGTAATGGTTTAAAAATAAATTTTAAACATACTAATACTGACACAACTGAAAAGAAGAAAAACCAAATGAACATATATAAGAAGTTTTCCATGCTATTAACCATTTGCATCTTCAAATTAGGTGTTATATCTTTTTTTATGATTATCGTGTCATAATGACCTTTATGTTTAAAAGAATGTAAAATCTCACCATATGCTTTATTTTTTTCATCAATATAAAAACTATAACTATCTTTATCAGCAGTAGCATCTAGTGATTTCATATGTGCTTTAATAGAATCAAAAAAGGTTGGGACGAATAAGGTCAGTATTTGAGCTTCAAACATACCAAATTTATCATTCTGTTCATACTCAGCTGCATAATGATAATCTTGTGCTCCTTGTTCACCCATGCGAATTTTCATTGATTCACCTGGATAGCTAATCTGCTTAAAGAACTCAGAATCAAGTTCCTGTGATGCACCTATTCCTGAAGAAACTATTTTGTCCTGTATTTTCTCTACCCTGAAAAACATAGATTCAAATTCTCTTTGAGTTGTTAGTTGTAGCTCATTATAAATAGAAAATAAATTGACTGGTATTGCTGAAACAAGAACAAGTATAAGGGTTAATAAAACTACTTGCACACGTAGTTTATCACGTTTCACAAAATTATTGAGAAATTTCCTAATCTTATTTCCCATTAGGTATCACCTCTCGATTCCTGATGCAAGGGTATGATTAATGTAAAAATGTTTTTGCCATCTTCATAACTCTTTACATGAATTTTCCCCTTATATAAATGCATCACTTTTTTGGATATTGTTAAACCCATTCCGAACCCTTTCATTGAATTTTCAATATTCTTCCCTCTGTAATATCTATTAAATAACTGTGGGATTTCCTCTTTTTCAATTTGAATACCCCAATTAATAATATCAATATATACATAGTTTGAATATTTACCTTCTCGAATATGAATGACTATCTCATTACTATGCAATGAATACCTAACTGCATTTTCAATGATAGGATTTAAGGCTAATACAAAATGTTCTTTATTAAAATGAATAATTGGCGAGCTTACATCATATTTACCAATAAAATCAAAATCAGGAAAAACCTTTTTTATATATTGTAGGTAATTCTCAATCATTTCTTTTACATCCCGAGATTTTGTAGCATCCATATGAATTCCCCGGTCTAATTTTGCAAGATCGAGAAATGTAGACATAACTTTTGTAATTTGTTCAATATTATCATCTATTGACTTTAATTTTTGTTCTACAATTAGTTTATTATTTGTTCCGTAAAATCGTAGCACATCAATAGATTGTTTAATTGAGGTTAACTTATTGTTTACCTCATGTGAAACATCCTGCATGGACTCTATATTAACTTCAATATGATTTTGCATTTGCTCAAGAATATCATTGATTTGATGCTGAACATTGCTTATTTCTTTTCCATAACTATCCTTTATGTCTATTCTAGCCTTGTAATCCTTTTCTTTTAACTCCACAAATGATTTATCAAGAGCTTTCCCAAAGAAGCGAAATACTAGGCCAATCCCAAAATAGATAAATATGCTTATAGCAATAATGAAATACAATAAGTAAATAAAAAATTCTTTTTGATATTTCTCTATTAGCTTTATAACAATTGGTGTTACGTTTCTTTTTACTATAATCGTTTCATTATTATCTCCATGTTTAAAAGTATGCTTATAAGTCATATAATAAAGGCCATTTGTTTCATCGTTACGAATTGATATGTTACCTAATTTATTTATTTCTTTTTGATGTCTTTTAACTAAAGTTTCTATTAAAAAGGCTGCAAAATATTTATCTACACTACTTATTGCTTCTTCGTTTTGTTTAATGTAGAAAGTGTATTCAATGTTTTTTGCTGCAGATGAAACTTTTATTTCTTCACCTTTTAATAGAATTCCATCAAAAAATTCCTGATGTATCTTATCAACCCCGCCAATTCTCCAAGCTTCATTTTCAATCTGAATCGCTCTGTACTTGATATGACTAAACGCTTCTTCCCCATTTTTTAAAACAACAGAAATAAAAAATAGTAGCTGAATGGGTATTGTAATTAAGGTAACAGCAATGACTGCCACCGCCATTATCTTCATATGTAATTTATTATTTTTTATCCTTCTAGCAACTAGAGACTTCAAGAACATAACCCTTACCTCGAACTGTTTTGATTATATCAATATCAAGTGAATTTCTTAACCTACGGATATTTACTTCCAGAGTATTTGTTTCTTGAAGTTCTGAAGGATCATATCCCCAAATATTTTTATACAATTCTTCTTTAGAAATAATTTGTCCCTTATGAATGATGAAGTAATGTAATAATTCGAAAAGTTGTTTAGTTAAATGAACATGCTTACCCTCAACAATTACTTTGTGCGTTAATAAATTAATCTCAATATTACCGCATCGAGTAATTCCTCCGTTAGAAATATCGTTACTATAACTTCTTCTTAAAACTGTTCGGATTCTCGCAAGCAACACCGTTAAGTCATATGGTTTTGTTATATAGTCTTCTGCTCCCATATCTAAGCCTTGCATAATATCTAGCGGTTCGCTTCTTGATGTCAGGAGTAAATATGGAATTTTCTTTTTTTGATTCACTAACCTTGCAACTTCAAGGCCATTTGAAATACGAGTATTTAACTCTCCCACTGTTTTCTTTAACATGACATCTAATATCATTAAGTCATAATCATTAGATACAGCAGCATTCACTGCTTCATCACCAGTAGTAAACCAATCAATATGATAATTTTCGCTTCTTAAAATCATTTCAAGTGTGCTACCGATTTCAACTTCATCTTCAAGTAATAATAATCTGTACAATTTTCTCCCTCCCACAGGTCTTTTAAGTGCGAAATGTTTGAAAACAACGCAAAAAATCCCCTGTTAGAAGGCGAAATTAAGCAGTGAATTCGTTTATCTTTCCATAATTTTTTTGTACATAATGCAATTAATGTCTGTAAAAGGTACTACTTACGAGTAACGTTCAATCTTGTAAGTATCGTCCAAATTCCTCATATTATTTTTTAACCTTTATACGTGAAACACTTTTTATAACTACATGTACATTAACTTTTCTGCTTAAATCCTCTTTTAAAACTTGGAGTAATTCTACATTGTGCTTCATTTTCTCACTTTTGTCGTATTCCTAAAATTCTGCCCTACCTATTCAAGATTGAAAGCATACTTATAAATGTTTACACACTTCAATCATCTTTCACGACATATTTGCCACGAATGAATTTAATCCTACATTTAAGTACGTCATCGTATAGAAAAAATCTAATTAATTCAGTATTTCTGCCAATATAATCGATAGCTTTTTCTTATTTACATACCAATCTGAAATAGAAGCAATACTTTCATAATCCATTCTTAGTTAAACACCTAGCATACTCGGCATTTCAACTACCTGTTTTAAATGTTGGTTTAGGTCAAGTTCCATTTTATCTTTCAATTCTTCTGATGTATAGACTTTTATTTCATTTAGTCGAAAAACGTTTTCCTTCCTATTTATGTTACATACTATACTCAACTGCCTACACTTTCACTTCGTTTAGAAGAGAAAATTCCTAAATAAAGATTTCTCTGGAATTCTAATTTATTAGACCATCTTCACAGTCCATGCAGTTAGAAACCTTATCGCTTCATTCTTTAATTTGAGACTTTGTCCAAATAATTTTCCATATATTAATCAATTCTAGCTACCTTTACTAGCTGTTTATTTTAATGAGAAGATTCCTTCGTTCTTATTAGATTTGAAACCCAGGATACTGTTTATTTTTTGAAAAAAAGTGTATTTGCATCCGCAATGTTGCAAATAGACGACTGAATCGCAATACTATCCACTTCTTTTTGCAAAATAAACACTTTCTTCATGGCAGAAAGTTTATGAAAGCATATACCATATGTCAAACCTTTCCCTGTATCTTTGTATACGTTATCCCAAAGAGAATAGAAAGTGATTGACTATAACATGTAAATAGCTAACTATTTTATTAGTTACCAGTGCCTGTGCTTAATTTGGTTAGATACAAAATTTAGATACTTTATTGCGCCTCATTTCTTTCACCTCCATTTCGATATAGGTCTATTATACACCAAACGTACATTCGGTATATAGTACCACTTTATGTACGTGGAAAAATTAATATGGTTCCTGTCATCTCTTGTCCGAAACAAACTCATCTTCTCCTACTTACTTCGCGTTCTTTGAGGAATGCATAAAAATGGCCCATCAAATAATACAATGGGCCATTTTTATAAAACTTTTTTAATTCTATTTTTCTTAATATAAAGTATTACGCTATTCATTGTACTTCTTTCAGTTTGTTTACCTAAATAATAGTTATACCAAAATTGCTTTTCCTTCTAATGTTCTCCTGATTTTCTCAGCAACCGTGCCCAATGATATCCATATCATCAACTAGTTAAGAAATTCTATCTTGATATCTCTTCGTCCAAAGTCATTCATTCTGTCAGCATCTGTCATATAAATGTCTACTATGTTTCCTTTTATAGCACCACCTCGATCTTCGACAGTGTAAATTCCATTAATATATGGATAAGAATCACATGTAATTCTTACTCTTGTTCCCATTGGAACCGAGCGATCCATTGCAATCATACCTGGTTGTATTGTCTTACCTGAAGCTGTTATACCTGTAACTCCTGGCTCGTTTAATGTATAAGCAGTACCAATCCCCATAATCGTTTTAGAAACACTAGTATCTTTAGCAGTAGGAGGATCAGATTTGTCTGATGATGTTTTTTCAGGCATCACTGGCCTGGCAGATTCCTTCGCTTCGCGCAATTGCTTAGCTAAATCTGCATTCTCTGCTTGAAGTTTCTGATTCTCTTCTTGAGACTGATGTTTCCCCTCATTCATAGCTTCGTTTTCATTTTTTATTTCTTCTAATTCAATAGAAAGCTGTTCTGTATTAGCTGCAATTTGTTTTTTTTGTTCTTCTAATACTTTGTTGTTTTCATTCGCGGTTTTTAATTCTATGACAGTTTGTTTATGGTTTTTCTCTAAGGATTTCACTTCTTTGTTTAACTCTTGAATCTCATAAAATTGAAATCCTACACCGCTAGCCACTACGGTTGCTGCCGTGACTTTTAAACAGTTCTGTATTATTTTTCCCTTTTTGATTTTTGTTTTCATTTTGAATCAAGTCCTTTCATTATTATATTTCTGTTGTTACAGTAGTGAGAAGGTTAGAAGTTTTTATAGAGAAGTAAAATAAAAAAGAGCCCTCCTAAAAGAACGGACTCTTTATACATTATTTTTATTCTTTAACTTCAGGAAACTCTTTCTTTTCGAACCACTGATGACGGCAAGCACGCTTTAAGCATGTATACTTAATCCTTGTTTTCCATTCATCTTTATATGCACGAGGATTTTGACACTCCGGGCATGTATTCTCGACGTAACGTTCTTTGTATGTATTCCCCTTTGTCTTATGACCTCTTGACTGTGCATTATATGATACGATTTGTTTGTTCTCCATATAAACTACCTCATCCCTATGCAAAATTTGTAACAGTTGTTTTACCTTAAAAATCATTTACACCATAATATAAAATGTCCAAACAGAATATAAGCACTTACACTTGATTTTACAAGTCTTTATTGTATTTTTTTATTATTTTGATATTCTAAAAAATCATAGAGGATTGAAAGCCGCTTTCCTTCGAGGATTTGAACGAGTTTAAAATCATTTTTCACTGCCTCTACATTATAAATATCTCCAATAATGAAATGCTCGATATCTTCCATTATTGTGGCTAATTCCTTATGAGCAGTGCCGAATTTATCTTCAAAGTCTTTTGCAAACAGAATTGGAAATGAAGCATAAATTCGATTAAATTCATTAATCATATAACGATGAATATACAGCATATACTCCTTCATTTCCCGAATTTCTTGTAAACCAATAGATACAGCCCTTGATTCTTGTTCTCTATTAATAGGAGGTAATGGCATTTCACCTACAAACTCTTCCAACTTTTTATCTTTAATGGAAGGAGAAATATACCCCTCAGTTGATTTTTCCCTATCTTCATGCGATAAGATTTTTTTCCCTTCTGCTCTTAACAAGACCTCTTGTAATTTATCTCTCGATTGATAAATCACCGCATCATTCTCTTCTTTGTTGTTTTCTAGTAGTTCACCAAATGTTTTTTCAAATATATTTGATTTATCTTTGTTTGACATTTTATTTACTACTCCCTTGTTATATGAATAAGTATGGTGAATTCGGCTTCTTTCAGTAATATTATTAAAACCTACTACTCTTCCAACTGAACCTTGTCTAAAAATTATAAGCACATGGACATCTTTTTTAGATAGACATTCCCGCTTACATTTATTGTAAAATTATCCCATGGATATAATTACTGGTACCACTTAATTTTCCCATATTATACATAAAAAAACTAATTAAATTAGAATGAAGATTCTATGACATTTTATTTATTTACAAATAAATCTGATTATTATCTATAAAAAGAAAGCCATCATCATAAAGATGCCTGCCCTCTTCATTAATTATTTATTGCCACCACCAAGAAATACTACTAGTAATAGACATCTTAGTTGCAGCCATTGAAAGATTAAACATCATTTTTTTGAGCATTCGTTTTTACCTCCTTAATTGTTTTGTCAAACTGTTTTTCTGTCCGTTCTTTTCTTATGGAAAATATTAAAAGTAGAATAAATACTAAAGTTGAGCTAATAGTTAAAAATATTAAATTCAAATCAGTACCTTTTACATGTGTCATAAACATTGAAGCAGGTAGAACAATTGCCGCAACAAGAGAAATTCCTATCACTATATATTTCTCATATTTAAAACGTATTTTTTCGAAATCAAATTTAAAAGTCCACTCTTGAGAATAAAGAACAAATGCTAATAAAGCATAGCTAAAACCAGATGTAATATCCATTGCATAATTCCTCCAAATATGCTCTTTCAATTCAGAAGGACTAAAAAATCCAAGTGAAGCAAATATGATCATAATTTGAATAATAAGAGGTATAATGACACCTCCTGCAACAGTCACTACAAGTGCCCAAATAATAGAAAGCTTCTCTATAGCAGCTAAATAAAGGAAAGTTATCAGCATTCCTATAATCGGTACTAAATAACCAATACCTTCTTGTTTATTAAAGTAGATGGAGTAATTAATAATACTAGTCAAAAATGAAAGTAGAGAAATTATCGTAATGTTTCGATGGAACCTTAAACAGAATATAGCGCACATAATTGCATAACTGCCAATTCCCAAAATTGTTTGAGATAAAATAAACCAACCCAAGTTTGCTGAATTCAAATTTTTCACCCCTAAGATATAAAAACATATGCATTACACTCTAATAATTTTGCCATACTCCATTTTAAGATACCAATTAACTTTACATAAACATTCAATGAAATCATTGTCATCTTTCTAAACATTCTCACTAATTTATCCTTTCATTTTCCTCTTGGATTTTCTTATTTCTTGATTGAATGATCTCACTAGATAAATAAAGTAGATATTTTTCATCAAAACGAAATAACGGAGTGGGGGCAATTTTCTCAAAACACTTCAAATGTATATTTAAAAACAACTACTTAGGATTAATAATTATTTTTTAAAATGTGTATTTATAGCCTTTTTATCTTTTACCATTAAGTAATCCCGGGTTTTAAATCTCTATTTTTCTACACGACATTCCCAGCCGTTTGCTTTTCTTTCTGGTTTCTAATTTCTAGCCCCTTCCTTTAGTATTCTTATAAAGCTGAATCTATTTACATAATTACAAATTGCTACATTCTCATATTCGCCATTTGTTTCTTACTACACTTATGCAACAAGACCCAACTCCTGATCACAACGAGTGGTATACTTGTAGTTGGTAACATCATCTTTCGGACCAGTGATAGTAACAACTCTAGATTTGTAACAAACAGCTTGGTATCTAGATGTTACTAATATATAATGATTTTTAACCTTAGAAGGTTTGCGGTATTTTACATCACGAGCAAGATCTCGATTAATTTGCATTACAACACGTTTCTTAGAAGCAGTTCTTTTTCCAACACGTTGCTTATACCTCCTGACGGCATGTTCTGTAATTATCATCTTGAGCTTCCCCTTTCGGTTATACAAAAATATTTTCTATCTAATTGATTTTCTATTAAATTTTCTTCACAACTCTCAACTTCTTCAAATGGATTTAACGCCTAACTTTCGCATTTATTATAGTTG
Organism: Bacillus cereus group sp. MYBK95-2; assembly: GCF_051915225.1. Lineage (NCBI taxonomy): Bacteria > Bacillati > Bacillota > Bacilli > Caryophanales > Bacillaceae > Bacillus > Bacillus cereus group sp. MYBK95-2. The sequence continues at coordinate 16,681 of NZ_JBQAEH010000003.1, read as the reverse complement.
GTGGCTACAATTTAAATGCTGTATTTTCATTTGGTAATGTAAGTACTCATAAATGCAAATCCCCCCTATTCACAACTCTCAATAGAAACGTAAGCAGTTAATTTGAAAACGTCAATAAGTCGGTAAAAAAATAAGACGAGCATTTAAGCCCGTCTTACAAGATGACATTATTCCTTAAGTTCTTTTGTCTTTGACGTTACCTTGTTATCATTTATCAATGTCAGCACCGATGCGATAAATGTAACAACAGCAGCAACTTCTGCTTCACCTAATACAGGTAAAGGTTGATAGCCTTTAGAAGTCAAATACTGATTCAACCAAGCTAGTACAAAGACAATAATTCGAATTAATGCCCCCTTATTATCCATTAAAACATCTTTAAACATATGCAACACCCCAAAAAAAGAAGATATGGTACTTAATCACCATAACGAATTACAGAGATTAGAGCCATATCCTACTTTTTCTTCTCCCAACTTAAATCACATTTACAAAATCATGTTCTTAAGGGAGAGTAAACAAGTTCTATTATTGTTGCTATTTAGGTTTCACTCATTGGTGCATACGATTATCATAATTTACCTTAACCACATATCCAAGTTCTACAATTTTTAAATCCACTATTTTTCTCAAGGCTAGTAGAAATTTTTAATTACTCTTAAGCTTCTATTAACTTATGAACTATATCCTCTGATACAGCTTCATCCCCTAATTTGAAATCCCTCTTTCAAACATCTCTTTAGAGTATTAATCGAGGGATTTCAATGTAGCGGTTTTTAATATTGCTGTTGTTAATAATTTTAGGAGGCCAGGTTAGACCCTTTCTTGTTCCTTATAATCATGATTAACTGGTAAATTTAAACTTGTATACATATATAAACCAAACAAGTGACTTACAAACATCTTAACCCTAGTACATTTACCTTTCTCCTTACTTTAGTTAAGGGTATTAACTCTAAAAAAAGGGAGCCTCTTTCAAGGAGCTCTTGAACTAATTGGCTAAGACTTAGCAATCATTCATGATGTTTGAAAATTGCTCCGGAGTCGTATGCTTAGAAATAGCGCGGATAAGACATGATAAGTTAGGTTGTTGTTTTGCAGCAAACACTGCTTGATCAATTACTTCCATATACCCTTTCCCTTTACACATACAGCAAAATCCTTTCTCCGTAATACCGGTGCTATCACACCATGAACATGAACGATTCTTTAGCATAGCTAACCCTTCCTTTCAAAAAATATATACTGAACGAATGGTCGTAATCCTCACTTTTTTATAATAGAAATGTATTTTAGTTGACCATTCCGAACTGTCTAACATAGGAAAGTATGAATCTACTTCATTGTGTGTATTATGAATGCGCGTAGAATAAAGATGAGAAACTATTGGTAGGAACAATTTATAAGTTTGCTGACTAACAATAACAACAAAATCTTTATCCTTTAATTGTTCACCCCTAAATTGAATATAATCAAATCCTCCAAAAACAAATTTTACATCTATTAAATAGAAATAATCTATTTTCAAAGGTATTGGCTTCTCTTATAGGAAGTACTGTATTAAATCAATCTTTAATGTTTTGTGACTAAGTAAAAAAAATTTTATAATTCATAATAAATTTATCTTTCTTTGTTGATATGAAATGGGTCATATCATCTTTTAATCGACAAAACATTCTATTATCAAAACCAAAACTTATTAATTGCACACATTAATTTTGCAATATTCATTTATTATCCTTCCCCGTTTCGTATTTTGTAACAAGTTCCTGTGCACGCAATAGAATTTCCACATCTTCATACAACTCAAACTGTTTTACGGGGTCCTTTTCATCCTTAGCACGTTTTTCCACCTTTTCAACAAGGCTTCCAAGATTAAAAGTTTGTTCTTGTTTCATGACTTGCTTAGTTACATATTCATACTCTTCTATTAAACAGTTGGATATTTGTTCTACAGATTTTTCATGCGATAAAGTTTGTCTATAAGAATTATAAAGGGTCATCGTAAATTGATGGAGCCCTTGTTTTAACTCCGACCGTAACCTTCTCTGATCACTCATATAATCACCTCCACCAATAAATAACCTACTTTAAAATGGTAAATCATCATCACTGATATTTATGTCACCAGTGAACATTTCAAAGTTATTTTGTTGTTGATTACTATTATTATCAAAGGTAAAAAATACAATGTTATTTGCGCGTAATTCCCAGTACGTAGTTTTATCCTTCTTAGAAGATTTCATTTTACCGATTACTTGCACAACAGAACCTTTCTTTTGGTATCTTTGTACCTTTTCACCCATTTTCCCCCAAACAGATAAATTAAAGAAATCAGTAGTTTTTTTATCTCCATACCCATCATCTACTGCTACAGCAAAACGACAAACTGTCTTTTCACCATACGTATTACTCTCAGGATCACGAGTTAAGCGACCTGTAATTGTAATAATTTGATGCATAATAAATTACCTCCAACTAATGTTTAATTAATTTGGTAAAAATGTTTCATTTGCCACATAGTCATGAAGCTGTTTTAACAACAGAAATACAGCCAATTTAGTGGAGATTTTACTTTTCTTTAAAATCCTGTATAAAAACTTTACTTCTATTTATGACACGTGAAGATTACATTTCTCCCCCATTTTTCTCTATAAGTTTATTAAAAGGAGATTGCTGATAGTTTATTTACTATCTTTTTGAAAGAAGTACCTACATATTTCTATTAAAATATGATTATCATTAGTAGTGTCATGATTTATGAAAATAGAAGTACTTCTTAAACATTTCATGTTATAGTAAAATGTTTTTAATGAAACAACATCAAACTGCTTTTATGAGTTATTAATAAATAACTCCTCTCAAAACGTAAGCACTTAAAAATTAAAAATCAAGGTAAAAAAAGAGCTTTCCCACGTAGTTTTTTTTCTACACAAGTAAACTCTTTACATTAGGCGTATATATTATTTTAAATATATCTAATCTGTTAATAGTACGAGCGAGAGAATAATCATAAGTTACCAGAAAGAACAGGTTACAAAATCGCGTAAACCTTACCAACTACTACCCACCTAGCTAGTAATCCTCTTCGACCATTAGTATATCTATCTGTAGTATTATCGTTACATTAGTTACCTAGTACTAATTCATAACCTAGCCAATAAATAATTATTGTATTTCTAGTCTTATAAACCCTGAGGACTAAGTTGCTTAAAAATGTTTTCAACTAATATCAAACTCCTTTTCGTTTTATTAAAAACAAACGACCCAAACGGTATTTTAATCCGTGCTACCGCATAGGCTATGCAGAGCTATAGAACTATAATTTTTTAAAATGACAAACTTGAACCTGTAACTCTATGTGTGTAAGATAAGCGCTCTAACAGCTAAGCGAAAGAGAAATAATATTTAAAATCATAAGTACTTCTCTTTTATTTTCCGGTATTTATTTTTTATATTTAAATTAAGGGCTCCTACCACTCCCCTAATCTAGTATTGAATACTAGGGTCTTCTTCCTCACAGCGAAGACCATCCTAAAATCTATTAATTTAATTTTAAATATATTTGCTGGATTATTAATAAAACCCTATAATCAAATAAAGTCAATAATAACTTTTAAATTATCTAAATAAAAAAGCAGACACAACATGTGCCTACTTTTTTGGAAATTAATATCTTGTTAGATTTGCATAAGATAGAGAAACCCAACCATCATGCACTCTCGCCCATCCATCACTAATATCGTAAATATTCCACGTTTCTCCATTAAGGATAGTACGAATAATATCCCCATCTGTAGAAGATTGTGTACGAACGTTTAGATTTGCAGTAGTTGTAATCTTCCCAATTGGATCACGTTTTCCAGCTAAATTTTCTGGATTTCCATTAGAACTTCCTGCAGGAGTAAACTTAACATAAGCAGGACCTGCTGACACCCACTGGTTTCCTCCAACATTGTATAGACCATTAGATAGTCCCCAAGTTTGATACATTTCACCTTTTTTCACTGTCTTAACAACTCGTGAATCAAAGCTAGCAAATTCCCTTACATTAAGTTCTGGAACAAGAATCTCAACAACACCAATACCATCTGAAGATGGGGGTTGAGTTACTGGTGGTGCTATAGTTGCACCCGTACCAGTAAGTTCAGCTTGTACTGCTGCTAAGAAACTATTCCAGCGCCCTTCATCTAAGATACGGTGTGGGCAATTCTTAACTGCTCTAGAATTACCGTTTCGAACACCAATCTCTGTCCAACTCTTATGAGTACGCACACGATCAATTCCCCATCCGCGTTCTCGTAACAGTTGAGCGACGAATTTAATTGCTAAACTTTCAGCTTTTTCGTATCTTGGACCACCAGACAACGAGTAACAGATTTCAACACCGATAGATTTTCGGTTTCCATTCCCACCGCCATCTCCACAATGCCAAGCATTACGATTAACTGGAATACCCTGTATAACTTCAATATCATCTACTGCAAAATGAAATGAAACCTCATTGTTATTTCCAATCATGTAATTTATTTCATTTTTTGCAGGAGCATCATTATACGTATTATGCACTGTAATATACTCTGCGTTCATAGAATAAGGAGCTTTGATTGGATATTTACTTGCAGCCACAAGATTTTGTATAACTGGAATGGCCATAGTCGTACACCTCCGTATAGATTAAAATGCACGACTAAATTAACCACTTCCTATGTTTAGTTCAAGGTTAAACTTAATCTACTTTATTGAGCGCTCCTAAATGAAGAGAACTGATATGTCTATTTTTTTCTGTACCGCACTGTTTTTACCATTTGTCTACTACACTATTTCCAGAAAATAAGGGTAGCCTTTTCCATCCTATATTCTCTTTAATACCAGGCTATTAAGCTAAACCTGCTACTACCTTATCTTCTACCACCTCAAAGGATAGTTTAAAGCCTTCTTCTTCAACTAAATAAGTAGCAAGTTCACTTAGGATATATGCTGTGTATTCGTGCTTGTACTCTACAGACTCTTTAAAACCTAACATATTTGCCTTTTTATAAAAAACAGAAGAAAATAGAATTTCGTAAACCTTAATTCCACTAGGGTCTAAGCAGACTGTTTGACTAGCAGCTCCGTCTTCAATAATTTCGTTAACAACTTCATCAAGGATACTTTTTATTTTTCCCTCAGTAGTCTTAGCAGGTCTTTGTTGTTCTACTTGATTTTTAATATTTGCAGCAAAATCTTCTTTGGTATTCACTTCAGATTGAGCCTTTATATCTTCTACAAGTTTTTTGAAAGCAGCTTGTTCCTTGATGAAAGCTGCAAGATTAGCCTTTGGTTCTAATTTCATGTAAGGAATCATTACTGAAGAATCCATATCTACTTTCGCTACTTGTTCACGAATTTGTTTAGAAAGTTGTTGAGTTGAAATTTGAGAAGCTAATAAGCTAGCAAGAATTGGTTCTTGTATTGTTTTCTCTTTAGATTCAATTCCTACAATAGATAAGAGTTCTGTCAATAATGGATCAGTGAAAATACGAGAAATTACTTCGTTTATCCCTGCATGAGTTTCATTACCTTGTGGGTGTGAATTTAATACTGTTTTAAATTCTATTACCTCTCTTGGAGATGTTTCTAATAAAGCCTTTGCTACAGATTCAATGTATTCTTTAGCTAATGTTTTTTGCATAGTTAAAATCCTCCTGTATTGTCTTAGTTTGCTTAGTTATTTGTTACTCGATTTATATAGCGTTCGCTATCTGCAATTTCAAAAATATGAAAATCCACTCTAATTAAGAGGTGTTCATTAGTGTTTAAGAAATCTTCTTTTGTTTTTAATGTAATGCAATCTAATGTATAATTCCTCTAACTAGAAAACCAGATACGTGAGGAACAACTACATCTGGTACTGCATCCAGAACACTACCTTCTACCGGTCCTAATTCTTCTGTTGTCAATCTGTTCATATTCCTTTTGAATTCTTTAAGACTACAGACTGTATTTTATGAAGTGCATCAGCCCACCTCATCTTACCTCTTATTTTGAGTCGCTTTAAGAGGATTCGACGTTATATTTTTTTGCATGTACAAACAAAACCATTTGAGAACAAAAAGTCAATAGGTCAGAAGAAAATTGTACACTTGTAATTTTCATTAAATCAATAAGACGTTATCCAACGCTTTATTCTGGTAATAATTTAATTTCTCTCACTAACACACGAAAAGGTTCAAATCCATGTGAAACAATAATATCTGTATTTGCCTTTGATTTGAATTTACAATCTCTTTTTAAGGCAAACATTTTCCCACTCGCAATTACAACATCACCTTTTTTAGCACTGAGTTTCTGCCATAAAGTTACTGGTACCACAATTAATAGCTCACCAAAACCATCATTAAGTGTTACATAGACAATATTAGCACCCGCAGTATCACTTAGATTATTCATGTTTACAATACTCTGAATCTGTCCACCACAAACAATTTCCTTCTCCTGCATTCCACTAGATTTTAAATTGTAGGAGAATTCGCTAATATGAGATTGTAGTCTCTTCATTAGTTTTGCTGCTTCTAACACCTCCGTATTAGTATCTACTAGTACATCTAGTTCGTTATTTACATAAATTTCTTTTAGTATATTTGTCATTTGAAAAATCCTTTATCACATAGTTTTTTGTTTTTTCAATAGATTAGATTATATTTTTATAGAGGAATACAGTAGAATCCACTAAAAATAAAAAAAAGACCACTGATTCGAGAAGTCAATTCTCATTCAATCAAAACAGGTCCTTTACAATCTATTACTCCAATTAATAACTTCAAATATGCATTGAAAATTGCGAACAAATGCTAAATATGTCTTATTAATCAAGTATGTAATTACAGTCTACTTACTACATTAGTCAATCCCTCAATCACAGCAAGTTCGTTACTACACTTAATATGTCCCGAAGTACCACATGTTCTTTTACCATTGAAATATTTTCTAACATCCGTTTTACCCTGCCAATAATAAAGACCTAATACTTCCTATTAGGTAATGATTTCAATTCTGTATAGATAATTAGAAAACCTTCACATACTAAGGATTGGTTAAAATCTTTATTGACAATACAATGCAAAAGAATATTGCAATTGTTTCTAAAAACTTGGTATATTCTTCAAGAATTCGCCATACTAATCTTCACACTTAACTTGTCCCTTATGAATTCTTAATGTATGTAATGTTATATAACTAACAAGGTGATTAATTATATCTTTAACCCTACTAGTATTAGGAATACACTAAAATATTTTAGTTAAGTCGAAATTTTTTTCAAATTACTACATATGATTAGTAACTTTTATATTCAACTAGCTTCCTCGTACTCGATTTGTGCTTCTGGTTTTAAGTACATCTTCCGTTGTTCTTGCTTTCTTAAATGTCGTGGAAGGAACATCTTCGTACCGTTTAACCCAAATGCAATCCTATTCCAGTCTGTCAAGATAGTTGTTTTTAGCAACTTCGGATTTTGAAGAATGACATTGTATGCTTCACGTAACGTTAAGTCATCAAGATCAATCCCTTGTTCAGTAAGAAAATCAATTGTACTACCACGTTGAGTTAATAAGTCATCTAAACCGTTGTCTGTTAACGCTAACAAAGCTTTGAACTCGGTAAAAGTAAAACGATCTCGTACAATATGTTTATTTGTCGCCATTAAATCGTACTTGGCTAATTTTTCTGCAACCCTTTCTCCTTCTGCACTGTTAATTGTATAAATAGTAATATTAAGGCTTTTCAAAAATAATTCCTCCTAATGTTTTCTTAATGTAGGTAACATAAACACTTGATTTAAAAAATGCTAGTAATTTTATCAAAAGCACCACTTCATTTCAGAAAAAAATTGTAAACTTTAAAAACACAAGAAAAGTAGGAGCTTTAGCCCCTACTTAATTACAAAAACCATATCTCACTTAATTTTCCTATCTTTCAGATAAATGACATTATCGACATATTTCATTCATGTAACAAATAAAAATATATCCTATTTTGTTGAATAAACACTAGATTAACAAAGTTAATATTGTTTTTTAGTTAAAATAACATTTTTGTCATTAAATAACTAAAGTTAGTATTTGTAAAAAAGGTGATTGCAATCGCTATTTGTCCCTTGTATGATAAAACCAAGAAAAATAAACATCATTAAATCCAATTTGTCAATACCTTTTCGAGACATTTCATAAAAATTAACCTAAAAAATAGGCTGCGATGTTCGCCACATCGAGCCTAGGACAAAATTTAAAAGTAAGAACACTTATATTTTCGTTTTGAGTCTAAAATTGGAATGCGTAAATTAATATTTCAATTTGTATTTGTTCTATTATGAAAATCTATCATCTTTAATAATACAAAGATACTGCTCTTTATCTTTTTAATCTTTTGTCCTTTGCAAACTATTATACTACCAATGAATCTGGAGGCTTTTTTATGTTAAAAAAGAGAATTAATATAAAAGATATACCAAACGAAGAGTTCTATAAACTACCTAAAGTTTTCATTTGGAAAAAACAATATCGTGAAAATTTAAGTATCGGTGCGAAATTACTATACATGTTAATAAGAGATCGATTTAATTTATCTATATATACAACACAAATTTCAGTTGATAACGGAAACGACACGCCTGCCTTCGTAGATGAAAAAGGTGATATTTATTGTATTTTAGATAATCAAGAAATCGAATTCTCATTAAATATTTCAAACAAAACTGTTACGAAGTTCATGGAAGAGCTTATAGCTGAAGAACTTGTATCCACAGAATCAGTAGATGGAGGCGCTAATCGAATCTACTTGAATGAACCCGACCCTAGTGGAGCGTCATTAGCACATTTCCTAGGTGAAAAAGAATACTACAAACATGTTAAGATGCGTAAGAAAAAGAAGAAAGAACCATTAAAAACATTAGAAGAGTGTATAGCTACTGCCATAGATAAATACGGTGTAAAAAAAGTAGATAAGAAAAATTCCGGTACTAGGGAAGGAGAAATCCCGGTACCTAGTGACGGAAAAAGTACACCCCTTAGTGAGGAGAAAACTCCACCCCTAGGGGAGGAAAAAGTACATCCTAATAATATTTATTCTAGTTATCTTGACCTTAGTGAGATTTATCCCAACGAGAATGATACATATCCAAATAAATCTTCTAAAACAAAAATAGATGAAGAACCAATAGAAGAACTTAAAAATAATATTGTTTTACAAAAGAATAATTATGCCTTATTAAATCCTATCCTTGAACAAGTTGGGATCTGTCCCGATCTAAAGGCAATTAATGTTGTGAAGAAAATACTTGCAGAAGCTGGAATTACAACATTCCACAAGGTAGATGTATTAAATGCAATAGGTAAACATGCTATGAACGTCAAAAAGTATTTATCCCAAGGCGAAGTAATTGAATATGAACCTGCATTTTTCGCTAATAATCTTGTAGACCGTATTAGAGAGAATACTCTTAAGCGTCAAAACGAAGTAAAAAAACTGAAAAAGATAGAAAACCAACAAACCCATGAAACCACTTTTCATTTTTCTTCTTACAATTGGCTTGAAGCAAATTAAAAAAGGGTTCAGTTGCAAAAAACATTTGATAGAAATATAGACCCAATAAAGCCTATTTAATGACAGATTATGACGCACTTCCAAATAACTTATGTATGAACCTAACTTCATTTTAAATAGATTTCACCTATAAGTTAAGTTGGCTTTCATTACTTGCGTAACTTCAACGCCGTTCAATATACAAGTGGCTATTTCATACATCTTAAATTTCAAATCAGAACATACACATTTCTTAATGAAACAGAGGTCCTTTTCACTATATTATTATAATATTTAACTTTAATTATTTATATACTTTTCTCTCCTCTAAACTCATGAATTGCTATAGGAAGAGTTCTTGTTCTATAGCAATTCAACAGTTGAGAAAATAAAAAGACACTTTTTCACAATCTTTAAGTAAAATTCTGTATTTTAGACATACGTAAATGGAATTTCTCTTAGTGCATCTTTTATGAAGTCACTGGAAGTTGCTCCGTTAATTTATTATTCCTCATTCAATTTTAAATACATTTTTAAAGCCTGCATTTCAAAATCGAACTTTCGTTCTTCATCAGAACAAAATATTATCTTTCCTTTATGTATAATTTGGAGCTAATGAACTGTTGAACTTTTTGATAAATCAACATATCAATATCTATATGAATCATATCTACCAACTCCTGAACTCATAAAACGTTTAAAAATTCCTAAAGTTATGTCTCTTAAATATGCTATATCAATATCATTATCTCTCCACTACTTTTTTATTGTTAGGGATTTTACCCCTTTGTTACATATTCTTTTTAACAAAAAAATTAATTTTAAAAAATTTTTTAAACCTCTTTATAAAAGAACTAATGTTCGTGTATAATAAGAACTAATGTTCTTTTGTTTTTAAAAAGAATTACAATGTACAATTATTTAATCCTACTGAATAGGGTCATCTTAGATGTCGATTTTCACATTTTTTATCATTTTAACCAAGATGATTCCTTCTAAAGAATGCAACGATAAGGCTTCTAACCGCAAGAACTGTGGAACTAGCCTAATAAATTAGAGTTCGATAGAACTCTTTACTTAGGAATTCCTTCTTCTAAACGAAGTAAAAATGAGATAGTTCAAATCAGCAATATACTGGCGAAACCATTCGTAGCACAAACATATCCTTAACAAACCTACTTCAAGAAGGAGAAGAACAAATTTCACTTTTTGATAATGTCACGCAAAGAGAACAAGAAATAAAGCTAACGAAAGTAACGGATGAAATACGCACAAAATTTGGAGAGAATAGCATATTAAGAGGAATTTCGTATACAAATAATGCAACAGCAAGATACAGAAACACACTGTTAGGGGGACACAAAGCATGAACAACGCTAATATGCAACAAGGCCGAGGAATGGTAAAATGGGCGCAATTCGCCGGAATTCGTGAAATGATCAAAGAGAAAAATAAAGTAGCATCTCCCATTTTAACCTCTGAAGAAAAGGAACTGATTAAGAACATGCTTTTATGTTCCTTATTGTCCGAAGAAGAAATACTAATTACATATTATGAAGGCGGCTATTTACTTACTAACTATATGACCATCATCGATATAGATCCGCTAAATAGCGCTATCATATGTACGGATGCTTTTTATAATAAGTTGACACTACAATTTTCGGATATACTGGATGTAAAATAGAATAGATTTAAACGTTTGTATTGTTATAAAGGAGTGTATAAAATGCAAGGGAATCAGATAAAAAAGAATGCAGCAAGAACAGTTATTCATAATGATATAAATAACTATCCCTATTTAAATATACCTATGATTATCAATGAGAATGATGGAATAATTTACGAGGTTTTAAGCGCTGGTTTTCATAATAATGATGCAGTAGCAATGATAACAACTGACGGTTTCACTACAAATAGGGTAAATACACCAATCGTAACAGTAAAAAACGATGATAGTAGTATCCAAGTATTCCGTTTACCTTTAGAATTGGATGATTGGGTGCTTTCATGTATGCGCGCTGCTTCAATAGGAAAAAATCCGTTCCCATGTAAAGTTGCTTTTGGAATCATTGATACTAAATGTCATGTGGAATTCAAGTAAAAAAGGAGTAAATTAATTTGTTCCTTTTATAATTTTTGGGACATTTATTTTTCTTAAGTTGATGGGCATGTAGCGGTATCCCTCAATATTAAATTTCAAATGCATGAAAATGAGAAAAAGTTTAAAATAATTTATATACAAATGAAATAATCCAGCGAGAGTATCAAACTGTATACAATTTGCCTTTTCACACTAAAAAATGATACTAAGGTCATTGAAAGGCACCTCAGGGTGTCTTTTTCTTAATTCTAATCCGCAGTAACAAATTCATATTTTTTATACAAAAAACGGAAAAAATATTTTATAATTCTATTTAGATTAATATTGCGTTTTTGATATAAAACTTATAGAAAAATGGCGGTGATTGATTTTATGTTTAATATTTCAAAGGGTGCGATGATAGATACAATAAACAATATGATTTACAACATTGCTCTTTATGTCTTTGTATTTATTATTTGCATGTGGATTTTAGTATGTATTGTTCGATTATTTGTAAGAGGATTATCTAGAGTAATACCTATAACGTATACACCTCCATTGCAATCTAAAGGAAATGGAAAAAGAAAACAAAATAAAAAAAGGAGTGCGTCTTATAGAGTTCAATCAGTTGGAAAGAAAGCAAATACAAATAAAGTTGTAAATTCTGATTTGGATGATGAAGATGATTTTAACAACTATTATGACGACTACAGTTCCCCTAGCTATTATAGCTCTTCTAATAGTTCAAGTTCCGAAAGTTCATATAGTAACTCCAATTATAACAGCACTTCTAGTTACAAAAATGAAGATTCCTCTAAGTATGATAGTCCTTCTTATAATTCTAGTTATAATAGTAACTCAGATGAAAATGATTATTAATAATATACGAACTTGCATGATAGTTCATAATCTATTTGTCATAGAAATGCACACATCCATGTATTCAAAATATATTAAATTGCAACAATCATTTTGGTTAGGAATCTTATCCATAACATTAAACTTAAGATGGTTACATACGGAGAAAGGCGCCTTTGGTGTCTTTTCTTTGTATAGATCAGTACCAAGCTTCTAATATATTACGTAAGAACTTGACGCTATTTTAAATGGCTCAAAAAATAGACAATGATTTTCACTTCCAACTTCACAAAACAATTTCCCCTTTTTAATTTGCTCTATTTGACGATGTTCATGCAAATTGAATCATTCTATCCACTAAACAAGAAATAATTCTCCAAGAGCTGAATATATCAATCAATAAAGCAATTTTTCATATAATTGATTTCTTGTTTCATCTAAACCTATATCCTTAGACCTCTACGCTTGAAGTATCCTTTACGGATAAAACATTCCTTCACTACTACGTCAATTAAATCTTTTCTTGCTGCAGTAGTTTTTCTAATTCATGAAGAAATGTATGAGTTTTCTCAACATCCTTTAAGATATCCTCTAGGTTCTCATTTGCTACAAAATCTCTAATAGAATGGTTAAAAACCATTAAACTACCATATCTATGCTCTATTTCTTTAAACCACACTTCTTTTTCCAAAAGCTTAAAATTTTTACGAATGACTTTTTCCCTTTTTGAAGGGATGGACATAAAGAGTCCTCCTAATACATCACCGATTACATCTCCCATGTGAAAACCTCTCTTTTATATATTGTAAAATTTAGAAAAAACAATATATAGTAGTATTTCCAATACACTTCAAATAACGGTTCGTTACCAATTAGAGTGAACGGTAGAACTTGCGTTATGGTTTTTTTCTTATCTCGACAGAATACGACATCACCATTTACCTTAATTTGGTATAATCATCTGTGGAATTTTACAATTTTCAAAATGGAGGAATTAAACATGTTCAAAAAGTTGAGTACCATTGCATTAGGAAGTGCTTTAGCGATGAGTCTAGTTGCTTGTGATGATTCGTCAAACAAAGCTTCTACAGAAAAGAAAGATGAACCAAAACAAGAGGCTAAGAAAGAAGCAAAACAAGACCAAAAACAAGAAACGAAAAAGGACGATAAAAAGAAGATAACGGTTGCCGATGTGGATACTATTAAAACTGGTGATCCTGTAACTGGTGAAGGTGGAGATAAATACGAGGATCTAGTTGCTAAATATGGCGAACCTGACATCAAATCTGATTCTACAAGTAAAAATGTAAAAACGTATACTGCTAGTTGGAGTAAAAATGCAAAAGGTGGCACAGGAGCTAATTTCACCGTTAGTTTCATTGAAAAAGATGGTCAAAAGTTAGCAGTAAGTAAAACTCAAATAGGGATGGAGTAAATCCTAGTCATAGAAATCATGGTTATGAGGAAACTTCTAAATCGTGATAAAACAAGCACTCGAATGGGTGCTTGTTTTATCATTTGAAAGTAATGAATCACCGGAAATTCCCGCTTATTAACAAACGATTTATTCTTCTTACATTTACCACCAGACAAAAAACATGTAGTACCCTGTATTTTACGTACTGGAAAAGCAATTTCATAGATACATCCTTTTCAACTTGATATGCTCTGTTCTCATAATATAATTCCGTACTAGATATCTCTGTTTTAGATTCTATATATATAACTTGATCCTTTTAATGATTAAATATTGAATCCCGTTTTATTTTCACAAAGTTGTAATGGCACAACCCCCATTCAACTAATTTTTATATATTTTTAGGTTTAGTAGGCAGAAATAACAATTAAAAATAAATTAAAATTGAAAGAGATGATACAAATTATGTTTAAAAATGAGGAAGAGCTGCAAAAAGCTTTTGAAGCAGCAAAGGCGACCTTAGCAATTGAGGGATTGACTGTTACAAAGGAAATGGAGAAAGTCATAAAGGATAAGTTACGGAGAAAGATTACTATGGAGGAATTAATCCGTTTAGCAGATGATATTGCCAGACGCAAATAAATAATCTTTTACTTTAAAATCTGTAACCTTGATACCCGCTTTTCACAAAATTAATAATAAAACCATTTTGGAAAGAGATTCAACAAAATGGTTTTTTAACTCTTAAATGAGTCTTACACTTTATAATAACTCTCTTGGAATTCGTACGGTGAGATTTTCGTATTTTAGAAAAAGTAATAGTGGAAGTTATACCACTTAAGACAAGTTTTATTAAATTACGTATGTAACAACAATGCCAATCTTTTTTCAAAAGGAAGGTTGGCATAACCCTCCATCCCCTCACACCTTACTTTCTCTTAACAACAAACAAAACACCACCCAATCCGCAGTAGCGCTTACAACAATTCCTATACATTTAATCAAAACTATTGATTCTCATATCATTTATTTCTTTGCTTCCATACCCCATTCTCTCTACGAAAAGTATTCTTTCCATTCATGAATTCAGCTGTATTACCAGGAATGCTATATTTCTTATTCTTTTTCTTAGCCTTCTTCTTCAGCCTCTTCTCTTCTTGAACAGCTTGCAGATCAGCCCTCCATTATTTCAACAAATCCTTTTCACGTCGCATCGAATTTGTGCCTCTCAGACTAAAATATGAATCCAATAATTAGGTGCTTTCTATTTATATACTCTTTTTAACCAAATGTTCATTTTGTTCACATACACGTTTAATGTGTATTTTCTATATAACAAAGAAATAATCACCTGCTATGGACGTTTTCCTTATCTAGACCTAGACCTGTGCAACTATATAAATCAACTAGGGTCTATGTGGAACCTGAATTCCCATTCTTTAAATTTCCCTGGATACAACTCGTGTAGCATCTTATATGGACTATTTTTCCAACACCTATCTAATGAGGTTCTTGCCCCTTGATTAATTATCCATCTTCTACAAATGAACATCATATTTTTATAAATAAAATATTTTTAAAATCATCCCTAACACAAAGAATATAGATACTTATTTTACTTTCAAAGGCTGAAACATAAACATAACTGCATAACTACTGAAAATAAACATAAAATAGACGTTCTACTCCAAATGGATAGAACGTCTTTTCACTTTACTTCATACATATATCAATTTTTCACTTATTCATTTTGCATTACAATTAAAAAATCCATAAATTCATCTTCATTTACAGGTTTACTGTAGTAATAGCCCTGAATTAGATAACATACATTACGTTGTAACACTGTTAATTGTTCCTTCGTTTCTACCCCTTCTGCTATCACTTTCATGTTTAAAGTATGAGCAAGTGAAATAATGGTTTGTATAATTTCATCTCCATCAGTAGAAGTTCCAATCCTATTAACAAATTCTCTTGGAATTTTCAAAGTATCAATTGGATAAAGAGGCAGATACGCTAGTGAAGAATAACCTGTACCAAAATCGTCAATTGATAAATGTACACCAAATGATTTTAATGCTTTTAACTTTGATAAAGTTTCTCTTTCATCTACCATTGCAATTCGCTCTGTTAATTCCAAATCAATCGAATTAGCAGGTACTCCTATCTCTTCTATAGTAGATATCATTGTTTGAACAAAATCTTTCTGTTCAAACTCTATAGCTGATAAATTTATCCCCATCTTTAGATTTGAAAAACCCGCAGAATGCCATTCTTTCAGTTGTCGACACGCTTTCTGTAACGTCCACTTTCCAATTGAAATAATCTGCGCCGTTTCTTCTGCGATAGGTATAAACTCAAAAGGAGAAATCAGCCCAAGCTCTGGATGTTGCCAACGTATTAAAGCCTCTGCACCAATAACCTTACCTGCCTTACTATCAATTTGTGGTTGATACAATAAAAACAACTCATTATTTTCAATTGCATTTGGTAAATCCTGTTCTAATCGTAATCGACGAGTTACTTTTTGAGATAATGTCTCGTCATACATACAAACAGCATTGTTACCTTTTTCCTTTGCGCTATACATAGCGATATCAGCGTGTTGTAAAAGTGTAGTAGTATTTATTCCTCCAAATGGATACACCGCTATTCCTATACTAAGAGATAAGTAAAAACTATGCTGATTTACTACAAATGGTTCTTCAGTTATACGAAATAGAGTTTTACACAAATCCAATAGCTGTTGCTCTGTTTGG